>NZ_LN879458.1 GCF_001403635.1 Clostridium massiliamazoniense
ATAAACAATATTCATATTGTTACCTAAATAATATTTAGGTAACTGATTAATATCAGTCTTTACTCCATTAACTGTTACATAATCAATATGATAATTTTCTAAAGTTGGTATACTTTCATTTTCAATAGAATCACCAATTAATCCTGTTTCTTTATAATTATATTTATCTCCTGTAACAGTTTTTCCATCAGGATAAACTGTACTTACATTAAGAGTAGCCTTTTCTGAAGAATTTTGAAGGTTATCTCCTAAATATACAAGACCTCTTGGAGTCAATTCAAATACACTAGGTTTATTTACATCATATGATTTTTCTAAAGCTCCATCTTTATATACTTGAGAAGCACTTATTCTAGAACTTGTCTTATAATCTATATATATTTTATCTCCATATTTAAATCCTAAATTGTTAAATGCATTATATAAATCATTTTCAGGATAAACTGGATCATTTGTACCTGGGCCTCCACCTTTTGCACTTACAACTACATTTTTAATTAATTGATTGTCTTTATTATATAATCCTACACTAAATGCTTCACCATTTAAATACCAGTTAACTAGTGACCACCCTTTATTAACAGTCATTTTCATATTAACAGGATCAAATCCTATTGTTCCAAGAGCTTGACTCCAAGTATTATTAATAATAATTTTAGAGTTTCCTAAAGGAGTTTCTCCATCTGCTAACCCGTTCTTTGGCATTGATTGTATCATCTCTTTGGCTGTCGGCTTTTGATTAACATTTGTTACTGAATTTAAAGCATTATCAATAGCCTTAATATAATTCTTATAATCCTGTTGAGTTCCATTTTCTAAAATTATATTTTTTATTTGTAATAATACATCAACCATAGGCATTGGATAATCTTTAAGTGCACTTATAATTTGATCACTCAGATTAATATAATCCTGTACTGTAAGATTATGATTTGTTTTCATTAAAGCAATTTTATCAAGCCATGCTCTTACATTTAAAGGTTCTATTCTTAAAGCTTCATTTATGGCATTCATTTTATCTTGATATGATGACTCTGAACTTGCAAGCCATAAATACTCATTAGATTTCTTTAATGTAGCTGGATTAATATTTTCATATAATAAATCATAATTAGTTACATTTCCATTAGTAGCTATTCCATTAGACCATCCACTAATATCTGCCCCTTGACTTTGTGACCATCCAAAAATATTATTTCCTATAGTCCACTTATGCTGATCATTATAGAATATAAATGCACAATGTCCTGGTTGTCCAACTGGTTGAGCTGGAATACCAAAAACTTGACATGCTGATGAACCTATATAAGATGTAGATCCACAAACTCCGCCATCATACCAAACATCTAAAATATTTGGATCTGGTCCATAAAAATCTGGTCCAAATACACTCGCTCCTGTATGGGGATTTATTTCATTATATTGTATTGTATAAGCTATATTATTTAATCCATTACCACCAGCATTTATAAAAGCATTATGGTTTTGCATTATTATAGCTCTCATCTCTAATATTTCAGAATTTGGTATATGTGTATTAACAACATACATTATATGTCTAACATCTAAAGTTTTAAAAATAGGAAGCATTCCACCTTCTGCATTTAAAGTTTCAAATATATTGTATCTTTCAACAGGATTTCCTACAGTACCTTTACCTGGCCAAGCATTTATAGGTTTTGCATTACTTACAGCTGTAGCTATTGCTAATTTTAAATTAAATCCTGCTCTTGAATTAGTATATTTGTTCCATATATCAGACCAAATTTGAAGTCCATTCATATTTATTCCTAAAGGACTTGTTGCATCTAAATATTCTTTCATAGCAGTTTCATTATTTAACACCCAATTTATAAAATCTTTATTAGCTTGGCTCTTATTAAAGAAATTCTCTAAGTTCTTTGCCCCTATTCTTGATATAAAAGCACTTGTAACAATTTTATAATCTAGCTTACTATTGCTTGAAACATTGGTAATATTAATGTTTTGATTCATTGCTGTGTTTATATCAGAAGTTAATGTATTCATATAACTTGCTATATCATTAGCATTGTTTATAGTAATTATTGGATCTGTAGCCGTAATAATTGAAAGAGTATTATCTGAATTTGCTTCCAATACATATTTTGAATTACTTGAAGTATTTGATGATACTTGTATTGGGAATAAGCTATTATCTATATCTAAAGCAAAAGTATAAGTTTCACCTTTATTTAACTTACTTAAACTCTCTTCTGGTATTATACCCTGTATACTTGAAGAGTTATTATTTAAAGTACTTGTATTTACTGACTCCACAACTTGATTATTTGAGTTTAAAATAACTAATTTTTTATCAGCATTTAATACACTTTCACTTTGCCCATCTGATAAATTACTATCTATGATTAAATTATTATTCTCCCATGAAACATTAGTTGTATAAGCTTTTTGCCCAAAATTAACAGGAATTAATCCTTCTTTAGTTATTTTAAAGTATTCTACTTTTCCACTTATATTTCCTAATACTTGATTTCCATTTAAAACAACCGGTTTAGAAACTGTATTATTATAGCTCAAACCTATTATATCCCCATAATTAAATGATTTACCATTTAAAGCTTCTGTTAATTGACTTGTTGAACCATTATTAATTGAAGCATCTAATAATTTTTTTCCATTATCATTATATAAATCTAAATCAAAGTAATTAGAATTTCCGTTACCAAAACTATTAGTATAATTATTTACAACAAATTTCATAGTTTCTGGGTCAAATGTTATACTTGATGATAATTCTCCTTGCCATCCTTGATTATCATAAAAGTTTATATAACTATTCATTAATTGAATATTTGATTCTACAGATGGATTAACAGTTGTTGGTATATACCCTGCTGATGATACAACTATCTTTGTATTACTTGTAAATCCATTATTATCAGTTATAGGAATATTAAAGTCACCATCAGCATTAGTCATTCCTTTAAATATGTTTCCATTAACAGAAACCTCTACAGATGTATTTGGTTTCGCTTGTCCTTCTATATTGGTAGATATTACCTTATTAGAGCTTAAAATATCTAATGGTTTTATATTAATAAACTTATCATTTAAATTTATTAACCCTTTATTCGTTATTTCAAAATATTCTTGCTTACCAGTAGTATTACCTATACTTGTCTTACCATCATATACATTAGCCTTAACAAAGCTTGGATTATATGAAACTTCAATTACATCCCCTAGATTATAGCTTTTATTATTTATTTCTGATATAAAACTATTAATATCATTTAACTTATCTCCATTAAATGAATATATAACATCTCCATTTTTAGGGTTTATAAGTTTTATACTTAAAGAATCACCATAAAATGCTCCTGTATATTGTTTAGCTAATGGGTATTCTATTGCTTTCAATTTATTACCTACAGCATCAAAAGTTACATTAAAAATAGGAACATTTGTATTATTTATGACTTCTATTCTATTAGAATTTATATTAATTACCTTAGTATCATATTGTACTGTTAATATTTCATTATTATCATTATTAACAAAAATTCTAACTTCACTACCTATAGGTGCTTCGCTTACAGGAATCTCCAATGAAAACTCACCATTACCATTTGACTTAACTACTTTAGATACATTTCCATAAGTTATAGTTACATTTGTATTAGGTAATGTTTTACCTGTTAAAGTCATATTATTAATACCTTTATATAGGATTTGTGAAGTAGTTAAATTCTCATTAGTTACTGGAACTAATCCATTTGGAGTTATTTTAAAACATTTAAATTTATTTGTACAATCAATTTTACTTTTTCCACTATCAAGTAATAATTCTCCCATAGATAGTTCAGTTTCTTGTGGCTCATAAACTGCAATAATATCTCCGTACTCAAAATGAGCTCCATTTAAATTATTTTTTGAAGCAAATACATTAAAGTTACTTGTACTGCAACTTGCTAATATTTGTCCTGTTTTACCACTTATAAGTTGTGCAGCGAAATTACTTCCTCTGTTACTAATAGTCATATTAACAGGATTAAAAGTAATCATTTGCCCAAAAGTTCCATCTTGATCCTTATCAGATATTGTTATATTGGAATTTAATATACCTAGTTTTGAATCTACTGTAGGATTAATGATTTTAGCTACTTCCCCTTCTGTTTCTACAACTATATTTGTTGATGCTGTAAATCCATTTGAATCTGAAATATTAACTTTAAAATTCCCTTTGCTATCACTTTTTGTTGTAATTGTTTTTCCATTTACTATTACGTTTATTACTTGATTAGGATTTTTAATTGTTCCTGTAAGAGTTCCTGATGTTACTTTTCCATTTCCTAAAACATCGAATGGATTTACATTAACTTCAGGTAAATTACATGGCTCTAATCCATTTTGAGTTATTGTCATTTGAACAGACTTATTTACTAAGTAACTATTTTCTCCATCATAATTACTTACTTTTACTTGCCCTGATCCTAAAGAACTAACTTTAATAATATCCCCATAACTAAATCCTAAATTATTGAAATCATTATATAAATTTCGTGTTTGATTATTATTATCATAGGTCTCTGCTTTTATTAGATAACCATCCTTTGAATATAATGATATTTCAAAGGCTTTTCCTGAACCACTAGCAAAATAATCTCCCATACTTCCAGTTACATTTAATTTCATACTCTCTGGATTAAATGATATGTTTGCAGCTTTATATGTACCTCCATACCAATTTCCCATTAAGGTTATATTATTTTTAACAATTTTATATATATTAGGATCTACTGTAGCAGTTAAAACCTTTTCTTGTTCTCCTTTAACAAACACTGAAACTTTAGTTGATGACGTAATATCCTTCTCAGCTTCTATATTTAAATTGTATTCACCTTGTGAATTTGAGGTAGTAGTATAATCTTTACCATCAACCCATATATTTACCATTGAATTAGGTATTGTTTTACCTGATACATCTATCTTATTACTACCTAACTCAAAATATATAGGATTTACAGTTAAATTATTAGCTGTTTCTTTTAATCCTTCTTGTGTTATTTCATACTCCACTGTTCTAGTAGAGTTTCCAGGCATATTATCTACTTTTCCGTTTGGATTATTTAAAGACATATCAAGTCCATATGATGTTATCTTTATAGAATCTCCATATTCAAAACTTAATCCATTAAAATCATTATATACATCTTGACTACATCCTGAACCATTATATGACTCTGATTTTATTACTTCACCATTTTTATTTAATAAAGTTATTGTATATGCTGGACTATTTGAACTCCATGAAAAGTAATCATACCCTTTATTTTCAACATTTAACTTCTTTGTATATTGATTAAATCCAATTTTTGATACTAAATATGGATTCCCTCCCCAATATCCATTTAATGATATAGAAGTATAATTTAATTTATAATTTTTTGGATTTAACATAGGATTTAAAACTTTACTTTCTTCTCCTACTACAAACACTCTAATTTGAGTTGATTCTGTTATAGCCTTATTGGCTTCTATATTTAAATTATATTCACCAGTTGAATTTGAAGTAGTAGTATAGTCCTTTCCATCAATCCATATATTTACTGTAGTATTCGGTATTGTTTTACCTGAAACATTTACCTTATTGCTTCCTAAATCATAATATATAGGATTTACAGTTAAATTGTTAGAAAGCTCTTTTAAACCTCCTTTTGTTATCTCCATTGATATAGGTTTATTTACCTCATAATTCTTCTGTCCATTAAAATTAGATATACTTATTTTACTTGATTGCTTATAATCTATTTCTAAAATATCACCATAAGAATAACTTAAATCATTAAAGGCATTACATAATTCCTGACCAGCAGAATAATTATCTCCATTCATTTGTACACTTTTTATTAATTGTCCATTACTCTTATATAAAGCTATAGAAAAAACTTCTGTATTTTTAGATACATATGGATTAGTAAACTGACCTCCGTTAATAAACTCTATTTTAGATGTTTCTGGATTAAATTTTAATGTTCCAATACTATAATCCCAAGGGTCATTTATAGTTATAACATTATCCTTAATACTACTTGCATTATTAATATTTAGATTTTTATTTGTCAATAAAATTCTATTATTGCTTTGAGGAATGTTAGCAGTTATAGATTGTGTTGTCATGCTTACTACACCTGCTAATGTAATTATTGATAATATTTTTTTATTATTCATTTGTGCTTCCTTTCTCTCCATAATGTTGTGTATAAATATAAATACCATAAATTTCTTAATCATGTCTATATATATTTAACATTTTTTTAAAAAACTTTTTAATTATTAATTTTGTTAATAAATTATAAATAATATGCCATTTTTTTTACGAAATAAAAAAAGTATCTTAAAATAGACTTTTCCTACTTTTAAAATACTTTTTTACTTAAATTATAATATTTAAATAAAACATTATAAAACTTACTAAATGCAAAAATATTAATCTTAAATAACCATTTTGTACTTAATATCTAGGTATTTAAAATTCTTTCAAATTTACTAAATATATCATCTACTAATTTATCATCTAACTTTTTAAAATAATTTATCTTCCCACTTCTATTAAATTTATCAAACAAATCTTTACTAAAATCTAACCATATATCTGGTATATAAATATACATTATTTTTTCCATAGTAGAACTTAACATAAGATGCTCAACTCCAAAGAAACTATAATCATATATTTCATGTATCTCATTTAACTTTTGATAATCATCTACAATAGCATTAGTAATTTTATATCCATAAATATCAACAAAAAAGAAATCAAATTTTTCTCCCTTTGCTTTAAATCCATCCCCTAAAATAAATTTCACTTTTTTACTTTCTCCAAAATTACTTAAATACAAATCTATAAGCTCTTTACTTTGCTCATAAACTATAATTTCATTAACAGTATCTTTTTTTGATATTTCTTGAACATAATATCCAAGTCCTAACCCTAAAACTCCTACTTTACCATTAGCATTTTTAATTGCTTCATATGTTCCCTGTATTTCTTTTGGAGATATTTCCATCACAAGTT
>NZ_LN879459.1 GCF_001403635.1 Clostridium massiliamazoniense
TTGATTATTTATTGTTTTAAATCCATAATTTAAATCACCTATAGCTACATTAACATTTCCACTAACAGGTGCTTCATATACCTTTCCATCTAAAATAACCCTTACATATAATTTATTTGTTCCTGTTTCATTGATTAATTGCTCTGGTGTTATTATTGCTTGGAATCCATTATAATTTTCCTTGTTATTTGAATACCAATTTACATTTACTCCTGGTGTTACGGAAAGAACTTTTCCTTCTTTATTTTTACTTATAAGTTCCATTTTTGTTCCCTTTGGTATATCTTTTCCTGTATTAACTTCTAAGTTCATTACATATCCATAAGGTAGCCAATATCCATCCTTAAAAACTCCTTGAATAGAATCAATACTTGAAACTTGTCTATTCTTCTTGCTTATTACTATATTATCCTCAGCATTTACCCCTATATTATAATCCATCGATGTATTTAAAATAAAATTTTTAGTATTTTCTATTGGTAAATTATAAATATGACCTTTGTAATTTACTTCTATTTCAAAAGTATACTCTTCTCCTGCCTTTAACTTACTTAATACTGAATTAGTAATTATTCCTTGAAATCCTGAATAATTATCTTTATTTTCTGAATACCAATTCATTGATACACAATTTACTTTATCTACAATATTTCCACTTGCATCTTTTACTACTAATTTTCTTGTATTTACTTTGCTAAATATATCATTATCTAAATTTATATTTCCATTAAGAACATAACCAAAATCAGTGAAGTATCCTGTTTCATAAGTTCCTACATTTAATGTTTTTTCAATATTTCTCTCTATAGTTAAATCACCATTTTCATTACTTACTCTATATTCTTTATTAGATAGTTTTATATTATTAACAATAGGTACTTCTTTTCCATCAACTTCAATATAAATACTATATATTTCATTAGGATTTAATTTAGATAATTGTTCTTTTGTAAATATACCTTGGTATCCTGAATAATTATTTTTATTTGTTGAATACCAGTTTACAGCTACAGTATTGCTACTTGTTACTATATTTCCTTTGAAATCTTTTATAATTATTTCTTTTGGAGTATCTTTACTTAACACTTCATTATCTAAGTTAATATTTCCATTTATAACAAGACTACTATAATCCCAGTATATATTTTCTGAGTTTGACTTTAGACTATTTACTGTATTGTTAGCTTGTTTATCTTTTAATTCTTTTAAATGATAAACAATATTCATATTGTTACCTAAATAATATTTAGGTAACTGATTAATATCAGTCTTTACTCCATTAACTGTTACATAATCAATATGATAATTTTCTAAAGTTGGTATACTTTCATTTTCAATAGAATCACCAATTAATCCTGTTTCTTTATAAT
>NZ_LN879461.1 GCF_001403635.1 Clostridium massiliamazoniense
TGTCCAATTCTGCGGTCTATTATTTTTTCATATTTATTTATATTTTTTTAAATACTTAAAGCAAGTAATAATCACACTTTAAAATAGATTTTCAACTTTGTGTATATCTTATTTTTTTCTAAATGTTGTGTTACGTTGTGTTATAATTGTGTCATTTTATATACTAAATGTTATGCTAATAAATGTGCTGAAAGTGTGCTAAATATAATAGTAATTTAATGATATAATTTATTTATACTCCTTAGTATAGAAAGGAGGTGTTAATATGGCTAGAAGAAGAACTAGAAGATGTTCAACTGTTAAACATCATACTAAGAAAGCTTCTCACAGAAGAAAAAGAACTAAAAAACATTCTTCTAAAGGTAAGAGGCATTTAAAAGTTGAAGTTAAAGTTCACCATAGATATTAATTAACACCTTTTTTCTAATGGGAGTTCTGATGTTTTAATGTTCCTCCAGGTCCCAGTACATGGGACCTTTTTTAGTGCAAAAAAATAAAGCCCTCCTAAGAGGGCCATCATTATCCTGCTGGAACTAACTTTTTATTTAAAGTTTTTATAATATGTTCGTCTACTAATCTTTCCTCATTATGAGTTTGCTTTATTTTAAACTCTTTAATTAATTCTGACACTATCTTTCTTAATATATCTGCTTTTTCTGAATAATTAGCAGAAGTTACATCATCAATAGTCGTTGCAGCTACATCTATTATTTTTTTTATTGCTTCAACCTCTGCCGCATCTGCTGGATTTAAGTCCTCAACTATATTACTTCCTAAATCTACTGTTTTTTCTACACTATTAATTGTTTTATTTATTGTAGGAATTTCTTTTACTACATTATTAATATGCTTCTTTAATGATCCTGTTAATTTAAAATGACTTAAAGCTACTGCAATAATAGTAACAATTATTTCAGAACTTTCTATAATCATATTTGAATTTAAATTTATCATATCTTTCACTCCTAATCTATTAATTATTATTATATTGATTAAACAAAAACATTTGAGATTCTGCTACTCTTCTTCTATATAATCCTTCTAATTCTGTTCCATCACAATAACTCCATGCAGTAAAGTCTGGTTCAATCACTGAATTATTATCACAAGTTTCAAAATTAGCTACTAAATCACTACCCATTAATGCTCCAAATCCTAGATTATATGCAAAATCAACTAAAGCATCTAATTGATATTGTGTTAAATTATATTTTCCTAGTGAATTTGAAATTTGTTGAGCTAAATTATTTAATGTTGTAGTTAGCATATTTAAAGCTTGTTGATATGTTACAGATTGAGGCTTTTCATTATAGGTACAATCTCCAAATCCTACTGTCCAATTTCCACCAGCATCTCTATATGGTGTTGAACTGAATCCTTCCCATGATGCAGTAAACTTAATTAAATCTTCTGAAACTGTTGAAGGAGTTTGTGAAACTTGTGTATATGCTTTATACACATAACCTTCAACTGGTTGAGAAATATGATACCAATCTTTTGTTGCACCTTGGATTTTAAATCTTTGGCCAAAATCTAATACCCCAACAATATCACAGTTCTCATTACTCTCAGCTCTTATATTCAACCCACATGAAGATATTGCTGTTCCATATGCATAATTCAATGATTCACTAGGAATATATGCCCAATCTCCAAGTAGTTGATTACATATATTATACATATCTTCTTCTAGTGTATCTGTCTGAATCCATGCTCCATTCTCATTACTATATATATATGTAGAAATTCTTGAAGGTAATAAAGAAAGAATAGACTTAATGTCTACTCCATCCTTCATAATTTTAGTACAAACAATCTTACTCATACTTAACTCTCCTTTTATTTTTTATTTTAAATGTAATTCTATTATGAATATTAATACAGATAGAATCGCTCCTACACAAGTTACTCCTAGCCATTTCAAAGCTGCAATTAAATTATCTAACTTATCACATAAATTAGACAATTTATCTCCAAGCTTAATATTGCTACTCTCTAAAGAACGTATTCTATCTTCATGATCTTTTAAAGTTTCTTTAAATTCTTCCATTAACCTTGTGCTACCCCTGTATCTATAGTTGATTGTGTTTGTGAATGTATAGTATCTGTTTCTTTTTTAACTGCTGGTACTGGATAGGATTGCCCTGTAATTTGTTCATATTGTTCTGTTGTTAATCCGCCAGCTTGTACTAATTGTTGTAATTGTTGCGCATCCCATAATCCTAATTGATAAAATTCTTGTATTGTTTCAAAACTCATATTATTACCTCTTTCTTATTTTAAATTTATTTTTTTAATGATATTTCAAATAATGCTTTTGAAAGTGCATCTATTTGTTTACTTAACTTTTCTGATGTTAAAGAGTTTGATAAGATTCCCATAGCTAATCCTTTAGTTTGTCCAGCTAACTGTATTTCTTTTAGTGTAGTATCCATAATACCTTTAGCTAATGCTTCTTCTTTTGAGATAACTTTTTTTCGTATAATAGGAACTAATTTAAAATTTGATATAATTAAATTTGTGATTTTCTTATTTTGTTCTTCTATTAATATAATTCATTATTTTTTGATTGCTCAATCAAATATTTATATATTTCTTCTGAAATCATTTTTATACGTGTATCAGGATTATACTCGCTGTTATCTTTAAAAATCTCATTTGAACTTGTGAATCCTACAATTTTTAATTCATTATTAACTAATATATATCTATTCATATATTCTTCCTTTCCAAAGTTTAATTTGTAATTAATGCTCTTAAATAAATAGTCTCTCCTTGAGTGACGGCAAAATTATTTCCAGACACCAACCAAATTTGAAGGCTAGAAGCATTACTCATACTTCCTATCACAACTGTTTGGGAAGTATCTAATGGGGTAAGTTGAAACTGATAAATATCAGCTAATGGACTACCTGGTAATTGTATTACTTGCCCCCAAATGTTCCCGCTTGATTGAGGTGTAAGGTTTAATGCTAAAATCCCAAACATAGTATTAAACTCACCATTTTCAACTGTTGCTCCTGTGCCATTTACTAGATAATAATTCAAACTATATGTAAACTCTATTCCATTTATTGTTGTATTTTGATTTTGTATATCTGGTCCTATAGGAAACATGTTATTGCTATTTATAGTTAACCCATATGCAAAATTCATATTGCAATTCCAATTTACTGTATCAGTTCCTGTACTAACTGGAGTAACATCAAACATTGCATTATTAGTTACATTATTAAATAGCATAAATGTGTCTTGGTTAATCTGCATTCCTACTGTCACATTTCCATTACTATTTTCAAATTGTAAATTCTCTGCTTCTTCAAATGTCCAATCATTTGATAAAGTTGGTGAACTATTGGCTGTTAAACTATCATTTTGTAAGTTACTTATATTTGTATTTATCTGTGAAATTTGTTTTTCTAATTCTGCATGGTCATTTTGACCAAATAATCCTTCTATATATCCACATACGCTAGAATCAGCTCTAGTGTCTATTATATTACTTTGAAGTATTTGAGATACACCCGCTTGGACTGTTATAGTAGCTAATTGCAGTTGATATATACCACTGGTTTGTATTAATTGTGGTACCACTGGATTATTACTTGGAACGCCATCAATAGCAAAACAGGTAATATTTCTATTAGTTAAATTTAACTCTAATACTATACTCGTAATTCTAGTATAAGTTTCATTAGCAGTTGAAATATTTATAGTAAGCGGCGTAGTATTTGAATAACGATAACCATTTATGAATGCTACTCCAGGAGAAATAATTACTTGCATTCCTGTTCCCGCTTGAACTTGTAATGTTGTTGAAGGATTAAAAGCGACTCCATTTCCTAAAAAACTAGAAAAATAAGCCGCCCAATCACTAGCATTGTATGTTCTATCATAAGATCCATTAACTAAATTAGCATTAAAAAAACTTGAATATTGAGCCATCATTACCTCCTAATAATTTAAATTTATTTTTTCTAAAAGTGTAGGTAAAGGATAACCAAAAGATAATGTTATTTGATTTCCTTGTACACTAAATTGTTCTGTTACCTCTGTAATAACTAAATCTTCATTTAAATTCCATTCTTTATTAATACAACTAATAGTGTCTCCAACATTGAAATTTAATCTATACTTTAAATCTGTATGCATATTTAATTTACCTGCGAAATTTTTTGTTATTTCTGAATTAGCTAGTGTTTGTTCTCCAACAGCAGTCATTATAGTTTGATAATTTGAGGAAGTTAAATTAAATTGTTCCCCATTTAATGTTGGATTACTTCCATCCACTCCCATTTCAACTCTATTTAAACCTTTTGTCTCTGTATTACCAGTTATAATTAATTCACTTTTATTATCTACTGTTCCATACACATATGCGACATTACTAAAATTAACTACACTATGCGTAAAACTTTCACCCATGATATTATTTAAATCAGAACTAAAAATAATAGGAGTATTCCCTTCTGTATTTCCTAAGCTATAATCCTTCCCTACAAATAATTCAATAATATATGCATTTTGATAAGGTGACATTAAAATTTGTATTCCTATATATTGACTTTGTAATATACTTGTAATCGAGCTGCTCACAGTTGAATACTGACTTTGTGGTAAAAAAGTAGTTTTATTAGTTATTTCCGTTAAAGTAGTAAAATTCAAATTTGGAATTATCCTATTTGGATTTCTAGGATTTATACATTCATTCATTAAAATAGTTTTTATAATGTTTGGAATAGTATCTGTCATATTATAATTTTGCGTCAAAACTCTTTGGTTAAACCATATAAATAAACTTTTCCCTTGTATCTCAAGTTGTTCTACACCTTTACTATTAATACTTAATTGCTTATATGTAATTATATAAGGCTCTAATGTATAACCAGGTCTTATATTGTTACTTGTAGTAATTAAATTTCCTACTTTCAATAAACTTACTGATTCTAAAGTAAGTGGTACCGTTAAAGTAAATGTTCCAGCTTTAGATAAACATTTTTTTATTTCTAAGGTTTCAATTGTATCTATAACTCCTAATATATTAAAGTTATTGTCCCAAATAGTAATATAAAATTCTTCTAATAAATTCATTAAAAAACCCCCCAGTAACATTGGGTGTAAGTAACTTCTATATTTAAATTCCCTCTATTTTCAGCATTATTACACGAATAAGTAAATGTATTTAATCCTGGTATTAGCATTAACCAACTTGAATTTTCAAAATCAAATTTAGAAATTATATTTTCTCCATTTAACAATACTGACTTTTTCCCGAATTCTGTACAAATATTCAGTGTATCTCCTGGATTTATTGTTGTATTAATTTGAATTTTCTTTCCATCTTGAATACGTGTTATAACAGGAGTTTCGACAGCTGATAAACTTGTAATATTAAATTGCAGTGGAACTGATACATTTGAATCATTATATATATTAGTTAAAGTATCTGTATCTTTATGCCCATAAATAAATCCACTGTCAGGTATTGAAATAGGAAACTTAAATTCATCAATATAAGGACTTAAGGAAACTGTAGTCGGCTCTAAAGCATACCATAGTGTATTTGGTGCTAATATATCTATAGAAAACTTAACAAAATATCTATTATTGTTATCATGTCCTACTCCCCACTTAACTAAGCTTTGGCACTTCCCTGTAAGGGTGAACTTATTATCTAAAATTATTTTTATAGATGAAAAAGGGCTGGTTAAGTTTAATAAGATTTGTTTCTTATTACTTAAATCCAGCTCTGATTAACCTATTGCAGTTCCTGTAATATTAACAGTTCTTGAATTAACATTTGTAGATTTAACATATTCTCCTATCTGTTTAATAGTTTTGGAGGTATTATGTTGCACTACACAATTATCGTGTACTATCTCATTTAAAATAAAGTTTTGTGTATCAAATGTTAAAGATACATTAGTATCTAAATTGATTAATTGTACTTCCATATCTACCTCCTTAGTAAAATCCATTAGCTAATTTTCTACTAGCATCTATCATTTGTCTCTTTGCTTCAAACGGATCTATTGGCTCGGGACTATAGAAATTATATGTATTTCCTCCACCAGTTCCATTATTCCCATGCTTATAAGCTTCCGCCTGTTCAGCAGTTAAAACCATTTCGCCTTTATGTAATTCAGCACGATATCCATCCCACGGAACATACGCTAATCCTGTAGCATGAGAACCATCATTTCCCCAACTCGTAATATCACCTACAATATGACTAGCTGCATTACTTACACTATTCGCTAATGCATTAATTTTCCCTGAAATCCAGCTTGTTACATCTCCCCATGCATTCGCTAATCCAGATAGTAAATCATGTATTATATCTGAACCAGCAGACCACATTGAACTCCCAAGATTTTTAACAGTTGATACAATATCATTAGCTGCTCCACTAAACCAACTACATAAAGAACTCCATCCACTCTCAAATACACTACTTACTGATGACATAACGCTAGATATAGTTCCTTCAAATGAACTTCCCATACTTTCTACTGAGTGTACTGGTCCTTCTACTGCTCCATCAAACCAACTACATAAAGCATTCCACCCACTATCGAAACTATTAGTTGCAGTTTGTATTCCACTCTCTATTCTACTCCCAAACCTTTCCAGCATTTGTCCTACATATTCTGCTGGATGCCCTACATTTACACTAAACCACCCACACAATGAACTCCATCCATTATCAAATACTTGCCTTGCTTCGCTTATTCCTGACTCTATATGGCTACCAAATCTCTCGAGCATTTGTCCAACATATTCTGCTGGTCGTCCTACATTAGCCTCAAACCATCCACATAGAGAACTCCATCCTCTATCGAATGCATTTTTTATACTTTCCATCGCATTTTCAGTATCAGTTGCTATTCTGTTCCAAAGTCTTTCAAACCTACTAGCAATATTTTCACCAATTTGCTCGGCCTCTCTTCCCATACCTTCTAATCTATTCACTACAGCATGTACTAAAGCTTCACTAATTTCTACAACTGCATTTTTACAAGCAGTAATTAAATGAACAATAGAATGTGTTACACGAGCAACGCCTTGGGCAAAAGGAGTATCTTCAATGTCAGTAAGAATAGTATGTAATGCATGAGAAACTTTAGAAGTAATATGATTCCATTCTTCAATTGTAACTGTTTTACACTTATTCCAGGTATCTCTAATAGTTTGTAATTGATTTTTATACATATTTTTTTGAGTATTCCACCAGTTAGTCGCACTATTTTTTAAAGAATTATACCCATTTATCCATGCTTGCTTTTGATCATTCCACCAATTATCAACACTATTTTTAATATCATTTATACTATTATGAAAATCTCTTTTTATATCTTTCCAAGTATTTAAAGTATCCGTTTTAATGCCTAAAAAATTATGTTTCCAAGCTTCTCTTATTAACTCAACAACGCCCACAACTGGGTTAGCTATTCCTACAATAATTTCTAAAATATCTTTTATAACGGTACTTATATGATTTTTTCCCCACTCAAAATCATTTACAATATCATGCCAAATATTAATTACGTCAGTTCGCATTCCTCCCCAATTATGTTTCCAGGCTTCACGTAATAATACTACCGCTGCAATCAAAGCCGTAATTGCTAAAATAATAGGGTCTGTTTCCATGATACCACTAAAAAGTTCAAAAGCTTTTTGAGCTCCCCCTATAGCTAATTTTATTAAACCGAATGCTTCTACTACAGGTCCAGCAATTGCTAATAATCCACCTATTGCTAACACAGCATCTTTGGCTGGAGTAGATAAATGTTCAAATTTCTCTGCTAGACGTCCAACATCCCTCGCCATAGTCAATACAGCAGGTACTAATTGTTCTCCTAAAGTCTCTCCTACTTTCTCTAACTGAGCTTTAGTTTTCTCCCATTGCCCATAATTAGTTTGTAAGTCTTGTTTAGTAGTTCCAAATTGCTTATTTAATTCACTCTGAGCTAGTTTTAGTCTAACAGTTGCTTGTTGAACAGGTGTTAATTTTGAATATGCTTTATGATAACCTAATGCGGCTGCTTCAGCATTCTCTTTGCTTGTGCTAAAACTTATCCCTAAAGATTTAAGCCCATAAGTTTGTCCTGCCATAGCTGCCAAACATGCTTGGGAAGCTGTTTCATAACTTATATTTCCTTGTGTTCCTAAATTAATATGTTGAGCTAACTGAGTATATCCTTCAGCTAATAAAGCAGCTTGTTTTTTATTAGCTCCAAGTGTTCGTGCACTCATTCCAAATTTTTCAGCTGTAGCTAAAGCTGCTCCTTGGGCTAATCCCATACTATTTACTGTATTTTTTGACCACTTGTCAACTTGAATAGAACTAGCCCCAAAAAGATGCTTCGTTACAGTCATTGCACTACTAGTTTTTAATCCTAACTCAAACATTTCTTCTCCAACTGTTCGAATTGGTGACATCATACTACTAATCATTTGCCCATTCCATAACGCATTTTGTCCTGATTCTAACATTTCTTTGCCAAATGATTCTGTTTCTTCTCTTGTAACTTCACTTCTTTCACCTAAGCCTGATACTTTTTCCTGTAAATCAAAAATTGAATTACTAAGTTCTTGACCTCTACTTGTTATTTCATTAAAATCTTCTCCAGTAATATCAAAAGTATTATCTAAACTTTCAACCTCTCTCATTACATTTGCAACTTCACTCTGCAATTCATCTAATTCGCCTAATGTTGATGTGATACCTTCTATAGTCAAATTCCCTTTAATATCTGCCATATACTTTAAAGAACCTAATGTTATTTCTAATCTACTCAATGTTGCTTTTAATTCATCTGCACTAGACATTGTTTCATCAAAACTACTACGCATTTCGCTAGTAGCACCTTCTGTACTTGATGCTAATCCTTCTAAATGACCTTGCAGTTCTTCAACTGTTGCTCCTAGAGATTGTAAAAATTCAATTTCTTGTTGTGTAAATGCTTGACTTTCTTCAATACTTTCACTTAAAGCATCCATTTTACTCTCAAAATTACTGATATTACTATTAATTTCAACATTAAAACTTCTTGAAAGAGCATCCCTTAAATCTTCAGCCTGTTCTAAAATCTCTTGAATATTGCTTGTAATATGAATTGTTGAATCAATATCACCTAAATTATCTTTTAACACACTTATTTCATCCATAATAGTGCTACTATCTATTGATAAATCAATTTTCCCACCAAGCTCACTAAGCTCATCCTTTAAATTACTTAGCTGGTCAAATATATTATCAATATTTGAACTGATAGTTAAGTGTTCTGTCAAATCATCTAGTTCATCTTTCAAATTATTGCTTTCTTCTATAATTTGTGAAATATTACTCTCTATATGAATTGTTGCATCCATATCTAATAAATTTTCTTTTAAGACATTTATTTGGTCCAATATGTTATCAATATTAGAACTAATAGTAAGATGTTCATTTAAATCACTTAACCTATCTGTTAAATCATTAAATTGCTCTACTAAATTATCAATATTACTTGTAAATTCAATATTGCTACTTAAATCCTCTAAATTATCTTTTAAGTTATTAATTGATGATTCTAATTCTTCAAAAGCATCTAAATTAAATTCAATGGATCCACGGAGAGGTGCTAATTCAACACTTGGATTTCCACTTCCCATATATTCAATTACCTCCCTTCCATTTCTCTTTGTTTTCTTCTAATTGCTTGAACATCTGCTGTACTAGTTGTTAATTCTTTTAGAGTTTTTAAAAATTCTCTTCCCTGTTCGCTTGTTTTCTGTTGATATAACCAAGCATCTCTTCTATACAGCATGAACTTAAAATAGGGCAAGTTTTCTATTTCTAAAAAACTTAACCCTGTATATTCTTTAATCTGTTTTATGTCAGCAGTTACTACTCTAAATTCTTCTGACTGCTCCCATTCCTCTACATTGAAATATTTCTTTATTATAGCTGCTCTATGTTTATGAGGAATAGGAATATCTAGTTTTTTTCAATCCCTCTAATTTGATTTATAATAAATTGAGTTAATGCTGTACTTTGATATGCATTCATAATTGGTGCTAACTCTTCAACTGTAAATACTGCTTGATTTAAGTTTGTATTTAGATAAGTAACTATTAAAGTTAAATCAGCATTTTTTTTACTTTCTTCATCTTCTGATTTTGATATGCTCTCAAATATATCCATTAATTCATTTCGAGTTTTATATGTAATTGGTGGAAGAGTATATGATTTCCCTCCGAATGTTAATTCTGTATTTTTGCTATATTCATCTAAGTTTAATATTGTATTCATTGTATTACCTCTTTTCTACTGATTATTCTAATTTATTATTGAACTTGCTTAGGTGCTGGATTTAAAGCATTAAATTCTACTTCACTTAATTCTTCTCTAAACTCTGCAAAGAAATTATTAAAATATTGAATCCCTTGGATTTCAGCATCTATTGATGTAGCTTTATCACTAAAATCTAATCCAAAGCCATTACCACCTTGACCTACCATAGTAAATCTAATAGCTTTACCATTTTCTTTAATATACACAAATCTTAATAAGACCGTATTTAATGCTCCTGTTCCAGTAAATACTACTCTTCTTTCTAAGTTATTTTCTGTTGCTGGAATAAAGTTAGCATTAGATAATTTAGATAAATTCTCTAAATTCCATGTTAATATTCCTGTTTTAAAAGTTAAATTTTCTCTTGTTATAAATCTTTTAACAAGTTGGTCATATTGATTGTATATATCAGCTAATTTAGGCTTGTACTGAATTTTCGCTCCAGATTCACACCAACCAACATTATTTGCTGCTGTTTCTATCACACTATCATCTGGAATAGATGTTACTCCTTCAATAGGCATTATATAAACTGCTCCGCCACCTAGAAGTATTGTGTCACTACCATTATTAGCTAAACCTACTCCATATTGTGTTCCATTTGCTAAAGTTCCTGTTGAACTTCCTACTGTATTACTCATTTGTATACCTCCACTTTATTAAGTAATTTAAATTGACTTGATATAACTTTAAATCTTCTCGAAACAGAGATGTTGAACCTCCACTAATTTGAGAATTGAACTTTACTTTATCGAATATTATAAAGTCTGTATTTAAGTTAAAATCTAAAATCTTATTTAAAGCCATTTGAACTTTTACTATATTCATATAATTAATTCCAATAATATTTATTGAAAATTGGCTTTGTTTTTCATATCCCCCTCTAAGATCTCTATACTGATATTCCATTACTGGATTAACAAGAGAACTTAAAGTACTCTCAGGAATTAAAGCGTAAATAGGAAAAAGGTTATCTTTAACATTGATAACCTCATTTAAATCTTTACTATTTACTAAGTATTGAATTATTGATTGTTGCATTATGTTAATCCCTCCGCTAATAAAAGAGGTATCTTCTCAATATAATCTGTTAAGGTGTCCCAAAGAAATTGTTTAGGCTTTTGCCCATGGGTATGATGCCATCCTTCCCATTTTTGTGTAGTACCTTTCCACCACCAAGGTGTTTTTCTTCCATCGCCATGTAGTGCAAATATTCCTGTTCCTTGATGAACATAAACACCATAAAACTCAAAATATCCTATCCAAGCTACTAATTCATAATCTTCTTTTTTAACTTCAAAATCTGAATTATCTCTTAATGTTCCTACATCAATTGGTGTTCTATCTTTGGATTCCTCTAGTATTTTCTCAGCAGTAGTATTAAGATTCTTCTCTATAGTATCTACTTGATATTTAACAGCATTTTTATAACTTGATATAAAATCATCTGTATTAAATTGAATTGATAAATTCATACTTCAATTCTCTTCAATTCTAAGCATGTCCAAAGATTATCCGTCCCTACATCTTCAATATAATATATTTCATCTGTCGCTGGGATATAAATTCTATTAGTAGCTTTATTTATTTTTTTATATTTTGTTAGAGCTTTATAAGTTATTAAATATACTAATGCTCCATTAACTATAGTTGTATTTTTAACTTTATTAATACTTATATCAAAAGTATCTCCATTGTTCCAAACTTCTACTGCTTCTAATAATTCATTTTTTTCTAATGATAAAGTTTGTACTATTGCCTTTTGCATATTTCTATTCGTTACCATGTTATCACCCTATAAGATACAAGTTGTCTTTTGAGCTCCATAGGTATATCATCAAGCCAACTATAGCTAATGCCACTATGATTCTCTGAACTTAATCCTTCTGAACCTCGTTTATTCCACATTAATATAACTAAATCAATAATTATATCTCCTGCTGATACTGGCATTGCTTCTAAGTTAGTTTCATTTAAAAAGTATTGAGTAGCTTTTGTTATATAGTAATTTAAAATAGAAATAGAGGTTTTATCACTTTCCTCTATTCCTAAGATTAATAATAATGTTTCAAGCATTAATTTTTAGTTTCTTCAATTACTATATTAGGCTCAATACTTGTATCTAATGAAAATGTTGCAGTTACATAATTTTTCTTTCTAATTGGCCCAGCTCCATAAGAATATAATCCTCTATATAAATCTGCAAAATTACCTTGTGCTCTTAATTTTTCACATTCATCTAGTTCAGCAGCAAACCCCCAACATTCTGGATGTCCAGCAATTATTTGTACTGTTGCATCTGTATTATTTTTAGCTACTGTTGAAGGTAAATAATTAGTTGTATAAATAGTCATATTAGCTACTTTTGACCCCTCTAATATTCCATCACGTAATATTTGTGGTTGGAATGTAAATCTAGGGTCTTTTCTAAGCATTCCCATTACATCATGACTAACAACACAAAATCTTTCTTCTTCAGGCATATCCATCTTTGACATTTCAATGTCTATATTAACTAATATGTCATATACATTTTCTGCTGATACAGTTACAGTTCCTAAATTCACACCATTCTTTTGTGCATTTTTTATTTGAGCTTGAAGCACTGCTGTATCTATTGCTTTTTGTAACTGTCTTCCTGCTGATACAATAGCTTTTTGAATATATGAGGCATTTTTGCTTTGTCTTTTTTGAATATCTCCAACTTTAAATGCCCAACTTTTAGCTTGATCCATTGGAATTGTTATTGCAGTAGTATCTAATTCACTATAATCTATATCAGTTCCAGTATAATCATCTACTTGTACATCTTGTAAGAAGTTATATATAATCATTCCCCCAGCGATGTCATCTGCTCTCATAGTTATATAAGGTGTTAAAGCTTTCTCATAAAAACTTAATAATATACCTGCATTCCAAACTGCTGGTATAAAACTATTTATTCCCCCACCTGGTTTTACAGGATTCCAAGGCTGTACATTTACTGTATTTACTGTATTTCCTGCATTAGGTACTGTTGTATTACTTATATCTGCCATTTATTTATCTCCTTTTACTATTTAAAAAATAACCCTTTTACTTTATCCCAATTTTCCATTATTTTATCTTGGGTCCAAGTTGCCACCTCAGCTTCAGTAAGAGGTAGATTAGGATTTTGTGTATTTTGTTGTGGAACTTGTCCACTAAGTTGTTTTTCTGCATTAAAAAAGTCTGGGTAATTAGCTTTTAATGTTTCCATCTGTTCGGCTAATCCCTCGACTTTTCCATCTTTATTAAGTTTTATATTCTCTTTATTAATTTGTGGCATTAATAACTCACCATTTTTAATGTTTAATAAAGCCTTTTCTATTTCTTTACTGATTACAGTATCATTTAATTTACTCTCAAATTCTTTTGTGTTTTTTTCTAATGTTTGTTCTAATGTTTTATATGCGTTACTCTTTTCCTCCAAGGTTGAGTTTACCTTTTCTAATTCCTTTTCTAGCTTACTAGCTTTACCTTTTACATCTTCATAATCTTTGAACTTTTCTAATACTTCTTTTTCAACCTTTGAAGAATTTTCTTTAATAACTGAATTAAATTTATCTGCTATTGTTTTTATTTTTCCTTCATCAAGCTCTAAGCTCTTTAAAAATTGTTCAAATTCATTCATTATTCATTACCTCCATCTTTTTAATTGAACTGCTACTAATATACAACGACAATTAGGGTGGTCTGGGTACATTGGACACATATCGATTGGATAAATCACTTCATCCCTAGATGCACATACCTTACATGTTCTTTCATCCATACAAGTTATCCATTTAACCAAACCAATTCCACATGCTCTATAAACTCTCATAGTAGCAATATTAATTACGTGCATTGTTTCAGTTCTCACTAATCTGTGAATCCTGTACCAATAATTTTGCTGTAATTTATCTAGTTCTTTTAATTTTTCATCTAATTCTTTATCTGAATTAACTATATCAAGATACTTTTTATATACTTGATTAATATTCCAATATGTTCTTTGTTCAAAGTTTTTATCTCCTACCCAAACCTCATGAGTAAGTTTATAAATTTCCTCTTTACTAGGCATTTGTAAGTGTGCGTTATCTAAGTCTTTAGCAACTTGCTTAAAAATTTCCTCATAAACCTCTTCTAAGTGTTTACCTATAGTTTGATTTATATCTCTAGCTTGTTGTTCTAAAGTTTCATGTACTAAATGTAATAAATAACTTCTATAATGCTTATAATCCGTAGAGTTTTTATGTGGTATCTCATGTAATTCTTCTGCTACTCGCCTACTACGTTTTAGCCATATATACATAATTAACAACCATTTTATCTTCTCTTGCTCTTTTTTGTTATATATACTCCAAATGTTGTTTGCTTGTTGATTACTATTCATTACTTAAAGCTCTTAAAAGGAATACTATCGAAATTATATTCCTTATTTTCAGATTGAATTTTTTTATATTCATCTTCTGGATCATCTACTAAAGGATTTTTTCTAATTGCAGTTTCTTTACTTAAAGAACCACTATCAACTGAATCTTTAATATTTTGAATTTGTTCATTAACATTCTGTGGAGTATCTCTAATAAATTCTACCGTAGCAATTTCGCTAACCGTTTGCCCTTTATCTTCTAAATACTTTTTAAAGAAATATTGCAGTTCATTTATTCCAAACTTAAATTGAGCTTCAAAGCCATTACATTTAATATCTAATCCTCTATATAAAAGTTCTAATGTTACACCTGCTGGTGGTACTGTCCATTGTTGACTTGTATTTGCTGCTTGTGCAATTTCCATTAAGGCAGTTTTTACTGAAGTTGTATGCTCCATAGAACCCTGACAATCAAGTGGTGTATTTAATACATCAATCTTTGAGCCTGAACCATCTACATTATTAGTCTTTGCTATACCGTAAAGTCTTAAATTAGATAAAAATTCTTCTACTTCCGTTCCACCAGCATTTTCTAAGATAATAATCCTTTGCCTTAACTCTTCTAGTCCATTGCTTACATCTGATTTATTTCTTTCAATATCATCAATTAAAGTTTTAAAATCCTGTATATCTGGAGTTTCAAACATATTATTTTTAAACGGAATAAAGGGAACTTTTCCCCAACTCTTTAACCAATCACCAGCTTTATAATGTGCTGATTCTCCTGTAAACTTACCATCTACTGTTGTTAATAAATCAAAATTATTTAATTGAACTAAATTCGTACCATCAACTTTAAATTTCTGCATTCCTGTTGAGGTCCAATATTCCAAAATAGTTATTGGTTGAGGACTATTAATATTAAAGTTCTCTAAACTTTGATATACTCTTATCATTGCTCTTAACTGCATATGTAAATCATCTTCCCATAATGGAATGCATTGTTTAGCTGGTACTAATATAAATTTAAAATTTCCTTGTATATCTATATAAGGTTGTAGCCATCCAATACCATTGTTTGATGTTTGAGTTCCTAGAAGAGGTAAATAATAATCAAATTTATTTTCTTTTAACATATCTTCAAAAGCCTTTAAATACTGTTCATCCTCACAGCTAAATTGTGGTGCTTTAGATAAACAATAATTAACTTTTTGGTCCACAATGAGCTTGGTATAATTAAATTTAAGTTTATTATTTGGCATAGTTTCATCTATAACTTGTTGCCCATTTTGTACTTTGTATTTAACTCTCTTTTCTATATCAGTTTTATTTCTGTAATATCTTTCACCTATATCCATCCAATTAAATTTTTCAGACATTACAAATTCATCATATAAATCTAATAAGGTAGCTTCTGTTAGATAATTATTAGTGTCCATATTATCACCACCTTTATTAAAAAAGCTTTTTATCTTCTTTAAAATTCCCACCTCTTCACCTCCTACTCAATACATTTAAAGAGCTTTGGATATAAAATATATAAGCTATAAATTGCATATCTTAATGAATCTAGCACATCATCATTTTGTTTTACTGGTTCACCAGTTGTTTCATTCCAGACATATAAATTAAACTCTTCAAGCACTTTATCAATATTTTCTTTAATAAAAAATAGTTTCCTCACTTTTAACAGCTTAGAAACTACTTCTATACCAGCTAACACTTTTTTATTAGCATTTATACACTTAATATGTTCTCGATTAAAACGAGCTACATGTTCTGGTCTAGCACTATCTGCAAAAAATTGAATATTCCCATACTTAGCTATAAAATCCTTAGCTACTTTAACCCAGTAATCTATTTCCTTGTATTGCTTTGTATGTTCTTCAATCATATAGATATTATGCTCTGTATCCATTCCAAAAATAGTTATTGAGCCTTTGTGCTGATAACCCCAGTCCACTCCACCCCAAAATCTTAACCATTTTATATCTTTTGGAATAGATTGAAGAGGTATCACATGAGCCTCTAAGTTAAAATCTTTATACACAACTCCCTCTGGTGATACCCATTTCCCAAGAATATTTCTATCAAAAAACATTCCTGTTGGAGTTGCATTTTCTATACTCTCAACATATTCATCATCTAGGAAGTTATTATCATATAAAGTAAAGTGAAATGCTTGTATATTCAATTTCCCATTTTTGAATCTAGTTCCTGATTTATCTACATAATCAGTTTTAACAAAATGAGTTGGATTGTCTGGATTGGTATCCATGTAAATAACAGCTCCAGCATCTGAACATCTCGCAATACATTCTTTAACAAAAGTATTATGTAATGCTGTTGCCTCATTAAGTAATGCTCCTGTAGCAGTAAATCCTCTTACTGCTTTCCATGAAGAGGCATTGTCTCCACCAAATACATAAATCTTATTCCCGAATAAATCAAAACTATTATCTTTATGAAGTTTAATTTTAATGCTTAGGAGTGTTTCCCAATCATTTAATATATTTCTCCATATATTCGCATAAGTTGCTCCACCGATAATAAAATTTTTATTTTGACCTTCATATTTAGCTATGTGAGATAAAAAAGCAATAGATAAAACATAAGTTTTCCCAGCTCTCATTGCTCCATAGCAAATTAATATCTTTGGTTTTTCTCTTCTAATGCAATTTAATACTTCTAACTGCTTTAAAGTCCATTTCCTATTCTGATTCTTGGACATCTGCAACCAACTCTCTTAATAATTTTGCATTTTCTTTTTGTAAATCTTCATTATCTTTTGCAACTTTAGATTTAGCAAACTCTAATTTCTCATATTCTAGCTTTAATTTCGCTTCATCTGTAGATGATATTAATAATAAGTTGTTTAATAGTTCTATAGCTTTAAGAGCCATAAATCCATTATTATATCCAACTTTTTTATCTTTCTTAATTTCAGCCAGAGCAATATCCTTTATAGTAGTTAAATCTTTAAGAGCAATACTTCTATCATAGATTACTTCTTTTTTTAACTCTTCCAGCATTTCATTATATCTATCTTGAACACTTTGGCTTTTAAACAATTTAGAAGCTTTTACATTGATTGTACTTTCTTTAAAATTACTTGTATCATAAGCTAATTTATAAGCCTGTGTTTTACTCTTACCTTCGATAATATGTCTTACAAATGCCTCCTGTTTTGAAGTCAACTTATTTTGCATAATATTATCCTCATATTTAATTTATAGAACAATTTCACCCAAAATAAGAAACACCCCTAAGGGTGTTTCTCTATTTATAAGGGGTATATCCACTAACGACGATGAAAAAAAGTATGAAATCATTCTACGTTAACATTATACCACTGTAAATAGTTATACTATCGCACATTTTAAGCATATTTTTTATATAAATAATTCTATTTTACTTCTGGTGCCTTAAGAGAAAGACTCTTATATTTTACTATATTTGAATCGTTGCTTTTTTCGCGTTTATCTGCAGGTATTACATATTCTTGTACACTATTTGTATTTAAGTTTCTAACCTTAACTATTAACTCGTCTCCTATAACTGCACTATAATTTCCTTTTCCATTAATATTAATAGTACCATCTTCATTTAAATCACTTTTATTTACTGTATCAGCTAAACTAAATTTATACCCATCCCTAGGAAACATTAAATAACTAGGTATCTCTCCCCATTCACTTCCAGCCGCTTGTCCTACTAACTTTACATTTCCTTTAACATTAACTTTTTTTAGATATGCTATTATTTCTACAGTAGTATTAGCTGGGACTAGTATATCTTGAGAAGGAATAGTATGAGTAAATTCTTTTGAATTAGTATTAGTATTTGTGTTTGCAAAACTATAACTAGTAGTTAATGATACTCCTGTTTCATTAAAAGGAACAGTAAATTTGGCAGTTGCTTGTATCGCTGTTCCCACAGTATGAGTGGTAGTTGCCGTTACAGTATCAATGCTTTTACAAGTAAATGATTGTGATTTTAATTTTTGTTCTTGTGAAGTATTGTTAGTTAAGAGAGATTTTCCAACATAAACATCTTCAAGATAATTCATTGATGGGTTTCCATCTAATTCCGCTTTAGGATTACTAATATAAAAATCATTTCCTTGTGGATTTACAGTAACCTTATCCAAATATGCCATAGCATTAGGAATATATTTTTCCATTCTCTTTACAAAATTATATTTTGTATTATATCTTCCTCTTTCAATTAAGGTATCTACATTATCATAAGAAGCC
This sequence comes from Clostridium massiliamazoniense, assembly GCF_001403635.1. GTDB lineage: Bacteria > Bacillota > Clostridia > Clostridiales > Clostridiaceae > Sarcina > Sarcina massiliamazoniense. The sequence goes on from NZ_LN879461.1 coordinate 18,971, forward strand.
TTTTTAGATATTTCATTAGATACGTTATTAGATGTTTCCTTAGCTATTGCATTAGTTGCTGGAACAATATTAGTTATTGAAGAAATAGATAACAGTGCTAATGAGATTGCTACACTTTGGACAAATTTTTTTTTCATAAAATTCCCCCTTATCAATATTAATATCTATATTTTACCATATAATATAATAAAAGTAAATACATATTTATTAAAAAAATAAAAATATTTAATATATAAATTTTAAAACAAAATAATTATAGAAGTATTATTTTAAATGAAAGATATCTATGAAATAAACTTTTAGTAATAAAATATTATTTACACAAAAACATCTAGTCTCTCAAAAAGAACTGTTATTTAGCTTCTTTTTTATACATACCCATACCAACCTTATCCTTTTTTAAATAAAAAAAGAACCTTTTAAGGCTCTCTTCTCTCTTTATTCTTTGACTTATAGATTTTTTCTTTCATTTCTTTTAATCCTTTCATAAATTTCTCTAAATTAGCTTCTTCTTTTTCATTTAGATTAATTACATCTTTTATTCTTCTAGTTTCTCTTTCCACATATTCTATACAATCTTTTAGTTTTATTATTTCATCTTCATTAAATTCAACTTTTATATTTCCCATGATTTCATACCTATGCTCCTAAACCTTTAATATATTTCATATTATTTAAATCGACTATTTTATCTATTTTCTTCAATGCCCTCTCTAATTTCATTCTTACACCACTCTCACTTAAATTTACTCTCGTAGCTATTCTACTCATTTTCCACCCACTTTGATACCTATATTTTAATAAATCCTGTTCCTCTTCTGTATCAGCTATACTAATATAAAATTCAGCTAACTCTATAACATACTTTAAATAATTTATTTCATTTACAATACTCTCAATTTCTACTTCTTTTCTTATATACTTATTTTCTATATTATTATTTACCTTATTAGTTACTCCTGTTTTTTCTGTAAGTTGTACTGCTCCTATATCCTCAGTATTCTTATTTATATATTGTAATTCCTTTTCTAAAAATATTAATCTTCTTTTATTTTCTCTATATTCTTCTAATATATTTTTTACTATCATTTAATACCTCTTCTCCAATCTCTATGATATAATAAATATGTTGTTTATTTGAATTGGAGCTTGAGGTATCGAGCTTCCTTTTTTTATGTTAAAATTTATAATTTATTAAAATTAAAATAATCAATATAGTTATCATTAAAACGGTATATCTCCATCTTCTTGTGGTACTTGCTCTCCCCAATCTACTTGTGGAAACTCATTACTTCCTGGTGCTTGTCCATTCTGCTTATCTGAACTTAAGAATTCAAAGTTTTCTACAACTACATCTGTAGTATATCTTTTTGTACCATCTTTAGCTTCGTAGCTTCCTGTCCTAATATTACCAGCAATCGCTATCTGTCTACCTTTAGTTAAGTATTGCGCTATTGCTTCTCCAGCTTTACCAAATGCTATACAATTTATAAAATCAGCTTCATCCCTTTTCATTTGTCTATTAACTGCAACTGTAAATCTAGTAACTGCCGTTCCACTTCCTGCTGCAAATCTTAGCTCTGGGTCCTTTGTTAATCTTCCTATTAATATTACTTTATTCATAAGTTACCTCTTTCTTTTTTATAATCCCACCAGCTCTACTTAAACCATTTTGTTAATGTCGCCAAAATGGTCATATACGGAATATTATATACACTACACACCTAGAGAGGATATTCACATCCTTTCTATTTAGTTTGAGCTTTCCCACCCTATTAACTTTTAATCAATTAATAATTCTTCACAATTTTCTATTATTTTTAAACAAAATTCTGGTGTATGAAATGCCAGCCTTTCATAACATTTATCTTTATATGAACATCCATTGCACCTATAATTTGATTCACATTGCTCTATCATTTCTCTTAATTCATTTTTTATAGCTTCTAATTTATCCATTACTCTTCCTCCCTGTTTCCTAATAAATCTTTATTTTCATAAATATTTCCAATAACTTCTAATCCACCATCATAAATATAATCACTTATTTTATCGCTTCCACCATTGTAGTTAGTTATTCTAAATCTTGCTTCTTTATCAAAATATTCTATTCTCTCTATTCCATATTTAGTTTTTACTATATCGCCTTCATAAATCTCTTTTCCATTTTTATCTTTTAGCCCTATATATTGACCTACTGTTTTTTCATCTACCTCAAAACACTCTATTTTCTTAGGCATATTCCAATCTGAAAACCCACTAGTCATAATTAGAGATTGATAATCCTCTTCCTTTATAGAATCTCCAATAGGATTAGGAGTTTTCTTTAGGTGCTTATAATATCCTCCTACTACCCAATAATTAGTTTGTGGATATTTCCCTCTAAATTTAATTTTTCTTTTCATTACTCTTCCTCCTATTTCTCTAATAAATAAAATCCTCATTTATAACATCTTCTTTATATGCATTCCATTTCTCTACATCATATATTGCTTCATCTGTAAACTGATCATCAAACTTTCTAGCTTCACATAATGTTCTAGCTTTCTCCAAAGCTTCTTTATCACTTTCTGCTCTTATAAACACATGAGCCATATAAGTTTTAGATATTGCAACTTCTTTTATTGGATATTTGTCCATTACTCTTCCTCCTCTACTTAGCTATACTATATTTTTTAAAATAATTATTTATAAATCTAAATTGTTGCTTTATATATGGATCATTGTAGTTTCCTCCCATCGCTAAGTAATCACCAATCCTTTTTTCTACATCTTGTAAAATCACTGTTGGTATTCTATCTGAATAAATAATTAAATCATCCATATTTTCTATCTGTATTAACTTATTCATCGCTCTCCCTCATTTCTTTTGTAAGTTCTTCCTCAGTAATTCCTAACAACTCTAAAGCTTTTTCTAACATTTCTTCCTCTGTAAATTTTTCTTCTCTACAGTAAGAACAACTTTCTTCTATAAAATTTTCACATTTATAACAAGTTTCTTTCTCACATCTTTCATCATCTGAATATTCATATCTTATGTCATAACCTAATTTACAATGAGCTTCTTTAAATCCATCTTCCTCAGCACATTCATTACAACACCATTTTTTACCACACTCACAAATACATTCCCCATAATCACAAAATATTTCTTCGCAATAATCACAACTATACCAACCTACACTCATTACTCTTCCTCCTATAGTTCCTCTATTTCAAACTCTACTCTTTCCATTCTTTCTGTATATCTCTTAATAACTGTTAACTCAATAACCTGTGCATCATCCTTATATGCTGTAGAATTTAAACTATCTAATATTATTTTTGCTATATTATCACTATCTGGCTTTTTAATAGGTTCTTCCTTACCTTCTTTAATAGCTTGTACTCTTTTCTTAGAATAACTTTTAGGTATTTTATAGTAAGCTTCTATTCTCGCCCTAACAGGTCCTAAAAAATACTTTCCTGCTTGATTTATATAATTCATTTTTACTAAGTTTTCATAATCTTTTGTTTCTTTTGGTGTAAAAGCATGACCCTTAACTACTCTAGGCCTTTGCTTTCCTCTTATTTTTCCTTCTACTACTACTTTCATTACTAAACTTCCTTTACCTCAACTTTAGCTAAATATTCCCTCCAAAGAGGTCCTATATACCCTTCTGGAACTTTTAATTTAAATTCTTTTTCTAATAATTTCATTAAATCTTTTTGTTTATATTTAAAATAATTATTAACTAAGTACATATAGAACTCAGGATCTTTAAATTTTCTAGCGTTTTTAGCTCTATCTTCTGCCCATTCATTTAAATTGTTAAATTCATAGCCCTGATCTTCTTGCTCCACTTCTTCCTCTTCATTTTCTTCCACTGGTAATGAACTTATCTCATTCAAATACTTGTTTCTACATAAGTTATAGATATATTCAGCCTCTTTGTAAGTTAATGAATCATCTATATTAGTGTAAAATTCATAAATCATAGCAAAAGGTTCCTTATTATCATTTTCTTTAAAAATTTCATAATAACGCTTCATCCTCCTTTCTAGCTTCTTTTTAGTCAAATTATCTAAAGTAATATGTTGATTTTTTTTAATATAATACTGTTCTAAACTACTCTTCATATCTTTACTCTCCTAACTTCTTCGTAAGTGCTTTAAATTCATTTTCATTTATAATAATTGTTATTAATTCATCACCAATGCTAATAGCTAAATAAGGAGTACCATCATAATCTCTACTAACATTTATATTTCCTTTGTTCATGTATTTTAAATCTTTTTCTATTGTGCATAAATTCATCATTGTCATATCCTCCTAAGCTTGTTTCTTTTGGCAATCTATACATAAAGGTTTACCAAACTTTTTATTACTAAATGTTGTTACTGCTGCATTGATAGAAGTTCCACATTCAACACATTTTCCAATTGCCCCCCCAACTTGTTGTGATTGTCTTGGTGCTCTATTCCCATAACTAAATTTATTAGTTGTATCTTTTTTATCAGGATCATCATTATCGGTAGGTGCTTGTAAGAGTTTTAATATAAAATATCTCTCAGAATAAGTTAATCCACTACCAAAAGCTTTACTTATGTCATCCTGTTGTCCTAATAAACTAAAATTACATTCTAATTTATCATTTGGCTCTTCTGCATTTATCCAAGTATATCCGATGTCTCCTGTTACTATAAAATCTGTTTTTAATTCATCCTTGGAATTTTTATAGTCATGAGTAGACCATTCAACATTAAAAGTTTCTACTTGTAGGAATAGACCCAATTCATCCATCTTTGGCCTTATCTTTTCTAATAACTGCGAACCACTTACATATGTGTATCCATAACCATTAGCATCCTTTACTGTTTTATCTATCATTTTTCTGCATTCTATTATCTTTTGTATTACATTCACAATTGCTCTCTCCTTTGATATATGTTATAATTTTCTTATAATCTTTTAAAAATAGTGTAGCTAAAGCGTTATATTATCTTAGATAGTAGTTCCCCCTACTATCTTTTTTTTATTTTGTTTTAACAATAAAGCTTTCAACTATACTAACTTCAACTCCTGGAATAATTTCTCCTGTCTCATGATCTATACCATCTTTATAAATTTTTCTAAATACTCTCTTATCTATTTCTTCTTTAACTCTTAAAGCTGCAGAATGATTTTCTTTTAAATATTTAATAACTTGTTCTTCATCAACATAATTGTACTTGGGCTCTTTTCTGCTGCTTACTGTTCCAGAAGGCATTGATAATCTAAACTTAGGGTTCAATGCTCTTTGCTCCATATAATATTCTTTTAACTTAGCCTCTAAAAAGCTTGTATCATAATGTTTTAATTCTGCTTCACGCCATTTATTAATCTTATCTATTTCTGCATCTGCATAAGCGTTTATTTCTTTGTGTTCTTCTTTATATTCTGATATTAATTTAAAGCACCAATCACAAGTTGATTTATCAATAATTTTAAATCCTGTTTCCTCCTCATTAACCTCTATATCTTGTACTTCTTTAGTTTCTTCTATCATTTTTAAAGCCTCCATTATATCTATTTGTCCTTTTAACACTGTATTTTCTTCCATTGTTTTATCCTCCTTTTATATAAGCCCTGCATGACAATGTAAATGTGAATGTGAACCATCAACAATAAAATCATCATGTTTAGGTGAAATTACTTGATTACATATAAAGCATTTAAATAATCCTAATTTTTCATTAGCAACATTAAAATCAGCTAATACCATTCTTAAGTTTTCACCAGCTTGTACTCTTTTAACTATTAAGTCTGTTATCACTTTTTTATCCATATTTCTACCTCATTTCTATAGAATAGGCTTCACCTTAATCGGTGAATAACCTTCTATAAAGCTCTGTCCATTTCCATACTTATTTGATTATTGATATTATCAATTTCTTGTTTAAGTACAACTGGAAATTTATAATCCATAATTACTTGCTTAGCTAACTCTAAATCTTTTCTTTTAATAGCACACATACTAGTCACTCCAAAGTTTCTATGTAATTCTTTATACAAATCACTAAAAGCTTTTCTATTACATTTTTTATAAGCAGGAGCTTCCTTTCCCCCAAGCAATGCAACTATCTTTCTTTTAGCTAAAGAACTAAGCTCATTACAATCTACAGTTAAAAGGGGTAAATTATCTATTTCATTTTCAACTTTTAAAGTTCTATGATTAACTTGATTAATTTGTTGTTTCATTTGTTGTTGCTGCTCTTTAATTTTTTGCTGCTCTTGTAATTGATAAATCATAATCTCTTCTGGAGTTTTAGGTGTATGATATTCATTTCTTTTTTCTGCTCTCATATTAAAATAATCATCAATAAGCTTGTCCATTACCTCCCATTTCTTTTCATTATCATTAGCCATCATTGCAACTAATTTTGTGTATCCTCTTTCTGAAAGCAGATAACAATATTTTTGATTATTTGAAGTTATTAATCCTAAATCACTAGCTGTGATTTTGAAATCTTTTGAATATAAATTCACCAAGTCATTATTAGTGAATCTTTTTATATTTCTATTTATTAATTGTTGAATTGCTCTAGCTTCTACATTATGTTGTTCTGCTATATCACTAGCTAACATACATTTTTGCCCTTCTCCAAATCCACCTTCAATTACTTTTACTTCTTTACCTTCTATTATTTGAATTCCTCTTATTACTAAATTATTCATTTTAAAATTCCTCCTTAGTATTCTTTTTCATTGTTTCAATTTGTTTTTTTGTAGTTTCTGAAGCCATTTCCAGCGCTTTGTTCATTACTTTAATCATTCCTTTTAAAAGTTCAATTTCTTCATCTTGCTTTTTTATAATTTCTTGCCATTTGTCTGTTTCTTCGTTACGTTTGCTTAGTTCTCTATCCCATAGTCCAAATTTCAGCTTTTCAATCTTTAATTCAGCCTCTAAGATTTCACATTGTTTACATTCATTATCTTTTTTCTTCATTTTTATCTCTCCTCTTCATCAAAAAACAATTCTTTAACTGTTGTATCAAGAGCTTTAGCAACCTTTTTTAAAGTTCCTACTCTTATTTGGTCAATCATATCTTTTTCTATCCTTGCGATTGTTACATGAGATACACCAACCATCTTAGCTAATTCCTTTTGTGTTATATGCTTTGATATTCTTAGCAATTTTACTTTCATCTTTATTCTCCTTTTATCAAATATTTAATTGCATATTTAGTATTATCCTTAGCTCTTAAGTTCTTTATTAAGTTAGTCATACTAGGTTCAATTCCATAATTCACACACTCTTTCATATAACGTTTTAACTCTTTATATTGCATTTTATAACGCTCCTCTTATTTTGATTTTTGCTAAAAATCGAATTAACAAATTACACAGTCATTCCTATATGATCCTTTAACCACTTAGGTACTTCTGAAATTATAATTCTATAAAATCTACCTACTTTTACTTTTGGAAAATCCTCATGATGTACCAATTCCCTAGTTTTGTTATAGGATAATCCTAAAACTTCCTGAAGCTCTGCAATTGTCATAGTTTGTCTTTGAAACTGCCTTTTCATTTCTTTCACTTGCTCTGTTAAATCTACAAATTCATTATTATTGTTATCCATTGTTGTTCCTCCTAATTTTTAGTTACTTTCTAATAACTCTATTTTCTTATTTAAAGCCTTTTCTAATATTCCAATATATTTCTTAGGGAATACTCTTAAAATCTCCTTAGCAACACTAATTTTTATATTTCCATTGATTTCAGTTATATTACTATTCTTAAACCATGTATCATAAACTGCATTACAATTTTCATAATTTGAATAAGGTAGTAAAGTCTTAGCTATCTCTTCTCTAATTCCTAAAAGAGAATCGGACGAAGAACTTTGCTCTTTATTTTCTAATAGACTAATATTTTTAATAGAAGAATCTTTTAATAGATTAATATTTTGGTCCGACTTTTGAGTCGTACCCGTGCTACTTTTGAGAGGTACCCTGTCCGACTTTTGAGTCGTACCCGTGCTACTTTTGAGTCGTGTGCCCACACTACTTTTAAGTCGAGTGGTTGAATTTTCTTTATTTGCAAGCTCTAAACCCACCCTACTTTCTAGTGGGGTGCACTTAAGTATTAAAAAATTTTCATCTATTCCATAAAATGAATAAGTACCCTCTTTTGTTTTTTTACAGTAATGACAAAGTACTTTAGCATCCTGTAACTTTTTTAATCTTCTTCTTAATGCATCCTTGCTTTTTAAACCCAATATAGGTAAATTTTCTAATAATGCATCATATCTAAGCCAATAGTATCTTTTCCCTTCAAATTCTTCTGATACCATTAATTCTGTATCTCTAAAATCTGAAAAATAACTTAATATGAGTAAATCATCTGTATCTAGATTTAATTCCACAGCCTTAGCTTGGTTAAATCCCATTATTGTGTATTTCACTTTATTCCTCCTGCTTTTTTATGCTACGTATAACATTTCTTGTGCATGTCCTAAATATAAGTTAACTAAGCTTAATTGCATTCTTAATATTTTTTTATTATCAGTAGATACATATCCTTCACCTAAAAACTTATATACATTCCAAGTTATTAAGTTATCTACTCTATCAATAGTTTTAAGTTTCTTACTGCTCCAAGCTTTATCAGTTATAGGTCCCTCTTCAAGAACTTTTTCTTTAATACTTTTATGAAATATCATGCTCCATATAATTAATCCTTTTACTACTATTTTTAATCCTGTTGTGTAAAGCATATTTTTCATTTTTATTCCTCCTCTTAATGTAAGTAATAATTCAAAAATAAAGTTGCTATGTCTTCATTCGTTAGGTTATAAGCCTTTTGAATCTTTCTTAAAGTTTCTTTTTTAGGGAATCTATCATAAGTTTCATAATGAAAAAATGCACTTTTTGATATTCCTATTTTTATTGCTGCTTTTCTTACTGAATCATTTCTATGTCTGTTTTTCCTTATTTCAGTGAATGTCATTTGTGCTCACCTCCTTGATATGCTTTTATTATAGTTTCCATTCGGGGACTTAACAAATTTAAAAATCCTTATTTTGAATAATTAAATTAAATATACTCTCTTATACTCTTTTATTCTTCTTTTATTTAAGTTTCCATTTGGGGACATGTTGAATTTTATTTTTCTTACTTGAATCGTCCCCAAAAGGACGTTATTATATAAATAAAAGGGAGTGATGATATGACACAAGCAGAAAGATTAAAGGAATTAAGACAATCTCGAGGATTGTCATTGCGTGATCTAGAGAAAAAAACAGGAATTAGTAAAACATCTTTATCACGTTTAGAAAATGGAGAACGTAGTGGAACTTTAGAAGCTCTCAGTTCACTTGCTGATTTTTATGGTGTTAGCTTAGATTATATTACTTGTCGACCTATAAACAATATGGTAGATGAAATGATTAAAGTTCTTGTAGAACAAAAAGTAATTGTTCCTGGTGAGCCTATAAATCAAGAAACACAAGAAATGTTAATTAACATAATAGAAACTTCTCTTAATAAACAAAGAAACCAATCTTAATTTGATTGGTTTTTCTTTTTAATGTCTTTTTTTATATTTTTCCATTCTATTGTATTTATATTTTTCTCTATAATTTGAGATTTTAAAAAATTTTTAATTTCTACTTCTTTATTCTTACTTTCCATGGTGCTCTCCTTTATGTCTAATATAAACTTAGAACTTACGTTCCGAATTGGCTTGTCCATCTAACAATGTTAATATTATGTTAACTAATGATGAAAGGGGGTGAACAAATATGCAAATTAATCCAACTATTAATGAATTATTCAATGAGTCATTTATGAGCCAATATACCTCATTTAATTCTTGGGATGAATTTATCGAAAAAGGTAACTTTAATAAGGATATCTCACAAAATTCACTAGTTAAATTTAATGAATTTATTGCAAATAACACTCAATTTTCTAATTGGACAGAATTCCAAAAAGCTGCTGGGGAATATTATTTGCATTCCTTAGTCTCTAAAAGGTGGTAATGGGAGTACTTCCACCTCTATTTTTTTTATATATTCAGGAAGCTTAGCCATTAAAGCTTCCTTTTCTTGTTTATTATAACTATTCTTCATTTTTACTAATAATTTTGCTAATTCTTTTATATTATTTATTTTCACTGTTGCATGATCCTCATTACTTTTTCTATCATGTGCTATACTATTAATTTCTTCAAAAAAAAGTCTAAGTTCTTTTCTTTCACTTAATGTTAAGTCATCTTTCATTACTAGCACCTATAACCAATTTGTACGTTCATTTTCACCTTTAGTCCTCTACTTCTTTCAACTATTTTACTTATATCTTCTATTTTTTCTTCTAATTCCTTTATAGAATCTACTAGCCAATCTATTGTAATTTCTCCTTGATCAGCTCCTTCTGCCCTAAAACACATTTCATTTGAATTATTTAAACTCATTTACATCTCTCCTTCTTTGAAGATTTAATATTTTTACTATCTACATAAATATTTTCATTTTTGTAAACACGAATGTATGTTTGCATATAATTTTACTCTTTTCACTAAAATTTATCAATAAAAATTATATCTGCGATACACTTTTATATTATTCTTCTCCCTATATTATTGCAATTTAATGACTTTATTGATTTATTAATTTTTCCTCTATTATACTATCAGTAGTAACTTAAGTTTATTTTTTAATGGAAATATAAATTAAATTATATTCAACTTTAAATATTTAATATTTTTTTTTAAAAACTATCCACCTATACTGATAGCGTAACAGTTTGCATATAAATTATCTATTAATTTTTGAACCTTATTTATCTATTTTAAAATTAACTCCGTAGTTTATGAATTTGTAAAATAAAAAAAGAAGCACATATTTTTCTAATAGTGCTTCTTTAATAATAGCTAAATAAAATTATCTTATAAAAACTTATAAAATTTAATATTCTATTTTTTAGCATAAATTAAATCATGTAAACTTTCAATTTCTCTTATAGCTTTTTTTTCAATAAAAAAATCATGTCTTTTTTTTCTATTTAGAAGTTCATATTTATAACCATTTTTCTCAGTTGTATTTCCTGTAATTTTATAATCTTGTTGATAATAGCCATTTCCAAACTTACCCAAAGAAACAAAGAAAACCTTTTTAACATTTTCTTTTAATAATAAATTTCGTGCTGTTTCAAATGTAGTTCCATTAGTAGTATAATCATCAAAAATACATACAACTCTATTCTTTAATTTCCCCTTATAAGCAGGGTTTATTTGTATAGTTTCAAAATGCCTATCACATGGTATTCTATCTTTATCTTTATTTTGAGGATCATGACTTTTAAATGTTTTTGTATGCCTTAAAAAAATTGGAGCTTCTTTTTTCCCATACATAAGTATACGAGCTTTTTCTTTGAAATCTAACATATCTTTGTTAAGCTCTGTTCCAGATGAAGGCATTATCCCCCAATCTTTTATTTCTCTAAATTCATTATTACTACTTATTGCTGCTAAAAAATGAACTAATAAAACTTTATATAAATTTTTTTCTCCATCTTTTAATATGGCTCTAAATGCTCTTATCATTTCAAGCTCTTCCTGTGAGTGTCTTCCATAAGTTCCTGCGTTAGTAAGACCTAAAACAGTTGTTTTCTCATCTAACTCTAGTTTAAAATACCAACTTTGTTGATTTTCTATAATATCGACTAATAATTTTAGCCCTCGTATATTGGTTACTTTAAATCCATACTTTTGAGCTTTTTCCTGAGGTTCTTTGCACCAATTTGGATATACAAAAAAAAGTTTGTTAGTTGATGCTAAATATAAATCGTGATCTTTCGTTCCTATGACTATAAAATAATAATCATCCTTAGTTTTAAAAACTTCTTTTATCATATTTACAAGCGTATCACGTTGAATAAAAAATACATTACTATTAAATTCTATCTCATTTAACTCTGCTTTTTTTGAAGCTTCTCTAGATGTGAAAACTATTTTATTTCCATTTTTAATATTTTCATTTATGAAATTTTGAAACTCTCTTTTTTTTTCTATAGTTAAATCAGTAAATACTTCACTAGATAATATTAATACTTTTTTCATTCTTATTCCCCCTATTTTATGTACTTTAAAATTACAGCATTAAAAAATTCTGAAGAACTTAAATTATTTTCAATTAGAAATTTTTTAAATTCTTTATAACTTTCTTCATTTGTATAAAAAGATAAACTTTTATTTTTATCTAATTCCTCAACTTCATTATATATATTACTAGCCACTAAATTCGATAAAATAGCATTTTTCAAATCTTTAGTTTGTTTTAAATTTCTATTAAGTCTATAATTTAAAGCATTTATTATTAGTCTATAATCATTCTTACATCGTATTGGAATAGCTTTTCCTAATTTTATTAATTCTGCTAACCCAGTTACAGATTCATCAACCATTGCAGGGTATGGAGCAAATACTTTCTTATCATTTTCCAAAGCAAAATTAACTGTATGCATACTTCCACTTTTTACTTTACTCTGAAATATAATAACTGCTTTTGCTAAACCAGCAATAATTCTATTTCTATTTACAAACCTATACTTTTCAGGTCCAAATGTAACTGGATATTCAGATATAAGTGTTCCACCATTCTCTAATATTGCTTGTGCTAGCTCTTTATTTTTTTCTGGATATATCATATCTAAACCATGTGCCAAAACAGCAATTGTTCTCCCATTATTCTCTAAACAAATATTATGTGATTTCGCATCAACCCCTTCTGCTAGTCCACTTATTATTGTGAATTTTTCATTCACTAAGTTAGGAACTATAGCTTCTATTGAGGTTTTGCCAAATAAATTTATATTTCTTGCACCTACACAAGCAACTGATTTTTCATCTTTTTTATTTATATATTTCCCTTTTAAATAAAGTATTGCAGGTGGATTATTTATTTCTTTTAATACTTTTGGATAAAATTTATTATTATATGGTATGATTTTTATTTTTAACCTTTTACTTTTTTCCTCAATATCTTTTGCTCTTTTTAATATATCCATAATATATTGGCTATCATTAAACTTATCTATATACTTTTCTATATTAATATTGTACTTAAATTGTAAATTTAACAATTCCTTTCCTTTAAATAAAAGCTTAAGGTCTTCTGTGGTAAAATTATTAATTATTAATATAATATTTTCATTTGATATGCCCATAAGATACAAAGCAATATAATATTTCTTTAACATTGGCATTCCTCCTAATCATATATAATTTTACCATATTATAAAAAAAAGCTACATATCATTAAGCTATTTTATGTTTCTTTAATTCAATACTTTGAACTTGTATTTATAGGTATATTTTTTTATGCTATAGTTAAAGAGAATTTTTATTTTATATAGAAGGTGATGACAGCAATGGCAACAAAAAAAAGCAATGGTGAAGGAACCATATATCATCAAAAGGATAAAAATAGATGGCGTGGAGCTTTAACTATTGGACGTAATGATGAAGGAAAATTAATAAGGAAACAGTTTTATGGTAAAACTAAAAAAGAAGTTTTAGATAAAATGACTGATTATAAATACAAACATAATAATAACCTCTTACCTACTGATGATAAAATAACAATTGGTGAATATGCTCATTTATGGTTATTTAAATTTAAATATAATCAACTAAAACCAGCTTCATTTTCAAGATATGAAGATATTGTTAGATTGTATATAAAAAACTCCCAAATCTCTAACATTAAACTTAAAGATTTGAGAGCTATAGACTTACAAAACTATTATAACATATTATCTAAAAAAGAAAATATAACACCAAATATAGTTCACAATACTAATAAAATATTAAAGGCTATTTTATCACATGCGGTAAAAGAAGGATATATTTTAAGAAATTATTGTGACTTAGTTAACTTACCTAAATTAACTAAAGAAGTTAAAATTAATTATTTAACTAGAGAAGAGCAAGAAAAGTTTTTAAATGCTTGTAAAGGGCATAGATTTGAATCTTTATTTTATTTGGCTTTATATACTGGTATGAGAATAGGTGAAATTTTAGGACTTACATGGGATAATATAGACTTTGAAAATAATATAATTCATGTTAGGCAAAGTCTAAGATATTCAGATGTCGTTGAAGAAAATGGAACTAAAAGAACTAAAGTATTATTGCAAACCCCTAAAACTTCAAGTAGTATTCGAGATATACCAATCCCATTAAAATTAACTCAGTTACTAAAAGATTATAAAAAAACTTATAATAAAAATAAAATTGCCTTTACAGGAACTATAACTTCTTCTAATAATTTTGTATTTGTTACAAATAATTTTACACCACTTAATCAAAGTAATTTACGAAAAGACTTTATTTCATTATTAAACAAGTCTATGATCTCTAAAATTAAATTTCATGGTTTAAGACATACTTATGCGACTAGATTATTTGAAGAAGGAGTTCCTATCAAAACAGTACAAGCATTAATGGGACATAGTAATATTAATACAACAATGAACATCTATACACATGTTACTAGTGATATGAAAATAGATGCTGCTAAAAAATTAAATGCTATATTCAAATAAAAAAGTCTTGGAGTTTAGTACTCCTTGACTTTTTTCTATTGAAGCTATATTTTAAAAAAATCAGGTTGTGTTACAGTTGTGTTATTTTTTTTATTTTTAAAGCTATTAGTTTCCTAAAAACGGCTATATTACTACCTTTAATGCGAATTATATTTTTATAACCACAGTCTGTCCAA
>NZ_LN879462.1 GCF_001403635.1 Clostridium massiliamazoniense
AATTCTTTTAAATGATAAACAATATTCATATTGTTACCTAAATAATATTTAGGTAACTGATTAATATCAGTCTTTACTCCATTAACTGTTACATAATCAATATGATAATTTTCTAAAGTTGGTATACTTTCATTTTCAATAGAATCACCAATTAATCCTGTTTCTTTATAATATATTTGTTTGATAAAGTTGATATTGCATCTGACACATTTATATTATTGTTTGAATTCATATTATTACCTATATGTATAATTACTTTATTATTTATATTTGTATTACTATTATTTGTATTAAAATCCTTATACTTAATTTCTATATCTTTAATTAAATTATTATTTAAAGATATTTTTTTCTTAATTTTAAATATCCTTGATTTTTAGCATCTAGCAAATTATTTTTTACTTGCAAATTTTTAATATTAGGAATATTTCCTATAAGTTGATTATTACTTAAATTTATTTTTTTAGATATTTTAAATTAGATAAATTATTAGGTATATAACCAATTAATTTATTTCCTTCCAAATTAATTATTGAGATATTTTTTAAATCTGTAATAGAATCAGGTATATTTCCTGTTAAATTACTATTTGTTATTATGAATTCTTTTAAGTTTTGCAGATTTTTAATTGAATTAAGAATTTCTCCTAAAATTGATGAATTAGAACAATTTAATATTTTTAAATTTGTTAAATTACCTAATGTTGATGGTAAACTCCAATTAATTGATGAATTAATTATTTTGATTATATTTAAATTTTTAATATTTGTAATAGAATTAGGAAATACACCATTTGAAGTATCATTAATTAATGAAATTGTTTTTAAATTTATTAAATTTTCTATATCTGTTGAAATTCCATTTGAAAAAGTAGAATTAGTTATTGATAATGAATTTAAATTTTCACATTTATGTATTCCAGAAAATAAATTTCCAACTATTACAGAGTTTGAAATATATATTATTTAAGTTTTTATCTGTATTTAAAAAAGCAGTTAATAACTTACTATCAATTATACTATTATTTATTACTAAAGTTTTTAAATTTTTTAAATTTTTAATTATTTTTTGATTATTATTAAGTAAAAAATTTGAATTTGATAAAGTTAAAGTTGTAATTTGATTTAAATTTTCTTGATTAACTTTTCCATATTCATTAAAAATAGCTTGTTTTAAAGAAGAATTATTATAATTTAATAATTTTACATTTTGTGTATTATAATTTTTATATTTCTGATTATACTTTAAATAAGGTAATTTAAATGTAATGCCACTTATAACCGAAAATAGGATTATATATATTAATTTTTTTCTCATACAATAAATCTCCTTGTTTATAATTATATTATATACTTAATATACTTTATAAAAAAAATTAAAAAAATTAACATATAAATTGTTTTTAATGTATATTTTATTGATTAAAATTATTGTTGTTAGTATAAAATAATGGACACAAAGAAATAATTTCTGATTTATACAATTCTAGAATGAGTGTAACAGAAATAAGTAGTGAATATGGCATAGCGAAATCAACGATAAATGGATGGATAAAGAATAATAAAAAATTAAAGTTAACGATGAAGAATTTATGACAATGAAAGAAGTTGCTAAAATTAAAGAAGAAAATGAAATATTAAAAAAGTTATGTAAAATATTAGGCGTTCTACATAGCTTTTATTATGCTAAGTTAAATCATACTGTATCAACTTGTGATGGAAATATCTCCAAAAGAAATACAGGGAACATATGAAGCAATTAAAAATGCTAATGGTAAAGTAGGAGTTTTAGGGTTAGGACTTGGATATTATGTTCAAGAAATATCAAAAAAAGATACTGTTAATGAAATTATAGTTTATGAGCAAAGTAAAGAGCTTAT
>NZ_LN879463.1 GCF_001403635.1 Clostridium massiliamazoniense
ATTATTCTGCTACCTTAGTAACAACTCCTGATCCTACAGTTCTTCCACCTTCTCTGATCGCGAATCTTAATCCTTCATCCATAGCTACTGGGTGAATTAATTCAACGTCCATATCGATGTGATCTCCTGGCATTACCATTTCCATTCCTTCTGGTAATTTTATTGATCCTGTTACGTCAGTTGTTCTGAAGTAGAATTGTGGTCTATATCCATCGAAGAATGGAGTATGTCTTCCACCTTCTTCTTTTTTAAGTACGTATACTTGACCTACGAATTTTGTATGTGGTTTGATTGATCCAACTTTTGCTAAAACTTGACCTCTTTCGATCTCGTCTCTTTGAACACCTCTTAATAATGCTCCTATGTTGTCTCCAGCTTGTGCTTCATCTAGTAATTTTCTGAACATTTCTATTCCTGTGATTACTACTTTTCTGCTTTCTTCTTTTAATCCAACGATTTCTACTTCGTCTGATACGTGAAGAACTCCGCTTTCAACTCTTCCTGTTGCAACTGTTCCTCTACCAGTGATTGTAAATACATCTTCTACAGGCATTAAGAATGCTTTATCTGTAGCTCTTTCTGGTGTTGGGATGTAGCTATCTACTGCTTCCATTAACTCATTGATACAAGCTGTTGCTTCTGCATCTGCTGGGTTTTCTAAAGCTCTTAAAGCTGATCCTTTTATTACTGGGATATCGTCTCCTGGGAAGTTGTACTCGTTTAATAACTCTCTTACTTCCATTTCAACTAATTCTAATAATTCTTCGTCGTCAACCATATCAGCTTTGTTTAAGAATACTACGATGTAGTCAACTCCAACTCTTGATGCTAATAGGATGTGCTCTCTTGTTTGAGGCATTGGGCCGTCTGCAGCTGAACATACTAATATAGCTCCGTCCATTTGAGCAGCTCCTGTGATCATGTTCTTAACGTAGTCAGCGTGTCCTGGACAGTCTACGTGAGCGTAGTGTCTGTTTGCTGTTTCGTATTCAACGTGAGCACTGTTGATTGTGATTCCTCTTTCTTTTTCTTCTGGTGCTTTATCTATTTCATCATATTTGAAAGCTTCAGCTCCACCTTGAGTTGCTAATACACTTGTTATAGCAGCTGTTAATGTAGTTTTACCGTGGTCTACGTGACCGATTGTTCCAATATTTACGTGTGGTTTACTTCTTTCGAATTTTGCCTTTGACATCGT
>NZ_LN879464.1 GCF_001403635.1 Clostridium massiliamazoniense
TAATGGATTCCAAGCAATAATAACACCAGAGCAATTAATCAATGAAACAGGAACAAATAAATTATATGTAAGGGTTATTTTAGATGGAAAGGTATATGAAGCACCTGTTAGTGGAAATGTTAATGTAGCTATAGGTGATTTAAATTATGGATTTAAAACAATAAATAATCAAGTATATATGACAATATAGTTTGAGAGTATGCAAAATTTTGTGTTTCAACCTAGATTAGATATTTCTAATAACACAAAAAGTTATCACATTCATAGTATGTCAACACCAGCCTTTAAAGTTATTTATTGTAGTGAATATGATATTATAATTTTACTTTACATAGTTAATCTTAAAATTAATTTATACAAAATAAAGTACTGTCTCTTCTTATTTTTTTCTGTTTAATAGGATTTTTACCTTTTTTTAATTATATTGATTTAATTATTATTGCCATAGGTTTATTTATGTTTTATATACTTGTTGTAGTAGTAAAAATTTAGATGGATATATTGAGAATTATAAGAAAAAAGATTAAATAATAATAGGTTGTTGAATAACTATTTTTACCAAGTTATTCAAATTAAATTTTATCTAAAAAGATACCAATTTTCATAAAAAAGCTATATTTTTTAATATTAAAACTAGCTATAAATTAGAATAAATATTTGAAAATCTATTAAATATCCGATTTTAAGCTTGCAAATTTTGTTTATTCAACAACCTAAATAAAATATTAAATTATTTAAGAATAGTTAAATTTTATTTTAAAGATTGGTGTTAGTATAAAATAATAAACATATTTAGTCGAACTAAGTAAAAGTATATTTAGTTAGAGATGATATATTTTTACTATAAGTACAAGTGAAAATTATACAGGTGAATATAAAGAAATGATTTCTGATTTATGCAATTCTGGAATAAGTGTAACAGAAATAAGTAGTGAATATGGCATAGCAAAATCAACTATAAATGGTTGGATAAAGAATAATAAAAAATTAAAGTTAGTGATGAAGAATTTATGACAATGAAAGAAGTTGCTAAATTTAAAGAGGAAAATGAAATATTAAAAAAAGCTATGGTCATAATTTCTAGAAAAATAATAAATAGTGTGAATATTAATAATCATATTTATGGTATTAAAAAGCTATGTAAAATATTAGACTCTCTACGTAGTACTTATTATGCTAAGTTAAATCACACTGCATCAAATAGAGAAATTAAAAATAAGAAAATTAAGGCTGAAATAATTAAATAAAGTAGACCCTATGTCAAGGACACAGTAAAAAGAGTTTAAAATTGATTTTATCTTTCATATGACCGAAAAAAGATTCTTGTGGAGTATTATCACAACAATTTCCTCGACGCGACATAGATTGTCCTAATTTATTTTCCTTTAGTAATTTTTAAAATATAGTACTTGTGTAATGTACTCCTTGATCAAAGTGTATAAATACCTCCTCATGTAATGTTTCTTTATGATTTTTTACTAAGTCTTTAATTGTATCTATAGCAATATCTAATATTATTCTACCTGAAATTTTATGGGCAAGAATCATATTAGAACTTACATCTTTTACGGTCAACAAATAAGCTGTTTGACCGGCTCCATATTTTATATATGTAATAACAGAACAAACTTACACAATACCATCTCAAAGTATAGTTGTTCCTCCTCATTCAGTAATGGAAGTTGGTATAGTATTTGGAAATGCTAGAAAAAAAGGAGTAGTAGATTTATTCTTAGAATTTGATGGCACTGATATATTTGAAGGATTTGTATGTTGTAACAATAATAATATTCAAACACTTAGTGATGCCACTATGCCTTTATACTTGGCCGGATAATTTAGCACAAATCCACATTTTTGCAATTCAGAAGGACTTACTGCTGCTTATTATCCAGGGGGACAAGGATTTTTTGCTTCAAAGCCTTCTTATGCTCTATATAAAGTTCAAGGAATATACTACGAACTATTCTACCTATATGGATGTAATAGTTAAATCAGTTGCTTTACCTTCAAATACATTACTAGAACTATTTTTAGAGAAAAAAAGAGCTGAAGGAATTAATATCCAAATTATTGATAAAAATAATAATAACCTTACAACTGGCTTAGAGAAGAAAAATGGTGCTGAAAAAAAGTCTTCAAATAATAGATGATAAAATACAATATTCAAATACAAATACAGAAAATGGAATTTAATAAGTTTATAACTATGAATAGAAATACTTATTATTTAAAACCTATTAATAGGCAAAGTGTAATAGGATGGAAAACAATGAATGGACATAAATATTACTTCAATTCAAACGGAATAATGTAAACTGGCGTTCAAACAATAAATAGATTACAATATTACTTTAGTCCAACAACAGGAAGACAAGAAGTGGGAGTATACCCTACATCAGTTGAGTTAGAATATTTCACTAATAATCCAACCGGAAATGAACATTGGGGACAAGCTGTTTATTATGTAGGTTGGCTGACATTAGGAAATAATAAATATTATTTTGGTGAAAATAGTAAAGCTATGACAGGATAGCAAACAATAGATGGTCATAAATATTATTTCAATACAACACTGGTGTATTAGAAAATAATTAATTTATTAAGAAGGTATTAATGTGTATTTAAATACAGGTTTAGATGTGTCTTCTAATGGAATAAAATAACTTGAGTTAATGAATAATGAAGGTACTATAGCATCTTATTTTGAATTATCTACAGGAATAAGTGGATGTACAGTATTAGATAATAGCGAAAATCCTATTTATAATGATAGATAGAATATAATGAATTTTATTATAAGTAATGATAATCCAAACTTAAGAATAGGATTTTATCATTTCTTTTATGCTAGTGACACAAATCCAACATATCCACCTTATGAGTAAGGAGTTATATTTGCACAATCATTAATTAATGAAAATATTCCAAATACTAACTATTTATTTGTTTTAGATATTGAAGAAGCTTCTTTTGGCAATGTTGCTTCAATATCACTAGAGAGCATAGAATCTAATGTAAAAGAGTTTTTGAATGGGTTAAATTCAACTATAACGGGTAACATTAATATAATGATATATTCAAATTCAAATTTAAATTTTATAAATAACATATCAAATCCACCTATATATGAAAGTAAATTTTTAACAGGATTTAAATTATGGTTTGTGGCTGCACTAGAAAGAATACCAAATGTTTCTTATCAACCAACTAATGAAGAAATTGAGTGGGCTATATCTCAAATGAATTTTATTAACTGGGGTAAAGTTCAAGGTTGGTCGGAGTGGCAATATGCTATTTTAGGAATAACTAATCCTAATTTAGTTATAGGTTTAGATATATTCAATATGGATAAAATATATATAGAAGACATGTATTATGTGAAAAGAAATAACTTATAAGAATATTGAGATTGATGTAATAAAAGGAGTTATTAAAGTAAAAGCTTTAATAATTATAGGTTATTGAATAACTATTTTTTATAATTTTAATATTTGAAAGTATCGAGTATGTCAATAGAATTATGTAAAGTTTAAATAATTTATTGAATATAATGAATTTTTATTTTGAAAATAGGGACATTTTTAAGTGTTCCTATTTTCTTTTTATATTTTGGATATGCTTCTTGAAAAAAAGTTGATATCCACCTAAGATAGCTTTTTTTCAGTTTGAAAAACTATCTAAAATTCTGAGGAGTAAATAATAGCTTGGTAATATAGGGAATTACAATAGTATATTGAGTTAAAAAAACTTAAATATAAGATAAATAGAAACCAAATAGTTAAATATATAATAGAGAGTGATAAAATACCTGACTCGTTAAGACTTAATAAAATAGAAAAGTTTGTATACTATGGAAGTTATGCAATATTAATTGAATCTATAAATCCTAATACTAAAAATTATACTATGGATAAAATAGTATTAAGAAGCTCAAAATTTGATAGAGATGCTAGAAAAGGTAAAACTATTAGACTTTGTTTTATACTAGATATAAATTACATTTTATTGCTTCGGTAACCGATATAATAATTCTATTAGTTTTATTATAAAGATATCTAACATATATGATAATCAATTGTTTACTTTGATGTATAAGTAAAATATATAATCCTTTTGTAATTTTAGCTGATACTGTTGATGAAACTTAATTTATATGATTAGGAGTTAAAAATTTAGATTTAAATTTACTTAATGATGCAGATATGTGATTTAGTCAAAGTAGATACAATAATACATTATTTAGAGAATCTCTTATTAGATCAAAAATAGGATTAAAATAAAATGATTATTTTTGGTATTAAAGGGTTTGTATAAGTTAGAAGATCCAAGATTATATGGTTAAAATTATTAAAAAAGATATTCAAGTGGGTTTTAATTTTATATTTAATAGATGAGCTTAGTGAGAAAAAATCTAATATAAAAATAACAAAATATCCTTGGAATTTATAGATTTCAAGGATATTTTCAAATATTAAAATTGTAAAAAAATAGTTATTTAACAATCTAGTAAAATATAAAATTATAATTGTAAGTAGAGTTATTTATTATATTTTATAATTAAGTTTAAAACAACAATTAAAGGGATAAATATATACATTATAAAAGTAGGAATTAATAGCGTATAGTGTTTAAGATGGTCTATTCTTAAAACAAAACCCATTGATATAATTATTATTACAATAAGAGTAAAAAGAATTTTAATTAATTTTATCATCGTTCTCTCCTCCATATATAACATGTTTTTCACTAAGATTATGTGTTGTTTTATCCCATGAAACTTGAGGTAAGAACCATGTAAATAATCTCTGAATTTGAGCTACTACATAAATTATTGCAGAATAGAAAAAGGCTATATATATTTTTAAGAATCTAAAAAAATTAAAAATAATACTATTTTTTTTTGCTAAATACCATTTTTCCTTCTGTTAATATACATATAATTGGGAAAAGAATATAGTTTATTATTTCTAGTACTAGCCATAAAGGTGAAAATAACTAAATTTGAGGTACATCATTAATAAAAGATGGAATACATATACTTAATAATATTATTAAAATAGTTATAGGTGATCTTACCATAGCAAATGAATATATTAATGTTTCTAATCTATTTAATAAATCTTTAGTACCTTTAATTTTAAAAAAACTTATCAATTGTTTTGGAAGTGTTGTAAAAGCAACTCTCCAGTGTCCTTGAGACCATCTTAATCTCTGTTTATGGTTAGCAAGTATACTATTAGGTTTCTCATCATAAACTATAGCTTTATGGTTCCATAAAGTTCTTTTATTTGCCAAAGCTAATTCTAATTGTAATTAAAAATCTTCTGTATATGTTTTAGGATTCCATCCGATTTTTTTATATAATCTGTATTTAAAGAAAAGCCTGTACCACCTATAGTTGAATTTAATCCTAATCTGTATTTAGCATATTGTATAGTTCTATTAGTAACAAAGTATGATGCAGAATATCCTGCTGACATAAAGGATGTTAATATATTTTTTATTCCTAAACAGCCTTGTACTACTGTAATATTATCTTTTCCATAAGTAAGTATTTGAGAATTCATTTCTTTTAAGAAATTTTGATTAATAATATTATTAGCATCTAATATTATTATGTAGTCATAATTTTCCCATTCATTCTCAGTATTAAAGTATTTTTGAAGAACATAAGGTTTACCTTTTGCTTCATTGGGACTAAATTTTATATCTAAAGTTCTATTGTATTTACTTGAAATATTAAATATATTGTCTGATGAATTATTTACTAAACATGTTACTGAATAAAGTTCTTTATTATAATTAAAATTTTTAATTTTTTTAAGTTATTAGCGATTACATTTTCTTCATTACAAGCTGGAATTAAAAATAAAAATTTTAATTCGTTTTCTAAAATATCATAATCTCTAGTAGGTTTTAATAACCCCAAAAAGCCTATTACAGAATAAAATAATAATTGAATAAATATTATTAATATTAGTGTTAATATTAGTGTTAATATTATATAGAAAATAATTTTGTCCATAGTTATTCCTTTGAAACAATTAATATTTTAAATATTGTAATATAATAAAGCTTAAATGAATCAATATAATGTGTTAAATGCATGTTTATCGATTTAAAAAAAATTTGATTATAATAAATATACATTTTAGTACTTTTATAGTGAAAAAAATAGGTTTAAGATATATTATTTTATAGGTAAGTGTTTTATGGAGGTGATAAAATGTCTAAGAGTAATATAAAAAAAATAAATTTTAAGAATAGATTATATAGATATGTATGTTTAGTAGTTTTAGCAAGTGCATATGTTGTATCTATGTGGTATATTTTTAAATAAAGATTTTATAAAATAGAAAGAATATTTTAATTGAGATAGTACTTTAATTTTTGCATAAATTAATTTTAAGATTAACGTATAACATCATGTTTATATTCTACAAACACTACAATAAACAGCTTTAAATTTTGTGAAATGATTACTCTTATGTGATTATTTCACAAAATAAAGTAATTATATGTATTAAGTAACTTCTATCATAGAAATCACATATGAAAAATTTTTTTTATATTCAGATAATAAAAACTCATTAATGAATTTTTAATTCACCGATACATACTGCTTATAAGAATAATAAATAAACGTAAAGATACAAAAGTTAAATATTTGATGTACTTTCTTAATAGAGCATCATAATTTAAAAGAAATTTCAAAAATTGATATTTTTATCGGTTTATTTTGGATACCATAAAATATTTTGAATATAGAATTTAGATACTTATAAATAATCATAATAGAGATACTCTTTGTAGAAGAAATACTACATGTATAAATTCAAATATTGAAGAAGAAGTTATAGATTTTTTTATTATAAATAATATTTTTTAGATAACAACTTTTAAAAGTATGTAAAAAGATTATACTTAACAGAGTAAGTACATGAACTATAAGAAGCGAATTGAGAAATATGATAGTGAATATGAGACTTATCTTAATCAAGGATTAGTAAGAAATTGCATAGATTGATTATTTGGAATTAAGTTAACTAGACCTTTTTTGATAAAATAAAGATTTTGATTCTAGTAGGTAGAGTACTAACATCTATAGTTAAAATTATTTATAATAAGGGTAAAGAAATAGAAAATTTTATATTAGAAGATTATTTTCAGTTAGAAAGTACTGATGAAAAATTTAAAAATAAAAATGACTTTAAAGATATTCTTATAACTTATGGTTTAAATATAAACAAAAAAGGTATAATAAAGCAACTACTAAAATTATTTTTATGAAAATTACAAGTTTTTTAAGTTTTATGTATTTAAAACGTGAGGATATGCTATTACTCTAAAACAATGGTTAAAAGCTTTTTATTAGGGAAAAAAGTTTCAATAACAGGATTTAAGAAAAAGATGGTTCAGGAACTTATGATTATAAAGTTTTTATTTAATATATTAGAAAAAATGAAAATTTTAAATTAATTTTTAAGGACATAGTAAGGGATAAATAAAAAGAATTCCAATGATAAATATTTTGAAAACACAAGTGATAAGTTTTTTGAATACTCAAAATAAAGGAGAGTATCTTTTCATCCTTTTTATTCCCTTATTTATACTTATTAGCATTTTACTATTTTCTACAATAATTTTAAATATTTAATGTTTTTTATATCATCAAAATTTAATGAATATAGAATAGTATTTATATAAACTTTGTTTATGTAGGAATTTTATTAGGTTTTGTATATAACAAAAATAAAAATTTTAACGAAAGTTATTGTTACCATATGCTCTTTAATACAATAACTTTAATAATTATTCCAATACTTTATAAATTATAGACTTATTAACTTCCTGGAGGTGATTTGTATTCTGGCTAAAACTCAAAAAATGAATTAAAGTATTTTTGCAATCACTTATATGATGAAAGTACAGATTGATATTTACAACTTATAAAATTTGAAAATAATAATTTAAGAAAAGTTGTATTTCAATATATAAATGAAATCGATACTTATATTTCTATTAATACGATATATATTCCTCAAAGAGCAACGGAAAACGTAAGACAGTTTAGAGCATTATATATAGATATTGAGCTGAAAAATTCTACTGTATATGATGTATTTTGGTTAGCAGAAGAAGGGAAAATACCTAAACCTACAATGGTAGTTAATAGTGGTAACGCATTACATATTTATTGGAAAATAAAAAAGGTACAATTAGAAATATACTAAAAAAATAAAGTGCGTAAAAAACGTTTCCTTTATAAATATGTGGGAAGCTGTGGCTTCCTTATTAAGAAGCTATCTACAGTTAGATAGTTATTAAAAAGGGACTGTCTCAAAGTGGAGTTAGATTCCATCTTTGAAGATAATCCTTTTTTTGCGTTTAAACGACTTTTTATAGATTTTGTTTAAAATATAATTATGCAAAAAACAAACAAAACCTACGATATAAATTTAACCATAAATATAGAAAACATTCTAGAAAAAAATTATATGGTGAGAATGCTAAATTACTTTATTGATAATTTAAAAATAAGAAAGGATTTAAGTAATATCTACAAAAAAGGTAGAAATCTAGAGGTAGAACCACTTATTATGCTAAAATAATAGTTTATGCTTACATGAAAGGGATATATTCTAGTGGGAAAATAGAAGATGCGTGTAAACGAAATTTAGATTTTATTTGGTTATTAAAAAATTTAAAACCGCCTATATGAAATATAATATGCAGATTTATAAAAAAGATTTCTCTACTTATAAAGAAAATACTTCGTAAGTTTGTTGATTTTCTTTCATTTATTGGTGAAATCAACTTTGAAAATATCTTCATTGATGGCACTAAAATAGAAGCATATACTAACAAATATTCCTTTGCGTGGAGAAAGGCGATAGAGAAATCTAAGGAAAAATTACAAGAAAAGATAAGTAATGAAGCTATAAAATTTGTTTATGGCAAGGGAAAAAATCACTAGTTCAACGAGAATATGAAATAATAACTAAATATATAGAAAAACTTGAAAGATATTATACTTATGAAAAATATTAGGAAAAAGAAATAATTTTTCTAAAACAGATACTGAAGCTACATTTATGAGAATGAAAGAAAATCACATGTTAAATGGGAAATTAAAACCGGCTTACAATATACAGATAGTAGTTGCTTCTGGATATATAGTAAATTTTATAGATTCTCAAGAAAAAACAGATGTTAATACGTTAATTCCATTTTTAGAAGATATATCTAAATATCATAAATATAAAAATATAGTTGCAGATGCAGGTTATGAGAGTTTGGAAAATTATAGATATACAAATGAAAATGGCTATAAATCATATATTAAACCTAATAATTATTGAATAAGGAAAAAATTATAAAACTAAAGTAGGCAATAGTGATAATATGACCTATAATCCTAAGATAATAAATACATATATGTTAATAATGTAACTTTAAATTACATATATATGGGGAACCGCAAGACTAAAAGTGGTTTCGAATATACTGTGGATATTTATGAAGCAGAAGATTGTAGCAACTGTGAATTTAAATCATTATGTAAAAAAAATAATAGAAATAAAATGATTCAAGTGAATAAAGAATTTCAATTAATGAGAAAAATATCAAATGAAAATATAAAATCTGAATATGGTATCAAACTTAGGACAAACAGGTCAATCCAAGTTGAAAGTGTATTTGCATTAATAAAGGAAAGTAGAAAGTTTAGAAGATTTTCATATAGAGGATTAAAAAACGTTGAAACGCAATTTTTATTAATTTCATTAGCACATAATATGATTAATTATATTAGCAAGAGAGATACAAGTAGATTAAAAAAGCACTTATTTTATTTATCCAAAAGGTATTTCTGATACCTTTATTTGTCATGTATAAAAATAGACTAAAGTAAAAGGAACCGCTCATAGACACCAAATAATGGTATTGTGAGACAGCCCCATTAATAAAATTATATTTTCTAATTATTAATTATTAGATTTATTTGATTATCTACAGTTTTAAATCCATAATTTAGAGATTCAGTTCCGTATATATTTAAGTTACCTTCTACTGGTGCTTCATAAGTTTTTCCATTTATATTAACTCTGATATATAATTTATTACTTGTAGATGCCATAACTAACTGTTTTGGTGTTATTATTGCTTGGAATCCATTATAATTATTCTTATTGTTTGAGTACCAATTTACATCAACACCAGTTGTTACTGAAACTACTTGTCCATCTAAGTTTTTACTTATTAATTGCATTTTAGTTCCCTTAGGTATTTCTTTTCCTATATCTACTTTAATATTCATTATATAACCATAAAGCATCCAATATCCACTTTGATATAGTCCAGTTCCTGAATTTACTACTGGATAAGTTTGAGCTTTAGTTATTATAATATTATTTTTTGAATTTGTTGATATATTATATTGAATTGAATCATTTAATATAAATTTTTCAGTATTATTTATAGGAGTTTCATATATCTTACCATTTACAATTGTTTCTAAAAATAGAGTATAGTTTTCTCTAACTCCTAATTTATCTAATACTGAATATGGTATTATTCCTTGGAATCCTGAATAATTATTTTTATTTATAGAATACCAATTCATAGAAGCGCAATTTATAGTATCTATAATGTTTCCTTGAGTATCTTTAACTAATAATAATTTTGTAGCAGCTTTACTAAATATATTATTATTTAAAGATAGATTTCCATTTATTACATAACCATTATTTGTAAAATATCCTACTTCATAACTAGCATTTCCTGCATTTATAGGCTTTACAGTATTATCTATTTTATTTATAGTTAGTTGATTATTTGAATTTATACTTAACACATAATTTTTATTATATGGACTCTTTATATTATTAGTTAAAGGGATATAATTTCCATTAACTTCTATATAAAATTTATATGTTTCATCTGATTTCAAAGTTGATAAAATACTTGGTGTAACTATTCCTTGGAATCCTGAATAATTATTTTTATTATTTGAATACCAATTAACAGCAGTTGTATTTATTGAATCAATCATTTTATTATTTGAATTCATAATAACTAACTTTTTATTAAGTGATTTAGGTATATCAACACCATCGATATTTCCATTTATAACTAAATTTTGTTGACTCCAATATGTATCTTCTGTATTTGAGTTTATACTATTTGTTACAGTTATTTCTCTAGTTACTCTAGCAGTTTGTCCATAAGAATCTGTTACTGTATAAATTAATGTATAAACTCCTGGAATTTTAGTGTTAACTGTTCCACTTACTTCTATCTTTGCAGTTGGATCAGCTTTATCATTTAAAGTTATACCTTTTAATGGATCAAATTGTGAACCAGCACTAATAGTTTTATTAGTAGCACCTTCTATAGCTATAGTAACTTTATCAATTAGCTTGCCATTATTATTAAACTCATAAACAGACCCATCTATTTTTTTGAATCCTGTTTGCATTACTCCATTATTATCAAAATAATATTTACTTCTATCTATTGTTTGCCAACCTGTTTGCATTACTCCATTATTATCAAAATAATATTTACTTCCATCTATTGTTTGCCAACCTGTTTGTATTACTCCATTATTATCAAAATAATATATCTTTCCGTCAATTGTTTGTAATCCTGCTTTTGTTACTTTATGTCCATTTTGGAAGTAATATTTATTTCCATCAGGTGCAGTATATAATCCATTCATTAAGATTAATCCTTGAGGTGTTATTTTCATATAAGTTGACACACCCTTACTAAAAATTGAAGTTAAAGGTATATAAGGATTATCTTTTGATATCAGTTTCTTATTATTTAACACTCCAGAGTTTATTAGATGATTAGTATCTTGAAGATTTACTGATATTATATCACCATAATTAAAAGGTTTATTATTTAATTCATTTATTACTGTACAAACTTGCTCTTTATAAGTTTGTAAACTATATTTAGATTGAAGATTACCATTAAATAAAGTAAATTTAGCAAATGGACCAACTCCTGAAGTATCTAACAAGTAATTAGTTCCCCAATTTGTAACCTTAATTTTCATGTCAGACTTATTAAAAGATATTTCTCCAGCAATAAGTAAACCGTTTATACCATTAAAACGCCCTTGAGAAAGTGCATCAACATTATTAGTATATACTATACTATTAGGTAATAAATTTGATTGTGTAGTACCTGCATCTACTAAAAGTTTTATATTCTGTACATTAGTATTACTCTGAATTGAAGTTTTACTTTGTATTGTATGTGCTGCTATTGTTGTTCCAATAGTTAACACAGTAGTTACTACTAATATTTTTGTTCTTTTTGACACATTAATCTTTCCTTTCATACTAATTTTTACTTGTTAGAACCATTATAATAAAATTATTAATTCAAAGTCTATTACTTTTAAGTTATATGTGTATTTATATGTTTTAAATGTTTTACAAAGCAAAATATAAATAAAAAAATAAATATATTATAGGAGTATAGGCTGTTGAATAAATAAAATTTATAAATTTAAAATCAAATAATATAATATGATTTAATTTAGCATAATAAGTACTATGTGGAACGCCTAATACTTTACATAACTTTTTAACATCATAAATATGCTTATTAACATTCACACTATTTATTATTTTGTCTAGAAATTATGTACATAGCTCTTTTAAGATTTCATTTGCCTCTTTAATTTTTTTATTATTCTTTATCCGTCCATTGCTATGCCATATTCACTACTTATTTCTGTTACACTCATTCCGGAATTGTATAAATCAGAAATCATTTCTTTATACTCATCTGTATAATTTTTACTTCCATTCATAGTAGAAACATATCTCTAACTAATATAATTTTACTTAGTTAGATTAAATATATCCACTATTTTATACTAACACCAAATATCAAATTCTCACTTTCTTTTATATCCTTTAACTTTTTTAAAATAAAAGTTATAAATGATACAGAAATCTCTTTATAAGGAATTATAAATTTAAAATTGTAGGTATTTGTAATTTCAAGTAATAATCCTTTAATTTTCTCTTGTAGCTTTATTTCTAATTTATCTGTAACCTTTTACCATAGTTGATTAAATAAATTTTCGATACATTCGGTTAATCGTTGACTTCTAAATCTAACAATAGTATTATGTTTTGAAGGGATATTGCCACTGCAAGAGCTATTTAAAATTTATATCTCTTCGATAAGCTTTTTCTAAGTCTCTACTTGAATAAGTTCTTTCCATATTTCCATAAATTATTATTCTGAATAATGTTTCAAGTACAATCGTTGGATTTCTGCCTAGAGTAGAGTAAGTTTCATATAATTTTGAATAATTTAATCCCTCCGTGACTTTAAATAGTAATCTTACAGAATAATCTTCAGGCATAATAAAATCTATTACAATTGGTAATCCTATTTGGTAAATTGTAATTATATTCTAATTTAAAATTTTTGCTTTTTTTCGACAAGTATCAAAATTTATTTTGATGCAGCCCCTTTTTTTAATTTTAAAATTAAATATTACTTTAATTAAATAGAAAACTCTTTTATATGTCCATTTAAAATAACTTTAACATATAATTTATTCTTTCCTAAAATATTCTTTACTTGATCAGGTGCTATTATTACTTGGAATCCATTATAATTTTCTTCATTATTTGAATACCAATTTACATCTATACCATTTACTGCTAAGACTACTTTTCCACTTGGTTCTTTACTTACTAATTGCATCTTAGTTCCCTTAGGTATTTCTTTTGGAATATTTTTAGATATTTCTTTATTATTTAAAACAATATCTCCATTTATAACTAGACTATTATTTTCCCAATATATATCTTCAGTTTTAGAACCTTTAATTACTATATCTCTTGTTACTGAAGCTGTTTGTCCATAACTATCTTTAACTGTATAAGTTAATTTATATATACCTGGTATATTTGTATCTACAGTTCCACTTACCAAAATTTTAGCTTGAGGATCTTCTCTATCATTTAAAGTCACACCAGCCATTGGATTAAACTTTGTTCCTAAATTAATATTTGTATTATTCGCACCATTTATACTAATTGAAACAACTCCTTCTAAACTTCCTATATTAGGGTTGCTATTTTTAAACTCATAGACCTTTCCATCTATTTTTTTGAAACCAATACACATAATACCGGTGTTTAAATTAAAATAATACTTTTTCTCATCTATTATTTGCATTTGCCCGTTGTTATTAAAATAATATTTACTTCCATTTGGAGCAATATTTAGTGTTTAATTTCATTGTATTTTTATTAAAAGATATTTCTCCTTGAAGTAAAGTTCCTTCTAATCCATTGTCATTACCCGCTTGAACATTATTGGTAAATACTATACTATTAGTTAATAACTTTGATTGTGTTGAATCTTTTTCTTGAGTATAATTTCGAAGTTTATTATTTTGCACATAAACAACTTTATTTGTTTTATAAGCAATTTATTCTATTTGAGAAACTAAGCTTCCTAATACTATTGTAGCAGTTGTTACTATAAGTATTTTTATTTTTTTGACATTTATATTTCTCCTTTGTTTATGCACTATTAAATTTATAAATACCAAAATAAAAATAACATATTCAATTTAAAATTACTTATTAAATATAATAAAATGTTTTTTTAAACGAATAAATTGTATGTGTTATTTATGATTTATGTAAATATCTTGGACATAAAAAATCGAATTTTACTAAGCTACATTTTTAGACAGTTTTTCAAACTCATTCGGAGTTTTGTAATCTATAGAAGAATGAAGCCTTTTATTGTTATACCAACTTTCAATATATTTAAAAATAGCTATTTTAGCTTCTTCAAAGGTCTTATAAATATTTTTATAAATCTATTTCTTTTTATTATTGCATGGAACAATTCTATACATGAATTATCATAAATTAACCCTTTTTTGCTAAATAATTGAATAATATCAAAATTATAATATAAAAACTATTTCATAATAGAACTATTTCCAAAATAGAGCGTTTTATATTATGCTGTTTAAATCTCTAAGTAAGAATTTTATTCTACTTTGAGATATTCCCTATAAAAAATTAGATTTATACCTTTATCTGGAGTTTGAGTATAATAAGCATTTTTTTAAACGGTAAGAACTAAATTACTATCCATCTTTTTATCAAAAGAGTAACCAATTATTTTTTAAATGTAAATCTAATACAGAAGCTAAATAACACCAATCATTTTGTTGAGTCTTTATATAAGTAATATCCCCTACATATTTTTGATTAAAGTTATTGAAAAATTTCATTTTAAAACGTTTTCTAATCCTTCTTTAATTTTTTATTTGATGTTGCTTTAAATTTTTAATTACTATAAATTTAATACCTAACTGGACTATAAATTTTTGAGTCCTTTTTAAAGACATTTTAAATCCATTTCTAATTAAAATAACATGAATTTTAGGAGTTCCATATCTTCCTTTACTTTCTTATATATTTTAATTGTTTCAGCCTTAATTTTCTTATTTTCAATTCCTCTATTTGATGCAGTATGATTTAACTTAACATAATAAATGTTACGTGGAACGTCTAATACTTTACATAGCTTTTTAACACTTTAAATATGCTTATTAATATCCACAATATTTATTATTTTTTCTAGTTTTCCTTTGCAAATATGATCATAGATTTTTTTATATTTCATTTTCTTTTTTTAATTTAGCAACTTCTTTCATTGTCATAAATTCTTCATCACTGACGTTTAATTTTTTTATTATTCTTTATCCATCCATTTATAGTTGATTTTACTATACCTATTCACTGCTTATTTCTGCTACACTCATTTCGGAATTGTATAAATCAGAAATCATTTCTTTATATTCATCTGTATAACTTTTACTTCTACCCATAGTAGAAACACATCCTCTCTAACTAAATATAATTTTACTTATTTCGATTAAATGTGTCCACTATTCTATACTAACACCAATGATTAAGTTATTGAAGTTCCATTTAACCTTGAGGGAACTAAAAAAATTTGAAATTAGAAATAAAAATGAAGACTTAATCTACACAGGAAATGTTGCTACATTCGCAAATAAATATTACCCACAATATAAACCTAATTCAGTAATACAGGTGATTATACTTAAAAATATAATAATTTCAATTATACTTTATATATTTTAATTAAAGATTTAAAAAATAATAAATTTAGTAAATTTAACATTCCTATAAAAGAAAATATTAAATGACTATTGATAATGTGGATAAGAATAATTTAATCAAATACATCTAGATATAGAGACTATGAACTCAAACTTAAAATAGAAAAAATATGAAACCGTATGTAATTAATTATGATTAAGGAATAAATAGTAGTGAATATTCGAGACTTTATATAAATTCATATAAAAACAATTCTATATAGAATCTTGCTTTCTAATACTCATGAATTTTGAAAAAAATAAATTTTAAAATTAATATGTATTTAGAAAAGATAGTTTTTTTAATTTTAAAATCTAAAATTTTATATAAATCGATTTAGTGATTTTTCATTTATTTTTTAGCTAAAATATGGGAGTTCGTAATCTGTAAATGATTGCGAACTCCTTTCTTTATAAGCGTTGAAATTACTTGCTTTAGAGTATATAGATACTTTAAAGTGTTTTTGGAAGGAATTTTTCAAAGTTTATGATATAATAAAAATACGAACTCAATTTTACTAAAATGCGAACTCAAAAAGTTTTAAAAATTTTATTTTTTTTGGTGATTTTAGAGTTATTTTTTTATTTTACAAAATAATGAAATTTATATATTCAATTAAATTATTTAAATACTATTTTTAATTTATATAGTGGGAGGAATATTATGGGAAGATATAAAACTAATGCTTTAAATACAGAGCAGTTTGAAAAAATAATACAATGTTTAGTAGATGGAATTCATACAGATAAAGTAATCTTAAAACCAAATAAAGAAACAGCATTTGCATTAACATTGCAAGGAAATTTAGGTTTAAGAATAGGAGATATAGTAAACTTAAAATTAAATGATTTTGTTTTTGATGGATGGAGATATACTTTAGATATTATAGAAGAAAAAACACATAAATCAAGAAAACAATTTACTGTAAATAAATTTGTCTATGAATATGCACTAAACTATTGCCTGGACAATGGTATTAGAAGAAATAATAAAATGATAACAATTGGAGTTAGAGCCATTCAGAAAAATCTTAAAAAAGTAGCAGAGCATCTAGGATATAAGAATATTTCTACTCATAGTTTTAGAAAATATTTTGCTACATCTATATATATGGAAAATAACTATAATATTATATTAGTTCAAAAATTGTTGCAGCATACTAAAGCTGATACAACACAAGCATATATAGGAATATCAGAAAAACAAGTAGAGGATGCACTTGATAAACATGTTATATTACCTAGCTTGGAGAAGAGTAATTAAACAAATTCAACATATAATTTAATTTGTTTACAGGAACCTTATTTATAGTAATCATTATTTTCACAGTGAGAAATAGATAAGTAAATAATTTGGAGGGAAAAATATGAAAAATGATAAGTCACTAGAAATTATTTTTAAAGATGGAGAGTCAATGATAAAGCCAAAAGGGAGTATTACAGATGTTGATTTAGTTAAAAGTATAGCTATGTTATATAATACTTTGCTGTATAATACAGAAACAAAAGATAGAGTATTCAAGCACACTGAAGCTATTAAGGATATAATAGAGAAAATACTAACAGCTAAATTAGAAGAGATAGATAAAGAAACTAAAGAGAATAATAAAGCACATTTAACTGTTGTGAAGTGATTCAGAAAGAGGGTGGTTATATCGAAATTATTGATAATACTGAAAAATCAGAAGAACAAGAATTAGTCGAGGATTTGATTCAAGTAGTTACAGTATTTAGTTGCAGACTTCAAGGAAAAAGAGCAAATACAACTAAGAAGATGATTAAGGAGTTGTTAGAAGATGATACTTGCGAAAAAAGTTAGATTATATCCAACAGAAGTTCAAGAGCAAAAGCTATGGTAATCCGTTGGAACTGCAAGATTTATCTATAACTGGATAATTTCAAGATAAGAAGAAAATTATAAAAATGGTGGAAAGTTTACTCCAGATAATGATTTAAGAAAAGAAATAACTCAAATAAAGAAAACTGAACTTACTTGGCTTAAAGAAGTTTCTAATAATGTAGCAAAACAGGCAGTTAAAGATGCCTGTGAAAGTCATAAAAGGTTTTTCAAAGGGTTATCTGACAAGCCAAAATTCAAAAGTAGAAGAAAATCTAAGCCATCATTTTATAATGATAATTATAAGTTGAAAGTTAAAGATAATGCAGTAAATATTGAAAAAGTAGGTTGGGTAAATATCAAACCTTATTCTATCCCTTTGAATACTAAATATAGTAATCCACGTATCAGTTTTGACGGGAAGTATTGGTATATATCAGTATGACTTTTAAAAACATCAATAAAACTAAAGAAGTCAAAAGGCTTAAAAAAGTCTTAAAGAGAAAACAAAGAAAAGTTAGTCGAAAATATGAAATGAATAAAATTGAAAGTGAGATGAAAAACCGTTGTCAATTTAAAAAGACTAACAATATTATGAAACCTAAAAAGCAGATTAGATTACTTCATAGAAAATTAGCTAATATAAGAAGTAATCATATTCACCAAGCAACGAATAAGATAGTGAAAACCAAGCCATCTAGAGTTGTTATGGAAACACTTAATATAAAGGGGATGATGAAAAATCGTCATTTATCAAAAGCTATTGCAGAGCAATGTTTATATGATTTTAAAGTTAAAATAAAATATAAATGTGAATTTTATGGAATAGAATTTGTAGAAACTGATAAGTGGTTTCCTTCGTCAAAAACTTGTAGTAAGTGTGGAACTGTCAAGAAAGATTTAAAACTTAAAGATAGAGTTTATCAATGTTCTTGTGGACTAAAGATAGACAGAGACTTTAATGCTTCAATTAATCTTTCCAAATATAAATTAGCATAATATCAACTAAAAGATAATGCTAATATGTACCATTCGTTATATGGGAATTTAAGCCCTCGGACTGTCACATCAAATGAAAGTAGTATGTGATTTATCACTACAAAATCAGACAGGTTGAACAGGGAATCAAACAAGATTTATAGATATTTATAGATTTTTGGCAACGGCCTTGTTATAATAACTCTTGCTCGTATTTATCTAAATAACTACCTAAGTCTAAATCATAAATATTTATTAACTTTTCCAGCATTAAAATTTCTTCTTTATATACATTAAAGCAATAATAATTTTTATCTCTTAACTCAATTACCTCTTCTTTATAGTGTTATAAAAATTATTTAAAGGAGACTATTTATTGTGAAAGTAAGCGAAGTATTGAGTGTAGAAAATCTTAATAAAGAATTCATCTGTGAAAGCAATGGATGTAGAGTAAAAAAACGTATGAAGACAACTATATTTCTTGGGTAATAGTGTTGGAAAAAGTGAAGAGAATTGGGAACCTTCATATTTATCGCATGTATGGATTGATTCAGATTATGAAAGAATTAAAAAAGATGAAGATAACAAAAGTAATTAAATATAATCCAGAAGTTATTATCGCTTTTAATATATTGCTTTTAGTATTAATACTTATGATATTTTTTGTATAAAAGCTCATAAAATAATAAATAAATATTGATATATGTTAAAATAAAAGTAGAGATTTAGTAAAAGATAAATAGATAGGAGTGTGATCTTAATGCCACTACTAGATGATAGAGAATTTGAGAAACAATCAAATTTTGAAACTTACAAAAGATTAGAAAGAGAGAGAGAAGAAAAAGTAGAGTTTGGTAATGGACATATATTAATGTCTTCATCAACTTCTATTATTCACAATTTACTTATAAAAAGAATTTCAAGGAATTTAGATAAATATTTAAATCCTAAAGGATGTGATTCATTTACTGAATCTATAGAGATTATATTAGATAGAGATGAAAAAATCTATAGATTTAAACCAGATATTTTTGTGTTTTGCAAGGACCAATTAAATATGGTTGGTCAATCTATCAAAGGAACTCCACCTTTAATATTTGAAGTAGTATCAAAGTCTAATGATACTGTCTATAAAAGAAAGTATTATGCTGATTGCGGAGTTTTAGAATATTGTTTAGTATATCAAGACGGTTCTATAGAACAGCTAAGATTAGAAGATGGAATGTATAGAGTTATAAATATATTAAAAAAAGATGATATCTATAATTCTATTGCTTTTCCAGGTGTTAATTTTAAATTAAAAGATATATTTTCAGAGTTAGAGATATATAGATAAAGAAAAAAATAAATAGAAGTTAAATAAGTGAGGTAACTTCCGTTGAGATTACTTCACTTATTTTTTTGTTCATAAAATATTTACATAATTGAAGTTCAAAAAATTAATATAAATTAGCATATTTAAGGTATAAAGGAAAATTTATTTTATTCAATTATATTGAAGTATTAAAAAAACAAATTTTAATTAGCATTGGCTAATGGAAGAAAGAAATTAAATGGCTTTATAAGCTTATAGGAGGAATTTATTATGTTATCTGAAAAAATTATTAGTGCTAGAATCTACAGATATTCTGCAAAGGAAGTTAAAAACATGTTTATTACTAGAGAAGAGGTTGAGAAAGAAATGAATCAATGCTCTGTTTGTGGCTATGTGTATTATAAGGAAGATGGTTATAGCAATTTACTTATAAATGAGTATCAGCATGATACTATATGTAAAAATTGCGTTGAACTTTTAAATTCTAATATAGATATAGAGAAAATCCCTTATTCTGATGAATATTTCAAAATAATATTATAGGAAGGAAGATTTTTATGTATAGTAATATAGCTTATAGTAATGAAAATAATCATTGTTATTATGCCTTAATACCTAATTGTGTTCCAAAAGGGGAAACTCTATGTGATTACTGGAAGGAAAGACTACTTTTCTTATATAGTCTCTTCTTAGAAAATAAAGAGAATTCACCAGAAGGAGCAATGAGGGCAACAGTAGACAGTGTAATAAAGTATGTTGAAAATAATATAAGTTATTGTAATGTGAATTTTAAAATGATAAAAATTAGTTATTCTACGAAGTTAGATTCAAAATGGCTATATTGGAGAGAAATTGATAGTATTTCTGTTTCGGTAGCTAGCTAAAGATTTAAAGAAATAAATAGTATATAATAGAAGAAAGGAATATAGTTTCAACTGTGAAGAAGAGATTATATTAGTGGGAAATTAATATGAGTACAATATCAAAAATCGTTTTAACTCAGAAAGTAAAAAAAGAAATAGATGAATTATTATTAAATGAACTCTTAAAAATGGTTCTTGTAAAGAGAATAGAATTTGAATTAAGCAATCAAAAATTTGATTACTTACAAATCCTTAATTTTTGTAAAGATGAAGAAACAGGCTTAAAGTGTGTAATTCACAGACAAGAAAACCATCCAGAGGAAAATTTAAATGGATTTAAAGAAAAAGTTATATTAGATATTGCTGATAATCTAATAGGAAAGACCATTTATTTCACATTTGCTGAAGATGAATATAGAAAAGAGTGTAATTGCACGATTCTATTTAGTGATGAATGGTAATAATATAAGCCCATTTTGGGCTTTTTTCGTATCAAGTATATAAATTAGAGAGAAGAGGAGCGGAGTGGAAATTATGTTATCAATGAATTTAAATAAAAGTAATAAATTAATATCTATAATAAAAAAAATATTTAGATTAGGTAGAAATAAAAAAGAGAACTCTAAAGAGACTGCTTTAGATGAAGAAATAATTAAAAATAATGCTTTATTTATAAAGAATTACTTAAATAACTTAGAGATTAATCCTAATTATAACTTTGAATTCACAGAGGGTTATAAAGTTAGTAGAAATGAAAATTATCATTATTTTACACTCGAAGAGAAAAAGGTATATATGGATCAGTTATTTAATGCTAAATATATTGAGAAATTACAAGCATTATCACATAGATTAAATTTGGCTAGAACTCATATAGAGGATATAAGAAATAAAAATAATAATAAAATTCCATTTGAAAAAAGCTATACATTAAGTAAATTAATAAAGAGTCTATCATCATTTGAGAATTTAACTAATTCAAGGATTAAATACATGAAAGATTCAGCTTTAAGTTCTACTTTAGGGTTAGATGGAGAAAGGATTGTAAATAACAAGCTAGATATACATTCAAATTTGATTAATCTTAAAAATATTAGATTGCAAGATGATTTAGGGAGAAGTTGCCAATGCGATAATATTGTTATATCAAAAAGAGGGAAGAATATAGAGGTTGTTTCAAATCCTGTTGAACAAAACAATATGCACATAGCTATCTTAAATAGGATACTTAACAATACTCTAAATAAGGATGTGTCAGCTCATGGTGTAGTTGTAATAGCAAATGACACAGTAAATATAATAAATGAAAGTAAAGATATAATAGTGAGACCATCAAGTATTTATAACATATTAGATAATGAATTTGAAAATGCTATGCTTTCAGAAGCAGATATTCAGTATATTAGTTCATTTATAAATTCTTCTCAGTTAGAGGAAAAGAAATACCCTGTATTTTCTATTGAAAAAGAATTTGATGAAACTAATATTGAAAAGATTGATTTTTTAATATCTAAATGTTATTCATCTGTGAAGGTATTAATCCAGCAAAATTAAAAATGCTGGATTTTTTTTATTTGCTTTTTTTTATCTTTTAAGTAACATTTTTAGTTTTAAGCAAGATTATTCCAAATATGGTATTATATATTTGTCGGGAGGGAAACAACGAAGTTAAAGATTGAAATAAATATTTAAAGACGTTGAAAGATATGAAATCCGATACAATTTAAAAAAAACTTTAAAAGAATAAAAAAAATAATTAAAAATCAACAAAAACTTTATAATTTTTGTTAAAATAATTTAGATACATACTTTTTAGTATTAAAATGACGAAAAATAGGGAGGAAAAAACAAATGAAAAGAAGTAAAATATTATCACTAATATTAGGAGTTGGAATGATAGGAGCAGTAAGCGTAGGTCTTGCACCAACAGCTAAAACACAAGGACAAACTACAGGAACTCAAAATGTGAGAGTATTAACTAATAGAACAACAAATAAAGGATTTGCATGTGTAGTAAATGGAAATGGAAGTTTAGTATTAACTAATGCTAATGGAGAAACAACAGGATATGTTTCAGTTGGACAAATGCTATCAATAAAAGGACAAGCAAATGGAAAAACTCTTGTTACAGTAGAGGAAACTGGAGCAACTGGTTATATAGCAAATTCAAATATGAAAATGATTAATAGTGGAGTAAATAGCCAACTAGTACAAATGAATAGAAGAGGACATATAATAAATGTTTCATCAGATGTTCATTTAAGAGCTAATGCAACAATGGATTCATCAATATTAGCAAACTTAACAAATGGTGCTAACATAACAATTACAGGACAACAAGGAGAATGGTATAGAGTAAATGTAAATGGAGTTAGAGGATATATATTCGGAGAATATGTTGGACAAGGAGCAACACAAACTGGTGGAGTTGTTAATATAGTAGGAAACGTAAATCCAACAACTATAAAAAATAATAACAACAATACTGTGAATACTGTAAGCCCAACAACTGGAACTGTAGGAACAACTGGAACTGTAGGAACAACTGGAGCAACACCAACATCATCATCAAAAGTAGCTCAACCAAGTGGATCTATAAATGGAACTACAAAAAATACTATATCAAACAATGAACAACATGAAAATACTCCTGTTAAAGTAGTAAATCATATTGGTTCAACAACATCAAACAATACTCCTGTTAAGGTAGTAAGCCATACTGGTTCAACAACATCAAATAAAGAACAACACAAAGCGGCTCCTGCTAAACAAACTACAAATAATCAAATCACAGTAGGAAGTCAAGAATTTTACAATATAATAAATTCAGAAATGATACAATTAACAAATAATTATAGAACTTCACATGGATTAAATGCTGTACAAGGAAACTCTGTATTAGCAAGTATGGCTAATTGGAAAGCTAACAACTGTGCTAAATACAACTATTTCTCAGATTATACTCCAAATGGACAAACAGTATATCAACAACCTCAATTTAAGAATGTTAAATACTCAACATTTGCTGAAAACTTAGCTGAAATTAACATAGGTCAATCATCAGGAACAATAAGTTATTCAGATACTAAAGATATAGCTGAAATGTGTTTCGGATACTTAACTGGTTCACCTTCTCACTTAGCTAACATAATGGATTCACAAGCTACTGAAATAGGTATAGGTGTAGCAGTATCAAGCAATGGAAATGTTATAGTTTCACAAGACTTTGGTGCAAATGTAACTCAATAATAAATAGCAAATAAAAAGGACTATCTCAAAGTGGATTTAAATTCTATCTTTGAGTATAGTCTTTTTTCATTCAAATATTTATATAATTTCTCTTTTAATTTTATCATATTAAGAAAAATTAGAACTTTTTTATATATTTAAAATTTTAAGATACTATTATTTTGTTAATTTATGCTGTAAAATAATTATGGTGAAAATCCAAATAAAATACTAGATATGGAGACGATAAAAATGAACAAAGGAAAAATTTTAGGGTTATTATTAAGCACTTCTATGATAGGAGGGGCTGGATATATAGCTTTAAATTATCAATCACCTAAAGTGGAAAATAATGTTTTATTAGTTAATAAAACTAATAATTCAAATGCGTTAACAGCTAAACAAGCTCAAAGCTTAAAAACAAAACAATAGAAGTGGGAGGGATGAAATTCTCTGGAATTCAAGCTGTGAAAATTGCTCCTGATATGCCAGGCAATGAGTTTGCAGTTGCACCTAATTTTAATCCAAATGGATTTGCATCTACGATCAATGAAAAGCTATATAATTATGAAGCTAATTTAAATAATGATGCTGCTGCTATGAAAGAAGCTACTGCATTACATGGTGGTAATCCTGTAGATACGTGTGTCTACTTCCAATCATCTGCATTAAGAGCCATTGGAGAGAAAGTTCCTTATTATATAGGTTATACTACTAAATTAGAAAACTGGCTATCTAATAATGGGTGGGAAAAGCACACAGATTTTCAATACTTACAAAAAGGGGATATATGTTTTGCTGGAACATATCATACTTTTTTATTTATGGGATGGAAAGATGAAAGTAAAGGAATTGCCTATGTAATGGGTGATGAAAGCTTTACCGAACCATATTATAGAGATAGAAATTTAAGTGGTCAAAGTCCAGCAATCTATGGAAATGATTCATACTATGAAACTACTTGCTATTGGACTTATGGACAAGGTTATACAGGACCAATAGAAGGAAAAAATCCAGTACATGAAGGTGGGTATGATGCTATAGGCTTAGCTACAATAAATACAATGGATGCTAAAATGATGTCAGCACCTAATAGCAATAGTACACAATTACAAGTGATTCCTGATAATACAACAGTTCCAGTAATGGCTCAAAATAATTCTTGGTTTGAGGTTTATTATAATGGTAAAACAGGTTGGATAAATAGTGCAGATACTAATGGTTTAGCTGAAAGTTTAGGTGGAAGTTCAAGTAATGTTCCTAATACTTCAAGTTCAAATAATACTTCAAATTCAAATCCAAATTTACCTTCAGTAAAAATTACATCTCCTATTGGATTATGGGAAGGAACTGAACCTAATTTAAATGGGGAAAAAATAGTTGCGATACCTTATAATACATCAGTACCAGTTTTAGGATATGAGAATGGATGGTATAAAGTAAATTATAATGGAATTATTGGATGGGTTGATGGGATTTATACAAGTGGTCAAGGAAAGCCTGTTGGAAAAGATTTAAGTGAAAAGAAATCACAAGATAAGATTGATAATAGTAATCATGGAAATAGTAGTATGACTAATCCTGATACGACAGCTAGTCCAACAACTTCAAATAATAGTGGCAATTCTCAACATCAATCAAAACGAATTACTACTAAAAATAATAAAATTATAGGTACTAGTAATACTAGTGGAGATACTAAAAATAGTATCAACAGTAATACTAAAAAACGTCATACTACTACACCCACAAAAAGTACTACTTCACAAAAAAATAAGCCTTCTGTGAAAAATTCAACATCCACTATTAATAGTACAGGAAAACCATCAATAAGTAAAGCGGATAAAAGTGGTCAATTAGGAAAGATAAGGGTTGAGTCAATTTTAGGTGTTGATTTAGATAATTCAATCAACTCTTCTGAGATAACAAATATTCCTAACAACACTATATTAAATGTTGTAGCTCAAAAAGACGGATGGTTCAAAGTTAGATATAATGGGGAGTTAGGCTGG
Source organism: Clostridium massiliamazoniense (assembly GCF_001403635.1). Taxonomy (GTDB): domain Bacteria; phylum Bacillota; class Clostridia; order Clostridiales; family Clostridiaceae; genus Sarcina; species Sarcina massiliamazoniense. The sequence continues at coordinate 26,432 of NZ_LN879464.1, forward strand.
GTTGATGGACAATTTACAAGTCAGCTAAATGATATAAATAAAGTTTTCACAGGTGTTAATATTGTAGGTCTTACATTAACTAATAAAGAAATTTATTCCAATTCAAATGCTTCATCTTCAATAATTGGAGTGATTCCAAACTCAACTGTTCTTAATTTAATTGGAGAACAAGGAGATTGGTACAAGGTAAATTATGGTGGAAAGACTGGATGGATTAATAACTCAAATTTAAATGTAATATAATTATTTAAAGTACATATTTTTATAATATGTACTTTTTTGATACGAAAATTAGTATCTAATTAAATACTAAAAAAAGTTAAGAAGTTGTTGATTATGTTATACTATTTATAGTATAGTATTAATCAAAGAAAATTTACTAAGGAAGGTGTAAGATGAAATCAGATAAGGTAATCTTAAATGCTCTTATGGAGTTGAATGGAAAAATAGATAACATTACAACTTGTTTAAATATTTCTAATGAAAAAACTGGACATAAAATTTTATTTGCACTGATAGAAAACGAAAATATTCTAACAGGCGAAGAAAAAGCTAGACAGTTTCCTCTTTACGCTAATATCAATGAATATTGGAAAGTCTTTTCGAAAAATCAAAAGAATAGCAATATAGATTTAATATCTTTAGCATTATACGAGTTTATAAAAAAATACGCTCCAGAAACATTTAAAGAAGTTGATCTTGGAGTTAATTAATATAAAGTATATTTAATACTACATAAAAGTTGGATTTTAAAGTTACTCTTGATAATAATTTTAAAATCCAGCTTATTTTTTTATCTTAAAATCAAAATAATTAAATAATAAAAAATTAAACAAGTTAAATAAATAAAAAATTTAAGTTTATTATTAATTAAATTTTATTAAAATATAAAATCAAAAAAAAATAAAAAATTAAAAAAATATTTTATGTAGAAATATAAAATTAAAACTAATTTAAAATTCAAAAAAATATATAAATCGAAGTTATTGGATTGCTATATTGAAGAATGGCTAAATAAGTACATTTCAAGAGATTTTTAAATAAAAATTATAATTGAATTATAAATTAAATTTAAAAAATAAATCAGTAAATTTCATTTTATGAATTGAATAAAAATACAAAATAAGAATATAGAGGGAATTTTATGGATTGACTAATTGCCAAAAATTATATATATTCAACTTACTAAATATTTTTTTAGCACTAATTTCTTTGAAAGGAGGTAAAATAATTCGCTGTTATACGAATTGTTTGAAAAAATGAATAGAAAACTTGAAAAGCAAAAACTCTCTGATGCAGAAATAATAAACACAATACTAAAAGAATTATCCATAACGCAAAAAGAATTAGGAGATGCGATTGGCTTGTCATCTAGTGCGATTACAGCAATAAAGAAAGGCTCTAACTCTCTAAATTCTAGAAATAAAAAACTATTATCCTCAGAATTTAATATATCCCTTGAGTGGTTTGAAACTGGTTCGGGAAATATGTTTTCGGATAACGCTGATTTTAATTACATTAAAAAGATTATAGATATAATCTCCCAAAAAGACAAAAAGTCATCTTTATTGAAAAAATTAGTAGATATAGATGAAAATGAAATAGATGATATTGCCATTATTTCAAAGAAAAATTTAATTTGCCATTAAATTTTTAAAATAAACGGTTAAAATTATTAATTTTTTTAAAACAATATATCAAAAACTTATTAATTCATATTTATTTTTAAGGAGTATTGTTAAGAGGAAATTTATGTTTTATAATGAATAACTGTAATAGAAAAAATTGAGTCTTTTAATTTTTTTTGTTAACAAAACGACTTTTTGCCATTTAATTTATTAATTTATTAAATTAATTTTATGAATTTTTTAAATAAATGGATAAAAAATTAATACAGAACTTAGGAGGAAAAGAACATGATAAACCATAATAGGGTGACAACTAATACAAATAATAATGTCGTTGTTACAAAATTACAAAATCAACAATCAAGAGAAATGCAAGAACCAAATTTCGGAATAATAGAAGGGAATCTAATAAACTTTGATGGTATAAAGACAAGCCAACATATGCAATTTGTACACACATTCCCTTATTTACAAAGTAATATGTATAAAGCAACAAATGGAGCAATAGCTTACTGCCTTGATGCTGGATTATACGGCGCATCTGGTACAGATAATGCTTATAATAATACAAATGGACAATTAAGTGCATCTACTTTATATATGTTAGCTAATGGATATAATGGATCACAAGAATCTTTAAATAGATTTACTAAATGGGAAGGTTGGGGATTCACTCCAAAAGAAGCATTTGAAGCTACTCAATTAGCTATTTGGGCTAGTGATAATGCAAAACCAGATTGTAGAACAAATCTAAATGATTTATATTACACAGATACACAAGGAAAAGCAGTAATACAAGCAGCTAAAGAGTTATACAATGAAGCTCAAAATGCTAGTACAAACTTAACTATAAATGGAAACTTACATTTTGCACAAGTAAATGGAAGTGAAGAAACTTACGGACCATTTACAGTAAGTGCTGGATTACCTTTATCATCATACACAGTATCAGTTAGTGGAAATCCTACAGCAGAAGTTGTAAATGCTAATGGACAAGCAATAACTGGACCGATAAGTGCAGGTACTCCATTCTACATTAAAGTAAGCAATCAGAATGTAGCAAAAACAACTATATCAGTTACTGCAACAACAGCTATTAAAAACGGTGTAATTCAATCTAACGGACAAAATTACTACCAAAATTATGCTAATGAAACATCTGCTAATGTAACTCTTTCAAATAGCCTTAACTTTGAGCCAAAGGTTGCTCCTATAAAGAACACACCAAAACCAGCTCCAAAGCCAGCTCCAAAGAAGGTTACACCAGCACCAGCACCAAAGGTGACTAATAGTAATGTAAATAAACCAAGCAATAAAAATGAACAACATCAAAGCCAAACACAAACTATAAATAATAAGCCTTCTGTGAAGAATTCTAATACAGCTAGTCCTAAAAATACAAATAAGGAAAATCAACAACAATCTAGTAAGGTGAATAATCATCCAACAATTAATAATCACCCTACTAATAAGGAAGAGCAACAACAAACAAGCAAAGTGAATAATCACCCAGTGATTAACAATCACCCTACTGTTACAAATAAGGATGAACAACATCAATCAAGTAGTATAAACAATCATCCAATTATAAACAATAAACCTACTAATAAACAAAGTATTGACAATCATCCAACCAATACTAACAAAAATGATATAACAGTTAGCCCTAACCAAAGTAATAAGAATACTTTCAGTCCTGTTATTAAAATAAATATCTATAACGATAACAACAATAGTAATGCTAACACTAATGCAAATGCTAATGGAAATGGTTCAAAAGCAACAGGAAATAGTAATGCTAACAGTAATACAAATGCTAATGGAAATGGAACAAGTGTAAAAGCTGATTCTATAACTGCTGGTGGAAATGCTAATAGCAATGCTAATGCAAATGCTAACAGTAATTCTAACAGCAACACAGTTAAGGTAAGCAAAGGAGTAATTTCAACATCAACATCAACAAGTGAATCTCCAGCTTCAGCTTCAGCCAGTGCTAGTGTTTCAACTCCAGGTAGTTCACCAGTATCAGTTTCAGCTAGTTCACCAGTTGCAACTTCAGCAGGTACTACAGCTAGTGCTTCAGCTACAACTCCAGCTGCAACTCCAGCAGATGCAAGTTCTACTGTTGTAAGTGGAAGCCAAACAACTGGTTTACCATTCACAGGATTAACTACTTCTCAAGTAAGTAGTCATGCTAATTCTGATTTAGCTTATGGCGGATTATTTGCTATACTTGCAGTAATCGCAAGCATATTTGGAATAAAGAAATTTAAATAATAAGAATTAATTTCTTAAAATTTAAATTTAACAAATCAATTAGGTAGGGCTTAGGTTCTGCCTAATGATTTACATAATTTATAGGATTTATGTGATTTATGAGAGATAGAAAGGTACGTATGATGAAAGATTCAAGAAATAAAATAATAAAAATCATATTATGTGTTTTCGTAGCAGTAAGTATTTTAATCGCAGGTTATTTCTTTTATCAATATTCCTTAACTCAGAAAAGGAATTCAGAATTAACAAGTAAGAGAAGTAACAAATATATAACTAATCAAAGTATAAAAAATCAAGATGATCCAAGTGTAATAACAAAAATTTCTCACGATATAACAGGTAAATTAGATAAGTTACAATGGAATACTGGGAATATTGGTGTATGGCATCTAAATAAAACAATGCCTACATATGAAACTATAAAGGCTGAATATGACAATGCTCATAAGATAAATAAAGATGTAATTGGATGGATATGGATTGAAGGAACAAACATTAATTATCCTGTCGAACACAATCCTAATTCAGACACTTATTACCTACACCACAATTGGAGAAATCAAAAATGGTGGAATGGAGCTATTTTCTTAGATAAATCTATTCCAAGCCTAAATGAACATACTTTACTTATACATGGCCATGACATGTTAAATAGTTTAATGTTTGCCGAGTTAATGAACTTTAGAAATAAAGAATTTTTCAATCAACATAATAAAATCGTACTTTTTGATGGGGAAAATAACCAAGAAGAAGTATTTAATCCAATCGGATGTTTCTATGCTGAACCAAGTCAAAAATTTGAATTCAACATACCACAAGACCAACAAGAGAAATATTATAAGTACATGGAAAGCAAAAGTATTTATCCTGTTGAGCCTGTAACAAGTAACAAATTCTTATTCTTAAATTCATGTTTATCAAATGGAACACATGAGCATCTGATAGTAATGTCACAAGAAATTAAACATATCTCTTAGTTTAAGGTTTATCATTGTTTTTTTATATATAAATACCACATTTAAAGGATGGTTTAAAGGTTTAATTAATCTTTAAACTGTCTTTTTTATTTATGCTCTTTTTCTTTGTTCATAAAATATTTACATAATTTAAGTTCAAAAAATCATTATAAATCAACATATTTAAGGTATATAGGAATTTTTATTTAAATCACTTCTTTTGGTGATGATTTTAAACAAATAAATTTAAATTAGCTTTGCTAATGACGGAAATAAATAAATGGTCAAATAGGACTGATAGGAAGAAAAGGAGGAAGTGGATATTATTCTCTTTTGGAAGCGAATACCATTTACGAGAATAGTATTTACGAGTATATTATGGAGAATACAAAAACTAGAATTAACAGTTTAAAGAAAGAGGAAAATCAAAAAGATAAAAAATTAAGAAAGGTTTCAAAACCAGAGTTATACAAAATTAATTTAGATAATGATGTTGCAAAATCTTATACAACTTTACTTAATAAGTTTTCTCAATATTATAAATTTAAAATAGAGGAATATTTATTAAATAATAATAAAGATTTAGGCTATATGACAGAATCTCAGCTTGATGAAATGATAAAGGAGTTAATAGAAGTCCCTTGTGATTTTGATATAATTCCATTACATGATAGTGAAGCAGAGAGATTATGTGCTGAACTAGTAAGCACTAGAGATAAAAAAATTAAAAGTGATGATGTAAAATTATTAAATTTAACTATCACAGGAACTTATGGTAGCTGTGAAGAGATTTTTATACCTGTAGGAGATTTTGTTGTTCCTAAAAAAACTCGTAAAAGTAAATATTACTTTAGAATGGGGAATGGGAAGAAATATAAAATTTTATCTTTAGAGGATGTCTTAGCATTTTGCTATTTGATTTATGAATCAAAAAAAGTATTAGAAGAAAGCTTGTTTGATAGAGAAGAGGCAGAATGTATTTTTGTTTATGCTGAAAATTATAATAAGGAAAGCTTAGATATATTAGATGATTTCGGTCATAGAAAATATGAGTTTGCATTTCCTTATAATTGGGTTCATGTTTGTCATTTAATTGTTGAAGCTTTTTCTATCTTAAAAGAAAGAGATTTCAGTGATATGCTAGATGAAAAATATAATAAAGGATTAAGAAGTGATTATGCTAAATCATTTCAACAAAAGAAAAGTGTTACTGAAAAAGTATCAAAGGTTATGAAAGAAAGCTCTTTAAATAATTATTTTGAATGTTTAGAGTTGGACCAAGATACCGATTTAATAAAATTCAAACAAATCGAAAGAGAGTTTGAGATTTTAAAAGATAACATAGACTTTAATAAGATATTTAAATTCAAGAAACCTAATTTAAGATTTAGAAAATTAGGTCAACATAAAGCTGCTGGATTATATTATCCTCATGTTAATTGTATTTGTATTGATATTAAGTCACCAAAATCCTTTATACATGAATTGGCTCACTGCTTAGACTATACAATAGATGATAAGATAAATAAATTATCAGCTTCTTTAGATTTTATGAGAATTATTAATACTTATAGACGTATATTTGTTAAAGAAATAAATAGAAATAAAGATACTCCCCTTGGAGCTTATTTAAATAATAAAAAATCTTATTATTTCAATCAAACTGAGATTTTTGCAAGGTCTTTTGAAATCTATTTATCTAAAGTAAAAAAATTAGAAAGTAGCTTTTTAAGATCGGATTTTCAATTATTATCAGGATATGTTTATTCTGATGAATATTTAAATGAAGTTAAGAATTATTTTGATGCTTTACTTAAAAAAGTGGATATAAAGATTAAAGAGGATGTATCTACATTAGTAGCTAAAGATGATGTTTTAGAACTTCAAAAAAATCAAACAGAGGTTGAAAATAAAGAAGATAAGCCAGAGGTTAAAGGTAAAGAAATTGAAAAGAAAGAAAATGAGGAAAATTCTAATAACTTTAGTAAACCTATAGTTGAAAATATTAAACCTATAGTTGAAAATGTTAAATCTAATGCTGGAATAAAAAAAGAAAACAAAGAAAATATTAATGAAAGTGGAGAAAATAAACTTGAGCTTTATGTTCTTAATAATAAAAAGAATGTAAATCAATTGACTTTTTTCAACTTTAACTAATCTTAATAGCACCTTTATATAGGTGCTATTTTTTTATTCACAAATTATTTACAATTTCGAGGTTCAAAAATTCATCATAAATTAGCATATTTAAGGTATATAGGAATTTTTATTTTATTCAATATTTATTGAAGTCTTAAATAAATAAATTTTAATTAGCAATTTAGCTAATGAAGGAAATAAATAAATAGCCAAAAGGCTCACAGGAGGTTTTTATGAATTACTTAATAGTCACTAATTCTTCTTTTTATGTTCAAAGAGACGTAAGTAAATTAAAGGAAGAGATATCATTACCAGAATTTAATTTTATTGATATTAGTGAGAAATTAGATGTGGATTTTATTGTAGATAAGCTAATGATATTACCTATGTTTCCAGATAACTTTAAGTTAACAGTAATTAATATAGCTTTATATTCAAAAAAAGAATTAGAAACTATATTAACTGCTCTTGAAGAAAATTCTGAATTCAACATTATGATAGGTGTTTATTATTTAAAAGATAAACTTGATAAGCTAGACAACGGATTATCAACTTTATTTAAAAAGTTTAACTTCAATATAAAAAAATTAAACTCTATTGATTCTTCAGTAATAAAAAAAATGTTAAATGACAATAATCTTCAACTTAATGTTGAATTATTTGAAAAGCATAATAATATGGATTCAGTAGTAAATGACATAGCTAAAATTTCTTGTTTGGATAATTCTTATCTGAATGAGAATGAGGTAAAAAAATATCTTTCAGATTCTTTAGATTCTAATATTTTTGAACTTATAGACTGTGTTTTAAATAAGGAAATAGAAGATTCTATTAATAAACTACGCATATTATTAGCTAAAGAAAATCAGTTCGTGATTAATTTGCTAATGCTGAAACACTTTAATTTATTAAGATTAGTAAAAAAAGGTGGAACTAATGAAGAGGTTGCTAAAATTGAAGGTTTTAGTGGTGGAAAAGGTAAATCTATAAATCCTTATAGATTTAATCTTTTAAAGAAATCCAATCCTAAAATCAATTTAGATTTTGCAATACAAGAACTTTTAAATAATGATATGAAAAAGTCATTTGATTTAGAGTTATCTTTATTAAAAATATTCAGTAATTAAAAACAAAAGAAATAAATAAATAAATAAAATTGCCATATAAGGCTAGGAGGAAATAAAATGTTATACGAAAAATATAGACCAACAAAATTCGAGGATGTTATTGGACAAGGAGCTAATGCAGAAATATTAAGATACCAAGTTCAAACTGGTAAAATCGCTCATACTTATTTAATGTGTGGGAATCGTGGTTCAGGGAAAACAACAACAGCAAGAATTCTTGCTAAAGCCATTAACTGTGAAAATCCAGTTAACGGAGAACCATGTAATGCTTGTGATAGTTGTAAGAGTATAGACAATGGAACATCTACTGATGTAATTGAAATTGATGCAGCATCTAATAATGGTGTAGATCAAATCAGAGAAATTAAAAATAGTATGAATTATAAGCCTGTAGGTGCTAAATACAAAGTATATATACTAGATGAAGCACATATGCTTTCAAAATCTGCTTTTAATGCTTTATTAAAGACATTAGAAGAACCACCAGCTTATGGTGTATTTATACTTTGCACAACAGAAGAAACAGCTTTACCAATAACTGTTTTATCTCGCTGTCAAAGATATAATTATAAGCATATAAGTCAAGAAGATATAGCTAAGAGATTAAAATACATTGCTGATTCAGAAGGTTATGCTCCTGAAAATCAAGACAAGATTTTAACTTTATTAGCTAAAATGTCTGATGGTGCTGTAAGAGACGGTATAAGTTTATTAGAACAAGTTATAAATGGGAATTTAACTGATTATGATGAAATAGTTAAACTTCTAGGAATAATTTCTAATGAGAATATATTTAAACTTTTAGGTTTAATTTATTCTGGAAATAGTTCAAAAGCAATAGAACTTTTATACAAGGCTTTAGAAGAAGGCGTTGATATTGAAAAATTTATTATGAATTTAGTTAATGTTTTAAGAGCTATCAGTATCGTTAAGACAGGAGCATCAACTAATCTTATCAAAATGACAGAAGGTGATTTAAAGTTAGTAAAACTAGCGGCTACTTCTTTTAATACAAATGCTTTATTTACTATGATAGATATTCTTCAAAAAACATATTCTGAAATTAAAATTTCAGCTTTCAAAGGTGTTTTATTAGAAATGTCTATTTTAAAGATTTGTGAAACTTTAAAAGTACAAGAAGTAGAAAATGAACCAATTCATGCTACTAATAATATTAATCAAGTAGATGCTGTTGAATTAGAAAAGACTATTAGAGCAGAACTTGAACCTAAGATAAGAGAAGAGGTTATGAACGAATTACAACCACAGTTACAAGAAGCTATAGTTGTTTTAAGAAAAAAAATTATAGAAGAAGAAACTGTGAAAATAAGAGAGCAAGTAACTAAAGAAATGTCTATGCAAATGGAAGAAGCTTTAAGACTTAAAGAAAAACAAAATGCTGAGTTAAGACAAGCAGAAATTGAAAGAGCTAAAATTAATCAATTTAAAGTAGCTATTAAAGAAGCTCAAAATAGATTAGTTAAAACTTGTGAAAGTAAAGGTCTTACAAGTCCAATTTACAATGATATAGCTAAAGCATTTAAGAATTCAACATTTATCAAACAAAATGGTGTTAATAAACTTCTTATTTGTTCTTCTAAAGAATATGAAAAAGTTTTAAGAGCAGCATTAAGTAGTGAAAAAATAAAACGTGCTTTTAGCAGTTACTTCATTATAGATGGTATTGAATATGAATTAGATGTTCAATAAAAAACATTTTATAAAAAAATAAAAATAATTAATAAAGAAATAAATAAATAGCCAAAAGGCTCACAGGAGGAAATTAAAATGATAAATACAGTAACTTTAGTAGGGAATATTACTTCAGAAGGAAAATATTATAGCAATAATGGTTTAAAGGTTTATAGCAATTCTATTGCCTTTACAGAAATATATAAAAAGGAAAAAAGAACTCAATTTATTAAATTTAAATGTTTTTATGGCTTTGCTGATTTCTTAAATAAAAGATTAAGAAAAGGAGCAAGAGTAACTCTTTTAGGTTCATTAAGCTTTGAAGAGTATACAACTAAAAATAATGAAAAACGTAAAGATCCAGTTATAATTCTACAAACAATAGATATTCAAGGAAAATTCTACTCAAATAATGAATTTGAAAATGGTTCATCATATACAGTTAATGTTAGCGATATAGCTGAAGGTATCTCTGATGATGATTTTGATGATTTAGTATGTAAAGATATTAAATCAGATAAAATAGAAGAGAAAAATATTGATTTACCTAATGAACTACCTAATAGTGATTTAGAAGTTTCAGATATGGTTCCTGTAGATGAAAAAGCTCCATTTGATGTAGAAACTACAAATGTAGAAACTCAATCTGCTCCTAAAACTGAAAAACAGGAAAATAAAAATATTTTCTTAGCAGCTTTAGGATTATAATAGGTTTATAAATAGAAGAGAAAAAGGATACTTAATACGTAATAAAAAATTTAATAAATTATTATTCTCAGACTTGTATTTAATTTGCTTTTTAGCATTTTAAATTCAAGTCTTTTTTATATTTTCATACAATTAAATTCCTTAAATTCTCTTGTAATTATCAATTTTAAGCAGATTATTTTAAATGGTGTTATTATAAATTCATAATTTTATTCAAAGGAGAAAAACGATATGATTTATGAAAGATTCAAAATAATTTGTAACGAATGTGGAGGGGAAGATTGTTATATTTCAGCAGAAGAACTTTTCTCAGACTGTGGAGATGAAGTTGTAATGTCTATAATATGTCCAGATTGTAAGGAAAGAGAAACACGTAGAATGGATATAATGGAAAGGGAACTAGATTAATGGATGCTGTAGCTATTTCAAAAAGAATAGTATTTAAAAAAAGTGATATTGGAAATAGACATATTGATATAGTAACTATAATAAGAAAAAAATATGTTAATGAAAATATAGGATTTTATATCTATGATGTTGAAAATAGAAATGGTCAGATATATGAAATAATAGGTAAGCTAGGACATTTAAAAATAAACTCTCAACATCAAATAAAGGGATATGTAGTTGAATATAAAAATAAACTTAAAGTAAACGTTTTAAAAATATCATATGTAAATTTTTGCGACTTCGATTTTGAAGATGATGGGAAAGATGATATTGCTAAATGGAGAACTAAAAAATTAAGAGCCTATTTAAAAACGATAATTGGTAGTAAAGAAAAAATTCTATTTGATTATTATGGAGACAGATTATATTATGTCTTAATATATGATAAACATAGTATAAGTAAGGTTAAGGGAATTGGAGAAAAAACACTAAATGATTTAATTAAAAATATTAATTTGTAAGGTTAATTTGATAGATTGGAGTTTTGATGATGGAAAAAGTAAATGTGATTGAAGTAGACGCCTATGCTTGGGATTGTCCTAAATGTGGTCTACATAATTGTAAAGATAAATATTCTAATTTAATATGTGATGGATGTGCTGAAGAATTTGAAGTTGGAGAAGTTACTAACAGATAATAGCCACAAATCTGAGTTTAATATAAACTACAAAAAATATTTGGCATACAAATAACTATTGTAAATTAATAAAATGTTAATTTTAAAGTATTTTTTAGAATTGAATATTTTATAAAAGATATGGTATAATAAGTTTAGGGAAGCCAGAAGTAAGTTTTGGCTTTATGTTTGAATAGAAAATTTTCTGGAGATTGAAGGCTGCAACCTTTAATCTCTTTTTTCTTTATGCTTTCTCTTAGCTTTAAAAGATATATGTTTAAATATCTTGAAATCTATCTCATCAGGTCTAACAATTATCAATGTAGCTAGATAACCTATCAAAATTATAATTGCAACACCTATAGTTGTCGCTAACATATAACACCACCTCAGCTCTAAGCCTTTATTTAACTTACTTCTAGCACATTAAGCTGAGGTACTCAAACATTATTTCCCTAACAATTTTAAATTATATCATAGAAATAATATTATTAAAATAATACCTTGTGATTCTTTAGGATATATTGCTTGTAATATGTACATTTAATTTAAAATAGATAGATTTAATAGGATAGACTATTAAATCTATATTATTATAATAAACTAATACCACTTGATATAAAAAAAGGAGGGATTTTATGAAAAAGAAATTTAAAGATATAAAGTTAAAGCAAAAAGAATGGATATTAAATTCTTTCAGAGTTAATTATGAAAATTTTTTAAAAACAAATAAAAGACATCCTAAAAAAGAAGAATGCTTAGAACTTGTAGAAAGTGTTTATTTTTTAATGCAAGAAAAGGGAATGACACTATCTTTTTATGAAACTAGAAAAGCTTTTTCAAGTAAATTGAATAAATATAGAAAAATTAAATTAAAAGAAAATATTGAATAAAAAAATACTGGAATATGTATCCCAGTATTTTTTATATTATCCAATGTTATTTGTAGCACCTATTATCTCTCTTATAAGGGCTTTATTATTAATAAGGTCAATTACGCTTGATGATTTAATAACGTTTATGCGCCCATTTAGAACCTCTCTCGTAGCTTTGGCTAAATCTTTAAAATCTCCAAAGTCCTCTTCTAAAAATTTCTCTTCATTTTTCTTATATATTGAATTTAAATATTTAAATATTAAGACTTTCATTATATATAATATTTCCTCTTCAAGCCATAACTCTGCATTATCACAAGATAATCCAATCTCTATATAATCTCTATATGATAATAATGCTTCTTTAGCAGTTTTCCAAAGTTTAAAATATACTTTATCATATTTTGATATATCATTTTCTAATAAAAATGCTTTACTGTATTGGTAAACTACATCAACTTTATTATCATCTAGTTTATGTACTACATTTTCATTAAAGAAATCAAATGAAGTCATATTATTTTCAACAATAGTAATACTTTCAATATTTTCATTTTCACAACACATATAAGGGTATAATCCGTATTCTAATCCTAATAAAAGAACATTTCCTTTAGTATCTTTTATACTTTCCTTAAATCCATTATATAAGCATAAATCAATATGATAGTGACCATTGTTAGGGAACTTTGTATCTTGGTTAAATGCAAATAAATAATATGTTTCCCTTAATAGACTATTATAACTATTAGGTTTATAAATATTTAATTCACCACTTGCAACTGGAATATCCATTTCAGATTGTAAATTTACATCAGTAATGAAATTAAGTTTATTAAATATATTTACATCCTCTATAAGCTTATATGGTAAGTTTATATTCTTATAGTAATCTTGTATTTTTACTTTGGTTATTTCATTCAAACTAAAATTTTCAGGTGCTTGAAGCCATGTCTCAAATTCTTTATTCAATTTTATATTTCTTTCTATCTTTTTAAATGTTTTAGATAAATCTTTATTAGTATGTATTCTTATCATTGATGTTCAGTCCTTTTCTGTCTTTTTATAATAAAATCCTTGCACTTAGCGTACAAGGATCATTGAAATTACATTCCTGAGAAAGTTTGATTAGCGTATTGTTGCCATTGTTGTAATTGTTGTTTATTATCACAGCCTAAATTGTTATTTAAAGTATTAAGCTGACTTAAATTATTATCTAATGTACTTCCAAATGGTAATGAATTAATCATTGGAATACCAAAGCCTGTAGATGCAGTTATTATTTTATATTCAGCTTCAGCACTTCCAGCAGCAGCTTGAACAACATTTAATAGGTTTTGAGCTTCAGTTTTTTGTGTACCATTAGAAATTTTTATTATTTGATTTATAGTAGGAACGATAAATTGAAGTGAATTATTTACATATTCTAAAGCTGTATAGTAATTTGATTTCTCTTCTTGGATATTTCCTTTTCCATTTACAATATCATTCCCCATAGTTTTCATTCCATTTAAATACGCTAAAGTATAAACAGTATAAATTTTTATTATATTATTGCCATTATCATTTAAAATTTGAGGATAAACCTGTCTTCCAAATGTTGAGCTATAAAATATTTTTTCATATTGATTTTTAGCTGTTGAAGCAGGATTATTTAATGCTTTAGTTTGATTTAAGCTATTATCATCTTTATTATTGTTTGATGTGTTATTAGTTGCTGTACTTGTCTTAGTAGCTTTATCATTCTTATCTGATGTTGTATCAGCCTTTGTTGTTTTACTTTTTTCTGCTTGGTGCTTGTCTACTGTAGTTGCTTGTTGGGTATTAGCTGATGTATTAATTGTTTGTTGACTATTATTACTTTTAGAAGTATTAACTCCTAAATTAACATCTTTTGAATGTGTAGTTAAAAATACACCAACAACAGCGATTGCCACTACTATAAAAGTAGCAATTCCCCCCAATAATATTTTGAATTTTTTCTCCATATTAAGCTCCTTTCATTCTCTTCTTTAGTTTTTTATATATTTGATTAGAAAATACATATGAGTAATTTTGTGGCATAAATATCTCTAATTATAAATTATAATATCACAAAATCATCTTTTGTTCACAAAAAGTTTACAAAAATAAGGTTCAATTTTTTTTTATAAAACAGCATATTTAAGGTATAAAGGAGGTTTTAGTTAATTCAATATTTATATTGAGGAAATAAATAAAAAAAATCTTAATTAGCAGTAGCTAAGGATTTTTAAAAAAATGACCAATATGGTTATAAGAACTAAAGAAATAAAAATAACACTAGGAGTAATAAAAAAATAAAAAACTTAAAAGAAAAAAATTAAATGGCTATATAGCCCTAAGGAGGAAATAAAGACATGGAACTATTAATTGAAGGAATATTGTTTTTTAAAAATACAATAATTGAGAAAGTTTATAATTTTCTAATAACTAAAAAACAAGGTTCATTTTTACATTTGATATTTTTGATTGGGATAATAATATTTGTGGTTTGGACAACATCAAAAGATAGTTTTAGCCATCTAAATCATTTATACTTTACATTTTATTTTATTTCAGCAATTATATCAGACTATGAAACATCTATAAGAAGAGTAAAAGGTAGATTAAAAACCAACTCAAAAATAGCAAATTTTACTCTTAATAAACTATTTGATAAAATCTTAAGCTATAATTCACAGTTCTTTGCTGATAAATTACTTTTTGCTTATCCAGTTGCTTTAATGTTTAAAGTGCTTCATATTGTATATATCTATCATGCTCCAATATGTTATGGAGATTCTTCATACAATATGTATATGGTTGATCATAACCACCTTGTAGCAACTATTGCGTCTAATTTTAATTTTTCAGTTGCAATGTACTTTGGAATATATGTTGTTTTGGGTTTATTGAGAAAATGTATTTTTTCACTTTTAAGAAACTTAACATATGATTTTAAAAGTAATATGATTAAAAAAAATTTAATAATATGTGGTATATATCTATTTTTTACTTTATTCATTGCAACTTTGTTTGGTAGTGTTGTTGAAAGTATGGTATCGAACAATAATATTTTAATATTAAAATATATAGGAGGATTTATTGTAGTATTTTCAATTTTCTACTGCTTTATACTTCCTTATATTTATGATAATTGTAGCTATACGTTAAAAGAACAATAATTCTTCATACCCTCTAATGTAAATTTCAGAGGGTATTTTCATAAAAAAAGGTAAACTCGAAAGTTCACCTTTTCTTTTACAAAAAATAAGTGTATTATGATTAACAATGACTAAAAACATCCAGACTTAATACCATTCTTTTAAATTAGCTCTTTGCTCTTGTAATCTGTTATATGTGACCATAAACATCTTATCATCTTCTGCATATTGGTTTCTTGATATCCATTGAACTAAGAATAAATGTGCTACATCTAATAATATATAACGTACATAATCATCTCTTACTATAAACCTATCAAAACACTGTTTCAAACTTGATATTATTAATTCCATTCGTACATTCCACCATTTTTCATCAACATCAATATACTCTATATTCATCTCATCAGTAGGTGCAATATAATATATGTCTTCTATAAGCACTTCTCTTTTTATAAATTCTACAAATACATTTTCTTTCACATCTAAATCAACTATTTCCTTATATATTTTTCTTGCCAATGTAATTTTTTGCATACTCTCATCCTTTCGTAAATTAAAATAATATGGACTTGCTCTTTATAAAATATTATACAATAGTAAGTTATTAAATTGTGTAATATTTCACAATTTAATAATTTAATGCCTTTTGGTAATAATGAGAAAATTAATTAGAAGTATCATAAAAGGGACTACTCAAAGCGAGATAGTCCCTTTTTATATGTTTTATTTTTTAAAGTTATTTTTTTTATAATTATTTAAATTTTTATAGTCTCCATTATAGTGATAAGCCTTGCTTGCTCTATCTAGCCAATATTTTTCTTTATCAATTAAATTTTTATAATATTTATTATCAAATATAAATGCAACTAACATTGAATATACAGTAAATATAAATTTAAAAGCAAAATAACTTATCGGTACTCCTATTAAAAATATTAAAATAGCATAAGGACTGTTTAAAATAATTTTTACATATGATGGTATTGGTAATTTAAATTTCTCTAATACCAATACATAGAATTCACAGCATAAAAATAAGATGATAGATGTACTAATTAATGGATGTCTCTTTATTAACTTCATAAACTATTCCCCTTTCAATTCATTATATCTATGATCATCCTTATACTTTTAAAGCTAATTTAAATTTGTTGATTATATTTCTTTCGTAAATATATTTTTTCACCAGTACACTTCAAAACAGATAATTTTTCATGGCAATTAGGACAAACTGCACATATATATGTATCATTAATTTCCTCATAATATATAGACTTACCTACTAAATAAGGTTCTCCCTCTTCTGTTATGAATGGAGCATTTTCCCCACATAACTCACATATTCCATTTGCTCTGATAAAAGCCTTTTTCAATAAAAAATCATTTGCTTTATTCTTAATAATTGAATTGTAATGTTCATTTCTATTGCTTTTTTCTTCAAATAATTCATCTATACTTATATTTAAAGCATTTGCTATTTTGTGTATGTTTTCTGCTGAAGGTATTCTTTTCCCAGACTCATACATACTTATAGATGCTAATGATAATCCTGTAAGTTTAGATAATTCTTGAATAGTTATTTTATTTTTTAATCTTACTTCTTTAATTTTATCTTTAAACATAATTCTATTTTACTAATTGTTAAAGTGTTGGTCAATATTACTAAAAATGAAAACTATAAGTCTTTCTAGGAACATTAGGAGGGTAATTGATATAATATACTTGTAAATTGTCGAACGATTTTATAGAAATAATGGACTTTTATTGTTTACATAAGTAAATAATAATAATATACTTTAATTATATGTTACGATAACGTAACAGGGTGGAAGGAGACTATATGGACAATAAAAAGATAATTAAAGAGTTAGTAGAATTACAGGCTGATGTAGCTAAATCTAGTAAAAATTTAGGACTTAGAACTTTAGGAGATTTAGATTATATGCTACTACTTACTAAAAGTAGACGTGTGCTAAAAAAAAGAACTTATTTAGAGATAGCAGAAAATTTCAAAGTATTTATCTCTAAGCATTTTGAATATAATAAAAATTTTACTGAAAGAATAAATAACTTGATAGATGAAATTAGCAATTCAGAACTTAGTAATTTAACTGCTTTTGGTAATGTTGAAAAAATAAGCAGCTTAGAAATTGAATTAGGCAATTATAGAATAGCAACTTTATTAAATTCAACTAAATAAAAAAAATAGGTACATGGAGGTTTTGAGAATGGAGTTATTAAATTTAAGTTATGAAGAAATGGAACAAGCAATACTTGATAGAGTTGAGTATACTTATGGTGTTGAAAGAGGTTTGCATGATGATATAGCTCTTATGGAAGGTGCAGGAATAATGGTGAAAGAGTTAACTTTTGATAACATTAAAGTTGAAATAAGTATCAATGAGCCTATAGAGGTTGATGAAAATACTTTTATATCAAGTTATAACTTAAAATTCTTATAATTTATTTTAAATATAATATTTGAGAATTTATATAAAGACTTCTTTGCTATAGGAGATTGAGAAAAGTGACAATAAGTGAAGTTTTGAAATTTATAAAAAATAAAAAAATTAAAAAATACTTATCATATGGTGAAAAAGATTATTCCGAGAAACAATATAAAATAATTTTTAACTCAGAAAATGAATTAATTTTGGAGAAACTTATAAAAGATGATACTATTAGCATTGCTATTTACAATTGCTATGATGATGAAGTTTATACTAATAGTATAAGTATTATGGATTTAGAGGTTATTAATAAAGCTTTAGGTTTCATAGGCCCTAAAGATGCTTTAAATGAAGTTATGAGCTTTGGTGAAGCTTGTGAAAAGTGGAATATAAGTGAAAGTGCTTTAAGGATGAAAGTAAGCAGAGGGTCTCTAAAAGAAAATAAGGAATATAGAAAAAGTGGTAAAAAAATTAATTTAATTACTAAATCAACTATGAGAAGGTATTATGGTGAAAGCAAAGAAATAAATAATTAAGCAGGTGCTGGTAGGTTTTCTACCAGCTTTTTTATTCATATATTTGATTAAATAATCTTTTTTATATCCCTAAGTGTATAATTATACACTATAAAAGTTACAAAACATATAAATATACACTTTAAGATAAAATAAAAATTTATAGAATTTTCAAATAATATTTCTCAGCAATCTAAAATTTCCCCATATTGAGTTATAAAATTTATTTAATAAAAAACTTATTGATTATTATTCTTAAAAGTAATAAATTATCAAGTTTGAAAAATATGTAAATTTAAAGTAATTTATTTTTAAAAGAATAAATCACTAGGAGGAGATAAAATGAATTTAAACGAAATATTTTCTTTAACCGCAGGTAGTATAGTATCAGGTGGATTTTCATTTAGTCCTAATGCCCATTTAAGTGGAGGAAACTTAGATTTATTAGATTCAGAAGGTAATATAATTAATGGTCGTTATGTAAGTGATGGAGATGAATTATTAATTTTAGATATTAGTTATACTTCTCAAAGAGTTTTAATTCAATATCCATCAGGAACAAATGTTAGACAAGGTTATATTTATAATGATACAAACCTAATTAAGTATAATAATCCTTATAATTGGCAGAATGGTTCAACCTCTGAAACGGTTTATTTGAATTACGAAGGTGCAAATGTCTTTGGCAGTTTAGATCCTTATGAAAAAGCTACTTTTTTATATAAAGCGAATAATAGATATTGTATTGTTTATACAACTTCTAAAGGCGAATTTACGAAATCAGGTTATGTAAACTATGCTGGAGGAATTTCTAATACAGGTAATAATTCTAGTAATAGCACCATAGCAGCAGGTGGAATTGTTCCAGAAGGCTTTACCTATGATAACAATGCTGTAATTTCTAATGATTCACTTTATTTAAGAGATGAAAATGGGAATATCATTCCTGGTAGAGAAATAGATGTTGGAGATAATATAACTGTTTTAGATATAAGTTATAGTAAACAATTAGCTTTAGTACAATATCCCGCAGGTGGAGCTGTAAGACAAGGCTATGTAACTAATAACCCTAATATAATAACTTATTATAATCCTTATAATTGGATAAATGGATCAAGTGATGAAACTGTCTACTTAGATTCTACAGGTAATAGCGTTTTCGGTTCTTTATCACCTTATGAATCAGCAACTATTTTATATAAAAAAGATGGTAGAACTTGTGTTGTTTATGATACATCAGAAAAAGGTGAATTAAGTAAATGTGGATTTGTAGATTTTGAAGGCTTAAAAAGTGTTCCTAGCAATTTAACAATTCCTTATGTTAATTATAACAATGTGACTGTTAGACAATATGGAACTAGTGGTATGGGAAAACCTCTTAACATTTATAAAATAGGAAATGGGAAAAAAGTAATCTTCGCTGGATTTGCCATACATGGATTTGAAGATAATTGGCCACATGATGGATATGCTTTAGTTCAAATTGCAACAGAATTAATAAAAAAATTCGCTGATTATAATAGCCAATATGGATTAGGGGATTGGAGTATCTATATAGCTCAATGTATAAATCCTGACGGTGTTATAAACGGTATCACAAATAATGGTCCAGGGCGTTGTGCCATGACTACAAGAGTAGATATGAATAGGTGTTTCCCTTATAATTTCGCACAATTAACTAACCCTAGAAATTATACTGGACCAACACCTCTCGGAGCACCTGAAGCAGTTGCTCTTAAAAATATAGTTCAAGAGATAAATAGTAGTTCAAGTGAAATGATAGTTATAGATTTTCATGGTTGGATGAATATGTCACAGGGAAATGCTGAAATAGGGCAATATTTCGATAATCAGTTTGGTTTTGGACATAACAACATATATTCAGCAGGATTCTTTTCTAGCTGGGCTACAACATTAAAAAATACTAAAGCTGTATTAATAGAATATCCAACTAGCACTAAAAGTTACCAAGATGTATTGAATGGAAATTATATCGGAAAAACTTTCAATGCAATCATTAATATAATAAAAGATAGAACTACAGGAAGTGGCAGTACAGGAAACACTGTAACTACATTATCCATTGGAGCTAAAGGGGAAGCAGTAAAGGATTTACAAGCTAAATTAGCTTATATAGGTTATCAAATAACTATTGATGGTATATTTGGACAAGAAACATTAAATATTGTTGAAGATTTTCAAAGACAAAACGGATTATATGTAGATGGAATAGTTGGACCACAAACTATGAAAAAACTTGATGAAAAAGTAGAAAAAGAAGAGACTATTAAACCAAATCCAATTCCCGAAGATAAAGTACCTTCTGTAGATGAACAAGATGAAAGATATAAAAATATTCTTGAATTATTAGGATTTAATGGTTCTAAAGTTTTTGAAAATAAAGGGGTAGGAAAAATCATCTCATTAGGAGCAGGAATAAATGCTGTAATGAATGTAGGAGTAGAGTCATCAGCTAAAAAAGTAAGTGGTAAAAAGTTTCCTACTATAAATATTTCTGATGGTAAAATAAAAAGTGCATCTGTTAGTGTATTAGGTAATTTAGGTGTAACAATAAATAAAACTTCATTAACTGATGTATCAATGTTAATTGGAAATGGTTCTATAGCTTTGGTAATTACTAAAGAGCAACAACTTAAAATAAAGTTGATAGCAACATATAAAACTAAAGATGGAGAATATAACTTTTCTAATAGTATAGTTATTACCTTGACTATACTTCCAGATGTAAAACCAGGGGGAGTAGCACCCGCTGAATATCTAAGTTGGGAAGACTTATTAAATGATGTTAAAACTAGAAAATTAACAGCAAAAGAAAAAGACATGTTAGGAACATCTATGATTGTTTTAGTAATTAGTTTAGTTGCACCACCGCTTATGGTCATTAATGCAAGTTCAGCTTCTGTTTTTTTTGTAAATGCTATTAATTATATGAAATCAATTATAGCCAAATAAGTTTACTTGAAATTTTAAAAATAGATAAAACAAAAATCACTTAATAATTTATATAATAAAAAACTGTCTCAAATAACTGATTATCTGAGACGGTTTTTTACTTGGAAGATGCTATAATAGTTTTATTGCTAAATTTAAAAATTAAAATTCAATGAATTAATTATAAAAAATATTGTTATTAAGAAAAAATATATTTATTATAAAAGTATAAAACTAAAATTTTAATTATACTAAAAGTTTTTTATGTAATTAAAAACTTTTAGTAGTAGAATACTTTCTTATATTAATACTTATTATAGTTCATAAATCTATTAGAAAAAATTATGAATAAGAGGTGATTGCAATAGAAAGAAGATTTCCTTTTGTAAGAGACGCATTTTTTATTATTAATATAGAAAAAGAAAATATTCCTTTTGAAAAAGGATATATATGTTTTAAAAAAATAAATATTTTTTTTCAGCGAATGAATTTGATAAAGAATTTTTGAATTTAGATTTTGATAAAGTAAATTTATTAGATGTAATGGGAAATAAAAAATATAAAGTTGGCTCAATATCTTATTTAATGGGGATAGATAATGATAAAGAATTTGATATTTCTATATTAAAAGAAAATACAGAATATAGCTGTTATTATGGTAAAAGAAATCCTAAAAGTATCTCTACTAATATTATGAAAATAATAGGCTTTTTGTTTGTATTATTTATGATTTATTATACTTATATGGGCTATGAACCTATTTTCCTTTTTATAATAGGAATAATTTTTGTGTTAATTTTATTTTTTTCTACACCTTATATTAACAATTTATATCTTCGTGAAATTATAAGAAAAATCAATCAAACATAGGTAATATGGAAACTATAAATATTAAAATAAATAATTTTTATATAATATAAAAACTGTCTCGAATAGCTATTTATTTGAGACAGTTTTTTATCTAAAGAATAATTTATAATTTATTTTTTTCTCTTTTAAAATATTATTAATTTTTTTTTGGGATAATCCAACTACATATCTCTTTCTTATTTGAAGAATATATAAAAAAACAAGCATTAGAAAAAGATAGTAAATATTATGTTTCCAAATACTACATATTAAAGAAATTATGCTTAATATAGATACTATCACAACTAATGTACCATCAGCATGCTTTTTAGGTTTAGAAAAAAAGAAAAAAGCTTTATATATTTTATTATATTCTTCTAAAGGAATACCTTTTTCTTTACGTTTATTATCATAAAATATGGTTATCCTTTTTGCGTGAAAAATTAAAGAATAAAATTCATTAATTTTCTCAAAATTTTTTTCAACTGTAAAAGCATGACCAGTACCAAAAACAGAAAAATCATTAAATTTTTCAGGCGGAAAATATTTATCAAAAATATTATTTCCCTCATAATCAGGATAGAATATATTTTCAAGTTCATTATCAGACAGATTTATAATTTCATCTGGAAAAGGATCTATTGAAAACAAAAAATACTTCTTTTTCACTAGTAAATAACCTTTTTTTAAAGGACAACCTTCTTCATTTTCATAAATTTCATAAAAATCATCATCAAAAAAACAAATATTAGCCATCTTTAGTACCTCCAATCTTTTTTAACAATTTAAAAATATCTTAAGAAAAGTATACTAAAAATTTATTTCTAAATATAAAAGAATGATGTGAATTTTCCATTAATATTTTAAATCTAAATTTAAAAATTAAAATTCAATGAATTAATTATGAAAAACATTATTATTAAGAAAAAAATATATTTATTATAAAAGTATAAAACTAAAATTTTATTTTACCTAAGTTTTTTAATCTCTTCTATTGTTAATCCTGTTTTTAAAGCTATTGTTTCATCATCTAAAATATCTAATAAGTTCTTAGCTATTTTTATAGCTATTTGTTTTCTCCCTTCTTCTTTCCCTATTTCAAGGAAGCTCTCAATACTTCTTTGTTTCGCTAATGCTAAAGCACTTATTTCATCTAATATTTGTTTTTCTTTTATTTCATAAAATCTTCTTTGTTCTTCATTGTTACTTATTCTAATCAGTATATCCATTGCTCTTTTTATTTCATCTACTTCATTTTCTAATTCTCTAACTTCTACACTGTTAGGATTATTTAAAAATTCACACCAAGCAGCTAATAAACTTTTTTCTTTATTATTCACAAACTTAGGAAGCTCTATAAAATGTATTTCCTCTATATCTGTTAATTCCATATTGCTAGTAATTTCTTTTAATCTAAAAACACTATGGAAGTTTGAAGTCTCTTTTAAATAATTAAAATTTAAAACATTTATATATATGGTTTTATTTAAGACACCATAATTTTGTCCTTCTTCTAATTGCTTAGAATATAATTTATTCCAAAAATATAAAGTTTTTTGAATTAAACTTTGTTCATATCTTACTTGAACTTCAATATTTATTATTTCATTTTTATTAGTAGTTGCTTCTATGTTTAATCTGAATTTATCTGAAGAATATTCATCAATCACATAAGATTTTTTAAAAATAACTTTTTCAATCTTATTTTTCTCAGTAGAATTCAAAACTGCATTTAAAAAAGATATTGAAATTTCTTTATTTTCCTCACTACCAAAGATTTGTTGAAAAATAAAGTCCATTTTTGGACTTAATAAACCCATAAGTATCCCTTCTTTCTTTTATATCAAGTGATATTAGACCACTTATATAGGTTAGGTATCATGTTTTTATTATAATATAAAAAATAAAACTAAATTCTTGAATATAAATTTTAGTGTATACTACGGATATGAACAAATTACAACATATTTTCACAAAAATTCTATTACTTGTTAAAATTAACAACATTCTATTAACATTATAGCATTTTTATTGAATACCTTTACAATAAGTAATACAATGTAATTGTAAAGAAAATATAAAACATTTAAATCTAACCACTTTTATATTATTTACATTAAAACTATAATTTTTTTAATTTTTTGCCCTTATCAGCTTAAAAGCCTAGATTATTTACTTCCCACCAATCTAGGCTTTTTTGTTATAGTAATTTTTTTCACTTAATTATCTTTCAGTGAGCTTAAATATTTTGAGGTA
Source organism: Clostridium massiliamazoniense (assembly GCF_001403635.1). Taxonomy (GTDB): domain Bacteria; phylum Bacillota; class Clostridia; order Clostridiales; family Clostridiaceae; genus Sarcina; species Sarcina massiliamazoniense. The sequence goes on from NZ_LN879464.1 coordinate 51,089, forward strand.
GGTGATTAACTTGAATAGGAAAGAAAAACAAGTTTTATCAGAAAATATTTTATTAGAACGAATTTATAATTTAATTTTGGATAAGCAAACTACTGAAGATGAACGTATTAAACTTATTGAATTTAAAAATGCAGTCGAAAAAGGGAAAGACTTTGAATTGCAAACTATGAGATTAGAAGAAAATTTAAGAAGATTAGCACTTTATAAATTTAAAAATAAAAAAAATCTTAGTCCTAAAGTTGGTAAACTTTATATGGATATTTCTTCAACTGGACTTTTTAAAAAAGAGTTAGGGCGTGGATTAATTTATTGGTCATGGCTTAATTTATTTTAATTTTTTCAGTTAAGTTTTATAATATACTATTAAACCTATATTATAAATCTATTTTTTTTATAGTTAAGGGGTTTTTCATATGATAATATTACATAGAGATAATTTACTTGATACAGAAAGAGATTATAAGATTATAATAGATGAAAAATATTATAGTAAAATTAAATGTGGTGAAATAAAATATATAAGCCTTGAAGAAGGTAAATACACAATGTACTTAAAAATGGACTGGTGTAGAAGTAATAAAGTAACTTTTGAAGTTCTAAATGATAAAATTCTAAGATTTGATTGTGGCAATTCCATGAGAGGGTGGAAAATTTTATTGTTCCTTATTTATTCAACAATATTAAAAAATAAATATTTATTTCTAAAACAAAGATAATGTTGTGGGTACAAGAAATGTGTACCCACACTTTTTTTCTAAAGCAAGTAATAAAGGGAAAAGGGGAGATAAATTTTCATATAAAATAAATAAATTAATAGAAATGTGGGTACAGGAAAGTTGTGGGTACAAATAGAAAGAATTATAAAAAAATATATAAAGTAAATAAAAAAATAAACGATAATTAATATACCATTTATTCAATAAGAGTTATTTTACTACTACACGAAGTAAAGCAGATTTAGATTTATTTTAAAAATTTCTAATCTGCTTTATTTTTATATAATTTTCTTTATTTTATATTCCCCCCTTCACATATACTCACTTCTTTTTCAAGGTTGTTTCTCCATTGTTTTTAAATATACTTGGTGTTTGTAAATTAAATATATTTATATAAATAAGATAATCCTAGTGAATGTTAACAGAAAGTTAACAATATTTAAGTTCAAAAAATAATTGTAAATTAGCATATTTAAGGTATACAGGAAAATTTATTTTATTCAATTTATTGAAGTCTTAAATAAATAAATTCAAATTAGCTTTAGCTAATGAAGGAAATAAACAAATAGCCAATAGGCTCACAGGAGGAATTAAATATTATGAAAGAATTTAAAATTAAACTTATCCTAAAAGAAGAAGATGAAATGATAGCTTTTGATGATTATGGCAACGCTAGTATAACTTATGCTGGATACAATTATATGAATAATATAGTTTGTGCTAGTATTCATATGCCAGATACCATAATGATAGATGGAGCTATAAAGGAAAATCCTTATATATTAAGAGATGAAGATGGTTCAATAGTTGAAGTTACAGCTAACGCTGTTTCTTTCTGCCAATTTAACGGAAGTATAGTATCAGCATCTGCTACTGTAAAAATGAATGTAGAAGTGTATTTTACTCAGTCTTTAGTTGAATTAGTTAGTATTGATCGTACTGCCGGGAATATATTAACCAAAGGAATTTTTAACCCAGAAAAAGAGCCTTATCTTATAGCAAGAAGTATAAATGACCAATTAGAAGTCGTTGTTAATATAAAGAATGACAAGGTTATTAGATGTATTTCAGAATATACTTCAAATAAAGCTATGGGTGAAAGAAAGATTATATCTATCGCTCAAAGAAATGCTCTTAAAAAACTACCTCCATTTTCAGCACCATTAAAAAATATTACTGGTATGCCTGGAAATAGAGAAGGGGAAATTGAATTAACTCTATATGGTTCTGATAAAGACCAAAGAGTTAGAGATATTATATCTATTGCTAAAAATATTAATGCAAATATCATGACTAGAGATTTAATAGATATTAATTCAGGAGAAATCATGGATATATCTAATTTAAACCCTAATGATGAAAAACAGGACAATAATCCTGCTTCATCTCAACCTAATAAAACTGTTGTTGAAAAAGTTGAATATAGTACAGAGCAATTAATAAGAAAGCAACTGCAAAAAAGATATACTACTCTTCCAAAAGGTGTTGTTGAAAATACAGCTAAAAGCATATTCCCAAATAAACAAATGTCAGATATGACCAATGAAGAAATTGAACTTATTCTAAATTGTGCTGAGATAGCAGCTAAAGGAATAAATTCATAAGAGAGAAATAAAGAAATAAATAAGAATGATGAGGATGAAAAAAATGAAAAACATGGATAAAGAAATGAATAAAAATTTACAAGAAAGTTTAGAAAATCTTAGAATTACTGCTACTCAATGCGTAAAGTGGGAAAAGAAAAATCCTTTTAATAAAAAGGCAATTTTCCTTTACAAAGAGCAGGGTAAATATATTTATTTAGTTGAAGATAAAGGAGATTCTTTCTTTGGTTATTATACTAAAGATGGCTTTGTAGATGTTAAAACTATAGGATTAATAAAACTAGATTTTAACATGATTAGAGAAGTTCTTTTAAAGAATATAACTTTTAGATTAAATGCAATCGAAAAGAGACAGCAAGTCCTTGTAGGTTGCAGTATGGAATTACTAAGTATGTAAATAATAAGATTTTCATATAACACAAGTGATTTATTTCATTTGTGTTATATATTTTTATTCAAAAAAACCAAAGGAAAATATAAATGACTTACAGTCGATAGGAACAAAGGAGAAATAAATAAATGAATAAATTAATGCAACTTTTTAACTTAGCACCATCTTTAAGTGAGGAAAATAGCAAGAAAAAAAGAAAGAAAAAAACAAATAATAAGAAAAGAAATAAAAAAATTCTAATGAAAATTTAGTTGATATAAACTTTTTCTCTATGTTATTTAATAATTCAACTGATCCTAAAACTACTTTCAAGAAAAGTGAGAATAGCGATAATGAAGAGGTTAAAAGTAATTCAACTAATTCAACTAATGCTTTAATAGGGTTATTTAATAATATATCAAATAATAATAGTGAGGAAAACAAATCAACTTCTGCTGGAAAAACTTTAAAGAAACCAAAAGAGTTAATATTAGATTTCATAGTATCAAAGGATACTGCATCTACTAAGCCAGCAGAAAGATACAGTGATAATATCAATGCTATTAAATTATTAAATCAATTAGATTCTAATAATAAAAAAGCTAATAAATCACAACAAAAAATGCTATCTAAGTTTGTTGGATGGGGAGGTCTTTCTAATAAGCTACAAGAAGATTCAGAAGCTCACTCAATTTTAGGTGCTGAATTTGAAAATGCAAGAAAAACTGTTAATACTGCTTTTTATACTAATGCAACAATAGTTAAATATGTATGGAATGTTTTATTAAGATTAGGTTTTGAAAAAGGTAGAATATTAGAGCCAAGCATGGGTATAGGAAATTTCTTTATTTATTCAAAAGAGGATATGTTCTATAATTCCAAAATAGTTGGTGTTGAGATGGACCCTACAACTTCAAAAATAGCAAGTCATCTTTTCCAATCTGCAACTATAATTAATCGTAGATATGAAGAAACATCAGACCTTCTTAAAGATGGTAGCTTTGATTTAGCTATATCAAATATCCCATTTGGAGATATTAAGGTTTTTGATGCTACTGATAAAGAATTAAATGATAATTTATTTATACATGATTATTATTTCTTAAAGACTTTAAAAAAGGTTAGAGATAAAGGAATAATAGCTTTTGTTACAAGCACAGGTGTAATGGATAAAAATAATTCTTATATAAGAGAATGTTTAGATGAAAAATGCGATTTTTTAGGTGCTGTAAGATTACCTTCAGGTGCTTTTTCAGATACAAGCGTTGTTTCAGATATTATTTTCCTTCAAAAAAATGAAAATAAACAAAATGAAACTAATGAATTTGATGAAGAAGAGGAAAATGAAGATGATGAAGTTGTTTCTAAGAAAAAAATTGATAGAAGTTGGTTAAAAACTAGAAGAGTTTTTAAAGATAAAGAGTTATTTGTTAATGAATACTTTATCAATAATCCAGAAATGGTAATAGGTGAATTAACTTTAGCTACTAATCAGTTTGGTGAATGTATTTCAGTAAAATCATCTGGAAAGTTATCTAGTGATTCTTTCAGAAAAACTTTCAAGTATTTCCCTTCAGAAGTTTATATTACACCTCTAACAGATGATTATATGTTTGAGGAAGAAGAATTAAAGACTTGTGAAGATGAAAATATTAAAGATGGTGAATTTATCCTTGAAGAAAATAAAATTTATCAAAGACAAGGTAATAAATTAATTCCTAGTTCTTACGTTGGGACAAGAAGAGAAAAGCTTGAATTATATATTTCAATAAAATCAATAGTTAAAACTCTTATACAAGAGCAATTACAAGGTTGTTCTGATGAGAGATTAAATTCATTGCAAGATGCTTTAAATAATGAATATGATAAATTTGTTTCACAATTTGGATTTATTAATGGTAGAGCAAATAAATCATTATTAAATCAATGTATTCTTTATTCTATGATAGCAGCTTTAGAAAACTATGATTTAGAAGAAAAAACATATTATAAAGCAGATATATTCTCAAAAAGAACAATAGCTGTAGAAAAGGAATTTATTCCTGAAGATATTGAAGATGCTATTTGTTTAAGTTTCACTACTTTAGGAGCTATAGATGTAGATTTTATAGCTGAAAAATTAAATAGAAGTGTAAAATCTATAACAGAGGAATTAATAGAAAGAGAAATAGTATTCGCTGATCCTTTAGATGTTTCAAATCTTATATATAGAGATGAATATTTAAGTGGTTATGTTAAGGACAAGCTAAAAGTAGCTGTTGAAATAGCAAAAACTAATCCTGCTATTGAAAGAAATGTAGCAGCGTTAAAAATGGTTATTCCAGATTACATCACAGATGTAGCACTTAATTTCGCTAGTACCTGGATACCTGCTAATATCAAAGAAGATTTTATTAAGCAAACTTTAGGTTTGGATGATGACAGATATGAAGTAAAACTATTATATACTGCTGTAAAAGGATATAGCTTAATCTATAATGGTTATATTCCATATGCAAAAGATAAGATGGAATGGGGAAGTAGTAGAAAACCTAGTTTCGCAATTATTGATGCTATATTAAATTTAGGTGATTTAACTGTAACTGATACTAAGTTAGTTGATGGAAAAGAAAAAAGGGTTAAAAATATTGAGGAAACACAATTAGCTTTAAATATGGCTGAAAAGTGGAAATTAGAATTTATTAATTATATAAATTCTAAACCAGAAGTATTAAAATATTTAACTGATATCTACAATGAAGAGTTTAATGGATATGTAGAAAGAAGTTATTCTAATATTTTTAAAACAATAAATATAAATCCTAATATATCTCTTAGAGAACATCAATTAAGGGTTATTAGTAGAATGATTCAATCTAAGACAAATACTTTATTATGTCATAGTGTTGGTTCTGGTAAAACTTATAGTGCAGTTGCTTATGCAGAAGAATCAGCTAGAATTAGTAATAATAGAGAGATTAAGAATAAAAACTTATTTATAGTCCCAAATCACTTATGCAAATCATATGGTTTTGCAAAAGAATATTTAGCTTTATATCCACAAGCTAAGATACTTGCTTGTACTCCAGAGGACTTTAAGAAATCTAATAGAAGAAAATTAATTTCTAAAATTGCTCTTGGAGATTGGACTTCTGTTATTATTCCTTATTCAGTTTTAAGTATGATACCTTTAAAACCTTCAACTGAAATTGAATTACTAAAGGAAAGATTAGATGAAGTAAATGAAACTTTATCATTTTATGAAGAGAATTCAGATAATAGAATTTCTATTAAAGATTTAGAAAAGGCAAAAGAAAACTTTGAAACAAAAATAAAAAAATTATCTGATAGACATATTGATAATGGACTTCTATTTTGGGAAGATTTAGGGATTACAAATATTTTTGTAGATGAAGCTCATAACTATAAAAATCTTTTTGTTCCTAAGAAAATCCAAGTAGCTGGTGTTGCAAATAGTTCAGCTAAGAAGTCACAAGATTTATATAATAAAATAAGTTACCAAAGAAAAACTTATGGTGATGGTTGTATAACTTTTATGACTGCAACTCCAATTTCAAATTCAATGTCTGAGATGTATATTTTATTAAAGTATTTATCACCAAAGCGTAGCTTAGAGCAATATCGCTTAGAGAGTTTTGATGCTTTCGCTGCCAACTTTGGAGAAGTTGTTACTAACATGGAAATAGATCCTACTGGTCAAGGATTTAGATTAAAAGCTCGTTTCAGTAAATTCTGTAACTTAGGTGAGTTAATCACTGTCTTTAGGGAAGTTGCTGATGTAGTTAATATTCAAGATATAGATGATATAAAAATCCCTAACCATGTAGAGGGAAAACCTATTGTTAGAACAGTTCAACCAACACCTGAAATGAAAAATTATATTGATGAATTAGTTAAAAGAGCTGAAAGTATATCTAATGGGGGAGTAAATCCTGCAATAGATAATATGCTTAAAATTACTAATGAAGGTAGAAAAATAGCTGTTGCTCCTAGATTAGTTGGGATAGACCAAGATTCTCCTAAATTATTAGCTGTAGCTGATGATGTAGCAGAAATCTATAGAAAATTCCCTAATGGAACTCAACTATTATTTTCAAATTTAGGTACTCCAAAAGATGATGGAAGTTATAGTGTTTATGATGAATTAAAAACACACATTATAAATAATGGCGTTCCAGAGCATGAAATTAAATTCATTCATGATGCAAAGACAACTGAACAAAGAACTAAAATGATTTCAGATTTTAATGAAGGAAACTTCAAAATTTTAATTGGTTCAACTTCTACGTGTGGAGAAGGTGTCAATTTTCAACAAAATATCAAAAGTTTGTCAAATATTGACGTACCTTGGAAGCCGTCTTCAGTAGAACAAAGAGTAGGTAGAGCTTTTAGATTTGGTAATGTAAATGAAGAAGTCTATGAATTTAGATATGTAACTAATTCAAGTTTTGATGCTTATAGCTGGCAACTTGTTGAATTTAAATCTAAATATATAGCTCAAATCCTTTCAGCAACATCTAGTTCTAGGGTAGCTGAAGATTTAGAATCATCAACACTTACTTATGAAGCTTGTAAAGCGTGTGCAGCTAATAATCCTAAATTATTAGAACTTGCAACTATGAAAGAGCAAATACAAAAGCTTCAAGTGATGGAAAAAGCTCATAAACATCAAATGCTTATGTCTATGCAACAAGAAAAAATGACAAAGGAACATTTAGCTTTCACAAAAAAATCTCTTGAAAAACTAAATGAAGATATTGCTGTTATGAAAGATACTGGAGACTTTATTATTAATCTTAATAATAAAGATTATTCAGATGATACTCTAGCAATAGAACAGTTAGGTTTAATAATGAAAGGAATTGATTCAAAGGTTATAGGTTATATTTATAATCTTCCTATAAAACTTGAAGTTACAACAACATCAGGTATGCTAAATAGAAGTTTTTATATTGGTTCTAATTATAATTATAAATTAGAATATAAAGTATATCCAAAAATGATGTTTAATTCTATTAAAAAAATAAATACATTATTAATAGAAAAAAGAGATTCTATGATTGAGAAAATAGAACAATATTCTAATGATTTAAGATTATTAGAAGGAAAAACAAATGTTGAATTTAAACATAAAGAAGAACTTCAAAACTTATTGTTATCTAAAAATAATTTAGAAACAGAACTTTCATTAGATGGAAATATAAAATAATAAAAAAAAGAACTCCAAATTATATTTTTAAATTTGGGGTTCTTTTTGGTTGGGGCATAAATAAATAAAGAAAATATTTATTTAAGACAATCTTTATATGTACAAACTTTATAAATCAAATAACATATTAATTATATCACAAAATCGGATATAATTCACACTTTTTTTACAATTTTAAGGTTCAATTTTTTTTTGTAAAACAACATATTTAAGATATAAAGGAAAATTTATTTTATTTAATATTTATATTGAAGTATTAAACAAACAAATTTTAATTAGCTTTAGCTAATGGAAAAAACAAATAAATAGCCAATAGGCTCACAGGAGGAACTGAAAATGAAAAATATTAGATTAGAAATTTTAAACTTTTTGCAATGGAATGATGAAGAAGGAAATTATTCTGATGAAAGACAAATTGCTTTAGGTAATAAACCTTTTACTCTTCAAGAAAGTAAAATTTTGCTTTGGCATACTTTATTTATTGATATCATCAAAGAGTTTGAAGTTATAAATCCTTTGAAAGTAAGCTATGAAATAGTTGAGGATTTAGTTTATTCAAATAACTTAAAAAAACTTTCTGATGCTATCTTAAATGAATTAGCTGAAGGGAAAAATGACGAGGAATCTTATTATGAAATTTTAAAGGCTGTTGCTCATGAGATTTCTCAAAAAAGAAAATTTTACTTTTTATTAAAAGGACTTTTAAATCAATCAGAAATGTAAAAAACAAAATAAGGACCATAAATATTAAAATAAAAATTTTTTTAATTTCAAATAATACACCTATTCAATTATGTAATAATATATAATTAAGTTGTATTATTTGAAAAGGAGGATTATATGGAGATGAGATTAAAAAAAGATGATTACTCAAATCTTTCAATTACAGAATTAATGACTTTACTAAAAAAAGCTTCTTCAGATGATGAGAGAAAATTCTTTTTTAATTTAGTTAATGAAGCAAGACACATTGCAGCGAAGAAGGTGGTTAAGTAGTGAATACTTATACTATATTTGCAGGTGTGAATGGAGCTGGTAAATCTTCATTATTCGCTTCAGATTATGCAATTTTAAATAAAAATGAGAGAAGAATTAACACTGATGAAATGGTTTCTAGGTTAGGAAATTAGACTGATGATAAACTTCAAGCTAAATGTGCAAGAGAAGCTATTAGGTTAATTAGATTTTATTTTGCTAATGGCGTTTCTTTTAACCAAGAAACAACTTTATGTGGTAAGTCAATAATCAGTAATGTAAAGAAGGCTAAAGAATTAGGTTATTATGTATCAGTACATTTTGTTACTGTAAACAGCTATAAAATAGCACAAGAAAGAGTTTCTCACAGAGTTGCTATTGGTGGTCATGGTATACCTAATGAAACTATAAAGAAAAGATATTTTGAATCTTTTGAGAATTTAAAAAAAATAATTCCTATATGTGATGAATTAATAATTTATGAAAATTCATTAACAGATGAAATGCTTAGAACTGTTTGTATTATTGAAAATGGTAATATAACTGCTAAAGATGATTTAGATGATTATTATTATATTTTTAAATTACTAGATTTATAATATAAAACAATAAGAAAGGACTCCGAAAACTAAAGCTATTTAGTTTGGGGTTCTTTTTTTGTTGTATAAAAAACTTAAAATCAGTTATTATTCACATATTGTTTACATTTTATAAGTTCAAAAAAATAATGTAAATTAGCATATTTAAGGTATACAGGAAAATTTATTTTATTCAATTATTATTGAAGGCTTAAATAAATTTAAATTAGCAGTAGCTAATGAAGGAAATAAATAAATAGCCAAAAGGCTCACAGGAGGAATAACAAATGAAAATCAAAGAAATCAAATTAAGACAATTTGGAAAGCACTATGAAAAGGATTTAAAATTAAGCAATATTACTTTAATTAAAGGTGATAATGGTTCTGGAAAATCAACTATTTTAGAAGCTATAAACTATGCTCTAAATGGACAAGTAAGACGATTACCTAAAAAATTAGAAAGTATTTCAAAGCTATCTAAAGATGGATCATTAAGTGTTGAGTTATCAACTGATGAAAATGTAATTACCAGAAGTATCTCTAAAGGTAAAAAACTTAGTGAAACATTAGAATGTAGCACTATAGATAATTCATTAACTTATACTGAGAAAAATTTAATTCTTAGTAATACTTATAATTTGGATGAACTGTTACTTAACCCATTGAATTTTATTAATTTATCATCATCAGATAAAAGTAAATATATTTTATCATTACTTAATGATGTTACTATTAATAAAAATAATATCATTTCAGAGTTAGAAACAAAATTCCAAAGCAGCCAATTAGCTTTAAATTGTATAAATGAACTTAAAGCTGAGGAAAGTTTAGTTGACTTATTGGATTCTTGTCTAAAGTTAGCAACTTCTCAAAAAAGATTACTTTCAAAAGAATTAAATGATAATACTGATAGTTTTAAAATTGAAGATTTGAAAAGGGATATTCAACTATTCGATTCAAAAGAATTAGAAAAGATTCCTCAAATTTCAAAAGAATTAAGTGAAATGAAATATAATCTAAAAATAGCTAATGATAAAAAGGAAAAAAAGATTGCTTTAAACAAGCAAATAGAAAATATTAAGAAAAATAATTCTACTTTAAATATAAAGGCTATTGAAAAGGAGTCTAAAGAGGTTTCAGATAAGTTAGGTAAATTATATTCTATAAAGCCTAATAATGAATTAGAGAGCCAATTAGACACTTTAAAAGATGAATTATTGAAAATAAAAGAAGAAGGACTTAGTATTAAATCAAAAATAGATGTTGCAAATGGCAATATGGCTAATTTAGTGAATTTGAATTTAAGAATAAAAACTATAAGTCAATCCAAAAGATGTGTTATAGATGATTCTATACCTTGTAATACTCAATTTAATAATTCCAGCAATAAGTTATTAACTGAAATTAATGAATTGAAAAATGAAATAATAGGATTACAAAATTCAAGAAATAAGTTAGCTCAAAAATATATAGTCAAAAATCAAGAAATTTCAAAGGTGAAGGAGCTTTATGAAAACGCTAAAGCTGAATACGCTAAAGCTCAATCAGAAATTCAATCCTTAAATAAAAAATCAGAGGATTTAAATAAAAAATCCAGAGAGATTCTTGAACATAGTTTAACGTTAGCTGCCTTAGAAAAATCTTTTAATGAAATAGTTTTAGAGGATACAACTATCTTATCTAAAATTATAGCTGTGAAAGAAGAAGAACTTAATCAACTTCATATAAAGAACAAACAGTATATTGAATTATCACAGGCTTTAAAATTAGCAGAAATGAATGATAAATCAAAGGATTTAAAGGAAAATGATTTAGTACAACTTAAAGCATTAGAAAAAGATATTAAGAAAATAAAGTTAGAACTTCTTGAAGAAGGAATTAAACCTATCGAAAATACAATGAATGAAATTCTTAAAGAATTACAATTCAACTATGTTGTATTTATAAATAATGATGGTAAAAAAGCTACTTTAGGATTCACTAAAAAGGATCAAGATGATAAAGATGTTAATGTAGAAATAGACATGTTATCTACTGGTGAAACTATGATTTTTATTTTAGCTTTAATTGGAGCAATCTATAAAAAGAAAAATTCTAATTTTAAGTTATTAGCATTAGATGATATTGATAACTTAGACAAGGAAAATCTTCATAAATTATTTAGTATGTCAAATGTTTTAGAAAAGTATTTTGATAATATTTTATTCATTGGAATTTTAAATGATTTAGATATATCAGAATATGAAAATATTAGCGTAATAAATATGTAAATTGATTTTCAAGATAAAATTTGCTTAAAAACAGAATAAAATAAATAAAATTAAAATAATAAAAGTAGGAATGGTATATTTAAATTAAATTTTACCTCTTCCTACTTTTTCTTTTAGGATAAAAATGTTATAATTCTAATAAAAAAACCCATAACTTATAAGTTACAGGTAATTTTGAAATCACTTTAATTAAATATTTTAGTGTCTTTTAATTATCAAGCACTCTTTTAATTATCAAACACATTATAGCATATAGTAAATAATTTTATCAATGAAATTATTAAATATTAACAATTAATGGGGTGAGTTAAATTGAGAGATAAAATAAATGAATTAAATAATTTGAAAAAAGAAATAGAAGAGATTTTTGATTTTTGTGATAACAAAATAGAAGATTTACTTAAAGAATTAGACAAATTAGAAAGTGAAATAAAATAGAACTTTGAACATATCAAAAGTAATATTACCATTCAAACTCTGAAGTTATACTTTGGAGTTATTTTTTTATTCCAAAGCCACTTTATGCGAATTGGAAGAATTTAATATATAATTAAGTACATAAAAACACACAAAAGAGGGATGATAAATGATTTTTAAGGATTATGATAATAGAACAATAAAGTTATTAGATAAACAAGCAAATAAAATTATCGAGTTAAATAAAAGTCTTGAAAAACTTTCAGATGAAGAACTCTCAAATAAGACATTAGAGTTTAAAGAAAGACTTAGTAAAGGGGAAACATTAGATAATCTATTGGAAGATGCTTTTGCGGTATGTAGAGAAGCTACCTATAGAGTTTTAGGAAAAAAACAATATAAAGTTCAATTAATGGGTGGAATAGCTTTACATCAAGGAAGAGTTGTAGAAATGAAAACTGGTGAAGGTAAAACATTAACAGAGTTATGTCCTGCTTATTTAAATGCTCTATCAGGAGAAGGTGTTCATGTAATTACTGTTAATGATTATCTAGCTAAAAGAGATAAAGAAGAAATGGAACCTCTATTCCAATTCCTTAATTTAAGCACAGGTCTTGTTATTGATGGGATAGAAAATAAAAAAGAAGAATATTATAAAGATATTACTTATAGCACTAATACTGAACTAGGATTTGATTATTTAAGAGATAATTTAGTTTATCGTTCAGAAGATAAAATGCAAAGGAAATTAAACTATGTAATCATAGATGAAGTAGATTCTGTACTTATAGATGATGCTAGAACTCCTTTAATAATGGCAGGTGCTGGGGATGAACCTAGTAAGTTGTATTATCTTGTTTCAAATATAGTATCTAAATTAAAAGAAGAAGATTATGAAAAGCAAGAAAAAGATAATTTTATATTCTTATCAGATAGTGGAATTGAAAAGATTGAAAAGATTTTAGGTATAGATAATTTAGCAGAAATTAAATATTCATTATTAAATCATATAATTTCTCAAAGTCTTAGGGCCTATTACTTAATGGAAAAAGATAAAGATTATATAGTTTCAGATGGAGAAATAATATTAGTAGATACCAATACAGGTAGAATTGCAGATGGTAGAAGATTTTCAGATGGACTTCATCAATGCTTAGAAGCTAAAGAGAGATTAAAGGTAAATGCAGAAAATAAAACTATTGCCAGCATAACATATCAAAATTTCTTTAGATTGTATAATAAAATTTCTGGAATGAGTGGTACAGTTAAAACTGAGGAGCTTGAATTTAGAGAAATTTATAATTTAGATGTTGTAGTAATACCAACTAATAAAACTATAAAAAGAATAGATAAAGAAGATAAAATTTTCTTAGATAATGATTCAAAATTAAATGCTGTTATAGAGGATATAATAGAGACACATAAAACTCAAAGACCTGTATTAGTAGGTACTCCGTCTATTGATAAATCTGAGGAATTATCAGCATTATTAATAAAAAGAGGAATTCAACATAGATTATTAAATGCAAAAACTAAAAAAGATGAAGCTGATATAATTAGCCAAGCTGGTAATAAAGGTGCTATAACTATAGCTACTAACATAGCTGGAAGAGGTACAGATATAAAAATCACAGATGAAGTTGATAATTTAGGTGGATTAAAGGTAATAGGAACTGAAAGAACTGAAAGTAGAAGAATAGATAATCAGCTTATAGGGCGTTCTGGTAGACAAGGTAATAATGGTGAGTCACAGTTTTATTTAAGTTGTGATGATAAGCTGCTTAATATATATGGAGAAGGTAAATTAAAGGCTAAACTTGAAAAAATGGGATTTGAAAATGGACAAGAAATTAAAAATAAAGTAGTTTCAAAGCAAGTTGATAAAGCTCAAAATGTTATTAATGCTATAAACTTTGAATCAAGAAAAGATACTATTAAATATGATGAAGTAGTAAACTCTCATAGAGAAATTATCTATAAAGAAAGAGATATTGTAATAAGTGAAAAAAATATAGCTATACATATATCAAATATAATATTGGATAGCACATTCCATATGGTAGCCGAAACTTTCAATGAAGCAACAAATTCTAATCAAGATATAACAAAGAAAAATATATTAGGTTTATCATTAGAATATGTTGATGAAGAGGAAAGAGACAAGTTCTTTGAAATTTTAATTAAAAAATTACCTAGCATATATCATTATGATTTTAGCTCTGCCATTTGGAGTGAATTGAAAAAGATTGATTATTTATCTGAAATAGTAGATTTTATAACTCATAAATTAATAGAATATGTTAATAATTCTATGAATAAATTGAATTTCTTAACTTATGAAACAATGAGAGGATTACTAATAGAATCAGTTGATACATCTTGGATTAATCATTTAAATGAAATGGAAGTTTTAAAGAAGGTAGTTAAGGATCAGTCTTATAACCAAAAGAAACCTATTGATGTTTACACATTAGAAGCAGGTGCTAAGTGTGATGAACTAATTAGAAATATTAGAGATACATTTATAGAGAAAATGTTCCATATAATTAATCTTAATTTAGAAGCTTAATGAGGTGCAGAGTAGATATGAAGACTTTAAAAAATTTTATAATATATGATAATTATTATTCAAAAAAATTTGAAAGAAAAATTGAAGCAAGAGTATTAAATATGAGTAAAAAATCCTTGTCTATAGATGAAATGACTTATAACGGAGAGAAATATGAGATAAAAGCAGAGCTTGTTGAATTAGCAGAAGGAGAAAGTAGAACAGTATATTTAATTGAGAAAATACTTCCTGAAGAAAAAATTTCATATGATGAATTAATGGAAGTATTAAATTGATGTTTAAAGAACCTGGATTTAAAATCTAGGTTCTTTTTGTTTCTAATTGGATGTTGTATTTCTCATACACAAATTTACTAAATTCTTCGTAACTAAATATATCTATCTTATTAGTACCCCCTAAATTGTAAACTAATAAAACTTTCTTTATACAGTCAATATTATCAACATATATTTCGCAGAATTCTATTTTTTCTAGTTCTAACAATCTTTCTATCCTATCACAATAATACTCTCCATTTCGTTCAACTCTTTGATATGGAGTATCATTAACCAAGTATTTTTGATTTTCTTCTTGAAATATATTAGGGCATTGTATTTTATACAAATATTCTATTTTGCTACTACCACTTAAAACATTTCTCTCCATTTTTAAATATCCCAAAGTATCCAGCTCTTTAAAAGCTGTTGCAATGGAAGTTTTTCCATCTGTTAATTCATTTTCTATCGTGTTTCTAGTCACTTTTTTATTGGTATAAGACATTAATTTCATTAACAAACCAATAGCTTTTAATGACATTCTAGTATCGTTTAAAGCCATATTAATTGTATCATTCTTGTTAGAACAGCATATAATTTTTGGCATTATTTCACTCCTCAATGGTCGTGCGGCCATTTTTTATGAAGTGTAATACTAAAAGTTTAACATTTTTCCCCTTGTTTATCTACCATAAAATTATATCAATTTCTTAAAAAAAGCCATATAAGAGTATATAATCACACTTATTCTTTAAAAGTCTACTTGATAGACTTTTAAAAGTCTGCAAAATATATTATATAATGATATAATTTTTTTATATTTTAAAAGGATTAAATTAAGATAATGAGGGATAGGAAATGTTACTTAGTAAAGAAAAATTCAATGAAAAAATAGAGGAAGAACTAAACTATTATGAAGGTAAGGTTTATAAGAGCCTTTTAACCTTTAAAGATAAAAATTCTAATATTATTTCTCCTAAAATTTTAGATGTTACACAAAAGAGTGGTTTAGGTAGATGTACCGTAATGAAATACATAAAAACATTACAGGAAAAGGGATATCTTTATATAGAAAAACAAAGGGTTGGAAGTGGTAACAAAAATATTTATACTTTAAATATAATTTGCAATTCACAATCACATTCTGGAGAATATGAAGTTGCTGATTGTCTTGAAACAGGACTTCAGCAAGTTATGGAGTTTTAATACAGATGGACAGTATATACTTTGGGAAATATATTAACTTAAAATAAAAGGACCAATAATCTTTTTTTAATAATAATAAAAGAGCACTTAGGCATTAAGTAATGCTTATAGTGTTCTTTTTATTTTTATTAACAAATTGTTTACAAATTTCAACTTCAAAATTTACCTGCAAATAAACATATTTAAGGTATATAGGAAATTTTATTTTATTCAATTGTATTGAAGTATTAAAAAATAAATTTAAATTAGCAATAGCTAATGGAGGAAAAAATAAATAGCTAAGTATAGCTCATGGAGGAAATAAAATGAAAAACAAAATGATAGGATTAAATGAAAAACAAAAATCTGTAGTTTCATGCGAAAGCAACAAAATATTATTGATAGCTTGTGCTGGTAAGACTTTAACAACAACAAGGAAGGTGGGAAGTCTTTTAGAAAAGAGATATGCACCTGAAAGGATTTATTGTATTAGTTTTACAAGAGCAGCCGCTAGAGAATTAAAGGAAAGACTTATCAAAGTAGATAAGCTTGGTAAAGATGTTAAAACATCAACATTTCACTCATTTGTAATTGAATTTTTCCAAAAGAAATATGGTGAATTTAGTATGATAGGTGATTCAGAAAAAGAGACTATATTAAATACTTTATCTAAGAGATTTAATATAAAATCACCTAAAAAGCTAATTGATGCTTATAAAAAATCTTTATTCAATGATGATAGAAATATCCAATATGCCATAGATGCTTATATATTTGAACTTAAACTATTAAAGCTAATGGATATAGATATTCTGTTACCTTGGTTCCTGAAAGAACTAGAAGAGGATGAAGAGTTTCTATTGGAAATAAGAAATTCAATTGATTACTTAATTTATGATGAATCACAAGATGTAAATGATTTGCAAAATTCTATTTTAGAAAAAATTATCCCAGCAGGTTCTCCAATAGGTTTTATGATGGTTGGAGATGATGACCAAAACATTTATCAATGGAATAACACTAGTGTTGAATATATCTTAGGATTTCCTAAAAGATATAATGCAACTGAACTATTGTTAAATGAAAATTATAGATGTTCAAATCAAATAATAGCTGCTGCTAATAATTTAATTTCACAAAATAAAAATAGATTTGCGAAAAAAATGATAGGAATGTTTGATGCAGAGGATATTAATTTAGAAAGTTTTGAAACTGAAACTGAAGAAATATTAAGAATTATAGGTATATCAAGCTCTTATATCACAGGAGATAGAAAATTAGCTATCTTATGCAGAAGTAATAAAGAGATTAAGGATATATATAAAGTTTTTAAATCACTTAATATTGATGTTAATACCTCTATAAAAGAAGAATTAAATAGAGAAATAATAGACAGGCTTAAACTTATAATAAATCCAGCTAATGACCTTTTAACTGAAAAAATCATTGGCACTGATAAAGATATTAAGATCTACGCCTTAGATAATAAAATTTCTTTATTCCAAGCTTATGTAGAACATGAAAATGAGATTGCATTAAAAATGCAACTCTTAAATACTGCATTAAATAGTAGTAAAACTGCTTATTCAATGTACTTATTGATATGTGAAAAATTAAATATGATACCAGACGAAAAAATAATGAAAGCTATTAATCTATGGACTTCTCGAATCAGGACTGAAACTAATAACATAAGTAATTTTGTTAATTATGCTGAAAGTAAAGAAGCCCAAGAAGCATTAAAAGAAGGAAATAGCAATATAAGTTTAACTACTGTTCACGCATCTAAAGGCTTAGAATTTGATGAAGTTATAATTTATAACTTTAACAATATTAATTACAGCTTTAAAGGTGACAAAGAAGAGAATAGAAGATTACTTTATGTTGCAATTACAAGAGCAAAAGAAAAGCTCAATTTCTTTTTTTCAAATGAAGTTAATAAAAATGGACTTGCATTAAGAACTGAAGTATCACCTTTCATTCAAGAAATAAAAAGCGAAAATAATATTTAGGAGATGACAACAATGGAAATGAAATATTTTAATAATGAACTTATAGTAATAGATGAGGAAATAGAAAAAAGATATGCAATAGGAGATACAGTTTTAATTGACGTAAAGTGTAATTATTATGGTGGATATAGTGGAAGAATATCAAGCTTAGAAGAAAATAGGCTTACAATTTCTGAACTTAATACACCATCATCATATACTGTTGCATTTGATTATATAAAAAAAATTGTATAAAACTAATTGATTTAAATAAAAAAATAATAACTAAAGGAGCAATACAAATGATGTTAATAACAAATAAAGAGGGTTTAAAAAAATATGAGGGAGATAATTTCACAGTCTTATTAACATTTGATAATAATAAGAATTTAATAAATTTTAATATAAAAAGCGAAGATAGTTATTTGCCAAAAATATTTCCTGTATTTGATGAAGAAGATTATGAAGTAATAGATTTTAAAATAGAAACTAAAGGTAGTGGAACATTTTATAAGGATGAAATAAAGAAAATTATAGCTGGCTATGAAAAAGCAGTAAGTATAATTGATGAATTAAAAGAAATAATAGAATTAAAATAAAATTAATAAAAGCTATCTAGGATATACCTAGATAGCTTTTTGCTATATATCTGATTTAGATATTTCTTCATTCATCTTATTTTCATAATCTAAATACTTATTTTTAAACACAGCAAAAAAGTATTTAAATGAATTTCCTTTAGAACCTATTAGTCCTTCTCCTTTTTTTCTATAAGTTTCATCTAAACTTTCTACTAAAATACTATTGAAATATTCAGCAGAAAAGTCTATCATATTAGTTAAACAATAATTTAAAAATTCTAATAAGTATTTATCTTCTATTAGTGATTCAGGAAGATTAACCCACTTATTGATTTTTGCAACTTCAGTTCTCTCTACATCTGAAGTTGTTTTTTTATTTTCTAAAATTTCCTCTTCATTATGCAAATTACTTTCTATATTTTCTTTTAATATTTCAGATGCTTCAGATACTTCAAAATTAACACCCTCAATAACTTTATCATCAATTAAATTCTTTTTCTTATTTTTAAAGTAAACCTTTGGCTCATGATCAAGTACGATAAATTTAATTTTACTTACTTTTCTGCCTTCCTTAATTTCTTTAAAATCAACTTCCATGTTTCCATGTTGCTGAATTTCCTTTACAGCTTGATTAATAACTCTTTGCTTAAAGTTTTTATATTGAGGATATTTGTCCATTGATGCACATATAAATCTTAATTGCTCTATTCTAAATTCTTTCTCAATAACTTCTCCTGTTTTGCTCCATAACCTTAATAATTCATAAATCCTTTGCGCATAAAAACTAGAAAACTTACTTATAATAGCTAAATTTAAAGGAGCATATACAGAGTATTTGACTATATGTTCATAAATTCTTTCTAAGAATATTAATTTAAATTCATTTTGAGTGATATTATGTTCTATTGCTGATACTAGAGAATAATCACATTCAATGGTATCACTATCATCAACATGTTCAAAAATAAGGCTTGTCCCTTTCAATGCTTCAAGCATTTTCTTTACTGATTCAACCTTCTTTTCATTGTTATTATTTATTAAATTTTGAAGTTCTGATAATTTTAATGTGCAGCTATAAATTCCATTCTTCTCTTTTTGAGCTGAAAATAATAAATGATAAAACACTCTATTTTCTACAGCTGTAAGTTCATAAGAAGTATGAACTAATTGTTTGCTTTGCATTAAAACTTTTACTTTGTCTGTCATAGCTTATATTTAGCAATATGTATTGCTAAAACAGCCTCCTTTCTTACTTTGATGTTATTTACATAAATTATTTTATCATAAAATTTCCCAAAAGGCAACATTATTTTAAATCCGTTACCTTTCTTTCTTAATCCGTTACCTTTAGAAAATCTTAATTTGTTACCTTTGAGCCTTAAAAATATTATTTCTAAAATAGAAATTTAAATAAAAGCTAGATATAATGCCATTTATACTAATTTTCTTAATCTGTTACCTTTTAATTTTTTAATTAATTCCCCACATTTCTTAATCCGTTACCTTTCTTTCTTAATCTGTTACCTTTTCTTCTTAATCCGTTACCTTAACACCCTCTAAAGCTAGTTATTTCAATGGCTCAAAAATCTCTAAATACTATTAAAGACTATATAAATACTATTTATATACTAAAGAAGAAGAAAGAGAGACTTAACTTTTCTTTCTCCTCCTCCTATTTTAAAAAAATAAATTTATTTTAGATTTATTTATTTTGTTATTCCTAGTAATTTAAATTGCTCTAACTTTAATTAATATAATTGGACCAATAAATCTTTTATCACAGCAAATAGAGAAAAAGGGTACACACACTAATATAAGCGTAATGTTTTTTGAGCACCTTATATTTGAGTATTTTTTACGTACATCTTCATAAAGAACTTTTTTTTACACACCTAAAAGTTATTTTATAGATTAATTTATATCATTATTCCTAACAATTAAGTTTATTACCCATTATTTCCTCAAAATAAGGTTATTATAGGAGTTTTCATTATTGTTTGGTATAAATTATTATGTAAAGCGAAAAACCTCTTAAAAACGATTTTAAACGTTAAATATAAAATTCAGAAAATAAATAAAAACCATACCTCCGAAAAGTAGGGTATGGATATTGTGCAATGTGGTAAAGAGACTAAATAGTAAATAGGGGTATATAATAATATTAATTTAAACAACAATCTATCTTTTACTAGGTTATATAATTATTATATTGGGAGAGGTGTTTCAGATTGCATATTAAATCTTTATATGATCCACTGGTTGAAAAAATAGGAGAAGAACGTGGAGAGAAACGTGGCGAAAAGCGTGGCGAAAAAATAGGAGAAAAGAAGGCATTAATAAAAGTAGCTATAAATTTATTAGATATATTGGATGATGAAACAATAGCTTTAAAAACAGGATTAAAAATTGAGGAAGTAAAGAAACTAAGAAAAGAGAATTTAAATTAAAATTCATAAATTGCTGATAGGCTGTGCTATGTTGGTTTTTTAACCAGCATACATGGTCTATTTTTTTATTATTTATTGTTCACAAATTATTTACATATTAGAGGTTCAAAAAAATAATGTAAATTAGCATATTTAAGGTATATAGGAAAATTTATTTTATTCAATATTTATTGAAGATTAAAAAAAAGTTTAATTAGCACTAGCTAATGGAGAAAAAAATAAATGGCTTTATAAGCTCACAGGAGGAAAAAAATGAATAAAAAGTACAACAAGAAATTTACAAAGTCTATGATTGATAGTATTGATTTTGCTATCAAAAGTTTTAAGGAAATTTTCAGTAGTAAGCTATCTAAGATTTGCTCTTTAATAGTTGCTATTGTAATCTTCATTTTTGGTGATTTTTCAGATATTGTTTTCATGCTTTTAGGTATGTTTACAGCTTATGTAATGTATAAGCACTATATCAATAAATTCATCAATAATTATCAATTTTCTTCAGAGAAAAAGGAAGAGGTAGTTATAGAAAATGAAGAAGTAATTGAGGAAGTATTCAACTTCGATTTAATTAACAGTAATGTTACTAGAGAAGATGATACTTATAAAATATTACTTAAAGATATTGTTAGCTTAACAGGGCAAAACATTGAAGAAATTAATATAATTCTCAATTATGAAAAAGTATATGCAACAATCAATGCTTTTGATGAAAAACAAAATTTTATTTTCAGAACTGTAAAAGCATTAGATAAAGGTGCAACGCTGGATACAAATTTTCTAATAGATTTAATTAATGAAAATTGTTAATTAGACCTTATAGACCTAGAAATAAAAATATGGATTTAAAGAAATAAATAAACAAAGAATGTTAGGAGTAAATAAATAAAATGAATATGCAAAATAAAGTTAAAGAATTAAGAATTAAAATAAAAAAATCTTTTGTTAACACAGGTAAAGAAGTAACTGTTGTTAATCATGGAAGAACATATAAAATAAAAGCTGAAAAAATCAATGGCTTATGGATGGGAGTTTTATATAACGAGCAAATTAATGGATTAGCTGTTAATAGAAGCGTTATTGAAAAAATGATAGAAACAGATGAAAGTATCATTTAAGTGAGGTATCCCAATGATAGAGATTGATTTTGAATATATTGAAAAAAGAAAAATAAATAAAGATGAATTATTAGCTAGAGAATTACTTAATGTTTCAGCAACAATTCGTGATGAATTTGATAGTGCAGCAGCTTTTAAAGTTTTAAATAAAGTTGAGAAAAAACATTTTGAACTAGCTTTTAAGATATTAAGTGAAAATGACAACCACCAATTAAAAGATATGGCAATGTTTGAAACTTTAATATCTAATATTCTATCAACTCCGATTATAGAAGATGAGGAGGATGATGAAATTTATGTATAAGAATTTAAATCTTTCAGAAATGTATACTTTAAAAAGAAATTTATATAGATTAGAAAATCTATATAATCTAAAAAACTTTTTTAAAGAACATGATTTAAACAACTTATTAGAAGAGCATAATGAAGAAATTCTCTTTGATGCTTTGAATGAATTTGAATGTCATGATATTAAGGAACTTAATTGCATTTTAAGTAATGAAGATATTCATAAAGTAATCAAATTTATAAATGATAGTTATAAAGAAGCGTTTAAATCAAATGAT
Source organism: Clostridium massiliamazoniense (assembly GCF_001403635.1). GTDB lineage: Bacteria > Bacillota > Clostridia > Clostridiales > Clostridiaceae > Sarcina > Sarcina massiliamazoniense. The sequence goes on from NZ_LN879464.1 coordinate 73,933, forward strand.
ACAAAGAAATTTATAAGTTATTTAATTAGTAACATACTTTTCTTTAATTCAATAAATCAATATGATAATAGTTGCTTTGATTTTAACTCTCTATTTGATTCACTTTGTGAAACATTTAAAATCCCAGAAAACTTAAAGGAATCACTAATACACTTAACACAAGGGTTCTATTATCAGCAAAAAGCTCATAATGATCCAGAAGAGGATTGGGTAGATGATTATTTTTATCACTGTCCATTCGGTTTAGATTTTATTACTGTTGTGGAAAGATTAGCAGCTCATTTTAATGTAACTTGCGTTGGTATTAGCAAAGAGGAACTTGGAACTGAAGACTTTTTCTCTGATGGTTATGACAAATATTTTCAAAGTGAGTTTGAAGATATTAAAGATAGTCTTACTTTTACAGAGGAAGGTTATGTTGAAGAAGGTTCTTATTTTGATGCATTCCAGTCAGATGATTATGTCTTATATATAGAAAAAAATATAAGTGAGTTAACTCTGGATTTTCTTAAAAACATTGCGCCTAATTATAGTCCTTATCATCAATATATAGAATTTTTCCCTTTTAAACAAAGTGATAATACGGTGAAAATTTCCTTTAATGATGGAGCTATATTCCCAGGAGTATCTATAATGTTTTTAGTTTTACTTATATTAATGATGGTGGAGGAAATTTGAATATGATAATAGATATAAAATTAGATACAACTAGTAACACTGCATTAGTTACTAAAAATGTTAGTGGTGTGAAAAAAGAATTTACAGTAGCTACTTCTGACTTGATTGATAGTTTTAAATTGTCTAAAAGTAATACAGATGATAAAAACTTTAAGCCTATTATTGGTCTTATTCAACAAAAAAAGAATGGTTATGAGTTAATTCAAACTATACAAATAGCAAAACAAGGATTCATATATATTTTTAAGGTAGATAAAAAAAGAGTACCTTTTTATATATATGATAAATGTTATGGGGTATGTGGTATGCCTAGCTTACTAGTAGCTGTTAAAGTTGTTAATAAGAAATTTAACGGTATGTATGTACAAGCTATAAAGGAAAATACCATTATAGAAAATTCTAGCCCTTTATATATATCCTTTTTCTAACACATCTTGTAATACTGGAAGTGTTTGCTTTGGATTAAATTCTTTCGAGCAAAAACTAAATAGTATTGAAGATATAGTTAGGCTAATTGATTATTTTTATGAAATACCTAATACATCAGAAATGTTTAGAGTATTGAATAATAAGCCTAAATTACAATTTAGGGAGTTAGCATCCACTTTGAAAGATGAAGATTTTAATGATGACTTTTTAGTAGAGAATTCAAGTGTTCCTAATTATGAAATGTGGTTATCTCAAATTTTAAGATAAAAAGTATAGAAATAAATAAATAAAATTTAAGAGTAAGAATGGAGAATGAAATCATGGATTTATTAACAATGTTCAATATAGAAAAGAAAGAAGAAACAAAAGTAGAAACAAAGGTAGAAAAGAAAAAAGAAAACAATAGTAAAAAAACTGAAACAAAGACTAAGAAAGTTACTAAAAAATTAGATAACTTAAATGCTAATAAGGAAAAAGAATTAAAAAATTTCACTAAAGTTGAATTAAAGGCTTTTGGAGGAAGAATCAAGATGATTGAGGGTGAAGAACTTGAAAATATCAAACTTGATACTCTTCAAGAGGAATTAGTTGAATTAGGATATCACGAATTCGCAGCTAACGTTTTATGGTTAATAGTACCTAATAAAACTAAAACTGAAGCTGTATTAGTGGCATCATGTGGCGAAAAGTTCCATGCAAAAGGCTAAATTTTATATGGAGGTGGAATAAGATGGAGTATTCAATTTTTTTAATAGGCACAGGAGCTACTGGAAGTAACTTAATTGGTAATTTGGCTCAATATGCTATTGGTGAGAAAAAAATAAAAAATATAATTTTAATAGATGGTGATTTGGTTGAGAGTAAGAATTATCGAAATCAAAAATTCACAGCAAAAGATTTAGGGAAAAATAAAGCTAAAGTATTAGCTAATAGATACTCTAAATTAGATATTGATGTAAGCTATGTTGATTCTTATATAAAAGATAAAGAAAGCTTAATTGATATTATAAAAAACTATAACACAGCACCTATTATAATAAGTTGCATAGATAATAATAATGGCAGGATAATCTTAGACCAAGTGTTTAGAAGTGATGAAATTCCTAATTTAGTATACATTGATACTGGAAATGGAGATGAAACATCAAGATTAGGTCAAACAATTATTGGTGCAAAACAGGATTGTAAGATAATAGCTCCCCCGGTTGGAGATTATTTCCCTCAAATATTTGAAGGTGATAAAGATGTTGAAACTATAAAAGATTATAGTTGTTCAGCACAAATAGTTGAAAAACCTCAATGCCTTACAAGCAATGTTTTAAGTGCTACTACAGTCTTTTTAATACTTGTTAATTTAATAAGTTATAACAAAGTTGAAGGTAGATACTTTAAATTCAATGCTGAACATATTGGTATTGAGAAAGTTAGATAAAATTAAATAGTTTTTTTATAAGCAACCTTTAAGGGTTGCTTATTTTTTTACAAATATTAAAGTTCACAAATTATTTACAATTTTGAGGTTCAAAAAATTAATGTAAATTAGCATATTTAAGGTATAAGGGAAAATTTATTTTATTCAATTTATTGAAGTATTAAAAAAACAAAATTTAATTAGCAGTAGCTAAGGAATAAAAAAATAAATGGCTGTATAGCTCTAAGGAGGAAAATTTAATATGTTAAATGTAGATCGCTTATTCAAAGCTGGAAGAGAAACTAAAATTTTTGAGGTTGTAGATAAACTAAGTGTTAATGATTTTTATAATAACACTGGGTATCAAGATGTAACTTCTATTCATGAAAAAATGTCCAGAATAAAATTAGTTATAGTTGATATTTCAAAAGGTAAAGGTCCGTCAGCGTCAGTCGGTGAATTTAATCTTAAAGCGAGTGAATGGAACCAACACATGAGAACTTTACTTAATTTACAACGCTTTTTAAGTCTTTATCCAAAGAAAATTTTATCTATTTCAAAAGCTAATCCATATAAAAAATTTGAAAATGATTTTATAGAAGTAAAACATTTAAAAATAAGTTATCAAGATGGATTAAGAGTAGGAGTAAGATGGAAGTTTGAAATAATTACTGGAAGAGCTAAAGCCATGAGTGATGGTTTTGGTTATGAAAATAAGACTTTTCAAAAAATAAATAATGTTGATTTCTTACTTAGTCCAGAGGAATTAGAATCAATGATTACTTATATCACTAAGTATATTTCCTTATGGGAGCAATCATCATTTAATGAATTCATGCTTAATAAAAAAGAGTTTATTAAAAGATGTTGTGAAAATAACTATGATGAGAAAACAATTAAAGAATGGAATAAGAACCCTAATAGTTATAGAGATAATTCATTTAGGGGAAATACTTCTAATTCAAATCCATCTGAAACAATTAGGAACGTAAACTCAAATGTTAAAAGGGATATGGCTACACAAAGTAGTTACTCCTCACAGGTGAGCGTTAACCTAAATCAAGCACAAGGTCAGAAGGTAGGAAACCTTCAAAAATCACAGTTGACCTGTGAATCTTGTGGCTGTGAAGTTACATTATCTATTGCCAGCACAACTAAAAAACAGTTTGGCAAGGCTTTATGTGAGACATGTTTGGTTAAAGAAATATATAAAAAATAAATTTGAGAATTAAAGAATTGAAGAATTAAAGGAATAAAAAAATAAAAATTTTAGCGGAAAGATAGGAGAATAAGGATATGAAAATAGAAGGATTAAAGGAATTATTTTTAAAAGCAGAGAAGGTTTCAGAATTAGTAAAGGTGTCATCAGATGAGAATATGATAAAAGTATCAGCTAATTCAGGGAATATTTATTATACTGCTGGAGTTGCAAATGAGGAAAAAGAGGTAACAGAGTTTATTTTAGATAAAAATAGTATTAATCTTTTAAAAGCTATTGAAGTTGGAGAAGTAGCTTCAGTTACTGTTAAAGGCAACAAGATAGAGATTAAAGGAGGTTCTACTAAAGCAACATTAGTTCAATTAGAGGATACTGTTAAGGAGGTTAGCTTTGAAAGTCAAGCTATGGCTAGATTTGATATATCAAATATTAAAAAAGTTTTATATACTTGTGCTGTAAATAGCCCACATGCAATCCTTAATGGAATTTCATTCAAAACAGTTTGTGGTGATGTTGAAGTTGTAACGTGTGATGGAATAAGAACTGCTATAACAACTATACCATTGAATCAAGTTCCTAACATGGAAATGTTAGCTGATGGTTTAGAATTCGTAATATCAAAAAATGATATCACTAAAATTCTTTCTATAATGCAAGGTGAAATATGTCTTCTATATGATAAAGAAAAGAATGTAGCTACTTTCTTACAAGAAAACAACATGATATCTGTCAATTGTTTAACTGAGAAGTATATATCTTATAATAAAATATTAACAAATATACAAACACCAAATTATATTTTAGTTGATAAAGATGCTCTTTATAAAAACATTAATAGATGTGCCTTAGCTGGTAATTTAAAAGTATCTTTAGATATGTCTAAAGTAGAAGTTGATGTAATATCTAAAAGTGAAACTATTGAAATTGTAGATACAGTTAAAATAGCTGAAAGTAATTTAAATGAGAATATCAAAATAGATTTTAACCTTAAATATCTAAATGATATGATTAGCTCAATAAGAAGTGAAGTTGAAGAAGATGAAATAAGACTAGAGTTTAATTCACCTCTTCTTCCTATTAGATTTATTTCTGAGGATACTCAACACTTATTACTTCCAGTTGCTGATAAGAAAAAAATAGAAAAATAAACTTATAAATATGGACTTAAATAAGAAAAGAATTTATTTCTTTTCTTATTTTTTAAATGGAAATATAGGAGGAAAGATTGATGAATGAATATTCAAATGGAAATAACAATTATGATGATGTGAGATTAAGTATATTAACAGTTGCAGATAAATGTGGCATAGATTATGATATGAAACCTTATGCACATGGAAGATATTTAGCACACTGTCCTTTTTGTAACAGTGACAGTAAAAAGCTATCTTTAACAACTGATAATGGGAAAGGTTATAAAAATGTATATAGATGTTATAAATGTGGCGAATCAGGCTCAGCTATAAAACTTTATGCTACTTTAAAAGGCTTAAATAACAAAGAAGCTTTTAAAGAATTAATAACAGACGGAGATATTAGTAAAAATACAAAAATAGAAAAAATAATAAAAGAGGGAAATGAAATTCCAAGTTGTTTAGAAACAGCAGATCTTGATACATTGGATAAAGTATATAAAGATTTTATTAAACTTTTGAAATTGGACAGGAACTCATATGAAAATCTTAAAAGTAGAGGTATTAGTGATGAATATATAAAGGCAAAAGGGTATAGAAGTATTCCTTATAGCTATCAAGAAAGATATGAAATTACTAATAAATTAATTAATATGGGACATTCATTAGAGGGGATAGCTGGTTTCTATAAGGATGAATATAATAAGTGGACTTTTAACGGAATACAAGGATATTTAGTTCCAATAAGAGATTTAAAAGGCAGAATAAATTCATTTCAAATTATGATGAATCAAAAGGTCAAAAAATTAAGATACACTTATTTTACATCAAGCAAATATTCTACTGGAGCAAAAGCTCTTGCTGTACCTAATATTTCATCAGGTAAGAATACTGATTATGTTTATATAACTGAAGGACCACTAAAAGGAGATATAGCTAGTTTCTTTTCTGGGGATACATTTGCTTCAGTTCCAGGAGTGAATTCTGGTATAGATGTATTAATTGAATACTTGAAAGAAATAAATCCAATCAAAGCTATTATTTGCTATGACATGGATATGTATGAAACTCCAGAAGTTAAAAACGCTTTAATCAAATTAATCAATAGATTAAATGATATTGGAATATATTCAGAATTAAAACTTTGGGATAAAAAATATAAAGGGATAGATGATTATTATTATTCACTTAATAATGTAAAATAAATAAATTTATTTAGAATAAAGTTTTGATAACACTTCAATTATCAAGGCTTTATTTTATGTTTATATATTGTTTTTCTTAGAAGATAAATGGCTTAAATAAAGGACTTTCTATCAATAAAGCTAAAATAAGCAAATAAAAAAAATATAATAATTTAACTTATTAACTATTTAATTACTATATATATTTAATAATTAAATAAATTTACTATTATACTTTTTAACTTATTAAACAAATTTACTATTATACTTTTCAGCTTTTTTAAAAATTTAGTTTTATAATTTTTATATAGTACATTTTTTAAAAAGTATAATTCTTATATAGATTTAACAAATTAAAAAGTTAATTACACATAATAATAACTGTATTTAATTTTTTAATTTGTTAAATAGTAATAATATTTCATAATTATAATTATTAAAAAATAAATTAATTATTATATTTAAATTTTATATTAGTTAAATACTAAATAAATTTAATTAGTAAAAAATATATGTTATTTAACAAATTAAATATTATTATAATTTTATTTTTTTACTATTTTGAAATTCATATAATTAATTATTGAACTTTTTAAAAAATTATGTTAATATAGGTATGAAATCACAGTAAAAAAATATTTTGGAGGATGAAACAATGAGTGAAAATCAAGTAATAAAAATGAAAGTTGCTAATGATAATGGTAACGGAAATACGAAAATTTTAATTAACGGAAAATATACTGAACAACCTAATGTAATGTATGAAAGAGGAACAGCAGTTCCAGATACAAGCTCTTGGGATATTGAAACTATTAAGGATTTAAAAAACAATCTTATAATTGGTTTTTATAAGGAAGAAGCTAACTTCTTAGGAGAAAAAGAAATACAAGAAATTATATACCATATTGGTAATTGTGCTTTAAGAAGTGGTAGAAGACTTCAAGGGCTTAACATAGATGTTGATAATGATAAAGTTAAGAATGATATAACTATTCTTTCTACAATAGGTTACATGGCTGCTGAAGGTATAAAAAATAAAGTTGAAAAAATAGAAAAAGCTAATAATGGGAAACCATTTGAATTATCAGATATAGATGAAATAGGCTCTATAGAAATAGAAGCTGATTTAGCTACTTCAATTCCTATAAGAGTTTATACTGAAAAATTAGCTCTTCAATTAGCTAATAGATTTAAAAATAATGATGAAGCTTTTGAATTTAAGATATATATTCCTAAAAATAGATTTATAAATGTTAAAGTTAAATTTAATGAAGTTGATGTTGAGAAAGAAGGGGTTACATCTGCTTATTTCTTAGCTAATGCACAAGCAGATGTATTTGCAGAACACAATTCAGCTTTTAATGATAATTTAAGTGCAGATTTCTTTAGAGATAAAAATAACGAAATAATGCACATAGCAATCGGTGAGGGTACAACTGAATTCCCTAGAACAATCTTATATAATTGGTTACCTGAGTTTAAGACTGGAACTAAAAATGGAATAGGTCATGCTATGGTTGAATCAATTAACTTCTTAAAGGATATCCCTGGTACAGAAGATATTCTTGAACCAAAAAAATTAGCAAATATAGTTAGAAATAAAATGGAGAATGACAAGGATCATAGATTTTTCAATGAAATAGTTAAAAATCTAAATTCACCAATTTCAAGACAAGCTCGTGAAATAAAAGAAGTAATGATATCAGAACTTAATAGACAATCTCCTTCTCTTGTATGTGTATATGGCGGTGGTTCTATTATGATGAAATATAAACTTGAAAAAGAACTTAGAGAAGTTTGTGATGAAAAGAAACTAAAATTATTCTATGTACCAAAGAAATATGCTGTAAAATTAGAAGTTTATGGACTTTTCACAAAAGTTAGTTCTCCTAACTTTAAGGGACTTTAAAATTTAAGGAACTTAAAAATATATATAAAGGATTGAGTAACATCAATCCTTTATTACTAAAGAAATTATATTAGGATGGTGTGTTTATAATGGCAAGAAAAAAAATCAAATCAGAAAATGAAATAAAAAGAAAAGCTATACCTGTTGATGTTTCTTATCACAGTAAATTAAAGGTTTTAGCTTATTTAAAAGGTCAAACATTAACTGAATTAACAGAGAAAATATTTGATGATTATATAAAGAAACAAGAAAAAAATAATGGTTTAAATAGTATAATGGCTCAAATAGAGCAAGTAGAAAAAAAGCCAGCAAAAACTAAAACTGATAAAAGTGCTACTACAGAATTAGCAGCTACAGTAATGGAAGAAGAAACTATTGAAGAAGTAAAAATCAATTCTGAGCCAAAAGAAGAAATTAAAAATGATATTAAAGAAGAAAATAACGAGCAAGAAGTTTCTCAAATTAAAATTGAAACAGAAAAAGAGGTTGTTCAAGCACAAGAAGTTATCAAAGATGATGCTGAAGTTGAATTAAAGCAAGATTCTCAACCAGTTAGTGTTGAAAATGATTCCTCTAATACAATTTTTGTCTCACAAGAAGATGATGATGTTTTCCAAGTAGGAACTATATATGTTGATGAAGAAAATTAAAAGTAAATAAAATACATTTTTACAGAGATTTATGAAAAATCTCTGTTTTTTTATTGCCTTTTCTACAAAATATTTCCTCTAAATGTTAATAAATTGTTAAAACGAGCCGATTTTGTGGACTTTTTTTAATGGAATTGTTAATATTTAAAATGTAATTAAAAAAGTACCATTATTTATCGCAAAATTTTCTATTTTTTATTAAGTATAATTTTGCATTTTAATTACAGAAGGGAGTTAGTAATATGAATAAACTTTCTAAAAGCACTACACATGAAAAAAATAAATTAAACATTCAAGTCGGAGTTAAAGAAAAAATACTTATCTAAATAAATTTTGGATAAAACAGAACTTATTCTAAAAGCTCAAAATAACGATAAGGAATGTTTGGAGGAATTAATCAATAGTTATGAGTGCTATATGAAAAGTCTTATAAGGTTATTTAACCTCACATATGCTCAAGAAGAGGAAATATATAATAGTGCGGTCATTGGACTTCTAACAGCATTAAAGACTTTTGATATAAGCAAAGGATTTAAGTTGCATACATATGCAACTGGGTTTATCAAAAGAGAAATAGTAAAATTTATTAAACTAGAAATACTATCATTCTCCTATAAATACAATAAGGCTCATGGAACAGAAGCTGAGATTATTTATTTAGATAGCTTGTGTACAGAAACTGAAGTGTTTAGTGAAGTGATAGGAAGCGAAGATAAAATGTTACAAAGTGTAGAAAGTGAAATGTTTATCGAGTCAATACTCAATGAATTCCCTCGTGAGAAAGACTGGTTAAGAGAATTTTTCGTAGAAGATAAGAAGATATCTCTAATAGCTGAAGAAAAAAATGTTAGTATGTCTTATTTATATTCAAGAAAAAGAAGCTTATTACCTAGTCTAAGGAAGGAGGTGATTCTATGATACTGTCTTTTCTATCAGGAAGTTCACCTCAAGGTAGCGTTGCTAATCAAATAGGTATTCCAACCGTAACAACATCTCAAATGACAGATAAAGTTAATGGCATTACAACTCAATTCTATACTTTTTTTACAGGAATTTTTAATAATGTAGCTATAATTTGTTTGATTTTAGCTGTATTTGCTCTAATTTTAAGTGCTGTATTCTTTAAAAAAGGAATGAAAGCCGCAGGATTCTCAATCGCAGGAATAATAGCAGCGATAATCTTATTTATGAATGCTCCTTTATTAGTAGGTTGGATTTCAACAATGGCTAAATAGGGCAATCTTGCAACAATAAAATGTAAAGGGGAAAATACATGCAATTAAATCAATTACATCAAAGTACAGCCCAGTTCGTTAGCCATTTTATTAATGTATCAGTACCTTATATTTTAGTTATAGGATTACTTTTAGCGATATTTTCGCTATGTCTTATAAGTTGGAATATAATTGTTGCTAGAAATGGCGAAGAACGTTCAATGGTGCTAGATGGTTTTAAATGGGTTATAGTCGGAGTAATTCTATTAGGAGTTATAAGTCCACTAATAGCTTATTTCATAGTTAATTTTTATTAAAAAAGAATGGGAGAAAAATTGTAATGGAAAAAATAATTTTATTAATTAATCATTTTGTAGGAAAACTAAGTTTTTTAAGTGGTAGTTCTTTAAGCTCAACAGCTCAATCTTTAGGTATTCAAACAGCTAACACAAGTCAAATAGGACAAACTATTATTCCAGCTATACAAAAAGTTACTGAACTTGTTGCTTTAATAGCAGCAGTTGGTGTTGTTTCACTAGCGGCTATACTTATCATCACAGCTAGAAGACAAGAATCAAGATCAGATGCTATGATTCGTATAGTTTGGGTTGGTATAGGTTTATGTGTTGCTTTATTAGCTGTAGGAATCGTTGGATACTTAGTAACAGCAATAAGCTAAGATTTAGAATAATTAAATTTTGATAATACATTAAGTTAATTGTTTTAAATAGCATATTAAGTATTGATGGCAAGAGTGAACTTCTCTTGCCATTATATTTAAAAATATAATGCAGGAAGGATTTGATTATATGACACAATATAACATACCTTTTGACATGAAGTTCGAGGACAAAATTTTAGGTGGTAAATTAACACTAAAACAATTTGCTTACTATGTACCTGCTTTAATTCTAGGTGGAATGTTAATAACTCACTCATCAGCCTTTGCTAAGAAGGCAGGAACTATAAATATTGATTTTGGTTTATTGATTTATTACATAGTAATAGAAATAATCTTACTATTAATAGCTACTGTATTTGCTTTTACAAAAGTAAATGGTGATTCTTTAGCTGGATACTTAATTAAAAAACTTAGATTTCTATTAAGAAAAAGAGTTATAAGATTTTATAAGTAAAAATTTCAAATTTAAGGAGTAAGGAGTTGATGATTTAGTGGAGTTTAACAGTAAAACGAGTACCCATAAACTAGCAACCAAAAAAGATGCTAAGAAAATTCAAAAAACTGCAATTCACAAGAAAATGAATGAAGTTATTGGATTTCAAGAATTCTTAGATATAGAGGAGAAAGGAAGAAAAGTAACTGCTGTTTTAAAGTGTAGTTCAGGTTATTCTATGATAATAAGAGTTTCCTCTTCTGACCCTCACTTACTTTCAGATGATGATTTATTCGCATTTGAAACAACTGCATTATCCTTTACATACGCATTAGACTTCCCCGTTAAGTATAAGAGAAGTAGTAGAAAACAAAATTTTAAAAGATATATAGAATTTATAAATGCAATTTCTAAAAATGTAAAATGCTCTGAGTATGTAGAAGAATATAAAAATTATCTTATTGATGAATTAAAGATGATGGAAAATCAGACTGGAAGTAATATTAAACTAAATTATATAGTTGTTTTCTCTAATGATCCTAATGAAGCAGTTGCAAAGAAAGAGTTATTAGATAGAGCAAATTATATAATGAGAAATCTTCAAGATGCTAACTTTAGAACTAGCGTAGTAGCGAATTTTGATTTATTAGAATATCTATACAGAACATTCCATAAGGAATTAGATATTGATTTAGAAAAATTCATAGAACAAGACGCATTTAGCTTTGTTACTAAGAAAGTAGATGAATTTGGAAAGCCTTTTAGGGTTACAGATGAATTTCTTAGAAATGCTATGGCATCAATAGAGGGTGAAGCTAAGGCTGAATTACAAAAAAGAGAACAGCTAAAAGAACAAAGCCCTAAAGAATACAAAAAATACATAGCAAAACAACGCAAACTTAAAGAACTTGAAGAGAAAAATCACAAGAAATCCGTTGAAGAATATAATTTAACTCAAACTGGATTTGTTGAGATATTAAAACCAGATGTTTTCGTAGAAGAAGCAGATTATATAAGATTAGGAAGTAATAGTTACCTAAGATGCTTAGTAGTTAATACATTACCTTCCTCTCTTAATATAACTACCTTAAACAATTTAAATACATTAGAAAACATGGAACTCCATGTAGATTTAATCAAATTAAATGATGCTAGAATGAGTAAAACACTTAGGGCAGAATCCAATAAAGTTATATCTAATATATATCTAAAAGAAAAGGAAACTGGAACTAGGGAACACGCTCAAAGAAAGCTCGTATCAAATATGGAAGCAATTATCGAATCTATAGAAACTAATGCAGATAAATTATTTAGTTGTCAAGTAATAGTAGTTCTATATAGTGATGATTTAGCTGACTTAGAAGATAAGACTAAAACTATAAAAGAAAACTTCGCCAATCTAGGTATGGATTTAAGAGTTATGTTCTATGACCAAAAAATAGGTTTCATGAATACTTTACCAACACCATTTATGAAGTATAAAAGTAACATGAAGAATATAACTGCTGGAGGTGCTAGTTGTCTTTTACCCTCTGGATGTACCCATCTCAGGCATCCCGAAGGAAGATTTATAGGAAGAAGTTTATTAACTAATTACCCTGTGATTTTGGACCCATTTATATGCCAAAAGCCACATTTACCCGAAAGTGAAATGTATTCCAACCCTAATGTTTATGTGTGTGGAAAACCAGGTTCGGGGAAATCATCATTTATGAAAACTCAAATTTCAAGAAGCTCCTTCTTAGGAGATTTATATGTAGTTTTAGACCCCCACAATGAGTATCGAGAAGAAGCAAAAAAACTAGGTGGGAAACATATCTATTTAAAAAACGGTATAAAAACAGGAATAAATCCGTTAGAGATTAAAAGTATTATTGATGATGAAACAGGAGAAGAAATTGTACCTATTAACGAGAAAGTAGCCACAATAACAGCTATGATAAATAACTTCATTGCAACTTATCGTGCTGGAAATGGGCTAAAAGGAATTGAAATATCAACTGTTTCTGAAGCTGTTAAAACAATTTATGAGAAAAAAGGAATAACCACAAACCCTGAAAGCTTATTTATAACAAAAGATGGTATAAAAATAGATAGGTCTAGACCTACATTAAATGATTTGAGAATGGAACTTGAAGCAAGAAAGGGAGAAGTCCCAGAAATCACAGAAATAGCTGAAATGATGAAAATAATCACAGGAGATGGAATGATGAATTTATTCGACTGTGAAACAGATGAAGCAATAGCTAAGTTGCTAGATACAAGATTTGTTGTTTTCTCTCTTAGAGATTTAGATGATTTAACTAAAACCTATGCAATGACAACAATTCTAAACTGGTTATGGGCTATGTTTTCAGCGAAAGAAATGAAAAACATCCAAAAGAATATTGGACTTGACGAAGGTCATAGATTGGCAAAGCATAAACAAAGCTTAGAGTTATTAGAGGAATTCGCTCGTTCTGGGCGTAAGTTCTTAATCAGTCTAATAATATCCTCTCAATCAATTCAAGAGTTCTCTTCTACAATAGAAGGAAGGGCTATATTAGACTTTTGCAGTTTCAAATATATTTTTAGACAGGATGCAAGACTTTCAAACGAAATTGCTGAATATTTTGGATTATCAGATTCAGCTAAGAAGAGTTTACCAAACTTCCAAAAAGGACAATGTATTATTAGTACAGAGCTTGGAAACATAATGGCACAAGTAGATTTATTTGAAAAAGAAAAAGAATTTGCTACTACATCAGGTAATACTTTAGCTGAAAGTACAGGAGGTAGATAGCATGAACCAACAATTTCCCCAAATAATATCTATTTTACAATTAATCAGTGTAATTGCTATTTTGATTACACTGACAATAATTATTTTTAAATTAATAGTTTATAAGAAAAATTCAGATAAAAGAGAAGTTTTGATTGATGGACTTTCCAAATATGTAATTGGTGTTCTGATACTTGGTTCTTTAGGTCTTATAGTGAGTTTTCTATATGGATATTTAATGAGCCTTGGTTCAAATACTTTAAATTCAAGTGTTGCGAGCACCAATGCAAATATTGCTAAGATGGTATCAAATCCTACTGGAGATACAGGTGGATTTTTAGGATCAATGTTTGGAGCGTTTATTAAGGCTGTAGCAGATTGTATAAACTCAATCTTTGGTCTTACATCAATAAACAAATTAGTAACACCAGCAACAGCTTCTATTTTCACTCAACAACAATGGAATGTATTAGAAGGAATTTATGGTGTGCTAACAATACCAGCAGTAGCTTTATTTGCTGTAATGGTATTTAAAACAGGTATTTCATTTTTAAGAAGTTCATTAAGCCCTAAAGAGATAACAGCCGCTAAAGATAACATTTTTAGATGGTGCATTGTAATAATTGTACTAGCTGGAGGATTCTTATTATGCCAAATCATAGTTGCATTTGGTAATACATTATGGGATATATTCAATGAAACTGCTAAAAATGTAATTCCAAACTTAGATTTCTCTAAATTATCAAAGGATAGTAGTGGAACTTTATATGGAGGATTTGTTGCATTTTACTTCACATGGATAAATCTTAGAGTAAATGTACTTTTCTATATAAGAGATATAACATTAGCTGTATTTATAGTATTCACTCCTATAGCTATTACACTTTGGGGATTAGATAGAAATATTAACGCCTTTTCAATATGGCTTGGAGAGTTATTATCAAATGCCCTTATGGGATTCTTCTTATCAGTAACATTTACTGTATTTTCAGCTTTATTAGTTTCTTTACCAAAACATAATTCAAGTCAATTCTTATTCTTATTGGTGGGATTACCAATGACATTAAAAGTTGCAAGTGTTCTTAGAAATTCAGTCCAAGGTTGGATGACTAGAATGAGTGGAATTAATGAGGATGAATTTGCAAGAAGAGCTACTATTGGAGGTATGATAGGTGGAGCATTAGGAGTAAGTAGAGATATCCAAAACGCTAAAAGATTAGGTTCTGAGATTAAATCTACAGCTCAAAAACTAGGCAATAAAGTTGCTAAAGTTCCATCAAAAATTAATGATATACCAGAAAACTTCGCAGCTGCTAAAGCAGGAGTAGATGATATGGGAGCAACTATAAAAGATGGATTCTCTTCTAAAGCACAAGTTGTATCAGATAGTGGAAAGGTATTTGGTGGATTTTCAGCAAGTAATAAAAATAATAATTTAAATAATGTAGCTTCACAGGCTAGAAAAGACTTAATAGATAACGCAAGTAAAAATGGACAAACTATTAATCCTAATGGGGTTTCTGGATTAGGTAATGATGGATTAGAAAGTATTAATGGTACAGCAACTAAAAATGCTTTCCTTAAAAATCTTGAAGATTCTACTAATGAAAACCCATATTCAAGCCCTAGAGATAATATAGAAGATGCTAAGGACAGAACAATATCTCAAATTGAAACTGCTATGAAAAACGATCCAGATTATTTAGTAACAATGCCAGACTTTACTCAACAAGCAAAAGATGAAACAGATGAATTTATAGCTAATAATCCAGAAGAAGAAGGAAATAGAGACGATATTCAAGATAAAAACTTAAAAGTAGCTCAATCAGAATGGATTCAAGCTAAAGCTGAAAATGAATTTGCGAATAAAGTTCTAGGTATAGGAGATGTTAATAGATTTGAGAAAGATTCTAATGGTTTTGAACACTTAGCTAAGACACCAAATCAAAGTAACAATGATGGTTTAGCTACAGGACTTTCACACGCTGAAAGTAATTCTGATAAACCTAAGCCTACTATGGAAGATAAAAATAGAAGAAGAATGAATAATGCTATTACTAAACTAGCTTCTCAAAATCAATCTTCTTATGATAACATAGTAAATTCAGCTAATTCTGAAGGACAACAAGTTAGACCAAACTATACAATGACAAAACAATTTGAAAATGAAGTTGCTAAACATAATGGAGGATTAGTAAATTATAATCCTCAACCTTCAACAACTGTAAGCCAAGATACAACTCCTATAGATATTTATAGTGGTGGTTCAAGTTCAACAACTTCAACAGGAAGTGGAATGAACTCTGTAAGTGATACTAGTAGTAGTTCATCAAGTCCTATAAATACTAGTAGTTATGGTGATAGTTCAAGTTCAACAACTTCATCAATTCCAACAGCTTCTGTAGGAAGTGGAATGAACTCTGTAAGTGATACTAATAGTAGTTCATCAACTCCTATAAACACTAGCAGTTACGGTGATAGTTCAAGTTCAACAACTTCATCAATCCCAACAACTTCAGCAGGAAGTGGAATAAATTCAGTAAGTGATGCTAATTACAGTAGTAGTTCATCAGCTCCTATAAGCACTAGCAATTATGGAAGTGGTTCAAGTTCAACAACTTCATCAAGGAGCGGAATAAACTCTGTAAATGATACTAATTATAGTAGTTCTTCATCAATTCCTACAAGCACTAGCAGTTCAAGTTCAAGAACTTCAGTAGGAAGTGGAGTAAATTCAATAAGTAGTAATAATTCTTATAACAGTAGTAGTTCTGGAATGACTTCTACAAATACAACTTCAAATAGCCAAAATTCAAATAATGGAACTTTAAAAGCTCCTAGCACAAGAAACTCAAAAATAACAAATTCAAATTCTAATCAAGGTGCTTCAACACCTACAACATTTAATAAAAGTGGTTCAAATGGAAAAAAGGTTAACATTGACAAAACTACTTTCACAAATAAACCACAAAAGAAATAACCCCTTAGATTAAAGGAAGGAGGTTAATAATAAATGTTAAAAGATTTTCTAAAAGGTGCTATGAAGGGATTGCTACAAGGTAGCAAAAGAGAAGGTGAAGAGGGAGCTAGAAGACTTAAAAGTGGATTAAGTGAAGGTATTAAAAATACCGTTAAAGGTTTTCTCAATAAACCAGCTAAAGAAGTTTTAAAAAAGGGGGGCTTTGCCCTCCTTAGAATTATAATGATTCCTTGGGGAATAATATTTATAATCTTTTTTATATGTACTATCGGTGTAGTTGGGTACTTCACAGGAACTCAACAAGAAACTCAATCTATTATTTCAAGCTCACAAGAACAGTTAATAGTGCGAGATGTAAATCAGAATATTGATAAAAATATCCCACATGATTATTTAGGATTAACAGGTGAATGTTTAGCATCACCTCATATAATAGAAAACTATATAAGATTTCTTATCTTAGATAAAAGAGTTAATTTACCTTTAACTAATAGTGAGATTAATAAACTGGTAGCACAAGCATTAAAAGATTTAAAACCTCAATTTACATTTGAAAATGGACAAGTAACAACAACTACTTATACAACTAAAGGTGGAAAAACAACCAAAAGTGTTTCAGTCCAAAATGTAAAATTATTAAAATCAAGTATAAGCGTTTATGGAGATTATACTTATACTTATTCAACAGAGCAATATACAAGCAGCTATAACAAAGATGTTAAGGTTGTAACTTCATATCCTGCACTTGCGAATAAAATAATGAATAAAAAAGATGAATATGAATTATTAAGTAACCTTCTGACTAAACAAGGTGTATCAAAGGGTGATTTACAAGTTGCTATAGGGGCTATATTATTCTCTAAACAAGGGGATACAAATAGCTGGGATTGGTTAACAGATGATAAACTACCTGCACCTCCTATTTCTAGTATGGGTGGCTTTGGTGGAGGTCTCCTTGGTGGTTCTGTTGGTGGATTACCACCACAAGCACAAGCTTGGGAAACTTATTATCAAGAAGCTCAAAAAGCAACTAGAGTTCCTGATTGGTTATTAGTAGCAGATACTAACGCTGAAAGTTCATTTAATCCTAATGCTGTATCTTGCACTGGTGCATATGGATTACTTCAATTTGAAAAATATAACTGGGACTATGATTTAAGTCAAGGTATGGGACAATTTTTAAATCATGCTGGTTTCACTGGAAGTCCTCAACAACTATGGAATGAATTCGTGAAAAGTCCTAAAATGCAAATTTTCGTTGGAGGATGGGAATGGAGATGGTATCTAAATTATTATTTAATCCATTCTGGATTAGTTTCTAATAATAATTATCAGAGTACAGCCAATATGAGTAAAATTGATTGGAACGCACCTGTTGGAAATGCTCAACTTGCAAAAGCTATAAAGGAAACAGCATTTATTTATAACTGTGGACAAGCTTATTTTGATTGTGGTCATTACAATGCTTATGCCGATAAAGTTTATAGACTTGCAATGGAATATAGAAGTAGAACATCAGCTTCTTCTGTTGGAGTTAATGGTATTAGTGGATTACCTGCAAATCAACAAGCTATAATCAAAAAAGTTATAAGTGTAGCTGAATCTTGCGTAGGAAACTCTACTTATGTTTTAGGTGGGGGAAGAACATTCCAACAAGAGCAAGAGCATATCTTCGATTGTTCAAGCTTTGTTTGGTATTGCTATGACCAAGCTGGAATTCAACTAGGGCCTCTATCTAGTGTTACAACGTGGACATTAGTTCAAGCATATCCTAGAGTTCCATTATCTCAAATGAGACCAGGTGATTTGATTTTCTTCAATGTTGAAGGACCAAACTCTCACGTTGGAATTTACTTAGGTAATGGAAAATTCATTAGTGCTGAAGATCCAGCGTTAGGTGTTGGAATTGCAAGTATAAATAGTCCGTACTGGGCGCCAAAAGTTAGCGAAGCAGTTAGACCTTATTAAAGGAGGGGGAGCGTTAAATCGCTTCTCCTTTCTTTATATCAATAAAATTAAAGAATGGAATGGAGTGGATGAAATGGGATTAAAAATTATTTTCGGTAAGAAAACAGATGAAGAGATAAAAGAAAAGGAAATCTCAAAACTAGAAAGATTACATAATTTAAAAGATTTATCACAGGAGGAAAAAGAAAGTTTCTATTACGCCCAATTAAATTTTAGTAATAAAACAATAAATAAAAATTTAATTGAGGTAACCAAAAATATGTCAAAAATTATGGCTGATGAAAATAGTTCAAATAGTGATGTGATATTAGCACAGAACTTTTTGATAATAGAACTTTTAAATGATATTCGAAACAGTTTGAATAAACTGGAAAAGAAATAAAAGTCATTTGAATAATCTTATTAAGAAAAAACTTAATAAGATTATTTAATTTAAGTTTATTAATTAAAAAATATATAAGTTAAAAACAATATATATTTAATTATAAAATTATTATATTAATTAAATAATTAATTCATTAATAATTTTAGTATTTAATTTATTAACTATTTTAATATTTGATTAATATAATTAGTATATTTTTTAATTAATAAATTACATTTGATTTTTAATAAATTAAAAATAATTTATTTTTATAAAATTATATATTTAATTAATGTACTTTTTAAAAATATAAATAACAAAATAATTTAATAATTTAATTATTAAACAAATTTAAAATTCAAATTATTAAATAATATATTATTTAAAAAATATATTAAATTACTTTTTTAAAATATTTATTTTTAAAAGAATTAACTTTTTAAAAAGGAAGGATTTTTAAATGGATAAAAACATCAAAAGACAAATCTCCGAATGGAGCTTAAATGATTATAAGGATGTATACAATAATTCAATTGATTTAATAGACGATACAATTGAACAATGCTTTCAAACTATCCATAACTTCATAGACATTAAACAGAAGATAGAAGTTGAAAATAGTATGTTAGATTTCAGAGAAGTTGAAAATGTTGGAAAAGATTTAATCACTATAGTTGATTATGTTGAAGATGAATTTGTAATCTTTGAAAGCAAAATCTTCCCAATAAATTACTATAAAGTGGAAAGTTTTAGATATTACACTTCTGAAAAAAATTTAATAATCAATGCTGTTTCTGAAAAATTAAAAGAAATTAATTTCAAGGAAAAGGGTTTTGTTGTTAATAATTGGGATGAGTCACTGCTACTATTTCAATTAAAAAAAATAGGTAAGGTTGCAGATTTTGATAATTATTTTTGCAAACCATTTGTTGATGGTATTAGAAATTCAAGATTTATAAAAGATGATTCCAGCAATAATTTAACTATAAGTTACTCCAATTTAAATTCAGAGCAACAACTATTAAGAGCAACTTTAATAAATAAAAAACATAAAGAAAAATACAAAGAAAAAATATTAGATATAATTTTAAATTAAAAAAACTTCCTCATAACTTGCATATGCAAGTTATGGAGCAATTTTTGTATTAGATTTTTAAAAACACCCTCACAACTTGCATATGCAAGTTATGGCTTTTTTTCAATATCACGACTTGCATATACAAGTTATTGAAGAAAATCAGTAAAAAAGGTGTTTTAGAGGGCTAAAAAATGAAAAATGAATTGGACATTGGCGTTGGAATTTTAAAAAGAGTAGAAAGCACTCTTAAAACCGTTAAAAAAAATAGGGAGTTTCAAGTACAAAAATACGAGAAAAGCTAAATCTAAAAGCGATAGGTTTTGTAGGAGGGAAATCAAGAATGGCTAAAGGAAATTTAGAAATAAGTGAAAGAGATTTTAATATGTTGAAGCTTATAAATAAATATGGATTTATAAAGAAGGAAACATTGGTAAGATATTTTTTAGAGAATGAAATTGATATTATATATAATTCTTATGTTTATAAAAGAATAGTAAAGTTGCAAAAATATAATTATTTAAAAGCAGAAAGACTTGCATATGGATTAGGAGAAAAAGGAATAGAATATTTAGAATTAATGGGAATAGATATTTTATATTCATCACCACCCAAAGGAGAAAAAGTAAAAGCAAATTATAAAGATAATGATATTTTGTTTAAAATGAAATTTAAAAACATTCAAAGCAGGATTGAATTTTTAAAAGAAGAAGAAAGTATTGGACATAGTATTAGTAAGATAAAAATTTTTGCTGGTGTCGGATGGAATGATCCAGAAGAAAAGTATTTGATTTATAGAGTAGAAAAAAGATTTACGAAAATGACATTGGAAAGAATTTTAAAAGATATAGAAAACTCTTATATAAAAAACATAATAATAATTGCAGATAATTTAAACCAATTCAAAAGATATAAGAATGAGTTTAAAAAGAGTAAGCTAAATAAAGCGTTAATAATACCAAATACAAGTTTAGGTTTTGAGACGTTGGAATTGTATGTGAAAGGGTACTTTATTAACGAAAATTTGGTTGAATTTATAAGTAAAGTCGCTCCAAATGCAAACGCTAAAATGGTTAATAATCGCATGGAAGTTTTTAATGAATTTACATCTAATTTAATGGTGCTAGATTTAAAAAAAGAACTGTTGGAGTCCAACCTAGCAAATATACAAAAAGTACCTAGTGCCAGCGTTATATTTTCAGAAGTTTATATGGATTATTTTATTGAAAAAGATACATTTAAAATCAACAAAAAAACTGATTCAAAAGTAACTCAAAATAATAGAAAAGTTACACTTGAAAACTTCAAAGAAAAACTAAAAATAAGCCTTTAAATTGATGAAAAAAATAAAGAAATAACTAACAAGAAAAAAATTGAATATATAGAATATAAAATTATAATTTATAAATATTTGAATTAATTATAGAAAATTCAATAAATAGTATTTTAAATAATTAAGGACAAATTTTTGAATAAATACTTTTTATTTAAAATTGAAGATTCATTGGAATATTCTTTTTCAAATAAAAGTTTATATATATTTCTTACATGAAGAGGAGGTCTTGTTTTTGAAATCAGAGGAAAAATTCAACACCATTTTAAAGAAACTAAAGAAGGGATTAAAAGCTCTGGGTGAATTATTAAAACAACCTAAAGTTTTACTAATAATAGCTTTGGCTTGGTATATAGAAACTCCTTTAGTTATTTTAGCTGAACAAGGAATAGTCAACACCAATCTAATGGACTTATATATAAATCCATTAAGAACATTTATAGATTTTATAACTAGCTTTTCAGTTATATGTGGATTAATAAAACTTAATTTATTTTTCTTTATAATATTTGTAATTGCATGTGTAGTATTACATCTATCAGGACATGAAACTGAAAAATTACTTGATTTAAATAAATTAAAAGTATTATCAGATTTACTTCAAAAGGAAGAGGGAGAAGTAACATACTCTAATAGAGGTGACTATGGTACTTCAAGATGGGCAGATGAAAAATTTATAGATAAGATGAATAGAGAAAGTGTAGCTTCTAAATCAGATGTTTATATTGAAATTTCTAAAGAAGGTAAAAATGGATTAGTTTATGGTTATTTTGAAAATACTAAGAAAATAATAACTTTACCTAAAAAGACAACACTTAATAGAAACTTCGCAGTATTTGGTTCATCTGGTTCAATGAAATCTCGTTCATTTGTTATTCCTAATATTCTTAATTTAATAGAAAATGAGGAAAGCATATTTGTAACTGACCCTAAAGGTGAACTACTAGCAAAAACATATGATGTTCTTGTTGAAAATGGTTATAACGTAAAAGCTTTTAATATTAATAATATTCCTTGTTCCGATAGATGGAATGTTTTAAAGGAAATAAGGGATGAGCAAACTGCATCAATTTTTGCTAAATCTATAATAGATAATACAAAAGGACAAGGAGAGAAAGGTGATCCATTTTGGGACAACCACTATGTTAACTTTTTAAAGGCAATAGCTCTTTATGTAAGATACAATGAACCCGAAGAAAGACAAAACATGGCAACAGTGTATGAGTATATTACTTACCCACAAGGTTTCACAGGATTAGATGAATTAATAGGCTCAGTTATAAAGAAAGAAAAAAATCACCCAGCAGCTCAATCATGGATTGCATTTACAACAGCCGCTGGAAATGAAAAAGTAGCTGCAGGAGTTATGTCTGGACTAGCTATAAAACTTGATACTCTTCAAATACCTAGTTTCAGAGATTTACTTAGTGGAAATGATATTGACCTTACAGCTCCGGGTAGAGAAAAATGTGCATACTTTGTTGTAGTTCCAGATACTCATGGAACATTTAACTTCCTAGCAGGATTATTCTTTACTTTTGCTTTCATTAACCTTATAGATTTTGCAGATAAATTAGGAGAATCTTTACCTTATCATGTAAACTTCCTGTTAGATGAATTTCCTAACATAGCGAAGATACCAGACATAGAAAAGAAAATATCTACTGTTCGTTCAAGGGGTGTTTCAATTTGTATAATATTCCAAGCTTTATCTCAATTAGCTAGTAGATATTCTCCAGAAATAGCAGAAGAAATTCTTGCCAACTGCGATAATAAAATCTTCTTAGGAGCAAATGAAATGACTACTTCAAAATACATTTCTGAAATGCTAGGAGATGCAACTATAGAAGTTCAAACTGAAATGAAAGAAAGACATAAGTTTTTACCAAGTAGAAGTAGCAAAGGCCTTGCTAAGAGAAATCTTATGACACCAGATGAAGTTTTAAAGAAACCAAAAAAGAATTCTATCTTACTTCTTACAGGTATGAGACCTATTAGAGCAACTAAAATGGACTATACTCAACATAGAGATGGAGATAAGATACATGAACATAATATCTATGATATGTTAAAGCCTTGGTCCGAAAAATATCATGAACATTATTTAGAAGAAATGTGTAAGCAATTAAGAAAAGCTATAAATAAAGATGGAGTTCTTGATTATATAGATACAAGTAATATGGGTTCAAGAACTGTAGATGAAATGGAAAAGGAAGTTGTTGCTAGAGCTGTTCCATCTGCTAAAAATGAAGAAGAAAAATCTAAAATGGAAAAAACACTTATTTTATTAGAAGAAAAATTAAGAGTTTTAAGAGAAGAAAAAGAGAGAAAGAAAGATTTTATTAGTAATGAAATAACTAATTGTTATGAAAGATTAAATGCTGATGGAAATAGTATAGAGATACTAGAAGAAATTAAAGCTACAGTAGATAAGTTAAGAAAGGAAACTCTTACTGAAGAGGAAGAAAAATCACTTGATGATTTAATGCAAGTATTAAATGATAAATTTGATAAAATCACAGCTAGTAATATAGCTGATAAAGTTCAAGAGATAATGAAAGACTTAAATAGTTGTAATTTTGATTATTCCTCAGAAGAAGACTTTAATAAGCTAACATCTATTGTTCAAAATATGGATATCCATGAATTAAAGGATATTCAAAAAAATAAAATTTACAATCTTATAGAAGAGATAATAACTAAATATGCTATAAAGGGTATTAAAGCTAATATAAAATCTGAAAATTTTGATATAGCAAATAAAAGTATCCAATGCTTATTTGAAATATTAGAAAGCTCAATAGTAATAGAGTGTACTACTACAGAAAGGTCAAAAGAAAAAGAAATATCTGCGTTAAAGGAAAAAATAAGAGCCTTAGAATTTGAATATAATGAAGCTAGTGAAAAAGCTTTTTATAAGAAAAAGGAGCAGGAATCACTTATTAATAATTTAGATGATTTAGAAGATAAAATAAATAAAAACAACCCCTCTTCTGTTAAATTAGATATTACTAAAGAAGAGAAAGAAGCTATTATAACTAATATAATAAATGATTATTACGAGAAATTATCTAATAGTAAATATGAAGATATTGAGATATTAGAAGATGTTCAAGAAAATGCAGAAAACTTAAAAAATAGTAATAAGAATTTATCAGAAGAAGATAAGAGGTCTATTAATAACTTATTAGAAATAGTCAATATTCATTTGGAGAGAGTTCATAAAGATAACAATGAAAATATAATTGATATAGAAGATTTAGAGGACATAAAAGATATAGATGATATAGAAGAAAACTCTAAAGATGAACTTCCTTTTGATAATGATGAAATGGAAGGGTTCTCTGATGAATTATTAGATGAAAATACTAGTGAAATTAATAGTGATATCTCTTTTGATGAATTTGATTTCATTAATGAGGAACCTACTACTAGCATTATAGAAAATTCAGAAGAAAATCTTAAAAATTCAGAAAAGGAAAATGAAGATAAAATAATTGAAGAGCAAATGAATGTTGCTGAAAAAAAGAATAAATTAAGCTATAATAATAATATTGAAGAGGTCAAAAAAAATAAATTACCAGGTACTATTAAGCAAATTGATAATGCAAAGAAAACTTCAACAGACAAAACAACATCCAAAGAAAATGATTCAACAGCGGAATCTTGCTGGTAATTAACCTCAATTTAGAAAAAATGGAGGATTAATATTTATGTTAACAAATGAAAACAGAGAAATTTATAATGCAGAAAAAAAGTTCTTTGAGGATGCTATGAGAGATGAGATTGAAATACCTTTAACTATTGCTCTTATAAATCCTAATATAATCAAATTAAATCCAGAAGAGGAACTTAAAAAATATGTAATAGAAAAATTTGATTCAATATTTAGCTCTGGTTTAAGTAAGGAAGCTAGAGAAGCAGTTTTCGCTAATAAATATTACGATATAATCATGGAAAATGAAGAAAGCACATTGTATATACCTAGATTTTATAGAGGGGATACAGAGGGGCTATCTAAAAAACAATTATTTGAGAAAAGAGAATACCTTAAAGGCTATGTAGGTGCTAAGGTGAATGTTATTATAAAAGAGATTATGTATAATGAAGATGGAAGCATAAAAGAAATTAAAGTTTCTATGAAGGCTTTAAAGGAAAAAATGTTAGCCTCATTAGAAGAATTAGCAGCTAAAACACCATTTGAAGTTAATGTAAATGTATTGGCAGCTAGAAGAGACTATTTAGTGGTGGAATGGAAAGGGTTAGTTCAAACAATTTCTCGTGCTAAATTAAGTTATGCTGAAATACCTTCAGTAAAAGATTTTTATATTTCAAACCAACCTAATATATCAAGAATGCAAATAAAGAGCATAGATGTAGAAAAAGGCGTTATAGATATAGATAGAAGACCAGTAACTGAAAATAAATTTGGTGAAAGAGTAGTAAACCAAAAATTCTATAACGTTGGTGATGCTTGTTTAGGTAAAATTATTGGGGTGACTCCAAAGGGACAACTATTAATAGAAGTTGAACCTGAACTTGTTGCAGTAGGTTATAGACCAGAAGGAATTAAGTTAAAACTTAACCAAAGAGTAAAATGTACTGTTTCAGGTATAAGAGTTGATAAAGAAATTTCAAAAAAATTAGGATTCATCTCTGGAAAATTAATTTTAACAAGAATAACTGTATAAGGAAACAAGGTTGCTAGCATAGCAGCCTTTTCTTTTACAAAGAACAGAAGAAAGTAATAGTAGGTGAGGAAAAAATATGAAAATACAAGGCACAAGAGAATTAAAAAGCTTAGTAATAGAGCTTATAGATAGAATGGAAGTTATAACTGAAAATGATATTTATAAAATTTTAAAGGTTAATGAAGTAAAACCGAATAAGATTCTCCCATATGATATAGCTAAACAGCTTAGAAATTCTGATAATAAAGAATTATTTTCTATAGCTATGAAAACAATAGAAAGCAAAAATAGATATTCAATGGATTTTATTAAAATGGATGATGCTTATATATCTAATATTGCTACTAAGAGAATTAAGGATCATATAGATGATTATAAAAAATTTATAGATTTCTTTTCAGCTATCGCTAATACAACTGAAATTGAAAATATAGATGATATATGTGTTTTATCAGAAAATGAAATAATATTTACACACATAAATAATAAAACAATTGATTTAGAAAATGTTAAATTGGTTCATTATAAGAGAGGTATGAGAGAAGATTTAATATTAAATGAATATGATATTAAAAATAAAGTTAAATGTATTATTCTCCTTATTGATAATGAAGATTTAGCCTTCTATGAAGATATAAATGTTCCATTAGATATAAAAAGCTTTGTTTACTCTAAAGTAGATAACACATATTTAATGGGGCAAAATATAAATACTCTAAAGAGAAAAATAGAAGAGAAGGCAAATTAAGATGCTGGTAAAAAGAGAACTTAAAATAACAACAGATCTAATTGTAATAATGATAATTTCAGATATTATTGTTACTCTGCTAGGGAAATATGTTTATATTAATAACTCAATATTAATGCTAGAAAATTTATTAAGCAGATTATTAGTATTTATAGTTTTATTTGGAGTATTTAAAATTAATCCTGTGAAAATGATAAGGAAAATTAAAATTAAATATATAATCTTATGTATAGTTTTAGCTATTCTATATTCAATATTTGAATTGTTAATAATGAATTCTTTGTTTTGGTGGCTACCAACAAAGTCAATATATGATTACTTTATGAAAGGACCTTTATTAACTACTAATAATCTAAGGATATATGTATTTGTATATAGCGTGATAATGGCTCCTATTTTAGAGGAAATTGTATTTAGGGGTATTATACTGGACAACTTATTAAATAAGTTTAAAAAGCCGTTTTTACCAGTTTTAATATCATCATCATTATTTGCAGTATATCATTTAAGTTTCACAGCTGGATTAAATGCTTGGTTCTTTGGAATTCTTTCATCTGTAATTTATATTAAGTATAAAAATATTAGATATAATATAACACTTCATAGAACTATTAATCTAATAACATTTTTACTTTTATTATTCCATTAGAGATTAGAGGTGAATAAGAGTGTTTTATTTCGCAATATTAATAACAGTATTATCAATATTTATGTTAGGACTTATTATAGGAGCTGCTGTCTATTATGGAACAGCTAATTAACAAAAGAGGAGGGGGCTTGCAATGAGTATCATATCATTAGCACTTATTGCATTTGGAATACTTATATTACTTTCTGTAATTATAGGTATAATTAAAAAATCATTTGCTATAGTGAAGTTTGGAATACTTATATTTGCTTTTTATGTAATATGGACTTACCTAATGTCTAAGGGATTCCATTTTAACATTGAAAATTTTTTAAGCAATATTATTAAATAGATATTAGGAAGAGGTGTCTTTAGAAGTAGAGATAACCTCTTCTTTATTATCTTTTTATAATAAAAATAAATAATTAAGAATATATCATTTTATTTTTATTGCATTATTTATATTAAAAAATACTTTTAAATATATTAAAAAGATAATTAGTTTGTTAAAATCCATACATTTTAAAAATATTTTTTTCTTGTTTTGTTATACTATAAAACAAAAAAGATTGGAGTGAATTTCATCTATGAAAGACAAAAATGTATCTGAAAGAATAAATTTAACCCAAACTGTATATGATAATGGGAAAATAAAATCTCAAGTGAATTATAAAAATAAAAATGAAGTCATATATGTAGAAAAAACTAATGATTCTGATAACGAATATTATAGTGGATTTATACTAAAATTTAATCCACAAAATAAAGAGAGTAGAAAACAAGTTCATCAAGAATGTCGTAAGTATTCAACTTATGAAGATGCAGCTCTTATAACTGGATCATCACCTTCAACTGCATGGAATGATTGTAATAAAAATATTCAAAAAACAAAGAGCTTAAAGGGAAATAAAGAGGAAAATAAAGAAGAAAAGAGAGTATATAATATATTTAGATAAAAATAATAAATTGTTTTTATAAAGATAAGAGGTATCTATAAATTAATAGATAACCTCTTTTTATTATTTACAAGGATATGATTTTGAAAAATAAATTTTAAAATAAATTTAATAGTCATATAGTCTATTTTAAATGAATATATAATATAATGACCCTTTTTATGTATAAAATATAGTATAAATAACAATAGAGTATAATGTTGTTGTATAAATATAGTACACTTTTGGGAAGTTGCTCTACAAGCTGGTTAACATAGTTTTTTTTGTAAACTATGTCGATAGTATTTGTAAACTATGTCGACCATATTTGTAAACTATGTCGGTTATAATTTGTAAAGTATGTCGAGTGTATTTGTAAATCATGTCGATTATAATTTGTAAACTATGTCGATTATATCCCGATATATTCTATAAACCATTCAAAAAATATGTAGAAAATTTTCCAAAGTATATTAAATCAAAATATAAAATAATAATCTAAATTACATATATTTGGTAATTTTGGATTGTAATTAGTTAATTAGATAAATATAAATGATTAATTATTGAAAAAAATATATTTTGTAAAACATGTCGTTGATTATTTGTAAAGCATGTCGATATAATTATATATATAGTTATAAATAATCAAGTATAGAATGTGGGATAAAGAAAGGTTAAGTATTGATATATGAATGGTGAGAATGATAATAAGGAACTTGTGATTTATGAGAATGAAGATTTAATTGAAGTTTATGAAAATGAATATGCAGTTGAGATTTATAATAAAAAAGATTTAAATGAAAATTTCATAATGGATATTAATATGATTGAAAATCCAATGTGTAGATATGGTAATTCGAGAAAAGTTAAAACTGTTGCTAACTGGCTTGATGATCCATCATTAAGTAAAAGTGCTAGAGAGATTATAGAAAAAGTAGCTTCTGCTGACACTAAAATGGAGTTTCTTTCATGGACTGATAGTAAAGGGAATGATAGAGAAATCTTAGCAATATCAGCTTTCAAATTGCCTGGACAATTTGCTATGGATGTTTATTATGCTCTAATTGGTCTTTATATAAAACAAAACAGCCCTATTAAGCATGGTAGTGATGATAAAGGTAATAAGATATATCATATGCCTGAAAATCGTCTTAGATTTAAAATATCTGATGTATGCAAATACATGAGGTTGCCAAACTCTGGGACAATATATGGTAGGATAAAAGATTCAATTCAAGAACTTAAAGCTGTTAGTTTTTATAGCTTAGGAAGTGGGGCTTTTTATGATAAGAAAAAAAGGGAATATACAGTTTCTAAAACTAAAACTATTTCTTTAATAGCAGATTATGAATTGGCTGAAGTGAAAAATCATAAAGGTGTTTCTCTTGCAGATAAATGTGAAGTTATCTTTGGAAACTTAGTTATGGATAATTTAACATATAATTATATAAAATTTTTAGATGATGATATATATTATAGTTTGAAAAGTGGTTTAACAAGAAGGTTATACTCTTATATCACAGGAAATATGTATAGAAAGACACATATAAAAAGAAGCTTCGAGAGATTATCTCAGAAGTTGCCCCTTGAATATACTTATCCAAGTGAGCTGAAGAGAAAACTTAAAAATCCACTAAATGACTTAGTAAAAAGGAATATTATTAGTGATTACTTCTTTGGAAATGAAATATTAGTCAATGGTATTAAAGAAAATGCACTCTATATTATCTTTAAGGGAACTAAAAAAGAAATTATAGATGAATTAGAAAAGGATAAGAAGAAAAAGATTGAACCTCCAAAACAAGAGGATGAATCTAATGAGAATGAGGGAATAAAATTAGAGTTTCCAAAGGATATAAAGAAAGAATTAATTGACTTAGGTATTAATGATAAAAAGATTTCTTCTTTAATGGCCCAACATTCTAAATATGAATTGGCTAAATATATTTTATTTATTAAAGATAATATCCAAAAAGGAAAGACAAAAAACCCTGCTGGATTTTTTGTTTTTGCAATTACGCCAGGCGAAAATGGAA
This sequence comes from Clostridium massiliamazoniense, assembly GCF_001403635.1. Lineage (GTDB taxonomy): Bacteria > Bacillota > Clostridia > Clostridiales > Clostridiaceae > Sarcina > Sarcina massiliamazoniense. Next base: position 104,397 of record NZ_LN879464.1, read on the forward strand.
ACATGGTAAATGTAGAAAAGACTAATCCAGAAATAGTTGAGTTTATAGAGGATTACAAGTTGAAGGAAGGCATAAAAACTGGGATTGATGAAAAAGTTATAAAAAAAGCTTTTGATAAATATATTGAGGAGCAATTAAAAGAGTTTTTAGAAGATGAGGAATATGTTTATAACACAATGAGAGAATCAATTCTATCTAATATAGAATTAGTTTGTGCTGATAGGATTAAATCTCAAAAAAGAGTTTATAATAGTGCTACTTCAGATAAAGATAAAGAATCCATACTAAAAAGTATTGATAAATGGGAAAAGTTTCAGATTGAAAGAGAAGAGTCTGAAATTTTTAAAGAAATGTTTATTAAAGAAAGTAGACTTTATAGAAAATTTATGGAATATCAAGAATTTAAAGTACAATACATAAATGGGAAAATAGAATAAAAATATAAGGAAAATTTAAATAAAAATATAAAAAAATACATAAAAAGTTTACATTTTATTAAAAATTGGTTAAATTTGGACTATTTACACCCTAAAAATGTTATTGTATAATATAGAAAACTAATAAATGTTTATAGCATATCGAGAAATTATTAGTTACTATAACAAGACGTAAAGTCGTAAAGTAGCCCCTATTCTCTAAGATGAGATATTCTTAGGAGTAGGGGTATCTTTTTTATATAGAGGAGAAAATGCTTATGAAAGACATAAATTATAGGTTAGGGTTAGACATTGGGATTACTTCAGTAGGATGGTCTGTGATAAATTTAGACAAAGATAGAATAGAGGATTTAGGGGTTAGAATTTTTAGCTTAGGAGAAAATCCAAAAACAGGCGAATCCTTAGCAACACAAAGAAGAATAGCAAGAGGCAGGAGAAGAGTTTTAAGAAGAAAAACTCATAGAATAAAAAGAGTAAGGAAACTACTTATTGATACAGGAGTTATAAGTCAAACTGAACTTGAAAATCTTTATAATGATAGAAGTGTTACGGATGTATGGGAAGCAAGAATAAAAGGACTTGATGAAGTTTTAAGTAATAAGGAATTGGCTAAACTTCTAATTACTTTTGCTAAAAGACGGGGCTTTAAATCAAATAGGAAAAGTGAACGAAGTGACAAAGAGATTAGTGTTCTTTTAAATGATATAAATAGTAATAAGCAGGGAATGATCGAAACTAATGCTAGAACTATAGGAGAATTTATTTATAATAAGGTTAAATCTTCAGAAGATAAGTATGCTGGCTTTAGAAATAAAGCTGGTGAACATTTAATGTCAGTATCAAGAGATATGATTGTAGAAGAAATTGAATTTTTATTTAAAACCCAAAGGGATTTGGGTAATAAATTGATAAGTAATGAGTTAGAAGAAAAGTATTTAGAGATATTTAATTCTCAAAGACCTTATTCTAAATTTGAGCAGCTAGAAAAATTAGTAGGTAATTGCACTTTTGAAAAGGAACTTAAAAGAGCACCTAAGAATTCAATATCAGCAGAAGAATTTATATTATATGATAATGTGAATAAATTATCAATTATAAATAAAGGAGCAAAAAGAAAACTCACAGAAGATGAAAGGGAACTTATAATCAAGGAAGCCTTTAATAAAAAGGAAATTAAATATTCAAGATTAAGAAAGCTACTGGATATTAAAGATAACGAAAGATTTTCCACATTAACTTATAGTACAGATAAGGATATTAATAAAACTGAAAACACAAAATTTATTGCTATGAAGGGCTATTATGAAATAAAAACCGGAATAGAAGAATACGGTGGTAAGGAACTTTGGAACTCAGTAAAAGACAATAGAGAAATGCTAAATAATATAGCTTATGTTATTACCTTGGGAAAAAGTGATAATGAAATTTCAGAGCAGCTAAAATTAAGAGGTGTTCCAGATGATATTATTGATGCTACTTTAGATTTAACATTTACTAAATTTATGAATTTATCTGTATATGCAATAGAAAAAATATTGCCTTTTATGAAGGATGGATTACAATACAATGAAGCGTGTGAAATAGCTGGATATGACTTTAGAAATATTTATAAAGGTGAAAAGTATAAAAAACTTCCTGTGATTAATATAGATGAAATAATTAACCCAGTAGTTAATAGGTCATTAGCTCAAAGTAGAAAAGTTATTAATAGCATTATAGATAAGTATGGCTCACCAATAGGTATAAACATAGAGCTTTCAAGAGAATTGGCTAAAAGCGTTAAAGATAGAGATAAAATTAAAAAGAAACAAATAAAAAATAGAGAAAAGAGTCAAAGTCTAAAAGAGGAAATTAAAACTTTATTAAAAAAAGAACCTACCTCTTCTGAAATACTAAAATATAGATTATGGGAAGAACAAAAAGGGAAATGTGCTTACACTCAAAATGAAATAACAATTAATAATTTATTTGAAGATGGATTTTGTGAGATTGATCATATTATTCCATTTAGTAGGTCATTTGATAATAGTTTATCTAATAAAGTTTTAGTTTTATGTTCTGAAAATCGAAATAAAAGTAATAGAATTCCATATGAATACTTTGGACATGATATTGAAAAGTGGAGTAATTTTGAACAGTGGGTAGTGAATAGTGGATTAGATTATAAAAAGAAATTAAATCTTCTTAATAGAAAAAATTCTAAGGAAGAGATGAATATTAGAAATATTCAAGATACTCAATATATTTCTAAGTTTATAGCTAATTATATAAATAATAAATTAGAATTTAAAAAATCTGATATTTATAAAAGCAAACAAAAAGTTATAATGATAAATGGAATGGCAACAGCTTATTTAAGATTAAGATGGGGCTTAATGAAGGTTAGAGAAGAGGGGGACAAACATCATGCTTTAGATGCTACAGTAGTAGCTGTAGCTACACGAGGATTAATAAATAAGATTTCTAGGCATAGTAAAGCTCATGAACTTAACTGGCTAGCTCAACAAGTTAAATATATTGATATTGAGACAGGTAAGGAAATTAATATTGAAGAATATAAAGATGTATTGAAAGAAAAATTTCCTAAACCTTGGGATGAATTTAAAGAAGAACTTCTTTTAAGATTATCCAACAATCCCAAAGAGGAACTAAAAAATAACAATATAAAAACTTATGATGAAGAATTTATAGAGAAAAGTTTAAGACCTATTTTTGTATCAAGAGTTCCTAACAGGAAGGTTAAGGGGGCATTGTTTGAAGAAACTATCTATTCAAAAAAATCTTTCAAAGATGGAAAATATATAACTAAAAAGAATTTATCAGATTTAACTAAGAAAGATTTAGAGAATATTTATAATTATAAAACTGATAAAAAGCTTTATGATTCTATAATAGCTAGAATGGAAGCAGCTAATTATGATGGCAAGAAAGCTTTCACAGAAGAATTTAGAAAGCCAACTAAAAATGGAGAATTAGGTCCTGTTGTAAGGTCTATAAAAGTAAAAGCAAAACTTCCATTTAAGGATGGGTTTGAATTAAAAAAGGCTAATGGAATGGTAGCTAAACAGGGGCTTGTTAGAGTTGATATTTATTATAAGGATGATAAATATTATACTGTGCCTGTTTATAGATATCAGATATCATCAGGAGAGATACCTAAAATGGCAGTAGTTGCTAATAAACCAGAAGAGGATTGGGAATTACTAGATGAAAGCTATAAATTTAAATTTTCAATATATAGAAATGATTTAATAGAGGTGAAGTTCATCAAAAAGGGAACTTTTTTTGGGTATTTTGATGGTTTTGATAGATCAACTAGTGCAATTGCAATAAAAGCCCATGATTCTTCTGAAAAATCAAGAATAGGAATTAAAGTAGGAGTTGCTGAATTCAATAAATATGAAGTTGATGTTTTGGGGAATTATTATAAAATAAAGTTATAAAAAATATATAAAAAAATATATATTTAGGTTAATAAAGATATTTTTAGGATAAAAAAAGCCCTTGAATCTAAGTGATTACAAGGGCTTTCATTGTTCCTATTATAGCATATCGAGAAATTAATAGGAACTATAACTCTGATCTGTATTGGTACTATTCTTTTATATTATAGCATATCGAGAAATTACTAGGAACTATAACCACATTCCCTTGTACCTATTTACTCAACTATTATAACATAACGTTACGGTATTTTCGCAACTTTTTTATATCATATTACGTATTATATTAAAAATATTTTATGTATTTATCAAAAATAACATTGTTTTCTTAAAAAAGGAATAAATTGAATTTCAATATTGCCCTAATAAATTTATCAATAAAAATAAAATAATTTAAATAAATTCCAATAAATCATTCAAATTATTTCAGAAAAACCTTCTTTTTGTTCTTTAATATGAAAAATATACAAAAAAAACAATAAATTTTATATTTATGGATTTTTATATATTTACTTGCTATAATTATATCATAAAAAAATAAAAGCACTTAGATTGGACCCCAAGTACTTTCGTAGAAGTATTTAATCACCTAATAATACCACTTATTAAGTAATTATATTGTATTATTTAATCAATTATATTCTATAGTAAAAGAAAGAAAAATACAATAGACAATAGCTAAGTTTTCTAATTTTTCTGAGATTTTAGAATATATTTTGATTCAAAATGGTAAATTTTGCTTTAATTATAACCTTTTTTGTATAGAAGATATATCACGTAACCTATATATGGAAGATTTAAACAAAGTAAACATCAGGTGATTAATATTAATCTACTTGATGTTTATTTTTTTATAATTCCAAAGTGTAGAGGTGTTTATTATGAGCAAAAGTTTAAAGGTAGAGGAGTTATTATTCAATAACGAACCAATAACCATAAATCGTAAATTGGCTAAGTGTTTAGGTCTTAAAGAGGCTGTGATTTTTCAACAAATACATTATTGGTTAAAGATCAATGAGAAAAAGAATAATAATTTTATAGAGGGAAGATACTGGACTTTTAATAGTGTGAAAAAATGGCATAAAGAAGAATTTGATTTCCTTTCTCTTAGAACAATAGAAAGAATTCTTAAAGCTCTAGAAAATGAAGGGCTGCTTATAAGTAATATGTTCAATAAGATGAAAGGTGATAAAACCAAATGGTATTCTATAAATTATGATAAGTTACTAGAAGTTGCTGAAATGAGATTAAGTAAAAAAGAAATTTTATCTAAGAAAAGAAGTGAAGCAGCTAAAAAAAGTGTTTTAGCAAAAAAAGAAAAATCTAATAAACTTGCTAAAACTAGTGATAATGCCACTTTAGAATGTGTAGATACCATACAACCAAATTGGCAGAACCAATACCAGAGACTTCTACAAAGACTTCTACAAAGATTTCTCTTAGTAGTAGTAATACTGATTTGATAAAAACTTTTGAAGAAAATATCTGTGAATTAAAAAAGACTACTAGAGAAAAATTTATGAAATTTATATCATCAGAAAGTAAGGAGTTTGTATTAGCATTAATTGAATACCAATCATCAATCAGAACAAAAAGTTGGGCTGGTTTTAATAAAGCTATTGAAAATTTTAAAAATAATAACATACATTCTCCTGAAGATTTAAAGATGTTCTTAGAGGAATATCATGCTTCTAAAAGTAATTTAAAAATCACAGAGGAAAAAGAAAGTGTTGAAATAGTTAGCAATACAATAGTTAATAATGCAATTGATGATATGACATATTATGATGAAATTACAGACTGTGAATTTGATATGACAGGAGCTAGAAGTTTAGATTTCGTTAAGGAATATTTAAAAAATGAACTAGGGGAATTAAAATTCAACACCTGGATTGAACCTCTTCAAATAGTAGAAAAAGATGGAGCTGTTATTATAAAAACATTAAGATCATTCCATAGAGATAAAATTAAAAAAGACTATTTAAACTTAATTAAACTAGCTTTAATTAAAAACGAAATAAATGGAAGAATTAAGTTAGTAAGTAATTGTTAATTATTATGCAATAAAGTAAAGCAGGATAATATAGAAGCTAAAACAATATAAGGCTAGCTAAAATAAGATGTAGTATAAAAATTGTAGTATTATAAAATCGAATAAGTGTTATAGCTACGAAAAAAATATAGTTTTATTAATTTTAAATTTATGGAGGTTACAAAAGAAAAAAAGTGATTAATGATTTAGAATTACAATTTGAATTTGGAATTAGAGAGAATTATGAATGTTATATAGGTAATTTGTATGATGGAAATTTAGATAATAAAGATGGAAATTTAAATAGATTAATCGAATATAGTAAAGAATTTGCTAGGTTTATTGCATCTAATTACAATATAAAAAATATATCACAAATTAATCTAAAACATTTTAAAGATTTTATTGATTTAAAGAAAATAGAAAATGGAGTAGAACAAGCAACTAAGATAGGCATATCTTTATTAAGGGTTGAAAATATTATAAATATAATTACCATACTAAGTTGTATTTCTCATATAATTTGCATGATAATTTCACTGAAAATCTTGAAGCTTTAGATAAATCTTATATATTTAATTTAAAAACTTTTTTGAATGATGAGTATTTCAACATTTTAAATTTTTTATACTATTGTGAATTAGAATATAAGTATATAGAGTGTTTAGATGATTTAAATATAATTGTTAGAGAGAATACAATTTATATTTATATAAAGGATTTTATTTATAGGATTTTTGAAGTTGATAATATTACTAAAAAGCATTTTAAAAATTTAGCAGACTTCACTTTAGAGAGTCGTTTTATATTATCTAAACGCAAGACAACAGTAAGAAAATATTTCATAAGAATTTTAAATAAAAATAAAATATATAGGGAAAATTTTTTTAAGAAGTTATTAATTACAAGAATTAATGAGAGGTATGAACTGTGGAAAAAAGCAAGAATAAATTAGGAGTTTATGAAAATATTTTATTAGCATTTGATTTTGCAATGATAAACTCAAAAACATTTGAAAAGAGAACTGAAAAGAATAATAGGAATTTATTTCATAAAACAGAATTGTATTCAGATAATACAATTAGAAATTTAAGAGAGACCTTCATTAATTTTTTAAAATTTATTTTAAATAATAATGAGGAAGTAAGAGTTATATCTGATATTGAATTAAAAGATTTTGAAAATTATTTGGGATTTAAAAGAAATACTGTATCAGAAATAACATATAATCACATTGGAGTAAGATTGGGCAAAATAATAAATATTATGCAAGTTACATATGGGGATATATTTAATTTTAAATATAAAGTTGATTATATTTCTAAGTTTGATTTTACATATAATGCTAATAATATTGAGCGTATGAAATCAGAAGACTACACCAAAATACTTAAAGAATGTTCACCTAGATGTAGATTATACTTAAAAATCATTAAGAATTTAAAAGTTAAGATTTCAGATTTACCTAAAATAAAAATGAGTGATATTTATATAAGAAATAATAATCTTTTTTTATTTTTAGATGGATATATTAAAAAAATAGAATTAACAGATGAAATAATTAAATTACATAAAGATATGATTGAATTATTTGGAGAAGTAGCTCCCATATGCAATTTAAAACCTGCTAGCATAAGAAGGAATTTTCAGAGAGCCTTAAACAAATCAAATTTAGAGCAGTATAAAGGTTGCTTAGTAAGTTTACTTAAATCTATGTAATATACAAGTTAAGAGAGTAAGAATTTAAGGAGAGGAATTGAAATGTTTTTTGAAACAGAAGAAATTAAGAAAGAAGATAAGAAAAAAATTGATGTAATTTATAGTGGTAAAAACATTGAAGAACTTATACTAAACTTAGTTAAATATAGTGATGTTAGGTTAGTTATTGCTCATGATGATAAGCAAAGTGAGTTTATTACTGAGTTTAATAATCATAAAGGAAAGAGTGGAAGAATAAAAAAAAGTGTATTTGAAATAGAAGATAAAAGTGTGAAGTTAGGTAATTACGTAACTGTTCATCTAAAAATTGCAAGGATACTTCCACTTCTACAAGTGGGGGAGGAATTGCTCGTAGCTTTAGCTAAACGATAACTCTTCCAATTCTTCCTCAAACATCCTTTTTATTTAATATTTCTTATTTACTTTCACTAAAAATAGTATTATAATTAATTTAGTGAAAGGGGTTGAGTATTATAGAAATAACAACTACTTCTAAAATACAAATTAAACCTACTGATGAACAAATAGAGTGTTTAATACAAACTATGGTACAAATTAGAAAAGCACTTAATTACATCTCTAAATATGTCTATGAGAATAATTGCTTAAAGCAATCTGAATTAAATAAAGCAACTTATACTTATCTTAGAGAGCAGTTTGGCCTTAAATCTCAAATGGCTCAATCAGTAATGAAAACTGTAATTGCTAAATATAAAACCAATAAGTCTAATGGACATGAATTTACTTTAGTACAGTTTAAAAATTTAGAATATGACCTTGTTTTTAATAGAGATTATTCTCTTAAACTTGGTAATTTCTCTATAAATAGTTTAAATGGTAGATTAAAAATACCATATGAAACTAAAGGAATGGAGAAATATTTTGATGGTTCTTATAGTTTTGGAACAGCTAAACTTGTATATAAATATAAAAAATACTTTTTGCACATTCCAATGACTAAAGGATATCAACAAACTACGCCATTTGAAATTAATAAAATTGTAGGAATCGACCTTGGAATTAATTTTGTGGCTACTGTCTATGACAGTTTTGGTAAGACTACTTTCTTTAGTGGAAAGCAAGTTAAACAAAAAAGAGGACACTACAAAATATTAAGAAAAAACCTACAAATGAGAGGAACTAAATCTGCTAAAAGAAGAATCAAATCAATAGGTTCAAGAGAAAACCGTTGGATAAGTGATTTAAACCACTCTATCACCAAGGCACTCGTTGACCGATATGGTGCAAATACATTATTTGTACTTGAAGATTTAACAGGAATTAGAAACTCTACTGAAAAAGTAAATATTAATAACAGATATGTTTCTGTTTCTTGGGCTTTCTATCAGTTTAGGCAATATCTTGAATATAAGGCACAGATGAATAACTCAATTGTTATAGCTGTAAGTCCGAAGTGGACTTCTCAAATGTGCCCTAAATGTGGGCATATTGAAAAAGCTAACAGAAACAAAAAACAACACATATTCTGTTGTAAAAACTGCTCTTATACATCTAATGATGATAGGATAGGAGCAATGAATATTTGGAATAAAGGTATACAATATATTGAAAGCCAGTCCAAAGAAGTAGTTGAGTAAACTCTTCTACTTACGCTACTGTCAATCAGCGTATAATGTAACCTACGTTTGAGGAGGGAGGATATTATCTATTGGTACCTCGTGTAGTAGAGTTACAAGCTCCCACTTCAAGCGAAGCTAAGTGGTGAGTAGTTGACCAGGATGAATATGAAATGCTGAAAAATAGTTATGAGGAATTACAGAAATTTAAGAAAAAACATAATAAAATAGTTTCAATTGAAGAACAAGAAAAAATTAAAAAAGTCATGGAGCAGGATTAAGTCAGAGACAAATTGCTAAAGAATTTAACATAAGTGTTGCTACTGTAAATAAAGTGATTAATAATAAATATTAGTTTAAATTTAACATGAAACATCATATATACCATCTATTGTCGATTTACAGCTTTTATTTTTCATTAGAGGTGTTATTTATGTTGTTATACAAAAATACTTTTTATGGAGTTTTAGAGTGGAAAGAAAGTATCTTTATAAAATATTATATTTACAAACAATAAAAGAGAATTATTATCAATTGAAATGATAATGATAATAATTTAAAGAGTATAACAGATTCTATATTTAGTAGACTTTATACTCTTTTTTTATTGCAATAATTAAGTGATAAGTAAAAATAAGTAAGAAAAAATAAAATATGGTAAAATAAGTGTGTGAGGAAAATATTGATATTAGGTATAGGAAAAATAATTATAGAGTTGTATTTGGACAATACAATTTTTAAGTTTTTCGTCATTAAATAAATTGTTATAAATTTATACGATAAACTGCTCTTTGTATAAATTTAAACAATTTAAACATCCCATATAAAATAAATTAAAATCCTATATTTAATATTCAAATTGATGTTTTAAGCATAGAAAAGAGTTAATCATGAGGTATTTGATTAGCTCTTTTTTATTTTAAAAGAATAACTTATTTGATACTAAATTATATCCTGTGAATTACATACTAGAAATTAAAGGGAGGGTAGCTTTATGTTGAAAGTGTTAAATGATAGGAGTAATTCTAAATTAAAAAAAATTGATACCCTTAAAGAGTTTGAATACTTTTTTAGAAACTTTGAAAAAGATAGTTTGGGAGATGAACTTCAATATAATAAAGATGCAATGGATTTAGCCCAAAAAAGTTATTATGGGAATTTAGAATCTGGAATACTTAATGAATATGAAAAATATCAAGGGAGACATTTTAGTGAAAGAAAAGCACTTTTAAAAGCCTATGAAAGATATAATAACTACATAGATTTTAGATTAAAAAATCCTAGTGAGTTTTTATGTGTTCACAGACAAGAAAGGAAAGATGAATTAATAAATATAAAAAATTATCCAGGTATTTCTGTTAAAATAGAATGGATAAGCTTATTTGAATTAGACGCATATTTGGACAATAATTTAATGGTTTATATAATTCGAGATAAAAACAGGAAGATAGAAAAATCGGTAAAGTACATTAGCGAAATTAATTAAAAAGGATGAAACAAATGAAAAAATTATTAGATTTCTTAGAAGAATTAAGAGATAAGTATAAAGAAGAATATTCGTATAATGAGAATATAGAAGATACAAGCATAGATGAGGTTGTGAGCCGAGATGATAAATATAAAATAGCTCAAATAATAGTGAGTGAAAAAATAAAGATACTCCATATAATAATAATGATTGATTGGGTATCACCTTATCCTTATATTAATACAATAAAGTCATATAAGGAAATGATGAAACCTTTAAATGTTATAGTGGCAGCAGCATTGGACCTTTTGGAATGTATGATTTATGCTGAAGCTGGAGAAACATATGAAAAATTCCATAAGGACTGTAAAGAGTCTAAAATCTTAAAAGATGAATATACAATGAATGATAAAGAGTATGAAGAATATAGTAAAAAACAAGAAGAAATTTTGATTATAATATTTTGATTTTGGTTAGTTAAAAAAATAAAAAAGAAAAGAGCTAGTAGAACTGATTATAAAGAAGAGAAAACCTCTGTTTTATAATCAGTTTTTTTATTAATTTGAAATAGGTGAAAATCTTAGCTACTTCTTAGAAATAAGCAAGATAAATGATTTAGAGTTATAATATAAGTGTAGGGAAAATATATAATATTTTCCTAAAATTACATTAATTCAAAAGATAAAAAGAAGTGGAGAATAGATATATGGCGAGAAATAAAAATACAGGTAAATATGCAGTAATGGAAACAATTTGTACTATGGGAGAAGGTGTAGAAACTAATCTATGTGCAATTTGTAATACAAGGGATGAAGCTATTGAAGTGGTGAGTGAATATAGAAAGAAACATTTACTTAGCAGAATGAATTTAGTAACAAGTGAAGAATATGAGGAATATACACACACTGATTTAGATACTGTTTTCGATTATATGGAAGATGAATATGAGTATCATTTATTAGCTTGTACACCTCGATTATAATATAAAAATAATTAAATTAAGTTAGTAGACTAATGAGGGTATTACCTATTATTAGTCTTTTTTTTATATCTTTTATTATATTAAATGAAAGATATTCACAGAAAGCAAAAGTAGTAAAGGTATATTATACTATTAATAGTATTTTTAGTATAAGAGAAGGGAGTTATAACAAATATGAGCAATTCGTATTTAAATAAATTTGCAATAGGAACAGAACATAAAGATGTTGTTATTCCTGTGAAAGAAATTTATAGAGATGAAAATGGTTGGAGCATATATATAGTTAAAAATGAAAAAGGACATGAGTTTAGAATTAAAGGTGTTTTTATAACTCCTTTGAATATTAAGCACCAATATAAAGTTAAAGGTATTATTTCTAGTTTTAAAAGTGAAAATGACTTTAAAGTAAAAGAGATAGCTCCAATAAGACCTAAAAGTAAAAAAGCTATAATATCATATTTAAAAACACTAAAAGGTCTTAAAAGTAAAGCTGATATTATATATGAAACATATGGAGATGAAGCAATAGATGTTTTATTAAATACACCTGATAAAGTAGCTAATGATATTAAAGGTGTAGGAATAAAAATGGCAACTAATTGGAGCCAACAATTACAATCCTGTTTTGAAAGCCAAGATACAATAGCAAGATTGTTAGAATTAGAATTAACACCTAGAGTAGCTAAAAAACTATATGATGTTTATAAGGAAGATATAATTATTAAAATTGAAACTAATCCTTATTTTTTAATTAATGAGGTTAAAGGATATGGATTCGATAAATGTGATAAAGTTGCAAGAGAATTAGGAATATCTCCAGCTGATAAATTTAGAATTCAAGAAGGAATAATTTATATACTTAAAAAGGCTAGTTCTGAAGGACACTGTTATTTACCAAAGGATATATTAATAGACAGAGTAAAAGCTCTATTGGATATAAAACTTCAATATACAGAAATGAAAAGATTTGAAAGCACTTATAGAGGACAAGAGAGTTTTGAGTATTTCATTGGAGAAAAAAATAAATATATTATTCAATATGATGATTTATTACAACATATAAATTCATATGAAGCTGAGAGTAGGAAAAAGACTAAAGAATTATATAGATATGCTATACATAATATCCCTTTAGAAAGACTAGAAAAGGCTATTGAAGAATTAAATGAGACAAAAAGAATTGTAGTAGAGGAAGATGAGTTTGTCTATTTAAAAAAATTATATAAAAGTGAAATTGATACTGCATATTATGTTAAAGATTTAGCTGATTATAAAGATACTTATTCAAAAGGGTATGTTGAAAAAGTATTAAATAAAATATTAAAAAAAGATGGAATAATCTTAGAAGAAATGCAGAGAAAAGCTTGTATAGATTTTAATACATCAGAGAGTGGTTTTTATCTATTATTAGGTAGTGCTGGTACAGGAAAAACATTCAACTTAATTAAAGTTTTAGAGGTTGCTAAGGAAATTGCTAGAGAAAAGCATAATAAAGCTTTAAGTATATCTATTTTTGCCCCAACAGGGAGAGCCAGTAAAATAGCATCACTTGCTACCAAAATGCCTTGTTCTACAATACACAAGGGATTAGGGTGGAAAGAAGATGGATTTGAGCATAATGAATATAATAAATTAGATGCAGATATAGTAATCTGTGATGAATCTTCAATGCTGGATATAAATTTAGCTAAATCATTATTTGAAGCTATAAGAAGAGGTTCAAAGGTTATATTGATGGGAGATATTAAACAATTACCATCTGTCGGGCCGGGGGCTGTGTTAAAAGATTTAATAGATTCTAATACATTAAGAGTTGTTATATTAAATGTTATAAAAAGATAAGGGCTTTTATCTGGTACAGTTAAATATGCTAATGCAATAATAGAAGACAAAATGATACCTAATTCGGTTGATACAGAAGATGCTTTTTACTTAGAGAGAGAAGGTATTAGAAGTATTCAAAATACTGTTATTCAAGCAGCTAAGAATTTAATTAATAATAAGGGGTATGATTTTAACGATATACAGATATTAATACCACAAAAAACTGGTTCATTAGGAGTTTATATGATGAACTTTTTACTGCAAAAGGAATTTAATAATAAAGGGAAAGATAATAAAAATAAAATATTAGCAACTAAGTTTTCAGCAAAACCAGATGAATCTAGTAAATCAGTAGAGTTTGAACTTTACTTCACAGAAGGAGATAAGGTTATTAATATTCATAATAACTATAGTATGCAACAATACTTAAAGAATGGTGATAACTTTATAAAAACAACTCAGTGTGGAATAACTAATGGTGAAACTGGGGTTATAGAATATATAAAAATAGATAAAGGGCAAGACGGTAAAGTAACTAAAAAAATAATGGTTAAATATGATGAATTTTATTGCTTATATGAAGATGATTTTAGTGATTTACAACACAGTTTTGCTTTGACTACTCATAAGAGCCAAGGGTCTGCATGGAAAGCTGTAATTGTACCAATGGATATGAGATTTTTTAAACTTTTGGATAATAACCTCTTCTATACTGCAATTACAAGAGCTAGAGAGTTTGTATGTGTTGTAGGAACTAAGAAAGCGATTAATTTAGCAATAAGAACTCATAATGCAATTCATAGATATACAAGATTATCATATAGATTAAAAAAATCAATTGATGATGATAGAAAATTTTTTGATAAGGGGAATGGTGTTGTAGCTTAAGCAAGAAAATACGGTGTATTGTATAATTAATGTATAAAAGTTAGTTAAGAAATGGAGTGCAGTTAATGGAAAACGTAAATGATATTAACATTGTAGAAGCTGTAATAAATGTATTAGATAATAATGGTGAAGAACCTATTTTAAATGAATATAAATTAGATTTAAGTGATGAAATATACAAATTTTTATATAAGCATATAGAAAAGGCTTTTAAGGATGAAGAACTTAAATATGCAATATTCAATCCAGAGAGACATGTAGTAAAGGAAGTTTCACAAGAATTCTTAACAGGAGTTAATACTGATATTGTTGATATTTCTAAGGAATTTTCTAGACAGATGTTTTATATTATGCGAGCAAACAGGAATATTCTGAGTTGCGATTTAATAACTGTTTATATTTCAACTGATCATGGTCCAATGCTTAGAATTTTAAAATTAGATTATGTTAAAAACTTTACTCATAAAGTTGATTTTATAGATGAAAAGATAGGCATAGGAATAATAGAACAAGCAATAGAACTTCCAACATCAAGTCAAAAACTTCAAAAATGTGCTTTCATTAAACCTATTAGAGAAAATCAAGCTGTTGATTTAATGGTTATTGATAAAGAAAAGAAGGGAAAAGATGGGGAAGACTATGGTGCTAACTACTTTATAAACAATTATTTAGGGTGTACTATTATCCAAAATGAAAGAGATATGACAAAAAGCTTTATGAAGGCAACTGAGACTTTTGCAAGAAATAACATTGTAGAAGATGCTGCTAAGGCTATGGAGGTCAGAGATAGTATAAAAACTATAATGAAGGTAGAAGACACTATAAATGTCAATGAAATAGCTAGGGAAGTCTTTAAAGATGAACCAGATATGCAAGAAAACTTCAATTCTTTTATGGAATCACAAGGCGTTGAAAGAGATATAGAAATAGACAAAGAGTGGATTGAGAAAAAATTTAAGAAAGTTAGATTAAATATAGATAAGGAAATAGATTTATATTTGAGTAGTGAAGCCTACCATGATAGTGATAGGTTTGAAGTTGTCAAAAATGGTGATGGAACTATAAATATAGTTATAAAAAGAATTAAAAACTTTATAGAGAAGTAGATTAAGGAGATAAAGATAAGATGAATAAAGTAATGTTATTAGGAAGATTAACAAGAGATCCAGATTTAAGATTTAGTGCTGGTAGTGGTACTGCTGTTACTAGATTTACAGTTGCAGTTAACAGACCTAGACAAAAAAACAAGCAACCAGAAGCTGATTTTATAAATTGCATAGCTTTTGGTAAGGCTGGAGAAGCAATAGCACAATACTTAACTAAAGGTAAACAAATAGCTATTAGTGGTAATATTAGAACAGGAAGTTACGAAGCGAAGGATGGTACTAAAAGATATACAACAGAAGTAGTAGTTGAAACATTTAAATTTATATCAAGTAATGCAGGTGCTCCTAATGAAACAGATGAATATTCAAGAAGAAAAATAGCACTTGAAAACTTTGAAAGTATTGGAAGTGAAAGTAGAGAAGATATGATGCCTGTTGATGATGGAGATATTCCATTTTAATTAAAAATTTAATAAGACTGTGATTAAAAAAAGGATTCCTAATTCAGTAATAGGAGTCCTTTTTATATATTATAAAATATAGGAGATTTCTATAATAGTTAAATTATAGACAGGTTAAGAGTTTTTCATACATGGTTAGAGAGATATCTATTAGATATAAGCAGATAAGCTGTATTAATGTTATAATTCAGATATAAAAAGGTAAATAAAAAATTCAAATATATCACAGGAAGGGGTGACAACAGTTAAAATAAATCTATAAATATCTATAAAAATATATTATTATCTTATAAATATAGTTGGATAATATTATTGAGGTGATAAATACATGAAATATTACTCAATAGGAGAAGTTGCAACTAAAATAGGCAAAACTGTTCAAACTCTTAGAAATTAGGATAAAAATGGAACTTTAAAACCATCACATATAACAAATGGTGGTACAAGATATTATTCACAAGAGCAACTTAATCATTTCTTAGGTTTAAAATCAAAAGTGCAACTAAATAAAAAGACTATAGGATATTGTAGAGTTAGTTCCCATAAACAAAAAGGGATTAAATCAACTAATAGATATGATTACCAATTCAGAGGTTGACAAAATAGTAGTTCTTTATAAAGATAGGTTAATTAGATTTGGATATGAATTAATAGAAAATCTATGCAATAAGTATGGGACTATTATTGAAATTATTGATAATACTGAAAAATCGGAAGAACAAGAATTAGTTGAGGATTTAATTCAAATAAGTTGTAGGTTTCAAGGAAAAAGAGCAAATAAAGCTAAGAAGATGATTAAGGAGTTGTTAGAAGATGATACTTGCGAAAAAAGTTAGATTATACCCAACAGAAGTTCAAGAACAAAAGCTATGGCAATCCGTTGGTACTGCAAGATTTATTTATAACTGGACACTTGCAAGACAAGAAGAAAATTATAAAAATGGTAGTAAGTTTATTTCAGATAATGACTTAAGAAAAGAAATAACTCAAATAAAGAAAACAGAATTAACATGGTTGAACGAAGTATCTAACAATGTAGCAAAACAGGCAGTTAAAGACGCTTGTAATAGTTATAAAAGGTTCTTTAAAGGGGTATCCGATAAACCAAGATTCAAGAGTAGAAAAAAGAGTAAGCCATCATTTTATAATGATAATTACAAGTTGAAAGTTAAGGATAATGCAGTAAATATTGAAAAAGTAGGTTGGGTAAATATTAAATCCTATTCAATTCCTTTAAACACTACATATAGCAATCCTCGTATCAGTTTTGATGGGAAGTATTGGTATATATCAGTAGGAATTGAAAGAGAACTACCGAAGGTAAAACTTACTGGTGAAAACATAGGAATTGACGTTGGGGTGAAAGATTTAGCTATTTGTAGTAATGGTATGACTTTTAAAAACATCAATAAAACTAAAGAAATTAAAAGGCTTAAAAAAGTCTTAAAGAGAAAACAAAGAAAAGTTAGTCGAAAATATGAAATGAATAAAATTGAAAGTGAGGTGAAAAACCGTTGTCAATTTAAAAAGACTAATAATATTATAAAACTTGAAAAGCAAATAAGATTACTTCATAGAAAATTAACTAACATAAGAAGTAATCATATTCACCAAGCAACGAATAAGATAGTGAAAGCCAAGCCGTCAAGAGTTGTTATGGAAACACTTAATATCAAGAATATGATAAAAAATCGTCATTTATCAAAGGCTATTGTAGAACAATGTTTATATGATTTTAAAGTTAAAATGAAATATAAATGTGAATTTTATGGGATAGAGTTTGTAGAAGCTGATAAGTGGTATCCATCATCAAAAACTTGTAGTAAGTGTGGAACTATTAAGAAAGATTTAAAGTTAAAGGATAGGATTTACCAATGTTCATGTGGACTAAAGATAGACAGGGACTTTAATGCTTCAATTAATCTTTCACGATATAAATTAGCATAATATCACCTAAAAGATAATGCTAATATGTACCATTCGTTGTATGGGAATTTAAGCCCTCGGACTGTCACATCAATGAGAGTAGCTTATAAATTTATTTATAGCAAAATCAGACAGGATGAATAGGGAATCAAACAAGAATTATAGATATTTATAGATTTTTGGCAACGGGTATAAGAGATAATTTATAATTATAAGAATAAGTTTAGATATAAGAGGAGATGGGAATGGAGTTAACAAATTTTTTAGAACAATTATTAGATGGAATAGTTAAAGAAGATGGTATGGATAAAATCCTACAGTCTATTGAGGAAAATATAGAATATGATTTGAAGAATACTAAGGTAGAATTACAGCTATTTGAATGTGATAAAAATTATGATGCAGATATAGTTGTTTCAAATGAAGGGTATGAAGATGGTGAAATTATATTTTTAGATATTTATAAGAAGAGTTCTGAAAGTTTGGACAAGGAGAATTAGAAATATTATTTATATTACAGAAAGGTTAAGGTATATGGGGAATATAAAAGAAGATTTAAGTTTTAATGGATCTCTACCTCAAATGATTTATGATTTAGGAGAGTTAGGTGAATTAGGAGCTTTGAAAATTCATAATGGAGTTTTTTTTACTGATAAAATTCTAATAGAAAAATTAGAAGTTAATGAGAATAGTATATTTGTTAGTAGAAAAGAAATAAATTATAAAAATATAAATTTAAAAATTAAACATGGTAAAGGGATAGAATTCAATATATATGTTAATGGCATTAAGATTCATCTTAACTGGAATGAGAAGAATAAAGACCTTTTAATTGACTTTTATCTTAAATGGTTATTATTCAGAAGGAATAATCCGAGTTTATATAAATAAAATATATTTTCAAATAATTAAAGGAGGGGTTGAATACTTCAAAAAAACCCCTCCTGAATGATAAACAGCGAGACTATTGCTTATTATTACTTATTATACTATAAGAAATAAAATACTGAAAGAAGGTGCGGGAATAATGAAAGAATTAGTTCAAGTAACATTATATGATTGTATTTATCTAATTGGAGATATAAAGGGAATAACTGAAGAAGAAAAGAAAGTTTTATATCAAAATAGAGAATTTATAAGAGCTAACAATAAATATAATTAAAATTAATGAAGAGGTATTAAATCTAAACTAGGTTTGATACCTCTTCTGTTATTTTTATAATTAAATTTATTCAATAATAGGTTTAAAATGTTTAACAAGTTGAATTCAAGCAAAAAGTTTTATAATGAATTATAATATATATATAGAAAACAATATAAAAAAAGAGAAAAACTGATAAAAAATTATTCAAAAGAAAGAATAGATTTTGTATAATATATAAATGAAAAATACAAAACAAAAGAGAAAGAGGTATTTCAAATGAAGACGAGCAAAATAATAGGTTTAGTAATATTAGCAGGAGCAACAGGGATTAGTTTTGGGAACATCACTCATACGCCTAAAGTTCAAAATAAAGTAGTATTAGCCCAACATATTAACAACAATACTACAAAGGTTAAAGAGAGTACTAAAGGAGATAATCAAACATTAACTAAAAAACAAGTTCAACAGTTAAAAAATAAAACAATAACTGTTAATGGAATGAAATTCTCAGGAATTCAAGCTATAAAAATAGCACCAGATATGCAAGGTGATGAATTTGCAGTTGCACCTGGATTTAACCCAAATGGCTTTGCCTCATCAGTTAATGAACAATTATATAATTACGAGTTAAACCCAGCAAATGACCAAGCTGCTATGAATGAAGCTACTGCATTACATGATGGAAACCCAGTTGACACATGTGTATTTTTCCAATCATCTGCTTTAAGAGCAATAGGACAAGACGTACCAGATTATATAGGGTATACCACTCATCTTGAAAATTGGTTAGCTAATAACGGATGGCAAAGGCACACAGATTTCCAATACATACAAAGGGGAGACCTATGTTTCGCTAGTTATTATCACACTTTCTTATTCATGGGATGGGAAAATAAAGCTAAAGGAATAGCTTATGTAATGGGTAACGAATCATTTACCGAGCCTTATTACAGAAACCGAAATCTTAGTGGACAAAGTCCTGTGACATATGGGAATAATTCTTACTATCAAGCAACTTGTTTCTGGACTTATGGCCAAGGATACACTGGTCAAATAGAGGGAGTAAATCCAGTACATTCTGATGGATATAATGCAATAGGAACTACAACAACAACAGCAGATTTAAATGTTAGAACAGGTGCTAATACATGGAGCAACATCATAACAACAATACCAAGTGGAGTTACAGTTCCAGTTATGGCTCAAAGTAATGGCTGGTATGAAGTATATTACAATGGACATCAAGGTTGGATAGATGGAAATTATACTGACGGCTTAGATGAGAGTCTCGGCAACGGAGCAGCACCTACAAATATGCCTGTAGGAGATAACTTAACAGTAACTTCTCCAGTTGGATTATGGTTAACAAATGGACCTAGTGGTAACAGTGGAAATATAGTATTATTACCAAATGGAACTCCAGTAAAAGCTTTATCATTCCAAAATGGATGGTATAAAGTAGACTACGAAGGAACTATTGGATGGTTAGATGCCCAATACACAAGCAGTAATGGTAAAGATATATTACCTAAGACTTCTGTTCCAGAACAATCTCAACCTCAACAACAACATCAATCCCAAAAAACATTTACTCAACATGCGGTAAATGGTACAGTAACAGTTGAGTGTGGTGGATTATGGATAAATGAAAAGCCTTTTGTGAATGATGGAAATATAGTAGTAGTACCACATGGAACAAAGCTACAAGCAACTGCTGAAAGTAATAATGGATGGTATAAAGTAACTTACAAAGGACAAACTGGATGGATAGGTGGATCACCTTATAGTTCATTTAAACAAGCTCCTGTAAAACAATCTCCTACAAGTGGAAATCAAGTAAGCCAAAAAGTAATAGGTAAAGTTGAAGTAACAGCAGATGGATTATGTATGAATGAACATCCAGCACCAAATGATGGAATAATAGAAGTTCTTCACAGAGGAACAATAGTTGATTTATTAGGAACTTCATCTAATGGTTGGTATCATGTTTCATACAATGGTAAAGAAGGATGGATTGGTGGCTCACCTTATTCACAAGTGGTAGGGCAACAACAAGCAACTAATAATCAAGAAACTGCAACTGTTCAATCACCAGTAGGTTTATGGTTAAATGGTTCACCAAACACATCAAATCCAATAGAGGTTATGCCATATAATGCTACTATGAAAGTATTAGGACAACAAGGAAATTGGACAAAAGTAGATTACAACGGACAAATTGGTTGGGCTTATACTCAATATTTAAATATTTCAAATAGCTCAAGTAGTTCAAGTTCAAATAATTCAAGTTCAAATACATCATCACCAATAGGAACAGGAACAATATCAGCTAATGGTGGATTATGGTTAAATGGAAATCCTAATTTAAATAATCGAAATGGAATTGAAGTTATTCCAAATGGTTCACAAGTAACAATATATAAAGTTGATGGAAATTGGGATTATATAGAGTATAATGGACAATATGGTTGGGCTTATAACGAATATATAAACACTAATAATAGTCAAGAAACTGCAACTGTTCAATCACCTGTAGGATTATGGTTAAATGGTTCACCTAATACATCAAATCCAATAGAGGTTATGCCATATAATGCTACTATGAAAGTATTAGGACAACAAGGGAATTGGACAAAAGTAGATTACAATGGACAAATTGGTTGGGCTTATACTCAATACTTAAATATAAATTAAATATATCATGACTTTATTAAAGGACTGCTTTTAAATAAGCAGTTCTTTTTTTATATAAGAGGAAAAAAGATGCTTTGGTAATGTTTTATTTTGTAATATAATTAACTAGATAATGTAAAATAAGGAGGAATTTCATGCTTAATTTATTAGATTTTAAGTCTAAAGATGGATTAATTTTAGTAATAAGCAAGTATAAAAAAATTATATTTTCAGTATCCATCATAATACTATTCATAATTGGTGTACCTAGTGCTTTTAGTATTTTATCATCTATTAATAATACAAGTAATAATAGAGCCTACTTACAACAAGAAATAAAAGTGTTAAGTAATTATCAATCTTTTTTTAGTAATGACAGCTATCAAGCTACAATGACAACTGAAGAAAATAATCAATTAAGTAGCATTACTGAAAAAGCAAGTAACATGATGCTTGCTCCACAATCTAAACAAGCTGTTGAAAATATTATAAGTTCTATGAAGAACTATAATGAGTTAAATCAAGAACAAAAATTTGCTATGAGCAATCATATTCAAACAGTATTAAACACTTTAAACAATGAGTTGAATAATCATTTTTCAGTAAGTCCATTAAGTATTATAGGAATTTCTATAGCTGTTGTTGGGTTAATAACTGTAGTAGAATTAGCATTAAAACATGGTTTAGTTTAAGCCTTATATTAAGCAAAATTTTATTTTATTTTGTATAATTAAGTCATGGAAAACAAGTGTAAGGAGCGAAAGAAAAGATATGACATATAAAACTCATTTAGCAACATCAATGTGTGTTTCAATTCCACTATTTTAACATTAGGTGGAGTAGCAGTAGGATGTTTATTACCCGATATAGATACCCCAGGGAGCTTTTTAGGAAGAAGAGTAAAACAACTTTCACTATTAATAAGTTCTTTCACAGAACATAGAAGAATAGTTCATTCATTTGTACCAATAGTTATGTTGTTGGTAGCTGCTATATTATTTAAGTCTATATTTATACTAGCTATTTCTTTAGGATTTTTACTACATCTTGTTGAAGATGGATTTAGTAAGTCAGGAATAAGATGGTTACAACCATTTAGCGATAAATCAATAGTAGTACCAGTTGAATGGATGAGATATAAAACAGGAGAATGGAAAGAACATATAATATTAGCAGTAGCTATAATAATTTTATTAATTGAAATTCGCTATGGTCATTTTGGTTTAATAATGCACCAAGCAAGAGGATATGTTAATCACTTTGGATCATTTGGTGGTTATCATCATCATTATAGAGATTATTATAACTAGAAGGAGGGTTTTGAATGAGCAATGTTAACTATGGGAATAAATCTATAGAAGAATTGGATTCTTATTATGGAATAGGTGAAAAATCTGACTGGAAAAGAAATGAGTGTGCAATTATACAAAAGGCATTTAAAATGAACAATATAAACCTTACTTTGATGGAATGTAAAGATTTATATGAATGGTATTCAGATAAGTATTATTGTGCTAGATGGGAAGGTTCTATACTTATTATGATGAAGATTATGAAGAAATTTTCAATTTCCTTTATCCAGTTTTAGAAAAGTTTTTAGCTGAAAAAATGTTTAGAATTACTTCTATTATAGGAGAATTCAAAGAAGATTCCGAGTTAAAAAATATATTAGGATTAAAATAAGATAATGAGATGAAAGTAAACCTATTAAACGATAGGTTTACTTTTTTTTATAAAATAAAAAAGCCAATAGGAGAACCCTACCAACTTTTTATTAATATTAGCATAAATATACCTATAGCACCTAGAATTACAGCTAGATTTAATTTTACATAACTTTTTTTGAAATTCATAATATCACCCAGCTAATATTATTGACAAGTATTATACTTATAATTCATTAATTTAGTATAATTATACTTTCTTAATTTCTTTTTTTAGATTTGAAATAGTAGCTGCTGAAACATTAAATTTTTTAGCTATTTCCTTTCCACTTTCAGTTGAAGTCTTAATATACTCTAAAATTTCATTTTTATTATCAATTACATTTCTTCTATTTCCTTTTACACAAGTATAGATTACAGAACCTGTTCGTTTTTCACTTATTCCTAAATTCTTAGCAATTTCTTTAATAGATAGCCCTTGGCTATACATTCTTATTATTTTATCTCTATCATCATCTAATTTAACTTTAACTCTATCAAGATCAACTCTTTCTTTATTTAGTTGATAGAATACAGTTACTTTACTCATATTTATAATGCTTTGAATATCCTTAATTTTAATTCCCTTTTGGTAAAGCTTCTTAATCCCACTAATCTCTATATCACTTAATTTATCCTCATTTTTTATTTTTCTTTTCCCTTTATAAATATAGCAACCATTGTAACCAGAATTGCTTTCAATTATATATCCTTTTTTTCTTAAATATTTAACTGATTCACTTACATAACTAATATTTGTTTTAACATCACTTGCTAGTTTCTTTCTATTTACTATTTTATATCTTTTTAACAAGTCTAATATTAAATAAGTTTTTTCTAAATCATAATATACCATAACAAATTCCTAAACATAATTAATAATCGTTTCTAAAATATTATTCTTAATTTAAATTATAGGCAGATATTTTAGATTATATACTTTCATTAATTAATTTCGCTAATACTTTTTATTTCTTTTTCTATCCTTTTATTTTTATCTTTAACTAAATAAACTATCCAGTTATTATCCAAGTAAGATTCTATTTCAAATATACTTATCCATTCTCCCTCAAGGCGACTATTATGATTTCTTGAATATATATATTGTTTTATATCTAGTAAAGGTCTCATATCCCCTCCAAAATTTTTACATATACATAAAAAATCAGCAGGATTCTTTAATCTAAATCAATATAAGCATTATATCTGTTAAAAGCCTTTAAAAGAGCTTCTTCTTCATTTAATGGAGTATCTTTATATTGCATTTCATATTCATCATATGTTAATTTGCTTTCTAAAACATCATAATAAGTGTGTTTTGCTTTTCTCATTCCAATTGTGCTGTAATCACAGTCAATCCTAAACTCTCCATATTCAAATCTTTCAAAAAAATATTTAAAATCCACAAAATTATCAAATTTTTTTAGCATGACAAACTTCTCCTTTAATTATTATCTTATATTGATGATATCATTAAACCTAGACGTATTTGGGGTATAATTATTTTTTATTTATTTTAATATTATTGTTGGAAAGTAAAATATTGATTTTTAATAAATTATATTGTAAAATCATCTTATGTCTTTTAATACGCATGGTGTAACTTCTTTTACATAATGTGTTGTTAATCTGTATTGGGTTTGCAGATTAACTGAAACATCTAAGTAAGTTTTACTTAGGTGTTTTTTTATTTATTATTAAATTATTTTATATTTTAAAGAAGAGAAAATTTCATACATGGATAATTATATGTTGTTAATATTAACAACATATAGTAGATAAAGATACAAAAAAGTAATATAATAGACTTAGAAATAAAATAAAATTAAATCTCATAAATTACTAGGTAAAAATCGCAATAAGTGGTTTTTACCTTTTTTCATTTATCAATGAATATTACATTAATACAATATTTATTGATGAATATAAAAAAATGGTAATATATAATTACAAAACTAATGAAGAGGAGTTTGATTTACATGAAGGTAATAATAGCAGAGAAACCTAGCTATGCCAAAACAATAGCTATGGCATTATCTAAAACAGGTGAATATTTTAATAGAAAAGATGGATACCTTGAAAGCAATAACTATTATGTAACTTGGCAATTTGGTCATTTATTTAGAAGTTATACAATAGAGGAATATATGAATTCAGATAGTAAAGTTTGGAGAGAGGATATATTACCTTATATAGCAGAGAAATTTATGTTTAAACTTAAAGAGGATACTGGAATTAAGAAACAATATAATGTAATAAGAGAATTAATAAATGATGAAAACGTAGATACAGTCATAGCTGCTGGTGATGCTGATGAAGAGGGCAATCTATTGGTCGCCTTGACTACAAATGATATTTATAAAAAAGATAACATAAACAAGCCATTAAAAAGGCTTTGGAGTACAGACCAAACAGAGCGTACAATACTAGATTCCTTAAATAATTTAAAGGATATTTCAGAATATGAGAATTATACAAATCAAGCATATACAAGAACTTGTATGGATTTTCTATTAGGAATAAATTTAACAAGAAAATTTTCTCTTATGAATAGAAGATTAACAGGCTCTAAAGATATCTTTTCTCTAGGTAGATGTAATACAAGTATTGTAGATATTATTTATGAGAGGGAGATGGAAATTAAAAACTTTAAACCAACCTATTACTGGCAGTTAGAATCACAGGAAGAAACCAATGGAGAAGCAATTAAGTTGGTAGATAAAGATAAATTTGAGATAGATGAAGACACAAGAGCAATAGATGCTGCTAAGTTATTAAACAATAATAAAGCTATTGTTGAAACAGTTGAAAATAACTCTATAAAAAAAGAAGCTCCTAAACTTTTCTCTTTAACTAGCCTACAAGGTATATTATCAGATAGATATAAAATGCCAATGGAGAAGAGTTTAAGTCTTATTCAATCATTATATGAAGCTGGTTATGTCACATATCCACGTACTAATACAGAATATTTAAGTGAAGAGGAAATTCCAAAAGTAAACAACATTATAAATGTGTTGAATGATAAAGGATATAACCTTGTACTTAAAAAGGGAAAAGGTATTTTTAATAATGAGAGAATAGAAAGCCACTCAGCTTTAATAATAACAGATAAGATGCCAGTAGAAGGTTCTTTATCTAAAGAGCAAGAATTGGTTTATAATACTATAAAAAATAGATTTATAGCTAAATTTTTAAATGAGGATACTATTATCAGCCAAACTAAAATTAAAATACTGATTGGATCTAAAAGCTTTGAATTAAAAGGTGAAGTTATTATAAATAAAGGTTACTTTAATTATGAACCTCTTCCAAAAAGTAAGGAAAAAAATACATTACCTAATTTAAAAGAGGGAGATGAAATTAATATAGATTTTAAGCCTATAAAGAAATCTACTACACCACCAGCTAAACTTAATATAAAAACACTTAATGCTATATTAGAGAACCCTTTCAGAAAAGAATATAAGAATGAGGATGAAATATATAAGGACCTATTCTCAGGTATAGAAATAGGTATACCAGCAACTAGAAGTGTATTAATTCAAAATATAAAAAAAGTGGGATATATAGTAGAGGATAAAGGGGTTCTCTCTATAACAGATAAGGGAATATATTTAATAGAAACTTTAAGAGCCTTAAATATAGATATTAGTAAGAATAGAACAGTAGAATTCTCTAAAGACTTAAAACAAGTATTCAATAAACAAATAGAACCTGCAGTAGCAATAAATAATATTAGTAGTGAATTAATAAACATGTTTAATGGAATAAAGGAAGCAGATATAAAAGGCTTTAAAGGAGAGGTTAAGGAGAAGGAGATAATAGGTTGTTGCCCAAGGTGTACAAAGCAAGGAATTGAAAGAAAGATTTTTGAAAGTAGTAAAGCTTATTACTGTGAAGGTTGGAGAGATGAAGAAAATAAATGTGAATTTGCAATATGGAAAGAAGATAAATTCTTCAAGTCAAAAGGTAAAAAACTTACTAAGACTATGGTAAAAAGTATTCTTAAAGATGGTAAAGTCTCTGTAAGTGGTTTTAAGAAAAAGGACAGTTCACAGACATATGATGCAGATGTATTATTAGATGATACTGGTAAGTATGTTAATTTCAAATTGGAATTTAATAAGAAGGAACCAGAAGCTATAGGAGCTTGTTCTAGATGTGCCAAGAAGGGAATTAAGAGAAGAGTATTAGAGAGCAATAAGGCTTATTATTGCGAAGGATGGAAGGATAAAAAAGATAAATGTGGATTTGCTATGTGGAAAGAGAATGTGTTCTTTAAAAATAAGGGGAAAATGTTGAGTAAACCTATTGCTAAGAAATTATTAGAAGATGGAAAAGCTCATGTAAGGGGATTAAAAAAGAAAGATAATAGTGGAGTGTATGATGCTGATGTTCTATTAGATGATACAGGGGAATATGTTAATTTCAAATTAGATATAAAAAGTAAATCATAGATTTTCACGCAAGAAACTTTTAAATAAATTAATTGGCTTATTATTTAATTATGAGGTTTATTTTCCTTGATTGTATCTTACTTATAAATAAAAAATATGTCAAACCAAAATAAACATTAATAATGTTAAAAAAAGTAATAAATATTTATATAAATAAAAAATTATAGACTATCAATTTCTTTATTATTTAACTTCAATGGTTCAAGAGCAAAAATTTCATTAAAAATATATGATTTTATATCAGGAGTTATTGTATATAAGTATTCTAATATTTTAGATTCCATAGGAATTTTAACTATATTCTTTTTATCTGAGTTATTATCAGTAGGAGCTATTGTTATAATTTCATTAATAACATCAGATTTGCTTAAAATATATCTAACACTAGGTTTTTCACTAAATGAAATCTCAACTTTAGTATATTTAAGGAACTTTAATGAATCCTTCACTTGTGAATCGTAGAAAAAGTCCCAAAAGATTTTTAAGGTGGCCATGCTGAAAAGTTTGTCATCAGAAAAATGTTTGTCTATAGCCTTCTCTAAAGTGGTTGCAAAAACGAAATGTTTTTTTGCTATTTCTTGAATATCTAACTCAACATATTCAGTAAAGTTAGCTTGTGATTTTATTTTATTCATTAGAGCATTAGAGATTTCACAGAGATAAGTGTTATATCTAAGCAAAGGATGTTTCTTTAATAATAAATTATACTCCTCATTAGTCAAATCTAAGGCTATTATATTATTACTATATAATTCTTTAGTATAACTCTTTAAAAACTTTAAGAAGCTGCTTAAAGAATATAATGATTTCTTTCTAAATGAATCAACTCTGCTATTTTGATATATTTCTAAAATTTTAATAGCATCTTTTTTATTTATTTCAAGCTCATCTAAATTTTTTAGAAGTAGAGAGTAGGTATCTTCAGTTAT
Organism: Clostridium massiliamazoniense; assembly: GCF_001403635.1. Lineage (GTDB taxonomy): Bacteria > Bacillota > Clostridia > Clostridiales > Clostridiaceae > Sarcina > Sarcina massiliamazoniense. The sequence continues at coordinate 133,169 of NZ_LN879464.1, forward strand.
AAAATGCTTAGAATAATTAATATTTTTTATAAGAGTTTTAGCCTTTAAATAATTTTTCTTTAAAGTTGAATTTTCACTATCTCTACTACAAACAAACCTCATTTCATCTAAGTGTGGAATTATTTTAGTTTGGACCATTATCCTTGATAAATTTAAAAATTTAGCTATATCTTCTACTGTTAAAAAGTATTCTTCCATCATTTTTGAGTAATACTCTTCAAGTGCTAAAATAATTTTCATTTTAGGAACTGTAATAGTAGAAGATTCAATTTCAGATTCAGGAACATTATTCTTCAACAAAAAATCTTTAGTATCTAAGAATGCATTTATATCAACTGGATCTTCTTCAACCAATTTTATAGCTGCTTGGTAGTATGTATTAACCAATAATTTTTTCTCTGTAGTTTTAATTTTTTTATCATAGAAGAATGTAAAATCATAAAATATTGGTTCATCTTCTGGAATGTTAAGTTCCTGTCTAGTTTCTTTAAATGTAATTTTACTCATTTTATCACCTTACTAATATATTGCTAATATAAACAATATACTACTTAATTTAATTAAAGTATATTGTTTTTTTATTTTTTTAGATAATTTTAATTATAAATAACACTATATTTTATATGTTGTTAATATTTATAACATATAATCAACGAAAATCAAAGTGGAAATATTCATTGATTGAAATAGGTAAAAAATGTAAAATTAATAAAAGGGGGTGATTGTAATAGATAGTAATAATGATATAAGGTTATATACTGTAGAAGAAGCAGCCGCTGAAATTAATATTAGTAAACAAGCTGTTTATAGACAGATAAAAAAAGAAGAGTTTAAAAAATTTATTATTAAAAAAGGTAGAGTTGTTCATTTAACACAGGAAGGCGTTGATTTCTTTAAAGATGGAACAGACCCAAACCTTGAAATAATAAGAAGACAGAAAAAAGAAATAGAGGAATTAAAGCAGGAAAAGAAACAACTATTGTATTTGCTAGAGCAACAAAATAATATAATTTTAAATTCACAGGAATTAGAAAAGAAAGCTTTAAGTAACACAGAAATTTTATTACTACAAAAGCAGGAAGAAATGAGAAAGAGACAGGAACAATATGAATCAAGTAAAAAAGGTTTATTTAAAAGATTGTTCTTTTTCTTTAGATTGAGTGCTGTAAATTAGGAACAAAAAAAGCATCTCTAAAGAGATGCTTTTGTAATAACTAAGAAAAACAATAAATTTAAATAAATTATACCATAAATAGATTTATATATCAATAATGAAAAAAGATGCTATAAAGGCATCTTTTGATAAATTAAATATATAATCAAAATAGGTACAAAGAAATATGATTCATTCAAATGATGTAACTCATTCTAAGAATCTATTTACAAACTTTAATATAATTTTATTATTTAAGTTATTTTCTTTCAATATTGTATAAATAAGAGAATTAAAAAAGAAATATATTTTCATTAATAATTTAATTATTATCTTATATAAAATGCTCGTAAATGATATAAAATAACAAAACAAATTGAAAAAATGCTAAAAATAATCAAGCTCTAGTAAGCTTATTTCATCACCTATTTGTAAATCTAATTCCTTTAACATAGACCCTCCTAATATACTCAATTAATTCTCCATATTCAAAATTCTCAAAAAAATATTTAAATTCTTCAAAACTATTAAACTTTTTTAACATAATATAACTCCTCATTATTATTTACCATTAAATCTGAACTCAATTGTTTTTTTAATTAGAAATTGTTCCTTGTGATACATTAAATTTCTTAGCTATCTCTTTAGCACTTTCATTTGAATTTTTAATGTACTCTAGTATTTCATTTTTATTTTTGATTACTTTTCTTCTATTCCCTTTTACACATCTATAAAGTATACAACAAGCTTTTTTTCATCTATATTTAAATTATTCGCAATTTCTTTAATAGATAGTCCTTCATTATACATTTTTATTATCTTATTTTTTCTATTTTCATATAATTCAAATTTTCGTCTATTAGGAATAATTTTTTGTTTATGTAAATGGTAAAAAATATTTCCCCTAGTGGTGTTGATGACATTTTCAATCTCATTAAGTTTAATTCCTTTTTCATAGAGTCTTTTTATTCCCTTCACTTCTATTTTATTTAACTTATTATCGTTTTTTTATTTTACCTTTATATTCATAACATCCGTCGTAACCAACAATACTCTCGATTATATATCCTTTATTTCTTAAATAAATTATAGCTCCAGTAACATAGCTAATATTAGTATCAACTTCTTTTGCAAGTATATCTCTATTAATTATTTTATATTTTTTTAATAAGTCTAAAATCAAATAAGTCTTTTCTAAATTATGATATACCATTGAAAAAAATCAACTCCTTAATAGAAATTTCAGTATCAGTACAACTAATATTCACTATACCATTAAACTTAGACATATAAGGTTAGGAAATGCTGAAAGAAATAAAAGTTTTTTAATTTTTTATATCTTTCAGCATTAAAAATTATCTAAGTTTTTTAACTTCTTCAATTGTTAAACCAGTTTTCAAAGAAATTATTTCATCATCTAAAACATCCAATAAGTTTTTAGCTATCTTTATAGCTTCTTGCTTTTTGGCTCTATTCAATGCACTTCGTTCATCTAATAATCTTTTTTTTCTTAACTCATATAATCTCCTTTGTTCATCATTGGAGCTTATTTTTATAAGTTTATTTTTTGCAGTTTTAATTTCTATTATATTGTTCTCTGAATTTCTAACTTCTTCACTTTCTGGATTATTCAAAAACTCACACCAAGAAGTCAATAAATCTTTTTCTTTATTATTACTCAATTTAGGTAGCTCTATAAAGTGTATCTCTTCGACATCAGTTAATTCCATATTAGTAAAAATTTCTTTTAGTCTAAAAACACTATGAAAATTAGAAGTCTTCTTTAAGTAGTTAAAATCTAATATATTTATACATACAGTTCTATTTAGTAAATCATAATCTTCTCCCTTACTTAAAGGTTTTGTATACAATTTGCTCCAGTAGTATAATGACCTCTTAATCATATTTTGTTCATTCTTTAGTTGGATTTCTATATTTATCGTTTCTTTTCTATTTGTAGTTGCCAATACATCTAGTCTTGAAAATTTATCAGTTATATATTCTTTTTCTACATCTGTATTTTTAATAGAAACCTCAGTAATTATATTATCATTTGTTGGCTTTAGAACAGCATTCAAAAAAGATACTAAAACCTCCTTATTTTCTTCACTACCAAAAATTTGTTTAAAAATAAAATCCATTTTTGGGCTTAACAACTCCATAGACAACCCTTCTTTCTTTATTATTTCTTTTATATCTTTATTATAAATTAAATTATCCATTTTGAAACTCCTTAACTATTAAATTTTTATATATCAAGGATTAAGTATATTAATCCTTGATAGTAAGTTTTTTAATTAAAGCTAAGTTGTAATATAATCTCCATCCTAACAATTTAAGATAAGATTTTTTTTGGCTATTTATTGTATTTTCAAGATGATGTAAGTTGCGTAATATTAGGTTTTCAAATTCATAAAGACCTACTTCATCTAATAAGTTGTAATAAATTTCTGTAAAATCTGAAACTGATTGAAAACTATTAAAAACTTTATTTTTAATTAAATCTATTGCTTTTTCTAGTGAATAATCTTTCAATAGAGCTAATGCAACTAATTTACTTTCATCTTTTTCTAAATCAAATTCTTTACATAATAATTCTGATAATATTTTCATATCTTTTAATTTTTTTTGGGATTTTCTTTTGATTTTTATTCCTCCTAAAATATATCTTGCAATACCAATATTGACTTTTGTCAATCCTTTGGGTTTTATTAATTTTTTTTAATCTTTGCCGAATTATTAACTGCGTTGTTGTTTTTTTGACGAGCCTTTATAGGCATATGGAGGTGAATTGTAAAATCTTAGTGAAGAAAAAATTTTAGTTGCTATATACGAAGATCTGGCCAATAAAATTTTTTAGTAACGAATTTTACAATTATAACCGAGTATGCTAGGCTTGTTGTTCAAAAAAACAGAAAAATAAAAAGCCATCTAATATGGCTTTTTTCATTTAATTATTGTATAACTTTAATTTAGGTCATTAAAAAATAAGTAATATTTGTTTTATTATGCTTATAAGAGTATATAAATCAAGTACATATAATTAACTCATTCACTATTTCATATTAATATCATTTTTTAATTTTTTTATAATTGTATTACATAATATGATAAGATAAATTATCAAAATTGTTATAGTTAAATTTTTGAAAGTATCTAAAAAAACAATTAATAAACTAAAAAAATTATTCATAAGCTTCCCCCTGTAAAATATACTTTCTTTAATTATACCATAAATTTTATAAAAAGTATTTTATTTACATATATGTATTTTTGTGTAAAATATGATATAATAAATATTATATATTTTTTTAGGGGGATTTTTTATGAAATTAAAAAAAATTGCAACTATATTAACATTCGCTACGGTAATTTAATTTATTCTAGCAATGACTGCGACTGCAACTGAACATAATAATAAGTCTAATGTGAAAATTTCACAACAACAAAATGAAGATTACGAAAAACTTATAGAAAAATTTGATTCAGAAGGTATAGAAAAATCAGTACAAAAAGTTTTATTGGATAAATTAGAAGCTGGAGAACTATGGGATTCTCTAAAGGGTGATTCAATTCCTATTAAGGAAGAAAAGGGAACCGATTTAGATGGTTCGCCTTATATAAAAAAGACATTTGAAGATGGTTCTATTATAAAAGTTTTAGATTATTCAATGAATAATAGACAGGTAAATGTAAATTATGGAACAGTTATATCAAGTTCTTTATATCATACTGAATATAAAGGAGGAAAAGTTGGAGTAGATTTAATGCTAGTTAATTTTGGAATGAAAGTTGACTGGACTTGGAATAATTATAATAAGAGTGTTATAAAAAGTGTGTATTCTCCATGGGCTACCAATTTATCTTCAAAAGGTGATATTACCATAGCTGTTCAGCCTAACACAAGTACAAAAAAAATGCAAGTAAAAGTAAAAGTACCTTCAGGACAAACTGCATATCATCATATAACAGCATATTTAAAATCAAATTCAACATTAGCTGGACTTCATGAATATTAAAATTTAGTTTTAATAATTTTGTTAAATATTAAAAAAATAGGTAAGTTGTACTTATCTATTTTTTATACATAATTTTTAGTTATCTCTGTAGTAGTTTTGGGTTTTAATTTTAATATCTACTATGGATATGAACAAATTATAATATATTTTAACATAAATTCTATTAATTATTAAAATTAACAACAAATTATTAACATTATACCATTTCTATTAAATACCTTTACAGTTAGTAATAAAATAAAAGTGTAGAGAAATTAAACATGTTAAGTTCAACCACATTTATATTATTTAACATTAAAAAAACTATGAGTTTCTTAGTTTTAATCTTACTCTTATCGTTTTAAAAGCCTAGTTTACTTACTTCTTACAAGACTAGGCTTTTTTATATCTTAAAATAGAAGCTGGTAAATTAAATATTAACAGAAAAGAGCTGGTTTCAGTTCTTTTTTTATTAAAAGTTACAAAGGATTTTTTTTAAAAGTATAGAATAAATAAAAAAGTATGTATTGCAAAATAAAAATTGCAATACAGAATATTGGGGGAAAAATGAAATATAATAAGAATTCTGAAATCTTAAAAAAAATTAAAAATGATCAGATTCAAATAAGAATAAATACCAAAGATAAAGAAAATTTAAAAGAATTGCTAAACAACGAAATTTTAAAAATCTTACCGATTATATACTCTACTTGGTTATGAAAGATATTTCACAAGAAGAATTAAAAAAGTTAAAATAAAATTTAATAAAAAAACTATTAGTAAAATCAAATTACCACTATATTCTCATATAAATATTTCAAGATTTTCAAATAAAAATATAAAAAGGAATTATATTATAATTGAATTAAAGATTTAAGCAATATTAAATTGATTAGAAGTTAAAGAAAGTTAATATAAATAATTAATAATGAGAGAGAGGAAATTGTTATGATTAAAATACAAAAGATTAAAGGGATAGATAAAATAGAATTTGATTTAGATTGAGAACTAGATTGCTCTAAATTATGTTCAGCATCTTTTAATGTGAAAATAAGAAATTTCTCAGTGAATAATAGCGAGAAAGAAAACCTTTTAGGGATTATAGATATGAATATTCCAGATGATTATAAGTTAATAATATATTCTAATAAAAAATATAATGTAAATTCAGATTTTATTTTAGAATTAAATGATTATAAAGACTTAATTGATAATAAAGTAAAAGAGAAAAGAGAAAAAATTGAATCTGAGAGAATTGAGTATATCAGAAATGCTTTTAAAATCATGTTAAATTTAAAATTGAATATTTTGATATGGTTGGATATTTAATAAATGGAGTAGATGCTTTTGATGATAACTTTTTAGAATTAGAAGCTGCTATGAATAATAATGATTTAAAAATGCAAGAAAAATATCCTGATATTAAGAGAATAGGAGCTGAGCTAACTTTAGCTGAAATAGTAGAATTAACAAATTTTAAATCTAAGAAAAATAAATAGTTAAGAATTTTTGAAAAGAGGGATGTTGAAAGAGCCTGTAAAATACTTTATGCAATTTAATCTTCTTCTTAAAGATGAATTGGACTTTCAAAATTAAAACTTTGTAATATTAAGTCTAATTTTGATGTTTTATATCTACATAAATATTATACCCATTTTAAGGCAATAATATACAGTGACATAAAAAACAACTTTAGCTGCGGAGATTTTACTCCGTGGCTTTTTTTAGGCATTTTGCGATAAAATATTATCAAATATTATATTTAATTCATTTATAACTAAGTCCCAATTAGCATAATTTCTAGTCCATTTAGAATGAATTTTTTCAGTAGCTAAATACAACATTTTCATTTAATACGGAAAGCCAGAACTTACTGCTTTCATTAGCACCAATCCATATTCCTAAAATTTCTTTATAATCATTTAGATTAACACTTATGACTACATAAGCTGCTTTTACAACAATTTGCTTATCTTCTCTAACCTTATAATGAATAGCATCCATAAAAATAAAGGAATAAGTCTTTTCTAAAGGTCTGTTTTGTCACTTATTAACTAGTGGTAGTATTTTATTCGTAATATTAGACACGGTTTCAGCACTAATCTCAACATCATATAAATTTTTTATCTGTTCAGATATATCTCTAGTGGTTATTCCAGCAGCATAAAGAGAAATGGCTTTATCTTATATTCCATTTATATTTCTTTGATATTTTGGACCTATCTTAGGTTCAAATTCACTACTTCTATCTCTAGGAATATCCAAAGTAATAGGTCCTAATTCTGAATTTATAGTTTTTTAGAATAACCATTTCTACTGTTATTTGAGCTATTAATAGCATTTTTTTCATATCCTAGCATATCATCAAGTTCAGCTGCTAAAGCTTCTTGAAGAACATCCTTAAATAAAGATTTTAATGCTGTTAAACCCTCCGTACTATTACTAAAATTTTGCTCCTTAATATAGTTTCTTAAAAATTCTTTCGATATTTCTGACATAATAAAACAACTTCTTCTTGTAATTTATTATTATCTAAATTCTCTCTAAGAAGAAGTTGTTTATTCAATTTACACAAATTTATTTATAGTGTTATCTGACCCCTTTTGTGGGGTAAAACATTCTTGGAATAAACTATTAACAAATTCTTAAAATATTTTTAATTTTAAATATATTATATATTTCTTAAAATATCTATATAAATTCTACATTTTAATAAACAAATAGCTTTTTTAGAAAAGTAAGTTTAAATATACATTAATATAAAAAATATTTATTATAAATAAAATTATGTTTAAAGGTACTCTAAACAATTAATATTTATAAAATTCTCATTACTTTTAATTATTATTATATAAGATAAAATTAACTAAAATTGAGTATGTTGAAATTATAGTAATTTCACAAACTATATATTACAAAACTCTAAATGAGTTTGAAAAAATATCTAATTCCTTATTATATATATTTGATTATTTATTGTTTTAAATCCATAATTTAAATCACCTATAGCTACATTAACATTTCCACTAACAGGTGCTTCATATACCTTTCCATCTAAAATAACCCTTACATATAATTTATTTGTTCCTGTTTCATTGATTAATTGCTCTGGTGTTATTATTGCTTGGAATCCATTA
>NZ_LN879465.1:5000-29857 GCF_001403635.1 Clostridium massiliamazoniense
ATAGCAAATTTCATTCCTCTTTTTTCTTCATCGCTAAGATGATCCATATTTTCAGTCTTTTTACCTTTATATTCACCTAATCTTGGTTCTACTACTTTTTCTGTTACTATAGTACCTATTATTGTTATTACTATAGTAGATGCTATTATAAAAAACCAATTTCCTGCTGGAGATACTTGATATGTTGGATTTATCATTTTTGCACCTTCAGTTGTTAATCCTGATAATAATGTGTCTGTTGGTCCAAAAATTAAGTTAGCACTAAATCCACCAGATACACCTGCAAAAGCAGCTGCAAGTCCAGCTATAGGATTTCTTCCCATACTTAAAAATACTACAGCTCCTAATGGAACTAAAACAACGTAACCTGCATCTGATGCTATACTTGATAATACACCAGCTAAAACTACTACTACTGTTATTAATCTTTTTGGTGTACTTAAAACTAATTTTCTTAAAACTGCTGAAATGAAACCTGTTCCCTCTGCAACACCTACTCCTAACATAGCCACTAGAACTGTTCCTAATGCTGCAAATCCAGTAAAGTTACTTACAGCTGATTCAAATATATATCTTATCCCCTCTGATGTTAATAAACTATTTACTGTAACTGTCATATCCTTTATTTCATTTGTAGCTCTATCTATCCCTGTATATACAACAGATACACCCATCTTCGCCATTATATGAGATAAAATTATTATGAATGTACATAATATTAAAAATATTGTAGCTGGATGCGGAAGTGAGTTTCCAACCTTCTCAATAAAGTTCAAAAAGCCCTTCTTCTCTTTGGTATTAGCCATTTTCTTTTCACTTATCATTTATTTCCCCCCTCTAAGACAATCAAGCAAATCTTTTCATTTTGCAAGTTATATATGTATTAAATTCATATGTTCTCCTATGAAATACATTTGTTTTTATATTAAAATATTATCATATTTTCCTCATTAAGTCATCTTTTTTTTGCATTTTTTTGTTAAATTTCTGTGTATTTTTATATTTTTAACCCATTTTAATTACTATTTTAATAATTTCTATTTTTTACAAGATTCTTGTTTTTTTCATCATTTTTTATTTCTCTTTTTTTCATTTTGTTGCAATTTACAGAATATTCAACTTCATAGACTTTATTTTTTAACTTTTAATTACGATTTTATATACATATTTACTTTAATTTTATTTTTATAATATCTTATTCTAAATATTAAAGATGAAATTAAACAAAAAAACTATTCAATTCAGTTTTATTTAAAATACTTTTTCATATAAATAAATTATATTTTTTTGTTTAAAGACAATTATAAAAAACCAGAAAAGAAAATTAAAATATAAAAAGAGGATGTATCAAATTACAGATACAGCCTCTCTCCTTTTATCTAGCTATATAGGTAGATGAAAAAATATATTAATCATCAAATAATTGTATTTCTTTTCAGTGTTAATTTATTTTTTAAGTATATGATTAATGTCCCTATTATAGCTCCTGTACTATCTATAATTACATCAGTAATTCTACCTGCTCTTCCAGGAATAAATATCTGATGAAATTCATCTGTACAAGCATATGCCACAACTATAATAAAACACATTATGTATAGTTTTTTATTTATGAAATAATCCCTTAAATAATTGTACAATAATAAAAACAATATTAAATACTCAGTTACATGTGCTCCCTTTCTTATAATAGTAATAGAAAAGTTTCCAAATACACTATTTAAATTTAAACCTATGCTACTAAGTAATTTTAATACAAAATCACTATGACCATTTGATATTTCGGCTGGCTTATTAGACATATAGAATATAAATCCCATCCATCCTAGTAATAATAATAAATTAATATTTTTTCTCGCTTTTGACACCATTTAATTCTAACCCCATTTAAATTATTTTATATAAAAAATAAAAACTTAGATAAAACTATAAAGTCTCATCTAAATTTTTATTATATCAAATATCATAGTTAATTAATAATAACATTATATGAATTTAGCTGGTTTTATAACTACTAAAGATTCTGCACTTCCTATATATCGTTCCCCTTCTTTTATAGTAGCTCCCTTTTCAGTTATTACATTTTCTAAAACAACATTATCACCTATTTTGGTATTTTGGAGTATTATACAATTTTTTAATTTTACACCCTCTCCAATATAAACTCTTCTTGATACTATGGAATTTTCTACTTTTCCTTCTATATAACATCCATTTGCTATTATTGAATTTACTACCTCACTATTTTCACAATACTTTGTTGGTGCTTCATCTTTAGTTTTTGTATATATAGGTTTACTATCATAAAATAAATCTTTAATTGCTGTTGGTTCTAATAATTTCTGATTCATATTATAATAGGAATTTAATGAGTTTATACATTGTAAATATCCTTTAAATTCATAGGCCTTAACATTTAATTTATCTAAATTATCTTTTATATAGTTCTTAACTTTTCTATTCCGCCCACATTTTATACAATTATATATTATATCTATAAATAAATCTGTTCTCATACAGAACATTTCCATACTTACATTTATTTCATTATTAGAACCTATATTTTTACCTATACTTTCAACTCTATTATCACTATTAATATCTAGTACATCACAGTCAATGAATTCCTTCTTTGCTGTATTTACAGACTTATACATTATAGAAATATCATTTTTACTCTTTTTATGAGCCTTTATAAATCCCCTAAAATCTATATTTGCTATCATATAAGAAGGTGCTAATAATACATATTCTTTTTTGCTAAGCTTAATACAATCTAAATTTTCTAAAAAACAGTGAACATCATCGTATGATGGCTCTTCATTTCCAAAATTAAAAAACTTTAATCCATCTTTTTTTCTATGCAAATCCCATGGTCTCCCATTTGCTAAATGGTCCATAAGGCTTCTTGATTTATTTTTAGTAAAAATAGCTATACTTTCTATTCCTGAATTAGTCATATTAGATAATATAAAGTCTATTATTCTATATCTTCCAGCTATAGGCACAGAAGCTAATGGTCTCTTTTTTACTAAAGCACCCATTCTATCTTCATTTTCATCTAAATTTATTATTCCTATGCAGTTTTCCATCTTATATTCCCCCTTACTCACATATTATTTCTCTATTTATTCAACTATAGCTCCCTCTTCAATTTCCTCTTTTGTTCCAATAACTGCTATATCATGTCCATTTCCTATTCTAGACTCTCTTCTCAAAGTAACGTCACTTCCTACTATAGCCTTATCTACTACAACCGATCCTTCTACTCTTGTTCCTGGCATAATAACAGAATTCCTTACTACGGCTCCCTTTTCTATCTTTACTCCATTAAACAATACAGAATTTTCAACTACCCCTTCAACTAAACATCCTTCTACAACTAAAGAATTCTTTATCTTTGCTGTTGGCCCTATATATTGTGCTGGAGCCATTGTATTTACTGAATATATTTTCCAATCCTCATCATATAACCCTAAATCACAATCAGCTTTTAACATATCCATATTTGCTTCCCATAAACTCTCAATAGTTCCTACATCCTTCCAATATCCCTTAAAAGGATATGCTACCATTCTCTTTCCACTATTAAGCATTTTAGGTATTATGTTTTTACCAAAGTCATTACTTGATGTTAAATCTCCTTCATCTTCTCTAAGATGCTTTTTTAAAACCTTCCAATTAAAAATATATATTCCCATAGATGCCTTATTACTCTTAGGTTCTTTAGGTTTTTCTTCGAATTCATAAATTGATAAATCTTCCCTTGTATGCATAATGCCAAATCTACTTGCCTCTTCTAAAGGAACTTCTAATACTGCAATTGTTGCATCAGCCTCTTTTTCTTTATGAAATTCTAGCATTTCACTATAATCCATCTTATAAATATGGTCCCCTGATAAAATCAAAACATATTCTGGATCATAGCTATCTATATATGGTATATTTTGATATATTGCATTAGCTGTCCCCTTATAACAATTACCACCGTTTTCACCTTGATATGGAGGCAATAACCCAACCCCTCCATCTCTTCTATCTAAGTCCCAAGGACTTCCTATACCTATATGAGCATGTAACTCCATTGGCTGATATTGAGTTAATACTCCTACTGTATATATTCCTGAATTTGAGCAGTTACTTAAAGGAAAATCTATTATTCTGTATTTTCCTCCAAAAGGTACTGCTGGTTTAGCTATTTTTTTTGTTAGAACACCTAGTCTTGAACCTTGTCCCCCTGCTAATATCATTGCAACTATTTCTTTCTTACTCATAAATTCCTTTTATCTCCCTCCACTGTTTTTAAGTTAATGTAGATTTATATATAAAGCCAACTAATCTGTTAAAAACTTTGCAGTATAGGCTAATGACTCTTCTAATAAAACTTGCCCATTTTCAAGGCCTTCTATCTTTCCTTCTAAATTACGAACTCTCTGGTCTATTCTTAGAACATTTTCTTTTATGTCATTCAATAATTTTTCACTATATGATATTTGATTACCATTTATATCTAAATAAATTTTTTCTGGTGGATTTCCACATTTAACACACTTTGCGTATATTTTATTATTTTCTATGTCCTTAAAAATTTTAAATTGCTCATTATTACATTTAGAACAATTAGATAATAATGTTAAATCATCATTATGATGATTTTCATAAGTATATGTGCTTTCACATTTATTACATGTTATTGTAAGAGTATTATTGTCATTACTTCTTATAAAAAAGCTATTTCCTGTACATCCCTCTTTTTCACAGACAACAGTTCTTATCACTTCTATTCACCTCCATAAATGATAAATATGCTTTAATGATTAAAAAGATTACTCATATTTAAATTTTCTATATTTAAAAGGAGTTTGTATTAATAATACAAACTCCTATATTATCTATATTTATTTTTTCTTAATTTTAGTACCTTAATTGACTATAATTTTGCATTGATAAGGATTTAATTTTATTACTGATCCATACTGATTAAAATCATAGTCTTCATAAGGAAATAATAAATTTTTATATTCCCCTATAACTTTAATTGTACTTGTGTTTATACACTGTTCTTTTGAAGTAGATGAATTAACAAGGAGAATTAATTTTTTATCTTTTAAATATCTTTCAAAACAAAATACTTTATCACTTATATAATGAGTTTTAAATTCTCCTCTTTTTATAACCTCATTATTGTTTCTGATAGCGCATACCTCTCTATAATAATCACTTATTTCAAAATTTTCTTTTCCCCAAGGAAAGGCTTTTCTATTATCAGGATCTTTACCTCCTGTTAATCCAACCTCATCCCCATAATATATAAGAGGAACCCCTGGGAGTAACATTTGAATTGTAATTGCTTCTTTTAACTGCATTATATTATTTTCTAATATAGTAAATATTCTTTCTGTATCGTGATTACCTAATAAATTCATAGTGGAAAAAAAGGCTTCCTTTGGATAATTTTCATATAAACTCATTATAATTCTAGAAATAGTCTTTGCATCCTTTTCTCCTTTTACAAAAGAAATTATGGCATCTCTTAAAGGATAGTTAGTTACTGAATCTAATTCTTTTCCAAAGAAATACTCTCTCTTTTTAGAGTAGCTCACTTTATTAGATGCGTCTTCCCAAACCTCTCCTATTAAAACATTTTCCTTATTATCAGATTTTATTCTTGTCCTTATTAATTTAATAAATTCATCCGGGAGTTCATCGGCTACATCTAATCTCCATCCACTCGCTCCAAGCTTAAGCCACTTTGAAATAATAGAATTTTTCCCTGTAACTATATACTTTAAATAACTTTCATTCAATTCATTCACATTAGGCTGATTGTCTATGCCCCACCAACATTCATATTTATCTGGATAGTTATAAAACCTATACCAATCATAATAAGGAGAATTGGGGGATTGATAAGCACCTAAAGAATTATAGTTTCCATACTTATTGAAATACTTACTATCATCCCCTGTATGACTAAATACACCATCTAAAATTATTCTAATGCCTAATTTCTTCGCTTCTATACAAAGTTCTTTAAAATCCTCTTCATCACCAAACATAGGATCTATTTTTTCATAGTCTCCTGTATCGTACTTATGGCAACTTTGAGCCTCAAAAATTGGATTTAAATATATTATAGATACTCCAATACTCTTTATATATTGTAATTTTTTTATAACCCCTTTTAAATTTCCTCCATAAAAATCCCATTTAGCTATTTTTCCATTCCAGTCTCTTATATACATAGGATCATCAGACCAGTCTGAATAAATAAAACTATTGTGCTTAGGATTATTTACAATAGAGTTTTCATTTCCATTAAAAAATCTATCTACAAATATTTGATATATTATTCCTTCTTTATACCAATTAGGAGTTTTGAAATTTTCATATACCGTAATTTGATATAGTTTAGGGTCTTTAAAATATACCTCTCCAACTCCTCCTAAAGATTTAGAGTTATTACCATAATAAACAGTAATCTTATCTTTTATTACTATAAAATAGTAATTTATTAAACCTACTGAATTTTGTGTATCTATAAAAGTGAAGTAAAAATTCTTTTTCCAACTACTTTTTTCATTGTCTCTAATCATTTTTATTAGTTCTTTTGAACCGTCAAATCTAAATAATTCTAACAATACCTCTGCATCATGCTCTAATTCTAAGTCTATTCTAACTTTTTCACCTACTTCTACTGCTCCTATAGGGCTTCTATAAAGTTCATCTTGTGAATCATGAATCATATAAAAATTATTCATAGGTTTCTATCCTTCCTACAACAAAATAACTTATCTTTTGACTATAGATTTTTAACTCTACCTAAATTAAGTTTTAGTCTATTGTGGTCTATAAGTTTTTATATATTATATTTGAACCCCATATTCCAGTAGCATACTCAGTTATTGTCCTATCTGATGAAAATATACCAGAGTGTCCTATATTGATTGCAGACATCCTTTGCCATACTGAAGAGTCTCTATATAACCTATCTACTTTCTCATTTGCCTTTATATAAGAATCAAAATCTTTTAACACAAAAAATTCATCATTATAGGTTGTTAAATTTTCATATATAGTTCTAAATCTTTCTTTATCTTTACAATAAGTTCCATCAACAAGATTATTAATAACTCTCATAAGTCTTTGGTCCTTATTACATACATCTATAGCTGAATATCCACCATTAGCATAGTAATTTAATACTTCTCTTTCTGTTAATCCAAATATTATAATGTTATCTTCTCCAACCTCATCCTTTATCTCAATATTTGCTCCATCTAAAGTAGCTATTGTTATAGCTCCATTCATCATAAATTTCATATTTGATGTTCCTGAAGCTTCCTTAGTTGTAGTAGAAATTTGCTCACTTAAATCAGTTGCTGGAATTATTGATTCCGCTAAAGATACATTATAATTTTCTAGAAAAACAACCTTTATTTTCTTATTCACTCTTGGGTCATTATTTATCATTTCTCCTACACTATTTATGAGTTCAATAGTTTTTTTCGCTAAATAATATGAAGGAGCTGCCTTACCTCCAAAAATAAAAGTTCTAGGAACTATATCAAGATTAGGATTTTCTAAAAGGTCATTATATAAATTCATTATTTTTAAGCAATTCAATATTTGTCTCTTATAAGCATGTATTCTTTTAACTTGTACATCAAAAATAGAATTAGGATCTACATTTATTCCCTTTCTTTCTCTTATTATATTTGCTAATTTAATTTTATTGTTTAACTTGATAAATTTAAGTTTTTGTTGTACAGAACTATCATCAGCATACTTTAAAAAGTTTTCCATATCCATTGGATGTTTGATAAAGCTATCTCCAATAGTTTCTTTTAACAAATTAGTTAATTCTGGATTGGATTTTAATAACCATCTTCTATGTGTTATTCCATTAGTTTTATTGTTAAATTTATTTGGATATAAATAATAAAAATCTTTCATTTCTTGTTTTTTTAATATTTCTGTATGCAATTTTGCAACTCCATTAACACTGTGCCCTCCTACTATAGCAAGATGTGCCATTCTTACATAGCCATCACCTATTATAGCCATCTTCGAAATTTTATCCCATTGACCTGTATATTTCCCCCAAAGCTCTTCACAAAATCGCTTATTTATCTCTTCAACAATCATAAATATTCTAGGTAATAGTTTTTTAAACATGTCTACAGGCCATTTTTCTAAGGCTTCTGATAATATAGTGTGATTAGTATAAGCCAAGGTATTATTAGTTATTCTCCAAGCAACTTCCCAAGGAAGATCCTCTTCATCAACTAATATCCTCATAAGCTCAGGTATGGCTAGAGCTGGATGAGTATCATTTATATGAATAGCTATTTTTTCATCAAATTCTTTAATATTTCCTCCATGTTTTTTAAAATGTCTTACTATACTTTGTATTCCTGCTGATACGAAGAAATATTGTTGTTTCAATCTTAATTTCTTACCTTCATAAAAAGAATCATCTGGATATAAGACGTGTGAAATTGCTTCTACAGAATTTTTATACTCTATAGCTTTTAAAAACTCTCCTCTACTAAAGGAAGAAAAATCAAATTCATTAGATACAGGCTCTGCACTCCAGAGTCTAAGGTTATTTACAACATCATTCTCATAACCCACTATAGGAGTATCATAAGGTACTGCTAGAACTGGTTCATAGTTTATATGAGTAACAGTTAATTTTCCATTTGCTTGTTCTAACCTTACCTCTCCACCAAATTTAACAATTTCAGCTTTATCAGATTTTCTTATCTCCCATACATTTCCTTCTCTAAGCCAATTATCTGGCGCCTCTACTTGAGCATTATTTATAATTTTTTGTTCAAAAAATCCGTATTTATACCTTATACCACATCCATGTCCTGGTATATTTAAAGATGCCATAGAATCTAAAAAGCAAGCAGCTAATCTACCAAGCCCACCATTACCAAGACCTTGATCTTGTTCAAATTCTTCAAGATCACTTAACTTTATACCAAGTTCATTTAATGCTTCCTTACATATGTCTCTTATTCCTAGATTTAAAAGAGTATCACCTAATAACCTTCCCATTAAGAATTCCATAGAGAAATAATATACTTGCTTTTCTCCTGACTTACTATATCTCTTATTAGTATCTAACCACATTTTTGCAACATAATCTCTAATCAGGCTTCCTAAAGCCTCATATTTATATAAATTATTTCCTTCATCTAATTCCTTCCCATGAATCTCTAGAAATTTTTGTTTATAATCCTTTTTAAAAGTTTCCTTATCTATGACTAGCATTAAATACCTCCTGAAATTGATTTATGGGTTTTCTTCGCTAAATCATTAAATCTTCATAAAGCTTTTTATATTCCATAGCTGATTTGCCCCAACTATTTTCAGAATTCATGGCATTTCTTATTATTGCATTCCATTCATTCTTTCTATAATAAGTTCTTATGGCCTCTTCTATGGCATTTATTAGCTCCTGTGCACTATAGTTGGCGAAACTAAAACCATTCCCTGTTATATCATATTTATTATATGGTGATATTGTGTCTTTAAGTCCTCCTGTTTCTCTAACGATTGGTATAGTTCCATATCTTAAAGAAATTAATTGACTTAATCCACAAGGTTCAAAGGCAGATGGCATTAAAAACATATCTGATCCTGCATAAATCTTATGAGCTAAATTATTATCAAAGAATATATTAACTGAAACTTTATCATTATATCTATATTTTAGCCCTCTAAAATGCTCTTCATATCCTCGATCACCAGTTCCTAATATAATTAATTGAACATCATTTTGAAGTAATCTATCCACAATATTTATTATTAAATCTATTCCCTTTTGATTAGTTAACCTAGAAATAATAGATATAACTGGTATATTGTCTCTTTCTGGCAATCCTAAGTCTCTTTGAAGTCTTCTTTTATTAACATATTTTTGCTCTATATTATTTATTGAAAATTTATTGTATATTAAGTTATCAGTTTCTGGATTATATTCATCATAATCTATACCATTTAATATTCCAGAAATATTTCCACTCTTCCACCTTAATAATCCATCAAGACCTTCCCCATACCAGCTTGTCTTTATTTCTTCCACATAAGTTTTACTAACAGTGGTTATCCTATCTGAGTATTGAATAGCTCCTTTCATAAAGCTTACTCCACCACGGCATTCTAACATTCCATTATTAAATTGTTCCATATCATAGCCAAAAAGCTCTGGTAATATGGATGGACTAAAGATACCTTGAAATAGTAAATTGTGTATAGAAAAAACAGTTTTCATATTCTTATAAAAATAATCCTTTTTATACTCTAGCTTATGAAGTACTGGTATCATTCCACATTGCCAATCATTACAATGTAATACATCAGGACACCAATTTATATTTTTTAAAGTTTCAAGGACTGCCCTATCAAAAAAAGCAAATCTTTCACCATCATCTGCATATCCATAAAGTCCATCTCTCTTAAAGTAATATTCATTATCTACAAAATAATAAGTGATTCCATCAATATACAGCTTTAATATTCCACAATATTGTTTTCTCCATCCAACATTAACCTTAAAATTAGTTAAGTATTGCATATCATTTTTATATTGGTACTTTATATCTTTAAATTTAGGAATTATTACTCTTACGTCATTTCCTTCTTTAGCTAATGCCTTAGGTAATGCACCCATAACATCTCCTAACCCTCCTGTTTTTATAAAAGGATGGCATTCAGAAGCAACGAATAAAATTTTCATAATCAAATTTCCCCCTCTAAATTTACATATATAACTTCCATATTTTCTTCAATACTTTTTATAAGTCTTAAATTTTCTTTAATACTTTCTTCAATACCTTCTTCAGTGATTTTAACTATATCTTTCTTTAAAAGATCTGGCTCTAATACTTTCTCTTTTAATATATTTTCTTTTAATCTTTCTTCTTTTTCTGACTCATCTTTTGTTATTATTGTTTTTTCCTCTATAAATTCTTCAATACCCAAAATTAAAGTAGCCATAGGAGGTACACTTATTTCTATAGAAAATTTTTCACTATGATAAGGTTTGTTATCAGCCTTCACAAATCCTTCTAAACACTTTCCTGAACCTCCAAATTTAGCGCTATCTGTATTAAAGGCTTCAAAATAATCAGCCATAAAAGGAACTCCAATTCTATATTTCTCATAATATTGAGAAGTAAAATTACAAACAAATATTAAAGTATCTTTTGGTGATAAGCCTTTTCTCATAAAAATAAATATACTTTGATTTCCATTATTTGCATCAATCCATCTAAAGCCTTCATAATCATAATCCTTTATCCATAAAGCACTATTATTCTTATAGAAATTATTTATTTCTTTATAAAATTCTTGTGTTTGTTTATGCATAGGATACTTATCAATTAAATCCCATTCTAACTCTTCATAATCTCTCCACTCTATAAATTGTGCAAACTCATTTCCCATAAAGCTTAATTTTTTACCTGGATGTCCTATCATATAACCGACAAAAAGCCTTAAGCCCGCGAATTTATTCCAATAATCTCCCCACATTTTATCTACTAAAGATTTCTTTCCATGGACAACTTCATCATGAGAAATTGGTAATATAAAATTTTCGGAATAATTGTACATCATAGAAAATGTCATTTGATTATGATGATACTTTCTATATATAGGATCTAATTCTATATATTTTAATGAATCATTCATCCATCCCATATTCCATTTAAAATTGAATCCTAGACCTCCATCCTTTACTGGATGTGATACCTTTGGCCAAGCTGTAGATTCTTCAGCAGCCATAATTATATTTGGATAAGACTTTAAAATATTTTTATTAAGGCACTTTAAAAACTCTATGGAATCTCTATTATCTGCTGATCCATCAGCATTAGGTTTCCATTCTCCTTCTTCTCTTCCATAACTCAAGTAAAGCATATTAGCTACTGCATCAACCCTTAATCCATCAAAATGGAACTCTTCAATCCAATAAAAGGCATTTGAAATTAAAAAACTTCTTACTTCTGGTCTTCCAAGATCAAAATTCGCTGTTCCCCATCCTTTATTTTCAGCTTTCCATTCCTCAGTATATTCATAGGTAGCTGTACCATCAAATTTATAAAGTCCATGTTCATCTTTACAAAAATGACCTGGAACCCAATCTAAAATTACCCCTATATTATATTTGTGGAATTCATCAATTAATTCCCTAAGTCCATTGGCATTTCCATATCTACTTGTTGCTGCAAAAAATCCTGTTACTTGATATCCCCATGAACTATCTAAGGGATGTTCCATTATAGGTAGTAACTCTACATGCGTATAGCCCATTTCACTAATATATTTAGGCAATATATGTTTCAACTCTCTATAAGTCAAAAATTCACCATCTTTTTTTCTCCAAGAGCCCAAGTGAATTTCATATATATTCATTGGTAACTTTGTAATATCACTTTTTTCCCTAAGTTCAATCCATCTTTTATCCTTCCATTTATATCTATTCTCATTAACTACTATAGATGCTGTATTTGGTCTCAATTCAACAGCTTTTCCATAAGGATCAGCTTTCAAAGTTTCTTTAAGTCCAAATTTACTTTTAACAGCATACTTATATGCTACTCCTGCTTTTATACCTGGAATAAATACAGTCCATATCCCCATATGATTTATTTTCTTTAAAGAATATTTTTCATCACTTTTCCATGAATTAAAATCCCCTACAACACAAATACTTTCTGCATGTGGTGCCCAAGTTGTAAATCTAACTCCTTTTCTCCCATTTTCACTAATTATATGTGCTCCCATAAATTTATAACATTCATAGTGCATCCCTTTATGAAAAAGATGTATATCATAGTCTGTAATTTGTACCCCCACTCAAAAATCCCCCTCTTTTAATCCTCTATAACCTTCTAATTTTTCTTATGTATAAAAAATTTTAATAGATAAACATTTAAATTACATCTCTAATAATATGTACTAATCTCTTCATTTATTACATATCCTTTTAAAATTTCTATATATACAAGGAATAAGTATAAAACTATCTCCTTAAATTCCACTTAATTCTAAATAGGTAATTTTCCTCTTATAATATAGAAAAATAAATGTAGACTTAATTCAGGTAGAGTTTTGACTCTATCTGAATTCTTAGTCAAAGGTGAAGCTGTAATACTCTTATTTTTTATAAGTAGAAGTATTAGATCCTCTAGCTATCAGATAAAAAAACACCAAGCTTGAAATTTATATTCAAACTTGGTGTTACATAAAATCAAATTTTCTAATATAAAGCTTTTTCAGTTAAATTTATAATAATCAACATGAATTTTCTCTTAAATTTATCTAAAAAACTGTATCTACTTATCTTAGGCTTATAGAAACTCTAAATATTACAAATGAAGTACTATAATCCCTAATTATTTTTTGTTCTTTCCCTTTTAATTTCATTCTCAATTTTTTTAATAGCTTCATCTAAAGTAAAATATTCCTTCCCAGCTAAAACTAAACTTCTTTTTCTCAATTTTAATTTGGTAAGTTCATCTTCTAGCTTACTTAGATTCACCATTTTAATACACTCCTATTATACTCACAAATTATTTAATTTCTATATTAAAGTAATTGTATATTAAAGTAATCTTAACTTAAAGTTATATCATTTTTCTCCCTTTTTAATTTCATAAATCCATAAACAGGTATACCTAATAAAAGTAATACAAATCCATACATTACAACTTCAGCTCCAGATGCTATTATACCCCATATAGAAAAAGCAAACCCAACAAGACATCTTATAATTAGCAATGTATAGTTCTTAAAAGTTCTTTCTTTTTCATCAACAACTAATAATAATATTTCAGCAATAGTTGAAGATGCATATATAGGCAGATAACTTAAAGTTGCTAAAAGTACTATAAAGTTATATGCTCCAATTAACCCTTTTGTAAAATTCATTATAAATATAATATTTATAAATATAGATCCTATTATCAAAGATATATACGGGGTCCCATATTTAGGATGTAGCTTTGAAAAAGCCTTAGGAAATATACCATCTTCTCCAGCTGCAAACCCAACTCTAGCTGTAGATAAAAGCCACCCTAAAGCAGTCCCCAATATACTTATGGCTATAGCAATATTTAAAAATGTTATATTTTTTAATCCAAGTGCTGATTTTATTATATCAGATATAGGTGCTGTACTATTGGCTAAATTACTTTGGCTCATTGCTCCCATAGCAGCAATACTTATAACAATGTACAACACTGTACTTATAAGCATACCTAATATAGTACTTCTTTTAACGTTTTTCTCTGGGTTTTTTATCTCTCCTCCTGCTACTGTTGCAGTTTCTAGCCCCATAAATGCCCATAAAGTAACAGCAGCTGCTGCAGGAATTGTTTTAAGACCTAACCCTTCATTGCTTATACTAGAAGTTATATTATTAATATCAAAATTAAAAAAAGCGATAACTATAAAAGACAAGAAAAGTATAACCTTGAATACTGTTATAAAAGCTGCTATATTACCAGCAAACTTAGTTCCCCTAATATTTATATAAGTACATATCCATAAAATTGCTGTACAAAATAAAAATCCTAGTAATGGATTACTTGTCAATCCTCCTATAACCTGACCTAAATATGTAGCTACGACAATAAATATAGTAGCATTTCCAATCCAAGATCCATTCCAATAAAGCCATGCTGTTATAAAGCCCCAAAAATCCCCAAATGCAATTCTTGAATATTCATAGACTCCACCAGTTTTAGGTATTTTAGATCCTAAATTAGCAAAAGTTAAAGATAAAATAATTGCTCCTATTCCAGTAAAAATCCAAGCCATTATACTAGCTACTGGAGTCGAAACCTGTGCTAAAGTTGCTGGTAACATAAAAATACCTGACCCCATCATATTACCTATAACTAAAGCAGTTGCTGTAAATAAACCAATTTCTTTTTTTAGTCCTTTTTTTTCCATTAATAACTTAATCTATTATTTATAATATGAGTTAATATTAAATCATATACTAAAATAACAATTTAATTCTTTTCACAAAATAAATAACGTAGACTTTCCCCCTATGTTTTTTCTTATATACTCTATTATACCGTGCTTCTTTACCTATCAAGGTTAATTTATTATATTTTCATTTTTAATTAATAATATTTTTAATTTATACATAATAATATTTTTAAATATAAAAAAAAAGACTATCTTAATAGATAGTCTTTTTGGTGGAGATAAAGAGATTCGAACTCTTGACCCCCTGCGTGCAAGGCAGGTGCTCTCCCAACTGAGCTATACCCCCATATGGTGGACCTTCAGGGACTCGAACCCCGGACCTACCGGTTATGAGCCGGTTGCTCTAACCAACTGAGCTAAAGATCCATGACCTGGCGACAACCTACTCTCCCACACGGTCACCCATGCAGTACCATTGGCTTTCTTAGGCTTAACCTTCGTGTTCGGAATGGAAACGGGTGTTACCCTAAGAAACATAACCACCAGATTACATAATAATTATAAATCAGTTAATAATCTTTGTCAATACTTTTTTCAAAAAATTATTCTCTGAAAATTGCACTAAATATGTGATTCTATTTATTAGATCAAGCCCTCGACCTATTAGTATCGGTCAGCTGAACATGTTACCATGCTTACACCTCCGACCTATCAACCTTGTAGTCTTCAAGGGGTCTTACTAGATTACTCTATGGGAAATCTTATCTTGAGGGGGGCTTCACGCTTAGATGCTTTCAGCGTTTATCCCTTCCCGACGTAGCTACCCAGCTGTGCTCCTGGCGGAACAACTGGTACACCAGAGGTCAGTCCATCCCGGTCCTCTCGTACTAAGGACAGCTCCTCTCAAATTTCCTACGCCCGCGACGGATAGGGACCGAACTGTCTCACGACGTTCTGAACCCAGCTCGCGTGCCGCTTTAATGGGCGAACAGCCCAACCCTTGGGACCTACTTCAGCCCCAGGATGCGACGAGCCGACATCGAGGTGCCAAACCTCCCCGTCGATGTGAACTCTTGGGGGAGATCAGCCTGTTATCCCCGAGGTAGCTTTTATCCGTTGAGCGATGGCCCTCCCACGAGGAACCACCGGATCACTAAGCCCGACTTTCGTCCCTGCTCCACCTGTATGTGTCGCAGTCAGGCTCCCTTCTGCCTTTGCACTCTTCGAACGATTTCCGACCGTTCTGAGGGAACCTTTGGGCGCCTCCGTTACTTTTTAGGAGGCGACCGCCCCAGTCAAACTGCCCACCTAACAATGTCCTGTGACCAGATTCATGGCCTCCAGTTAGAATTCCAGTACTATCAGGGTGGTATCCCAAGGTTGGCTCCACTAAGACTGACGTCCTAGCTTCAAAGCCTCCCACCTATCCTGTACAGACAATACCGAAATTCAATGCTAAGCTACAGTAAAGCTCTACGGGGTCTTTCCGTCCAATCGCGGGTAGCGAGCATCTTCACTCGCACTACAACTTCGCCGGATTTGCAGTTGAGACAGTGCCCAAATCATTACGCCATTCGTGCGGGTCAGAACTTACCTGACAAGGAATTTCGCTACCTTAGGACCGTTATAGTTACGGCCGCCGTTTACTGGGGCTTAAGTTCATACCTTCGCTTGCGCTAAGCATTCCCCTTAACCTTCCAGCACCGGGCAGGCGTCAGCCCCTATACATCAGCTTACGCTTTAGCAGAGACCTGTGTTTTTGCTAAACAGTTGCTTGGGCCTATTCTCTGCGGCCTACTCTCGTAGGCACCCCTTCTCCCGAAGTTACGGGGTCAATTTGCCGAGTTCCTTAACTGCAATTCTTCCGCCGGCCTTAGGATTCTCTCCTCACCTACCTGTGTCGGTTTGCGGTACGGGCACTACTTCTCTCTCTAGACGCTTTTCTTGGCAACGTGGAATCAGATACTTCAGCTCCGTAGAGCCTTCCCCATCACATCTCAGAATTGTTAAGGCGGATTTGCCTACCTTAACTCCCTAAATGCTTAGACTAGCTAATCCAACAGCTAGCACATCCTATCCTCCTGCGTCACGCCATCGATAATAACGATGGTAGTGGTACTGGAATATCAACCAGTTGTCCATCGCCTACGCCTTTCGGCCTCGGCTTAGGTCCCGACTAACCCTCAGCGGACGAGCCTTCCTGAGGAAACCTTAGGTTTTCGGCCTGTGAGATTCTCACTCACATCTCGCTACTAATGCCAACATTCTCACTCGTAATCAGTCCACCACTCCTTACGGTATGACTTCAGCCCGATTACGACGCTCCTCTACCACTTGAATAAATTCAAGTCCGTAGCTTCGGTGGTAAGTTTAGCCCCGTTACATTTTCGGCGCAGGATCTCTCGACTAGTGAGCTATTACGCACTCTTTAAATGAGTGGCTGCTTCTAAGCCAACATCCTAGTTGTCTTAGAAATCCCACATCCTTTCCCACTTAACTTACACTTTGGGACCTTAGCTGACGATCTGGGCTGTTTCCCTTTTGACCACGGGTCTTATCACTCGTAGTCTGACTGCCGGGGTACGAGTATCTGGCATTCGGAGTTTGATAAGGTTCGGTAAGCGCTATGCCCCCTAGCCCATTCAGTGCTCTACCTCCAGTACTTAATTACCCGACGCTAGCCCTAAAGCTATTTCGAGGAGAACCAGCTATATCCGAGTTCGATTGGAATTTCTCCGCTATCCACAGCTCATCCCATGCTTTTTCAACAGCAACGTGGTTCGGTCCTCCACGAAGTTTTACCTTCGCTTCAACCTGGCCATGGATAGGTCACCCGGTTTCGGGTCTACGACATGCTACTAGTTGCCCTATTCAGACTCGGTTTCCCTTCGGCTCCGTACCTTAAGTACTTAACCTCGCAACATATCGTAACTCGTTGGCTCGTTCTACAAAAAGCACTTCATCACCCTCATAAGGGGCTTTGAACGGTTGTAGGCATACGGTTTCAGGTTCTATTTCACTCCCCTCCCGGGGTTCTTTTCACCTTTCCCTCACGGTACTGCTTCACTATCGGTCATCAGNTGCGGGTCCATCTCATAGCGAATAAATCCTTTGATCACTAAATGATGCCATCTAATGATGTTATGCGGTATTAATCTCCCTTTCGGAAGGCTATCCCCCACTATGAGGCAGGTTACCCACGTGTTACTCACCCGTCCGCCGCTAATCCATTTCCCGAAGGAAATTTCATCGCTCGACTTGCATGTGTTAGGCACGCCGCCAGCGTTCATCCTGAGCCAGGATCAAACTCTCAAATAAAAGTTTAATCTCAAGCTTTCGCTTTTAATTTAAAAACATAAAAGAATTGCTGGTTTATAATAAATTCGTCTGTTTAATTTTCAAATATCATTTTTTACTCTGTCACCCTCAAGCGACTTTCTTAGTTTATCACTTAAGCTTTATTATGTCAACACTTTTTTTCATTTTTCTTAACTACATTGTGTTAACTTGTTTGCCTCAGCGACGTGTTTTATAATATCACGTTAATATACTCCAAATTTTATTATTTTTCTTTATTTTTTTAATATATTATAAAAACTTTGCATATTTTCTTAACTTTTCTCCTATTTTTATATGTAGATACACGAGGATATGTATACTTAGTTTTAATAAGTATATATATCCTTATTATTAATTAATTCCATCAGACTATCTACTATTAAATAAGTTTTTAATTGATTTTTTGAAACTAAACATATTGTTTTTTTCTTTCTTTTCTATATTACTTAAAAAATTACTTAGTAACATAATAGGTTCAAAAGTATTAATTGTATCCTCATAGCCTTCATATATTCTTTTCTTTATGCTCTTATTATTAAAATCTAATAATCCATCTTTAATTCCGCCATTATCACACTTCATAGGTCTTATCTCTATTATTTTCGTATTAGGAAAATTATCTTTATCTATACAGTCAGTACCATGTAAATAGGATATTATTATTAAATCACACCCTGTACCATAAACAGGCTGCACTGGTATGTTATCAACCATGCCACCATCTAAATATCTTTTCCCACTTATCTCTTCTGCTTCATAAATGCTTGGAATAGCTGATGTAGCTAATATTATTTTTTTTATTTCCTCTAATGAGTATTCATTATATTTAAAGTATTTAGCTTTTAAATCATCCACTTCTGTACAAGTAGCATAACATTCTATATTAGATTGTTTTATTTTTTCAATATCCAAATACTTATTTATAACTTCTACTATGCCTTCCTTCGAAACATTTCCCTCTTCTAATACCCTAGGCATATATTTTTTTATAAAAGGTATATTTTTAGAACCTATAGTTAACATTACTCCTCTTTTAAACAACTCAAAGTTATCTATAGGCAATACCTTTTCCATGGATATCTCATACCAAATTTCCTCTGCAACTTCTAAATCTCCTTGCATAAATAGTATTGCATTTAAAGCTCCTATTGATGTTCCAGATACAACACTTATATGTTTATCAATATTTAATTCCCTTAAAGCCTTCCAAATACCAATTTGATAAGCTCCTCTTGCTCCTCCTCCTGCTAATACTAAACCTATTTTCATAAACAAAAGACCCCTATTATTATATCTTCTTATTTATTTTATTCATTATAATTAATGCTGTGTCCTCTATAGCTCTTTGAGTTACATCTATTGTAGTACATCCTAATCTTTTAATTACTCTATCTGCAAAGTCTAATTCTTCTAATATTCTCTCATCTGATGCATATTTTATATCTGATGATATTCTGTGGAATTTATCTAATCTTTTCTTTCTTATTTCAATTAATTGAAATGGATCAATAGTTAATCCAAAGATTTTTTTTCTATCTATTTCATATAACTCATCTGGTATACCTACCTCTGGCATTAAAGGAATATTTATAGCCTTTATTCCCTTATTAGCTAAATACATACATAATGGTGTTTTAGATGTTCTAGAGAGACCTATTAATATTACATCTGCATTTTTAAGTCCTCTATAATCTTTACTATCATCATACTGCATTGCAAATTCCATTGCTTCAATTCTAGAATAATATACCTCATCAGTTTTCCACATAGCTCCTGGATTATAATCTGGATATTCATTTAATATTGCTGATGCCACATTTATTATAGGACCTAATACATTTATTATATTTATATTGTTAGCTATACACCTTTGAGTCAAATATTCTCTTAAATTTACAGTAATTATAGTAGAAACAATCATAGCCTTTTCAGTCTTTATGACCTTCTCAACAACCTCTTCCACATCCTCTAGTGTTTTCACATAAGGTATTCTTTCAACCTTAACTTTTTCTTCTTTAAACTGACTTGCTGCCGCCTTTGCTACTTGTTGCGCTGTTTCTCCTATAGAATCTGATATTGCATAAATTATCAACATTATAATCCCTTCTTTACTTATTATATTAATCTATCTAATAATATTATTTTCCCATTATTTTTTTGCTATTATTAATAAATGTTCTGTATTCTCTCTAAACTCTTCCATTTCACACTTTTCTGCAGCTACTTTTAATATGTTTAAGTATATATCCCTATTATTTAAATAATGATTAGTTACTTTACTAGACATTCCACTTAAAAAACTTTCAGCCCCTGCATAACTTAATATACTCAATCCACTTTCATTTACTTCATCTATAGCTTCTTTTGGCATTGAAAAATAAGTTTCTGTAAAAGAATTATCTTTTCCATAAGAATTACTATAAAAATATTTATAGATATTATCTAAATCCCTAAATTCCTCATAAAAATCAGTAACACCACTTTTTAAAACTCCTAAAGTATTTAAATAACTTATAATTATAACTCCATCAGGCTTTAATATTCTTTTACATGCTTTTAATAGATTTATTCTTTCTCTTTTATTGGTTATATGATACATAGGTCCTAATAATAAAATACCATCATATGAATTTTCTAATTCATATTGAAGATTTCTAGCATCTCCACATATATATTTATCTGCTCTTAACCCATTTTCCTCTATATGACTTTTGGCTAATGTAATAGAATTTTGAGATATATCCATTAATGCTACTTTATAATCACTTTTTAAAAGTTCCATTGAATACCTTCCTGGTCCTGAACCAATATCAAAAATCACTCCATTATCAGGAAAATATTTTTTTATTATATATAAAGTACTAAAAAACTCAATTCTATTATAAGGATCATCCAATCTTCTCAATTCATTGATACAATTTTGGTCATAATAATCTCTTACCTCATCACTCATAGTATCACTCCTTTTCCTAAAAAATACTATATTTTTATTATTATGTCAACGTAACTATTATTCTGTTCATAAACTTCATAAAATTATTATTTAATTTAATTATTCATATATGGTAAAATTTACTTATGATTCAATTTAGGGGGTTTTCAATGAATAAAGAAAAATTACTTACCATATTGATTCTTCCATCAATGTGGCTTTTATATATTTTCTTTGAATTATTTGCGGGAAATTTATATGATTTAAATACCTTACTATTTAATTTTATCTTATTGATTCCACTTGTACTTATAGGTTTCTATTTTTACAAAGCAAATTTAAAACATCATAGTGGAATTTCAAGAAAAAGTCTTACAATATTTTCAATCTTACTAATAGCAATAGACCAGCTCACAAAAATAATTATAAAATTATATTTTTTTGATTATAAGTTTTATATAATTCCAAAAACTTTATCATTTAATCCTATAATAAATACATCAGGTTCTTGGTTAAATGTAAGATTTAAAACTAATATAAGTTTTTCAATTTTAATACTTATAAACTTTATAGCATTGTTTATATTTTTAGAACTATATAGATATTTCAAAACTAAAAACATAAAAGGTTTTTATGCTGACCTTTGCTTTATATTCATATTTGCAGGTTCTTTTTGTTCATTAGTAGATAAATTATTCTATGGGGGAAGTTTAGACTTTATTGGGGTAGGTTCTTTATTTATAGCTGACTTTAAAGATATCTTTATAAATATAGCTATTTTTCTATTCCTAATGGCATGTTATAAAAATGACTTTTTTAACAATAACGAAGAAACTAGTTTTAAAGAAGATTTGGATAGCATAAAAAAATTTTTGAATTTTATAGTATTGGATTTAAAAAAATTAATTAAATTAAGATAAATGTAGAGTTAAAAGTTTAATTTCATCTGAATTTTAAAAGAAGCTATCTAAAAATACACATCTATTTAGCTTAAATTATATTGTTACAAACACTAGCTATAAGATAAAAAACATCTAGATTATTTTTATAATCTAGATGTTTTCTCTATTTTAAGTCATTGTAAATGCTTGACTAGGTTGTTGTTGCAATTGATTTAATGCAGCTTGTTCCTGTTTCTGAACTGATGTTAATGGTGCATCTGGTTTTAAATTAATTATGCTACCATTTGGCTGACTTAATGGATCTTGTGTTGGATCCTTTTTAGCCGTTGTATCGTCTTTAGCTTTATCATCAGTTTTATTTTTATTATCATTTTTATCTTTATTATCAGTTGCTTGAGAATTGTTTTTATTATATGCTTCAAATTGTCCATTATTAAGTAAATTCCAATCATTTTCAGCAATATTAATATTATTGAATGATTTCATCCAAGTTGGAGCAAATCCTAAAGCATTATTTGATACTGGAATAACATTAAACTTAGTTGCAAGTTGTAATTGAGTTTTTGGTCCTGCTACAAATTCCATAAATAATTCAGCAGCACTTAAATTCTTTGTTCCATTTACTATAGCAGCCCCTTCTATCATTAAAGGAGAACCTTCTTTAGGATTAACTATAGTTAATGGATTTCCAGCTTGTATAAGCGCTTGTACCTCATTCATTGGAGCAAAAGAAATTGGTGTTGCTTTATTTTTAAGTATGTTATTTGTATAGTCAGTTATATTTGTAGTACTAACAGCCTCATTAGTTTTTAATCCATTTTCAAATTGTTGACCTGTAATTTTATTAGCATCAGAATTATGTTGTGCATCCATTAATGCCATTATATTTGACATATAATCACTATAATCAGGTGCAAGAATCACTTTTCCTTTATTACCTTCTGAAGTTAAATTACTCCAAGATTGAGGTGCATCCTTCGGTAACATATACATATGATTATAAAACATTACAATAGGTTCTATACTAGTTCCATACCAATAACCATTGCTACCTTTATATAATGGACTTATATCACCATCAAAGTTAAAGTTTGCTTTTTCTAGTAAACCTGCTGAAGCCATACTATTAAGCTCTTCTGCACTACCACCATAAACAAAATCAACTTTACCTTTATTTTCTTCAACAGCTTGCTGTAGATTTGATACAATTTGATAATTTACAGTTATTCCTGTTTGCTGCTTAAATTCATTTGCAATATATTGCATCTCATTGTTACTAACAGTAGAATAAACAGTTATTTCTTTTGGTAAAACTGCTGCTTTTAATGCTTTATTTCTACTAGAAGTGAACCATGCTATACCTGTACTTACGATTAGTATAGCTACAAATAGAGCTATTAATTTCTTCACTTTTTCTTTCCTCCGATTTATAATTTCTAATTATAATTATCTACTTTTGTCATCTCTATTAGTGTATCAGATTTTATTCGCAAGAAAAAGGACATATGAATTACAATTTTCACTTTTTCTTCTTTAGTTTGAATAAATAAAAAAACCATATAAATCATATTTATATGGTTTCTATAATAATGCTAAGCAAGTTTTTCTTAATAAAAAGCCTCTCTAGTTTAGAGAGGCTTGGTGGCTCACCGGGGAATCGAACCCCGGACACCATGATTAAAAGTCATGTGCTCTACCGACTGAGCTAGTGAACCATATGACCTGGCAACAACCTACTCTCCCACACGGTCACCCATGCAGTACCATCGGCTTTCTTAGGCTTAACCTTCGTGTTCGGAATGGGAACGGGTGTTACCCTAAGAAACATAATTACCAGATTAGAGAATTTGTTCTCTGAAAATTGCACTAAATATGTGATTCTACTTATTAGATCAAGCCCTCGACCTATTAGTATCGGTCAGCTGAACATGTTACCATGCTTACACCTCCGACCTATCAACCTTGTAGTCTTCAAGGGGTCTTACTAGATTACTCTATGGGAAATCTTATCTTGAGGGGGGCTTCACGCTTAGATGCTTTCAGCGTTTATCCCTTCCCGACGTAGCTACCCAGCTGTGCTCCTGGCGGAACAACTGGTACACCAGAGGTCAGTCCATCCCGGTCCTCTCGTACTAAGGACAGCTCCTCTCAAATTTCCTACGCCCGCGACGGATAGGGACCGAACTGTCTCACGACGTTCTGAACCCAGCTCGCGTGCCGCTTTAATGGGCGAACAGCCCAACCCTTGGGACCTACTTCAGCCCCAGGATGCGACGAGCCGACATCGAGGTGCCAAACCTCCCCGTCGATGTGAACTCTTGGGGGAGATCAGCCTGTTATCCCCGAGGTAGCTTTTATCCGTTGAGCGATGGCCCTCCCACGAGGAACCACCGGATCACTAAGCCCGACTTTCGTCCCTGCTCCACCTGTATGTGTCGCAGTCAGGCTCCCTTCTGCCTTTGCACTCTTCGAACGATTTCCGACCGTTCTGAGAGAACCTTTGGGCGCCTCCGTTACTTTTTAGGAGGCGACCGCCCCAGTCAAACTGCCTACCTAACAATGTCCTGTGACCAGATTCATGGCCTCCAGTTAGAATTCCAGTACTATCAGGGTGGTATCCCAAGGTTGGCTCCACTAAGACTGACGTCCTAGCTTCAAAGCCTCCCACCTATCCTGTACAGACAATACCGAAATTCAATGCTAAGCTACAGTAAAGCTCTACG
>NZ_LN879466.1 GCF_001403635.1 Clostridium massiliamazoniense
GAAGGGATAAACGCTGAAAGCATCTAAGCGTGAAGCCCCCCTCAAGATAAGATTTCCCATAGAGTAATCTAGTAAGACCCCTTGAAGACTACAAGGTTGATAGGTCGGAGGTGTAAGCATGGTAACATGTTCAGCTGACCGATACTAATAGGTCGAGGGCTTGATCTAATAAATAGAATCACATATTTAGTGCAATTTTCAGAGAACAAATTCTCTAATCTGGTAATTATGTTTCTTAGGGTAACACCCGTTCCCATTCCGAACACGAAGGTTAAGCCTAAGAAAGCCAATGGTACTGCATGGGTGACCGTGTGGGAGAGTAGGTTGTTGCCAGGTCTAATGTTCCGCAGTAGCTCAAGGGTGGAGCACTCGGCTGTTAACCGATAGGTTGGAGGTTCGAATCCTCTCTGCGGAGCCAATTATAAAATTAAATTAATAAAATCTAGTGATTATGCTCTTTAGGGTAACACCCGTTCCCATTCCGAACACGAAGGTTAAGCCTAAAGAGGCCAATGGTACTGCATGGGTGACCGTGTGGGAGAGTAGGTTGTCGCTAGGTAAGATAAAGACTTAAAGATTTTCTTTAAGTCTTTTTATTTTTTTAAAATTAATTTAAAAAAATATTTGACAAAGAATTTTAAAAGTAGTATAGTTTATTTGTAGACACCCCCCTAGGGGGAGGTCAATGAACAGAAGAAGGTGAAAATAATGAGTGAAACTTATAGGAAGGAAACTTATAAGGTTGAGGGTATGAGCTGTGCAGCTTGTGCAACATCAATAGAAAAAGTTTTAGGTAAACTTGATGGTGTGGAAAATGCAGCAGTTAACTTTGCAGCAGAAACTGTAACAGTTAATTATGATAGTTCAAAAACTAAATTTGATATAATGCAAGAAAAATTAAATAAACTTGACTTTAAACTTAAAAATGAAAATTTAAAGAAAGAAAGTTATAAAGTTGAGGGGATGAGTTGTGCAGCTTGTGCAACATCAATAGAAAAAGTTCTAGGAAAGCTTGACGGTGTAGAAAAAGCAGCAGTTAACTTTGCAGCAGAAACTGTAACAGTTGAATATGATAATTCACTGGTTGGGTTTGATAAAATGCAAGAGAAGTTAAATAAGCTTGAC
This sequence comes from Clostridium massiliamazoniense, assembly GCF_001403635.1. GTDB lineage: Bacteria > Bacillota > Clostridia > Clostridiales > Clostridiaceae > Sarcina > Sarcina massiliamazoniense. Next base: position 1,126 of record NZ_LN879466.1, read on the forward strand.
TTTAAGCTTAAAAAGGACAATAAGGAAGTTACATATAAAGTTCAGGGAATGACTTGTGCAGCCTGTGCAACTTCTATTGAAAAGACATTAAAGAGAATGGATGGTATAGATGAGGCGGCAGTTAATTTGGCTACAGAAACTGTAAAGTTCTCTTATGATGTTGATAAAGTAAGAATAAGCGATGTAAAAGCTAAATTAGCAAAATTAGATTTTATATTAGTTGAAGATACAGATTCTAAGAATAAAGAAGCTGTAGATGGGAAAGAAAAAGAAGTAAAGGAAATGAAAAATAGACTTATTTGGTCTAGTATATTTACAGCACCAGTATTTATTATTGCTATGTGGAATATATTCGCAGCAAGTTCTTTACCTTCTTGGATAAATCCAAATACAAGTCCATTTACATTTGTTTGGGTTGAATTCATATGTACATCAGTTGTAGTAGGTGTAGGCTGGAAATTCTTTAAAGTTGGTATTAAGAGTTTATTTGCAGGTAGTCCTAATATGGATACATTAATTGCTATAGGTTCTGGTGTAGCTTATATCTATAGTATATTTGCTTTATGTATGATGTATGCAGGGGATCTTAGTTATGTTCAAAATCTATACTTTGAAACAGCAGCAATGATACTTGCGTTAATTACTTTAGGTAAGTACTTCGAAGCCTTAGCAAAAGGTAAAACTTCAGATGCTATTAAACAACTTATGGAGCTTGCTCCAAAAACAGCTGTTATATTAGTTGATGGAAAAGAACAAGAAATTTCTATTGACGAAGTTAGAGTTGGAGACTTAATTGTTGTTAAACCAGGTGAAAAATTCTCAGTTGATGGAATAGTAGTTGAAGGTACTACTTCAGTTGAAGAAAGTATGTTAACTGGTGAAAGTATTCCAGTAGAAAAGAAAATTGGAGATGAAGTTTTCGGAGCTAGTATTAATAAAAACGGTAGAGTAGTTTATGAAGCTACTAAAGTTGGTAAAGATACAGTAATATCTCAAATAGTTAATTTAGTTAAAGATGCTCAAGGAACAAAGGCACCAATCGCTAAAACAGCAGACATTATCGCAGGTTACTTTGTACCAGTAGTTATTACTTTAGCAGTATTAGGTGCTATAGGTTGGTTTATAGCAACTAAAGATTATAAAAAATCATTAGAAATATTTATAGCAGTTATAACAGTAGCTTGTCCATGTGCTTTAGGATTAGCAACACCAACAGCTATAATGGTTGGTACTGGTAGAGGAGCTGAAAATGGCGTACTTATAAAAGGTGGAGAAGCTTTAGAAGCAGCTCAAGGAATTCAAGCAGTTGTATTTGATAAAACTGGTACTTTAACAGAAGGTAAGCCAGTAGTAACAGATATAATAACTGAAGGCTATGATAAAGAAGAAATATTAGCTATAGCAGCAGCAGCAGAAAAAGGTTCAGAACACCCACTTGGTGAAGCTATAGTAAATTCAGCAAAAGAAAAAGGTTTAGCTGAAAAAGAAATTAAAGATTTTACTGCAATTCCTGGTAAAGGTATTGAGGTTAAAGTTGAAAATAAAGTTGTATTCTTAGGAAATAAAAAACTTGTTGAAGATCAAGGTGTTAAATTAGGTAAATTTGAAGATAAATCTAATACTCTTGCAGAGCAAGGTAAAACACCAATGTACATGATTATTGATGGTAAATTAGAAGCTATAATAGCTGTTGCAGATACAGTTAAGAAGACTAGTAAAAAAGCTGTTGAAGAGTTAACAAAAATGGGAATTGAAGTTGTTATGTTAACTGGAGATAATGCAAGAACAGCAAAAGCAATTGCTAGAGATTTAGGAATTACAAGAGTATTTGCAGATGTAATGCCTAATGAAAAAGCTGATAAAGTTAAGGAAATCCAAGCTGAAGGTAAAAAAGTTGTTATGGTTGGTGATGGTATCAACGATGCTCCAGCATTAGCTTTAGCAGATGTAGGTATGGCTATTGGATCAGGAACAGACATAGCAATGGAAACAGCTGATATAGTTCTTATGAGAAGTGATATTATGGACGTTGTAGGTGCTATAAAACTAAGTAAGGCAACAATTAAAAATATAAAAGAGAGCTTAGGCTCATCAGTAGTTTATAACTGTATAGGTATTTTAATAGCTTTAGGAGCTCTTAGAATATTTGGAGGTCCATTACTAAATCCTATGATAGGAGCTTTAGCAATGAGTTTCAGTTCTATATCAGTTCTACTAAATGCTTTAAGATTAAAAAGATTTAAAGTTAATTACGAAGCATAATAATTAAACAAAAAAATGTAAAGACTTATACGAACCATTAGGTTTGTATAAGTTTTTCTTTTTTTCAAAAGTAATACTAAAATTGAGAAATCTAAAATATAAAATATATAAGGAATATATTAGAACGTTAAACTAAATAGTTTATGGATAGAGTAATTTTTAGGGAGTGTAAATATGATAGAGGTATTTAATTCTAAATTTGAGTATCCAGAGTTTACTAAGGAAATGAAAAAGGATTATACCATATTAGTACCAACAATGTTGCCTATACATTTTAAATTATTATCTAAGTTATTCAAAGAAAATGGATATAACATAGAAGTTTATGAAGCGGATAATCATAATGCATTAAGTGAAGGACTTAAGAGTGTTCACAATGATATGTGTTATCCTGCCCTCATCGTTATAGGGCAGATGATACAAGCTTTAAAGAGTGGAAAGTATGATATTAATAAAACAGCCCTTATAATGAGTCAAACAGGAGGGGGATGTAGGGCATCTAATTATATACATCTTTTAAGAAAAGCTTTAAGAGATAATGATATGGGCTTTGTACCTGTTATATCACTAAATGCTTCAAAACTTGAAAAACATTCTGGTTTTAATTTGTCTCCAATTTTACTAAGTAAGTTAGCATACGCTGCTTATTATGGAGATTTAATTATGATAATATCCAATCAATGTAGACCTTATGAAGTTAATAAAGGAGAAACTGATGAAGTAATAAATAAAGTTGTAGATAAATTAATTGAGGAGTTTAGAGGAATAGGATATTTAAAATTAGGAAAAATAAATAAATATATCCTAAATGAATTTGAAAAGATAAATAGAAGTGATGAGGAAAAAGTAAAGGTAGGTATTGTTGGAGAAATATATATGAAATATTCTCCAGTTGGTAATAATAATCTCGAAGAATTTTTGTTAAAGGAAAATTGTGAGGTTGTTATGTCAGGAGTTTGTGATTTTTTCTTGTACTGCCTATCAGAAGGAGAAATAGATAGAAGATTATATAATATGAATACCTTCACTAATTTTGGAAAGGAAAAGCTTTATTCTATTGTAAAAAGAATGCAAAAACTTATGATATCTTCAATAAAAAAACACGGTATTTTTAGAGCACCAACACCTTTTGATAAGGTAAAGGAATTAAGAAATGATTATATTGGTGAAGGAGTAAAAATGGGAGAAGGATGGCTTATGACAGCAGAAATGATAGAGTTAATAGATAGTGGTATTAATAATATTGTTTGTGCTCAGCCTTTTGGATGTTTACCAAATCACATAGTTGGAAGAGGAATGAATAGAAAAATAATGAATAAACATCCTAATGCTAATATTGTTACGGTAGATTATGATCCTGCATCTACTAAAGTAAATCAGGAAAATAGAATAAAGCTTATGTTGTCTAATGCAAAAATGCTTAATTTATTAAAGTAAAGATGAAAATATAAATAATGTTATTATTTTAGAAATTAAGGAATTTAACTATACAATTAGTTAAAAAAGAGATTTTTTATTAATAAGGTACGAAAAAAAACAAATTCTTATTAATAATATAAAATATTTTTAAAAATCAGAAAAGTAAAGAAAATAGTAAAATTAAAATGGAAAGAGTTAATTCTTACTATTTGTATGGATTTAAACTTGTATAAAATAACAATTAATTCAGTTAAGATTATTAGAAAAAATTTAAAGAATAATTATTTAAATTTATTAGACCATGATTAAAAATCTTTAACTGAATTTTTAGTTAGTTCTATCTAGAGAGGAAGTTAGTAATAGAAAATTTGAAAAAATAGTATATTGCAGTAACTGGCTAGATAAATTTCTATGTCTAGGTTTATATGTTTATTAGATATAGATAATATATTTTAATGAATTTCAATGAATTTATCTAAGGAATTCATGGAATTTAAAAATAACAACAAAGAAAAAGCTGTAGAGAGAGGGGATTTAATATTGTCTTACAAAATAGGTATAGATGCTGGATCAACAACGGTAAAGCTTTTAGTTAGAGATGATGAAAATAATGTAGTTTACCAAAGTTACGAAAGGCATTTTTCAAAAGTTAGAGAATTAATTTTAAAGGAATTAAAGTCAATAGAGAACATTATAAAAGGAAAAGAGTTAAAAGTGGCTATCACTGGATCAGCAGGATATGGTGTTTCTAAAGAAACAGATATAGATTTTGTCCAAGAAGTTTTTGCTACAACATTAGCAATTAGAAAAACTTTACCTGATGTTGATGTTGCAATTGAACTTGGTGGAGAAGATGCCAAGATAATCTTTTTAACAAATGGTTTTGAGGAAAGAATGAATTCTAGTTGTGCAGGAGGAACAGGGGCATTTATAGATCAAATGGCACATTTATTAGATGTAACAGGAGAAGAATTAGATGCACTTAGCTTAAAGCATGAATCTCTTTATCCAATAGCATCTAGATGCGGAGTTTTTGCAAAAACAGATGTTCAACCACTTTTAAATCAAGGTGCGAAAAAAGAGGATATAGCAGCAAGTATATTCCAATCAGTGGCAGATCAAACTATTGGAGGACTTGCACAAGGTAGAGAAATAAAAGGAAAAATATTATTTTTAGGTGGACCATTAGATTTCTATGAAGGCCTTAGAGATAGATTTAGAGAAACTTTAAAGCTTGATGAAGAACATGCTGTTTTACCTGAAAATGCAAAGGTATTTGTTGCTTTAGGAGCATCAATTTATGCTGGAGAACAACAAAAATCATATAAATATGAGGATATCATAAATGTATTAGAGGATAAATCTAATAGAATAAGAACAATAAATATAATCCCATCATTATTTGAATCAGAAGAGGATTATAGAGAATTTAAGGAACGTCATGATAAAGCATCAGTTGCATTTAAGGATATTAGTGAGTATTCAGGAAATGCATACTTAGGAATTGATGCTGGTAGTACAACAACAAAAATTGTTTTATTAGATGAAGAAGAAAATATAATTTATGAATACTACGCTTCTAATAAGGGGAATCCAGTAGAAGTTGTTAGAAGACAGCTTGTAGATATATATGAGAAATGTGGAGATAGAATTAAAATAAAGGGAAGTTCTGTAACAGGTTATGGTGAAGAACTTATAAAAAATGGATTTAATATAGACTTTGGAATAGTTGAAACTATAGCTCACTTCTTAGCTGGTAAGCATTTTAATCCAAAAGTTGACTTTATCCTTGATATTGGTGGTCAGGATATGAAATGCTTCAAAATTAAAGATGGTGTTATAGATAGCATAATGTTAAATGAAGCATGCTCAGCTGGATGTGGATCATTCATAGAAAGTTTTGCTAATCAAATGGGCTATGATGTTAAAGAGTTTGCTAAATTAGGATTATTTGCAGAAGGAACAGTTGAATTAGGTTCTAAGTGTACAGTATTCATGAACTCATCTGTAAAACAAGCTCAAAAGGATGGGGCAACTATAAAGGATATATCAGCTGGATTATCTGTAAGTGTTGTTAAAAATGCTTTATACAAAGTTATACGTGTAAGAAATCCTAAAGATTTAGGTGAAAATATACTTGTTCAAGGTGGAACAATGTATAATGATGCTATTTTAAGAAGTTTTGAAATGGAGCTTGGAAGAAATGTTGTTAGACCAAACATAGCTGGTCTTATGGGTGCTTATGGTGCAGCTTTATATGCTAAAGAAAATATAGGAGCAAAGGAAACATCAACTTTAAAGAGAGAAGATATGGAAGAATTTAAACATAGTTCTAAGAGTGCTAGATGTGGACTTTGTACAAATAGATGCAACTTAACTATTAATATATTTGGAGAAGGTGCAAATAAAAGATTTATGTCAGGTAATAAGTGTTCAAGACCAGAAGGAAAGGGCGAACAAAAACATTTACCAGACGTATATCAATATAAATATGATTTTATAAGAGGATTAGAATACAAGGAAGGTAAAAGGGGGACTGTAGGGTTACCTGTAGCTCTTAATTACTATGAAACTTTACCTTACTGGGTTGAATTTTTCAAAACATTAGATATTTCAGTAGCAATATCAGATCCATCATCAAAGAAGCTTTATGTAAAAGGTCAACATACTATACCATCAGATACTGTATGTTATCCTGCTAAGTTAGTGCATGGTCATATAGAAAGTCTATTAGAAAAAGGTGTTAATAATATATTCTATCCATGTATGACTTACAATGTAGATGAAGGATTAACAGATAGTTGCTTCAACTGTCCAATTGTTGCATATTATCCAGAACTTATAAATGGTAATGTACCTTCACTTGAAAGTAGACACTTTATGTATCCTTATTTAATGCTTGGTAATGAAAAAAGCTTAGTTAAAAGTTTATATAAAGAATTAAGTCCAGTTTATGAAGGGCTTACAATGGATATGATAAAGGAAGCAGTAAATAATGCTAATAAAGCCTATGAAGCTTTCAAAAATTCTGTAAGAGAAAAAGGTAAAGAAGCTATAGAATATGCAAGAACTAATAATTTACCAATAATAGTTTTAGCGGGAAGACCTTATCATGTTGATGAAGAGATAAACCATGGTATCCATAAGGCTTTAACATCCTTAGGAACAGTAGTTATAACAGAGGATTCAATATCATCAGTTGAACATAATCCGAGAGTAAAAGTTCTTAATCAATGGAGTTATCAAGCTAGACTTTATAGTGCAGCTGCATGTGTGGCTAAGAATCCAGATATGAATTTAATACAACTTGTATCATTTGGATGTGGAACAGATGCTATAACATCAGATGAGGTTAAGGATATATTAGAGGAAAACGGAAAAGTTTATACACAAATAAAAATTGATGAAACAAACAATTTAGGAGCAGCAAAAATAAGATTAAGAAGTATGTTAGAAGCTGTTGCACAAAAGGAAAAAGCTAAGGTCAAGGAGGTATAGTAACAATGATTGAGATAAAGGATAAAAACTATGTAGAATTTACTAAAGAAATGAAAGATGAATACACTATATTAGCACCAACAATGTTACCAATTCATTTTAATATGTTTTCAAGAATGATGGCTACACAAGGATATAAGCTAGAGTTCTATGAAGGAGATGTAAGTAGTGCATTAAATGAAGGTTTAAGAAGTGTTCATAATGACATGTGTTTTCCTGCATTAATAGTAGTAGGTCAAATGTTACATGCTTTGAAAAGTGGAGAGTATGATCCTAATAAAACAGCATTAGTTTTAAGTCAAACTGGTGGTGGATGTAGAGCATCTAACTATATTCCAATGTTGAGAAGAGCTTTAAAAGAAAATGGATTTGAGCAAGTACCTGTTATTTCAGTTAACCAAGGTGGTGAAACACATTCAGGGCTTGTACTGACTCCAGATTTTCTTCTTCAAGTTGCCTATGCTATTTTATATGCAGATTTCATAATGTATATTTCAAATCAATGTAGACCATATGAAATTAATAAAGGTGATACTGAGAAGGCTATAGAAGAGGCTACAGAATTAGTTCTAGATTCTTTAGAAAATAAAAAGTATTTAAAAACAAAGGTTTTATATACAGAATTAATAGAAATCTTTAATAATATAGAAAAGTCAGATGAGAAAAAACCTAGAGTAGGAATAATGGGAGAGATATTTATGAAATATTCTCCTATTGGAAATAACCACTTAGAAGAATTTTTACTAAGTGAAGGGTGCGAAGTTGTTGTACCTGGAATAATGGATTTTTGTCTTTATTGTTTAAATGATGCAAAGATGAATAAAACATTATATGGAATATCAGATATGTCAGCAGGTGTAAAATTAATGATGACAAACCTAATTGAAGGAATGCAAAAAACAATGATTTCAGTTATAAAGTCTAAAAGTAATTTTACAGCTCCAGCATCATTTAAGCACTTAAAGGAATTAGTAAATGGATACATAAGTGAAGGAATGGTTATGGGAGAAGGATGGCTTGTAACTGCAGAGATGTTAGAATTTATAGATATTGGAGTTAATAATATAGTTTGTGCACAACCATTTGGATGTTTACCAAACCATATAGTAGGTAAAGGGATGAACAGAAAGATATTATCAAATCATCCTGAAGCAAATATAGTTACTATTGATTATGACCCATCATCATCAAAGGTAAATCAAGAAAATAGAATAAAGTTAATGTTAGGTAGAGCAAAAATGGCTGAATTATTTTAAATTCAAGAAACTTGTTTCTAAGTGGCGAATAGTTGACTATTTAGTATTAAGTTTTAATTTAAAAGGATGTATCTGATTTTTGATACATCCTTTAACTTTGGAAAATTAATATTCATATAATAATTAATTTAAGTAATATTCTAATATTTATAAATTAATTATAAGTAAATGGAGAATTTTAACTTATATAGATAAGGTTCAAAAATCTATGTGAATTAGATTTAAGTTTATTTTAAGGAATATTATTAAAAATATTGACAAAGTATAATAAAAAGAGTATTCTTTAATTAAAGACACCCCCTATGGGAGGGGGTGGGGAGGTGGAAAGTTTGACTGAAGAAAAGAAAAAAGCAATACAATGCTTAAAAACTGCTAGAGGGCAAGCTGATGGTATATTAAAAATGATTGAAGATGAGAGATATTGTATAGATATATCTTATCAAATAATGGCAGCACAAGCTTTACTAAAGAAAGCTAATAAATATATTTTATCATCTCACTTAAAAAGTTGTGTTAAAGATGCACTTCTAAGTGAAGAGGATAAAGATGAAAAAATAGAAGAGTTAATAAAGGTATTAAATACTTTAATAGATAAATAATTGAAATAAATAATCGAGGGGAAAAAAATGAATAAAGAAGTTTTAGTGTTAAGAGATTTAAAAAACGTTACTTACAATTTCTCTGATATTAAAGAATTGATATCTAACATAGAAGGTATTGAAGAAATATCATTAGAGGGAAATAATGCTACTATAACCTATGACCAAAGAAAGACATCTCTTAAAGAGGTATCTAAGATTCTAAGTCAAAATGGATATAATAACAACTATGAAGAAAAGTATAAAAGTTACACTTATGATATAGAAGGTATGAGTTGTGCAGCTTGTGCAACTTCAATTGAAAGGGTATTAAGAAAAGTTGAAGGCGTAGATTTAGCAAATGTAAATTTTTCTACTGAAACCTTAAAAGTTAATTATAATGAGGAAAAAGTAACTTTTGAAGAAATAAGTAAAAAGTTAGAGAAGTTAGATTTTAAACTTATTAAGGAAAGGGAAGAAAAAGAAGAAAATGGCAATGAATCTGAACTTTCAAAAGTTAAAAAGCGATTTGTTTTTTCAGCCATATTTACAGTTCCCATATTTCTTATAGCCATGCTACCAATGGTAGGAATACCGCTACCAAGCATAATAAATCCAACAGAAAACCCAGAAATAAATATAACTATTCAAATGATATTAGCAACTATTGTGGTGTGTTTTGGATATGAATTTTATAAGGTTGGGTTTAAAAGTTTAATAGCTGGTAGTCCTAATATGGATACTTTAATTGCCATAGGGTCCTCAGCGGCTTACTTATATAGTCTCTATGCAATGTTTAATGTTTTTAGAGGAAATGAACATTATATACATTATCTTTACTTTGAAACATCAGCAATGATATTAGCATTTATAAGCCTTGGAAAATATATGGAGGCCATAGCAAAAGGAAGAGCATCTAATGCTATTAAGAAGCTAATGGATTTAACTCCTAAAATGGCTACTATATTAATTGATGGTGTTGAAAAAACAATTCCAGTTGAGGAAGTTGAAATAGGAAGTAAAATTATTGTAAAACCAGGAGACAGGATACCTGTTGATGGTGAAATAATAGATGGTGCAAGCTCAGTTGATGAAAGTATGTTAACAGGAGAAAGCATTCCAGTTGAGAAGTCAAAGGGAGATTCTGTTTATGGAGCTAGCATAAATAAAACAGGAAGATTTATTTATAAAGCTACCAAGGTTGGGAAAGATACCTTAATTTCTCAAATAGTGAATCTTGTTAGAGATGCTCAAGGAAGCAAAGCACCAATTGCTAGAATGGTAGATGTAATATCAGCATATTTTGTTCCAGTAGTTATAGGTTTAGCTCTTGTGAGTTCAATAGGTTGGTATATAGCAGAAGGAAATATTCAATTTTCTTTAGAAATATTTATAGCTGTTCTTGTTATAGCTTGTCCTTGTGCTTTAGGATTAGCAACTCCAACAGCTATAATGGTTGGAACAGGAAGAGCAGCAGAAAAAGGAATATTAATAAAAGGTGGAGAAGCTTTAGAACTAACTCAAGCTGTAAATACAATAGTTTTTGATAAGACAGGAACTATAACAGAAGGAAAGCCTGTTGTAACAAATATAGTTACAGAAACTATGAGCGAAGATGAAATTTTAGCTATAGCTGCTTCCGCAGAAAAGGGTTCTGAACATCCATTAGGTAAAGCAATTGTAAATGAAGCTGTAGATAGAGGAATTGATTTTAAAGCCATATCTGAATTCAAAGCTTTATCAGGGATGGGAATAGAAGCTACTATAGATAGTAAAAAAATATATATAGGTAATAAAAAGCTTCTACAGGATATAAATATTAAAGTTGAGAATTTTAAAGAGGTATCAGATAGATTAGCAAATGAAGGCAAAACTCCTATGTTTATTGTTGTAAATAATAAGCTAGAAGGAATAATAGCTGTGGCAGATACTATTAAGAAAAATAGTGCAGAAGCCATAAGACAGTTAAATGAAATGGGCTTAGAAGTTGTAATGTTGACTGGAGATAATAAAAAAACAGCAGATGCTATTTCAAAAAATCTCAAGTTAAACAGAGTAATATCTGAAGTGCTACCAGATGAAAAGGCTGATAAAATAAAAGAAATCCAAAGAGAAGGTAAAAAGGTAATAATGGTTGGTGATGGAATAAATGATGCACCAGCATTAGCTTTAGCAGAAGTTGGTATAGCCATAGGATCTGGAACAGATATTGCAATGGAGTCAGCGGATGTAGTGTTAATGAAAGATGATTTATTAGATGTTGTTGAAGCAATAAATCTTAGTAAAAGAACTATGAAAATTATTAAACAAGGATTATTTTGGGCCCTTATTTATAATGTAATAGGAATACCTATAGCTATGGGGTTATTCCATATATTTGGAGGACCACTTTTAAATCCTATGATAGGAGCCTTAGCCATGAGTTGTAGTTCAGTATCTGTAGTATTAAATGCTTTAAGATTGAAATTAAAGTAGTAAAAATTATTGCCATAACAAGGGGCCTTGTACCTTGTCCTATGAAATGCTTATTAAGCAAAGAAAAAATCAAATCAATAAATTACATTTTCAAAAAAATATATAAAGGAGTGTTACAAATGAAAAAAACAATAATTATCGAAGGTATGTCATGTGGAAACTGTGTTAAACATGTTACTAAAGCTTTAAATGGAGTAGATGGATTAGAAATAATCGAAGTTGAAGTTGGTAAAGCTGTAGTTGAAGGAGATGCTTCAGATGCAGTTATAACTGAAGCTATAGAAGACTTTGGTTTTGATGTAAAATCAATCGGTTAATTTAAATTGAAAAGTACCTTACATTACTAGAGGTTAGTGGTGTAAGGTACTTTTTTGTTTGCTTTTTTTATTTAGTTTAATTACTAAAGGAGTTATTTCGATATCGTTGAAATAGAAATAATAATTTAATATAATATTGTTAATGCACTAAGGGACGGGAGGACATGGTATGAATAGAGAAGAAGTTATGGGAGGGCTTAGAGATTTATTAAACAAGATAGCTTGGCTTAGTAAGTTTAAGATGGAAGAAGCTCTTAAAGAGTATAAACCTTCTGAAGTACATTGTATGGAATATATTGAAAAAAATATAGATTCAAATGTGACAAAACTTGCAGAGTCCTTTTATATGACTAGAAGTGCTATGAGTAAAATAACTAAGAAGCTCATAGAAAAAGGCCTTATCGAAAGTTATCAAAAGCCAGATAATAAGAAAGAGATTTATTTTAGGCTTACTGAACAAGGGAAAGCAGTTAACAAAATCCATGAGGATTTGCATAAAGAATTTCAAGAACGAGATAAAGCTGTATTTGAGCAATTAACTAAGGACGAATTTGATAGTATACTTAGCTTTGTGGAAAAGTATAACAGGCATTTAGATAAAGAGGTAAAGAAAAAGAGAATAGAATTAAGTCAGAATAAACTTGAATAATGAAAATAAAAGATAAGCAGCCAAACTCTATTAAGAGAAGGCTGCATTTTTTATTGTTATAATTTTGTTGACAAGGAAACAAAATTAAGTTATTATTTTGTTAACTAGGAAACAAAAAGTTTTTTGAAAGGAGAATTTAAGTGTTTAAATCTAAATCATACAATGAACAGAACGTAGAACAAATTGTTGATAAAAAGGCTTTAATGTTCGGTCTTATGTCTGTATTTCTTTGTGGAATAGGTTTTGGTGTTATATCACCTGTTCTTCCATTTTTAGTGCAGCCTTATGTAAGTAATTCAGGAGAGCAAGCTATGGTTGTTACTCTCTTAACTTCTGTTTATGCAGTCTGCGTATTTTTAGTAGCTCCTGGACTTGGAGCTTTGAGTGATAGGTATGGTCGTCGTCCAATACTTTTAGTATGCCTTTTGGGTTCTACAATAGGATATTTAGTTTTTGGTATAGGGGGAGCTCTATGGGTGTTATTTGTTGGGCGTATAATAGATGGTATAACAGGTGGAAATATAAGTACTATTTTTGCATATTTTGCAGATATTACTCCAAAAGAAGAGCGAACTAAATATTTTGGATGGGTAAGTGCGGTGGCAGGTGCAGGCTTCATTCTTGGTCCTACTTTAGGTGGATTACTTGCTAAATTTGGTTATTCTGTACCATTGTATTTTGGAGCAATAATAACTTTATTAAATTTTGTTTATGGAATTTTATATATGCCTGAAAGCCTTGATAAGAATAATAGGCTAGAAAAGATTACCTTTGCAAGATTGGATCCATTTACACAACTTATAAACATACTCTCCATGAAAAATTTAAAGAGATTATTTATATCAGGATTTTTACTTTGGATACCTAGTGGATCTTTACAAGCAATTTTTTCACAATTTACAATGAATACTTTTAATTGGGGACCAACACTAATCGGACTTATGTTTTCAATTATGGGTGTTCAAGATATTATTTCACAAGGAATTATAATGCCAAAGCTTTTGATAAAACTTAGTGATATACAGATAGCAGTTCTCGGAATGGCTTCGGAGATTATAGGTTACGGTTTTATTGCAGCATCAGCTTTATTATCATTTTATCCTCTTTGTATTGCTGGAATATTTATATTTGGCTTTGGTGATTCAATATTTGGATCTTCATTTAATGGGATGGTCTCAAAATCTGTGGATGCTAGTGAACAAGGTAAGGTTCAAGGAGGTAGCCAATCTATTCAATCTTTAGCGAGGATAATTGGACCTATTATTGGAGGTCAAATCTATGTATCACTTGGACATGCCGCTCCTGCTTTTATGGGAATGATTTTTATAGCAGTTGCCATACCAGTTTTATATAAGAGAAAGGGTACCCATGTGAATATATAAGTTACCTATTCCTATTAGGAAAGTTTCGTCTTTATTTTTGAACAATAATTTCGTAAGTGACTATCTAAATCTTGATTTAGTCATAGGAACTTACTCAGCGAGTAATGCGAGTTGAGTTTCCCTTTAAAAGAAGTTTAGTGCTAAACGCACTGAGTAACTTCCAGTTACCAAATCATAGATTTGGACTGTCAGTCAAACAAAGTGAGTTTGGAAATTTTAGAAACTGTTGCAGAAAAGATATTAGAGTTTCTTTACGTAAGTGAGTTGTCACAAATGATGAACCTATATAGCTAGATAAAAGGCAAAGAGGATGTATCTGTAATTTGATACATCCTCTTTTATTCATATTTTATTAAGCTTCAGTGTTGAATACTTTTAATTTACCAGCACCGATTATAATACATGCAATTACTAATGAGAAGAAACAAATAGGCATTATTAAATCAGTATATCCTTTACCTATTAAGTATCCACCAACTAAGTTACCTATGATTTGAGGGATACATAAAAATACGTTGTTTATACCCATGTATTCACCTAATTTTTCTTTAGGAGCAACTGCTGGGATTAAAGCATAGAATACAACTTGAAGTATAACGAATCCTATACCTAGTAATAACATGAATAACCAAAGCATTGCAATGCTTGAAATGAAGAACCATCCAACAATAAATCCTATTCCGTAGATAGCACAAGCGATGAATAAGATTTTTTGTTTGCTCCATCTATCACACCACATTCCAACAAATAATGATAATATTAAACCTATGAATGTGAAGATTGTTAATGCTAAGCTTATTTGACTACTTGAAAAATGATGTACTTTTTCAAAGTATGGTATCATGAATGGCATTATAAATCCATAACCTAAGTAGAAGAAGAATGCTGTCATGAATACTCTCATTGCTGAACTATTTTTTAAGAAGTCTAAGCTAAGTTTAGAAGGTTTTTGGAACTTGCTTGTATCTTCTTTAATTATTAACATTGACCAAATTGTTGGTATGAATAATAAACATGCAACTAAAATAAATGGATAAAGTGTATATTTATTATATAATTCAACACCACATAGGAAGAATATAACACCACCAAGTGACATTAATAATTTTCCCCATCCATTAACAAGACCAATTTGACTTTCATCAACTGATTCTGGCATTAATGAGAAGTAAGGTCCTTGATAAAAGTTAACTGATGCATATAAAAGTGTTGCAAAAATGAACATTAATGCATAAGTTTTTGAAATTCCTAATAGTATTAGTAATACTGTTGCACATATACAACCCCAGATAACCCAAGGTTTTCTTTTTCCCATTTTGAAATTTGTTCTATCACTTATAATACCTGCTATGTATGGCATGAATATTCCTGTTATTGGAGCCATCATAGTTAATAATCCTAATAAAAATGTTGAACTAGTAGCTTTTTCAACTAACATTGGAACAACTGTACTATTCATGTTCCAAACGATACCAATACCCATGTTTGGTAGGGCAACAAGAAATGGTATAAGCCAGCTTTTCTTATTAGGTACTTTACCTGTGTTATTCATCTTTTGTACTTCCTTTCATCTATGTTTTGTGCTTAATTTAATCTGCATTGCGGAAAGTTGACAACGTTTACCTTTCCTAGAATAACAAACATTATGATTTTTTATAAATAAAATAATTTATATACTAATAATACACTTCTATACAAAAAATTCAAGCTTATAAAAAATGTAATAAATATAATTATAATATAAATTATTTTTTAAAATATTAACTTATTTGTAGAGTTTATTGATTATTTAATCAAAAACAAGATTAGAATTTGTTAAAAATATAAGATGTAATGGATTTCTTTCTTGTATTACAAAGTTTAAAAGGCTGATTTTAAGTTTTTCTTTTTACTATTTTTCTCGTATTTAACCTAAATTATTTCTGAATTTATTGGATTTTTTTAAGACTAAAAAGTAACAATAGAGATAAAATTTCAATAATATATATTATATTTGAAAAGGATTTATGCTTAGTTAGAGAATAATTAAAAATGTTAAAAGAAATAAATAAAAAAATAAATAAAAAGTGTTGACAATATATTTATATAAGTATATAATAGTTACTGTAGTTATTCCGCAGTAGCTCAAGGGTGGAGCACTCGGCTGTTAACCGATAGGTTGGAGGTTCGAATCCTCTCTGCGGAGCCATTTTTTTGTTAGAGATATGCAAATTGCATGGCTCTTTTTTTTTTTTGCCCAAAATTAATTTGTTTTATTTAATCACTAGAATTTGGAACATTCAAATATTTATAAGTTGTAGATAAATAAATATATAGCTATCGATAACTTCTATCAAAATTCAAATAGAGTTAAATTTTTATAAAAATTAAATATCAGTTTATATTAATAAAAAATTAATTTTATTAACTTTAACATATTAAACAAATTTATACATTTATTTTACTTGTTTGTAACTATTATTTGGTAGAATAAGGGAAGTGGGTTGGAAATAATGAAAAAATGGGGGATAATATGAAGAAAAGAAATATACAAAATATGTTGAAAAGTAAAAAAAAAGCTAAAGTAATGGCTATTAGTGTTGTAATGGCAGGGGTTTTAGGTGTAGGAACAATAGTTGGTGTTGTAGTTAATAAAAATGATATGATAAATAAAAAAATAAAGTCTAACATTGTAGAAGCAGGAGAAAATAGTGAGAAAGAGCCAAGTGAAAATGAAATTGTTAAGGGTAAAAATCATGCATATAAAGCAGAAAAAAATGCAGTAAGCCCAGCAGAGGTAAGAAAAATGCTAGATGGAGAATATGAGGGCGAATTAAAGGATAAAAAAATTGTATTTTTAACATTTGATGATGGACCAAGTGTACAAACTGAAAAGGTTTTAAATATATTAGAAGAAAAAGGAGTACAAGGTACGTTCTTTATTTTAGGAGAAAATATTAAAAAGGCAGAAGGAAATAAGGATATTATAAAGAAAATAATTGAAAATGGTAATTCTTTAGGAAATCATACATATACTCATAATTTTAAAAAACTTTATCCAGGTGGAAATATTGACTTAGATGCTTTTATGAAAGAATATAAGGATACAGAAAATGAACTTAAGGAAATTTTGGGAGATAATTTTAAAAATAATTTAGTAAGATTTCCAGGGGGAGAAAATACTAGAATTTATAAAAAAGATAAAAATTTAGATGATGCCTTAAAGACTTTTGATCAAGAAGGAATAAGTAGTATTGATTGGAATGCTTTAAATGGAGATGCAGAAGGTAGAAGTTATTCTGAGGAAGAAATGCTTAATTATGTTAAGAAAAGTTCTGCTAATAAGAATCATGTTGTAATACTTATGCATGATAGTGCACCAAAGGAAAAAACTATTCAGACTTTACCAGAAGTAATAGAATATTATAAATCTCAAGGATATGAATTTAAAATAATAGGATAATTATGCAGTAATTCACAAAAAATTTAATTATTAAATTAAAATAATTTTTTAATTTGCGTATTAATATTTTTTTAAAAGGTGTATAATAATAGATGTAACTCTAATAATTTAATTAAAAATAAATAATTTTAAAGAATATAGTATTAATGCGTAGTGTAATTCTATAAAGCAAAGGCCGTAAACCCTCAATTTATGTTGAGGGTTTAATTTATTGTATAAAATTAACTTTCTTAACAACTTAAATTTAAAAAAAAATAAGGTGAAAATAAAATATCTTGTCTATGTTTATTTCCAATAAAATCTTCCTTTAGAAATGAAAATAAATAATATTTCATAAGAAACTCTAATATATTTTAATATATAAACGTCGACTTAATTCAGGTAGAGTTTTGATTCTATTTGAATGTATAGTCGAAATTATCTAGAAGATCTTAAATTATTGCTAAAAATTTTTACTTATATTCACACGCTTAGATTTTGGTGATTAATTTTGAATTATCGCTTAACTAAAGAGGTTAAAATGATTTTAATTTTGATCAATGTTTAAATAAAAAAGGAAGGCGGTGAAAGCATAATTTAAAATGTAAACATTTAAATTATGTGGTTATATGAAAAAATATAGTATTGAGAATTTAAGAAATGTAGGAATTATGGGACATAGTTCATCTGGAAAAACATCTTTAGTAGAAGCACTTCTTTACTATTCAAAAACAATAGATAGGCTTGGTAAAATTGAAGAAGGAAGTACTATAAGCGATTATGATATTGAGGAGAAGAAGAGAAGAATTTCTTTAGGAACATCAATTTCATATTTGGAATGGGATGAAAGAAAGGTTAATCTAATTGATACACCTGGTTATTTTGATTTTAAAGGAGAGGTTATAGAAGGAATGAGAGCAGCTGATATGGCTCTTATAGTGACATGTGCTGTTTCAGGAGTTGAAGTTGGTACAGAAAAAGCTTGGGATTATTGTAGTAAAATTAATTTACCTAGGGCATTCTTTATAAATAAGTTAGATAGAGAAAATTCAAATTATGAGAAAACCTTAGCTTCATTAAAAGAACATTTTGGAATAAGTGTTGTACCAGTTCAGTATCCCATAGGAAAAGAATCAAATTTTAGTGGAATCATAAATATTATTACAGGAAAGGCACGGATATTTAATGAAAAAACTCAAAGAATGGAAGAATGTGAAGTTCCAAGTCAATATAAGGATAAATTAAATGAATGTAGACAAATGCTAGCTGAATCGGTGGCAGAAACTGATGAAGAGTTGTTAGAAAAATACTTTGAGGAAGGTAATTTATCAGATGAAGAAATGTATTTGGGTCTTGTAAAAGGTTGTGCTTTAGGAGAAATAGCACCAGTTTTATGTGGTAGTGCCTTAGAATGTAAGGGTATGGAAACCTTGTTAGAGGATATTGTAGAGTGTTTTCCATCACCAAAATTATCATTGAAACAAAAAGCTATAGATTTAAAAGATAATAAGGAAATAAGGGTTAGTATATCAGAAGAAAATAATTTTTCAGCAATTGTATTTAAAACAATTGCAGACCCTTTTGTAGGGAAACTTTCTATGTTTAAAGTTATGACAGGAGAGTTAACTTCAGAAACTGAAGTTATTAATACTAATAAGAATAAACAAGAAAAGTTATCAAATATATTTTTTATGTTAGGAAAAAATCAAATTCAAAGTAGAAGAATAATAGCTGGAGATATAGGGGCTGTAAATAAACTTCAATATACAGAGACTGGGGATACTCTTTGCGACCCTAAATTTAAAATAAAGTATGACAAGATGAATTTCCCAAACCCTATTATTTCTATGGCTATGTTTCCTAAAAGTAAGGGTGATGAAGATAAAATATCCTTAGGTCTATCAAAATTAGGAGAAGAAGATAAAACATTTTCCGTAAAAAGAGATGTTGAGAATGCTGAGACTATAGTATCAGGTTTAGGTGAAACTCACATTGACATTATAGCTAATAAATTAAAAAATAAATTTGGAGTTGATGTTAAATTAGAGCTCCCTAAGATACCTTATAGAGAAACTATAAAAGGTGTAGCAGATGTTCAGGGAAAATACAAAAAACAATCAGGTGGACATGGTCAATATGGTGATGTAAAAATAAAATTTGAAGCAAGAAAAGATGGAAAAAAAGAATTAGAATTTATTGATGAAATAGTTGGAGGAGTTGTTCCTAGAAATTATATTCCAGCTGTAGAAAAAGGTTTAAAAGAGGCAATGATAGAGGGAATTGTTGCTGGATATCCTGTTATAGGATTAAAGGCAACTTTATACGATGGTTCTTATCATCCTGTTGATTCATCAGAAATGGCATTTAAAGTTGCAGCATCAATGGCATATAAAAAGGGGTTAGAATTGGCAAAGCCTGTTTTGTTAGAGCCAATAATGCATATAGAGGTAATGGTACCAGAAATCTATATGGGAGATGTGATTGGGGATTTGAATAAGAAAAGAGGAAGAGTAATAGGGATGGAACCTATAGAAAAATCTAATAATATACAAAAAATAATTGCAGAAATTCCTATGTCTGAGAGCTTTAAATACGCTACAGATTTGAGGTCTATAACCCAAGCAAGAGGTGAATTTAAAATGAGTTTTGAAAGATATGATGAGGTTCCACCAAATGAAGTAAATAAAATAATTGAATTAGTTTCAAAGAAGAAGTAAAAGGTTAGTAACTTTCTCCTTAAGTAGGTATAGTTAATTCTTAAGGGGGGAGTTCTTTTAGTTAAAACTTTTTTACTTATGAAATGGAATGAAAAAGGAGAGATTTTAGAACTTTTTATAATAATATAAGTGAAATAGGAAAAAAATTTATATATTTGGAATAATAATTTAAAAATACGCATATTCTATAATTAGAATAAGGAAAGTATATTAAAACCATGTAAGAAAAAGCTTTAAGGAGGGAATTCCACTATTACTATAGGTTGTAGTTGGGAAATTAGTATGTGTAATTATAGAATGGAGATAAGAGGTAATATTGGATTGTGTGATTATAGCAATATATATGATTACATAAGCATAGTGGAAAGTAATGATGAATTTACAATTATTATAGATAGTTCTAATGAAGAAAATATAAGAATAGTATGTTCAATGTTAAAAGATAAAAATTTTAGCATTAATTCTAAGAAAATAGAAAATAATGGAGTATATAAGATAAAAGCTTCCAAAAACACATAAAAAATTATTAGTAAAGTTCTATAAATATGTATACGTTTTATGGTATAATTTTAAACAGAGATAGAACATGCTTTTGAGGAAAGTTTTTTATTAAAGATAAGACTTTAGATTAACAAAAGATTATTCAATTTTATTGTAGGAGATGTTTAATTTATGAAAGATTATGTTATAGGTGTAGATTTAGGTGGAACAAAAATAAGTTGCGCACTAGCAACAGTGGCTGGAATAGTGGAATCTAAATGGACTATTCCTACTGAAGCACATTTAGGAGAGAAAGTTGTATTAGACAACATAGTAGACTCAATTAATAAAGTAATGGAACTTGGTAAAGTTTCCATAGATAGAATTAAGGCGATTGGTATAGGTTCACCAGGACCATTAGATATAGAAAAAGGTATAGTGGTAACAACACCAAACTTACCTTTTAAAAACTTTAAATTAGTTGAACCAATTAAAAATGAATTTAATGTACCAGTATTTTTAGACAACGATGCTAATGTTGCAGCCATTGGAGAATATATGTTAGGAGCAGCAAAAGGACTTAAAAACATGATATATGTAACGGTAAGTACTGGAGTTGGTGGTGGTGCTGTCCTTGATGGTAAGGTATACAGAGGAAGTACATACAATGCATTAGAAGTAGGTCATATGACTTTAGATCCATTTGGTCCAACCTGTGGATGTGGAAATAATGGTTGTTTAGAAGCACTTTCATCAGGAACAGCAATAGCTAGAAGAGCAAATGAAGCTTTAAGAAGTAAAGTAGAAACTTCACTTAGAAAGTATGAAAACGTAACCTCTTACGAAGTTTTTGAAGAGGCTAAAGCTGGAGATACAGTTGCTAAAGAAATCATAGATAGAGCTTTAACTTACTTAGGAATAGGTATTTCTAACATGATAACATCATTCGATCCAGAAATAATAATAATCGGTGGTGGAGTAGCAAAAGCAGGAGATATAGTATTCAATAAAGTTAGAGAAGTTGTAAATAGAAGAAACTTTAAAACCATGGCAGAAAACTGTAAAATAGTTCCTGCAGGTTTAGGAACAAATGCAGGTATGTTAGGTGCAGTTGCTCTTGCAATGCTTGAAAGTAAAAATTTATAAAAACAAAAAAAAGAAAACCCTGTATTTGGGTTTTCTTTTTTGTTGTAATCAACTAAAATCTTATAGTAATATTTCAGTTGCTCTATCTAAAATACCATTTAGTTCTGCTATAGCCATACCAAAATTTGTTATAGCTAAATTTTTATTTTTACAATGATTCACTCTTGTCATGAATTCTGCTCTATTTAGCATACATGAACCACAGTGAATTACTAATTCGTATTGGTCTAAATTCTCAGGAAAATCATGTCCTGAGTAGTTTTCTACTATTATTCCAGGGCAAAAATCTGAAAGCCATTTAGGTAACTTATCCCTAGCAATATCACCTTTTAAACTGTGATGAGTACAAGCTTCTGCAATTAGGATTTTATCTCCTTCTTTTAATAGTTTTATTTTTTTAGCTCCTTGGTAAAGTAATTCTAATTCACCTTTGAATCTAGCCATTAGTATTGAAAATGAAGTAAGAGGAACATTCTTTGGAATAACTTCTTCAACTTCTTTAAATACTTGTGAATCTGTTATAACAAGGTCTGGCTTGTTGTTAAATACAGATAGAGCCTCATTAAGATTTTCTAGTGAAACTACTAAAGGCATTGCTTTATGATCAAGTAAATCTCTAAGAACTTGGACTTGTGGTAGTATTAATCTTCCTTTAGGTGCTTCTATATCTTGAGGTGTAACTAGTATAACTTTGTCACCAGCTTTTACTTTATCACCTACTAAAGGTTTATCTATTGATGTGATTGGAGCATTCTTTATAATACAATCCTTTAATCTATTTATAAATTTCTTCTCTTTATAAAGAACTATAAAGTCCATAGGGAATATTTGTTTAAGCATATTAAGTGCTTTATCTATGTAAAATTCTTCTTCTTTTTCTGAATTTAATCCTCTAAAAAGATCACATTTATTAAATGCACCTATAATTGTTTTATTTAATTTTTTAGCTTCATTATACCAAGCTATTTCTTTGGCAAACATTTCTTCTAATATAGGTATTTTTAAGAAATCATCCATATTATCTACAGGATAGAATTCTTCGGCTGAGAATACCATAACAACCATATCTGTTTTATTTAATACATCTACAGATTTTTTTATTCTTAGTTCACCTATTTCACTATCGTCATCTATGCCGGCAGTGTCCACGAAAACAACAGGTCCTATTGGTGGTAGTTCCATTGTTTTATATACTGGATCTGTAGTTGTTCCCCTAAAATCTGAAACTACAGAAACTTGTTGGTTAGTAATAGAGTTTATAATTGTTGACTTACCTACATTAGTTTTACCGAATAAACTAATGTGGAGTCTATTTGCTATTGGTGTTTGTTGCATTTCTAAATCCTCCTAAGTTAATGAATTTAATAATTTAATATATGAAATAAAATAAATATTTAATTTTAATTTATCCTTTGACTAAATTTATACTACTCGTATAACCTCTAATGGAAGTCTATTCGATTGTTTCATTAAGACATATTGTATCATATTTCCTTATTTTTTAATTATTTTAGGATATTAAATTAACAGATAATAAAAGAACTTTTTAAAGATATGTAATGTTTTACAAAGTCAAATCTTATATTTAATAGGAAAGAGAGATTTAAATTTTTAATATATGAAAAAAATAAAGGGCACTGAATATACAGACCCCTTTATTTATACCTATTTACAGTCTAGAAACGAAGGTCTCTAGTTCCATTACCTATTTTATTAAGCTTTTCTTCAACAGAGGCTTTAAACTCAGGTTTTTCTATAGTTTTTAAGTTCTCTGCAATAACTTTATTACCAAGTTCTTTAGTTTTTTCAGTACCATAATCATCTATGAATTCTTTAAGTGTTAACATAGCATTGGCTTCACAGATGTTATCAAGATTTCCGCTTTTAACTATATCCATAAATACTTCACCAGTTCTTCCTTCTCTGTAACAAGCTGTACAGTAGCTAGGAATATATCCAGCTTCCATTAAGCTTTCAATCATTTCAACAGGTGATCTGTGATCAGCTAATTCAAATTGAGGTTTTTCTTCTGGATCTCTGTGGCTTTCAGAATATCCACCAACTCCAGTACATGAACCTGTACTAACTTGAGAAATACCTAAGGAAATTATTTCATCTCTTAAAACTGGTTTTTCTCTAGTTGAAAGAATCATTCCTGTATAAGGAATAGCTAATCTTAAAGTAGCAACTATCTTTTTAAAGTCATCATCAGAAACTAAATAAGGGAAGTTTTCTAATGTAACATTTTCAGCCTTTTGAATTCTAGGAACTGAAACAGTATGAGGGCCGACACCTGTAGTTTTTTCTAAGTCATTAGCATGCATAAGCATAGCTAATGTTTCATATTTGTAGTCATATAAACCATAAAGTACGCCCATTCCGATATCATCTATGCCAGCTTCTCTAGCTCTATGCATAGCTGTTGTATGATAGTTATAGTTGTGTTTAGGTCCAGAAACATGTAATCTTTCATAAGTTTCTTTATGATAAGTTTCTTGGAATAATATATAAGTACCAATATCAGCTGCTTTTAATTGTTTGTATTCATCAACTGTAGTAGCAGCGATATTTACATTTATTCTTCTTATAGCACCATTATCAAATTTAATTGAATAGATGTTTTTGATACAATCTATAATATAGTCAAGTGGAGCATTAACAGGATCTTCACCAGCTTCAAGAGCTATTCTTTTATGACCTAAGCTTTCAAGAATTTTAACTTCTTCAATAAGTTGTTCTTTATCAAGTCTTTTTCTCTTTAATTCTTCATTACAATGTTTGTACCCACAATAACTACAGTTGTTAACACAGTAATTACTTACATAAAGAGGGGCAAAAATAACAATTCTTTTACCATAGAATTTTTCTTTAACTTCTTTAGCAATAGTAAACATTTTATTTAATGTTTTTTCATCTTTGATACTAAGAAGCACAGCTGCTTCCTCAGGGCTTAATCCTTCTGCTTTTCTTGCTTTTTCAAGAATGCTATCAACAAGATCTGAGTCATTAGCAAGTTTTTCGCTTTCTGAAATTATCTTTCTTATTTCGCTATCTTTGATAAAATCCTCAGCTTTATATTTTTCATTTTCAGTTTTAGTGAACATAACAAAACTCCTTATCTTTTAGATATAGCTGCCTTGACCGATACTCCTTGTAATCTTCCAATTTTACCAGTTATAGCAGATATAATATCAGTGCTTCCATCTATTACGATAGAAATTATTCTAAGGTTTTTTTCTTTATATGGAAGCCCCATTCTACCTATAATAACATGATTATATTCTGATAGAATATTATTTACAGCAGGAATAGAGGTTAGATCTTCAATGATTATTCCAACAACAGATATTCTTGTTTCCATAGTTTACAACAACCTTTCGTAGTAAAATTAGAAAATAAACAAAATCACTAATTGCGACTACCTTTTTGTTTAGAATGAACTCCTTACAATTGGGCTAGGCATAATACTTTTATTTGGATTTTCTCTTTAAAAAGGAATGACTAAATGCTTTTTAAAAAGGATATCCTATAATATTATACAAAATTTAATAAGGGGATAGAAGTAAGAATAAGAATATTTTAGAAGTAGTAGGCGATTTTAGGAGTGAAGAAAATATTAAATATTATTTAATTATAATATTTTCCAAATTAATATGATAAAATTTATAAGTAGGGTTATGGAATAAATAAATTTAATATGTAAAATCTAAAAATATGATATTTTAGAAACAGATGAAAAATAAAAATTAAGGTTAAATACTTTAATAGAGAGGTGATAAGTTATGAAAGCTGAAATTATAGCAGTTGGAACAGAACTTTTATTAGGTGATATTGTTAATACCAATGGAAGATTTCTAGCAAGAGAGTTAGCAAATTTAGGAGTTGATGTTTATCATCAGTGTGTAGTTGGAGATAATGAAAAAAGGCTTTTAGAAGAATTTGAAAGAGCTTTTGAAAATTGTGATTTAGTTATAACTAGTGGAGGTCTTGGACCAACAGAGGATGATTTAACTAAAGAAACAGCAGCTAAGTATTTAAATAAGGAATTAGTTTTAAATACAAAGGCTTTAGAAGATTTAGAAGCATACTTTAAAAAAATAAATAAGGATTTAACTGATAACAATAAAAAGCAATGTTATTTTCCAGAAGATGCAATAATTCTAGATAATCCAAATGGAACTGCACCTGGATGTATTATGATAGGGAAAGTGAAGGATAAAGATAATAATGAAAGAGAGAAAATAATAGCTGTATTGCCAGGACCACCAAGAGAGTTAGAACCAATGTTTTTAAATCATGTAGTTCCTTTCTTAGAAGAAAGAACTAATGCTATTTTAAAATCTAGAGTTTTAAGGATTTTTGGAGTTGGTGAATCAACAGTAGAAACTATAGTTAAAGATTTAATAGACAATCAAAGTAATCCAACTATAGCTCCATATGTTAAAGATGTAGAAGCTATATTAAGAATAACAGCTAAGGGTAAAAATGAAAAAGAATGTGAAGCACTTATAGAACCTATAGCAGATGAAATAATAAAAAGAATTGGAATTTTTGTTTATGCAATAGGTGAAACAAAACTTGAAACAGTTTTAGGTGAAATGTTAATTGATAGAAAATTAACCATAGCTACAGCAGAATCTTGTACAGGAGGGCTTCTTGCAGGGACTATAATAAACTATCCTGGAATTTCAGAAATATTCTTAGAAGGTGCTGTTACTTATAGTAATGAAGCAAAGATGAAAAGACTTGGAGTTAAAGCAGAAACTTTAGATAAGTTTGGTGCAGTAAGTGAAGAAACAGCAAAGGAAATGGCTGAAGGAATAGCTAAAGCCGCAGGAACAAAGATTGGATTGTCAACAACAGGTATTGCGGGGCCTGGTGGAGGAACAGAAGAGAAACCAGTAGGACTTGTTTATGTTGGAGTATACTTTGATGGAGAAGTTTTTGCTAAGAAATTTAATTTTGCAGGAAATAGGGAAAGAGTAAGACTTCAAACTGTGTTATATGCAATGGATATGTTAAGAAGACTTATAATGGAAAAGGAAGGACTTAATACTGTACCATATTATGAGGAACTTTAAATAGATAAAAAATAATCAGTGGTAGTTACAAAAAGTATATTAAAAAATAAAACAGCCTTAGCTGTGAATATTCACTGCTAAGGCCACATAAAAAATAAAATGGGGGAGAGGCTATTATAAGATTGAAGCTTATTGCCTCAGTAATAAGTATTACCACGGTAATAGTTTTTTATACATTTAAATAAAATATTTTAAAAAAAAAATTTAGGGGGATGAAATGATTAATCAAAGTGAAAAAGTAAGAAGACCAATTTTAAGCTCGAATTTATTTTTTCTAGCTATATTACTAATATCTATAATTGTACCTATAGTTCTATCACCATTTCTATATGTAACTTTAGGTCTTAGTCAACCTGTGGCTCTAATTGCTGCACACTTTATAATGTTTGTGCTACCAGCTATAATCTATATATTAATAACTAAACAAAGTTTTAAAGAAGTACTTAGATTAAATAAAATATCAAGAAAAGAAGTTCTTTTATCATTTGCGTTGGCTTTTTTAGCACAACCTGTAATGATGTTTTTTTCATATATAGCTTCTTTCTTTGTTAATAATGATGTGGCAGCAATGCTAGATAATTTAAGTAAAACTCCTCTTTGGCTTATGGTATTAATGATAGGGGTTACACCAGCTATAAGTGAAGAAATAACTGTAAGGGGAATTGTTTTATCAGGATATAAGTTTAAGAACAAGCATATAGGGGCAGTAATGTCTGGATTAATGTTTGGAATACTTCATTTAAATCCACACCAATTTTTATATGCCTTTGCTATGGGAGTAATTTTTGCTTATGTTGTAACAGCAGCTAATAGTTTAATACCTGCTATGATAGCTCACTTCACTATAAATACTACACAACTATTATTACAAAGAGGTTTAATATCAATTCAAAATTCAATGCAAAAGGTTTTAACGTCAGTGCAAGATTCAATACCTTCTATAGGTGATATAGATCAAGCTACTCAAACCTTAAAGGAAATTCCTCTTATGTCCAAGATAGGTATGGGGATCTTCATTGGAATATTTGCAATTGGTGCAGCTTATTTAATTTCTCTTATAATAAAAAGTATGGAAAAATCAAAAATGCAGGATGTGGCTAGAGTAGAGAGTGAAAATAGATTTAATGCAAGAAGTGAAGTAGTCTCTGAAAAGGTAGTAAATATACCTTTAGTTTTAATAATTATTGTCTATATTGCTTATATGGCTTTAATTGCTATGCTTAAGTAGGTATTCAGGTAGAAGCAACTAAGATTTAATTTAGATAGAGTTTTGACTTCAACTAAAAAGTATGAAGTATTAATTATTTAGATAAAAAAATTAAAAAATAAGATGAGTAGTATGAGTAAGTAAGAATCTAGATAGATTATATTAAAGAAAAGACTACTCATTTTTTATATTCAATAAAAATAATAATTTAGAAAACATAATAAATTACATAATTTATTAAATATTTAGATTATAAATATTAAAAAATCTATTAAAATAAAAATAATGCAATAAGAAAGTGTATTTTATTATATTACTTAGAAAAATATTCTAATATTAACTAGTACTTTTTACTGGGAAAAGGAAAAAAGTATGATGAATTATGATATAATATTTAGACGTCAGTTAATAAGCTTTAAAAAATTAAATAGCGAGTAGCTATAACGAGGTGATAATGTGAGTTTAGACTTAAAAGAAAGGAATGAAGCTCAGCAAGGAGATCCTATGAAAAGGGGGTTTTTCTTCAATTTATTGAAGTTAATGAGACCTAAGCAGTGGATAAAAAATCTATTTGTTTTTGCACCTTTATTGTTTTCCTATAGCTTTGCTCAGGAGGGTAAGATTGAAAAATCTATAATAACATTCATACTATTCTGCCTAACATCATCAACAGTATATATAATGAATGATATTTTAGATGTAGAGAGCGATAGAGTGCATCCAAAGAAAAGATTTAGACCTATTGCTAGTGGTGCTATAAAAGTACCTCAGGCTATTGGAGCTTTAATAGTATTATTATTAATAAGCTTAATTGGGTCATATTTTGTAAACAGAGACCTCTTTATAGTAATAGTACTTTACTTAATAAATAATTTACTATACTCATTTAAAATAAAGCATATAGTAATTGTGGATATTGTATCTATAGCTATAGGTTTTATTTTAAGAATTACAGCAGGTGGTATAGTAATAGACGTTAAGTTATCAGGATGGATAATACTTTGTACATTCTTTATTTCTTTATTCTTAGGTTTTGAAAAAAGAAAAAATGAACTAGTGAAATTAAGTGATAAAGCAACAGAGCATAGAAAAATATTGGAGGATTATTCAGAGGATTTACTAATACAATACTCTAATATTTCAGTAACTTGTACCCTTGTATGTTACGCAATTTATACCTTTGTAGCATATCCTGCTAATAATTATATGATGTTTACAAATATATTCGTTGTATATGGATTATTTAGATATAAATACTTAGCAGAGAAAAAAGGTACAGGGGGAAGCCCTACAGAAGCAGTGCTAACAGATAAAACTATAATGATAGATGTTTTATTATGGATAATTTCAAGTGCTGTTATAATTATTTATTTCAATAAATAGGACAAGGGTAGGAGGATTTCAGTTATGTACCAAAGATTAAATAAAATAGAAGATAATAAGGCTTCTTATTATTCTATTTTAATATCATTTATGTTTTTAGCTTTTATAGGAAGTATATTCATAGGAAGTGCGCTTTTATTTTACATAAAAGTTCCTGTTAATGGTGTAAGCTTTGTGATTTTCCCTATAATAACTATGATTATAGGGAAATTTGTTTTAAATAAGGATGAAAAGAACGTAAGTTGGAAGTTTTTAATTTTAACTTTAATAGGATTCTTTGTTCTAGTAGCTATTTTAGCGGTAATAAATAATTTAGTATGGGATTCAAGTTATGATTCTTTAGCATATCATCAAGAAAATGTAATAGATCTTTATAAAGGATGGAATCCATTTTATGATTCAACTAATCAAAAGATAAATTTATGGGTAATGCACTATGCAAAGGCACCAGCAATATTTGCAGCAGCTCTATATAAAATAACAGGAAGAATCGAAGCCGCAAAGGTATTAACAATGTTATTACCTATTATTTTAGGAATTTTAAGTTTTGGAGCATTTAATTTACTTTCTAAAAATAGAAAGGGATTATCAATATTTGCAGCAATAATATCAGTATTAAATCCAGTAATAATAGGTCAGTCATTTAGTTATTATGTAGATTCAAGTTTAGGAGTATATGTTCTTGTATTACTAATAAACTTATATCTTATATTATTCTTTGATGACTTATTTTTCTTTAAATATTTTGCATTAATAAATATTGCTGTATTTTTAATAAATATAAAATTTACTGGACTTGCTTATGCAGGGGCAATATTATTTGGTTTCTTAATACTTAGTTTTATATATAATAAGAAATCATATAATGTTAAGTTAATTATATTTTTAATATGTGGATTAATTTTTTCAGTAATCATTCTAGGATTTAATCCATACGTAACAAATACAATTAATGATGGAAACCCTTTATATCCTTTAGCTGGTAAAGGAAAAATAAATATAATGACAAATAATACACCATTAGATTATAGATATGCTGGAGAGTTTAAACAGGAATATGACTCAATGATAGCTTTCCCAAATCCAAAGAACTTTAAAGGAGCACCAGCAACATCATTTGGAGAAATGTTTGGTGTAAATGGAGCAACTTTAAACTATTATTCTACAACAGATGCTAGGGTAAGAGGTTTTGGTGTATA
Organism: Clostridium massiliamazoniense; assembly: GCF_001403635.1. Classification (GTDB taxonomy): domain Bacteria; phylum Bacillota; class Clostridia; order Clostridiales; family Clostridiaceae; genus Sarcina; species Sarcina massiliamazoniense. The sequence continues at coordinate 31,596 of NZ_LN879466.1, forward strand.
TTCAATTATCTTTATACCATTATCATTTATAGGAGCGCTTTATTTATTGATAACTAATAAAGATAGGAAAATGATGTTGGGAAGTTTAGTGACGGTAATACTGGTTTCGGCAGTAACCATAGCTGGAGGTTCTTTCTGGTGGGCAAGATATGTTCCATTTCTCTGGGCATTACCTCTTTCAGTGGGATTCTTTATGTATTTAAGAAAAAGCAAAATAGTAAAGGTAATAGGAATGTGTTTCTTATTACTAATGTTTATAAATTCAGCTATTATACTTCCTGGAGCAATATACTTTAAGGTGCAACGTTCAAATCAATTAAAGAATTACATATTTAGTAAGCCTTTAATTATAACAGAAAATAACTTTACACCATCATTTATAAATAAGGCGAGAGAGTTTCATCTTAGTTATAAACTAAAATCTTAATTAGAATATTTTTAACTCTTAGTTATATAAGGGAGTGAAATTTATGGAAAAGAGAAAAATAGCATTTTTTGATGTGGATAAGACTTTAATAGAGGGAGATTCCATGTTCCTACTATTAAAATATACTCTTGGTAAATACCCTAAAGCGAAAGGGAGGTTACCAAAGCTTTTTATAGATCTTTGTTGCCATAAGGTAGGATTAATGAATACAAAAAAAGCCAAAGAAAGTATGTTTTATACAATAAACCATTTAAATGATAAAGATTTAATTGATTTTTATCATAATGTTATAAAAATTAGAATGTTTCAAGATGCCCTTAAGGAAATAAAAAGATTAAAGGCAGAAGGATATATGACTATGCTTATATCAGCATCACCAGAATGTTATTTGAAATGTTTTGAGGAAGAAGATTTTGTGGATGTTGTTATAGGAACAAGGCTAAAGGCTAAAGATAATTTTTACACTAATGTCATTGAAGGGGAAAACTGCAAAGGCGTTGAAAAGGTAGAAAGAATAAAAAAATATTTATCTGAAAATGGCATAGAGATAGATAAAGAGAATTCTGTTGCTTATTCAGATTCTTTATCAGACAAGCCTATGTTTGATTTAGCAAAAAAGGCTTATCTAATCAACTATAAGAAAAATCATGAAGACTATGAAATTTTAAGATGGAAATAGGAGATTAGTTTTGAATAGTAATAGTTTAATAAAAGGTATAGGATTAGTAGTGGTATCAGCTTTATGTACTTCTTTTGGACAATTATTTTGGAAAATTGGAGTAGATAAGGGACTTTGGTTATTAATATTAGGTTTTATTTTATATGGATGTGGAGCATTATCATTAATAGTGGCATTTAAATTTGGTAAATTATCAATATTACATCCTATAATGTGTATAGGATATATCTTTGCTCTTATAAATGGATACTTTTTCTTAGGAGAAGTAATCTCAGTGAAGCAACTAATAGGAATAGGTATAATAATTCTAGGTGTTATATTTATAGCAAGGGGGGAAGATAATGAGTAGTGTATATTGGTTATTTCCATTCATGACCTTTTTTGGAGCACTAGGGGCATTCTTCTTCAAAAAAGGTACAGAGACGTTAGATGGAATACTTTCATTATTCATCAATTGGAGAATTTATCTTGGAGGAATATTCTATGTAACAGCAGCAGTTTTAAATATAATTGCTCTTAAGTTTTTACCATATAATATAGTATTGCCATTAACAGCTTTAACTTATATTTGGACAATAATAATAGCTAGAGTAACTTTAGGAGAAAAAATAACACCAAAGAAAATCATAGGAGTTATTTTAATAATAGTAGGTTCAGCTTTTATAGCAATGAAATAAAGAAACAACTTCTTCTTGTTTTATATTATTACAAGAAGAAGTTGTTTTATTTTAAATAAGAAGATTAAACAAATTTATTTTTATACTAGAGTAAAAGAGAAAAATTAGTTGTTTAATATTAAAAAGACTAATAAATTCGTTGTCTACCTATCTCTGTGCCTTTTTCATTCATACGTTGAACTATTTCGATAGATTCTATGGCTGATATATCTTCAGGAGCTTCTGATGCAGATAACATAAATTTATAGCTTTGGCCTGGTTCTATATTTTTACCTTCCCATGAGCCTTTTATATCAACAACAACATAACCATTTTCATAAGTTACTTGTCCAGCCATATGATCTCCAGCAGTAAGTTTTTGATTAGTTTTTATATATAATTTTGGAGTTTTAATTGTTTCTCCTGAACGTTCAACTTCTTTTAAAACCTCATCAGATTCTTCTAATTTTTCGTTATTTTTAATAGTTATTTCATATCCTCCGCCTGTGCCCCATTCTTGTTTTACTGGCTTTATTTCAACATCAACATCTAATTCAGAATATACAATTTCATTAGCTGGTAATTTACTTTCTCCAAATAATCCTTTTTTAGTTGCATTAGTAAGTTCATCTCTTTTAGCTGAATTTGAATTACTTTCAGCATCTTGTGAAGCCATCCATCCAATAACTCCACCAAGACCTTTTTGATTAACATAGTTAGTTTTTTCTTTTATAGATTCTACATTATCATAGGTAAAGAATACACCAGTAGTTTCATCATATAAGTAAGGTGCTTTAGCGTAATCATCCCAATATTCTTTTATATTTGGATATAATTCTTTAAGCTTATCTAAGCTTCTATATGACCATACACCACCACGACGACCGCCTTCTCCAACTTTAAGTGCAGCTTCATTAACAGCACCTCTAGTAGGTGTTTGATCTGCATCTTTAGCAGAAATTTCTGCTTCTCCAAATAATCCAGGGTATTTATTATCAGTACCAGAAGAAACTTTGTCCCAACCTCTGGTGTAGTAAGCAGCACCAATTACTATTTTATCAGCTTTTGCTCCTTTACTTATTAAGTAATTTACACTTTCATCTACAGATAGACCATTATCTTTAGTAGGGTCATTAGGATTTGTATATAATCCAGTTTGATGTCCACTAACTTCATCCCATGCTCCTCTCATGTCATAGGTCATTATATTAGCAAAGTCAACAACATTAAATAATTTTTCAATATCTATTCCAGAATCAAGTTTAGATTTAGGAGCAGGTAAGGCAACTGATAATTCATATTCTTTACCTAACTCTTTTCCTTTTTTATCAAGAGCGCTTCTGAAATCTTCTAATAGTTTTATATAATTTTCTTTATCTTCAGGTTTAGCGTTAGGAGTTCCTTCGTCATTTTGATTATCTACTTTATCTGGGTCTCTTTTTTCAGCAGGATATTCCCAATCTAAATCAACAAAATCCATATTAGTATATTCTATAAACTTCAAAACGTTTTCGACAAGTTTAGCACGTTTTGTTGAATCAGCAGCAACTTCAGAAAAATCACCAGATTTAGACCAACCACCAATAGAAATTCCAATTTTTAAGTTTGGATTTTTAGCTCTTAATTCTTGAAAAGCTGATAATATACCTGCATTTGGACCACCCCATTGAACTCCTTCTTCTCCGACTGGAGCACCTATAGCAGCATCTTTATCAGTAAACTTTAAATTTCCATTAGCATCAAAATCTAAAAAGGCAAAATTTAAATGAGTTAATTGGTCAGCTGGTATATCTTTAGGATAAAAATTTCCTTGCCCACCCCAGATAGACCAATCTCCATAATACATAACATTACGCTTACCTTGTGTTATACTTTGTTCTGCTGCATTAACTTTAGTATTTTGAGTAAAAGTATATACTGAAGTACCTAAAAGTATAGTAGCTAAAGTAAAAGTAGCAATTGTCCTATTTCTTAATTTTTTTAAAGCTCTTTTTGCCATAGTTATACCCCCTAGAAATAAAATATTTAATAAAGTGTCTATAGTTAATATATTCTATATATACCTTAAATTTCCTTTTATAAATTTGAATTATACAACAAAAAATTTTATATTATAGTATTTCATACTAAAAATTATAAATTAATAGGTTTGATCTCGTTGGAATATCGTGATCAAACCGTAGTTATTTAATTTTTAATTTTTTACTTCATAAGGGATTGTTTATTTAGAAATAGTTCTTTTTTGTACTTTAATAATTATTTTGACTAGAGAATAGTTTACCCATTTCTTTTAAAGCTATAGGTGCATCATTTTTATCCATGGAAACTTCTATTAATGAAAGTTTTGATGAATTTTTTCTAGAAGTTGATAAAGCTTTGTTTAATTCTTCAACTGTAGAAGCTTTAAATTTAAGACTCTCTCTATGAAGGGTTACATCAAATACATCTAATAGTTGAGTGTAATTCCACATATTTATATCATTGTACTTTCTTTTTGGTCCATGTATATATCTTTCAACTGTATAACCATCATTGTTAATAACTATTATAATAGGATTTAAGTCTTCTCTAAGCATAGTTGATAATTCTTGAGCTGTAAGCTGTAATGAACCATCACCAATAAGTAAAATGTTTCTTCTATTTTGGTCAGCTAAACATGTACCTAATAAAGAACCAAAAGTATAACCTATAGAACCCCAAAGAGGTTGGCCTACAAAAGTTACATTTTCAGGTAACTTTATTGCTTCAGATCCAAAGAATGAAGTTCCTTGTTCAGCAATAAGAACATCTTTAGGAATAAGATTTTTTTCTATAACATTAAAGAAGTTACTTTGAGTAAGCTTTCCTGATAAATCAGTGCTTTTTATATCTTTATCATCATGTTTTATGTTTCCATTAAATTTTATATTATTAGCTAATTCTTTTAAAACATCTTCCATTAGAATATCATTGTAGATTTTTTTACCTATTTTACTGTAAAGGGGATGAATTTCAATAGTTGATATTGAACAATCCTTGTGTATATAATTGAAACCAGCAGTGATGGAATCAGTTAGTTTAACACCAATTAACAATATACAATCAGAATTTTTTATAACAGAAGTTACAGTGTCATCACTTAAGATACCATTGTACATTCCAATAAAGTTTTTATGATTTTCATTGAAAACACCTTTTCCCATAGATAGTGAAGCAATAGGTAAATTTGACTTTTCTATAAAATCTTGAAGTTCCTTATTTAGCTTATACCTATTAACTTCATAGTCAGCAAGTACAGTTTGTGATTTTGATTTTTCTAATTCTTTTTTTACATCATCTATAAATTTATTTAATATTTTCTTATCACTTTCTGGTTTATAATCTATTGAAGCTGATACTTCTATTTCTATATTAGGTACATCTACAGGAATACCAATATATACTGGTTTCTTTTGTAGATAACATTCTCTTAAAACTCTATCAATTTCTTCTTTGGCATTTTGTTTATTTAGTATAGTTTGAGCAACTGTTATTTCCTTGTACATATTATAAAACTTAAGAAATTCTCCATCACCTAGAGTGTGATGAACTAATTTTTTGTTTTCAGAAACATTTCTAGATGGCATACCAACTATTTTTACAACTGGTACACTTTCGGCATAAGAACCAGCAATACCATTTATTGCACTTAATTCACCAACTCCAAAAGTAGTCACTAATGCACTCATTGGTCTTATTCTTCCGTAGCCATCAACTGCATAGGCAGCATTGAGTTCATTACAATTTCCTATCCATTGAAGATCTTTATCATCTTCAATAAAATCAAGAAATCCAAGATTGTAATCTCCTGGAACTCCAAAAATGTGTTCTATATCATAGGCTTTAAGCCTATCTAGAAGATATTGTCCTATAGTTGTTTTCATATTAAGACCTTCTTTCATCATAAGTTTTTAAGAAATAATATACTTTTATTGTAACCTAAAAAAATTTTTAAAACATTGATAAAAGTCAATTTTTTAAAATGAATTATTATCTTTTAAAGAAAATTTATATTGGTGTAAAATAAGAAGAGTTTTATTTTAATAAAGATAGGAAGGTTTTTTACTTATGAGAAATTTTTTAGAATTTAGAAGAACATTTACAGAAGAAATTTTGAAATACGCAGATAAAAAGTTAAATATAAAGAAAGGTACTTATTTAGGAAAAGATTATTTAAAGAATGAAAAAATATTAATTTTAAAAAAAGGATTAATAAGATATAGTCATATGATGGAAGGTGGTAAAGAAATTTTATTTGGATGTTATAGAGAATATGTTTCTTTTATAATTGGAGAATTATTTAGTAAAAATATGAATTATGAATTTTTAGATGATATGTTTATTATAGAAGTATCGGAGGATTCAGAAATTTACTTTATATCTGAAAAAACAGTAAAAGAAAAAATATTAAAAAATAAAGATCTCTCAGAAAAATTAGTTGAATATTATGTTTCTTTTTATCAAAAGCAATTTTTCCAAATGAGAGATATTCAATTCTTGAACATAGAAGATGCAATTTTGTCATTAGCAGTAAGGATATATAATACTTATGGAGATACTATTAATGAGAAAAATGGTCTTATGCATAAAATATTAAATAAAAATATTGCGAAATGTATAGGGTGCTCTGAAGAAACAGTATGTAGAGCCATTGTAAGATTAAAAAAACAAGGAATGATATCTAGAGAAAATGGAGTAATTGTAATAAAAGATATTGATATTGTTAAGAAAAGACTTGGATGTAAATTTTGTAAAGAAAGTATTTGTTATTTTTAATTAAAACAAAAATATTGTAAGCATTAAGATTTTATATGATAATACATGAAATAATTTAGTAAACTTTTAGATATTGATTTTTAATAATAAAAGTGTAATATTAGAAATAATAGACATAGATGTAATTAGTGTCTATAATAAGGAAGATATGATTAAGTTTATTACATGAAATTGAGATTTTTTCAAAGTAAAAATCAAAGAGTGAAATGGAGATAAAATTATGAAAAACAAAAGATTAGTAGCTATAATAGCAGTAGCATTAACTGGTGCTATGGGTACTTTACCTTCTATTGATAATACTGGTAGTAAGATTGAAAATGTAAGATTACTAGATGGTGGATCAATAAGTACAACAGTAAATAATAATGGTGGAAATAATAATACAACAGTTAACAATACAGTAAATAATGGAGCTAATTCAAGTAGTACTGAAAATAGTAATACAGGAAGCAACAATAATACAGGAGATAATAACAAGGTAAATCAAACAAAAACTCCTGCTAGTTCACAACCAGGATACAAGCCAGGGCAAATTATTGTAACTTTAGGGGCAAACTTAACTTATCCTCAAAGAGAACAAATGTTAAAGGACTTTGGTGTAACAACTAATGAAAAGGGAGTTAAATTTGTTAGTACAACTAACTATGATATAGCTGTGGAACTTGGATTATCAACTACACATATAAGTCCAACTTCACAATCAATAAGTTCAACTAAGGTAACATTACTTCCAGCAGGTAGTGGTATATCAGTATCAACAAATAATTTAACTCAAGTTACAGGAGATATGCTTGCTAGTGCTTTAGTTACTTGTGGAATAACAGATGCTAGTATAGTTGCAAATGCACCTTATCCAGTAACAGGACAAGCTGCTTTAGCAGGGATACTTCAAGGATTCCAAGATGTAACAGGAACTACTATACCAGAAGCTAATAAAAAGGTAGCTAATGATGAGGTTAATGTAACAACTAGTTTAGGTCAATCTATTGGTCAACAAAAAGCAGAACAAGTTGTAACTCAAGCTAAAAAGGATGTTGTAGACCAAAAACCTCAAAACCTTACTCAAGTTATAAACATAGTAAATAACGTAACTAACAATAATGGAGTTACTTTAAGTGAAGCGCAAAAACAAGAATTAACTAACCTAATGGTTCAAATAAAGGATTTAAATTTAAATGCAAATAAGGTTAATAGTACATTAAATGCTATACAAAATTCTATAAATAATGGAAAGAAAGATTTCAGTAACGTAAGTAAAGCTATTTCAGATGAGTATAATAAACTTAAAAATGAAGGATTCTTCACTAAAATAGGAAATTGGTTTAAAGATGTATGGCATGATATATGTTCATTATTTGATGGTGGTAATAAAAATAATAATGAAAATAGTACAAATAACTCAAATAGCAATAGCACTAATAACAGTGGAAATAATAGTGCAAGTACTAATGGAACAACAGGAAATACAAACACTGAAAATACATCAAATAATGAAAGTACTACAGCTAATGGAACAAGTAACCAAGGAAGTAGCCAAGGAACAGAAGCCAACCAAGACAATAACTCACAAGGTACAACAGAAGGTTCAACTACTTCAAAAGGAAATAATACTCAAAGTCAAGAAAATAAAAATAATCAAAGTACAGGAAATGAAAATAAAAATGGTGTAAATACAACAGTAGGACCTAATGGAACAGTAACTACAACAACAGGAGGGTCAACTACAACAGTAAACCCTAATGGACAAGTTACTAATACAGTTAATTAATCAATTAAGATTAATTTATAAAATATAGAGGTATAATTCAGACCTCTATATTTTTTTACAATAAACTAAAATTTAATGAGGATATAAACATACATCCTTAGATAATGTTAATTAAAATTTAGCTAGAGTCAAAATTCTATTTGAATTAAATCTTAATTTATCAATTAGAAAAAATTTAAAAAATAATCAATAGGAAAAAATAGTAAGAGGTGATATAATATCTACTTAGATTAAATAGAATATAAAGTTAAGGGGGACAAATTCTTGGAAAGAATAGAAAACAATAAGTTGTCTTATATGCTTATTACAATATCCTTTTTATTTTTAAGTTTCATAGGAAGCATATTTATAGGTAGCTGTATTTTATTTATTTTCAAAATTCCTATAACCAAATTGAATTTTATAGTATTTCCTATAATAACTATGGTTATATCTAAATTTATTTTAGATAAGGATAATGAAAATTTAGGATGGAAGTTTTTTATTATAATATTGGTAAGCTTTTTTGCTTTAGTAGGTATTTTAGCATTAGTAAATAATTTCATATGGGATACAAGTTATGATTCTTTAAGTTATCATCAAGATACTGTAATAAAACTTTATGAGGGATGGAATCCATTCTATCAATATAGAGAAAATATTAATATATGGGTTATGCATTATACAAAGGCAGCAGCAATTTTTGCAGCAGCTCTTTATAAGTTAACAGGTAGAATAGAAAGTGCAAAAATTCTTACAACATTAATGCCTATAATACTTTTTATGTTAAGTTATGGTGTGTTTAATTTAATAACAAAAAATAAAAGAAAACTATCATGTTTTGCAGCGATAATGTTAGCTTGCAACCCAGTGATATTAAGTCAAATATTTAGTTATTATGTAGATTCTTTACTAGGAATATATATAATAATTCTAATAATAAATCTTTTTCTAATATTCTTCTATAGAGATTTATTTTTCTTTAAATATTTTACTTTAATTAATGTGGCTGTATTTTTAATAAACATAAAGTTTACAGGTCTTGCTTATGCAATGGTAATATTATTTGGTTTCCTAGTAATGAATTTTATATATAATAAGAAAAGCTATAATATAAAGCTAATAGGCTTTTTATTAAGTGGATTTATATTTTCAGTAATTATAATAGGATTTAACCCATATGTAACCAATACTATTACAAATGGACATCCTTTATATCCTTTAGCAGGAAAAAATAAGGTTGATATAATGACAAGTAATACGCCAGAGGATTTTAGATATGATAACTCCTTTGTACAAGCAACTAAAGCACTTATAGGATTGCCATCATTAGCTAATCCGAAGGGGGAAGCTCCAAAGAATATATTAGAAGCCTTTAAAATAGACCAATATGTTTTATATTACTATTCAGTGACAGACCCTAGAGTAAGAGGATTTGGAGTGTATTCTCTTATATTTTTACCTATATCTTTTATAGGTTTATTATATTTGTTAATGAGATGTAATAATAAAAAATTAGTAGTAAGTTCAGTAATAACACTAGGAGCAGTTGCTTTTGCAATGGTTTATGGTGGAGATTTTTGGTGGGCTAGATATGTTCCATACCTCTGGGCAATACCAATTTTAGTTGCATTTTTCTTTTCTGCCGATAATAATAAAAATTTAAGAAGAGTAGGAAAGGGATTATTTATTTTAATGGTAATAAACTGTTTCTTAATTGGGGTTATGTCAGTAGGAGGAAAGGTATATCGTTCAAATGATTTAAAGAAATATATATTTAGTGAAAACCTAAAAATAAAAGCTAATGTATTTGGAAATTCTTTTATAAATAAAGCAAAGGAATATAAAATAAATTATGAGATAATTGAATAATTCAGAGAAGAGGGGATGTATCAAATTATAGATATATCCTCTCTACCTTTTATCTAGCTATATAGCTGTCTCGGCAGATGAAAAAATATATTTATAAGTAATATAAATTAAGGTGTTAATTTGATAAAGCCTTTTTTTAGATAGTATTTATAGTAAATAGTTATAGGTTAAGAATTTTGAGGTTAAAGAGAGTGAGAATTATTATCTACAATACAATAATTATATAAATAGAAATTGATTACAATGATGATTTAAAGAAAGTAGAAGTGAATATCTTTTTAAATATGGAATTCACATTAAAGTCAAAAAAGTTTAACAGAAAATTAAAATATATAAAATATTAATTATTAAAAGGATAAAAGAGAGGATTTGAAATTTTTCGTAATAATAGTTAATATTTATAATTAGAGTTAGTTTGTTATATTAATTCAAAAAATAATATAGTCTTAAGAAATTTTATCTGAATTAAGTCTTAACTTATGAAAGTTTGAAGCTATTATTAATGGAGAGTAATTAATGAAAAAGATAATGATTGGAATTGGGGTATTAATTATAATTTCAGTTTTAGGAATATCTATTTATAGCTTAAAAGAAAATATTCTAATTAATGGTAGGATAAAAACAATAGAAACTAATATTAGTAAAAATCAATTAAAAAAAGCTCAAAGTAATTTAAGTAAGTTAGAAAATAGCAATTATAGGATAAATAAAGAAGAACAACAACAGGAATTAAAATTAAAGGTAGAAATACAAAATTTGAGTTATAATAATTTACAACCATTTTTAAGCAATAATAAATTAGAGGGAATAATAAACAATAAATATGAAGTAACAATGGTATTAGATAAATGTAAAAAGATTGATGGAAATATTATAGCTACTGAATATTATAATAATTATCCAAAGGAAATTCTTGATTTAAAAATAATAAGTGATGATAAAAATAAGTGTACTATAGAAGAATCTTATAATGGTGACCCTATAGGTATTTATAAATTATCATTTAATAATGAAAAAGCTACAGGGACTTATGAGTATTTTCCAACAGGAAAGGCAGTACCAGTTACTATGGAATTTAAAAAATAGGCTTAAAAAAATTAAATTAAAGGAGTATCTCTAAAAGAAAAATATTTTATATAGAGGTACTCTTATTTTTATAAATTTAATAAACTGAAGCTTAATTGGGATAGAGGTTGGATTCTAGCTAAATTTTAGTCAAAATTATCTATTTAATAAAAAATAGAGATTTGACTTGACTTGGAGTTTACTCCAAGTAATATACTAGGAGATAAGAAACTTAATTTCTTTAAACCTTTAAAAATTTCCAATTATTTAGAATAGCTAATAAATATTTAATTTTATTAGTTATTAAGCAAATAAAAGAAAAATATAAGTTTTTAAATATAAATTTAGGAGGATTCAGTATGGAATTAAAAATATTAAATAAAGTTAATAGTCCTAAAGATTTAAAAAGTCTTAATAGGGATGAATTAAAAGTATTAGCAGATGAAGTTAGAAATATTATTATAGATAAAGTAAGTAAAGTGGGAGGACATTTTGGGCCTAATTTAGGTATGGTAGAAGCCACTATAGCTTTACACTATGTATTTAATTCACCAATAGATAAAATGGTTTGGGATGTTTCTCACCAATCATATCCACATAAAATTTTAACAGGAAGAAAAAATGCTTTCATTAATCCTGATGAATACAATAGTATTACAGGTTATACTTCACAAGATGAAAGTGAACATGACTTCTTCAAAATTGGACATACATCAACTTCTGTAAGTTTAGCTTGTGGACTTGCTAAAGCTCGTGATACAAAAGGAGCTAAAGAAAATATTATAGCAATAATAGGAGATGGATCTTTAAGTGGAGGAGAAGCTTACGAAGGTTTAAACAATGCTTCTGCATCAGGTAAAAATATAATTATAGTAGTAAATGATAATGATATGTCTATATCTGAAAACTACGGTGGTCTTTATAAAAATTTAGCATTGCTTCGTGAAACTAATGGTAAAGCAGAAGATAACTTCTTTAAATCATTAGGATTTGAATATCACTTCGTTAAAGAAGGAAACAATGTTGATGCATTAATTGAAACTTTTGCAAAGGTTAAAGATATAGATCATCCTGTAGTAGTTCATATACACACAATTAAAGGTAATGGATATAAAAAAGCTGAAGAAAATAAAGAAAGCTTCCACTATGTAGCTCCATTTAACGTAGAAACTGGAGAATCTTTAGTTAAACCTAGCGGAAATGAAACTTATGCAAGCATATTAGGTAACCTTTTATGTGAAAAAGCAAAAGACGATAAAAGTATTGTAGCTATATCAGCTGCTACAGCACCTTTTGTTGGTTTAGGGGCATTTAGAAATAAATTTAAAGACCAATTTATAGATGTTGGTATAGCTGAAGAACATGCAATAGCACTAGCTTCAGGAATAGCATCACAAGGGGCTAAACCTGTAGTAGGAATAGCAAGTACATTTATACAAAGAACATATGACCAATTATCTCAAGACCTTGCTATGAATAATAACCCAGCTTTAGTTATGGTTCACAATGCAGGTATAGGTGATAATCGTGATGTAACACACTTAGGAATATTTGATATTCCATTAATATCTAACATTCCAAACATAGTATATGTAGCTCCTACTAGCAAGGAAGAATATATTGCTATGGTTGAATGGGGATTAGAGCAAGATAAACATCCAGTAGCAATACGTGTTCCAGCTCATGCTGTAATTTCAACTAATAAAGCTGTTAAAGCTGACTTTAAGCTAAATACTTATGAAAAAGTAATAGATGGAAGTGAAGTTGCTATAATAGGACTTGGAGCTTTCTTTAGTCTTGGAGAAAAAGTACAAGAAAAATTAAAAGAAGCAACAGGAATAAATGCTACATTAATAAATCCTAGATTTATCAGTGGAATAGACAAAGACATGTTAACTGAATTATTAGATAATCATAAATTAGTTATAACATTAGAAGATGGAATTCTTGATGGAGGCTTTGGCGAAAAAATATCAAGATTCTATGGAGATAAAAATATGAAAACATTAAACTTTGGTGCAACTAAAGAATTCACAGATAGAGTACCAATGGCTGAATTAAATGAACGTTATCATTTAACAGAAGATTTAATCATAGAAGACATAAAAAAAGCTCTTAAATAGAATGTTGATTGAAATAAAGTAGTGTAGAAATTGAAGAAAAATAGTTTTTAGGTCAGAAACTAGGCTTTAATTAGATAAAAATGAACTATATCTTTATGGTATGGTTCATTTACTTTTTTGATTTATTTTCCTTGCTTTGGAGTTAACTCAAAGGTATATAATATGTTTAAGTTAATAAATTTCCAAGGAGGATAAAATGAATATTACTGAAGTTAGTAAAAAGTATAATATTACCCCAGATACATTGCGTTATTATGAGCGAATTGGCTTAATTCCTCCAGTGACTAGGAATAAGAGTGGATATAGGGATTATACAGAATATGATTGTAACTGGGTTTATTTTGCTAAAGTTATGCGTAATGCAGGAGTTTCTGTAGAAGCAATGGTTGAATATGTATCCTTATTTATGCAAGGTGGAAACACTAAAGAAGTAAGAAAACAAATATTAGTTGATCAATATGAACAACTTGAGAAAAAGGTTGAGGAAATGCAAGAAACCCTTAGGTATCTAAAACATAAAATTGATAGGTATGAAGATCATATACTTACATATGAAAAAAAATTAACACCAAAAGAATAAAATAGGATAGCTTTATAGATTTAGGAGGAGTTTTATGACAATTAAAGAGGTAAGTGAAAAATATGGACTTTCAGCTGATACACTTCGTTATTATGAACGTGTAGGCTTAATACCAAGAGTAAATCGTAATAAAAGTGGAATTAGAGATTATACAGAAGGAGATTGTAATTGGGTTCAATTTGCTAAGTGTATGAGAAGTGCTGGACTTCCTATAGAAGCAATAATAGAATATGTTGCTTTATATCAAAAGGGAGAAGAAACTGTTGAAGCAAGAAGAGAATTATTAATTGAGCAACGTAATATATTAATGGAAAAGTTTGAAGAAATAAAAAGTACAATAGAACGATTAGATAGAAAAATAGATAATTATAAAAAAATATCACTAGATAAAAAGAAATGTTAGAGTTTCTATGTAAATAAGCTGTGATAATTGATGGTAAGTTACATAGTTGGTTAAAAAGTAAGAGGATGTGTCAAATTACGTATACATCCTCTCTGTCTTTTATCTAGTTATATAAGTTCACAAAGTAATATAAATTAAGTTTTATTTTATAACAAGTTTTTTTCCGAAAAAGGTAGTTTTAAGTTCTATAGTTGCATCTGAAAAAAGTTTAGCAAATCTAGGTTCAACTAATATTTTAATTCCTTTATCTTCAAAAACAACATCATCTTCTTTTTGTTCATCCAGAACAAATTCCCAGTCAATGCCACTTCAGCAGCCTTTTTTTCCAAGGATTCTAATGGATTTACTTTGAGAATTTTTAAGAAGTTCATTGATATAATCTATTGTGTTTTCATGGATTTTTATCATAGTAATCAATCCTTTCTTTAGAATAATAAATAAAATGTCTTTTACATTATTTTACCACGAATTAACTCAGATAAACTTTCAAGAAGTTGAGATTTAATATATTATTAAATTTATAGTGTATTAGATTTTAATAAGTGTTATTATTAAAAAATTGTATTGATTTTTCCTTGTTAAATTAACCTAAACAATAGATTTAAGGGGATAATTAGGATATAATTAATTTGTGCAATAATAAAAGGTGGTGAAAATTATGCCTACAAAAAGTAGAAAATCTGTAGCCTATAAGGAAAAAATGAGAAGACGTAGAATAACAACTATGTCATGGCTTAATATTATAGGGGTAAGTATTTTATCATTAATTATATTATTTATAGGTAAATGCTTCCTAAGTTTTTAGAAGAATTAAAAAGTAACTGAAAGCTTTTTGTTTGGTAAGTAATTATATGATTTTATTATAGGGCTAGTTTTCTATGAAAGCTTGCTTTATTTTTATCCTTTAAAAGTATTTATAAATTAAAGTGAAGTTAAGTTTATTTCATTAATAAATAATGTGTAAAAATTTCCTTTTAATATAATAAAATTAAGTTTTAAAAGATATTAAAATCATATATAATAAGATTCTGAATATAAGAAATAGAATTTAATATTAGTAACTTATTTAGTTACTAATTATATATAAAAGTATACATAAATGGAGGATGTTGAATGAGCGTTTTACATGTACAAAACATGAGTCATGGTTTTGGAGATAGAGCTATTTTTGAAGATGTGTCTTTTAGATTATTAAAAGGTGAACATGTTGGATTAATAGGGGCCAATGGTGAAGGTAAATCAACTTTTATGAACATAATAACAGGAAAGTTAATGCCTGATGAAGGTAAAATAACTTGGAGTAATAAGGTAAGAGTTGGTTATATGGATCAACATGCTGAACTTGTTAAAGGACAAACTATAAGAGATGTATTAAGAAGTGCATTTAAATATCTTTTCGATATGGAAGAGGAAATGAATGAGCTTTATGGAAGAATGGGAGAAATGTCAGAGGATGAAATGAATAAAGCTTTAGAAAGAACAGCTGTTATTCAAGATACCCTAGATAATAATGGATTCTATGTAATTGACCCTAAGGTTGAAGAAGTTGCAGGAGGACTTGGGCTTAAAGATGTTGGTCTTGAAAAAGATGTAACAGATTTAAGTGGTGGACAAAGAACTAAAGTACTTTTAGCAAAACTTCTTTTAGAAACACCAGACATACTTCTTCTAGATGAGCCTACAAACTATCTTGATGAAGAACATATAGAATGGTTAAAGAGATTCCTTCAAAATTATGATAATGCATTTATATTAATATCTCATGATATTCCATTCTTAAATAGTGTAATTAACTTAATTTATCATGTTGAAAATAGAGAATTAACTAGATATGTTGGTGATTACGATAACTTCATGAGAATATATGAAGCTAATAAAAAACAATTAGAAGCAGCTTATGAAAGACAACAAGCTGAAATAGCTAAACTTGAAGATTTCGTTGCTAGAAATAAAGCTAGGGTTGCAACAACTGGAATGGCAAAATCAAGACAAAAGAAACTTGATAAAATGGAAAGAATTGAACTTGCAGGAGAAAAACCAAAACCAGAGTTCAACTTTAGATATGGAAGAACATCAGGAAAAATGATATTCGAAACTAAGGATTTAGTAATAGGATATAATGAACCATTAACAAAACCTCTAAACTTAACAATGGAAAGAGGTCAAAAAATAGCTCTAGTTGGTTCTAATGGACTTGGAAAAACTACATTACTAAAAAGCTTAATGGGAATAATCAAGCCATTAAGTGGAGAAGTAGAACTAGGAGACTATCAACAAATAGGATACTTCGAGCAAGAAATAAAAGACGAAAACTATAGAACATGTATAGATGAAATATGGGAAGAGTTCCCTTCATATACACAGTATGAAGTAAGATCAGCACTAGCTAAATGTGGATTAATGACAAAACATATAGAAAGTGCAGTACAAGTCCTAAGTGGAGGAGAACAAGCAAAGGTTAGA
Source organism: Clostridium massiliamazoniense (assembly GCF_001403635.1). Taxonomy (GTDB): domain Bacteria; phylum Bacillota; class Clostridia; order Clostridiales; family Clostridiaceae; genus Sarcina; species Sarcina massiliamazoniense. The sequence goes on from NZ_LN879466.1 coordinate 48,405, forward strand.
CTATGTAAACTAATAAATAGAGATACTAACATACTAATCCTAGACGAGCCTACAAACCACTTAGACGTAGAAGCAAAAGATGAATTAAAAAGAGCTTTAAAAGAATATAAAGGAACAATACTTTTAGTATGCCACGAACCTGAATTCTATAAAGATGTAGTTACAGATATATGGAATTGTGAAGAGTGGACATTAAAAATAATATAATGACAACTTAATTTGACAGTTAATAGGAACAGCTTAAACACTAATGTTTAAGCTGTTTTGTTTAATAAGTGGCAAATTAGATTATATTTTGTTTTAATAGTGTATTAGTGAGCTAAGAAGACTAAGTTCATAACTTTAAGCATATAAATATAGCCTGTAATTATAGGTGTAACGTCAGGAAAATGCGAATTTACAACGTTAAGAGCATTTTCCTAGCTGTGTGCCCGGCATGGGCAATAACTTGACGGTGAAAGTCCGTTGTGGGCTTGGTAGTGGGAACCACTAGCTAATGACAAGGGTGTCCATCGTGAGGTGGAATCTGAAGGAAGTCGGAGGCAAAGTCTTGGTCTGAGGAATACAAACTACATATAAGGCTTGCTAAGGTTGGACGAGTTTGCGGCACAAAACAAAGTCCTACACTACCCGAAACCTTAGAAGTAAATGTAGCAGATATATGAGATGAAGGTTATTGTTCTTACCCGGGGAGATCTGATAAATACATTGCTAGTAAAGATGAATTTCTAAAGCAATAACCTATATAGTGATATATAGCTGAATTATCAGAAGTCAGCAGAAGTCATAGTAACTCCGCTAATCGCGATAGCGGACGAAGGACTGAACTTTAAGGAGGATTCAAATTTTGAAAGTTTCGCAGAATAATCAAAGATTGCAGAAAACTAAATATATAGGCTCTAGTGCTGAAGATAAAGTGGAGCTTGAAAATAAGCAAAGAGTGCATAGAAATTTCTCGGCAACTTCAAAAGGAGAAACAGGTGAATTTGAGTATGGCTCATTGGAAAGAATATTATCAAGAGAAAACTTGCTCTTAGCAATGAACAGAGTAATATCTAATAAAGGTAGTCACGGTGTTGACGGAATGACAGTTTATGAACTTAAACAATTTCTGAAAACACATTGGCTACAGATTAAGCAGAATATAATTAACAATGAGTATAGACCAATGCCAGTAAGAAGAGTTGAAATACCGAAACAAAACGGTGGAACTAGACTTCTAGGAATACCAACAGTTTTGGATAGACTTATCCAACAGGCAATAGCACAAGAACTAAATAATATATATGATAGAAAATTTTCCGAAAATAGCTTTGGCTTCCGTCCTCAAAGAAGGGCAAAAGAAGCTATTAAACAAGCTGAAAGATTCATTGATGAAGGTTTTAGATGGGTTGTAGATATAGACTTAGAAAAATTCTTCGATAAAGTAAACCATGATATTTTAATGTATAAACTTTCAAAAGATATTAAGGATAAAAGAACTTTAAAATTAATAAGAAAATATCTACAGTCTGGGATAATGATAAATGGAGTCGTAATTTCTAACAAAGAAGGAACACCACAAGGTGGACCGCTTAGCCCTTTATTATCTAATATTATGTTAGATGATTTAGATAAGGAATTAGAAAAAAGAGGACATAAATTCTGTCGTTAGTAATCTGAGATTTTGAAAGAGTATTGTGATTAAAATAATATTCATTTACTCTTCTTAAAATAGTTTCTGGTATAGAACTCGATAACGACATCTTTGAAAAACCTATATTATGGCCATTAGCTAGTAAGGTTGCAATAATAGCTTGTTGTTTTTGTGAAATACTTGAATAGAAATTTTCATTAAATGCATCTAAAAAATTTGTCCATGTATTTACTTCATAAATCATTTCAGTCATGGTGATTTTAGGAAAATAACTATATATTTTTGTGATAAACAAACTTTTAGAATCTTTTTCTATATCTAAATTAAACTCTATATCTTTGGGTGGCGAATTAAAAGAATTTTTTAGATTTTGTAAAAAAAGAATAGTCTCATCATTCATTGAATCTTTAAAGGGTTCTACTAAATAATAATCTAAACTATTATATTTTCCACTTTCTTTTACAAATAAATCACCTGAACGTATATTGTCTCTTATAGTATAAATCAATGCAATTTCTATAATTTTTTTACTATAGTTATATTTCTTTATATATTTTTGCCAATAGCCATTAAAAAAAGAAATATCTAAACTTAACCTTTTTTTATGCTTATAACTAGAAAAATTATTTATTAATTTAATGAGGTCTAATTTAGTATTACTATTAAATTTAATATATTTTAATAATTCATTTATATAATTAAATCCTTTATTATTTTTTATTAAAAAATCAATGTCTTCTATTTCGTCAGCTTCAAAATCACATTCTTCTTTTAATTTAATTAATGAACTTTTATATTTTTTAAACTCATCAAAATCATTTATTTCAATAAGAGTATCTAGTAGATTCTTCAACTTATTAAAATTTATTTGATAGTTTTTAAAAATTGTCATATTGTATTTTAAAGCTTTTTTATGATTACGCTTTAAAACTTTATGAGCATAATTACAATTAATTTCAATTGCCATATCTACAAAATCTTTTCTTCTAAAATAAAGAAACATTATAAGATACGCATATTTTTTATTTTCATTAGAAAGTCTTTGTATCCTAAATGTATCTGATTTTTGAATTTCATTTTTAAAACAACTCAATCTACTAGTTGATATAAAATCAAGATTGCAGTTACAATTTAATGAATCAATATATTTTATTTTATCTAAAATTTCTTTTATACCATAGGAACTTATATTTATTGAAATATTTTTTAACTGAGAAAATTTAGACTCTCTTTCATTAACATTTTCTAGTAAATCATTTAACTTTTCTTTATGCTCAATTTGTACTAAGATATTATCATAAATTCTACTCTAATTGTTCTCCAATATAATTTAAAATTTCTATTGGAATATTTTTTTGTAATTTATATCCTAAATTTTTTAGTAAAAGATATTGTGTTGCATAGCCAAACTTTAAATTATCTTTTTTTAACTTATTAATATATCTAATTTCATAAGCTTCAAGTGTAAAATTATCAGTAATATACTTTTTAGATGTTTCTAATTTAAAAAGGTTTTTCTTATCATTCTCTGTAAGGAATCTATATTTTTTAGTAGTCATTTTCATCCTCAAATTCATTTAATCTTCTATATAAAGTAGTTTTTGAAACACCAGTTTTTTTTTATAATTTCATTAATTGAATATTGATTTGTACGATAAAGAGTAATAGCTTCTTTAACAGAATCACTATTCAAACGTGGTCTACCACCCAATCTCCCCCTAACTCTAGCATTTTTAACTCCTTCACGTACTCTTTCAGCAATTAATTCTCTTTCAAGTTCTGAAAATATAGATATCATACCAATCATAGCTCTTCCCATAGGAGAATTGGTATCTATTTTTTCTTTAAGTGAAATTAAAGTAATACTATTATTGTTTAACGTTTCTATCAATTCAATTAAATCTTTTGTTTTTCTCCCTAACTTAGAAAGGGAATATACAATAAGAGTATCATCAGCTCTTAATTGATCAAATAATTTCATAAATTCTTTTCTATGCATATTTTTTCCTGTAACTTTGTCTGAAAATATTTTATCTACACCATATTCTTCTATTGCATTAATTTGTATTTCAAGATTTTGATCTATAGTAGAAACTCTTGCATATCCAAATTTCATAATAAACTCCTATCTATAAATTTGTATTAACAAAGGGGGAATTTGAGAATATTCTGATATATTAAAAATAATTTATCGTTAAAATATTTTTTTGATATAGGAGGATATATGATTAATTTAAATAAAGTATTAGTACAATTAAAAAAAGGTAATACTGAAAACTTTCATATGATATATACTGAATATTATAATAAAATATTTTTTCTAGTATTAAAAAAATAAAAGATAAAAGTTTATCTGAAGATATTACACAAGAAATTTTTATTGATGTTATAAATGGAATAAGAAAGCTTAAAAATATAGAAGCTTTTGATAGTTGGTTGAAAAAAATAACACTAAATAAGATTAATATGTATTTAAGGAATTTAATTAAACATAAAAATATTATTCACGGCACAGATGTTAGTGAATTAACTTATATAAAAGATAAAAATTTATCTCAAGAAGATTTAGTTATACAGGAAGACTATAAGAACCTAATAAGTAAATTTTTAAATAAATTATCTGAGAAAGAAAAAGAAGTTGTTTCATTATTTTATTATGATGAACTTTCATTGAAAGAAATATCAATAATAAATAATATTCCAATAGGTACTGTAAAAAGTAGATTATTTTCTGCAAAGAAAAAGCTAAGTTTTTTTATTAAAAATCTAGCTTTTTCATTTTATAAAATTTATTTTTATGATATGTTTTCGGGGAAAAAATGGTGCTAGGTCTTCTGAGGAATGTCAGAAGATAAACCACAATAAGAAAACTTTGGAGTTTTATCACAAGAAGCAAAAGGAGAAAGCAGAATGCAAAGATTTATTACAGACGAAAGAACAGGTATCCGATACGAACTCATCGGAGATTACTACTATCCCTGCTTGAGTGTGGAAGAAAAGCCTACTCTCTCAAAATATTGGCGATTACGAGAGCGTTATTTAAGAGAGCATAGGGAAATTTTATATTTCAATCTGCTTACAAGCGGAAAACTATATGAACACCTTGTTGAAATTGATACTTCAGCTTGTAATATGGCGGAGTTTCTAATAAAAGATATGGCGATAAAGCAAGATGTAACGGAAAAACTAAAAGCGGAGGGTATGATGAGATGGGTCGGACTTATGAATAATATTCGAGCCTGTGCAGATGAGATTGTATTGAATGATATTGTGTATTCATAAAAAATACCAGCCGAAAAGGAACTGCTGTCGATTGATAGCAGTTTTTCTTTTTCGGCAAGTATCCAAGAAGTCATTAGGTCGTGAGTATAATCGAAGTGGTAAAAAAGTTTGCAAAGATGTGATACAATATATTCAATTAAGAGCGATAAAAAGGAATTTGTGTTAGATATAAACAGAGCGAGAGGTATAACTAAAAAAGAACTCTTAAACAAGAATGAGTCAGCTTATCTTCAATGGAAATATTGAGTGTAATAGTATTTTGGGTAGCACATTTTCTTGTTTTCAGTCTGAAAGTGTTCCGTATTTACTGAGGAATATTATTAAACCGATAATGCTGCTACTTGCAATTTGTTATACGCATAAACTCTCTTGCCATATCTTCAGGACTTTCTTTGGTTCCATTCTCTAACCAATGTATGACCATATTATAAAACGCACCGGAATAGTAATATAATTCATATTTTGAAATAGAATTTGAAGGCATATCTCCATAGACGTCTATCATAAAGTCATCAATCACAGTAAGTAGAGTTTGCGGTGCTTGTGCATGGTGAAAAGTCAATACAAGGTCAGCGTACTTTTTATAAAATTCAAACTTGAAAAGTATAAGCTTTTTATCGTGAAAGTTTTCATCATTTGATGGATTTTCCTCATTATACTTTTTTACCATCTCCATAACCCCATAATCAATAATATCTTCAATAGATGAAAAATTACGATAAAAAGATGCTCTTGCAACACCGGATTTTTCAATCAACTCGGTAACCGTTATAGTAGACCATTTTTTGATTTGGGATAATTCAATGAGTGCTTTTAATAAATTGTTTTTCACTTTTTGATTTGCTATCATTCTTTTATCCATAAGACATTTCTCCTTGTTTTGTATCAGGTTAGATACTTGAATAAGTAATTAAATGTGGTATGATTAGTATCAGATACATTATATATCATATCGAATATATATATTTATGTCAAATCGCTTATTCTATACAAATAGATAGAAAAAATCATATCTAAAGGTTATGATAGATGTATTGAAAAATGATAAATTCTTTTTATGGATTTAAGTGAATGATAGTAGGAGGATTTAATATGTCAGACAAATCAATTGCCATCGTAACAGGTGCTAGCGGTGGACTGGGAAAAGAGTTTATAAAATTATTTTCTACTGAAAAAGGAGTAGAAGAAATTTGGGCTATTGCAAGAAACGAAGATAAACTTGCAAAAATCAAAAGTGAATTTGGCGGAAAAGTTCGCACAGTTCCTATGGACTTGTCCGATAGAAACAGTTACACAAAACTTAAACAGTTGCTTAATCAGAGTAGTGTCAAAGTTGAGTATCTCGTTAACAGTGCCGGATTTGCAAAGTTTTGTTCATACGATGATATTAGCCTTGAGGAATCGCTTAATATGATTGACCTAAATGTTAATGCTGTTGTAGCAATCGGATTGATTTGCATTCCATATATGAAAGAACACAGCCATATTATCAATATTGCTTCTCAAGCTTCTTTTTTTCCTCTTCCATATCAGAATATTTATAGCTCTACAAAAGCATTTGTCCGAAATTATACAAGAGCATTGAATGTGGAATTAAAGGATAAAGGTATTCATACAACTGCTGTTTGTCCGGGTTTTATAAAAACCGGTCTTTTAGATAGTGCTGTAATCGGTGCAAAGAAAGGTACTAATAACTTTTTAGGAATGGTAACGCCTGATGTGGTTGCGGCAAAGGCTTTGAAAGATGCGAAAAAGGGAAAGGATATTTCTGTATATGGACTGTATGTTAAATTTACACATCTACTTTCAAAGATTGTGCCACAGAAGATTATGATGAAAGTATGGTGTATTCAGCAAAAAATTAAATAAAAAATAAGATTATAGTAACAAAATAGAGAGTTCTTTCGCTTTTGGCAATAACTTTCAGTTTGTCGGTATGACATAGTTGAAAGACAGAAAACATCGTAGAAATACGGTGTTTTTTGTTACCAAAAATAAACAATTAAATACATAACCACAGGTTAGTACAAATACCTTGTGTGATTTTTTGAAAGGCTTAGAGAGGGGGAGCGTCAGGAAAATGAGAATTTACAACATTAAGAGCATTTTCCTAGCTTATACCAAGGGTTTACAGACTTTTTAAAATATTTGTAACTTATACTGTTTTTTCTTCTGAAAGTCTTCTATAAAGTGATGATTTAGATATATTGGTTATTTTACAAATTTGTTTAACTGTCATGTCACCTTCATGATATAGCTTAATTGCATAATTCATTCCTTCATGATTCTTGTTATATTTTTTTAATCGGCCTTTATATTTACCTTGAGATTTTGCAATTTCTATTCCTTCTTTTTGTCTCATTTTTATAAGATCTCTTTCAAGTTGATTGACTCCAGCCATTACAGTTATTAAAAAATCGCTATATGGATTACTTTCAGATAAATCAATCCAGGTATCTTTAAGTGATTTTAAATTTGCCCCGTTACTCTTAATTTTTTCTATCAACAAAAATAAATCTTTAGTGCTTCTCGTGATTCTAGTTAAATCAGTTACATAAATTGTATCTCCTACTTTTAAAGTATTAATCATTTCATTTAGTTTTTCTCTATTAATTGTTGCTCCTGAAACTTTTTCTTTGTAAATAAAATCCATTCCAATTTCATTTAATTGTCTAATTTGTCTTTCTTCATTTTGATCTTGAGAACTTACTCTTACATAACCTAATTTCATTATTTTTTCACTCCTATTCTGAAACAAGTCTTATGGGACTTGACAAAGGTAGATTCTATCATGTTTATTATAAAGTATCAATAGGGTATACTCTACTGATACTTTATAATGTTTTTATAGGTTATTGTAATGGGGGCGAAGTTAATGTCTAACTTAATACGTGGAAGAGAACTATTTGCTAAAGATCAAAGAAGTTCATTTATGAAAATACCTGAAGATGAATTTTCTATTGGATCTTACTATACATTTTCAAAAGAAGACTTAGAAATAATTATGAAACATAGAAAAGAAGAAAATAAATTGGGATTTGCAATACAATTAGCATTATTGCGTTATCCTGGTTGGTCATATACTAGTTTTAAATATATACCTGAAAATGTAATTAAGTATATTGCCAAACAAGTAGGAACAGTTCCAAAAGCATTGAAGTATTATGCTAAGAGAGAAAATACTATTTGGAACCATCTCCAAGAAATTAGAAGTCATTATGAATTTAATTTATTAAACTCTGAGATATATGAAAAAACAAAAGTATATCTGTTTAATATTGCAACTAAAAATGATGATACATTAATTTTAATGAATAGAGCTATAGATTATTTAAGAGAACAAAAAGTTATATTACCTGCAATAATAACAATTGAAAAGCTTGTATGGGAATCAAAAAATGAATCTGAAAAGTTTGTAACAAATACAATAATAAGTTCACTAAATCAAATTCAAAGAAAGAAACTTGATGATATAGTATTTTTACATTCAAATAAATTAAAAGGCAAAACTATTTTAGGATGGTTGAAGGAGCCAATCGGAGCACCTTCACCTGATAATTTTTTGAAAGCTATTGATAAATTAGAATATATATGATTAATAAAATTAGAATCTATTAACGTAGCTGACTTACATCCAAATAAGATTAATAAAATATATAGCTTAGGACAACGCTATGAACCACTTGCATTTAGAGAATTTAATGCTGATAAAAGACATGCTTTACTTGTTGTATTTTTATTAAATTTATCAAAAGATTTAATAGGTAAATCTTTTGAAATTCATGATAGATTAATCATTACTTTAATGGCTAAGGGGAGAAAAGCTCAAGAAGAACTTCAAAAGCAAAATGGTAAAAAAATAAACGAAAAAAATTCAATTCACTAGCATTGGTAAAGCTTTAATAAAAGCTAAAGAGAATAACCTGGATCCATATAAAGTTATTGAAGAAATAATGGACTGTTCAACACTTATAAAGTCAATTGAAGAAGCCAAAACACTTACTAGACCAGAAGATTATGATTATTTAGATTTAACGTTATTCATTTTTAAGAAGATATACTCCTAAATTATTAAAAGTATTAGAGTTTAAATCTACAAAATTAAATGAAGCAATACTAGAATCAATTGAAATAATAAAATCTTTGAATAAAAGTGGAAAGCGTAAGATTCCGGATAATTCTCCAGTAGATTTTATATCTAAACGTTGGAAAAATCATGTTTTTGAGAAGGATGGATCTATAAATAGACACTATTATGAAATGGCTGTAGTGACTGAGCTAAGAGGTCGTGTTAAAGCTGGAGATATATCTATATCAGGTAGTAAACAGTAGAAAGATTTTGAGGATTATTTGTTGTCAAAAAATGAATGGATTAACTCAAAAGAAAACAATAAATTATCTGTAAGTTTATCTTTTGATGAATATATACAAGATAGACTAAATAATCTTAATGAAAGACTTAGGTGGTTATCTAAAAATATAAAAAATATTAGTACTATTTCTATTGATAACTGTAAAATTTCAATATCTAGGTTAGAAAATATTACTCCTAAAGAATCTAAAGAACTTAGTTGTAGCCTATATAAGCTTTTACCTAAAATTAAGCTTACAGACTTACTTATGGATGTTGCAAGAATAACTGGATTTCATAAAGAATTTATTCATGCATATACTAATAAAAAGCCCGATACAGAAGATACTATTTTAATTATGGCTACTTTATTAGGAATGGGAACAAATATCGGATTAAGCAAAATGGCGGATGCAACTCCAGGAATTACTTATAAACAATTATCTAGTGTCTCTCAATGGCGTATGTATGATGATGCTATGTCTAGAGCACAAACGGTCTTAGTAAATTATCACAATAAATTGAAACTTGCTAAATATTGGGGTGAAGGAAACACTTCATCTTCAGATGGGATGAGACTTCAACTTGGAGTATCTTCACTACATGCAGTCTCTAATCCGCATTATGGAACTAGAAAAGGAATCACAATATACAGATTCACTAGTGATCAATTTTCTTCTTATTATTCAAAAATTATAAATACTAATTCTAGAGATGCTACTCATGTTTTAGATGGATTATTAAATAATGATACTGATTTAAATATAGAAGAACATTATACAGATACAGCCGGATATACAGATCAAGTATTTGCTTTGATATATTTACTTGGATTTAGATTTGCACCAAGAATTAGAGATTTATCTGATGTTAAACTATTTACTTTAAACAAGTGTGATAAATTTTCAAATTTAGATGGAATTTTAAAAGGAAAAATTAATGAAAAAAATATTAAAGATAATTATGATGAAGTATTAAGATTAGCTAGTTCAATAAAGGAAGGTACAGTTACATCATCTTTGATAATTAGTAAGTTAGCTTCTTATCCTAGACAAAATAGCTTAGCTACTGCATTAAGAGAAATGGGTAAAATAGAAAAAACTATATTTATTTTAGATTATATTTCAAATGAAGAATTGAGAAGAAAAATTCAAAAGGGGTTAAACAAAGGAGAAGAAATGAATGGACTTGCTAGAGCAATATTCTTTGGTAAACAAGGGGAAGTAAGAGAACGAACTATGCAAAATCAACTTCAAAAAGCAAGTGCATTGAATTTAATAATAAATGCTATTAATATTTGGAACACATTATATTTAGAAAAAGCAATAAATTATAAAGAATCTATTGGTGAATATATTAATTATAATTTAAAAAAGTTCTAGCTGGAAAGATATTAGTGTTACAAGTGATTTTGATAATGTTAAGCATTTAATTCAAAATACAAGAGAGGATGCGTTATTTTTATCATGGGCTAATTTTGGGAATAATGAACTTGCTATGAAAATATATAAATGGTTTGATAGTATCGAAATTTTTGATGGAGACGATACAAATGAGTTTTTATCATCTACTGTTAGCTATATAGAAGATAACGAAGAGAATAAAGAAAAAGTATTGAATTTTCTTAACAAAGCGGCTATAGATGTTTTAGATATCAATTTAGAAATTAAAGAGGATGAGAGTAGAAATTTCTTTATGGAATCTTTAAAAAAGAGTGCTAGGAATAAATTAGAAACTTTACCATCAGTTAAAAAGGTAGATTTAAAGGTTCTTCATAAAGTATATTCTGAAGATTGGTCAGAAGTTGGGACTATAGAAAAAAACATAGGGATTGAATCTAATGGAACAAGAAAGATGTTTGAAATAGTAGGACCTATAATTGACGCTATAGAAAATGGTAAAGTTATAATAATAGATGAAATAGATGCAAGATTACATCCACTATTAGTAAATCATTTAGTAAGGCTTTTTAATTCCAACACAACGAATGCACAATTAATTTGTACTACACACAATATAATGCTGTTGGATGAAGATTTGAGAAAAGACCAAATATATTTTATAGATAAAAATGAGTATGGAGTTAGTAAAATTGAATGTTTAGCAAATTTTAAAGGTATAAGAGAAGATAGTAAAATTGTTAAACAATATTTATCAGGAGCATTTAATAGTTTGCCAAATATAAAATAAACATTCCTAAAAAACAAAAGAGCAAAATAGTTGGCGCTATTCTTGCTCAAAAGTAAATAAATACAAATTAATTTTTAATATTATTGTTAATTATTTAACATTGTATATTAATATTGTATTTATTTCAAGACTTTTTTCTAAATAAGTGAAAAAGGAGAGAATAAAAGTATTATAGATTTTGTTTTTTAGTTAATCATAGATAAAATAAAATTATGAGGTGATTAATATAAAAATATCAACATTATACAATATTAAAAAAATCAAGAGGATTTAGAATTTGTAGATATAGAATTAAATGATGACTTGAAATTATTTATAGACCCATATATATTTACAAAATTAAGAGGCGATTTTGCTAAAAAGTGCAATAATATTATTATAAATTTTTCAGTGAAGTTATAAACTTAATAAGGAAAAATGATGAAGTAAATGCAAAACGTATTTTAAATGGTTTAAAAGAACCATCAGAAACTCATTTAGGGTTATCGAAGATTCTATAGATGGAAATGGTGTAAGAGGAAAAAAAGCTATTAAATTATATCAAAAATTAGCTAAAAGTAAGGCTGCTAAAACCGGAAATTTAAAGGATTTATCAGATTGTGAATTAATGATAGATGGAATTGGAAAAGATAGTATATCAGATATAACGACAAATGTTATTAGGAAGTATTTAATAGAATTTACTCAAAATCAGTGTAATATTTATAATATACCAATGACATCATTCAAAAATAATATTTGGGATGAAGACTTAAAGAAGTGGGTTAATATAGAATATAAATTACCAAGTATTAATGGTAATAGAATTATATTGGTACCTAAAAGTATTGTTACAGATAAATTAATACTAAGCTATAATGATTTCTACAATATTGGGTTATTGGAATATTACAGAAAAATAGGAAGAAATAATGCATCTACTTCTTTAGTTAGGGTATTAAAAAATGGTGAAAGAAAAGTTGTAAAAAAGAACTAAAAAAGAAGTATCCAAAATCTAAAAATTAGTATATAGTTTTATTAATAAAAATCCTGAATATTTAGAGTTATATAAGGAGAGAAAAAAGATTCTTAATAATATAGATGTAGATAAAATTATTTTTAAAGCTAATGAAAAGAATAAGAAGTTAAAAAGCGAGTAGTAATATATTTTAGCCCTCAAAAGCATAACTTTTGGGGGCTTTATTTTTTTTATAAAATAAATATAAAATTATAGGTCAAATAAGTGGCAATAGAAAAAATAAATAGAGATTAAGGAGGTAGTATTTACTAGCTATTTATTTTTATATTTAAGTGAATTTTTAAATTAAGTTTATATAATATCAGTAGGGAAAATACCGAAATTTAATCATAGTTTTTTAAGATTATGGAGCACATTAAGAAAATATTTAAAATATAATGAAACATTAGAAATAGAAGAGGTATTACTGAATAATATGGAGGTTTTTTTTAAAAATATGAAAGAACTAGATGAGAATAGTATAAGATTAAGATATCCTAAATAAAATAATGATTCTGATAGCTAAGAAGAATTTTTATGGGTAAATACAAGAAAAATAGTAGGACAAACAAAAGTGTTTGTTAGATAATTAAAGTATTTGAGATTGTATTAATATAAAGAAAGGTACATCTAAATTTAAAGTTGTGTACAACATTGATTAATTTTTTTATTAGTTGGTTGTTGTTAAGCTGTAAAAGATGAATTACTAAAATGGTATAGGAGTTTTAAAAGAAAAGTTAGCTTTTACGCTAACTTTTTTGTAATGATTAATGTTTATTATAGATTTTGAGTAGTATACAATTAAGATAATATGTTAGTTAATGGAGGTGCTGAATAATGGATAATAAAAAATTAGAATTATATGATATTTTTTTTAGTTATACCTATAAAGATATTATGGATCTTTTTAGAAAAGCTAAAAATAAAGAGGAAAAAGACTTTTATGCTAATATTTTAAATATAATCCTTCAAAGAGAACAAGAAAAGGTTATCGGAAAGTAAAATTAGGAAGATGTTTTATTAGCTTCTTCTTCTAAGAATTTACTAAAAATATCTCCCCAATCACAGATGGAAGTTATAACAGGTTTTAGAAGATAACCTAGTTCACTTAGTTCATATTCAACTTTAGGAGGGACAACAGGGTATACAGTTCTAGTAATTATTTTATCATCTTCTAACTCTCTTAATTGTCTAATTAACATACGTTGATTAGCTTGAGGAAGTTTTTTTTGTAGCTCACTTAATCTTAGTGGAGACTGCTGAAGTAAACACCATATAATAGCTATTTTCCAACGACCTCCTATAACTGATAATGCCAAATCTTTAGTGGTAAAGTAGGCTCTTTCTTTATAATAAATTGTCATGTATTTTCACTCCTTTTATTTATATTATATCTATACTGACAAAAAAGTCAGTATTGTATGATGAATTATACTTTATTACTATGGAAATATAGATGTCGTATTAAAAAGTTTTATTATGTCTAGAACTTATATAGTTATTCTAGATAAAACAACACTTATATGATGTTATTTCACTTGTGAAATTTATATATTACAAAAGAAAAATTTTAAAAGGAAAGAAGGAATTTGTTTTGAAAAGTAGAGCAGCCGTTGCTTTTAAAGCAGGAGAACCACTTAAAATTGTAGAAATAGATGTAGAAGAACCAAAAGCAAAAGAGGTATTAGTTAAGATTCTATATACTTCAGTTTGTCATACAGATGCTTTCACATTATCAGGAAAGGACCCAGAAGGAATATTCCCAGCTGTATTAGGTCATGAGGGGGCTGGAGTTGTTGTTGCTGTAGGTGATGAAGTTACTTCAGTAAAACCAGGAGATCACGTTATTCCACTATACACAGCTGAATGTGGAGAATGTAAATTTTGTCGTTCTGGTAAAACAAACTTATGTAGTGCTGTAAGAGAAACTCAAGGTAAAGGCTTAATGCCAGATGGAACAACACGTTTTTCTTATAATGGAGAGCCTATCTATCATTACATGGGAACAAGTACATTTAGTGAATATACAGTACTTCCTGAAATATCATTAGTAAAAATTGATCCAAAGGCACCACTTGATAAGGTTTGTTTATTTGGTTGTGGTGTTACTACAGGTATTGGGGCTGTACACAACACAGCAAAGGTTGAAGAAGGAGCTGTAACAGCTGTATTTGGTTTAGGTGCTATTGGATTAGCTGTTGTTCAAGGTCTTGCTCAAGCAAAAGCAAGCAGAATTATAGCAATAGATTTAAATGAAGATAAGTTTGAATTAGCTAAAAAAATGGGAGCAACTGATTTTATAAATCCTTCTAAATTTGATAAACCAATTCAAGAAGTAATAGTTGAAATGACAGATGGAGGAGTAGATTATAGCTTTGAGTGTATTGGTAATGTTGAAGTAATGAAGTCTGCTCTTGAATGTTGTCATAAAGGATGGGGAGAAAGTATTATTATTGGTGTAGCAGGTGCTGGTGAAGAAATTCATACTCGTCCATTCCAATTAGTAACTGGTAGAGTATGGCGTGGTTCAGCCTTTGGTGGAGTTAAAGGAAGAAGTGAACTACCAGGGATGATTGAAGATTACATGGAAGGTAAAATAGATTTAGATTCATTTATCACACATCACTTAGACTTCAAAGATATCAATGAAGCATTTGATTTACTTCATAAAGGTGAATCAATCCGTACAATTTTAACATATGGAGATTCTAATGATGAAGCTTAAAGAGCTTGAAAAGCATTTTTCTTTTAATGGTGAGCAATGCAAGTATAGCCATTATTCAGAAGTCTTAAAGTGTGATATGACATTTAGTATTTATTTACCTTCAAATAAAGAAAAGAAAGAAATTCCTCTTATTTGGTGGTTATCTGGATTAACTTGTACAGATGATAATTTTACTCAAAAAAGCGGATTTCAAAGATTGGCTGAAAAATACCAAGTGGCAGTTATTATTCCAGATACTTCACCACGAGGAGAAAATGTTGCTGATGATGAAGCATGGGATCTTGGGCAAGGCGCAGGTTTCTATTTAGATGCAATACAAGAGCCATGGGCAAAGAATTATAAAATGTATACTTATATTACAGAGGAATTAAGAGCTATTGCCTCAACTTTAGTACCTAATTTTTCAGGAAAAGAAAGTATAATGGGACACTCAATGGGAGGTCATGGAGCTTTAGTAATAGGTATGAAAAATGCTGCGAGATTCAAAGCTATTTCTGCCTTTGCTCCTATTTTAACTCCTAGTCAAGTTCCATGGGGAATAAAAGCATTTTCAACTTACTTAGGTGAAGATATAGACTCTTGGAAAGAATGGGATGCTTCAGAATTAGTCAAAAAAACTGATGTACCTCCTGTTCTTATTACCCAAGGAACTAAGGATAATTTTTATCTAGAACAATTAGAAGAAAGTACTTTCTTAGAAAATGCTAGGGAAAATAACCAAGTAGTAAATTATAAGAAGGTTGAAGGTTATGATCATAGCTATTTCTTTATTGCTACTTTCTTAGAGGAGCATTTTGCTTTCCATATGAAGTATTTAAAATAATTAATCTTTTTATTACTGTATTAAGAAATAGGAAGATTTACTATTAGAGTTAGTGTAAAAGCTAACTCTTTTTACTATAGAAAAATAATAAAACTAAAATAAAGAAAAAGAATCTTTAATTTTATAATGTGTAGTATTCAATACTCTATCAACTACTTTTCATAATAATCTTAACAAAAATGAACTTGACATCATATTATGTAGAATAGATAAGTATTTTACTATCTAAATAAAATGTAATAAGTGATGGAGAAAAGGTATGGAAAAGTTTTGTAGAGTTTGTAATGAGTTTGCTAGAATATTAGGTGCTGAAATTTTAAGTAAAGACAATAATGTTTGTACAGTAACATTTATGAGAAATATAAATGCAAGAATATTAGGAAGAAGAACAAGATCCCCATTAGCATTATCAGCATTATTCTCTTTTGAGTGTCCAGATAAATGTGGTAAAACACTTAATTTAGGCGAGACAGTTATACTTCAAGAAGAAATAAATAGATTTGTTTCAGCATTAAGACAAAGAGGAATATTAGTAACTGCAATTCATAACCATTGGTTATGTGAGGATCCAAGACTTATGTATATTCATTTTCAATCAATTGATTGTCCATTAGATTTTGCCAAAAAAGTAGCAGAAGCTTTGAAAGTTTTAAAATGCTAAAATAAAGTTAAATTTTAAGGAGTTAGCGTAATGCTAACTCTTTTTGTTAGACTAAGTTTGTTTGAAATATATAATTAAGTAAAAAATGTGAAATTATATGGATAATATTGTAGTGAAATTAGTTAAAAAAGGTTATTTAGTAGAATAAGGAACGTAATGACTCTGTGAAGAATATAATATAAAAAAATTATAGGATAGAGGATTATGATAAGTAGAGAAAAATATGTTATGTCATCACTAGAATTACACCTCTTTTTTGGGAGAATTATGAAGGAACATTCTTTATTTTTAGAGATAGGATTTACTCCTAAAAATAAGAAGTTTTCTAAGGAGGCTGATAATTATAAGGTAAACTTTGAAAAACTTTTACTAGATGTAGTTAAGATAAGTAATGGAAGGGTTAGAAAATCTGTATTAAATTCTGGAGAAATTTTCACTGAATATACTTTGGATGCAGAAAAAAAGACAAGCTATTATACAAATATAGACATTAATTATAAAATAACATCAATGGAGAAAGAGTTAGAGCATAGACCTGCTTGTAATATTGATAGTAAGGTAGTGAATTGCGTAAAAAGTATTAATAACAGAGCTATAAAATTGCTAGATGGATTAATAGAGTTTAAAAAAGAAATCTTACATTGTATGTTAAATTGTAAGTTGTTTACAGTAAATTATCCATTACTTATTGAACACATAATACGAGAGGCAAACTTATATCGTCAATATGTAAAAAGAATTGAAAATAATGAGGATATAGAGAGGAATGAGGTTAAAAAAAATGAACTATTTTGGAATCGAATTATGATGGAGCATTCTTTGTTTATTAGAGGATTACTTGACCCTAGTGAAAATAAATTAATAGCTACTTCAAATAAATTTGCAGGAGAGTTCAATGAATTAATTAAAAAGGCGGATAGTGCTACTGAATTAACAATGGAAAGTATTACAAATAGTACATTAGCAGAAACAATTAAGTTAAGAGATTTTAAGGAAGCTGGTACAAAGGGGATAGCTGATTGTAAAATAAAATCTATAATGTTACCACTTCTTGCTGATCATGTATTAAGAGAAGCAAATCATTATATACGCTTACTAAGAAGTTATGAATGTAATGAGTAATTATGAAGATAGAAAATAAAAATATAGTTAGATTTTAAAAGAGTTAGTTTTTATGCTAACTCTTTTTATAGGTAAGTTATAATAAGGATAATTAAATATAAGGTGCAACTTCTAAAGATTGAAATAGCTTCAAGATGTTATTAAACTAATATTAGAATATAAAAGAAAATATCTTAAAATAGTGGAGATATAGAATAAAAATTTTATTGAGATAAAAGATATAATATTTTTAATAGATATATTGAAGGAGAATAAAAAGATGAAATATTTTATAGTAGAAGGAACAATAAAAAATCAACATAAAGTAGATGATAAGCTAATGAAGGTACATATGGATTATACTCAAAAAGCAATGAATAAAGGCTTAATATTAATGTCTGGACTTAAAGAGGACATGAGTGGTGGAATATTTGTTATGAAATCAGAATCTCTTGAAATTTTAGAAGATTATTTAAATAATGAGCCATTTAAACTTGCTGGAGTACAAGATTATAAAGTTACAGAGTTTTCAGCTCATTACTTCAATGAAAATCCTAAGGAATGGTTTAATAAGTAATCCATAGTAGAGGGAAAAGGATTAATTTGCAGTAATTTATTATATGGAAAATGAAAAGTTAGAAGTACAGAAAAGTGTTTCTAGCTTTTTTATTTTATAAATTAAGATTTAATATTTATGATGAGTGTAATAGAAAAATATTTCTTATTAAAAAGTGCATTATAGTAAATAAATTTCCATTAAATAATTTGTAAATAAAACTTAATATACTAAAAAAATCATAAATAATTCAATTTGATAGATAAGTATAATTTTTATAAACTTTGATTAATAAAAGTTTATATTCATATAAATAAAAATGAGGTAGTTATATGAATTCCGGCAATAGTGATTATGTTTTTTATAATATATATTTATATATAAATTGTATAAGCAAATTTATAAGTTGAAACAAATATTTTAATTATAAATAATACAAGCTTTTAATGGGAGGAAAGACATGAATATTAACATTAAGTCTAAATTAATAGATTTTATAGTAGAAATCTTAGAGAATTCGGGCATAATAGGAGGATTTTTTATTTTAATCTTTCCATTTCTTTTAATGATTATATTAATAAATAAATTTAGTAGATACTTTAAATTGTATTAACTATGTAGAGTTTGGAGTGAAGTAATAAATATGAAAATTTTAAATAGATTTAAAGGAAATAAAAAGATAAAAATATTATTTAAGTAATTAGGAAGTGAGAATTATGAAATGCACTTGGTGTTCAAAAACATTGTCAGAAGAAGAAAAAGAAAAAAAGATTCATTGTGGTGAAATCTATGAAAATTTTAATTTTTGTTCTGAAGAACATTTAAAGGAGTTTAATTGTTTTTTAGAGGATGTTAATAAGAATAAAATTAAATTTTTATTGCTTATTCTTTTAGGTACAATAGGTATTCCAGTGACATCAATAATATATGCAGCTATAAGTAATAATTTAATTCCATGGGGAATGGGTGCTTGGGGAGGTATAATATTAGGTGGAACATTGATAAGATTTCCTTATTGTACACCTCAAACAAATCAAATATTTGGTGTAAAAAAATCTATTAATATTGCTAGAAGAATTGGTGGGATTTGTGCAATTGTTGGTATAGTTTGTTTCATTCTATTTCTAATACAAATATTATAATTTTTATTTGATGATTAGAGTTTGCAATACTCCTATGTTCTAAAGGAAACTCCACTTGAATTAAGTCTACATTTATATTAAAAGTGATTATTTCTAACCTTTTTAGCAGTAGCATGACAAAGAAAAGGTTAGGATATTTTTTCTTTATTTAATTTCAGAATATTCATTCAATATTCACTTTAGTTATATGCTAAGTTCACTCATAAGGATGATTATAATGTTATAATCAAGACAGAAAAGAGAAAATGATATAGATATAAAATTTATTAATTAAGGAGTGATATAAAGTGATAGGAAGAAAAAGTTTAACTGGTGAATTATGTCCAAGCTCGGGAATATGGAGATCAGAAGGTCATGGGAAAACTGCTATAGCACGAAGACAAGGAGATAAAATGCCTAGACATAGAAACAAAGATGTTATATGGAGAAAGATTCAGCACTTACCAAAAAAATTAAAGTAGTTTAAATAAATAAAGAAAGATAATTATGGAACAATACAATTTAATAAATGATAAAAGATGAAACTCTATATAGATTTGCGTAAAAACAATTCTATGTAGAGTTTTTTGTGATTAATTATATTCTTAGAACAATATAACTGAATAATTTGGAGGTGGTTATATGAAAAATAATAATTTTGATTACATCTCTCTTAGTATTTTTTAATTTTTATATTTTAAATCACCTTTTATATATTTTACAGATTTTATTTTTATTAGGAATAAATTCAAATATGATTAACATAAATTTAAACTGATTTAGTTATAATTAATCTTAAAGTAATATTTACAAGGAGACTTTCTATATGAATAATAAAAAAGAAATTAATAAAAGTATTAAATTAAAAGCATATGTAATAGCATATATTACACTTATACCTTTTGGGCTATATAATGCGGCTCTTTGTAGATTGGTCTATGGTTTTTTTGGTGCTAATTCTAAGTTTATAATTTCACTTTTAGATAGCATACTTATAGGGGTGGCTATTATATTTTTAAGCATAAGAAATATGGAAGAGAAAAGCAATATAAATCTCTTAAGAATTATAGGATTTACAATAGTAATGGTGTATCCTGTAATAACATTAATTGCTCAAGTTTTTTCATTATTTGAGTTTAAAGGTATAGTTTTTGATATAAGTAAACTGTCTATTTTTGATGATACTGCTATTTTTCTTAATATTCCATTGTTTTTAGTAATATTAATTGTAACTGCTATGTTTAATAAAAAAGTTATTAAGTAATAACAAAAAAGATTTTTAATTTAGATAAATAATTTTGATATAAGTTAATATGGATTTGAAGCTTCAACAGTTTTTGATTTAGAAAACTTAGATGACTTGCTAAATCGAGCTGATGATAACGGTACTTACCTTTCTGACGTTCAATCTTACTATAATGCTAATCAACTTAATATTGTATTAAGTGTTCCTCATGCTCTTGGAGATTATATTGAAGTAACTTTAAAATAAAAAATAAAGTTTTTTTAAGGAACTTTATAGAGTAGAGATTTAAATAAATAGAATTCAAAATTAAAATTTAATATATATAAAATTAATTTTGATAAATCAAATAGTAAAGAAATATTAAATGAGGAAAAACTAGTTTAGAAAGATATACATTTTTAAATAAAAATGTATATCTTTTAATATATTTCATTAGTATTATACCTTTAATACATTCGGTTAATCGGTGATTTTTAAATCTAGCAATAATATTATATTTTGGAGGTTTTTGTGAAAGGGAGATTATGTTGATACATTTAGAAAAAATAAAATAAAGAATATATAAAAATCAATATAGATAAGATATTAGAAAAACTATTAGCTAAGCTGGTAGATATTTATTTAAAATTCAAATAAATTAAATTTTAAAATCATGAATATTAAAATTAATATATTTATACTATAACTTGATAAAAAGCAAAATGTTTTTTTTATGTTTATTTTATTAGGCGTTTTACATATATAAATAGAAATTATTGTAAGTATTGAGATTAATAGAAATAAAGATAATATCATAGGTATGTCATTTATACTAATATCACTTATGTTCAGGTAAAGATCCAAAATTACATTTGAAAGTGCTATAATAAGACCTTCTGTTAAAAATATAACTATACATAATTTCCATAAATCTTTAATTTTAAATATATGAAGAAAAAGTATTTGTGAAAATATAGGTATCAATAAAAATAAAAAATAAATAATATAGAAAAAGTAACTCAAAAAAATCATTGGAAATATACCTTCAAGAAAAATAGCCATAAACCCTCCAAATATCTGTAATTTATAATATGTATATTAAATTATATTATAAATTTTATTATCAATAAATACATTTATATTAATTAATGATAAATGTTATTAAAATGATGATAAAATGATGTTTTTTTTATTTATTTGTTTTATAAAATTTAAAGTAATTAATAAATAGAATATTTAATAGAAGAATAAGAAACTTTATAAAAGAAATCTTAGTTGATTTATTTCAACTAAGATTTCTTTTTTTATGGAAAGTACATTAAGAAGAAAATTTAATGTTTTTTTAAATATATATAAAAAAATTAAGAGATTAGTCGATAAATAGACTATGAGTTTATTTATTTAAAAGGGTGTGAATTTATGGTGAAAAAGAAAATAACTGCAGTTTTAGCTACTACTATGATGGTAAGTCAATTAAGTCCAATAGCTGTTTATGCAAAGGATATATCTTCTAAGGAAAATGAAGAAGCTAAAGTTAGTTTAGATAATAACGAGGTTAAAAATAAAGAAGAGAATAAAATTGAGAATAATAAAAGTGAAGAGGAAGATAAAACCGAGGATGAGAAGATAGAAGAAGTTCCTGAGGATGAGGATAAAAAGGAAGAAGAGGATTCTGAAAGCAACGAAAATTCTGATGAAAGTTCAGTTACTGAGCCTTATAAGCTTAAAGGAAGTTTAGAACTTGATATGAATTTTAGTACACCAATAAAGTATAAATCTAGTGAAGACACTAAGATAGATATTCTTATTAAAAATGATAAAGGTTTTGAGGGGACCATAAGTCTTGGAAGTAATAAAAGTTCAGGAACTATTGATGAAGGCATTGAGTATAACTTAAGAGCTTTAAATGGAAAGAAAAAACCTATTAATGGAGAAGAGGAGCTTTCTTTTTATCATCTAAGTATTAATAATTTAGAGCTTGGTAATTATACAGTAGAAATATCAGGTGTGGGGTATGCTAAGGCTGTTATTCCTAATATTGAAATACAAAATACTTCAAAAAGAGTTATCTTTGGAACAAGTGATAAGACTGTATTAATGGATAATGAAGGGAAAGAAAATCATAGTGCTATAAAGGAAGAATATAAGGGGGTATTTCTTTCTGGAGATATTAATGGTGATGGAGCTGTAAATAAGGTAGATTATGACCTTATGAAGGCTGAAATCAAAAAAGATGATGGAGGGAAAAACTTAGATTTTGACTTAAATAGAGACCAAAAAGTTGATATTACAGATTTATCTTATATTCATACAAACTTAGATAAATCTTTAGGAAGTGCAGTCATAGTAGATACAAATCCAATAATAAATCCTGATAATGTAAGCATAGATGTTGATACAACAAACATTAATGTTAAAGGAGAAATAAAGAATATATTAAAGGATAACGGAAGTACTGTAAAATTAGAAACTACGAACAATGCTCCAATAAGTGAAGAGAATCCTATAGCTATTCCTATAAATCTAGGAAAAACTAGAATGGGAACAACAAAAATGGAAACTGTGATTATAAAGGCACCGGGGGAGAATGCACCATCAAAGGGAAAAGTAGTAATTCCTAAAGGAAATGAAGATGGTTCAGATTTAATAGTTGATTTTAATGAAAGTAATACAAAAAAGATATCACAAAAAACAGCAAATGGAGAAGCTCTTGAGGCAATAACTATTGACCTTGGAAAACAGGTTGCTGTAAGTGAAGTAACTATAAAGGTTACAGGAGGAAGAGGGAATAAAAACTTAGCAGAAATAGCAAGTGTAGAATTTATAAATAATGTTTATAAAGAACTTCCACAACCTAAAATGAATATTCCAGTTATAAATAATTACACAAGTGCAACAGCTGTAGGAAATGAGTTTATGCAATTTAAGTGGGAACATCAACCTAATGTAACAGCCTATGAACTTAAAGTTGAAAAGCTTAATGATAAAGGAGAAGTTGTTTCAACTAGAAAATATAAGACATCAGAAAATTTTTTAAGAATAGAAGGTGACGTGGCGGGTTATGAAATTTATAGAGTGAGTGTTCAATCTTTAAGTGGTGATGAGTGGTCAAGTGGATATAAAGATAATCAACAAGGGTATGATGCTTCAAAAGTAGGAAGTACAAACCTTGAAAATAACAGTAATGATAAAGATGGAAAGCCAGATAATGTAGATGAAAATTATAAACCACAAGAATGGAATTCTGAAACAGGTAATTTAGAAAGTGGTGCTAGTCAAAATGGAATGTATGGTTCAGATTCAATAATAGAGCTTCAACTTGTACCAGAAACAGCCCCAGAGGGACCAGAAGGTATAAAGGCAGAAGGGCTTTATAAAGGATTAAAAGTAAATTGGAAAGCACATAAAAAGGCTAAGGATTATGATCTTTATTATAGAAAGGTTGGAGAAGGAGCATGGACAAAAGCTAATGATCCTAATGAACCTAAGTATGTTGATAGTAATATTGAAAATGATATACCAGATGGAGTTATAAATTTAAAGCCAAATGAGAAGGAAGACAAGGAGGAACTTATAAGAAATACTTCATATATAATAAAAGGTCTTGATGATGATCAAACTTATGAGTTAAAGATGACAGCAACAAATCATCATGGAACAGGTGGACTTTCACAAACCTATCTTGGAAGAACTGAGAATCTTATAGGGCCAGAAATGCCCAAATATAAGCTTATAAATACACCAAAAGTAACATTTGAAAAAGGGGAATCACCTGTTAATGGAATAGTTGATATAGAATATTCTAATTATAGTGTAGCAGATCATCCAAATGGAATTGAAGATAAATTTGTTATTGTAGATGGTGATTATTCAACATATTGGACATCATTTACATGGAATACATCATATACAAGTTCACCAAAGATTACCTTTGATAAAGAGTATGAAATGGATACTTTTATGATAGCAACAAGACTTGATGCAGGATATGGTGGAAATGCTTATGATTATGTTCCTGTTAGATACTTTGATAGTGAGAAAAATGAATATGTAAATGTAAATGGGCAATATAGTATTCAAAATAGTAATGGAAAAAGATACTATAAAGTAACTTTGGATGAACCTATTAAAACTAAAGAGTTAAATGTAGCCTTAAGAATACATCCAATGTATGAACCTTTATCAAGTATTAGTGAAATTAAATTTTATAACTATGATAGCTTAGAAAAAGATGTCGAAGCATTATTTAAAGATGAATTAATGTTAGAGCTTGCAGATGGAGTAACACAAGAAAAGGTAGACTCTCTGAGAGTAAGAGCTAATACAATAGATAGTGCTTCAATGGAATATCATCCAAATAGAAAATTAATCTTAGAGAATATAGAAAGAGCACAGGATATTTTAGATGATATAAACTTAGATCAAAATATTAAAGTACTTAATCCAATGATAATTAATTCAGGTAATACTATAGGACAAAGTAATAACTGGCAGGCTTTAGGTGTTTCAGCTAAGCCGGGGGATAAAGTTAATGTTTATATAGGTTCAACAAATCCTAATACTAAATTTGAACTTGCAATAACGCAATATTATGCGGAGAGTGGAACAGCTGTAAAGACTTATGATATGGAGTTGGTTCCAGGGAAGAATGAAATAACAATTCCAGAATCAGCTTTTCAAATGGATTATGAAAAAGGTGGAAATTTATTCATAAGATTTAAATCAAATTATAGGGAAAATGATGTAGTTAAGGTTAGAACAAGTGGAACAACTAAAATACCACATCTTAATTTAAATAAACTTATAAGTGATGAAAGCAAAGAGAAGGAAAGCAAGGCAATCATAAGAGAATATATAAAAGAGCTTAAAAGTCACGTTTCTAATCTTCCTAAAATGTATCCAAGTAAAGAGGACAAGGAAAATAATATTTATACCTATGACCCAATGACATCAATACTTAATAGTACAGAAATTGAGGGAGATAGAATAACTTTATCACTTGCAGCAAATCAAGTTTTAAATGGAATAACTTCAGGACTTTCTAGTGAAGATGAACAGGTTGAAAGAGTTTATAAAACTCTTCTTGCTTGGGAACAAATAATGAAAGTTTCTTATTCACAGCAAGGATTAATAGAAGCACCAATAGATTTTGACGGGGATGGAGAAATAACAGATAAGGCTTTAGAAACACTTAATGGAAAGAGTGAAAGAGCATTTTATAATCAAAATAAGGTTCCACAAAATCGTATTAATATTAAGTATCAAAGAATGTTTACTGGGGCATTTATGTATGCTTCAGGACATCATGTTGGAATAGGTTATGGTTCAGTACCTTCAATGATGATGGGAGTTCCTTTTAAGGTTAACAGTAATGGTGAACTTATAGATAAAGAAGATGGCTCATTATTTGGATGGGGGATTGGACACGAGATAGGACATGTTCATGATAGACCAGGATTGACAAAGGCAGAGGTAACAAATAATATACTTCCACTTATAACACAAACATTCAATGATGTTAATGAGTCAAGATTAGAGGAAGGTACTTACAAGAATACTTATGATAAGGTAACATCCGGTTCTATAGGTGGACCAAGTGGAAGTACAGCACTTGCTATGTATTGGCAATTACATCTTGCGTACGATAATAACTACACTTATGAAATGCTTAAATTAAATTCAGATGCAGATATAAATAATGATACCATTTACGCTAAAATTTATAGAGCAGCTAGAGAAAATGGAGTAGCACAAAATGAAAGTGGCTATAATCAATTTAAACAAAGCTGGATTATGAGAGCATCAGATGCAGCAGGAAAAGATTTAAGACCATTTTTCCTAGCTTGGGGAATAGAAGCAAGTCCAAAGACAAATGAATATTTATCTTCAAAGAAATATCCTGTTGAAGAAAAGAAAATACAATATTTAAATGATTCTGCTAGAAGAAAAAGACTTGCTGCAATAAATTCTAATAATATGGGATTTATTCAAATGGCTAAGGATACAAAGGTTGTGGCTTCTTTTGGAACAAGTAAAGATAATTTAGAGGTTCAAAACAATTCTTATTTAAATCAAAAAAATGTTCCATTAAAGCTTTCAGTTAATAAAGATACTGATAAAATTTTAGGTTATGAAATTATAAGGCAAGAATCAACATCAAATGGAATTAAGGAAGCTGTAGTAGGCTTTGTTGAAAGAGACAAAGAAAGTGTTGATGGAATAACTAATTATTCAGATTTAATAGATGGGATGAATAATAAGGTATTCACATATAAAATAAAAGCCTATGACTATGATTTAAATGTAACTAATGAAGTTACTGTTGGTACGGTTAAAATTAGACATGATGGAAGTATATCTAAAAATACTTGGAGCTTTGAGAGTAATACTATTGGAGCAAATGATGAGGTTACAGATGATAGTGGTCATGGTCAAAGTAATACATCAATAAAAAATATAGCTGATAATGATGTTAATACTGTTTATAGTGCGAAAAGAGGAACTGATAATAACGGAAATATCCAAAAAGGAGATTTATATATAACTGTTGATCTTGGAAATTCAAGACAAGTAACAGGACTTAAATATAATCCAGGAATTCAACCTAAAAAAAGTCTTTTAAAGAAATTATTTGGAAATAAAAAAGAAGAATATGTACCAATCAATAATTATGAAGTTCTTATAAGTAATGATAATAAAACTTGGACAAAGGTCCATTCAGGGAAATTTGATAGTACAAAAGAAAATACTATTTATTTTAATAAGGCAGGTAATTCATCTAATAGTGAACTTTGGGCAAATAATGCACAGTATATAAAATTAGTTGCAAAAGGTGTTGACACTATGTCCATTGCAGAATTAGATGTAATTGGACAACCTGGAGATAACATAGAAATTGGACTTTCTTTTGATAAGGTAAATTACAAAAATGGATTAGGTAAATTAAGTGCTGATTATGAATATGCCGAAGGTAAGGTAATTCCAAAAGGTTCAATAATAGTAAATGGTGAATATAAGGGAGATCCTGCTTTTAATATTCCTTTAGTATTAAATGAAAATGATGAAAACTTTGCAATTGAATCTCAAGCAATACTGCTTGCAGAAGTTCCAGAGGGAGCTGAGCTTGGAGAAGTTACAAGTGGTACTTGGATTTATTGGATAACACCAGAGCAACAAGAAAAGTTTATAAATGCAGAAGCCAATATGGTTGGAAAGAAAATAAAGGCTGAACTTTATAGATTTAATAGTTTAGATTCAAATAATAAACCTGTAGGTCAAAGATTAGTAAGTGATACTTTCTATTTAGACCTTCCTGAGAATCTAGATACTTTACCAGAAATAAGCTTGAATGGTGGACAAGCTAAAAATAAAAATAAGTCAGTAATAAATATAGATTCAAAACTTATGAATAGTGTTGTAGAAGCAAGGAAGTAATTAGAAAAGTTCTAGTATCACAAAGAATGTTTTAAGCTATGGTTTATTTAGAAAGGGGAATTATTAATGAAAAACACAACTAAAGGTGCAATTGCTGCAGGTCTTATTGTAACATCAGCATCTATAATATCTTATGCCAATACAGGGGCTTCTAAGAAAAGTAATAGTGATGAAAAGAATAATACGAAATTAGTTTTAGATGTAAAAAAAGTAGATAGTGATACAGTAAAAGTTTCAATAGATAATATAACTGAAGTTCCAAAGGCACTTCAGTTTAGCATAAAGTTAGAAGGAAATGTAACGTTAAAAGAAGATGAGAGTAGTATAAGAGACTTAATTAATGAAACTATTTCTAATAGAAAAAGTGCATATGCCACTACTAATACTGTTTTGACAGATTACTCTTATAATAGTGCAACTAAAGAAATTGATGTTTTAATAACAGCTACAGATTCTTTGCCAAAGACAGGAAATAAGATTGATATATTTGAGATGGATATTAAGCCTACAAAAGCTAAAAAAAGTGGAGCAACAAAATATAAGGTTATTCCTGCTGATGTGAAGGATTTTAAATATGTAAGTAATACTAATAAAGAATACAGTAATTTAGGAGTTTCTTATGAGGAAAAAGAAATAACAATGAATGAGAGACCAAAAATAGAAAGCACTAAGTCTGCTATAAAGATTATAGAGGGTGAAACACTAGCTTTAACAGAAGCAACTTTAGGTATTACTATGAGCGATAAGGATGGAGAAACCCCTAAATTAGAAGTTAGACAGCCTTCAAAGGGAGATGCTGTAATAACAGAATTTAAGGAAGATTTACCTGGAATTTATGAACTTGAAGCTGTAGCAGTAGATAGCTATGGAGAAAAATCAGAAGCAGTTAAGATACAAGTGGCTGTAGAGCTAGATAATACAATAAAGACACCACCAACAATTCTTATCAATGGAAAAGAATTAATTGATATTAAATTAAATGCTGGGGATATATTTGAACCATTAAAGGATATAAAAGCAACAGATGTTAAGGGAAGAGATGTAAAAGTAGAGTTAACAGCAGATAAGACAATAAACTTAGATCCAGATGTAGATACAATATATACATTAACTTATACAGCGACAGATATTTATGGAAATAAAGCAGTAAAGGCAATAAAGTTAACAGTAATAGCTAATAAAGCACCAATTATAAATGGCGTTAAGAATCATGTTATAACTGTTGGTGATGTTTTTGATCCAATGAAGGGGATTACAGTAACTGATGAAGATAAAAATTTAAAAGTAGAAGTAGAAAGTAATTTAAATATAAATATACCAGGTATTTATAAAATTAAATATAAAGTTACTGATACAAAAGGAAAGACTACAAGAGCAGAATCTACAGTAACAGTAAATCCTAAATTAGGAGTAGTAAATAGTGCGCCAGTAATAATAGCAAATGATAGAACTGTTAAAGTTGGAGATAAGTTTAATCCTCTACAGGGGATAAAAGCTACAGATAAAGAAGATGGAGAGATTAAGGTTGAACTTGTGGAAAGTACAGTTCCAGTAGATAAAAATGGAATTGTAATAAAGGATGGTAAGTTTACAGTATCATTAAAAGCTACGGATAAAGAAGGGATAGTTACAACAAAAACAATAATAATAACTGTTGAGAAAAAAGAAATTGATACACCAGAAAATCCAGGAGAAGTAATTAAGCCAGAAAATCCTACACCAGATAAGCCAGAAGATCCAAATAAACCAGAAAAACCTGAAAATAAACCAGGAGATTCAAATGAATCAGGAAAACCTGAAGAGGAAAAACCAGAGGGAGGAAATTCAGGAGATACAACTAATCAAGAGAAACCTGTTGAGGGGAATCAAACTAATCCAGGAAATGATGAAAATAAAAAACCAGGAGATTCAAATAATTTAGATAAAGTTGAAGAGGGAACTCAAGAAAATCAAAGTAATCAAGGAAATACAGAATCAGGAAAAAAAGAAGAGGGAACAAAACCTGAAAATGTTGAAGGTGAAAAACAAGAAAGTAAGAAAGAAAAATTGCCTAAAACAGGTGATAAAGGTTTATTAGGAGTTATAGGTACAGGCTTAGCTGCTATAGGTGGATTATTTATAATAAATAAAAGAAAAAAATAGTTGAATAGATATATACTTAATAACTTTAGTAAGCATATATTTTATAGCAAGGGAAAATAAAAGTTATTTATTGTAAAACTATTATAAAAAAAGAGCATTTAAGCTCTTTTTTTTATTATATAATATATGGTAGAATATGTATTTTGGAGGGGCTATGAAAAATAAAAAAGTAAGTAGTGAGTGGTTTAGATTAGGATTATTATTTGGAGTGACTTTTGGAATAATTTTTCATAAGTTAGCATTAGGAATTATCCTAGGAGGATTAATTGGATTAACTATTGATAGATTGAATAAGTCAAAAAAGGAATAGTATCCAGAACTTAAAGAGAGTTATATGTAGTTGAGGAATTCCTAGAGCAATAATTAAAGGAGGGATTTTAGGTGAGAATCTATGAGTATATATCTAATCAATTTAGTAAACCTAGTGGGGTGGGTGGAATTATAAGTACATTTGTGATGAATAAGATAAATAGAAAACTATATGAGAGTGTAATAGAAAACATAGGGGTTAATCTAGATGATAAAGTTTTAGATATAGGTTTTGGTAATGGCAAACTTATAAATGAGTTAAGTTCAATTACCAGTGGAAAGTTTTATGGCATAGAGCTTTCAGAAGATATGGTTATTTTAAATTTATATTATTTTAAAGAGACTTTACAATGATATTTATCTGAGTTTTAGTGAAAGTTTATAGAATTCCTATATATTTTTATCTGGAATTCTATATTTTTTTTGTTTGACAAAGATAAAATAATACACTACTATATTACTTAGATATATAATAGTTAGATATCTAAGTAATATAGTAAAATTATAAATAAGGAAGGTAAATATAAGTGAATGAAGAAAATTATTATCTAGAAAAGGCACCTATTCTTAAGGCGATAGCTAATCTATCAATTCCATTAATGATAGGAATGTCTGTAAGTGTTATTTACAATATTATAGATGCATACTTTATTGGAAGATTGAATAATTTCAATATGATTTCAGCTGCAGGATTAGTATTGCCTATATTTACAATATTAATGGCTTTAGGCAGTTTACTTGGTGTAGGTTGTGGAACTTATATCTCTAGATTACTAGGGGAATCAAATTATAAAATGATTAAAAATGTATCATCATTTGCATTTTATATGAGTATTATTTTTGGTATTATTTCTATGATTTTAGGATATTTATTTTTAAATGACTTAGTAGGGATTTTAGGAACTAGCAGTGAGAATTTTCTTTATACTAAGGAATATGCACGAGTTTTAATTTTAGGAGCACCAATTGTTATACTTAATTTTTCTTTAGAACAATTGGTTAGAGCAGAGGGAGCAGCTAAAGTTTCTATGATTGGTACCGTGTTAAGTTGTGTTATAAATATAATATTAGACCCTATTTTTATATTATATTTTAATTTAGGGGTAACTGGTGCAGCACTTGGAACTATTATAGCTAATGTGATAGCAGTTATTTATTTTATAACTTACATGCTAGGGAAAAAGAGTAATTTAACTATTAATATTAAATATTTTAAGTTTGATAAAGAGATTTTTATGAATACTTTTAAAATAGGAATTCCTGTATTTATATTTAGTATGTTTTTAATGGTATCAGGCTTAATTATGAATAATGTTGCTAAGTTATATGGTAGTGATGTACTTGCAGCTTTTGCAGTACAGTTTAGGGTTACTCAATTACCAGAATTTATTTCTATGGGATTTGCAGAGGGAATAGTTCCGTTAATAGCATTTAACTATGCAGCTAAAAATAAAGAGAGATTAAAGCAATCAGTACAATATACAATAGCTATAATTATACTTGTTTCAATTGTTATTTCAGGAAGTATCTTTGTATTTAGTAGCGATATAATGAAGGCTTTCACAATAAATGAAAATGTTATTAGATTAGGTTCATATATAATAAGGGTTGCCTTAATTTCAACATTTATAACTGGAATAACAACATTAATAACAGGAATTTTCCAAGGTACAGGAAAGGGAACAGAATCTTTCATTATGTCTATAACTCAAGGAATTTTATTTATTCCACTTTTACTAGGTGGAAGTTACTTATATGGATTTAAAGGCTTAGTTTGGGCATTACCATTAAGTGAAATAGGTACCTTTCTTATTTCATTAATATTAATGCTTATGTCTAAAAAAGGAGTTTTTGATAAAAGGAATGAGTTAGCTAGTGAGATGAATTAATTATATATTGCTTTAAAAATGAAAAATTACTAAAATTATTTTTAATATAGTGGTGGTATAATAAGGGTATTACTTTAAATTATTTTATGAAGGATAAATTTAAAAATAAAGGATATATAAGAGGTGATAATATGCATCATGATGAATTTACATATCAATATTTTTTTA
Organism: Clostridium massiliamazoniense; assembly: GCF_001403635.1. Lineage (GTDB taxonomy): Bacteria > Bacillota > Clostridia > Clostridiales > Clostridiaceae > Sarcina > Sarcina massiliamazoniense. Next base: position 81,015 of record NZ_LN879466.1, read on the forward strand.
GGGCAATATCTCATAAACTAAAGTTACTTGGTGATGAAAAGCTCAATAAATATGAGTTAACTCACTATCAAGCGTGGATATTAGGTTATATAAATATCCATGAAAATGAAGGGATATCTCAAGTTGATTTAGAAAAACAAGTTCAGAGAAAAGGATCATCCATAACTAATATGCTTAAGGTTTTAGAGAAAAATGGATTTATTATAAGGAAGGTAGATCCAAATGATGAGAGAAAAAAATTAATTTACACCTTACCAAAGGCTAAAGAATTAATAGATGAATTTGATAAAATGGTTAATGATATAGAAAAGACAATAACCTTAGGTATGACGGAGAAACAAAAGGCTGAATTGCCTGAATTACTTAAGATAATACTAAAAAATTTAGAAGATTAAGAAACTCTATATAGAATTGTGTAAAAACATTTCTATATAGAGTTTTTATGTTATACTTAAAAATTTTCTTTAATCTAAGGGTTTTTTCTATTATTTTTTTGTTATATCATGTGTTACTTCACCATTTTTAACTGTTAATAAAACAGTATTTTTATCAGTATCACTTAAAACAGAAAGAGAAACTTCTTTTTTGTAATTGGCCTCTTTAGCTTTATTTACAAGTTCTTTAGTATTATTAACTTTTTCATCATTACCACAACTTACTAAGAAAGTACCTATAGATAAAGTTGCTAGTAAAGCTAAAATTATTCCATTAATTTTTAATCTATTCATAGAAAAATTCCCCTTAAAATAGCTAATGTAACTTCATTATAATTTTTATGTAAAATTTTAACAATTAAATATTTTACATAATAAAAATATTATTAAGCAGTTACTTGTAATATAAATAAGTTAAAAATGCTATAATAAATTAAACTGTTGAAGAATAGGAGTGTTACAGATGATAGACTTTAAAGTGGGAAATAAATTACCTGATGATTTTTTAGGGGCAGTTCCAGAAGGAATGAGTGGAGTATTTTCAGATAGAATAATATTTATATTAAAGATGGAAGATTTAGAAAAAGAAGATATAGAAAACTTTAATAAAAATAGAATAGAAATAGATTTATTAGAAATTAATACATATGAATATAAAATAGGAAAGTTATATGCTTTTTCTGTATTAGTTGACGGATTCATAGACAATAGTGAAGTTATGATTGATTTTAGAGTGGAAGATATAGAAGAAATAATGCCTACATCATTTAAAGGTGAGGGAGGGATAAAAACTATATTTGCTCTAGTTGATGAAGAGGATAATATATTAGGCTTAAGAGAGTTTAAAATAGGCACAGAACTTAGTAATATAATTTCAGATAAAGCCTATAAACAAAATCAATGTATGTTCCCTAAGCAAGAAGAAGATAAAAATGATTATGTTCTTTTAGCATTTCAAAAATTATTTGAAAATGAACCAGAGGAGAATTTGAAACTATTTTCTATAGGGAAAAGTATAATTCACTAAATTTAGTGAATTTATAATAAGATTAATTTATTTTTATAAATCAATATAAGTGTTTAGAATAAAAAGCTGTACTATAGAAAAGAGAAACTATAGTACAGCCTTATTGAGATATAAAAAGATATAATATTAAGGGTTATTATTGTTGGTCTTTTAAGATTATGTTATAATCTTGAAAGAAACATTTATATATATTTCAAAGTTTTTTATTCCGCAAGATGATTAACATGAAGTATTATAAATGTTTTTTTGTGTCTTAAATCACAAATAAATTAATATAAGAAGTATCTTTGTGCCATAGGTAATTCTGAAACAGCCTTACTTGTTACTACTTCACCATCTACTTTTACTACATAAGTTTTATGATCTATTGTAACTTTAGGTGTAGCAGTATTTAATTTCATATCATCCTTAGTTAAATTTCTTATTCCTTTAACAGGTAATACATTTCTTTGTAAGTTTAATTCTTGTTTTATTCCATTTTCATAAGCTGCTTGTGATACAAAAGTTATACAGTTTTCATTAACTGCATTTCCATAAGCACCCCACATTTTTCTTAGCATAATTGGACCAGCTGTTGGAATAGAAGCATTCGCATCTCCCATTTTTGAATATGCTATATGACCACTTTTAATAACTAGTTTAGGTTTAACACCAAAATAAGCAGGTTTCCAAAGAACTAAATCAGCATATTTTCCTACCTCAATAGAACCAACATATTCTGAAATACCATGAGTTATAGCAGGGTTTATTGTATATTTAGCAATGTATCTTTTGATTCTGTTGTTATCACTGTATTCAGAATCTCCAGCTAATGGACCTCTTTCAGTTTTCATTTTACTAGCAATTTGCCAAGTTCTTGTTGTAACTTCTCCGATTCTTCCCATAGCTTGAGCATCAGAACTCATCATACTTATAGCACCTAAGTCATGTAAAATATCTTCAGCAGCAATAGTTTCTTTTCTTATTCTTGATTCAGCAAAAGCTACATCTTCCTCAACTTTTGGATCTAAGTGGTGACAAACCATTAACATATCTAAGTGTTCTGGAACAGTATTTAAAGTATAAGGATTTGTTGGAGTTGTTGATGATGGTAATATGTTTTTGTTAGATACCATTGTCATTACATCTGGAGCATGCCCTCCACCGGCACCTTCAATGTGATAAGCGTGAATTGTTCTGCCATTTATTGTTTCTAAAGTATTTTCAACGAATCCACATTCATTTAATGTATCAGTATGTATTGTTACTTGAACATCATATTGATCACCAGCTTCTAAGGCATAATTTATAGCTGACTTTGTGCTACCCCAGTCCTCATGAACTTTAAGACCTAAAGCACCAGCTTCTATTTGTTCAGCATTAACTCTAGGGTTAGAACCGCTTCCCTTACCTTGGAACCCAATATTTATAGGCATACCTTCAACTGCTTTTAACATACGCTGGATATTCCATTTACCAGGAGTACAGTTAACAGCATTTGAACCATTAGCAGGACCTGTTCCACCACCAATTAGAGTAGTAGTACCTCCACCAAGAGCAGTTTCTACTATTTCAGGACTTATAAAGTGAACGTGTGTATCTACACCACCAGCTGTAAGAATAAGACCTTCACCAGAAATTGCTTCAGTACTAACACCAACTATGAAATCTACTTTATCCATTCCATGAGGGTTACCTCCTTTTCCTATTGCAGCAATTTTACCATTTTTTATTCCTATATCTGCTTTATATATACCAGTATAGTCTATAACAATAACTCCAGTTATAATTAGGTCTACTACAGCTAGATTATCTCTTGTTTCAGTAGAATTTTGCCCCATTCCATCTCTTAGAGATTTTCCACCACCAAAGATACATTCATCTCCATATTGAGTAAAATCGTTTTCTATTTGAGCAAATAGTTCAGTATCTGCAAGTCTAATACTATCTCCTGTTGTTGGTCCGAATAATTTTGAATAATCTTTTCTATTCATTTTGAAACTCATAAGTTACACCTCCATAATTAATTTTTCATTAAAGATTTCCATCAATGGAATTTTTAAGTCCATAAACTTTTCTTTGACCACCAATATCAATTAATTCAATAGTTTTCTCTTGATTAGCTTCAAATCTAACAGATGTTCCACCTGGAATATCTAATCTTTTTCCATAGGCTTTTTGTCTATCAAATTCTAAAATAGAATTTGTTTCATAGAAGTGGTAGTGTGAGCCTACTTGAATAGGTCTGTCTCCAGTATTTTTTACTTTTATTTTTACTGATTCTTTTCCAGCATTACAAAGTATTTCATCTGATTTTAGAATGTATTCTCCTGGTCTCATGATTACGTCCTCCTTAATTATTGTATTGGATTATGAACTGATATAAGTTTAGTTCCATCTGGGAAAGTTGCTTCTATTTGAATATTAGGAATCATATCAGCAACACCATCCATTACATCATTTTTACTTAATATAGTTTGACCATAGGTCATTAAGTATTCTACAGTTTTACCATCTCTAGCTCTTTCAAGCAACTCTTCTGAGATTATGGCTACAGCTTCAGGAGCATTAAGTTTTAAACCTCTATCTTTTCTTTTTCTAGCTACATCAGCAGCAACAGAGACAAGTAGTTTTTCTCTTTCTCTCATTGTTAAGTTCATGACAATTCCTCCTTTTGATTATTGAATTATAAAATTAGCTTTCACATATGGAAAGGAAAGCATGGACTTATGATAAATTATTTAAAAATAGATGTAAAATATATAGAGAAACCGATAACATTATAAAAAAATATTATTTTATTCATTATTGGTAAATAGAATAGAGTAAAGAATAACAGATTGATTAAATTTTAACTAATGAAATACTAAAATGGTTAAAAAGGAAGTATTATCATTAAGAAAACATAGTTTCAATGACAATATTATAAAAAAATAAGTAGAAAATTTGTATTTTAAGAAGAAACAAAATTAAATGTTGTTGAAAAGATTAGATTACTATTTATATTTATAGATGTTAATAAATTTAAAGAATTGATTTTTTAATAAACTTACTATAATATCGAAATTTTATATCGAATTTTGATATAATACAGAAAATAAATAATAATTAATTATATTAATCGTTATAATTTTTATAAATTAAAACTTGTATGAATATGAGAAATAATTAGTTTATAGTGATTTTAGTTTAAAAATAAGTAATGTATGAGTAAATTTTACTTAGCATATTGTACTTAAAATAAAAAGAGTATATATAAAGAGGAAAAGTTCCTTTTTATATATACTCTAATTTTTTAAAGTTCTATAGGATTTTTATAAATTCTAGAATAAATTATAATTGCATTGATGAATAGTAAAGTACTAGTTATAAAGAAAATATATCTTATTCCTATAAAGTCACCAATTTGTCCACCTATAACTGAACCTAAAAACATTCCAATATATTGAAAAGTCATGTTAAAGCCTAGAGTCCTAGCAGTTAAGTCTAGAGTAGTCGCTTTTTTTATCATTGAGTTTATTCCAGGGATTATTCCAGCTGTAGTGAAGCCTAAGATAAATCTTAATATTGCTAATTCATATATGTTAGTAACAAAGGCTTGTGGAATATAAAGTATAGCTGAAGTTAAAACTGAAATAAGTATAATTTTTTTTGTTCCTATTTTATCTGACCATTTTCCAAGAACAGGGGAGGCTATCATACTTCCAAGACCTGTTATAGAGAATGTTATACCAGATATTAATGCAATATTGTTAATATGTCCAGCTATGCTAACAATATATTCTGTCATCATTGGTTCAATTGAAAATAATGATAATCTAAGTAAAAATCCTGTTGTGAATAGGGCTATTATTATAGTAGGGTTAGGAATAAGCTTCCAAAACTCTTTAGTGCTAAGATTGGTAGTTGTTATGACTTCAAACTTTTCTTTTACAAAGAAAAGAGTACCTATGAATACTATAAATAATAGTGAACCTATAATGAAAAATACAGCTCTTAATCCAAAGGTAGTAGCTAAAAATCCACCTAAGGATGGTCCAATTAAAGAACCAGAAACAGTTGCAGTTGATAAAACCCCTAAGGCCCAACCAACATGTTTTTTATCAGATTGAGTTGCAACTAATGTTATACAAGTTGATGTATATCCAGTAACAGCACCTTGAATTATTCTAAGAGCAAGAAGTTCATATACGTTTGTACAAAACCCTGTTAAAAAAATTACTATTCCCATACCTAGACAAGCTCTTAGAAGTATTGGTTTTCTTCCATACTTATCTGAAACTTTGGCCCAAAGTGGAGAGAATATAGCCGAAACTAAATAAGTAATTCCAAAACATATTCCAGAATACACTTCAACAGTTCCTTGATTATGTATACCTAATTGTTTTATATACATAGGTAAGAAGGGGGCTATTTGACTAATACCAATAGCAGTTATAAATGCTCCGAACCAACATACATACAAATTTCTTTTCCAAATAGGCATTTAAATCATCTCCTTACATTTAATTTTTTATTCCTTTAATTATAGATAGTATAATATATTAATTCCCATAAATACGTCAAATAATGAAGCTAAATATAAAATATATAAATGAAATTAAAAAAATAAATTTAATAATAAATAAGGATAAAAAATGAAAAATTATATATTAAAATTAAAAATAATAAAGAATATCATATTTATTTAGTGTCAAAACATTATAGTAATGACACTGAATTTAAGAATTTTGATTTTTTTTAGTCATTGTAAAATTTGTATTCAATAGAAATCCCCCCTTTGAGATAAAAAAGTACACATATTATTATAAAAGATTTTTAAAATAGTAGGATAAAACAATAGATAATTTTTGTTTTAATAAAGAAAATTGAGGAGAGAGAAAAAAATTAACATAAAAAGTTACTAAAGACTAGTAGAATTTTATTTATATTATTGAACGATATTCTATTAGTCTTTTTTGAAAGGGAGTGATTTTATTCTGAAAGTACCAAAATTTATTTTGATACAGTTCCTTTTTCTTGTTTTAGAAAGTAATTAAATTTAGAATTTATTATTATCATTAATAATGGAATTAGAACAACAATAAATATAGTAAAAAAAATCCATATGATTAGAACTAGAGTTCCAATCATATAAAAGGGTAAAATTTTATTTAATAAAATTCTTTTTTTAGGGTCTTGGAAATATTGGTATTTAGCAAGGGAAAGAATTTTTAAAATAATATTTATTACATTGAATAATATCAAAAGAATACAGCATAAATCAAATCTAAAAGGAAAAATTTTTAAGGGAGCATCAATAAGTAACATGCAAAATATGTTGAGAATTTCTTTTGTTTATAAATACTTGGTTCCAAATTTATCCCCTAAATAAATTAGCAAATTTGTACAATAATGGCACAAATAACTTAAAATACAACGTATTTATTTTGAGTGAAAAGAATTTTTAATAGTAATATATTGAAGATATGTAAATATTAATAGATGAAACTGAATTAATTTAAAAAAAGCATATTAGCCAAAATTAATTTGATAAATAACACGAGTAGTATTAAGTTAGAAAAAATTATTCAAGAAAAGATGTATATAATCAAAAAGGAAAAATAATAAATATAACAAACAATTAGAAATGTAATGATAAAATTAAAAATTATATGAATCTGACAAAGTCTAAGCAATTAGAAACATTATAATAAATAGAGCAAAAATAGAAAATATAGTTTTAAAAACAATTGATTTTAAGGGATTTAAATATGAATCATCTTACGAAAATTGTAAGATTATATTTGAATTTTCATAAAAAATGGTAGATTATTAAAATAGATAAATTAACAAAGGGGATAATAAAATGAATGAAAAGTCAAAAGAAATTTTAAAAGAAGCTGGATGGTATGAAGGAAGAAATATAGATATAGATGACATTGTAAAGTTTTGTGAAGAAGGAGGATATGAGGTTTTTCCTAAAGCAAGGGAATTTTTTAAAGAATTTGGAGATATTATTGTCAAGAAAGATGGATATGATTATCATATATTTAATTTAAAAGAGGTATTTGCAGGAAGACAATACAATGGATGTCTTTCAAAGGTTATAAGAAAGGTAATAGGAGAAAAGGTACTTCTTATTGGCAATATATATGGATTTATGTTTGATTTATATATATCAGAATCAGGGAAAATTTATGATGATCAAGCATATTTAGGTGAAAATATATATGAAGCTTGGGATTGTATTTTAGAGACATTATCTACAGATGAAGATAGAAAAAGATATTTGTTATGGGAGGAAATAGGGTTAAAAGATGCCTTTTGGGAAGCTTATAATGAAGTATATTATGGTGATAAATTAAGGGAACGAATAATAAATTTACAACAAGAAGGACTTTCTAATAAAGATATAGCAAAAGCGATTAATATGAGAGAAGAATTTGTAGTTAAATTAGCAACTAAAAATAAATAAAAAGAATCTAACAAAAAATTAATTTATAAAATATCGGTGACTTAAATTTCACCGATATTTTTATATCAACATATATGGTGAAATAATAAGAAGTGCTACAATTAAAGAAATATAAAATTCATCTTTTTTGTAATTAAAGAATATTATCTGTTATGCAAGGATGTTTAGATTAGCTTTAATGGTAAATATGAAAAAACTTCTTTTATTAAAATAGAGAAGATATAATATTAAATTAGCATAAAAGAATATATAAATCCTTTTAAAGAATAAGTAAGTAACAGAAAAAATGTAGTTGATGGATATTTGGATAGCTTAAGGTATAGTCAGGATGTTATATTTTTATAGAGAACTAAAAAACACCAGCTAAGCTGGTGATTAGTTATTTTTTTTAGGTATAAATTTAATAAAATAATTATATTTTGCATTTAAGTAAAGTATAATTACAAAAAAGAGCACTCTAAGAAAAATATTTTGAGTAGAAAACATACTTATAACTACTAAAAAAACAGAATAAAGTAAAAGAAAAGTATATAATAATACACGCTTTTTAGAAGATAATTTAAATTTTAGGCATATTAATTTAATGCTTATATTTACAATGTTAAAAATTAATAAAGGTATTCCGCCTCTAAGAACAATAGAAGGATATGAAAATATTGAAATGCTTACTATTCCTGCAAATAAATAAAAAAAGTTTAGAATAACTTCTGTCCATAAAAAAAACTTAGATAGTTTTATATATTTTTCATTTGTTAATTCCATAAAAAATCCCCTTAATGTGTTTTTCTTAAGAATAACATACTAGAAGGAATTAAATCTAGCAAATTAACAAATATTTAACAATGAACCAATTTTTTATTCAGAAGTTATTAGTGAAACTGTAGGTGAAGCAGCTATATGTGTAGGAATTACATAAGGACATATGCTTAATTTATACATATCAAAATTAGGAAAAGTGTATGATGATCAAGGGCTTTTAGGGAATGATATTTATGAAGCATGGGATTATATTTTAGATACTATATCTTCAACTGAACGAAAGCAAAGACGTAAATTATGGGGTGAATTTGGATTAAAAAAACAGTATCAATATCAATGATACTTTTTTTATTAGAGAGAAAATTATAAGGAGATAGAGTTGTATAAAGTGTTAAAGCGTTGCTTAGTAATTAAAGCTATATTATATAAAGTATAGAATGAAGTATCAAAAGTTAAGAGAAGAATTTTTAAATTGGAGTAATAGAAAAAATTATATTAAAATTAAAGACCTTAGAAAGATATATAACAAATATGAAAAAAAGGGGGTAGTATAATACCTTCAAAAAATGTTATTTTTATAAATTAAACTTAGATGAAAATACTAACATCTAAAAATAAAATTAATGAAGATAATTATAAAAAGCCCTAAAATAAATTAGAGCTTTAAGGAAAACGATATGAAAAATTTTCTAACCTTTTAGAAATTTTACTTTAATAAGTATAGCAAGTAAAGAAAAAAAGAAGTTGAATTTAGATTAAAATGTTAGTGAATTTGCATGAAAAAATTTATAAAACTTTTTATATTTTTTAATATTGTGGGTATAAGAAAAATGTATCCATACTTTTTTTAGAAAATACTAAAATTTATTTTGATACAGCAAAAATTTATTTAAAAGGGATATTTATAAGAGGGCATAATAAATGTCTTTCAAAAGATATAAGTGAATTCAGAGGAGAAGAAATATTTCTTATTGGTAATGTACGTGGAGTTATATTGAGTTTATACATATCAGAATAAGGAGAAATTTGTAACAGTGGAATTATATTTAGGTGAGGATACATATGAAACTTGGGAGTATATTTTAGAGACATTATGTAAAGAGGAATGTAGAAGAAGATATATATTATGGGAAAGAATAAGGTTAAAAGATATCTTTTGGAAAGCTTATAATGATAAGTTAAGACAAAGAATAATAAAATTGCAACAAGAAGGAGCTTCTAATAAAGTTTAGTAAAAGTAATTAGTATGAGAGAGCAACTAAAAATGCAAGGTAATTATAAAAAGCCCTAAAATAAATTAGGGCTTTAAGGAAAATGACATGGAAAATTTTCTAACCTTTTAGAATTTTACTTTTAATTAAGTATAGCAAGCAAAGAAAAAAAGAAGTTAAATTTAGATTAAAATGTTAGTGAAATTGTATGAAAAATTTTTACAAAGCTTTTTATATTTTTAATATTGTGGGTACAAAAAATTCATTAAATTTAATCAATAGTATATCAAAAAGATTTATTTAAATAAATTATTAGATAAAATTAATTTATTAAATAACACGAGTAGTATTAAGTTAGAAAAGATTATTCAAGAGAAGATGTATATAAAAAGGAGAAATGATAAATACAGCAACAATTATAAATGTAATGATAAAATTGTATGGGTCTGATAAAGTCTAAGCAATTAGAAACATTATAATAAATAGAGCAAAATAGAAAATATAGTTTTAAAAACAATTGATTTTAAGGGATTAAAATATGCATCATCTTACGAAAATTGTAAGATTATATTTGAATTTTCATAAAAAATGGTAGATTATTAAAATAGATAAATTATTAAAGGAGAAAATAAAATGAATGAAGAGTCAAAAGAAATTTTAAAAGAAGTTCATAGAGAAAATTTTGAGGAATATTATCATGGAAAATTATTAAAAAATGAGATTTTAAAATTACAAGAAGAAGGACTTTCAAATAATGATATTGCAGAGAAGTTTGATTTACGTGAAAAATTTATAATTAAATTATTAAATAAAGAATTTAATTAAACAAAATAAAAAAACAGTATCAATATGGAAAGAGTTTAATCTGGTAAATCAATAAATATTTATTAAATTAGGACTTTGAGAATATAGAATATAAAGCTTTAAATGGTAATAAAAAAGAAAAGATATTATAAGAATTAAGCTATTCAAAGAAGAGTATGCGATATAACATTTCTTGAATAGCTATTTTATACTAATTTTTATTTTATATCTTGGGTTTTAAATAATAAGTTACCTATTAAAATAATTAAAATAGGTATTGTAATTATAATTATTACAGTAGGTATAGTTCTTATTTCTTTAATTCCATTAGCTATATTCAATGCGGTATTTAACCAAAATACTTGTGATAAGGTAAGGAAAAGACCCATTATAAAAGCTGAAACTACTGTTGACATAGTTCCATCTCTTATAATAAGAGGTATAATAAAAACTATACTAGCGATACATAATGAAAATAATATGTTAAATAATATATATGTTATGGTAAAAATGAGTTCAGATTTATTAAAGGGAACCCCCCAACTATAAAATATTGTATAAATACCACCATTAATAACAAGGTTTGAAATTATTATAATAACACATCCTATTAGATATGATAAAAATTTACTACTTAAAACAGAGAATCTATTATGTCCTGACACTATTAAATGAAATATAGTCCTCTTAGAAAATTCGTTACCAATAAACATTCCAGCAAAAATAGCACAAGCAATTAATGAAAATATTGCTGTAGATTCGTCTAAAAGATTTTCACGTCCTGTGGGATTACCATGAAAATATATAGTAATAGTACCTAATATACCAATTAAGAGTAAGGTTGATTTTAACTCTTTACTATATTTAAGCCTATATAACTCAGATTTTAAAAGATTATACACTTGTTATACCCCCAATACTTTTAAAAAAATAAGACTCTAAGCTATCACCTTTTATCGTTATTTCTTTCGCATATATATTGTTAATAGCTAAACATTTATTTATTTCATCACCTTTTTCTATATGCTCATATATTTTTAAGGAATTATTTTGAGAAACAATAAAATTTTTAATGTTTAATGAATTTTCTAGTATATTTGAGGCTTTATTTATATCATCAACTTTTATAAATAAATGCTTTTTACATTTTTGATCTAATTCTGAAGCGGTTAATTGTTCAACAAGTGTACCATTACTTATTATTCCATAACAGGTGGCAAGTTTGTGAAGTTCACTAAGGATATGACTTGAAATAATTATTGTAATACCATTCTCTTTATTTAATTTAATTAAAAGTTCTCTAAGTTCTTTAATTCCAGTTGGATCAAGACCATTTAATGGTTCATCTAAAATTAATAATTCAGGATCTCCAAGTAAAGCAATTGCTAACCCTAAACGTTGTTTCATTCCTAATGAAAAATTTTTAGCTTTTTTATCACCAATATTATCTAGATTTACAAGTGATAAAACTTTATCGATACAATTTTTATCTGTAATTCCTTTTTGAATTCTCTGAATTTCAAGATTTTGTTTAGCTGTCATTTCAAGATGCAAAGCTGGAGTCTCTATGATAGAACCAATTTTTTTTCTAGCTAATGATATATTGGCTTCATCCTCTTTATTAAATAATATTATTTTTCCATCAGTCTTAAAGATTAATCCTGTCAATATTTTAATTAATGTAGTTTTTCCAGCTCCATTTTCACCAATAAGTCCATAGATTTCTCCACGTCTAACTTTAATATTAATATTATTCAATATTGAAATTTTTTTATATTTTTTATTCAAATCAATAGTTTGACAAATAATTTCAGACAATTTATATCACTCCCTTTATATATACATATTTTACTATGATAGTTGATAATAGTGAAATAATTGTATTTTTTGGAGAATTATATAAATATATTTGATAATTTATTATCTAGATTTTTCTAATATAAATTTATAAAATTTATAATTAAGTATCAAAAGCTTATAGTAATGACACTAGAGCTACATAGATAAATCTAAATGAGTTATAATTAAGTAAAGGAAATATGATTTTTAAAAGTAGGAGAATGTGATTTATGAATGATATAATAGATGAAATTTTAAAAAATCATACTTTAATTAGAGAAAGAAATACGGGGATAACCAGACCTATAGTTTATGATATGGGTGATGGAATAGATATTTATATTAAACAGAACTATAACAATATAGTGCTTTGGGCCTTTGACAATAAAGAAGATAAATTTATAGATATAGAAAATTCAATATTTAATAAATTAATAAGTGAACTAAGAAAGATAGCTATAAATATTACAGTTGATGCTTTTGTTTATTATGTGGAGTTAGATTTAAATAAAATAAAGATAAGCACACAGGACGAGTTGAGCTTAGATAGAAAAAGTAAAAGAAAAATAATAGGATACTGTAGAAATGGTGGTCTTGGATATTTAGAAGAAAATTTGATTGAATTTCAGGAAAAGGTTATTTTAAATGAATATAGGGATGCCATAATATATAGAGAAAATTTTACAGGTAGGGTGTTAGACAGACCAGTAATAAATGAAGTTTTAAAAGACCTAGAGCCAGGAGATATTTTAGTTATAACAAAGTTGGATAGATTAGTACTTAATGTTAAGGATGGTATAACTATTTTAGATAAGTTATTCAATAGAAATATAATAGTACATGTGCTTAATGTAGGAATATTAGAGAATAGTAGAATGGGAAGATTCTTTATACAAACAATGTTAGCAACGGTTGAAATGGAAAGTACTATGTTAAGAGAAAAAATAAAGGCTGGAAAAATAGTAGCAAAACAAAAACCAGACTTTAAAGAAGGAAGACCAAAATTATTTACAGAAGAAGAGATAGAAACGGCCTTAAGTATGTTATTAGTTAATGGTGGGAAATTTAGTTATGATAAGGTAGCAGAAATAACTAAAATAAGTAAAAGTACACTTATAAGAGAAAATAAAAAAAGAAAATAGATACCTTAATAGTCAGTACTTAATTTGAATATTGAATATGAATTTTATATAGTAAATAATAAGGGAATAAAAAGGGATTGTATCTTAATTAGTTACAATCTCTTTTTTACTACACTAAACATAATAATTTAATAACTTTATTTTAGGGCTAGTTATTTTAGCCTTTTTATCTTTTAAAATTAAAGTAAAATCATTATTTTATCAGAACTAAGCCTTTACTTCTAGCACAAGTACATTCTTTTTCTTCTGTTGTATGAAGACATTGGTATTTAACTTTTTTTGGTGCTTGAATTTCTACAGATTTTTTTTCTTCTTTTTTTTCCTTTGAATTCATTTTACATGCTCCTTTATTTTATAAATAAGTTAGATAAAATTCTTATATTTGATTATTAATTATATAAAATCACATCTAAATTAGATATCATTTCAGAGCCATTATATATTAAGTAATAATTATTATCAATATTGTTAAAATCTTATCAAAACTATAATATTAATAAATTTGAGCTTTTCATTATAGAAATTTATAATATTAAAGGTATTGTAGGTTATTTATGAATGAAAAACATATATAATCTATAAAAGTATATTTTTAAATTAAAAGCCATTAACCTACTATGATAATGAAATCAATATCATGTTAAGATAAAATGGACAAGCTCTTACAAAGAATATTAATTGAGCTCGAAAATGGATTACTTGGTGATTTAAATTATAGGAGGTATTTTTTATGAAATATAAAGTTATCACTATGGCACTTATAGTAAGTGCAACATGTTTAGGAGGAGCACAGTTAGGAAGTGTTCAAACTACAAAGGTTAATAATAGTGGGACAAGCAATAAAGTAGTAACAACTACTAAACCTGTAAGTAATAATGAAAATAAGGGTGTTAATAATACCAATGTTAATGCTAACGACACTAATAAGAATACTACTAATAGTACTAATAAAAATGCTGATAGTAGTAAAAATGAAAACACGAATACAAATACTACTGCAAACAAAACTACTAATAGTGTAGATAGTTCTACTAAGGCAAATGATTCTACTCAATTTATGGCTCAAGTTGAACAAGCTATCTACAAACAAGTAAATGAACAAAGAGTTAAAGCTGGATTATCTCCATTAAGTTATAGTGATACTATGCAAAAGTATGCTAGAATGAAGTCTGAAGATATGGCAAAAAATAATTATTTTGATCATAAAGATAAATCAGGAAAACTTATGGTAGATAAAATGAAGGCTGATGGAGTACAATATTCTGCTTGGGGAGAAAATATAGCGTACATATCTGGAATTTCAGATCCAACTGAATTAGCTAATATGTTTATGAAAAATTGGATGAACTCTCCAGGACATAGAGCAAACATATTATCACCTAACTTTACTTCTATTGGAGTAGGAGTATACAAACAAGGGGATAAAGTTTACGCTACACAAGAATTTATGAAAAAATAGGCTAAGAAAAAATATAGCTATACCAAAATTAGAGAAATCTAAGCTTTGGTATAGCTTATTTTGTTATAATATATTTTATAAAGTAAAATGAAATAAAGGCAATTATGAAAGACGTAAGGTGGTGAAAATTATGAAGGAAGAAAAAAGAATGTGTCCAGTATGTGGAGAAGTATTGGAGGAATATGAATATGCCTATGACCATAAGGAAGATGGAAAGAAGTATTATAGATGTAAAGAATGTGGTCATAAAGAAAATATAGTGGAATAATATCTTGTAAAATGTATTAAACTTATTGTAAAATTAAGTAAAATAATATATAGACTATTATATAAGTTTTGAAAGAAAGTAATATTTAGAGATTAAGAAAGAAATCTATCTTATTAAAAAAAAGTATAGTAAAATTAAAACACTAGGCATGATAAAATAATATACTAAAATAAACTAAGGAGAAAAAGATGACTATAAGTGAAATTAAAAGAGAAGCTAAGTTAATAACAAAAGAAAATGCTAGAAATCCAGTATTAGCATTTTTCTATATATACTTAATACCAGTGCTTTGTGCTGGATCAATAGTTGCAGCATTAACAGCATTATTTTCTTGGCAGGGAACTACAATTAATTTTAGTTTTATACTTCCAATTATAATGGGTTACTTTTCATTATGGTATGCAAAGTATGCTATTAATACTATAGGAGGAAGTAGTGTAATACAGGGATCAGCTCCAAGTCAAAATAATTTTTGGGAGTACTTCCCTTATATTGGATTAATGTCTATATTAATGTTATTAAATGTAGTTTTAAATGTAAATTTAGCTAATATTATCAACATAATAATATTAATATTAGAAGTAATATTTATGCCAATTCCCTTTGTCATTGTAATATTAAACAAGGAGAATTCAGGTAGAATAGGTTTAGCTTTAGGAAGTAAATATTTCTTAAGAACTTTAGCATTACAAATAAGATTTATACCATTGTATTTTTTAATAGCAATTACTTTTGGTATAGTTGGGATTTTTAAATATACTTATATACAAACAACATTTGCTATATATGCTTTAGATTTAATGAAAAGAGAAAGTGTATAAGAAAAATATTTTGGAGGTTGATTTAATGCAACCTCCTTTTTATGTGTGATAAAATAAGAGTGATAAATATTTAACGGGGGGATGAAAATGAAAATAAGAAAAATTTTAGCTAGCTTAATAGTAGTTTTAATAATTGCTTCTGGTCTTTATTTCTTTTTTTATAGAAGTAAAACAGTAAGTAATCAAAAGGAAAAAGTTACTATAAGTGCAGCATCATCTTTGTATGAACCATTAAACAAAATAATAGAGCTCTATGAAAGTAATAATCCAAATATTAAGGTAGATGTGAATTATGCATCATCATCAACCTTAGAAAGTCAAATTGAAAATGGAGCACCTGTAGATATTTTTATATCTGCAACACCTAAGTATACTAATGAGTTAATTAACAAGAATATAATTTCTAAAAATAATGTTAGTAATTTTTTAGGGAATAAGCTTATTTTAGCGAGTTCAGGGACAAATAATGAAAATATTAAGAGTATTGAAGATTTAAAAAATACCACAGGTAAAATAGCTTTAGGAGATAAAGCAGTTCCGGTAGGACTTTATGGAACTGAAGCTTTAAAAAATTTAGGAGTTTTAAATAGTATTTCAAATAGGATAGTATATTGTAAGGATGCTATGTCTATACTTAACTATTTAGAAAAAGGTGAAGTAAACTATGGTGTTATTTATGAAAATGAATTAGTTGGAGCAAAAAATGTTAAAAAGGTAGCAGATTTCCCTAGTGATTCTTATAGTAAAATAGTGTATACTATAGCAAATTTAAATGATAAAGAAAAAACTACGAAGCTAAAAGAATTTTTACAAGGAAATCAAGCAAAAGATGTATTTAAATCCTATGGATTTGAGGTTGATTTAAAATGATATTAGAGGCTCTTATAGTATCATTAAAAGTTGCTATTCCAGCAACTATATTAGTAACTATTGTTGGAGTAATGCTAGGGAGATTACTACGTGGTAAAAGTAATTGGCTAAGTAAATTAATAGAAACCTTAATAATGTTACCATTATTTATGCCACCATCACTAATAGGATATGTCATAATAGTAGCTTTAGGAAAGAAAAGCCTCATAGGTGGATTTTTATATAATAATTTAGGGTTTTCATTAATATTCACAGTGTATGGTGCTATATTAGCTACATTTGTGGTAGCATTACCAATAATATATGGAACAGTTAAATCAGCATTGGCTTCTGTTGATATAGCTTATGAAGAAGCAGCAATGGATTTAGGGGCAACAAAAGCTCAGGCTTTTTACAAAGTAGTACTTCCAATGTGTTATAAGCAAATAACAGGTGGAGTGATTTTAAGTTTTGCAAGAGCCTTTGGAGAATTCGGAGCTACCATGATGGTAGCAGGAAATATACCAGGTAAAACTCAAACCATACCCTTAGCATTGTATTATTCTTTTGAATATGGGGACAATACAAAGACCTCAATGCTTGCATTAGTAGTATTAATAATAAGTACAACACTTATTTTTATATATAATAAAGTTATTAAAAATAAGTAGAAAAATTTTAATATAGAAAATCTTATACAAGATAGGGTTTAATTCAGATATGAAAGATTTCCACTGAATTAAATCCTATTTTATTTCTGAATTAAGTCTTAGTTTATATAATTGATATTATTTAATATAATAAATAGTATAGGAATAGAAGATTTAAAATTAAAGAAATAGAGAGGAGCGGTTTAAATATGACAACTAGAGGAGCTATAAAAGAAAGAACTGACCTTAAAATAAAGGAGCCTAAAAGATATAAGGCTGTTATGTATAATGATGATTTTACACCAATGGATTTTGTGGTTGATATATTAATGGGGATTTTTAAGAAAAGCGAGGAAGAGGCCTTTAAAATTATGATGACAGTTCATAATAATGGGAAAGCAATTGTAGGGATTTACTCTTATGATATAGCAAAGACTAAGGTTGAAGAAGCTGTTGCTATAGCTAGAGAAGAAGGTTATCCTTTTAAAGTTAAGGTCGAGGAAGCATAGGAGGGTTTTTATGAAAATTTCAGAAATTGTTGCACTTCTTTTTATTAAGGCGGCAGCTTACGCTAAAGAGTGTGGTCATGAATATGTCACTCCAGAACATTTGCTTCATGAAATAAGCTTCAATGAAGGTTTTGCTTTAGCTTTTAAGGAGTGTTTAGGAGATGTTGAATTATTAAGAGCAAATTTAGAACAATATTTAAAAGAAAATTTAGATGTGGTAGAGATAGTAGAGCCACAAATGAGTCATCTAGCTAGTGAGATTTTAACTAATGCAGCAATTAAATCAGCTTCAGCGGGAAGAGAAGAAATAGAGCTTATTCATGTAGTTGATGCCATAATGAATTTAGAAGAGAGCTATGCAGCTTATTATATATTAGTTCAAGGGATTGAGCCTGTTAATTTATTAGCTACAATGATGGAAGTAGAATCTTTCGGTAATAGTAATGATAGTGATAAAGAAGATGTTGAAATAAAAAATAGTGATGAAAGGGTTAATCCTTCAAGAGATAAAGATAAGAAGGAACCTTGGGAAGAGTATGTAAGTTCTCTTAATGATATTGCAATGGAAAGTGCTCCTTTAATAGGAAGAGAAAAAGAACTTGAAAGAACTATGCAAATTCTTTGTAGAAAATATAAAAATAATCCCATTCATATTGGAGAAGCTGGTGTAGGTAAAACAGCTATTACCATAGGATTAGCAAGGCTTATAAATGAAGGTAAAGTCCCAGATAAGCTAAAGGGTGCTAAGATATTTTCTTTAGAACTTGGAGATTTATTAGCAGGAACTCAATATAGAGGAGATTTTGAAAAGAGACTTAAACTTATAATGGAAGGTGTTTCTAAGTTTGAAAAGCCAATTATATATATTGATGAAATACACAATATAGTGGGAGCTGGATCTATAAATGGAGGTTCTTTTGATGCATCAAATATGTTAAAGCCTTATTTAGCTTCAGGAAAAATAAGATTTATAGGAGCTACAACCTATGATGAATATAATAAGAACTTTGCTAAAAATAAAAGTCTTTTAAGAAGATTTCAAAATATAGATATTAAAGAACCATCCATAGATGAAAGTATTCATATACTTAATGGATTAAAAAATTATTATGAGGAATTCCATGGTGTTCAATATACAGAAGAGGCTATAAAACAATCTGTAGTTTTAAGTGATAAATATATAAACGATAGATATTTACCTGATAAAGCTATAGATTTAATAGATGAAGCTGGAGCTTATAGGGTTATGAATCCGAAGGATGGAGAGAGACAGATAGTAGATATTTCTCTTATAGAAGAAGTACTTTCTAAAATAACTAATGTTCCAAAACAAACTGTTGAAATGGATGAAGTTGAAGAACTATTGCACTTAGAAGAAAAATTAGATGAAGAAATATTTGGTCAGAAGGAAGCAGCTAGTGAAGTTGTTAATGCAATTAAGTTATCAAGAGCTGGCTTAAATGATGATAATAAACCAATTGCATCAATGCTCTTTGTTGGTCCTACAGGTGTAGGAAAAACAGAAATAGCAAAGGTATTATCAAGAACTTTAAATATTGAATTAATAAGATTTGACATGAGTGAATATGCAGAGAAACATACTGTGGCTAAGTTAATAGGTGCTCCAGCAGGCTATGTTGGCTATGAAGAAGGTGGTCTATTAACAGATGCAGTTAAGAAGAATCCACATTCAATACTTCTTCTTGATGAAATAGAAAAGGCACATAGTGATATTTTCAACATATTGCTTCAAGTAATGGATTATGCTACTTTAACAGATAATCAAGGTAAGAAAACTGATTTTAGAAATGTAATATTAATAATGACATCTAATGCTGGAGCAAGTAGTGTTGGTAAATCTCTAATAGGTTTTGGAGAAAGAAGTATCACAAAATCAAGTATAGATGAAGCTGTTAAAAAGACTTTTACACCTGAATTTAGAAATAGATTAAACAAGGTTATAGTATTCAATAGTCTTAATGAAGAAATGTCAGGAAAAATCATAATGAAGCAATTTAGATTATTAAATGAAAAATTAGCTCATAAAAATGTAGAAGTAGTTCCAACGGAAAATTTAATTAAACATATAATAACTAAAGGAACAAGTGAAGAATATGGAGCTAGGGAGATAGTAAGAATAATAAATTCTGAAATAAAATCTAAATTAGTTGATATAATACTTTTTGGAAAACTTAAAAATGGTGGGAAGTGTGTAGTTGATTATAAAGATGGAGAAATAATTTTAAAATAAATTTTAATAAAAAGGGTGCTGTATTAAATCAGTACCTTTTATAAATATATTTCGTTATATAGGTACAAAATAATGAATCTATATAGCTAGATAAAAGGCAGAGAGGGCGTATCCATAATTTGATACATCCTCTTTTATTTTTTTGTAATTTAAGTGTTGCAATAATATGCTATGCTTTCATTATAATGACTAATGATAGGAGAAGTAACAAATGAAGAAAAATTATATAATAGGTGCAGTTGTTCTTGCTTGTGCTGTAGTAGCAGCTATAGGTGGCTCAGTTTACTATTATGAAAATGGAAAAAAACTTAGTAGTGGAGTAGTCCAAAAACAAGGAAAGAATAAAGTAAAAGCTGATAAAGAAATTAGTAAAGATAGTAATACAGAAGTTCATAAGGTAGAAGAAGTTCAAAAGCCAAACACTTTATCTAAAACTATAATGGAAATAGATAAGGAAAATTATGATACATACCAATGGTGGAATGCATCAGAAAGTCAGTTGTTAGAGAAGTTAAGTAGTGAAGCTAAGGAGTATAAAGATGCACAAATTCAATCGATTGTAGATAATGCTAAGGAGATTCCATCTTATCTTATTAGATTAGCTGTAATGCATCCAGAATCAATACCTTATGTAGCTGGTTATCCAACAAGAAAAGTAAATCAACCAATAAATATAAAACCTTATTATACTCCAGGGAAAATCCCTTTATTTGAGCAATGGGACAAACAGTGGGGATATGATCAATATGGAGAAGGACCTTTAGCAACAGACGGGTGTGGACCAACTTCCTTAGCAATGGTAGCAGTAGGATTAACAGGAAATACATCAATAAATCCGAAGGTTGTAGCTGATTATAGTGAGACCCATGGAGGCTATGTTCCGGGAGAAGGAACAAGTTGGAGTTTAATGAGTGACTTAAGTCCTCACTTTGGAGTTAAGGGAACTAGAATACCTGAGAATCAAGTTATAGATGAGCTAAAAGCAGGACATCCAGTAATAGCAGCTATGGGACCAGGAATTTTCACTTTAACAGGGCATTTTATGGTATTAACAGGGGTAACACCTGATGGAAAAATAACAATAAATGACCCAGATAGTATAAAATACTCAAATGAAACATGGAATTTCAATCAAATAGCAACAAGTGCTAGAGCTTATTGGAGTTTTACAAAAATTAATTAGGTAGAAAAAAAGGGAAGTTATTGTTAAAGCTATAATAATTTATAACATTTAAAATTTAATATTTTTAGTGCGTTGAATCACATTTTTTTTTAGTATTTAGATGATATTATAAGTTCATAATAAGTGTATACAAACTGAAACTTAATTCAGATAAAATTTTGACTCTAGCTGAATTTTAGTGGAAGTTATGAAATCCAATAATTAAAGATTTACACAAAGGAGAGTTTGTAATGAAAGTAAATTTAGAAAAAATAGCAGAATCAAAATCAATGTTAGATAAAAATGAAAGTTTTAAAGTTATGTATTTTGAATTTGAAGAAGGTAAAGGACTTCCAAACCATAGACATGATGGTAATGCAACTATACAAGTGATTGATGGAGCAGTAGACTTCAAGTTTGTAGAGGGTGAAGAATTCCTATTAGAAAAAAGTGAATTTTTAGCTTTTGATGCTAGAAAAGAGCATAACGTAATAGCTAGAAGAAAAAGTAAGGTATTAGTAACTATAGGTCTTTAATTATATAGTTAGCTAAAAAGTAAAGAGGATGTATCTGTAATCTGATACATCCTCTTTTTTTCTTTGGGAATGAATTTTTTTTATTTTTGTGAAATTTTTTTGTGAATCTTTTTTATAAATTGTTTTATAAATTGTTTTATAAATTGTTTTATAAATTGTTTTAAAAATAAGTATTTTACAAATTGGGTTTATAAACTTTTTGGGTTTGGGGAAAGAATTAATTTTTATAGGTTAAGGAACATTTTCATATCATCATCAACATTATTGATTCCACCAATTCCAAAGTTTTCAACTAAAACTTTAGCTACATTTGGTGATAAGAATGCTGGTAATGTTGGTCCTAAATGGATGTTTTTAACTCCAAGGTGTAATAATGATAATAATACTATTACAGCTTTTTGTTCATACCAAGCTATATTGTAATGTAATGGAAGTTCATTTACATTATTAAGTTCAAAAGCTTCAACTAATTTTAAAGCAATTAATACTAATGAATATGAGTCATTACATTGTCCAGCATCTAAGACTCTTGGTATTCCATTTATATTACCTAAGTTTAATTTATTGTATTTGTATTTAGCACATCCAGCTGTTAATATAACTGCATCTTTAGGTAACTTTTCAGCAAATTCAGTGTAGTAGTTTCTTGATTTAGCTCTACCATCACAACCTGCCATAACGAAGAAGTTTTTAATAGCACCTGATTTAACAGCATCAACAACTTTATCAGCTAATTGGAATACTTGATGATGAGCAAATCCACCAACAATAGTTCCATTTTCTATTTCAGTAGGAGCAGCACATTTTTTAGCATGCTCTATAATAGCTGAGAAGTCTTTTGTTCCATCAGCTTTTTTATCTATATGCTTTAAGCCTTCAAATCCAACAACACCAGTTGTGTAAACTCTATCCTTATAGCTATCTTTTGGTGGTACTAAACAGTTTGTAGTCATTAATATTGGTCCATTAAAGCTTTCAAATTCTGTTGTTTGTTTCCACCAAGCATTTCCGTAGTTACCTACAAAGTGCTTGTACTTTTTGAATGCAGGATAGTAGTTAGCTGGTAACATTTCACTGTGAGTATAAACATCTACTCCAGTTCCTTCAGTTTGTTCTAATAATTGTTCCATGTCTCTTAAGTCATGTCCACTTATTAAAATAGCAGGGTTTTTACCAACTCCTATATTAACTTCTGTTATTTCTGGATGACCATAGCTTTCAGTATTAGCTTTATCTAATAATGCCATACCATCAACACCGAATTTACCCATTTCTAAACTTAGTGCAACTAAATCATCAACTGATAATGTACTGTCTAATGTTTTAGCTAAAGCCATTTGCATATTAGCATCTATTTCACTATTATAATAGTTTAATGCAGCAGCATGTTTTAAATATGCACATAAACCTTTTGCACCATATGTAATAAGCTCTCTTAAACTTCTTATATCTTCATTTTCAGTAGCTAAAACACCAACTTTAGGAGCTTTTGCTTTCATTTCATCAAGTGTAGAACAAGTGAAAGTAGCTGCATCGTGTAAATCATTTAAGTTTCCATTAGCTGATTTTATTTGTTCTTTTAAGTATTCTCTTAATATTATTCCAGATTTAATTCTTGAAACGAATATATTGTCATCGAAGTTAGCGTTTGTAATTGTAGCAAATAATGATTCAACAACAAAAGTATTAACTTCTTGATTATCTATTCCAACTTTTCTACCTCTTACAGCAACTTCTGAAATTCCTTTTACAAGATAAACTAAAAGATCTTGAAGACCAGCAAGTTCAGCGTCTTTACCACAAACACCTTTTATTGTACATCCTTTATTTCCGGCAGTTTCTTGACATTGAAAACAAAACATTTTGTTTAGTTCTTCTTGTGTTAATTTATTTTCTTTATTTCTATTAAAGAATAACCCCATATTAACGTCCTCCATTTAATTTATTTTTATTTCATATCCTATAGATATAATATTTTAATCATAATTATAAAAATATTAATTTATTAAATTTAATTTCAAGCGCGAACTTGAACACAAGTGATAGTATACAGAAAAATATAAAAAAAATAGGTAACATAAGTTACAAAGAGAAAAATAAATTGTATATTCTAAATTTTTTGTTGAAAACTAATAAAGAGTAAATTTAAATAAATTTAAATAAAGAGGAGAGAAGACAAATGGATAAGAAAATTTTATTAGTTGCAACAAGTAGTAATGACATGGCAGGGCACCCAACAGGATTATGGCTTGAAGAATTAGCTACACCTTATAAAATTTTTAAAGACGAAGGAATTGAGGTGGAAATAGCTTCAATTAAAGGTGGAGAGGTTCCTTTAGATAAAAATTCTATTCCAGATGGAATTCCAGAAGAGGATAAAGAAATTGCAGATCTTCTTAAGGATACTCAATCAATAAGTGATGTTAAAGATAAGTCTTTTGATGCCATTTTATTTGCTGGTGGACATGGTCCATTGCAAGATTTTGTAGGAAATAAAGATGTTCAAAATTTAATATTAGATACTTATAAATCAGAGAATATAGTAGCGGCAATATGCCATGGAGTAGTTGCTTTTGTAGACCTTATGGACACTGATGGTATGCATTTTATAAATGGCAAGAAAGTAACAGCTTTTAGTGATAGTGAAGAAAAATCAGTTAAATTAGATGATTTAGTTCCTTTTGCTTTAGAAAGCAAATTAAAAGAACAAGGTGCTGTATATGAAAAGGGTGATGACTTTACTCCATATATAGTAATAGACGGGAATATTATAACAGGACAAAATCCTCAATCAAGTGAAGCTTTGGGTAAAAAGATAGTAAGTGAATTAGAAAAAAAATAAATATTTTAAGAAAATAATAGTGAGTTTCAAAGAAAATAGTATATATTTAATGCATATTTATTTTAATTAAGTATATACAGAATAAAAAATGTTTTAACTAAATATAAATATATGATATACTAAATATGAAAAAAGTGACTTTTATATTACTAAATCATGAATAATATAAATAAAAAATGAGTTTTATTAATAAATTATTAACAAAACTATTGATTATTCTTCTAAAATCGTTTACAATTTAGGTGTAAAGGTTATAAAAAAGATATGTAAAGGTTATGAACATATACTCTTAAAGTATTTAAGTGTATATATTTTAAATAGTAAAAAACAAAAGAAGAAAAGAGGATAATTAATGGAGAGCAATCAGGGGGCTATGAGCCACAAAGGTTTTTGGGGCAGTTTAAGTACATTTCAAAAGTGGTTTTTTACAGTCTTTATATTAGCAGCTTTATTTTCATTTTTCTCACCAGTATTTATGGGAGAAGGATTTTCTAATGTATTTACTGTAATAGGAATTGTAGGATTAATATCATCAATAACTGGAGTATTCACTTCAATTTATCAAGCAAGAGCAGAAATAATAGTTTATCCATACTGGATAATTAACACAATTACTTATGCTTATGTTGCTCTAGAAAGTGCATACTATGGTCAAGTAATTCAAAATATATGTTTACTTTTACCTATAGAAATTATAGGTCTTATCTCTTGGAAGAAAAACTTAGAAAAGAGTAAAACTAATGAAATAGAAATAAGAAAATTTACAGCAGTAAATTGGGCTATTGCTATAATAACTTGTGCTATAGCAACAGTAATCTATTACTACTTCCTAGCTAATTTAGGAAACATATTCCACTCATTATTTGGAATTAATATACCTAATGACCCAGACCCAATTATGGATTCATTAACTACAATGATAACAGTTTGGGCAATTATCTTAACATCAATGAGATATATTGAACAATGGTGGTTCTGGATATTCTGTAATATTGGTGTTGTATTATTTATTCAAAGTATAATACAAACTCCACATATAACTGGACCAACTTTAGTTGGTGATATATCAGGAGCTTTAAACTGGATTCAATACGGTACAGGAGCAATCTACGGATTCTATCTATGGAAAAAGATGTATCGTAAGAGAAGGGCAGAAGCATAGAAAGCTATCTATTTCTAATTTAAATATATAATTTTTCAAATTAACATTAGTTACGAGGACTACAGTAAATGTAGTCCTTATTTTTGTATAAGCATAGAATTAATTCAGGTGGGTTTTGACTCTATCTGAATCTGAATGCTTAGTAGACATTATCTAGAAGCGTGAAGCTGTTTATTTTTAGAATATATTTGTTTGATAAAAATAGAATTTTATTAAGGGGAACTTCTATGAAAGAATTGAAAAAGTTAGTATATATGAAGGGAAAGAAAAGATTAAGAAATTTATGAGGAATTTAGTAAAAATTATGTTGACAAATTTAAAAAGTGTAGTTAAGTTATAGGAATAAATGATATAATAAATTGGGGTTTAATTTATCTTAAAATCTAGTGATAAACATAATTTTATGATAATCTAATATCTAGATTTGAATATATTAAACATACTAAACTAAAATTAAGATATTAATTGTTTGAAATAGATTATTTCAGCAAGGGGAGGGCAAAGAAAGTATGATAAGTAAAGAGTGGTATATGAATAATAATTATAGATACTTATCTGAATTAAGTAAAAGATTAGGTGGAAAATTAATGGGTGATGTTGTAAAAATAGGTGATAGAGAAATTAGAGTAGAAAAAACAGAAAATGGGTATATACCTAGAATATTTGATACCACAAAAAGATGTGCTTATATAAATATTTTACTTAGAGATGTTAGTGATATAGATTTAGACCAAGTGATAGACATAACTTACAATAATATAATAGAAAGGAGTCTGCTTACTAGACAATTAAGAGAAAGAAAAGATTTTAAATATAGTGATATAAAAATATTTTAATAAAAACCACTTTTATTATATAAAATTTATTTATATAATGAAGTGGTTTTTATGGTTGAAAAAGAAAAAATAAATATATTAAGAGAATGACAAAAAAATATTTAAGTAGTTAAAAAAAGAAGATAATATTACAGAAATATCAAAAAAAAGATTAATAAGTTAAAAAATATTCATTAGACTTTATAAGTATGCAGAGTTAAAATAAGTATATCAAAGAAATTAGTGTTAAAAATTAGGGGGATAATATGAAAAAACTAGCATTGATATGTTCAATAATAGCTTCAGTAACTGTATTTGCAGGTTGTGGAGCTAAGGAAGAGTCAAAAGTTGATAATACTTTAAAAGCACCTGTAGTAGAAAGCAATGCTGAGACAGACAATAGCACTACTAACAATGATGCTACAAGTAATAAAGAAGAGGGGACAGAATCAGAAAGAGAAAAAGATTCTAAAAAACCTGTAAGTAATAAAGAAAATCAAATATCAAATTCCAATGATGAAAAGAAGGAAGAAGCAAAAGCAGAAGAGGCTATATTATATTATTATGATGCTGAAGTAGATAAGATGAAATCTGAAACTATAAAAGCAGAGAAAATTGATGAAAACTTAATATTAGAAAAGTTAAAGAGCAAAAAAATGTTAACTAGTGATGTTGCAATAAATAAAATAGATAAGAAAGATAAGGTAGCTATAATAGATTTTAATTCAGCCTTCATAAACAGAAACTTAGGTTCAGGGGTTGAAGGAAGTGTATTAAAAGCAGTAACACAAACTTTTATAAGTGGTTTAAATTTAGAGAAACTTAAAATAACAGTTGATGGTAAAAATTATGAAAGTGGACATATTATACTAGAAGATAATCACTATTTTGAAAAGGAATAAAATTTTAATGGACATTGACTTTTATAAAGGTAGACTTAATTCAGGTGGTCTAAATACTTAGTTGTAGTTATTTAGAAGGATGAGGCTGCTTATTTCCTACTTATAGAAGATAGGAGTATTACAGTCTCTAGTTATCAGATAAATGTATTTTTTCATTTACAGAGATAGATATATAGCTAGATAAAAGGCAGAGAGGATGTATCCGTAATTTGATACATCCTCTTGCTTTTTAGTAAATAAAATTAACTAATATTAAGTTTTTTAATTTTAGAATATATATGATACAGTATTTTCTCTTCTAGGTGATGCCTTAGGAGTTTTATTTTTCTTATGACCAATGATTATTGCATGTGTTGGTATATATCCTTCTGGAATAGAGAATTTATCACTGTATTCTTTAGCTCTATCTTCATCTAGAGCAAATAGGTATTTTATAAATCCAATCCAGCATGAACCTAAACCAAGTGATTCTGCTGCTAACATCATATTTTGTGAAGCTAAAGCGCAATCATCTTGGCTAGTTATATCATTACTATCTCTTGAAATTAATATAGCAGCTGGAGCTTTATAGAATGTATTAAAAGCATCATTATTAGCTTTAGCATTTATATGTTTTAATATATCAGGATTTGCAACTTTTTCTTCTCCATACTGTTTTACAGCATTTTTAGTATCTTGGTCTAATTGGTTTAGGACATCTTCATTTTGAATAACAGTGAAGTGCCAAAGTTGTTTGTTTTTACTGCTTGGAGCATATAAACCTGCTTTTACTATTTCTTTTAATAGAGCTTCATCTACTTTTTCTTCTGTGAAGACTCTAGTGCTTCTTCTATTTAATATATTATTTATTATTTCATTCATTTTCTTTTCTCCTTTTCATCATTAGTGTAAGTTAGTTAATTTCATTATCTTTATAGAGATATTTCTTTAAGAACAATATGTATTCTTTAAGTTCTATATCTATAGGGGAATTATTGATAATTTTATTCATATAGCCTTCAACAGACCAAGTTAGTATATCTATTAACTTGTTAATATCTACATCATCCTTAAATTTACTCATATCAGCTTTATCAAGAACAAATTTCCAGCCTTCTTCAATGAATTCTTTCCTTAAATTTTTTACCTTATCTGAGATTTCACTATTATCATCAGAATTAAATCCATTAGTTAATGCAAAAATCATAGGATGTCTTTTTATTATTTTATCTCTTTCTAAATTAGAGGACACATCCTCATCTTCAATAGATTCAGATCTTTCTATGAACTTAAACATTTCAGGATGTCTTTTCATTATTTTTATTTTTTTATATTGATATTCAATGAATATATCAAAGAAATCCCTTTTTTCAGTATCAAGGATTTTTTCAACCTCGTTCATATAGTGCTCATGACAATATTCATATAAATATAAATATAATTCTTTTTTTGTATTAAAATAATAAAATAAAGAAGCTTTAGAAATTCCAGCTCTTTTGGCAATAGCATTCATTGAAGTTTTTGTATATCCCGTAGATGCAAACTCAGCTAAAGCTGAATTAATAATATTATTTTGCTTTTCTGTAGTAAGCTTAAGAAAAGTGTCATTCATAATTTAACACCTCTAAATTTTTTTATTAACCGTTTCGGTTAATACTAGTATAATTGTTTTGACCAATTTGGTCAAGAGAAGAATATTATGAAATTTATGTTTTAATCTATTAAAAAAGGGGCCGTATAATTAGCATCTTAATTTACATTACTTTTATAAACGTAGACTTAATTCAGGTGGAGTTTTGACTTCATCTAAATGTTTAGTTGCAGTTATATAGAAGCTCAGTACTAAATGAACTGAGTAACTTTCAGTTACCAAATCATAGATTTGGACTGTCAGTCAAATAAAGTTAGTCTGGAAATTTTAGAGATTATTATAGAAAAATGTTAGAGCTTCTTTACGTAAGTGAATGATCATAAATGATGAACCTATATAGCTAGATAAAAGGCAGAGAGGATGTATCTGCAATTTGATACATCCTCTAATTTTTATTAAATTTTACATATAATTATTTACTAAATAATAACATCTTTCCTTAGTAAGTTGAGCTTCTTTTTGAGCTCCTAATATTGGTGCTATAGAGCCACCGCTATTACTTGTATTTTGAACTTCATTATTTCTATTTTGTATCCATTGGAATTCTTCATTTTGAAGAGTGGATGCTTCTGATGATGGTAATGTAGTAGATAGCTTGTTCATTATTTTATTAAGCTCTGCATTCCATAGGTTGCATTGAGTTCCGGCATTTTGTAACAATTGAGCATCATCATCATTCTTTGTTGGCATAGCATTTATTTGCTCTGTTATTCCAGTTAATTGATTTAAATAATAAGACTGTAAGTTTTGTGTTTCTGAAGTATTAGTAGTCTTATTATTGGTGTTGTTAACATTGTTATTATTATCATTAACCTTAGTATTATTAGTGTTGTTATTAATAGCTTTGGTAGTGTTAACTGGAACAGCATTATTTTTACTAGGAACAGTATTATTAGTAGTGTTATTAGTATTGGTATTATTAGCAATATTAGAATTTTTAGTTGTATTATTTTCTTTATGTTCTGCAGTAGAAGAAGTAGTAGTTTTATTATCTTTTATGCTATTACTATCATTTAGAGCTTTAGTAGAGTTTGTAGACTCATTAGCTTTAGGTTTATCAATAGTAGTGTCCTCTTTAGCAGTTGTAGTTTTTTCCTTTGGGGAAACTATGTTATTGCTATCAGCAGGGGTATTAGCTACGCCTTGAGCTACTGGAGAATTTGTAGCCTTAGATACTACACTATTTGTATCTAAGCTTTTTTTATTTAAAGTTAAAAATCCTATTATAGCTATTACTATGATTACTATAATAGCGATAACAATTCCTTTTATTGCTTTCATCTTTAAAGTCCTTTCTTATTAATGACGTCTAAACTAAGTTCTTGAACTCACTTTTTTAGAATCTGAAGTTGGATTTTTGTAAAGAAGTAGTAGTATAGCAGCTACAGCTATTATTACATATCCAATAACATTTGTTGTACTAGGTAATTTGCCCCATACGAAGAAAGCAAGTATAGCAGAGAAGATTACATCTGTATATCTAAATAGGGCAATATCTCTAGCTGGTGCATATTTATATGCAGTTATTAGTGAAAATTCAACTATAATATAGCAAAGTCCAGCTAAAATTAAATAAATAGTAGTGTGAAGAGATAAGTGTTTATAATAAATTATCATAAATGGTAAAAGTATTATTGAAGATACAAAGTTGTAGAAGAAAACTACAGTAACTGGATCACATTTATCACCTAAGTATCTCATTGTAGCACTATCTCCACCATTCATTGCAGCTCCTATTAAAGCAGCTATAGATGGAACTAAAACGAATTTACTACTATCTGGGTCAACAACAAATATAGCACCAATAAATCCAACGCAGATTAGGAATATTTGCCATAGTTTAACTTTCTCACCAAGGAAAATATAAGAAAATATAATAACAAAGAAAATACTTAAATCTTGAATCATAGTAGCATTTGGAACTAATAGATATTGAAGTGCATAAAGATTTAATGTAATACCTACAATTCCAAAAAGGCTTCTAAGAGATAGACCTAGAATATTTTTTTTAGTTCCGAAAAACATTGCTCTATTATTTTTAAAACCTCTTGTTTTTGCAATGTAGAAAAATGCGAATAAAGCAGCTATAGAATTTCTATAAACTGTTTTTTCAGCAACAGGAATATGTCCTGCTTTTTTCAGAAGTACTGTTTGTACAGCTAGTGAAAATGCAAAAACAAGCATTAAAATTATTCCCTTTCTTTTATTATTCATCATTCCATTTGTCTCATTATACATAAAAAAGTACCTCCCTTTGCAATAAAAGTATAGCATAAATTTTAATAAAATATGAATATGAAATGTACAAAATAGAACCAAAGTTAAATTAAGTTCAATAAATAAGGAACTTAGAAACAAATTTAACTTTTTTGCATTTTATTTATTTTAATAAAAGTATATAATTTATTAATAGAGGAGTTTTTATATTAAACAAAAGAAATATTATCAAAGGGTGGTTTATGCAATATGAGTTTAGAAATTAAATGTTATGTTGTGGAACTTGATAGTTTTATTAATGATGAGTTTATGATTACCAATAAAGGAGAACTCTTAATCATAAACAAAAAAGGATTAGATATTAAAATAGATAAATATAAAGGTGAATACTACCTAGTGCAATATACTGAATTAAAAGATAGTTTGGGAGTAAAGATCTATACATCTGATATAGTAGAAACAAAGTATGAAATAGAAGGAAGAGAATATTCATTTATTGGTGAAATTACTCACAAAAAAGGGTGCTATTTCATAGAAAATGATAGCAATACAGTAGCATTATGGGATGCCTTATATCATGGAACAGTAATAAATATAGGAAGTAAATATGATAACAAATCCAAATTTAAAAAATTAGAGTTAATAAACAGCAAGGTCCTTAATGCTATAGATCAGCGAGAAAAGAAAATAAATGATGCTGTAAAAAAAGAAAGAATAAAATCCATAAGAAAAATGATTAATGAAGGCATAGGAAAACAATTTATAATAAATATGTATTCAGAAGAAGAGTTTAGAATGGCTATGGATTTAGAAAATAAAATTTAACATATTTTAGATTATAAATAGGAGATGGGGAAATGAGTAATTATAAAGAACGTTTAGAAAGAAGAAGAAAAAGACATAGATATATAATGTTAGCTATAGCTATTGTATTAATAGTAGGTATGCTATCAGTATCATTTATGGCGGCATTTTAACTTAAAGAAAACTTAAGAAGAAAAAGACTATATTAAAAGCTCTGATATTTTTTCAACTGCATTTAATATAGTCTTTTTTCTGTTTACTTAGATAAATTAAAGAATGAACCAGAAGCATTATAAACTAATTTCCCATTTGAAATATAAATATCTGTAGGAGAATTATTCACAATTACTTGATAGTTATTTTTTGCTGAAAGTCCAAGTGCTTCAGGTTCTCTATGGAAACTAATACGGAAGTAATTATCAGGTAATTTTTGAAGCTTATAAACAGGTTTAGTAATGGTAATATCATTAACAACATTATTAGAAATAGAAGTTGAAATTTTAAATTTATCTTGTGAGATATTAATATTTGAACTTTGAGATTTATTAATGTTATTTTGAGTATCTAAGGAACCGATTAAAGAGCCTGTTCTCCAATCACCCATGTAATCATTTATATTTATATTTTCATTATCTGAGTTTATATTTGTAACTACAGCAGCACTATCTTGATCCATTGAAATATTTTCTCTTTGATTAGCAACAGTTGTAACTTGTTTTTCAGGATGGGCAGTGGAATAAGTAACAGCACCACCTATGATTAAGCCTGCTATTATTACAGAAGCTAAAACCTTTTTCATTTATAAATCCTCCTTAAAAGTAATAATATAGTATATATTATTTTAAATTTTTCTAATTTTATGCATTTTATATGAGATAAAAACTTTATGGTGTTTTTTATAATATCCATTAGTTAGATTTTAAATGAAGTTCTCTAAAAACTTGTGTCTATTTATCTCTAATTTATAGAATATTGAAGTATTATATAAGTTATTTATCGAATGAAAAATAATTTATAGTGATCTTATAGTAATTAGTATATATTCCATTTATTAATAAAACAGGATTAAAGAGGTTAAATATTTATTAATATAACCCATTAGCCTATTAACAATTTTCAAATTAGAATTATTTTTTTCAAATTGATATTTTTATGTTTAATATTTAAAACAATAGGAAAAAATTAATTACTATATAATATTATTTTGGATAATAGATTGTGAGATAAGCTATTAGATTAATAAGATAGAATTGATCATACTTGATGATAATTTATAATAAATATAAAATATAATTAGTAGTAAAAATTATATGATAAGGTAATAGAATAAATTTGAGTATTTCTGGAGTGAGAATTAATGTTTAATAATAACTTGTAAAATACTAATAAGAATTATTAAATGTATATAAAAAATAAAGAGAAATTTAGATTGTGAGTTATATTGTTGAAGGGCAGAATTCCAAATTTGTTAAAAATAAGTTTAACTAAGAGGGAAAGAATATGATAAGTAAAGAGGAATTAGAAGAACTAGGAATTTTTAAAGATGTGAATGAGCACTCTCTTAATGAAATTTGTGAAAATGGTGAAATTCGTTGTTATCTGAAAGGAAAACATATATTTAGAGATAAAGAAAATATTGATGATGTATATATTGTACATAAAGGTAAAGCGGCTTTGTATAAAATAAATGAATATGGTCAAAAGAAAGTTATATTTATTTTAGGAAAAGGTAGCTTTTTAAATGAAGTAATATTAGACTATTTATCATCCTCAATAAATTGTGAGGCTTTTGAAAACTGTGAAATAGTATCCATTAAAAAAGTTAAATTTGTGGAAATAATGGAAAAGGATTTCAAGATAACAACATTAGTTATTAATTCTCTAGCTAAAAAAACAAGAAGAATGTATAGACAACTTAAAAATTCCACTTCCTTAAAAATTGAGAAAAAAGTAGCTGCAAAGCTATGGAAGCTTAGCAAGGACTATGGGAAAAGTGTTGAAGAAGGAACTTTAATAGATTTAGCATTATCTGTTACATATTTATCAGAGATGTTTGGAACTCCAAGAGAAACTATATCAAGAGCTTTGAAGATATTAGCAAAGGAAGGGTTAATAATTCAAAGAAATAAAAGAATTATAGTAGTAGATAAAGAAAAATTAGCTAAATACTTTAAGGGTTTGTAAAAAGATTCCCAAAAAGAACTGTGATATTTATCATAGTTCTTTTTTGATTGTTAAATTATAATCAAAGTATAAAATTTAGAAATTTTTTAGGGAATAATAAACTTTACATGAGGTGGACTATGGGATTTAGAGTTAACTTAGAAAGTTTGAATAAGGCTTTCAGCGAATTAAGAAAAGAATATAGAATCTATGCTCCAACAGTTATTGAAGGGGACGGAAGATTTTCAGATACAAATATGGTTAGATACGGAGAAGTAAGCACAGTAGAAGAAATAGAGTTTGAAAAAAAAGCTCAATTTTCATATAAAGAAGTGTTACTTCCAATAAGACAAACACTATTCTTCTTTACAGAAAAAGAATGTAAGGAACCAGATGTAGATGAGAAGAAAATCTTAATATTTTTAAGAAGCTGTGATATGCACTCATTAATAAGAATAGATGATATATACTTAAGAAATGGATTTGTTGACCCTTACTATAAAAAGTTAAGAGATAAAGCTAAATTTGTGTTAATTGGATGCGAAAAGAGCTTTGAAAGTTGTTTCTGTGTAGATATGGGAACTAACAAGAGTGATAACTATGATGCTTATTTAAAAGTAGTAGGAAATGAAGCTCTAATGGATGTTAAGGATGAAGAGTTATTAAAAGTATTCTCAGATATGGACAAGAAAGAAGAAAATGTAACTCCAGATTTTGTAACAGAAACAGAAACAAGAGTAAATATTCCAGAGAACTTAGATTTAAGAATAACTAAGTCAGAAATGTGGGATGAGTATAATGATAGATGTATAGCTTGTGGAAGATGTAACTTCGTATGTCCTACTTGTACTTGCTTCACAATGCAAGATATATTCTATAAAGATAACGCAAAGAATGGTGAAAGAAGAAGAGTATGGGCTTCATGTCATGTAGATGGATATACTGATATGGCTGGTGGACATTCATTCAGAAACTCAAAGGGTGAAAGAATGAGATTCAAAGTTATGCACAAAGTTTATGACTATAAAAAAAGATGGGGATACAACATGTGCGTAGGATGTGGAAGATGTGATGATATATGTCCTGAGTATATTTCATTCTCATCAACAATAAACAAATTAGAGAAAGCTATGGAAGAGGTGTCAAAATAATGCATAATGAATATATTCCTTTTTTATCAGAGATAAAAGAAGTTATCAAACATACAGAAAAAGAGTACACATTCAGAATGGAATTCAGAGGAGACGTTAAACCAGGACAATTCTTTGAAGTATCTCTTCCAAAGTTTGGTGAGGCTCCAATATCAGTTAGTGGTATAGGAGAAGATTACGTTGACTTAACAATAAGAAAAGTTGGTAAGGTTACTAATGAAGTATTTGAAAAATATGTTGGAGATAAATTATTCTTAAGAGGACCTTATGGAAATGGTTTTGACTTAGAAAATTATAAGGGAAAAGAAGTAATAATAGTTGCAGGAGGAACTGGGGTTTCACCAGTTAAAGCTGTTATAGATTATTTTGCAGTTAATCCAAAGGATGCTATAAGATCAACTTTAATAGCTGGTTTTAGATCTCCTAGTGACATGTTATTCTTGAAAGAAATGGAAAA
This sequence comes from Clostridium massiliamazoniense, assembly GCF_001403635.1. Lineage (GTDB taxonomy): Bacteria > Bacillota > Clostridia > Clostridiales > Clostridiaceae > Sarcina > Sarcina massiliamazoniense. The sequence goes on from NZ_LN879466.1 coordinate 117,315, forward strand.
TTGGAAGAAAAATCTTGATACATGCATAATAACAGTTGATGGTGCTGAAGAAGGGTATGAAGGACCAATCGGACTAGTTACAAAGTATATACCAGATTTAGAAATAAAGGATAAAGATAATGTACAAGTTATAGTTGTTGGACCTCCAATGATGATGAAGTTTACAGTTATGGAATTTGAAAAGTTAGGAATAAAAGAAGAAAATATTTGGATTTCACAAGAAAGAAAAATGTGCTGTGGAATAGGTAAATGTGGTCACTGTAAGATGGATGATACTTACATATGTTTAGATGGACCAGTATTTAATTACACAAAAGGTAAACTTTTAATCGATTAATAGAAGGAGGGGACTAATAATGGGAATGGATATTAATACTAAAAAACTTAAAAAGAATGCTTTCAGAGTTACAAAGCATAGAGGAGTAACTGCTGCAAGAATAAGAGTTCCAGGTGGACAACTTAAAGCTGAACATCTAGGTCAAATTCAAAAAATTGCTGAAGAGTACGGAAATGGATTAGTAAATATAACTATAAGACAAGGATTCGAAATACCTGGTATAAGCATGAAAGACATGCCTGAAGTTAACATAATGCTTCAACCAATTATAGAAGGATTAGATATAAATCAAGAAAATCCAAATGGTGGATATAATGCATCAGGTACAAGAAATGTATCTGCTTGTGTAGGAAATCAAGTTTGTCCTTTTGCAAACTATGATACTACAAGCTTTGCAAAGAGAATAGAAAAGGAAATATTCCCAAATGATTTACACTTCAAAGTAGCTTTAACAGGATGTTCAAATGACTGTATAAAAGCTAGAATGAATGATTTTGGAATTATAGGAATGACAGAGCCACAATATGATAGCAATAGATGTGTATCATGTGGAGCTTGTGTTAGAGTATGTAAGAGAAAATCAACAGGTGCATTAAGTGCTGAAAATTATACAGTTGTAAGAGATCACGAAAGATGTATTGGATGTGGAGAGTGTGTAGTGGCTTGTCCAACAAGAGCTATGACAAGAAGCAAAGAAAAATACTACAGACTAGTTATTATGGGGAGAACAGGAAAGAAAAATCCAAGACTTGCAGAAGATTTCTTAATTTGGGCTGATGAAGAAAGTATTAGAAAAATTATAAGAAATACTTATAAATATGTAACAGAGCATATAGACCGTACAGCACCAGGTGGAAAAGAGCATATAGGTTACATTATAGATAGAACTGGATTCATGGAATACAAGAAATGGGCTTTAGAAGGTGTTGAACTTTCAGATAAAGCAATAATGAAAAATAATGTATACTGGAGCGGAGTAAGATATAAGTAAGTTTGAATTATATCATTTAGTTATTGTAAAAATTTAAAGATAGTAATATCCTACAATACTTAATTTAGTATTGTAGGATATTTTTGTATATAGATTATTATTTTACTAAGATTTTATTCTTTATAATAACTATTTTAAATAAATTATGAATAAAATATATATTTTTTGTTACCATATTGACATTTTAAGATGGTAATATATTGTTAGTAAATTAAACAACTAAAATAACAACTAAATTTATACAATGGAGGGACAAATGATAAAAAGAAAAAATGGTGGAAAAACAACAGCTATTATAATTGCTGCATTGGTTGTGGTTGGAATCTGCGTAGGGGGATATTTTTATTCTCAGAGCAAGAAAACCGTTACTAATAAAGCAACTTTAGGTAAACCATCTAATACTTCTGTTGCTACAGTTGATACAAACAAAACATCAACAGATATAACTAAAGCAACAGCAACAGAAGCTAAGGGAACTGGAAAGGGAGATGAATATGAGAATGTAGGATACAATCCTACAACTGGTACATCACCTATACTAAATGATGGTAAGGGGCAGGCCGTAGCTCAAATTAAGTCATCTTATACAAGTGTGCCTGATTTAGGAGCTTCAGCAAATCCTATATCAGAAGCAACTTTAAATCAAATGAAGGCTGGATTTAATGCGCCAGACAATCTTGGATATGTAAATCCTATACCAAGTTGGTATAAGCCTAATGAAATCATTCCAGGTGAAAATATAATTGAATCAGCTAACAGTTATGCTGTTCCTGCTAACCAAGTAGCACTTATGATTTCAGGACATTCACAAATTAAACAAAAAGAAGTATTTTTAGCCTTTGATGATGGTCCAAGTGTAAATAATACACCTAAAATACTGCAAATACTTAAGAAAAACAATGTACATGCTACATTCTTCTTAATTGGGGATCACTTAAAGAATAATGCAGCTATCCAAAACATAGTAAGACAAGAAATAATGGATGGAAATGCAGTGGGAGATCACACATTCACTCACCAATTACCACTACTTTATCCAACTATTAATGGAGTATCTACAGTAAATGTTCCAGAATTCATGTCACAAATAAATCAATGTAAGGATTTAGAACATTATGTATTAGGACCTCACTTTGATACTAGAATATTAAGACTTCCAGGTGGATATATGTCAAGGGTTTACTACCATGATCCACATCTAGAAGAATTTAATAAAGCTTTAGACCAAGAAGGATGGACTGCAATGGACTGGACAGCAGATTCAGGAGTTGCAGCAACTCAAGCACAAATAAGTCCAGAAAAAATGCTTCAATGTTCAACAGAAGGATGGCAGGAAATGCCTCAAGATGTAATCTTACTTCATGATGCAGGAGCAAAGGTTGATACAGTTAATGGACTTCAAGGAGTTATAACATTCTTTAAAGATCATGGTTACAAATTCATGGTAATTAAGAATGCACCTACTCAATCATTTAAAGATATATCATATACTGATTTCAGTACAGATTCAAACCAAGGTCAAGTAGCAACGACAAAACCTGGGTATTAAAAAATATAGGTACAGAATATTATAATTATTAAATTACTAATTAAAAAGCTCTTCATTTCTGAAAAAAGTTGTGTAAATGGAAATTAAACAAAGTAAGTTTGGAAATTTTAGCAACTATTATTATGGAAGAAATGATAGAGCTTTTTTATATGATAAAGTATTACAAGTAAATTACAATTTACTTAAATATTTGAAATAATGATGCGTTTCTTTGCCTTATGTAATATAATTTATCAGAGATTTAAGGAGAAATGCGGGGGGATTATTATTAATAAGGGGTTAAAGGATATAAGGCAAGTTTTGATTTTTGCTTTGATGGGTGCGGTCAATACTGGTTTAGAAATATTAGCATTTTAGTAATGCTTCTATGTATAACTTTCTAAAAAGTATATGAGGGTTAAATTTAGGATAAAATACTAAATGTTAATTAATATTTATAGACACTATAACTTATTTTCCTTATTTTGCTTTTTACTTTTTAGAAGTATATCAAATATTTAATTATTTGCTATAATATGTGATTATACTTTTAAATAATAATTTAATTATAAAGAATTTTTTAAATTTTATTTTATATAGTAGCAATTATATAGGGAAATGTGTTAAAAAATAATTAATAGTGATTTTTATCACAGTTAAAAGTTAATCAATATGATAAGTTTAAAATGATAAATATTTAACAAATAAATGAAAGCAGGGATTGTTATGAGAAAAGTACAATCAACTTGTAATTACTGTGCGATAGCATGTAATTTAGATTTTTATGTTGAAAATGATAAGATAATAAAAATACTTCCTACAGAGGAGCATCCAATAAATTATGGATTCAGCTGTATAAAGGGATTAAATTTAGATAAACAAAATACAATGATTAAAGAACCTAAGGGACCTAAGGTAAGAAACTCAGAGGGAGTTTTAGAAGAGGTATCTTGGGATAAAGCTTTTGAAGAAACAGCAAAAAGAATTAAAGATATTCAAGCCAAGTATGGTAAAGAAAGTTTTGCTTTCATTAGTACAGGACAGCTTGAAACTACAGAAATGGCTCTTATAGGCCATATAGGAAGAACATTTTTAGGTGGAAATGGTGATGGTAACACAAGACTTTGCATGGCAACATCAGTAGTTGCACATAAGCAAACTTATGGATTTGATGCACCACCTTATGCATTAAAGGATTTTGAACTTTCAGATACAATATTCCTATTTGGTGCTAACCCAGTAGTTGCACATCCTGTAATTTGGGGAAAAATAAGAGATAATAAAGATGCTAAAGTAATAGTAGTAGATCCAAGAAACTCAGAAACAGCTAAAAATGCTCATATATGGGTAGATATTAAACCAAAGGGTGATTTAGCTTTAATCTATACTTTAGCTAATGTTTTAATAGAAAATAATTGGATAGATAAAGAATACATTGATGCTCATGTTGATGGTTTTGAAGATTTCAAAGAATTTGTTAAAGAATTCACTTTAGATAAAGTTGAAGAAGGTTCAGGAATTTCTCCAGAAAGAGTTTTAGAACTTGCTAAAATAATCCATGAAGGAAAGAGAGTTTCTTTCTGGTGGACTATGGGAGTAAACCAAAGTTATCAAGCGGTTAGAACAGCTCAAGGAATAATGAACTTAGCATTAATTACAGGAAATATGGGCAGACCTGGAACTGGTGGAAACTCAATTACAGGTCAATGTAATGCTATGGGATCAAGATTATTCAGTAACACAACAGGACTTTATGGTGGTTCAGATTATACAAATGAAGCTGAAAGAGAAAAGGTTGCTAAGGCTCTTAAAATAGACCCAGCAATGCTTCCAACTAAACCAACAATACCATATAATCAAATAATAGAAAAAGCTATTTCAGGGGAAATAAAGGCTCTATGGATAATAGCAACAAACCCAATGCATTCATGGGTTAATAATTCAAGTTTCAAAAAAGCTGTGGAGAATTTAGATTTATTCATAGTTCAAGATATCTATGATGATACTCATAGTGCTGTATATGCAGATATAATGCTTCCAGCAGCTTCAGCTTTAAAGAAAGAAGGGTTCTTAATAAATACAGAAAGAAGATTAACAGGTCTTCAACCAGTCTTAGAAAAACAAGAGGGCGAAAAGGACGATTTTGATATTTTCCTAGGAGTAGGTAAAGCTTTAGGAATGGGATCAGCTTTAGATGTATGGACAGATAAAAAGAATGTATTCGAGGTATTAAGAGCTTGTACAGAAGGACTTCCATGTGATATTTCTGGTGTTGAATATGAAGATTTAATGTTCTCAAAAGGAATACAATGGCCATTAAGAAAAGGTGAAAAATTAACTTCTAATGAAAGAAGATTATTTGAAGATGGAAAATTTTTCACTCCAAATGGAAGAGCTAAATTATTATTTGAACCAATAGCAGAAAATCCTTCAGGAAAAACAAAGGAGTTCCCATACTTATTAAATACAGGTAGAGGAACAGTTGGACAATGGCATACTCAAACAAGAACAAGAGAAATAGATTATACAACTAATGTTTCAGAAAGAGAGGCATATATCTATATAAATGATGAGGATGCAAAGGCTTTAGGAATAAAAACTAATGACTATGTTAATATAAGTTCAATAAATGGTAAAAAATCTAAGTTTATGGCGAAGGTAACTAAAGATGTTAAGAAGGGACAATTATATGCACCGCTTCATTATATTGAAACAAATGTATTAACTCCTTCAGATTATGACACTTATTCAAAGGAGCCTTCATATAAAACTGTAGCAGTTAATATAGAGATTATTAAATAGAGTAAACAATGGAGGACTTAGCTATGAAAAGAATAAAAATAGATAGAAGCAAATGTGTGGGCTGTTTAACCTGCACATCAGCTTGTATTATTTCACATAAGGCAGAAGAAACAAGAAGTAGAGTAGTAATAGATAGTTCAGGAAAATATGCACCTATTTTTTGTAGACACTGTGAGAAACCAGAATGTGTTTTCACATGCATGACAGGGGCTATGCATAAGGATAAAGAAACAGGTTATGTAACTTATGATAGTAATAAGTGTGCTAGCTGCTACATGTGTATAATGGCTTGTCCTTATGGTGTGTTAAAAGCTGATGATAGAAGTAAAAAGGAAATAATGAAATGTGATATGTGTCTTTCAACAAAGGAAAAAACACCTCAATGTGTGGCTAAATGTCCAATGCATGCTATAACACTAGAGGAGGTTGTTGACTAATGAGATATGTAGTAATCGGAGCTTCAGCAGCTGGAATAAGTGGAGCTAAAACTTTAAGGGAATTAGATGAAAATGCAGAAATAATTTTAGTATCAAAGGATGAATATATCTATTCAAGATGTATTTTGCATCATTATATAAGTGGAGTAAGAACAATAGAGCAACTTGACTTCTCAGAGAAGGATTTCATAGAAAAGTATAATATACTATGGAAAAAGGGAGTAGAAGTTATTAAATTAAATGATGAAGAAAAAACTTTAACTCTTAGTAATCAAGAAGTTTTAAAATATGATAAAGTCCTAATATGTAGTGGAGCTTCATCATTTATACCACCAATAGAAAATTTAAGAACAGCTAATAATGTAGTCGGGCTTAGAAATTTAGATGATGCAGAAACTATGGTGAAGGTAGGAAAAAAAGTTAAAAGTGCAGTAGTATTAGGTGCTGGACTTGTTGGTATAGATGCAATATCAGGTCTTATGAACTATAACTTAAACCTTACTTTAGTAGAAATGGGAGATAGAATATTACCAATACAATTAGATCATTATGCAGCTAAAGAATATGAAAAGAAATTTGAAGAAAAAGGTGTTAACCTAAGATTAGGAGTAAAGGCAGAAAAGCTTATAGTTGATGAAAATAATAATCCAAAAGCATTACTTCTAAACACAGGAGAAGAAGTTCCTTGTGAGCTTATAGTTGTAGCAACAGGGGTTCGTTCTAATGTAGCATTCCTAGAAGATAGCAATGTAATTTGTGATAAATTTGGATTAATAATAACTCCAGATGGAAAAACTAATATTGAAGATGTCTATGGAGCTGGAGATGTAACAGGAAGAAATCCAATATGGCCAACAGCTGTAAAGGAAGGAATAATAGCAGCTTCAAATATGTTAGGTGTAAAGCGTGAAATGACAGACTTCTTTGGAAGTAAAAATACAATGAACTTTGTTGGAATTGCAACACTATCTTTAGGAATGGTAGATGCACCAGAAAATGAAGGTTATGAAGTTGAAATAGAAATGAATGAAAAAGGTTATAAAAAAATCATTCATAAAGAGGGAAAAATCTATGGAGCAATAATACAAGGAGACTTATCTTACGCAGGTGTCTTAACTCAATTAATAAGAGAAAAAATAGACATCTCAAGAGTTAAAAAACCATTATTCAAAATAGATTATTCAGATTTCTTTAATATAACAGAAAACTTAGAATATACTTATGAGTAAAACCTAGGGGGCTGTAGTAATCAGCCCCCATATTTTTATACTATAATATATAAGTAGCTGTCGAGATAGTTATATAGGTGAAAAATGCAGTGACCGTTGAACTAGTAATTAGAATATCTTCATTTCTGATATAAAAGTTACGTGAAAAATTTCTAATGTTTGAACGGAGTGAGTTTTAGAAATTTAGTAACTTTTATAGAAGAAATGTTAGAGATTCTTTACGTAGGTGAGTAGGTCACAAATGATACACCTATATGACTATCTAAAAGGCAGCGAGGATATATTATATAAAAAAGGAGTGAGTGGGATGATTTCATTAGAAGAGGCTAAGGCGTTGATTATAGATTCTGTTAAGGTACAGCAATGTGAAGAAGTTGATATTCTTGAGGGAAGAAGAAGAATTTTAGGGGAAGATATTGTGTCTCCTATAGATAGTCCTCCCTTTGATAGGTCACCTTTAGATGGTTATGCTGTTAGGTCAGAGGATTTGAGTTTAGCAAGTGAGGGAAATCCTATAACTTTTAAAGTTATTGATAAGATTTATGCAGGATATGTTAGTTCTAAAACTATAGGTCCTTTTGAGGCTGTTAGAATTATGACAGGTGCTAAGTTACCAAATGGAGCAGATACTATTGTAAGACAGGAAGTTGTTGAAGTTTTAGATGAGAACATTGTTAATATTTCTGTGAAACAGGAACATAATGAAAATGTTATTTTTAAAGGGGAAGATTTTAGAAAGGGAACTTTAATTCTTGAAAAAGGTGTTATGTTAAATTCTTCTGAGTTAACAGCTATTGCTTCCTTAGGTATAAGAAAAGTTAAGGTTTATAAAAAGCCTGTTGTGGCTATTATAACTACAGGTGATGAACTTCAAAATCCTGGTGAATCTTTAGGTGAAGGAAAAATTTATAATAGTAATAGAATTTTCTTAAAGACTAGACTAGAGGAACTTGGATGTGAGGCATTATTCTTCGATTCAGTATGTGATAGTGAGGAAAAAATAATTGAGCTAGTTAAAAAGGCAGAGGAACAAGCTGATATTTTAATTTCTACAGGTGGAGTATCTGTTGGGGAAAAAGATATAGTACAAGAATCTGTTAAGAAAGTTGGTTATAAGGTTTTATTTTGGAAGGTTGATATAAAACCAGGTTCACCTATGTTTGCAGCTATAAGCCCTCAAAATAAGCTTTATGTAGGGCTCTCAGGAACTCCAGTAGCAGCAGCAACCACCTTTGAGCTTACAGTTAGAGGAGCAATAAGTAAAATGTTAGGTTCTAAGGAGTTAGAGCTTAAAGAAGTAGATGGAATATTACAAGATGAATTTCTTAAGATTTCAAAGAAAAGGAGATTTTTAAGAGTTTATTTAGAAGAGAGCTATGAGAATAAAGTGTACATAAATAAGGCTTATCAAAGTCCAGGACAAATTCATACTATGTTAAATAGTAATGCTATATTAGAAGTTCCTAAATCAACTAAGCTAGAAAAAAATACAAAAGTTAAGCTATATAAATTATAAAGTTTATAATAAAAACATTGAGGAAATTATCAATATGATAAATAATTATTATATTGATAATTTTTTATGTTTAAACTTATAGGCTTTTTTTATTGATAAATTTTTGTTAAAGTTAATATCATACTATATCTAATGATAAAAGTTGTTATAACTTTATTAAAATACTTTATTTGTTATAAATAGACAAATGATTTGTGAAAATATTATAATATATTAGAAAAATATGAATAAATATAAGTTCTAAATTTAAGAAATGGAAGGTTTTTTATGGATAATAGAGGGAAATTTTCTTTTTTAAAGCAAATACAAAGTTATGTTATAAAATACTCTAATGTAATATCTGAGGTTTTGAATATAGATATAGAGATTGTTGATAATAATTTAGTAAGAATTGCAGGAACAGGGGTTTATAGTTCACAAATAGATAGACAATGCGAAGGCGTATCTTATAAAAGTGTTATGAAAACTGGAGAACATAAAATAATTTTAGATCCAATAAATGATGAATGTTGTAAGATATGCAAGTTACATTCATCATGTAAAGAGGTCTTAGAAATAGCTACTCCTATATTTTATGAAGGAGAAATAATAGGAGTAATAGGATTAATTTGTTTTGATATAGTGCAAAAAAATAGAATACTAAAAAATGTAGAAGAGAACCTAAGATTTTTGGATAATATATCTGAACTAATAAGTTCTAAGGTTTATGAAGAATTCAAAGTTAAAAATGAAGGAGACTTTTTATTAATTTTAGATAAATTTATAAAAAATGTTGATACTGGAGTTGTAATCTTAACTGATGAAAATAAAATATATGATTTAAATGAAATGGCTATAAAGCAATTAACATTGCTTGAGGGAAAAAATTTCTTTTATAATCAAGCTTTAATAAAGAGTAGCTATTTTGATATGAATAAATATAAGAATAAAGGAACAGAAATATATATTAATATAGGTAAGTATAAAAGTATTTTTGTTTTTGATAGTAAAAAAGAAAAGGTCGATGGAAAAAGTAAGATAGATGAAGATAAGAAACTATTTGGTGTAGATAGAATAATAGGTAATTCACAACCTATGAGAGAAATAAAAAGTAGGGTTCAGAGAATAGCAGATTCAACTTCAACTGTTTTAATAACAGGAGAAAGTGGAACAGGAAAAGAAGTTTTAGCAAAAGCTATACATGAATCTAGTGATAGAAAAGATAAGCCTTTTATAGCTATTAACTGTGCAGCTATTCCAGAAAGTTTATTAGAAAGTGAACTTTTGGGTTATGAAAAAGGTGCTTTTAGTGGAGCAAGTTCTCAAGGAAGAGTAGGTAAATTTGAACTTGCAAATAAGGGAATTATATTTCTAGATGAAATAGGAGATATGCCACTTCATTTACAAGCAAAAATTTTAAGAGTAATTCAAGATAGAAGATGTATAAGAATAGGTTCAAATAAGGTTATTGAATTAGATATAAGAATAATTGCAGCAACGAATAAAAATTTAAGAAAACTAGTAGAAGAAGGTAAATTTAGAGAAGACTTATATTATAGATTAAATGTTATTCCTATGGAATTGCCTCCATTAAGAGAGAGACAAGGTGATGTATTACTTTTGATGAATAATTTCATGGAAAAGTATAGTAAAAATTTAAAGATAGAAAAAAAAGAAATAGCACCTAAAGTTTTGAAAAAAATGGAGAAGTATAATTGGCCGGGAAATATAAGAGAACTTGAAAACTGTGTGGAGTACATGGTTAATATATCTAAATGTGAAGATATAATAAATGAAGAGTTTTTACCTGAAGCTATAAAAAATTATAATAAGGTTTCGGAAATATCAACTTTAGTAAATGATGAATTAACATTAAATCAATTAGAGAAAAAATATATAGAGTTAATGATAGACAAGTACGGAAATGATTTAAAGGCTAAAAAGATAATAGCTGATAAATTAGGCATTGGTATTGCAACTTTATATAGAAAGATAGATAAGGAAAAAACAACTAAAGAACTTTAAAGAGAATTGAGATATTATAATGGAAATAATTATATTATTTTATGGTTTTAAATATAAAAAACTTAGAAAAAGTTATAAAATTTAATTAAAAAATATTACTAACTATAACCTTAATTTTAAATTAAAATTTTATTATTTTTTCGATTGACTTTTATAAATACGTAATATATAATACATCTAAAAAGAAAAAGACGTTGATTAGGAAAAGTAATTGTTCACTGTATTTTCAGAGAGTGCTTGGTTGGTGAAAAAGCATAGTACACTTCAATGAAAATCACCTATGAGTTGGTAGCTGAAAAGGTTTCTTATTAAGTTTACACGTTAGCTCGCGTTAAGAGATAGGATATGTTGGTATCTGAAATTACAATCAATATACTTTATACTTTTGAAAGAATATTAAATTTATATATTGGTTATTCACCATGGGTGGTTTATCGAGTTTATTACTCGTCCTATTGTAGGACGAGTTTTTTTTATTCTAAAAATTTTTATTTTCATATATTTAATAAGACAATTACTTTTAAAAGGAGGTTAAATTTATAAATATTTGTTTTGGTTTTAGTAGTTAGATTAATTAAGTTATTCTTATTGATGACATATGAAAATATTAATTTATATATTAAAATTCACCTTTATTTATTAAGTAAGATAATCATAAAAACTAGATAAATAAGTGGTTATAGAATTCCAAAGCAATTTAGTTAAATATTTAAACAAAGGAGGAAGTACTGTGAATAACAATTTAAGTAAAACAATAACATTTTGGACAGCTTTATCTACAGTAATTGGGCTTGTAATAGGTTCTGGTGTATTTTTCATGCCTCAACAAATTTTTAAAGCTACAGGTGGGTCACCCGGATTAGGTATTTTTGCTTGGATATTAGGGGGAGTTATAACTATTGCTGCAGGATTAACTGCTACAGAAATATCAGCTTTATTTCCTGAAACTGGTGGTATGATGGTTTATATGAGGGAAATTTATGGTGAAAAACTTTCATATTTAACAGCATGGATGCAAACAATTTTATATTTTCCTAGTGTTATTGCTGCTCTTGCTATATTGTTTGCTGAGCAAGCATGTATAGTAATTAATTGTCCTAGCTTAAAAATTCCAATCGCCATAAGTATAATTATATTTATAGTAATTTTAAATCTTTTTGGTTCCAAAACAGGAGGATTTGTTCAAATCATTTCTACCTTAGGGAAACTTATTCCTATTATTCTTATAATAGCTTTTGGATTTATTAAAAGTAAGCATGGATCACATATAATGACACCATTTTTAGGACATAATCTTAATTTTGTTTCAGTACTTGGTCAAGTCCTAGTTGCAACACTTTTTGCTTATGATGGTTGGATATATGTAGGTAATATCGCTGGTGAAATGAAAAATCCTAAAAAAGATCTTCCAACTGCTATAATTGGTGGACTTATGATAATAATGGCGATTTACATAGCTATTAATATAGCTTTTGTACTTGTAGTTCCTGCTAAAGATTTAGCAGCTAGTAGTACACCAGCTTCATTAGTAGCACAAAAATTATTTGGGAATATTGGTGCTCAAATTATAAATATAGGTATATTAATATCTATTCTTGGAACATTAAATGGATATATTTTGACAGCTCCTAGAGTACCTTTTGCTCTTGCATGTACTGGACTTTTACCATTTAGTAAAACTTTTTCAAAATTAAATAAGAAGAATGTTCCAGCTAATGTTACATGGCTTATAGCAATTCTAGCAATTTTATATACTCTAAGTGGTCAATTTAGTCTTTTAAGCAACTTTTCAATCTTTACTATATGGATCTTTTATTCATTAATATTTATTGGAGTGTTTAAGTTAAGAAAGGAAAGGCCGGAAATGAATAGACCTTATAAAGTTATTGGATATCCTATTATTCCTTTTATAGCTATACTTGGTGGTGTATTTGTTATAATAAATCAATTGTTTATGTGTGGAGTTAAAACAAGTTTAATTGCTCTTGGAGGACTTATTATAACACTTATGGGAATTCCTTTATATAGTTATATGTTAAAAAGAAAAAGAGTTTAAATATTGTGATTAGAATAAAAAATAATGCTACTTTTTAAAAGTAGCATTATTTTTATTAGTAAATTAAGTAATTTTAATAAATTTAGAAGTGAAATTCAAAGAAATTAAAATTTTAAAATTTCTGATTTAAAAATTTTTTATTAAATTGTGAATAAAGAAAAATAATTATATTTTAAAATATCAAAATAATAAATTTCTATAAAATATAAAATAAAATGGATGTAAACTTAGTAAATAAGCTAATTATCATATCGATAAAAATTTATCAATATGATAATTAGCTTATTTTTTTACTTTTATAAGTTCAAAATAGGCTCATAAAAAACTAAAAAATCAATTAAAATCAATTTTTTGTGAATAAAATTTTGGCTTTTAAATTGCTATAGATAATTATATAAAAAATTAAATGAGATTTTTTTAGAAGGAGTATGTTGATATGGAAAAAATAAAATGGAAAATGAATACAATGAAACCTAGCGACAAAGAAGCTTCTATCTCTTATTTAACAAAAGAAGAAGTGAGTAAAGCAAGAAGATTCCATGAAAGTATTGATGGATATGAAAAAACACCATTAGTTAAATTAGATAATTTAGCAAAGCATATAGGAATCAAAGGTTTATATGTAAAAGATGAATCTTATAGATTTGGATTAAATGCTTTTAAAGTATTAGGTGGATCTTATTGCATGGCTAGATACTTAGCAAAAAGATTAGGAAGAGAAAATGAAGAAATGACTTATAAAGAGTTAATTTCAAAAGAAGTTAAAGATAAATTAGGAGATGTTACTTTCTATACAGCTACAGATGGTAACCACGGAAGAGGAGTTGCTTGGACAGCTAACAAGTTAAATCAAAAATCAGTTGTTTTAATGCCAAAAGGTTCATCATTAACAAGACTTAACAACATTAAAGCAGAAGGTGCTGATGCTTCAATAACAGATTTAAATTATGATGATGCTGTTAGATTAGCTAATAAATATGCTGAAGAAAACGGTGGAGTAATGGTTCAAGATACAGCTTGGGAAGGTTATGTTGACATTCCAACTAACATCATGCAAGGATATGGAACAATGGCTTTAGAAGCTATAGAACAATTAGAAGCATATGGAGTTAAAAGACCAACTCACATATTTGTACAAGCTGGTGTTGGTTCATTAGCAGGTGGAATTCAAGGTGTATTTGCTAATGTATTTAAAGGTAATTGTCCAATAACAACAGTAGTTGAAGCTAACTTAGCAGATTGTTACTACAAATCAGCAATAGCTGATGATGGTAAGGCTAGATTCGTTGGTGGAGATATGAATACAGTAATGGCTGGTCTTGCTTGTGGAGAACCTAACATATTAGGATTTGAAGTTCTTAAAAATTATGCAAGTTGCTTTATTTCATGTCCTGATTGGGTTTCAACTAAAGGTATGAGAATCTTAGGAGCTCCAATGAAAGGTGATAAACAAGTAATTTCTGGAGAATCAGGTTCAGTTACTAGTGCTACAGTATTTGAAATAATGACAAACCCAGAATTAGCAGACTTAAGAAGACAATTAAAATTAGATGAAAATTCAGAAGTTTTAGTATTTAGTACAGAGGGAGATACTGACCCAGATAAATTCAAAGATATAGTTTGGAATGGATTAATCACAGAGTATGATAAATAAACTAAGATTTAATTCAGATAAAAAATAGATGTATTTTAGGAGGATGTTAATATGTTAAGCCAAGAACGTAAAAATGAAGTTGTTGATATTTGTAGAGAGCTAATTAGTCATTACACAGTTTCAGGAAATGAAAAAGGTGTAGTTGATGCTATAAAAGGTAGATTTGAAAAAATGGGATTTGATGATGTTCAAATAGATAAATATGGTAATGTTATAGGTCACATAAAAGGTAGCAAACCAGGTAAAAAAATATTATTAGATGGACATATAGATACAGTACCTGTTCCAGATAAAACTCAATGGAAACATGATCCATTTGCTGGAGAAATAGTAGATGGAAAAATATACGGAAGAGGAACTTCAGATATGAAGGGACAAGTTAGTGCTATGATAGCAGCTGCATCTTACTTTGCTAAAGATATGAACAAAGACTTTGCAGGTGATATCTATGTTGCTGGTGTAGTTCAAGAAGAATTATTTGAAGGAGTTTCAGCTAGAGAAATAAGTAAAAATGTAAAACCAGATTACGTTATAATTGGTGAATCTTCAGAATTAAACCTTAAAATCGGACAAAGAGGTAGAGCTGAAATAGTAGTAGAAAGTTACGGTAAACCAGCTCACTCAGCTAACCCAGAAAAAGGTATAAACGCAGTTTATAAAATGTCTAAGTTTATAGAAAAGGTTCAAAATATAGAAACAGTAGTACATCCTAAATTAGGAAAAGGTATTTTAGTTTTAACTGATATAAAATCAACACCATACCCAGGTTCATCAGTAGTTCCTTCATATTGTAAAGCTACATTTGATAGAAGACTTTTAGTTGGAGAAACTTTAGAATCTGTTATAGCTCCAGTTAAAAAATTAGCAGAAGATTTAATGAAAGAAGATCCAGAAATGAAAATAGAAGTTTCATATGCAAAAGGTAAAGAAACTTGCTATACAGGTGAAACAATTGAAGCTGAAAGATTCTTCCCAGGTTGGTTATATGATGAAAATGATGAGTTTGTACAAGCTGCATATAAAGGATTAAAATCAGCTGGAATAAACCCAGAAATAACAGAATACTCATTCTGTACTAATGGTTCACATTATGCTGGAGAAGCTGGAATTAAAACTATAGGATTTGGTCCTTCTAAGGAAAATTTAGCTCATACAATAGATGAGTATATCGAAGTAGAACAATTACACAAAGGTGTAGAAGGATACTATGGAATATTAAAATCAGTTTACAACAAATAATTTAGGAGATGATTCTATGAAGACCTTAATTAAAAATGGATTAATAGTAGACGGGCTTCTAAACAAACCCTTTAAAGGCGAAGTTTTAATTGAAGGGGATAAGATTGCAAAAATAGGAACTAACATAAATGAAAAGGCTGAGAATGTTATTGATGCTAAAGGCAGAGTTGTGTGTCCAGGTTTTGTTGACACACACAGCCACTCAGATTTAATGATGTTAGTTAATCCTTATAATGAAGTTAAAATAAGACAAGGTATAACAACTGAAGTTTTAGGTCAAGATGGTATCTCAATGGCACCACTTCCTAAAGAATTTATAAGCCCTTGGAGAAAGAATCTTGCTGGATTAGATGGAGAAAGTGATGAAATAGACTGGGGTTATGAAACAACAGATAACTATTTAAAACTTATGGAAAAACAAGGTGTAGGGCTTAATGAAAGTTACTTAGTTCCTCATGGAAATATAAGAATGGAATCTATGGGACTTGTTGATGCTCCAGCAACTAAAGAGCAAATAGCTAAAATGTGTGAAATAACTGAAAGAGAAATGAAAGCTGGTGCATTTGGATTATCAAGTGGATTAATATATATCCCTTGTGCTTATTCAAGAACAGATGAATTAATAGAAATGTGTAAAGTTGTTGCTAAATATGATGGAGTATTTGTAGTTCATCAAAGAAGTGAAGCTGATACAATAGTTGATTCTATGGAAGAAATTATTAAGATTGGTAGAGAGTCAGGAGTTAAAATACATTTTTCTCATTTTAAAGTTTGTGGAAAACAAAACTGGAAGTATATAGATGATATGGAAAGACTTTTAGATGAGGGAGAAAAAGAAGGGTTAAAAATATCTTATGACCAATACCCATATGCAGCAGGTAGTACAATGCTTGGTGTAATACTTCCACCATGGGCTCATGATGGTGGAACAGATAATCTTATGAAAAGATTAGATGATGAAGAGTGCAGAAAAAGAATGAAGGAAGATATGGCTAATGGAATTCCAGGATGGGACAACTTTATTGAATTTGCTGGAATAGACCAAATCTTCGTAACTAGTGTAAAAACAGAAAAAAATAAAGATGTGATCGGAAAAAGTTTAAAAGAAATTGGAGAAATGAGAGGAAAAGATCCTCTAGATGCAACATTTGATTTACTTCGTGATGAAGAAAATGCAGTTGGAATGGTTGATTTTTATGGACTAGAAGAACATGTAATTAAATTCTTAAAAAGACCAGAACAAAATGTTTGTACAGATGGTCTTCTTTCAGGAAAACCTCATCCAAGAGCTTATGGGGCATTCCCAAGAATTCTAGGAAGATATGTGAGAGAGCTTAAAGTATTAAGTTTAGAAGAAGCTGTTCACAAAATGAGTAAGAAAGCAACAGATGCTTTATCTATTAAAAATAGAGGAAGCTTAGAAGTTGGAAACTTTGCTGACATAGTAATCTTTAACCAAGATACTGTAATAGATAAAGGAACTTTTGTTGATTCAACTCAATTCCCAGAAGGTATAGATTATGTAATTGTAAATGGAACTGTTGTTTTAGAAGAGGGAACTTATCATAAGGTTCTACCTGGAACAGTTATAAGAAGGAAATAGTTAATTTAGGTTAATATTTTAATTTAAGTTAATTTATATAAATTTCAAAAAATACTAAAAGAGAAGAGGAGTTGTTTTTTATGGCAAATTTAAAAGTAGATATATTAGGATTAAATTTAAGAAACCCAATAATGACTGCAGCAGGTCCAGGAGCAAGAAATGCTGATTTAATACTTAAAGCTGTAGATTTAGGATTAGGTGGTATTGTTACAAAAACAGTTTCAGAAAAAGCTGCTGAAGTACCAAGACCATGTATGGCTAAGACAAACAGTGGATTCTTAAACACTGAATTATGGTCAGAATTAACTGTTGAACATTGGGTTGAACATGAATATCCAAGATTAAAGAAAGCTGGTCTTCCAGTTATAGTAAGTATGGGATATACAGAAGATCAAATTAGAAAAGTTGCACCACTTGTAAAACCATATGCAGATGCTGTTGAACTTTCAACTCACTATGTAGGAACAGACGTAGCTCCAATAGTTAATGCTATGAAAGCTGCTAAAGAAGTATTAGATTGTCCAGTATTCATGAAAATGAGTCCACATACTGATATCCATGTTATAGCAAAAGCTTTAGAGGATGCAGGAGCTGATGGATTAGTTATGATCAATTCATTTGGTCCATGTATGGCTATAGACACTGAAACAGGATATCCAATAATGAGTAGCAAAACTGGTTACGGTTGGTTATCAGGATCATCAATAAGACCACTTGCAATCAGAAATATTTATGATGCTGCAAAAGAAGTTAACATACCAATAATAGGTGTTGGTGGAGTAACTTGTGGTAGAGATGCTGCTGAAATGTTAATGGCTGGAGCATCAGCTGTACAAGTTTGTACTGAAGCAATATTAAAAGGACCAGGAATCTATGGAAAAATAGCTAAAGAATTAGATCAATTCTTAGAAGAACATGGATATAAAGATGTTAGTGAAATAATTGGATTAGCACATAAAAAATCAGCTGATAGAACATTTAAAACAGAAAAAAGAGAAACTCCAACAATTAATTATGATAAATGTGTTAAATGTGGAGTTTGTGTAACAAGTTGCGTTTATGATGCACTTTCAATAACAGATAAATTAGAATTAGATGCAAATAGATGTTTTGAATGTGGACTTTGTGTAACAAGATGTCCAAAAAATGCATTAGAATTACCATATTGTTAAGAATTAAATAAGCTTATAAATCTAATGAGTTTATTTTTTGAATTGTCTTTTATTAAAAGTAAACTCATTAGATATTATATAGAATCTATCTAGGAGGAATAAGGATATGAAAAAAATAATCAACACTAAAAATGCACCAGGTGCTATAGGACCATACTCACAAGGAACTGAAGCAGGAAACTTAGTATTTGTTTCAGGACAACTTCCTATTAACATGAGCACTGGAGAGTTAGAAACTGAAATAAAAGCAGCTACTAAAGCTTCATTAGATAATGTAAAAGCTATATTAGAAGAAGCTGGTTCATCAATGGACAAAGTATTAAAAACAACAGTTTTCTTAAAAGATATTAATGATTTTGCTGCTGTTAATGAAGTTTATGGAAAATACTTTACTAAAGATTGTCCAGCAAGAGCTTGTTTTGCAGTTGGAAAACTTCCAAAAGATGCTTTAGTTGAAATAGAAGTTATAGCTTGTAAGTAATTTATATTTTAAAAGTAACAGATAGCTTGTAAGTAATTCATTGCTTAAAGATAAATTTCTTGCTTAAAAATAAGTTTTTATAATTGAAAAATTATAAAATGTTCATTAGTAAGAAAATAATTTTTGTTTTATATAGTAAGAATTATTTTCTTGAATTCCTAACCATAATCTTAAAATTTTAAAATAAACAAATTAAATTAAACAAATTAAATGAACATTTAAGATAAAACTAAAAATTAATTCGTAAAACGAAGGGAGGGACTTGCTTTCATTGTTCTGATCCTAAGCCCAAAACAGTTTGAATTATAAATTATTTAAAGGTTTATCATTAGGAAGGAAGCAAGGGTGCTATATGAGCGGTTTACATGAATTCGGAACAGTTGTAAATATAATAGGAGGAATCCTATTAGCATACGGATATTTGCCTCATTTATATAGTCTAATAAAAACAAAAAATCCAGGAAATAATAGTGTACAATATTGGGTCATAATGACATTTGGTATATTCTGCATAGGTGTTAATCAATTTATAAATAAATTACCAAAAGTTCAATTAGTTACTCAGAGTTTCAATGTTGGTTTAGCTTTCATTTGTACAGTAGTTTTAATTTACTACGTCCAAAAAAACAAGAAAAAAGTGAATGCTTAATATTATTATTTTAAAAGGAGTTGTTTAAGATGGATATGTATTTCTGGGGAAATGTTGCACAAGTATTAGGAAGTTGCACATTAGTTTATGCGTATTTTCCACAAATTTATAGATTATTTAGATCAAAGGATGCAGAAGGAATGAACCTACAATTCTGGACTATACTAACTATAGGTTTGTGTTGTATAGCAATTAATTTAACAATAAGTGACGTTAACCTATTTATTCAAGGTACTCAATGGTTTAATGTACTATTAGCATTTATTGTATTAGTATTATCAATAACTTATAAAAGAAATAAAAAAGCACATGCACATTAATTTATCTTTAAAACATGTGAAAATATTTAAAATATATTAATAATAAAAATACTCAAATTTGATTGCAAAATCTTATGAGAGTATTTTTATTATTAATATCATACTTTTAGCAAGAATAGGTAAAGGAGAGCGGAAACATGGCATATAATAAGGAACTTGTAGTGGTAAGAGGTGGAGGAGATATCTCCACTGGAACAATACAAAAGATAAAGAGAGCAGGGTTTAAGGTAGTGGTTTTAGAAAGTGAAAAACCAACAAGTATAAGAAGACATGTTTGCTTAAGTGAAGCTATATATGATGGTGAAGCAACTGTAGAGGATATAAAGGCTATAAAAGCTAATAATTTATCAGATATAGAAAGAATATTAAATGAAGGTAATATAGCAATAGCTGTAGATGAAAAGGGAGAATTTATAAATAAATTAAAGCCCATAGCAGTTATTGATGCTATTCTTGCAAAGAAAAATTTAGGAACTAATAGAAATATGGCACCTATAACTATAGGATTAGGTCCTGGATTTGAGGCTGGAAAAGATGTTGATGTTGTTGTTGAGACTATGAGAGGACATAATTTAGCAAGACTTATATTTGAAGGGAAACCTATGGATAACACAGGGGTTCCAGGAGAGATAAAAGGAGTTTCTAAGGATAGAGTAATATATAGTGAAAATGAAGGAATAATAAAAAATATAAGTAAGATAAGTGATTCTGTGAAAAAAGGCGAAGTTATTGCTAAAATTGGAGAAAAAGAAGTTAAGGCAACTATAGATGGGGTTTTAAGAGGATTAATAAGAGATGGATTCTATGTTAAAGAGGGCTTAAAAATAGCAGATATAGATCCAAGAGCTAGTGAGAAAAACAATTGCTTTACAATATCAGATAAAGCAAGAAATGTGGGAGGCGCATCTCTAGAAGCACTTTTAATAATGCTAAATAGAAAAAATCCCTATCAATATGATAATAAGAATAATTAACAAGAAAATACTTGAAATTAAAGGCGATTTTTAAATTATCAATTTGATAATTTAATTATTAAATTGATAATTTAAGGCATCAAAGAAATATAAAAAGGGTTTCTTTGATGCCTTTTTTAACGTAGAAGGGCTAAAAATAGAGGTTTTACTTGGCATGTTAATTGCGACAATAATAATTAATAAAAGTTTAATAAAAAAATAACACAGATAAATTTTTGAATTTTGATTTTATTATGAGTTGGAGGGATTTTAATGGTTATTATAGGGAACGGTGTTGTAGTAACAAGAGACGACAACAATACCTTTATAAAAAATGGAGCTGTTGCTGTAGATGGTAGCAAAATAATAGAAGTAGGTACAGTAGAAGAGATCAAAGGAAAATATAAGGATGCTGAATTTATTGATGCTAAAGGTAATTTAATAATGCCAGGATTAATTAATACACATCATCATATTTATAGTGCTTTTGCTAGGGGATTAAACCTAAATAATCCTCCAGCAAAAGGATTTATAGATATTCTAGAAAATATGTGGTGGACAATAGATAAAAAATTAACTTTAGAAGATGTTAAGTATAGTGGTTATACAACTCTTATTGATTGTATCAAAAATGGTGTTACTACAGTTTTTGACCACCATGCAAGTCCATATGCTATAGAAAATAGCTTATTCACATTAGCTGATGTTGCAAAGGAAGTTGGAATAAGAGGTTCTTTCTGTTATGAAACATCAGATAGAGATGGTGAAGCTATTACAGATGCCGGAATTAAGGAAAATGTAGAATTTATAAAATATGCAAATAAAGAAAATTCAGATATGGTTAAAGGTATGTTTGGATTACATGCTCAATTTACATTAAGCGATAAAACTTTAGAAAAATGTGCTAAAGAAATGGAGAGCTTAGATGCTGGATACCATGTTCATACAGCAGAAGGAATAGATGATTTACATCATTGTTTAAAGGAACATGGTAAAAGAGTAGTTGAAAGACTTATGGACTTTGATATTTTAGGAGAAAAAACTCTATCAGTTCATAACCTTCACATTAATTCAAGAGAAATGGATATTTTAAAAGAAACAAAGACAAACTTAGTTAACAATCCAGAATCAAATATGGGAAATGCAGTTGGTTGTGCTCCTGTAATAGAAATGATGAAGAGAGGATTAAATGTTGGTCTTGGAACAGATGGATATACAAGTGATATGTTTGAATCAATGAAAGTAGGAAACTTAATTCATAAACATAATCTTTGTGATTCTAATGTAGCTTGGGGAGAAGTTCCAAAAATGTTCTTTGAAAATAACAGAGATATTGCATCAAGACATTTTAATGCAGAAATAGGAGCATTAAAACCAGGAGCCGTAGCAGATATTATTGTTGTTGAATATGATCCATTAACACCTATGGATGCTAGCAATATAAATTCACATTTATTATTTGGAGTTAACGGAAAAAGTACATTAACAACTATGGTAAACGGAAAAGTTGTTATGAAAGATAGAATTTTATTAACTTTAGATGAAAAAGAAATATTTGAAAAATCTAGAGAAGTATCAAGTAAATTATGGTCAAGATTCTAAGTAATTAGAATCATAAGCCTTATGGAGGAATAAATATGGGCACTATATTATCAGGAGGAAGAATTGTAACTCCACAGGAAACAATAAATGCTGATATTAAATTTGAAAATGGCATTATAGTAGCCATAGAGAAAAATATTAAAGCGGAAGAAAATGATGAAGTTATTGCTATCAATGGTTCTTATGTATTACCTGGAGCAATAGATACACATACACATTTTGATTTAGATACAGGTGTTATGAAAACAGCTGATGATTTTAAAACAGGAACTTTAGCTGCTATAGCAGGGGGAACTACTACTATTCTTGATTTTGCAACTCAAGATAAGGGTGATAGTTTAGAGAATGCCCTAAAAGTTTGGCATGAAAAGGCTCGTAATGTATCTTTTTGTGATTATGGATTTCACATGGCTATAACTGATTGGAATGAAAAAACTTCAAAATCAATGGAGCAAATGATTAAAGATGGGGTTAGCTCATTCAAGATGTATATGGCTTATAAAGGAACTTTACAAGTTGATGATGGTGAAATATATGAAGCTTTAAAGAGAAGTAAAGAAGTAGGAGCAATTATAGGTTTCCACTGTGAGAATGGAGATATGGTTGTTGAACTTGCTAAGGAACATATAAATAAAGGTTTAGTAGCTCCAAAATATCACCCACAATCAAGACCAAGTGAGTTAGAGGCAGAGGCTATTTCAAGGGTTACTAAAATTGCTAAATTAGCAGATTCACCTTTGTATGTTGTTCATTTAAGTTCAGAAGAAGGATTAAAAGAAGCTAGAGAAGCTAGAAAAAATGGAGTTAAAGTTTATTTAGAAACTTGTCCACAATACCTTTTATTAGATGATTCAAGTTATGAAGGAACAGCTGAAGATAGCTTTAATGGTGCAAAATATGTAATGTCTCCACCTTTAAGAAAGAAAAAAGATGGAGTTGCATTATGGAATGCTCTAAAAGATGGAGAAATTGAAGTTACAGGTACAGACCATTGTTCATTTAATTATAAAGGACAAAAGTCTGTAGGAAAGGATGACTTCAGAAATATACCAAATGGTGGTCCAGGTGTAGAACATAGATTACTTTTAATGTATCAACATGGAGTTATAGAAAATAAGTTTTCTATAAATAAATTAAGTGAATTATTATCTACTAATGCAGCTAAGTTCTTTGGTATGTATCCTAAAAAGGGAATAGTACAATGCGGAAGTGATGCAGATTTAGTAGTTTTAAATCCTAATAAAGATTTTGTTATAAGTTCAAAAAATCAACATCAAAATGTTGATTACACACCTTATGACGGTTATAGGATAGATGGAAATATAGACTATGTGTTCTTAAGAGGTGAAAAAGTTATTTTAGATAATAACTTAAACATTAAAGAACCAAAAGGTAAGTATGTACAGAGAAATTCTTTTAAAGGAGGTTGTTTATAATGTACGAATTTATTTTAAATGGCGAGAAAGTAACAGCAGAAGAAAATGAGAAGTTATTACATTTCTTAAGAGATAAAAAAGGTATTTTATCAGTTAAAAATGGCTGTGATGAGGGAGCTTGTGGAGCTTGTACTTTACTTATAGATGGAGTTGCAACTAAGTCTTGTGTACAAACTTTAGAAAGAATCAACGGAAAAACAGTTACAACAATAGAAGGATTTACTGAAAGAGAAAAGGAGGTATTTGCTTATGCCTTTACTGAAGCTGGAGCAGTTCAATGTGGATTCTGTATACCAGGTATGGTTGTGTCTGCAAAAGGACTTTTCAATAAAACTTTAAATCCAACAGCTGATGAAGTTAAAAAAGCATTAAGAGGTAACATATGTAGATGTACAGGTTACGTAAAAATTGAAGATGCCATAATGCTAGCTGCTGAAATTTTTAGAGAAAATAAAGAAGTACCTCGTAGATCTTGTAAAGGTATTATAGGAGAAAATGCACATAAAGTTGATGCTCATGATAAGACTTTAGGAACAGCAAAATATGCTGATGATTTATATTTTGATGGAATGCTTTATGGTAGTGCATTAAGACCAGAATATGCAAGAGAATTAATTAAAAAAATAGATACTTCTAAAGCTGAGTCTATGGATGGAGTTTATGCTGTTGTAACAGCTAAAGATATCCCTGGAAAAAGATATATAGGTCACTTAAAACAAGATTGGCCAGCACTTATAGCTGAAGGAGAAGAAACAAGATATATAGGTGATGCTTTAGCTTTAGTAGCAGCTAGAGATAAAAAGACATTAAAAGAAGCTTTAAATGCCATAGAAGTTGATTATGAAAAGTTAGAACCTGTAACAACTATTGAAGATGCTTTAAAAGCAGGTGCACCTAAGGTTCACGAAACAGGAAACTTATTAGTTCATGAACAACTAAAAAGAGGAGATGCAGATAATGCTATAAAAAATTCTAAGTTTGTTTATGAAGAAGATTTTGTTGTTCCACCAACAGAACATGCTTTTATGGAGCCAGAAGCTGCTGTAGCAAGATATGAAGATGGAATATTAACTGTTTATACAGGTGGACAAGGTATCTATGATGAAGTTCATGAATTATGTAATTTATTAGGATTAACAGACAAAGAGTTAAGAATAAAAAGTATGTATGTAGGTGGAGGTTTTGGTGGTAAAGAAGATATGAGCGTTCAACACCACGCTGCATTACTTACTTATGTTACTAAAAAACCTGTAAAGGTTGTTTTATCTAGACAGGAAAGTTTAAATATACATCCAAAAAGACATATGATGAAGATGCATTTCACTGTTGGATGTGATGAAAATGGAATATTACAAGGAATGAAGGCTGAGATATTATCAGATACTGGTGCTTATGCATCACTAGGTGGACCAGTTCTTCAAAGAGCATGTACTCATGCAGGCGGACCATATAATTTCCAAAATGTAACTGTTGATGGAAAGGCGCTTTATACTAATAATCCACCAGGTGGAGCATTTAGAGGATTTGGTGTTACTCAATCAGCCTTTGCAATGGAATGTTGTATGAATAAACTAGCTGAAATGGTAGGAATATCAGGTTGGGAAATCAGATATAGAAATGCTATAAAACCAGGTCAAGAATTATCAAATGGACAAATAGCTGATGAAGGTACAGCTTATGTTGAAACTTTAGAAGCAGTTAAAGATGTATATGAAAATAATAAAATTGTTGGTATTGCATCAGCATTTAAAAATGCTGGAGTAGGTGTTGGAGTTCCTGATATAGGAAGATGTAATCTTGCTATTATAGATGGAAAAGTTCATGTTAGAAGTTCAGCTGCTGATATAGGACAAGGTATCATGACAGTTACATCACAAATAGTAGCAGAGATAACTGGATTACCTCAAGATTCATTAATCGTAGAGAGACCAGATAGTTTACTAACTCCTGATGCTGGTACAACAACAGCTTCAAGACAAACTGTATTTACAGGGGAAGCTACTAAGGTTGCAGCATTGAAACTTAAAAAGGCAATGGAAAGTAAAACTTTAAATGAGTTAAATGGAGAAATATTCAAAGGTGAATATTCTGGAGTTACAGACCCAATGGGTTCAGATAAACCAAATCCAGTAAGCCATATTGCTTATGGATTTGCAACACAAGTAGTAGTGCTAGATGAAACTGGTAAGCTTGTAAAAGTCGTTGCAGCCCATGATGTAGGTAAAGCAATAAATCCTCAAGGTGTTGAAGGACAAATTGAAGGTGGAGTTACTATGGGACTTGGTTATGGATTAACAGAAGACTTTCCTACAAAGGATGGTGTTCCAGCAGTTAAATATGGAACATTAGGATTAATGAGATCAATATCTGTTCCAGAAATAGTTCCAATAATAATAGAAAAAAATAAAGCAGAGTTAAGCTTTGGAGCAAAGGGTGTTGGAGAAATTGTTTGTGTGCCAACAGCACCAGCACTTCAAAATGCTTATTATAAGTTAGATGGTATATTTAGAACAAAATTGCCACTTGATGATACTGCATATAGAAAGAAAAAAGTAGTAAAGAAATAAAAAACAATATTGCAATTATAGAAACTGGGGAAAGTTACGGTGATCGTACTTTCCCCAATATAAAGAAATCCACTAATAGTCAACAAATTTATTTGAAGTAAGAGGGGAGGAACTTATTTCTAAATAAATTAACAGTTACGTTATGAAAACTATTAGTGTTTGCTACTTTATAAGTTTTTAGTGCTGTGAATGTTTTCTTATATTTAGAAATAGGGCTAAAATGAATGGAATTCAAACATTTGGATTTTTATTAAATATTTTTGGAGGATTCCTATTAATATCAGGATATATTCCACAAATAGGTAGATTATATAAATCAAAGTCTCCAGGGAATAACAGTCCACAGTATTGGACAATAATGACTTTCGGAATTTTTTGTGTAGGTATTAATCAGGCTATTCGTGGTGTACCAACAATTCAATTAATGATTCAATGGTGTAATATTTTTCTTGCTTTAACATGTACTACTTTAATACTACGTTATAGCGCTAAAAATAAAAATTAATTGAAGTTGATGGGGGTAAAGATCATGGATAAGTATTTAATAGGGACTATAGCTCAGGTATTGGGAAGTTGCACACTTATGTATGCATATTTTCCACAAATTATAAGATTACTAAAGACTAAAGACGCTACAGGGGTTAGTCCAAAGTTTTGGTCTAAATTAACTTTAGGATTAAGTTGTGTTGCAATTAATTTGACTATAAGTAAAGTAAATATTTTTATACAGTGTACTCAATGGTTTAATGTTTTCCTAGCATTTACTGTGTTAATGCTAGCTATAAAATATAAACCAACTTCTGAAGAATCTAAAAATAAAGAAATTGAATTAGAAGCTTAAAAATAAAGATATTATTTAAAGAAATTTGTGGATTTTCACTTTAAATAATATTGTAAAAACTTAATAATGTTAATGAATCTGTAATTTAAAAGATGCTATGGATTTAATAATACTTTATATAAATTTATTTTATCTATAATCAAAAGTTATTATTAATAGCTTTAATAGAATCTATAAAGTTATTTTAAGGAGGTGAGGAAAATGTAATACCTAGATTAGGTAAGAAAGTATTTTAACAAAATGTGTAGAGTTGTTAAAAGAACAAATTACAGAAGGGAGGGACTTATTTCTAAAGTTCGAAGCTAAATATTATAGCTTATAGAAATAAGGGTGCTATATGAGTGGTCTACATGTATACAGAACTATGAAAGATAATAATATTATCATGTATATAAAAACAATTTTCTACAAAGATTTTCAAAACTTTAGGAAATTACACCCAAAATACAATTCATAAAATTTTAAATTATTTAGAAATTTGATTTTTGTTTTTTAATGCTAATTATTAGAATGCGGCGTATAACTTACAAAGATAACTCTGATAATTTAAGATTAAGATTCTAATAATTTAAAATTTATTATGGATGTAGAAAATGCTAATTAATATATTTTTATAAGTAGAATAAGATTTAAACAAATTTACTTTGTTTAATACTTAAATTTATTAGTCTATAATCATGTAAGTTAGTACCACATTTATAAGATTAAATGCACAGTTTAAAACAAACTATTGTGCTACAAATTATTATTTTAAATTAAAGGTTTTTATTGTAATTGAAACACTATATAACCTTTAATATAAAAAATGTTTGTGAAACTTTTAAATTGGAGGTATAGACTATGATTTATAAATCTTTAGGTGAAAGTGAAAAAAGAGTAGATGCTTTCGCAAAGGTAACAGGTAAGGCGAAATATAGTAGCGACTATTTTGAAAGTGATTTATTAATAGGGAAAGTTTTAAGGAGTCCATATGCTCATGCTATAGTGAAGAGCATAGATACAACTGAAGCTGAAAAGCTTCCTGGTGTAGAAGCTGTATTAACATATAAAAATGTTCCACAAGGAAAGTTCCCAACAGCAGGGCATCCATATTCCTTAGACCCAAGTCATAGAGATGTGGAAGATAGATCACTGTTAACAAATAAAGCTCGTTTTGTTGGAGATGAAATTGCAGCAGTTGTTGCTGTAGATGAATTAACAGCATTAAAAGCTTTAAAATTAATTAAGGTTGAATATGATGTTTTACCATTTGTACTAGATCAAGAAGAAGCAATAAAAGAAGGAGCTCCAATAATCCATGAAGAAAGACCAAATAATATAATAAGTGATTTTGGTATAACCGTAGGAGATCCTCATAAGGTATTCAGTGAAGCTGATAAAATATTTGAGGGCAAGTACGAAACTCAAACTGTTCAACATTCACAAATGGAAGTTCATAATGTAATAAGTAAATTAGATGAGTATGGAAGATTATTAATTATAAGTTCAACTCAAATTCCCCACATAGTTAGAAGAATAGTTTCTCAAGCTTGTCATTATCCAATTGGTGATATTAGAGTTATTAAACCATTTGTAGGTGGTGGTTTTGGTGGAAAACAAGATGTTGTTTTAGAGCCACTTGCAGCGGCTATGACATTAGCTGTTAATGGAAGACCTGTATTATATTCTCTAACTAGAGAAGAAGATATTATAGGGGCAAGAACTAGACATGCTATGAAAATTAATATTCAGTTAGCAATGTCAAAAGAGAACAAAATCAAGGGATATAAAATAGAGAACCTTGTTAATAATGGTTCCTACGCATCACATGGACATTCAATAGCTATGAGTGCAGGTAGCAAGATTAGGCCTCTTTACAATATAGAAGCAGAAAAGTATTTACCAAAGACTATATATACAAACTTGCCAGCAGCAGGAGCTATGAGAGGATATGGAATTCCTCAAATAATCTTTGCTTTAGAGTCAATGATAGAGGATGTAGCATACGCATTAGATATAGATCCAATAGAGTTCAGATTACAAAATTTAATAAAGGAAGGTCATATTGATCCAGATAACGGATTAGTAGTTAGGAGCTTTGCATTACCTCAATGTATTAATAAGGGTAAAGAAATTTTAGATTGGGATAGAAAAAGAGAATTATATAAAAATCAAACTGGAAACAAGAGACGTGGTGTAGGAATGGCTTGTTTCAGTTACTTCTCAGGAACTTACCCAGTAGCTTTAGAAGCAGCGGGAGTAAGAATAATAATGAACCAAGATGGTACAGTTCAAGTGCAAGTAGGTGCTACTGAAATTGGACAAGGTAGCGATACTGTATTCAGTCAAATGGTAGCAGATACTATAGGAATAAGTTTTGATAAAGTTCATGTGGTATCTATTCAAGATACAGATGTAACACCATTTGATACTGGTTCTTATGCATCAAGACAATCTTATATTGCAGGACATGGAATTAAAAAAGCTGCAGAGGAAGTAAAAAGAAAAGCTCTAGAAATAGCTAGTGATAAATGTGGATATTTTGTAGATCAATTAGATATAGAGGATTCTATAATAGTTGAAAAAATAACTAGAAGACAATTATTCACCTTAGAGGAAATTTGTCAAGAAGCTTATTTTAATAAAACAAAATATGAACCTATTACAAGTGACTTAACAGTAAAGGTTCAAAACAATTCAATAGCCTATGGAGCAACTTTTGCTGAAGTAGAAGTTGATATTAAAACTGGAAAAATTGAAGTTATTGATATATGCAATATACATGATTCAGGAAAAATTTTAAATAGAAAGGCAGCTGAAGGACAAGTCCAAGGGGGCGTAAGTATGGCTTTAGGATTTGCTTTATCAGAAAAATTACTATTTAATAAGGAAACTGGAGCACCATATAATAACAATTTATTACATTACAAAATTGGTACTATGATGGATACTCCTGATATAAAAGTAGAGTTTGTAGAAAAACCAGATCCAACTTCAAGTTATGGACAAAAATCATTAGGAGAAAATACTACACTTTCAATAGCACCAGCAATACGTAATGCTGTTTTAAATGCTACAGGTGTTAAGTTTAATGAATTGCCAATGAGTCCACAAGCAGTTTTTGAAAAGTTTAAAGAAGTCGGTGTTTTATAGGAGGAGTTAGATATGTACGATATAAGAGGAGTAGCTGAACCTAAAACAGTAGAAGAAGCCTTAGAGGTTTTAGATAAAAATTCAGATTTAACTATAATATCAGGTGGAACTGATGTATTAGTTAAATTACATGAAGGAAGAATGGAAAATCTTGATTTAGTAAGTATAAGAGAAATAAAGGAGCTAGAAGCTATTTCTATGTTAGAGAATGGTGACATAGAAATTGGATCAAGGGCATCATTCACAGATATTTTTAGAAGTGAAATTATAAATAAGCATTTAGG
Source organism: Clostridium massiliamazoniense (assembly GCF_001403635.1). GTDB lineage: Bacteria > Bacillota > Clostridia > Clostridiales > Clostridiaceae > Sarcina > Sarcina massiliamazoniense. The sequence goes on from NZ_LN879466.1 coordinate 148,148, forward strand.
TGTTCTTGCTGAAGCAGCAGTTTCAATGGGTGGTCCACAAATTAGAAATATTGCTACTATAGGTGGAAATGTTTGTAATGGAGCTGTTTCAGGAGATAGTGCACCAACATTATTTGCACTAAACACTAAATTAAAATTAAAAAGTAAAAATAGGGAAAGAATTGTACCTATTAGTGAATTCTATGCAGGTCCAGGGATTGTAAACATAGATTCAAATGAATTATTACTATCATTAATCATAGAAAAAAAAGATTATGAAAATGCAAAAGGAAATTATATAAAATTTGCCACAAGAAAAGCTATGGATATTTCTATAATGGGTGTTTCTGTTGTAGTTAAAGTGAAAGGTAATAAATTTAATGATGTAAGAATAGCTTTAGGGGTGGCAGGTCCAACACCTATAAGATGTTCTGAAGCTGAGAAATTAGCTGAAAATTTAGAAGTAAATGAAGGAAACATGAAGTTAATAGCTCACAAGGCATTAGAAGCTTCAAAGGCTATAGACTTTTGGAATGCATCAAAAGCCTACAAAGATCATTTAATTGATGAATTAGTATATAGAGCCTTAAAAGAATCAGTTAAGAGATTAGGAGGAAAGTAAGATGGGATTTAATAGAAAAATAAAAATTAATGTTAATGGTAATGATTATGAATTAGAGATAGATTTAAGAGAATCTTTGTCATCTGTATTAAGACATAAATTACATCTTACTGGAGTTAAAGAAGGCTGTCTTGTTGGAGAATGTGGAGCTTGTACAGTTCTTATTGATGGAGTTCCAACAGATTCATGTATTTATTTAGCTGTTTGGGCTAATGGAAAGAGAATAAGAACAATTGAAGGTGAAAGTAAGAATGGAAAGCTTTCAAAGGTTCAACAAGCTTTTATTGATGAGGGAGCTATCCAATGTGGTTTTTGCACACCAGGGTTAGTTATGACATCAACAGCTTTAGTTGAAAGTGGAAAAGAATTCACTGATGCAGAGCTAAAGAGAGAATTATCAGGTCACTTATGTAGATGTACAGGATATAATAAAATATTCCTAGCTACAAAAAAAGCATTAAAAAAATAATATATATTAGATATATTTAATTAAAGGTGGCGATTATTATGGATAAAAAGGAAATAATGGATTTGTGTGTTCAAAGTTGTCTTGACGGAATGAAAAATCATGAAGGAGGACCTTTTGGTTCAGCAATAGTGAAGGATGGTAAAGTAATTGCTGTTGCACACAATACTGTAATTGGAACAAATGATCCAACAGCACATGGAGAAATAAACGCAATAAGAGAAGCATGTAAAAAGCTTAATACATTTGATTTAAGTGGATGTGAGTTATATACAACTTCAGAGCCTTGTCCAATGTGTATGTCAGCTATAATATGGGCTAATATATCTAAGGTATATTATGCTTGTACTGTACAAGATGCAAGAGATATTGGCTTTAGGGATGAGCACATTTTAAATTTCCTTCAAAATGATTGTAAGGATAAAAAAATATTAGATTTAGAAGCTGTTGATAAATCAGAAGCTATGAAAGCTTTTGAATTTTGGACAAAGGATAATTCTAGAACAAATTACTAGAATATAGATTAACTTATCAAGGGCGTAAATTCTATTAATTGAAAATATTATGATAGTATAGGTGATTAAATGAATGATGTATTTAAGATAAAAGATAAAGATGTGGTTTCTATAGTTGGTAGTGGTGGAAAAACCACTTTAATGAATTACTTAGCAAAGGAGTTTAGTAGTAAGAAAGTCTTAGTAAGTACCACAACTAAAATTAGAGTTCCATCTCAAGGATTTTATGATTTTATAGCATTCAATAAAGAAGAAGCTGATGCTATTAAAGATATTAATAATAAAGGAATTTACGTTCTTGGTTCAAAAATAAAAGATAATAAATTGGAGTCTTTTGACTTAGGTTATATGGAATCAATAACTAATAATTTCGATGTTGTATTTTTAGAAGCTGATGGTTCAAAGGAGAAGTTTATAAAAGGTTGGAATGAAACAGAACCAGTTATTTTAGATAATACAACTATTACAATAGGGATTATAAATTTAGAGATATTAGGAAAATTGGTAAATGAGGATAATGTTCATAGGGTAGAGCAATTTATGGATTTAACAAGAGCTAAGCTTAATGATGCTATAGGAAAAGAGCACTTAATAGCTGTTGTTAGAGGAAAAAAAGGATTATTTAAAAACTCCAGAGGACGAAGAATACTTTTGATAAATGGAGTTAAGGATCATAAAACAAGAAAAACAGCTAATGAAATAGCAGATGTTATTTTAAAGGACCACAACATGATAGATGAAGTAATAATAGGGAATAAAGAATGGAAGTGTTAGATAATGATAAATGTTGACGCTGTAATTTTGGGTTCTGGTTTAAGTAGAAGAATGGGAGGAGATAATAAATTATTATTAGAATATGAAGGAAAGACGATAATTGAGAGGGTAGTATGTTCAGTAATAAAAGCAAATTGTTTTAAGGAAATATTAGTTGTAATAAAAGATAGAGAAGTTGAAGAAATTCTAGCTAAATATAATGTAAAAACAGTATTTAACCCTAACTATAAAGAGGGAAAATCTGAAGCAATAAAGTTAGCATTGAAAATACTTGGAGAAAGTGATGGAACAATGTTTTTTGTGGGGGATCAACCTTTTGTTGATGCAGATAGTATATTAAAAATTTGGGGAGAATTTATTCAAGATAAGAATAGTATTACAGCCCCTTATGTAAATAAGGCAATTGGAAATCCTATAATTTTTCCTAAAAGTTTATATGGAGAATTAAATGAACTTAAGGGGGAAGAGGGTGGAATGAAAGTGCTTAAAAGACATGAGGATTTAGTGAAACAAGTCAGGTTAAGTAATTATAAATTATTTTTTGATGTAGATACCAAAGAGGATTATGAGATTTTAAAGGATAATCTTATATAATACAGGGATTAAGCTTATTATAATTATTTACTTAAATAAAAAATAGATAATAAATATGACAATAAGATTTGGATGGTGAGCAATATGGATTATAAAATATTAGAGGAAATAGAGAAAAGATTAGCTAGAGGTGAAGAAAGTGCATTGGTAACCATAACAGAATCCATTGGTTCAACTCCAAGAAAAGTAGGATCTTTAATGGCTGTTTTTGAAGATGGTATTTTAGGTTCAATAGGTGGAGGTACTGTTGAATTTGAAGTTATAAAAGAAGCTAGAGAATTAATAAAAAAAGGTGTAAGTAAAGAATTTGAATACGGTATGGGACCAAATGATAAATTACAATTGGCTTGTGGAGGTAGTGTTAAAGGATTTATAAAAGTATTCAAAAGTTCAAACAAGTTAGTGGTTGTTGGAGCTGGTCACATAGGAAGAGAACTAACTTATATGGCAAAGCATTTAGATTTTGATATAACTGTATTAGATGATAGAAATGACTATGAAGAAATTAATAATATAAAAGTTATTACTGGAGATATAGTTAAGAATATACACGATTTAGATATAACCAAAAACACCTATGTTGTTATAGCTTCAAGAGGACATAGATTAGATTTAGATGCTTTAAGAGAATTTATAAAGATGGATGTAAAATATATCGGAATGGTGGGAAGTAAAGCTAAAGTTCATCAAGTAACTAGTCAGGTTTTAGAAGAGGGGATTGATAAGGAGTTATTTGAAAAATTATATTCACCAGTAGGGTTAAATTTTTCTAATGGAACTCCAGAGGAAATAGCAATAGAAATATTATCAGAAATATTATTAATAAAAAATAATGGATCCTTAGAACATAGAAGAATAAAAATAAAATAGAAATTAGTTTGGAAGGTAATTAAAAACCTTCTAAATTTTTTTACTTATTATTTTATTTAAGCTTAATTAATAATGATTAGAATAATTTATAGCATTAATTTAGCCTTTTTCTTAAAAATTTAATTTAAATTAAGAATAATTTATATCAACATAGTTAAATAATAGTGAAAAATAATAAAAGAATATAGAGAATTAAGTAATATACCTAAGAGTTGAACCTTTTAATTAGCAGTAATATATAGTAATATTAATAATATATTAAATAATAATGTCGAAAAATAAAATATCGAAAATTGAATGTAAAAATTAACCTTATTTATTATATTTTGACTTTGTTTTAATATGGTTTCTTGGAGGTATTTATATGAAAAGTGAAATCACAGCTGTTATTTTATCAGGTGGTAAAAATTCAAGAATGAACTATAAAACAAAAGCTTTTTTAGATATTGATGGTAAAAGTTTTATAGAGAAGAGAATTGAAGAATTACAAGGATTTAAGGAAATTATAATATCTTGTAATGATTTTGAATTATATAGTAAATTTACTCATAAGTGTAGATTAGTTGCAGATATAAAAAAAGAAATAGGCCCTATGGGAGCCCTATATTCTGTTTTTAAGGAAACAGATGCTGAAAAAATATTTGTTGTAGCAGCAGATATGCCATCAATAAATCCTGAGATTGTAGAAAACATGTCAAACATTGAATTTTCTGAGGATGCTTTAGTTGTTTGCTCTAATGGTCGTATAGAACCCTTATTAGCAATTTACAAAAGATCCGTTTTGGATAAATTAGAGGAGCTTATAACGAATAAAAGTTATAAACTTTTAAACTTTATAAATGGTATTAAATCTTCGTATTTTTATGTTAGTGACAAAGAAAGTTTATTAAATATAAATACACCAGAGGATTATTATAATTTCTTAGAAAATAGAAAGAAATTAAAAAAGCCAACAGTTATAAATATTGTAGCAAGTTGCTCTAATTCAGGAAAAACAACTTTAATAGAAGGGCTTTTAAAAGCCTTAAAAAAGAAAAATTATATTGTTTCAACAATAAAGCATGATGTTCATGGATTTGATATAGACAAAGAAGGGAAAGACACCTATAGGCATAGAATAGCTGGTGCTGATAATGTGGCAATTTCATCGGCAAATAGGTTTGCATTAATTAGAGAATTAAAAGAAGAGATACCACTTGAAGATGTGATAAAAACAATGCCTCAAAGTGATTTTATTATATTAGAAGGATTTAAGAAAAGTAATTATAGGAAAATAGAAGTCTTTAGAAAAGGCTTTTCAAAAAATATAATTACTCCTAGGGAACAACTTATTGCGGTAGCAACCGATGAAGAAAATTTAAAGGTAGATGGAATAGTTGTTAATTTAAATGATTATGATACTATTGTGGAATTAATGGAGAAGGAGGCTGGATTATGTATACTTTAGGAATAATAACAAGTAGTGATAAAGGATATGCTGGAGAAAGAGAAGATGGTAGTGGAAAGGTAATAAAAGAAATTGCCGAAGCAAATGGGTTTAAAGTTGAGAGTTATGTAATAGTTCCAGATGAAAAAGAAATGTTAAAAGAACAGTTTATAAAAATGAGTGATGAATTAGGAGTTAACCTAATTTTAAGCACAGGTGGAACAGGATTTGCACCAAGAGATGTAACACCTGAGGCAACAAAAGAAATAATAGATAGAGAAGCTCCAGGAATAGCAGAAGCTATAAGAATGTATAGTTTATCTATAACAAAGAGAGCTATGCTATCAAGAGCAGTTTCAGGAATAAGAAAAAGAACTTTAATTGTTAATCTACCAGGTAGCCCAAAAGCATGCAAAGAAGCATTAGACTATGTTTTAAATGATTTAAAACATGGAATAGACATATTAAATGAAACAGCTAAAGACTGTGCAAGAAAATGATAATGTTTAGAGATAGGGATATACAATGAGTAAATATTTACTTTTAATACTAGCAATGCTAGGTGGGGGATTAATAATTTTATTTAATGGAAAAAATAATAGTAAAGAAGAAAATAAAGAAGTAATAGTGGGGGCATCTTCATTTTTAGAGAAACCATTAAAAGAGATGAAAGAAGCCTATGAAAGAATAAATAAGGGTGCAAAAGTAAAATTAATATTCAATCAGTCCTCAAAGTTAGAAGAAGAAATAGTAAGAGGAGTGAAAATGGATATATTCATAGCCTATAAGGAAAAATATACAGATTATATAGTAGATGTTGGAATAGCTGAAGAAAGTGATGTGAAAAGCTTTGGAGATACTCAGGTATTCTACAAAAAAGACTTAACAGAAAGCCAAAACTTAGAATCAGATATAGAAGATGAAGAGAAATTCAAATATACAGTAATAAGACTAAGCAACAACATTTTAGCAAATAAATTTATGGCATTTGTTGAAAGTAAAGAAGGGGAAGCAATACTGAAAAAATATTCCTTAATAAGAAAAAAATAATGAATTATTGACTGAAGAAGTTTGGAGGTTTTTACGATGAAAATGATTAAGACAGAAGATGCTGTAGGAAGAGTTCTTCAGCATGATGTAACTAAAATAGTTCCAGGTGAGTTTAAAGGAAGATTATTTAAAAAGGGACATGTCATTAGAGAAGAGGATATAGAACCACTTCTTAAAGCAGGGAAATTTCACGTTTACGTCTGGGAAGACACTCCAGGGCTTGTGCATGAAAATGATGCAGCTCAAATTCTTATAGATGCAACTTGTAGTGAAGCAGAAGGTCTTGAATTTGCTGAAGTTAAAGAAGGAAAAATAGATGTTTTTGCAGCTAGAGATGGATTATTAAAAGTAGATAAAGAGCAACTTTTAAATCTTAATATGATAGATGAAATTATGTTTGCAACTCTTCATAATAATATGGAAGTTAAAAAAGGTGAAAAAATAGGTGGAACTAGAGTAATTCCTTTAATGATAAGAGAAGAACTTTTAGAAGAAGCAAAGAAAACTTGTAATAAAAACTTAATTTCAGTTAAGGAAATTAAAAAGAAAAAAGTTGGTATAGTAACAACTGGTAGTGAAGTGTTTACAGGAAAAATAAAAGATAAATTTGGACCTGTTATAAGAGCTAAGGTTGAATACTTTGGTTGTGAAGTTTTAGGACAAAGTATAATAGATGATAAAAAGGAAAAAATAAGTGAAGCAATAATGGAATGGTTTGAAAAGGGTGCAGAATTAGTAGTATGCACAGGGGGAATGTCAGTAGACCCAGATGATATGACACCAACTGCAATAAAAGATTGTGGTGGAGAATTAGTAACTTATGGTTCACCAGTATTACCAGGAGCTATGTTACTTTTATCATATTTAGATGGAAAACCAATACTTGGCTTACCAGCTTGTGTAATGTATTCAAAAAGAACAGTATTCGATTTAGTGTTACCTAGAGTATTAGCAGATGAAAAGCTAACAAAAAGGGATATAGCAGAATTAGGACATGGAGGACTATGTATGGATTGTCCAGTATGTACTTATCCACACTGTTCTTTCGGTAAGTAAACTGAAACTTAATTCAGATAGGATTAAAGCTTCATATAAATTTTAGTGGAAGTTATCTAGATGTCTGTGTTTATAATACTTTAGCTATAGGAGTTCAAAGAATTATAAACAATAGGCATCAGATGATATGTGGAGGTGATATAATGAATGAGTTAACTCATTTTGATGAGAAGGGCAATGCTCGTATGGTTGATGTTTCAGAAAAAAATGAAACTAAGCGTGTAGCCCTTGCTAGAGGAGCTATTAGAGTTAGCAAAGAAATTATGAACCGTGTTAAAGAAGGTTCTATTGAGAAGGGGGATGTTTTAGGGGTTGCTAGAGTTGCTGGTATTATGGGAAGTAAAGCAACTAGCACTTTAATACCTATGTGTCATCCACTTATGATTAATGGTGTTAATGTAGATTTTGAAATAGATGAAAAAAATAGCGAAATAGTTATTTATGGAGAAGTTAAAACCACTGGAAAAACAGGAGTTGAAATGGAAGCTTTAACTGCTGTTTCTACAGCAGCACTAACAATTTATGATATGTGTAAAGCTGTTGATAAATCTATGGTTATAACGGGAATACATTTAGTATCTAAAAAAGGCGGAAAAAGTGGAGATTTTTACTTTAACGAAGGAGGATCAAATTAAAGTGAAGGATAAATGTGGCAGAGAGATAGACTACTTAAGAATATCTCTTACTGATGCTTGTAATCTAAGGTGTATTTATTGTATGCCTGAAAAAGATGTAAAATTTAATAATGTTGAAGGTGCTTTAACTAATAGGGAACTTGAAAAAATAATTAATATTTTCGGGGAATTAGGTACAAAGAAATTAAGATTTACAGGTGGTGAGCCACTACTTAGAAAAGATCTTCATTGTTTAATTGATGTTGCTAAGAAAAGTGGAATTGAAAAAATTGCAATTACCACTAATGGCATACTCCTTGAGGAGAAACTTGAGCAATTAGTTAAAGCAGGATTATCTGAAGCTAATATAAGTCTTGATACCCTTCATGAAGAGAAGTTTAGTGATATAACAAGAGGTGGAGATTTACATAAAGTTTTAAAGGCTATAGATAAATCTCTAGAACTTGGAGTAAAAGTTAAAATAAATGTTGTTATAATTGATGGAATTAATGATAATGAATTTATAGATTTATGTAAATTATCTATAAATAAAAAATTAGATGTAAGATTTATTGAATTAATGCCAATAGGAGAGGGTATTAAATTCAAAGGAAAAACAGAAGAACAATTACTAGGTTTATTAAAGAAAAAATATGAACTTGAAGAATCTCATAATGAAGGAATTAATGGACCAGCAAAATATGTAAAAATAAAAGGTGCAAAGGGGAAGGTTGGTTTTATATCAGCAATATCCGAGCATTTTTGTGATAGTTGTAACAGAATAAGAATAACGCCAGATGGATTCTTAAAGCAGTGTTTACATTTTAAAAGTGGATTAGACCTTAAGAAGCTAATAGCTCAAACTGAGGATAAGGAACTTTTAGAAGAAAAAATAAAAGAAACTATATTTAATAAACCAGTAGGACATAAATTTAATGAAGAAAAGAAATCAGAAGACAGTAGATTTATGTTCCAAATAGGAGGTTAAAATGGCAAAGTTAGTAGCAATATGTATAAGTGAGAAAAAAGGTATAGGGAAAACACAAATAAATGAAGTAGAATTAGTAGAAGGATTTGGATTAAAAGGTGATGCTCACGGTGGAAATTGGCATAGACAAGTTTCTCTACTAGAAAAGGAAAAAATAGAAGACTTTATTGCAAGAGGTGGAAAAGTTAAATTTGGAGATTTTGGTGAAAATCTAGTAACTGAAGGATTAGATTTAGATAAAATCCAAGTTGGTGATAAAGTAACTGTTGGAGATGCAATAATCGAAATTACTCAAAAAGGTAAAAAGTGTCATGATAAATGTCATATATACAAAATGGTAGGTGATTGTATTATGCCTAAAAATGGAGTTTTTGGAACAGTACAAAAAGGTGCTCTAGTAAAACCTGGAGATGAAATAACAGTATTATAATTTATATAATGCAACTGAGGAAGGCTGTATCTGATTGATAGAAATCAATTAGGATATGGCCTCTTTTTTGGATAAAAATTTAATATATAGATAAATAGCTGTGTTTCAAAGAGAGTGTGAAAAAATATACTTAATATAGTAAAATAAATAAAATAGAGTAAGTAAAATAAATTTAGATTAGAATAATAAGTTTAAATAGATATAAAATACGAAGGAGAAAAGAATGAAGAAATTTTTAGTAATCAATTATCCAGGGCATGGTCACGTAAATCCAACTATAAAAATGATGAAGGATTTAATTTGTCTTAGAAATGAGGTTGTATGTTATTGTACTGAGGAATTTAGAGGAATAGTAGAGAAGACAGGGGCTAGGTTTAAGAGTTACAACTATGAACCTTTAGAAGAGGATGATGATAAAATAGATGAACATCTTCCTATAGAAAATGCTATAAGACTAGCCGATGCTATGTTATCAACAATACTTAAAGAAAAGGAAAGCTTTGATGTAATTATCTATGATTCAGTTTTATCCATAGGGGAAGACATAGCACAAAGATTGAACATAAAGAAAACAGTAGCTTTATACACAACTTTTGCTATATCAAAGAATATGGTGTCTCTTGTGAAGAAATCAGGAAAGAGAACATTCTTAGTAAATGGAGATTCTGATGAATTTAAAGGAAGAACAAGAGAAATTAATGAAAAATATGATATAAAGTTAAGATCAATGATAGATAATGTTTCAGATTGTAAGGCTCAAAAAAAATTAGTTTTTGCATCAAAATATTATCAACCTTTTATAGAAGATTTTGACCAGAGTTTTTTATTTTTAGGCCCTTCAATTATAGAAAGAGGGGAAGAAATAAAATTTGATTTTGAAAAGGAAGAAGGAAAAACTTTAATATACATATCTCAAGGAACTAAAGATACAAAAAAAATAGAGTTTTACCAGACAACCTTTAGAGCCTTTGGGGACTTAGAAAAAATAGAAGTAATATTATCTGTGGGTAAGAAAACAGACATAGAGAGCTTAGGAAAGATACCGAGCAACTTTAAGGTGTATAACTATGTTCCACAACTAGAAGTACTGAAAAAAGCTGATATATTTATAACTCATGGTGGAATGAATAGCTGTAGTGAGGGGTTATACCATAGTATTCCCTTAATAGTATTACCACAGTTTGGAGACCAAATTTTAGTTTCAAAAATAGTGAAAAATAGTGGAGCAGGGATTATGATACATAGAGTAGATGTGACAGAATTAACCTTGAGAGAAGCAGTAGGTGAAATAATAGCAAATTCAAGCTATAAGAATAATGCAACATTAATAGGAGAATCCTTGAGAAACGCTTCAAAGGAAGCAAATCAAATATATAAGGACTTATAAATAAAAATTAGGGATAGCCCATTTTAATAGGCTATCCCTAAAAAGTAAATAATAAGTTTTTATTTCATAGACTAAGTAAATAATTTTGATTAATTATTGAACTTGTTTAGTTGGACGAATGATAACTTCATTCCAAGAAGCATCATTTGGTAGGTCAATAGCTTGTTGAATAGTTAAAGCAACACGTTCTACTGGAATACCAAAGTTTTCATAAAACTTTTTGTAGTTTTCCCTTAGAGAAGAATCAGTAACTGAAGTTAATAGTTCAGTATTAATTGCGCTTGGGGAAATAATAGTTACACGAATATTACTTTCATCTTTAGCTACTTCCTCACGTAAGGATTCACTAATAGCACGAACGGCCCATTTTGTTGCTGAATAAACAGCTCTTCTCTATTAATCCCACTTTTCTTTATAGCTCTACCTACAGCTTCTTCATTACCATAGGATTGAGCAGTATCAATAAGGCGATACCCAACATTAATGGCATCAATTACAGATTTTTCACATTCCTTTTCATCATTAATTTGAAAAACTCCAAAACCAAGAGCAGGCATTTTTACACCGTTATTTAAAGTTACATATTTCATATTTGTTATTTTCCTTTATAAACTTAATAATTGTATATTTGTCACTGCTAATAAAAGTATTTCTTGTTCTTAAATAAATGATATACTTTTGAGTTAACTCAAAGGCAATAGGATTTTAAAAAATTTTTTTAGTAAAATTACACCAAATCTATTTATTCTCACTTGGCATGATTAAAAAAACAGTAAATAGTAAAGAAATAAATAAGAATATGGATGCAATTAACATTGCTATATTGTAAGTGTGATGAGTAAATAAACTTGTGATACTAATGATAATTGAAAGTCCAACAGCACCACCCATTTGATGGACAGTATTTACAACTCCTGAAGCTGATCCAGCTTCTTTTGCTTTAGTATGAGTAACACCAGACACTGTTAAAGGGCTTAAGGTCATACCTTGACCAGCACCAAGTAGAACCATAGGAATAGCAATACCAATCCAATATCCTAAATGCGCACTAAAGAAGGTTATGAAAATCATTCCAACTAAAGTTATTATAAGACCTATTGCTAAAAGACGTGCATTTCCAAAACGTAAAGTTAATTTTGCAACTTTCATAGCAACAAAGAAATTCACTATAGTTAATGGGAAGAATCCTATTCCAGCCATTAGAGCTGAAAAGTGAAGTTCAGTTTGCATAATTTGTGGTGTTAAGAACCAGAAACTTAACATTGCACCTAAATAAAAGAAACGAGCAAGATATGCACCTAAACGCTCATTGTTTTTAAATAGGCTAAGTGGCATCATTGGATCTTTTGCAACGGATTCTTGATAAATAAATCCAATAAGGAGAAGTATTGAAATAATTAAGCTAACTAATCTGTATTTATCCCCATCTATGCTATATACTAATAAAATCATACCAACTAAAGATATAAATGTTCCTAAATAATCCACTTTTCCAACTTTTGTAGTGCTTTTATTTAAGTATTTTTGAGAAAGTATTAACATAATAATACTAATTGGTACATTTATAAAAAATCCATAACGCCATGATAATAAACTTGCAAAGAAGCCACCAATAACTAGTCCAATACTAGCTCCAATTCCAGCAGTAGCACCATAATAAGAAATAGCTTTAGTACGTTCATGACCTGTATAGTTGTCCATTAATAAGGCTAAAGAAGTTGGTGCTAAAAGAGCTGAACTAATACCTTGGAAGCCACGAGATAAAATAATAGTTGTAGCATTATGGGAAAGTCCAACAATTAATGAACCAATACCAAATATAAATAATCCAATTTGGAAGATTCTTTTACGCCCCCAAATATCACCTGCACGTCCTCCAAAAAGTAGAAAACCACCAAAGGTTAATGAGTAAGCATCAGTTACCCAAGAAAGTTCAACTTTATTTAAGTGTAAACTTTGAGCCATTTTTATAGTTCCTGTAAAGATAATAGAATTGTCTAATAATATCATGAAATAACTTATTAAAATAATAAATAAGATAATATCAAGCTTTTTTCTTTTTGTTTTCATATTTTATTCCTCCAATTTTTTCGACAATTAGAAGTATAATCTTTGAAGTTAACTCTAAGGCAAGTAATTTTTTTATTTTTATAATAATTATTTTTAGATTATGAAAATAAAAAAGAGGTTGTATGAAATCAACCTCTAAATTCATCTTATTTTACAAATTATTTATTCCATTTTGAACAATGAGAATCATATCATCTAATTCTTTTTTTATAGCATCCTTTGATAATTTTCCATAGAGTTTTTCTTCGATTAATAAATCAAATAATAAACGGAATGGAGCAATTAAATTTATTGCAATAAGTTTTGCTTGCAAAGGAGATAAGTTTAAATTATTATCTTTTTCAAGTATGGCACTTAATTCATCTTCATAAGCTTTCCACATTATTAGAAGATGAGAAATAATACTAGGAGTTTTTGAAACTATTTCGATTAAGGTATTGCTTTCAAAACAAGCGTTATTATCTTCTTCATCTAATAGGTTATCTATTAATTTTCTTTCAATTTCAATTAAACTTTCATTTTCTTTTCTATTTTCAAAGGCAGATTTTATGGCATTAATTAATTCATTTTCTCCAGCAAATATTATAGATTCCTTTGAACTAAAGTATGTAAAAAGAGTTTTCACAGAGATATTTGCGCCATCTGCTATTTCAGCAACTTTAACGTTATCAAATCCTTTTTCTTCGAATAAATTCCAAGCAACTTTTAATATATTATTGCGTGTTTGGAGTTTTTTTCTTTCCCTTAATCCTAAAGTTTTTTTCATATCATTCATAACTTAAAGTTACCTACCTTTCTATTTATATCATAACTAGTGTCTGTAAAACTTTGATTTTCTATAAACACAAGATAACAGATACAGCTTTCTAGTCAAAGTTTATATAAAAATCTTAACCTAATTTTTTTTAAAAGTCAATAAAGTAAAGTAAATATAAAAATACATTGACTTTAAAAGTAAAGTGAGTTACTATTTTTATAAAGTGAAGTTTTTGACTTTAGAATTAAAAAGGAAATTATCTTAACAGTTGATTCATCACAAAAAATTTTCTTTAAAAACTAAAAGATGTGATAAAAGAAGAATGTTTCTTAGATTAATTTCATAGCAACAAATTTAAAACAAGGAGATGAAAGTAAAGTGAACGAAGATACAAAAGAGAATTATAGTAGTGGCATTATGTCTATAATGATTCCACTTATGCTAGTTTTATTTATTTCAGGATTAGATCAAACTGTTGTAGCAACAGCTTTGCCTACTATAAGCATGGACTTAGGTGGATTGAAGTATGTTTCGTGGGTTGCAACGGCTTATTTATTAACAAGTTCAATAACAACTTTATTATTTGGGAAGCTTGGGGATATATATGGAAGAAAGGTTATTTTCCAAATATCAATTGGAATATTTTTAATAGGTTCAGTATTATCAGGATTAGCTTCCAATATGTTTATGCTTATTATATTTCGTGCCTTTCAAGGTATAGGGGGAGGAGCTCTTAATTCTTTAACTATGGCTATAATTGGTGACATAGTACCTCCTCGTCAACGTTCAAAATACCAAGGTTATACTGGTATAGTTGCAATGATAGCTTTAATAACAGGACCATTTTTAGGTGGATTTATTTCGCAATATTTTTCATGGAGAATTATATTTTATATAAATGTACCAATAGGAATTTTAGCTATGTTTATGGTTGCTATTAAGCTTAAGCTTCATGTTCCTAAAAGAAAAGGTAAAGTTGATGTATTTGGAGGAGTATTAGCAACTATAATAACAACTTTAGTTTTATTAATAGCAACTTGGGGAGGAAATTTATATAAATGGAACTCACCGATGATTTTAACATTAGCTGTAATTTCAGCAATTTTATTAGTGATTTATATATTTGTGGAGAAGAGGGTAAAAGAACCTATAACTCCATTACATTTATTTAAATCAAGTATATTTATAATTTCAAGTATTCAATTTTTACTTGCTACTTTAGTTTTATTTGTAGTAATGCTATATGTTCCAATGTTCTTACAAAATGTAGGTGGTTATTCTGCTACAAAGGCAGGTTTATTTGTAATTCCTATGATAGTAGGTATAACTATCGCCACTATTTTTGCAGGTCAGTTAATTGCAAAAAACGGTAGCTATAAAATATATCCTATAATAGGTTCAATAATGACAGGAGCATCAATGTATGTTTTAAGTTTAATAAGCCAAAATACTTCAGTAGTAGAATTAATAATTGCATTACTTTTCTCTGGAGCTGGTATGGGATTTTTAATACAAGTAGCTTTATTAGCAGGACAAAATACTGTAGAGCATAAGTTTTTAGGGGTTGCAACAGGAGCATTGAATTTTTTTAAAAGCCTTGGTGGTGCTTTTGGAGCAGCAATATTTGGAGCAATTTTAACAACTTCCTTAGCCACAGACCATACAATGGTAGCTAATGTACATTCCTTTGATAAAATATTTTTATGGACAGTGCCGCTTATGATTTTATCTTTTGTATTAGGTATAATTATGAAAGAAAAACCACTATCAGATGAAATGATAAAGGTTGCAGAAGGAGAAATTGAGGTACCAGAGTATTAGAATATTTGAGTAGATAAAAAAGTAATATATTAAATTAATTTTTAATTAAGAGAAGAGGATGTATCAAATTACAGATACATCCTCTCTGCCTTTTATCTAGTTATATGGGCTTATCATTCTTTTAAAGTTAAGATAAGTTACTTATTCTTAGGAAATAATAAGCAAATATGCCATAGAAATTATTATAGAGAGTATCATAAGTGGAAATCCAACTTTAAAGTAGTCTATGAAAGAAATTTTATATCCTTTACTTTCTGAAACCTTTGCAAGAACAACGTTAGCTGAAGCTCCAATTAATGTTCCATTTCCACCAAGACAAGCTCCTAATGAAATAGCCCACCAAAGCATTGTTACATCAATTCCTTGTTCTTTTAAGGTTAGTACTAAGGGAATTAAAGTTGCAACAAAAGGAATATTGTCTAGGAATGGAGATACAAGTGCAGAAAGCCACAATAAAATTAACATTAATATTAAGGTACTATGATTAAATTCTAATATTAATTCAGCTAATTTTTCTATGAGTCCAGCACTTTCAAGTCCGCCAACCAAAATAAATAATCCAGTAAAAAATAGTATGGCTGACCATTCAACATGATTAATAAATTGTCCAAGTGGTTTTCTTGCTATTAATAGATATAAAGTTGCTCCTGTTATGGCAATAACTCCAGCAGATAATCCAAAATGTTCACCAAATATAAATCCAAAGAGAACAAATAAAATAATTACTAAGCCCTTATATAAAAGGTTTTTATCTTTTAGAGAATCTTTAGGATTTAAACTTAAAAGCTCAGTAACATATTGATTTTCAACAGTGAGCTTTTTTCTATATGTAAAATATAAGATGCCAGCAGTGATAAATAAAATAACTGTTGTAACAGGCATAAGAGTTTTAATGAAATCAACGAAAGATAAGTTAGCAGCACTTCCAATCATAATATTAGGTGGGTCACCAATTAAGGTAGTGGTTCCACCAATATTAGAAGCCATGATTTCCATAATAACAAAAGGGATAGGATTAATATTAAGCTTTTTAGTTATTAAGAAAGTAACTGGCCCCATAAGCAAAACAGTAGTAACGTTATCAAGTATTCCAGAAAAAAATGCAGTTAAGACAGCTAAGCTAAAAAAAATGCTAATGACTTTACCTTTGCAGAGCTTAGCGGTGGAAATTGCAATAAATTCAAAAAAACCAGTTTCACCAAGAATGGCAACAATAAGCATCATACCTATGAGAACTGCTAAGGTGTTAAAACTAACGTAGGACATAGCTTTTTCTAAAGGAACAATCTTAAAAATAATCATTAAAACTGCACCGAAAAGGGCTAAAACAGTGTTATCAAACTTTTCAGAAATTATAGCAAAAATAATAATAAGAAAAATAGCTAGTGCTAAAATCTGTTGAGAATTCATAAAAATCACCTCCACAGATTTATAGTCCCCAAGAATTCTTAAAAATAATCTAAATGAAGGAAGATGTGAAATACCTATGTTTGATTATCTTAGATTTATATGAGGTTAGAGTATTGTAGACAAAAAAATAGAGGATGATTTTACACATCCTCCAATATAGTTAGCTATTAACCTAGAATGAATAAGTACCCTGTTGACATTAATATAGATAGCAACATAAGTGGAAATCCAATTTTTAAGTACTGTCCAAAGGTTATTTTATAACCATTTCTTTCTGATATTTTTGATAAGACTACATTGGCTGAAGCACCTATTAAAGTACCATTTCCTCCAAGACAAGCTCCAAGTGATATTGCCCACCAAAGCATAGAAACATCTACACCTTGACCTTTTAAGGTCATTACTAAAGGAATTAGCGTTGCAACAAATGGTATATTGTCTAAGAAAGATGATACTATTGCTGATATCCATAATAGTATTATCATTAGTAGAATTATGTTATTATGATCGTATTTTAGGATTAGATTAGCTAGTATTTTGATTATTCCAGCACTTTCTAGTCCTCCAACAAGTATGAACAGTCCTGTAAAGAATAAGATAGATGACCATTCAACTTGAATTATGTAATTACTAATAGGTTTACGAGTTACTAATAAGTAAACCATTGCCCCAGTCATAGCAACAACTCCAGCTGATAAGCCTAGTTTATCACCAAATATAAATCCAAGAAGAACAAATAATAAAATAATAAGCCCTGTATAAAGAAGCTTTTTATCTTTTAAGGAGTCCTTTGGATTTAACTTCATTATTTCTAATTTAACTTCATTTTTAATAACTAGATTTTTTCTATATACAAAATAAATTATAGTTGTTGTTACTAATAAAATTACTATAGTGATAGGTAGTAGGTGAACTATAAAGTCCATAAAGCTAAGATTAGCAGCACTACCTATCATTATATTTGGGGGATCTCCAATAAGTGTACTTGTTCCACCAATATTAGAAGCAAAAATCTCCATAATAACAAAAGGTATTGGATTGATTTTTAGTTTCTTAGTGATTAGAAAAGTTACTGGTCCCATAAGTAAAACAGTAGTAACATTATCTAATATTCCAGAAAATATGGCGGTTAAAATAGCTAAGCTAAATATTATTTTTAAAACATTCCCCTTACAAAATTTTGCTGTAAATATGGCTATGTATTCAAAAAATCCTGTTTCACCTAAAATAGCCACAAAAAGCATCATACCAATAAGCACAGCTAAGGTATTGAAGCTTACGTAAGACATAACAGAATCTAAAGGTATTACTTTGAAAATTACCATTGCTACGGCACCAAGTAAAGCCAAAACGGTATTATCAAACCTTTCAGATATAATAGCAAAAATTGTAATTAAAAATATAGTAATTGCTATAATTTGCATATGATTCATTAAAATCCTCCTCTAAGTGTTAGCGTCCCCAGGATTGAAGCAAATAATCACAGAAACATTACTAAAATGTCATATGGATTCTGTTATATATTACTTTATATTGTGTGCAAAAAGAAAAGTAAGAGCATTCACAATATAATAAATTAAAACTAAGGTAATAATAACGATAGTATATTTGAATTTAGAATTATAAGTTTTAGTCAATTTAGAGATTTCGGTAGAATTCTCAGAATTCTTACCATTACTTTCACCTTTAAGTTGGGAAAGGCTCATATTAGTTACTATTAAATCAGCAAATAAAAGTGTAAAAATCCCGAAAATTAAAGTGAAGTTATTACTAGATGCTGCATTTATCCCCATTTTCATCATCCTTTCTGTAGCATATTGATTATATATAAAATCAATTACCAAAGAGAATTGTATCCAAACTCTTTTAATCTATTATAGCTTAAAAAACAAGGAGTGTTAATAAAATGTGTACAAAAAATCAATTATAAACTGAGATTTAGTCTGAAATAAAATTAAAGTTATAGAAAAAAGATTTTAAAAAATTATAAACAAATTAGCAATAAGAGATTTATACAATATATTTTATTAATAAAATTATAAAAATATAAAAATAATTAATAAATTTCATTGGAGAATTATAAGAAAATTTTCAGTATATAAAAAAACAACAAATTATGTAAAAAAATGTTGTACGTATAAGATTGAAATGGTAAAAAAAGGTTGATAAACTTAAAATGAATAAGTTAATATATATAAAATAAATTATATAAATTTTAGGGGGAAACAATGTTATAAGTGCTAGCTAGTTTAAAGAGAGTTAAAGTTCTATTTTATTCTTAGTGAAAGTTATCTAGGGACTTGTGTTTATTTATGATTAGTTTATAGAATATTGGGAGGTTACAGGCGCTAGTCATTAGATAAATAATGAGTTACTACATTACTTAATTTTATATAGGTTATATTAATTTGGAATTGTAGATTTTTAGAATGTAAATGTTTTAAAAAATTAACAATAATTATAATATTAATATAGTAAACTATAAATAATGGGTAAGATATTAATTAAAAATAGGGGGAGGTGACTGTTGTTTAGGGATTATAAGTTTAGAAAAATAAGGTGAGTTTTCTGAATTTATAGGAACCTAACAACGGGTATACAGTGAAAAAATTAGATGGAAAGAATTTTGTTGTTTTTAAAGCTCATAATCTTTTAGCTATTGATAAAGATGGGTTTTCAGATTATATCTATAATTTGGGGGAAACTATAGATTTTAGAATATATGATTTAGCATCCCTATTGTTTGCTATAAGATTAAGGGTTTTAGCTTTCAGAAATCAAGAGTGTAGAATAATAGATAAGGTTTTAGAATCAGAAGTTATGAAAAATAGTAATTTTTCAGAAGTTGATGAAATTTTAAAAAAAGCTTTAAGAAATGAAGAAATACTTTTTGAAGAAAGAGAAAAATATGCATCATATATAATGAATTATTTAGAGGAAATAGCTGAAGAACTAGAATTTAAAATCTAGTAGTTTAGAAATGAAAATTTAGATTTAAAGTTTAAAGGTAAATAGAATTTAGCTAATACAAGGATATTTATAAGTGTAAATATTTATAATATTACAGTTAAAAAAATCCTTGTGTTATTTTTTATTGTTTAAATATATTAATAAAATAGCCAATGAAAATGTTTAAAATTGTTAACAATTATTTTTATAAAAGTATAGTATACTAGTATTATAAAATAGTAGTTTAAGGGGATTGATAACATGAAAAATTTTATGGGGAAAGATTTTTTATTAAGTAGTGAAACAGCTAAGGAGTTATATGAAGTAGCAGAAAAAATGCCAATAGTTGATTTCCATTGTCATCTTAATCCAAAGGAGATTTTAGAAAATAAAAGATATAAAAATATAACTGAAATGTGGCTTGGACATGATCATTATAAATGGAGAGCTATGAGAAGTAATGGCATAGATGAAAAGTATATAACTGGTGATGCTTCAGATTATGAAAAGTTCGTAATGTGGGCAAAGACTGTAGATAATGCCATTGGAAATCCATTATATCACTGGACACATTTAGAATTAAAAAGATTCTTTGGAATTGAAGAAACTTTAAGTGAAGATACAGCAAAGGAAATTTGGGATAAATGTAATGAAAAAATAGCATCTGGTGAAATGGATGTTATGAATCTTATAAATAAGGCGAATGTTGAGTATATAGCTACAACTGATGACCCTATAGATACTTTAGAATATCACATAGAATTAAGAAAAAAAGATTTAAATTTTGTAGTAGCACCAACATTTAGACCAGATAATATTATAAAAATAAGAAAAGACGGTTTCATTGAGTACATAGGAAATTTAGGTGAGGCATCAAAGAGTAAAATAGAAAATTTAAATGATTTATTAGGAGCAATTGAAAATAGATTACTATTTTTCAAGGATAATGGTTCATTAATAAGTGACCATGGCTTAGAGAGAGTTATGTATAGAGAATGTTCAAAGGAAGAATGTGAAAGAATATTTAAAAAAGCATTGAATAATGAGGAAATAACTTTAGAAGAAGAAGAAAAATATTTTACTTATATAATGACATACTTAGGAAAGCTTTACCATGAAAATGGATTTGCTATGCAGCTTCATATAGGACCACTTAGAAATAACAATAAAAGAATGTTTAAGGTTTTAGGTGCTGATTGTGGTTTTGATTCTATAAATGACCATGTTGTTGCAGAACCACTTAGTTATCTTTTAAATGCTATGGATGAAGAAAATAAGCTTCCAAAAACAGTTTTATATTGTTTAAATCCAAAGGACAATGAGGTTATAGGAACAATGTTAGGAAACTTCCAAGGGGGAGGAGATATAAGTAAAATTCAATTTGGCTCAGGCTGGTGGTTTAATGACCAAAAAGATGGAATGGAAAGACAAATGATGGCATTATCACAGCTAGGATTAATTAGTAAGTTTATAGGTATGTTAACTGATTCAAGAAGCTTTTTATCATATACAAGACATGAATATTTCAGAAGAATATTATGTGAGTTCTTAGGTAATATTGTTGAAAATGGAGAATATCCGAAAAACAATAAAAAACTTAAAGAAATTGTAGAAAATATATGTTACTATAATAGCAAGAAATATTTTGATATATAGATATAGAGTGATGATGGAAGGTAAGTTATGCAATTATACGAAAAAATCAAGGGTGAAAGTAATAAAGAATATGCTTATAGGGTACTTAAAAGCAATATAATGAATTTAGATTTAAAACCAGGTGAAGGACTTAGTGAAACAGATATAGCTGAGCGTTTAGGATTATCAAGAACTCCAATAAGAGAAGTTGTTATGAAACTTAAAGAAGATCACCTAATAGAGGTTATTCCACAAAGGGGAACCTATATATCCTTAATAGACAGGGACCTTATGAATGAAGGGACATTTATGAGGACGGTACTTGAAAAGGAAGTGTTAAAATTAGCTTGCGTAAGCTTTCCAGAAGAGTCAATTGATGAGTTAGAAAAAAATCTTTTTGCACAAAAATTAGCTAGTGGAAAAGAAAATTCAAAAATGGAAATGCATAGATTAGATCAAGAATTCCATGAAATCATATTTAGAGGAGTAAATATGATTAACATATGGGAAAGTATACAAAAAATAAGTTCTCATTATAATAGGGTAAGATTATTATCAGAACTTAGTAAATCAACAGTTCATATATCTGATGAGCATGAAAAAAATACTTAACATAATAAAAACTAAGGATATATCATCTGTTGAGTATATAATAGACCTTCATATAAAGAAACCTACAGAAAAGTGGGCAGAATTATATGCAGAGGGTAGTAAATTTAATCAGTTTTTCAAAAAGTAAAAGATGTCTACTAAATTTAGTGCCTTATTGGCACCTAACTTAGTAGACATCTTTTACTTTTAAAAAGTTGTTTGAAAAGGCTTAAAGAATGTCAGGATTTTTTTAGATATTATAGATAATTTTAGTTTACTTATAAAAAAATACAAAATGTTAATAGATAATTAACAAAAAGAAAATATTTACTATTTTTCTTGTAAATGTATACAGAGGATGCTAGTATACAAGTATAACAGGATAGTAAAAATTAAGTAAACTTAAGGTATTTTATTAAAAAGTTTTAGTTATAAGGGGAGATAATTTTAAAGATATCTTAGATTACTTATTATGATTAATACTTAGAGTGGTAAAGAATATATTTTTAAATTTAAGTTATTAAAAATATATTTAAATACATAATATAATTTTTTTAATATTTGAAATACTTATACAAAAGTAAGGGGGAATTTTATATGGTCAAAAAAACGTTGTTTGTACTTATGATTACAACATTGCTCAGTTCAACTTTGGTAGGTTGTTCAAATGGAGGAAAAACCACAAGTGGAAAGAAAGTTGAATTATTGAGAGTAGCTCACAATCAAGGAGAAAATCATCCCATTCATAAAGCTCTATTAGAATTTGAAAAAGAAGTAGAGAAAAATAGTAATGCAGAGATTGATGTTCAAGTGTTTCCAAATGAAATATTAGGTTCACAAAGAGAAGCAGTTGAATTAACTCAGACTGGTGCTATAGATATATCTGTAGCAAGTATAAGTTTGCTTGAGAGTTTTGAAGAAATGTATAGCGTATTTAACGTACCATATTTATTTGATAGTAAAGAACATTATTATTCAGTTATGAATGATAAGGAGATTTTGGGTACTTTATTCGAACAAACTAGAAATGATGGTTTTGTTGGATTAACTTGGTATGATGCAGGTACAAGAAATATTTATACTAATAAGAAGTCAATTGAAAAACCTGAGGACTTAAAAGGAATGAAAATAAGGGTTCAACAAAGTCCTACTAATATAAAAATGATAGAACTATTAGGGGGATCACCAACACCAATGGGTTTTGGTGAAGTTTATACAGCTTTGCAACAAAATGTTATAGATGGCGCTGAAAATAATGAAATGGCTTTAATAACTAACAAGCATGGGGAGGTTAGTAAATATTATTCTTATAATGAGCATGCAATGATACCAGATATTTTAATAATGAATGCAAAAAAACTAGATGGAATGAGTGAAGAACATAGAAATATAGTTTTAGATGCTGTTAACAAATCTAATGAATTTGAAGTTGAGGAATGGAAAAAATCTATTGAAGAAGCCAAAAAAGAAGCAGAAGAAATGGGTGTTAAATTTACATATCCAGATACAAAGCCATTCCAAGAAAAAGTTATGCCTATTCATGAGGAGTTTAAGAAGAATGAAAAGGTAGCACCAATATACAATAAAATACGTGAAAAGGCAGAAAAGTAGGGGGAAATTAAATGGAGAACGTAAAGAAATTTCTAAATAAAACCCTAGAAGTTATTTGTATGTCCATTATAGTTTTAATGGTTCTTTTAGCACTTTGGCAAGTTATATCAAGATATTTTTTAAACAAGCCAAGTACAACTTCTGAGGAACTTTTAATATATTGTTTTGTTTGGGTATCACTTCTTGGAGCGGCCTATGTTTTTGGAAAGAGAGACCATATGGCAATGTCATTCTTTGTTGAAAAGTTACCTCCAGCAAAAAATAATCTTACAAAGATAATAAGTGAAGTAGCAGTTTTAGTTTTTGCAGGAGCAGTTTTAGTTTATGGAGGTATTGAAATAACAAAATTAGCTATGGGACAAGTATCACCAGCATTAGGTGTTCCAATGGGTTATATATATACAGTATTACCTCTTTCAGGAGTTATAACAATAATTTACAGTGTAATAAATTTAAAGGAACTTTTGATTAAATATGGTAAAAAAGTAAAGGTAGAACAATAGAATTTAGGGGGAGAGAAAAATGGATTTAGCACTGCAAACAGGTTTAATATTACTAGCTGTTTTTCCTATATTATTACTTATAGGTATACCAATATCTATAAGTATAGGAATTACATCGGTAGTTTCTATATTAACAGCATTACCTTTAGAGAATGCATTAATAACATCAGCACAACGTATATTTTCAGGAATAGATTCATTTTCATTATTAGCAATACCATTCTTCGTATTGGCTGGAGTAATAATGAATAATGGAGGTATAGCTTTAAGGTTAGTAAACTTTGCTAAATTGATGGGAGGGAAGCTCCCAGGGTCTTTAGCGCAAACTAATGTAGTTGGAAATATGTTATTTGGTTCAGTAAGTGGATCAGCAGTAGCAGCTGCTGCGGCTATAGGTGGAACTATAGGACCACTTCAAGAAAAAGAAGGTTATGATAAAGACTTTAGTGCAGCTGTAAATATAGCATCAGCACCAACAGGGCTTTTGATTCCTCCTAGTAATTCTTTAATTATTTATTCTTTAGTAAGTGGTGGAACATCAGTAGCAGCTTTATTTATGGCTGGATACATACCAGGAATTCTTTGGGGACTAGCAGTAATGGGTGTTGCTTTAGTAATAAGTAAAAGAAAGAAATATGGTCAAACTCAAAAGATATCCTTTAAAGATGCTTTTAAAGTATTTGTAGAAGCCATTCCTTCTTTATCATTAATAATAATTATTATTGGTGGTATAGTTGGTGGAGTGTTTACAGCAACAGAAGGAGCAGCAGTAGCAGTGGCTTATTCATTTATTTTAGCTTTCTTCTTTTATAAAACAATAAAGTTAAAGGATATGCCAAAGCTTTTAATGGAAACAGTTGAAATGACAGGGATAATAGTATTTTTAATAGGTGTATCATCAATTATGTCATGGGTATTAGCATTCACTAATATACCAAATGCAATAACAACTGTATTATTAAAAATTTCAAGTAATCCAATTGTTATATTAATAATAATGAATATAATTTTATTGATTGTAGGAACATTTATGGATTTAACTCCAGCAATATTAATATTTACGCCAATATTCTTACCAGTAGTTAAGAATTTTGGAATGGATCCAATTCACTTTGGAATGATATTAATATTTAACTTGTGTATAGGGGGAATAACACCTCCAGTTGGAAATACTCTTTTCGTTGGATGTAGGGTAGCAAAAACAAAGTTAGAACATGTTATAAAACATCTATTACCATTTTATGCTGCAATAATAGCAGTTCTGATGTTAATAACCTTTGTTCCAGAAATAAGTTTATTTATACCTAGATTACTAGGAATGATTTAAAGATAGGCTTAATTTAAATAAAAAGCGAGGGCTGTTTTTCAAAGTAGCGTTAGAATCTACTTTGGATAACAGTCTCCTTTTTTTAGTTTTAAGCAAATTTTTCTTGTGGTTGGTGTATTAACTTTATTGTTGAATCAAGTAGTTCAATATCTGAAATTAGAGTTTTTAAGTTTTCCTTAAAAGTAGGATTTAATTCCTTCTCATTAATATCTGCTTTTAAATTTTCAATGTTGTATTCATACTCACTTTCTTTTGCAGTACTTCCAATGATAAAGTTACTTAAACATTCCATAGAAGAATTAAATTTTTCTGCAAATTCATTGATATTAGAATTTTTAGAATTCATTTTTTCTAAAGTAACATTTAAGCTAGAAATTTTATAGGTTATATCAGTAATAAGAGATGTAAGTTCCTCTAAGGCTGCATTATTCCATTTTGAATTTGAAAATACAGGTTCATATTTTGCTTTTTTTATATTACCTAATAATTGTTGATGAGTTAAGTTTGATTTATGACGTATAGCATTAAGTTTAGAGGGCTCAAAGCTATTTGAATTAAGGTTTAAAGTTATTATGCCTTGTATATATTGTCCTTGAAGCTTAACCCAATTAGCAAGTAATTTATCTATTTTATTAGTATTCCAAGTAGGCCAAATTATACAAGCAATTAGAGCGAGAATACTTCCAACAATGGTATCTATAGCTCTTGGAACTGCAACATGGTGTAAAACGCTTAAGTTACAAAGCCATGCAACAATCCAGAACATTATCCAAGCTTGTCCTGAACTACGGAAAACTACATATCCACAAAGTAAAATCAATGTAATAATAGAGTGCCCTAGTAATCCAAATGGAAGTAAGGAAATTAAATAGCCTACTATGGCACCAGCAATAGTTCCCAAGGTACGTTCAATTGATCTAGTAAAAGTATCTACATAGTCTGGGAAAAGAACAATTGCTGTGGTTAATGGAATCCAAAAACCATGACCTGGTACAGATATACTAGGGAAGTAATTTAACAAGTCACCAGCCACTGTTGCAATCATAACGAAAATTGATAAACGTATGGATTGAATGAAAATTGGTGATTTAAAATTCAATTCATCTAGAAGTAGTTTAATAACATTCTTAGATGCATTAGGAGAATTTAATAATTGATTAAATTCAGATTTTGAGCTTATTTCTTTATTAAAGTTATATTTATTTAAATGAGTAAATATATTTTTGAATTCATGTTCAAAAGAAAAGTTTTTATTGTTTTTATCATTTAATTTATTAGAAATATCTATTAATGAATTTCCAATCTCTTTTAATTCTTTTTCTTGAGAGTTATATATATCATTAAGATAAATAAAATTAAAACAATCTTCTATTATTTCTGCTTTTGCAACTAATTCAAATAAAAAATTAACGTTATGTTTGGAGTTTTTATCTAGTGAATCTAAAGAATTTCTAGATAAATGAATTGCTCCTAAATAAGCAGAAGTATTTCTTTTCTTATTAACTAATGAATGTGCATCAAGAGCTAATTGTTTAAAAACATTAGATAAACATTGTTTTTCATAGGTAAATTTGTTTGTATATGGAGGAAGTATTTGACATACTAAAGTTATTAAAACTCCAGCTCCTATACCAAAGCTTATAGTCATTCCAGTTTTTAAATCTGGAGACATTTGAGCAGAAGCTAATACAAATATTGATAGTATTAAAGCTTTGATTCCTATTGCAATACCTAGTTTTCTTAAAAGTCCAGAAATAAATATGAGCACAAAAAATATTATATATAAAAGTACTGGTTCACTATGTAAAAGTGCACCTACAAAAAAGGCAAGTATAAGTAAAAAAGAATTACTTATTCCTACTAAAGCTCTGTTACTATGGTGAGGTATTAAAATTAGAATACCAGCTAAGAAAGCACCTACAGATAACAAGGCTTGCAAATCAGGATTTTTTAAAATAAATCCAACTAAAATTGCTATGAAAATTCCAATTACTACACGAAGACTATCCCAAGGATCATGGAAAAGTTTTTTTGGGTGTATATTGTTAAGGACAATATTTGTAATTGTATTTTGCGAGTTATGTTTTTGCATTTGAAGTTTCACATCCTTATATTTAAATTACTTGTTATGACAAGTAATTAGGTAAAAAATAACTTTAGTTGTTATAGCAAGTATTTTTCTAAAAAAATTAATTATCGAAGTTATTAGAAATACTATTCATTATTTTCTTAAAAGTAACTACTTCTGAAGGGGTTAAACTTTCTAAAATTTTATTCTCAACCTCTTGAGCTATAGTATCTAAAGGCTTTTCTAGTTTTTTACCTTCTTCAGTTAAATATACTAAATAAGCTCTAGAATCATTTGGATTCTCTTTTTTCTCAATTAAGCCTTTTTCTCTGAGTTTAACTAAAGTTCTTGTAACAGTTGGTAAATCCTTATTTGTTCTTATTGCTAATTCTGTTTGAGATATACCATCATCCTTCCAAAGTCTTGTTAATAAAGACCATTGTTCTAAAGTTACATCATAGGGCTTAATTTGTTTTGCCATATTCTTTTTTATTTTTACTATTAATCTATTAAGAGCATAAAAAGTAGTTTCTTCAACAATGTATTTCATAACATCTCTCCTTTTTTAAATATACTTGTTAAAACAATAATTGTTATAACAAGTATATGCCTAAAAAATTTTATTGTCAAATTTAATTGAAATAAGTTGAAATTTAAATATTTTTAAATATTCTCTAATCGATTTATTCATGATGTAATATTTTAAGTTTCTACAAATTGGAGTCAAATAAATAAAAATTTTTTAGATAACTTTTACTGAGGTTCAACTGGAATTAAGTCTTAGATTATAATTTTCTTTCATTACGAGTTGTATAGGGTTTATTTTATTTTTATATAAACTATGAGAAAATTTAAATAAAAAGTATGTGTAAATTAAGTCTATTTAAAATAATTTCCAAAAAATGAATAATAGATTAATAAAGAGAAAATATTACCTTTTTACTATTGTAAATGTATACAGTGTATGCTAGTATACAAGTATAACGAAGGAGGGGTAAAAATGAACTTACCATTTAATATAGATTTAAATAATAAAGTTGCTGTTGTAACAGGAGGAGCAGGTATCTTATGTGGAGCTATGGCAGAAGCTTTAGCAAACTGTGGTGCCAAGATTGCTATTCTTGACAGAGATATAGAAAAGGCTGAAGAGAGAGCAAAGGCGATTTGTGAAAATGGAGGAAAAGCCATTGGAGTTAAGGTTGATGTTTTAAGCAAAGAAAGCTTAGCAGAAGCAAGAACAATAGTAAATGAGCTTTTAGGTCCATGTGACATCTTAATAAATGGAGCTGGTGGAAATCATCCTTTAGGAACAACATCTAAAGAATATTTATTCCCAGAGGATTTAACAAATAAGGATAGTAATATAAAAACTTTCTTTGATTTAGATCAAAAAGGTATTGAGTTTGTTTTTAACTTAAATTTCTTAGGTACTTTACTTCCAAGTCAAGAGTTTGTAAAGGACATGATTAATAAAGAAGGTGCAACAATAATTAATATATCATCGATGAATGCTTTTACACCATTAACTAAAATTCCAGCATATTCAGGAGCTAAAGCTGCTGTTAGTAACTTCACTCAATGGTTAGCTGTTCATATGAGTAAGGTTGGAATAAGAGTAAATGCCATAGCACCAGGATTCTTCGTAACTAAACAAAATGAAAAGTTACTTAAAAATGAAGATGGAACTTACACAGAAAGAGCACAAAAAATAATAAATAGTACACCAATGGGTAGATTTGGTGAAAATGAAGAGTTAATAGGTACATTATTATACCTAGTATGTCATGAGGCATCATCTTTTGTTAATGGAGTTGTAATTCCTGTTGATGGAGCTTTCTCAGCTTACTCAGGTGTATAGAGGTTTAAAATAGATTATAAGGTATGGGGGGAGAAACCATGGAAATGACTTTTAGATGGTATGGCGTAGATGACCCTGTTAAGATTGAATATATTGCACAAATTCCTGGGATGAAAGGAATAGTAACAGCAATATATGATATTCCAGTAGGTGAAGAATGGCCATTAGAAAAAATATTAGAATTAAAGGCTTTAGTTGAAAAACATAATTTAGAGCTTTCAGTAATTGAAAGTGTTCCTGTTCATGAGGATATTAAGTTAGGCTTACCAACTAGAGATAAATATATTGAGAATTATAAAAACACTTTAAGAAATTTAGGGAAAGCAGGAATAAAAACTGTATGTTATAACTTCATGCCAGTGTTTGACTGGACAAGATCAAACTTGGCTTATGAATTAGAGGATGGTTCAACAACTTTAATTTATGACCATGAAGATGTTGCGAAGATGGATCCTAATTTAGGTGAATTACATCTTCCAGGATGGGATACTTCATATACAGCTGAAGAAATGAAGGCCCTTTTAGGAAAATATAAGGATATAGATGAAGAAAAACTTTGGGAGAATTTAGAGTACTTCATTAAAGAAATAATCCCTGTAGCAGAGGAAAATGATGTTAGAATGGCTATACATCCGGATGATCCACCATGGTCAATATTTGGATTACCAAGAATCATAACAAACTTTGAAAATCTAGAAAGATTTACAAAGCTTTATGATAGTGAATATAACGGAATCACATTATGTACAGGTTCTCTAGGATGTACTAGTGAAAATGACATAGTAAAGATGATAAATAAATTTGGAAAAGAAATGAATAGAATCCACTTTGCACATTTAAGAAATGTATCAATAGATGGAAAAGGAAGTTTCAAAGAAACAGGACATGTAACTGAATACGGAAGTTTAGATTTTTATGAAATAGTTAAGGCTTATTTAGATTATGACTTTAAAGGCCCTTATAGACCAGATCATGGAAGAATGATATGGGGTGAAACAGGGAAACCAGGCTATGGATTATATGATAGAGCTTTAGGGGCTACTTATATCCATGGATTAATAGAAGCTATTAAGAAGAGCAAATAAAGTTTAAATAAAATATATAAGTTTAGGGGTTGATTTTAATATGTTATATCCAATAATTACAGAATCAAGAAAATTAATAGATTTAAATGGTATTTGGAACTTTAAATTAGATAATGGTAATGGATTAAAAGATGAATGGTTTAAAGGTAAATTAAAAGATACAATGTTAATGGCTGTTCCATCATCTTATAACGATTTAAAAGAAGATGAAGCTATAAGAGATCATGTGGGATATGTTTGGTATGAAAGAGAAATCATTCTTCAAGAAGAATTATTTAATGAAAGAATAGTATTAAGATTAGGTTCAGCAACTCACCACGCAAAGGTTTATGTTAATGGTGAATTTGCGGTAGAGCATAGAGGTGGATTCTTACCTTTTGAAGTTGAAATAAACAATTTAGCTAAGGTTGGTAAAAATAGAATAACAGTGGCTGTTGATAATATATTAGATGAAACTACAATGCCAGTAGGTTTAATTAAGAAAACAAAAAGAACTAATGGAGAAGAAAAAATAACTAACCCAGTTAACTTTGATTTCTTCAACTATGCAGGATTAAATAGACCTATAAAAATATATACAACACCTAAAAATTATATAGAAGACGTTACAATAGTAACTGATATTGAAGATAATAAAGGAATAGTTAATTATGATGTTGATATAGTTGGACAAGGAGCTGTATCAGTGGAAGTAATTGATGAAGATGATAATAAAGTTGCTGAATTAGAAGGAAAAGATGGCAAAATAGTTATAGAGGATGTTAAGTTATGGCAACCACTAAATGCTTACTTATATAGATTAAGAATAACTTTAAAGAGCGAAGATGGAAAAATAGATATTTATGAGCAAGAGTTTGGGGTAAGAACTGTAGAAGTTAAAGATGGAAAGTTCTTAATCAATGGAGAGCCATTCTACTTCAAAGGATTTGGAAAGCATGAAGATTCTCATGTTCATGGAAGAGGTTTTGATGAAGCATTAAATATAAAAGATTTCAGTTTAATGAAATGGATTGGAGCAAACTCATTTAGAACAGCTCACTATCCATATTCAGATGAAATAATGAGACTTGCAGATAGAGAAGGTATAGTAATAATAGATGAAACTCCAGGGGTAGGGCTTCACCTAAACTTTATGGCTACTTTACTTAGTGGTGATTCTAAAAAAAGAGAGACGTGGAAAGAAATTGGAACTAAGGAGCATCATGAGCAAGTATTAAGAGATTTAGTTAAGAGAGATAAAAATCACCCTTCAGTTGTAATGTGGTCAGTGGCAAATGAGCCAGCATCAGAGGAAGAAGGAGCAGATGGATATTTCAAGCCATTAGTAGAATTAACAAAGAGCTTAGACCCTCAAAAGAGACCAGTAACAATAGTAACACACATGATGTCAACTCCAGATCGTTGTAAAGTTGCAGATTTCATAGATGTACTTTGCTTAAATAGATACTATGGATGGTATGTAAATGGTGGAGAATTAGATATGGCAAAAGAAGGCTTAAGAGCTGAGCTTAAAGGTTGGGAAAAAAGATGTCCAGGAAAGCCAATAATGTTCACTGAGTATGGAGCAGATACAGTGGCTGGATTACACGATACAACACCAGTTATGTTCACAGAAGAATATCAAGTTCTTTACTATGAATCAAATCATGAGGTTGTTGACGAATGTAAGTCATTTGTAGGGGAGCAAGTGTGGAACTTTGCAGATTTCCAAACAAGCCAAGGTATTTTAAGAGTTCAAGGAAATAAAAAGGGAATTTTCACAAGAGATAGAAAACCTAAGGCTGTAGCACATGCCTTAAGAAAAAGATGGACTAATATACCAGAGTTCAACTATAAGAAATAATTATAGTTAAGTAAATGCAAATCTACTAGAATTGAGGTTTTAGTAGATTTGCAAAATGTTTCTTATGTAAACATATACAATGCTTATTTCTAGATAATCATATTAGAATATGTGGGGGGAAATTAAATTATGGTTGAAGAAAGATATAGAGCGGTACCTAATGAAGAAGAGCCAAAAGTAAGACCTTTTGGAAAGAGAGATAAAATAGGATATATGTTTGGTGATTTAGGAAACACTATGTTTTTTGGATTCATAGGTAGTTACTTAATGCTTTTTTATACTGATATAGTTGGAATATCAGCAGCTGCTGTTGGTACTTTGTTATTAGTTGCTCGTATATGGGATGCTATAAATGATCCTATGATAGGAACAATTATAGATTCTAGACCTGGAAGTAAAAAAGGAAAATTTAAACCATACTTATGGTACTTTGCAATACCTGTAATTGTATCTGGAATACTATGCTTTACAACACCAAGTGGAGCTTCACAGGGAGTTAAATTAGCATATGCATATGTAACATACATTTTATTTGGTATGATGTATACATGTATTAATATTCCTTATGGTTCTTTATCTTCAGTAATGACTAATGATCCAGTTGAAAGAACTTCATTATCAACATTTAGAAGTGTTGGAAGCTTAATTGGAAACCTAATAATAATGGCTATAGTTCCTGCATTAGTATTTACTAATAAAGTACCAACTCAAAAAGGTTTTTTTATAGCTGCAATTGTAATGGGGATAATTGGAATAATATCATATAAATCAGCTCATAGCTTAGTTACAGAAAGAATTGTTCATAATAATGCTAAAAAAGAAAAAGTAGACTTTAAGAAAACTATTGTAGGCATTTTCAAAAATAAAGGTTTATTAGGTATTATGATAGCATCTTTAGCTCAATTAACTGCAATGATGTTATCACAATCTTTAACTCCATATCTTTATAAAGATTATTTTAAAGCACCTGGTTTAATAGGATTAGCTGGTATGGTTGGTATGGTTGTATCATTTACTATTCTTCCTATGTTAGGACCTTTAGTTAAGAAATTTGGTAAAAAAGAAATAGTATCATATGGAATGGTATTAGCAACAGCTATGTATTTCTTATCTTTTATTTTACCAATAAAAAATCCTTTAGTATTTATAGCTATACAAACTGTTGCATCTTTTGGAATGGCTTTCATGAACGTTCTTGTATGGGCTATAGTTGCAGATGCTATAGATTATCATGAATACTTAACTGGTGAAAGAAAAGAAGGTATTGTATATGCATCATATTCACTAGTTAGAAAGTTAGGACAAGCTGCTGCGGGTGGATTAGCAGGTATAACATTAACTTTTATAGGATATGTATCAGGAGCAGAAGCACAAACTGCTGAAGTGGCTCTAGGAATAAAAAGAATTGCTACTTTAGTTCCGGCTATAGCAGGAGTAGTTGCAATAGTTGCGTTAGTATTTGTATGTAACTTATCAAAGGAAAGATTAGTTCAATTAAATGATGAATTAGAAGAAATGAGAAAATAATTTAATTTAAAATATAAAAGTTAGAAGAGGATGTATCAAATTGCAGATACATCCTTTTCTATCTTTTATCTAGCTATATAGGTTCATCATTTGTGACCACTTACTTACGAGTTCAATGGTCACAGCATTTTGTACCTATATAGCTATCTTGGCAGATGAAAAAATGTATTTATAAAATAATGACTAATAAAAACTTGTATTAAATAATGTAAAAAGGAGTTAATTCGAAGTAATTTTTATAAAATTACTTTGAGTTAACTCCTTTTCTTTTTGAATGTGTGAATAATGTATAATTTTAAGTTAAGTGCACTGTAATTAAGATTTAATTAACTAATGACTTAGTCTTAATTTAATTTTACATCCATAAGATTACAAAAAAATTACTAGATTATTAATAAATGGGGTAATTTTAGAAATAATAAGAAATTTTAATTAAGGAAATATATGGGGAGTGAAGTTGAGTAAATATAAATAAGTTTTATTATAAAATTTTACGACAATTGTAAGAATACATATGTATAAAGTTAAATAGAAATTATTTGTTTTATAATTAAAAAGCAGGATATATGATTATAGATGACCATTATTATAATGAGTTAATAAAAGATATTTTAGAGAATGATGTCTTTGGAAAAAAGAATAGAGAAGATATTTTTTATTGATACAGTGAAAAAGCAGATTACAAGGAAGAG
The DNA here is from genome assembly GCF_001403635.1 of Clostridium massiliamazoniense. Taxonomy (GTDB): domain Bacteria; phylum Bacillota; class Clostridia; order Clostridiales; family Clostridiaceae; genus Sarcina; species Sarcina massiliamazoniense. The sequence goes on from NZ_LN879466.1 coordinate 182,666, forward strand.
TTACTAAGAAAACTTGGATTAAAGTAATTTTATTTTATAGTTAATTAGGAATTAGCAAATGAATTTATGATAATTTTAAAAATGTTGTATGAATGGTGGAAACAAAAATGGATATAAAAAAATAATGAGAAGAAAGAAATTAGTTTAAATTCAACCAAAAATTATAAATATTAAATATATATTTGGAAATTATAGTAATTTAGAAGGTATTGATAAGATAAAAAGCCCTGTAGACTATAAAGTCTCCAAGGCCTTTTATATTAAGCTTCTACAGTTTTTTTAGTTGTTTCTATTATTTCGGCATCAATTATTGATACAAGAGCACCACCAGCAGACGAAAAAATATCATTGTCTACAATAGCATTCATAGCAGCATCAACATCAGCTTTTGCTAAGTTTTCTTTAATATTTTTTAGGGTTAAAGTAGTTTGTTTACCTTCCTCATTTTTGAAATTCATTTTTAAAAGATATTTTGTTTCCATATTAAAATCCTCCCTTATTTTTAATTTTTAATTTTTATATTTATCTTTTGTGCTTAATGAGGTTAACTCTTTTTTCTTATGTTAATATTGCAAAATCTTATCTTAGAAAATTAATCAAAAATATAATTTTCTTCTTTTCTTATAAATACTCCAGTACTGTTTATTAAAATAGCAAGTTTTTCACCTACATTTTTTAGTGCCTCATCAGATGCAGTTGTTCTAATGTTAGAAAATTTCTGTGATGTTGGTATGTTTTTGTCCTCCTCAAAGTTAAACACCTCATACTTTAATACTAATGATTTTTTAGTTAATGTTGTTACTTTCATTACTATCAACTCCTTTCATAATGTATATATGCACTAATTAGAATTTTTGTTGAAATTTTTTTAAAAAAATTTTCAGAATAAGAATGAATTTTAGATAAGTTACTGAACTTTGAATAAATAGTAAAAAAATATATATTAAATTGAGTTGTATGATGTCTTATGTTATTATTTTATTAAGGGATAAATATAGACTTAATTCAGGTGAAGTTTTGACTCCATCGGAATACTTAGAGAGTGTTATCTAGAAGCGTGAAGCTGTTTTTCTCCTACTTAAAGATAGGAATATTACAATCTCTAGCTATTAGATAAGTTTCCTAAGTGGTGAGAATTAATTAGTAAATATTATTTAAATATAAGGGGATATTATTATGATAAATAAATTTAGAGAATTAGGTATAGTTGCAGTTATTAGGGCAAATAATCATGAAGAAGCAGAGGAATATGTTAAAGCTACTTTAGAGGGAGGAATAAAGGCTATAGAGCTTACTTATTCTATTCCTAATATGCCTGAACTTTTAAAAAAGTTAAAAGAAAAATATAAAGATGGATTTTTTGGAGCTGGTAGTGTATTAAACGCTAAAATGGCTATTGATGCTATTGATGCAGGAGCTGAATATATAGTTAGTCCAGGGTATAGTCAAGGAGTTAATGATGTTTGTAAGGAAAGAGAAATAACTTATTCTCCAGGGTGTATGACTATAAGTGAAATGATGATAGCTATGGATAATGGAAATGAACTAGTTAAAATGTTTCCAGGAAATTTATTTGGACCATCCTTTGTTAAAGCTGTTAAGGCACCAATACCAAATATAAATATTATGCCAACAGGTGGTGTTGATGTAAATAATGTTCAAGAATGGTTTAAGAATGGTGTTACATGTGTAGGGGTAGGAAGTTCACTTTTAGCATCAAAGGACTATGAAACTATAAAAAATCTTGCAAGGGAATTTGTGGTGAAAATAGATGAGTACAAAAAATCTTGTTAATGAAAAGGCAGTAATTTTAGGAATTGGAGAAATAATGATGAGACTTAGTCCTACAGATAATGATGTCTTAGGAACAAGTAACAAGTTAAATGAGACTTATGGCGGTGGTGAGGGAAATGTTATTTGTTCTCTAGCTAACTTTAATCATAAAACAAAATTTTTTACTAAGCTACCATCTAATGATTTAGGGAAAAAATCTTTAAAAGTATTTAAGGAAAGAGATGTTGATTTATCAAATGTTATATTTGGTGAAGGAAGACTTGGAATATATTTTTTAGAAGAAGGAGTAGGTGTTAGAAATTCAAAGGTTATTTATGATAGGGCTTATTCAGCTTTTTCTATGATAAAGGAAGAAGAAATAAACTATGATGAACTACTTAAAGATGTGGGGTTGTTACATATAAGCGGAATAACGGCAGCTTTAAGTGAAGAACATAGAAAAATAACATTAAATTTAGTAAAGGAAGCTAAAAGTAGAAGTATATTAGTAAGTTATGATTCTAACTTTAGAGCAAAACTTTGGAGTGCAGAGCTTTGTGGACAGTTCCTTAAGGAAATTTTAAATTATGTTGATATAGCATTTTTAGGACATCTAGATATAACTAAGTTATTAAACTTTAATCATGACTTTATAGGAATTCATAAAGAGGACTTAAAAATATTATATGATAAGTTACAAAAGGAATATCCAAATATAAAGGTTATAGCTTCAACAAAGAGAGAAATAGAATCTGCTAGAAAAAATTCTTTAACTGGATATATATATGAAAAAGGTATTTTAGTAGAATCTGAAAAATATACTTTTGATATATTAGATAGAGTTGGTGGTGGTGATGCCTTTTCAGCAGGAGTGCTTCATGGTTTAATAGAAGGAAAAAGTCTTAAAGATGTAATTGAGTTTGGTACTGTAGCTAGTGTTTTAAAACATAGCTATAAGGGCGATATTAATTATTGTACCAAAGAAGATGTGGAAATCTTCTTGGCTAATGGCGTATCTGCCATAGGAAGGTAATTAGAATTTAATAATTTTAAGAATAAAAGTTAATGATTAAGGGGGCTGTATAAAAAATCAGCTCCTTAATTTAGTTACATATAAAATTCTTTAGGATTTAATATGAAAAAAAGATATAGATTATAATAAAATATACATTCAGTATGTTATAGTTAGATAAAGACTTTTAATTGAAAGGGGCAGTATTAATGAGCAAGAAATTGCTACCAGATAAAATTGCTGATGAAATAAAAACTATGATAGTTGATAAAAAGCTAAACATTGGAGATAAGTTACCTAATGAATTAGAGTTATGTAAAAGTCTTGATGTAAGTAGAACAACTGTAAGGGAAGCAATAAAAATATTAGTTGCGGGAAATGTTTTAGAAATAAGAAGAGGAAAAGGAACCTTTGTAAGTGAAAGATTAGGTGTTAGTAAAGATCCTTTAGGATTATTATTTGAAAGTGATAAAAAGAAGTTAATAAGAGATCTTTTTGAAACTAGATTAATCATAGAACCAGAACTTGTTAGTTTAGTTTGTGAAAGAGCAGAAGAATATGAAATTGAAAAAATGAAAGTATTAGCTAAAGAAATAGAAGAGTTAATATTAAAAAAAGAAAACCACCTTCAAAAGGATATAGAATTTCACAAATTAATTGCAAAGGCTAGCCATAATTCAGTGGTTACTAAAATAATTCCTATAATAAATGATTCAATAAACTATGGCTATGATGCAACTAAAGATGATGACGGTGTAAATAAAGATGTAATGAGAGTACATAGAAATATAGTAGAAGCAATTTCAAAAAGAGATAAGGTTATGGCAAAAGAAGCTACTATAGAACATATTAAGATAGCTATTAATAAAATGAAACTTAATTTAATGGAAGAATAAAATTTTGTAGAATAAATATTATATTTAAGCAGTTAAAAATTAGATATATAAATATATGTAGGAAAGAAAGTAGAAAGAGGTAAATCTAAGTATTTAGAGATATCTCTTTTTATTTTTATAATTAAAAAATATGATAATAGATTATAAATTTAATAAAATTATTAATAATTAGTAAATAAGTTGATAAATTAATAAAAATATGTTATTATTAATTTAAGTTATTTCGTATTTTTATTATTAGATTAAATAAATAACAATTTAATTGAAAATAAATGTTTAAAACTTAGGACAATACTTAAAGTATTTCATTAATGGAGAATGAATTTTAGCCTAATGTATAATTAAACAAGATTTTCTGGAATTGTTATAAACAGAATACTAAATTTATAATTATTTTTAATACTAAATTTTAGTTAAAATTATTTAATGGAAGATAGTTTTTAAATATTTATGTAAACCTTTAAATAATATTTTAGATTATTTGAATATAAAGAGAATTTTAATTTACACAACTTAATAAAGAAAGTAACCAAAGAAAAAATGACTTGCAAAGGAGAATGCTAATGAAGAAGAAAATACACAATTTTATACATAAGAAATTAATTATTATAGCTATATTGACTCAATTGATTATTGTTTTTGGAGGTACTGCAATGTCTGCTGTTGTTGATGCACAAGAAAAAAATCAACAATATTTTGAATATACAGAGACAATGAGACACTTAGAAGAACATTTAGAAGAGCATAGTAGAAATAAATTTGAGATGAATAGAGCTATGATTAGAACTAATCTTAGAGGTAAGATGAGAGAAGTTGATTACTATACTAATATTGTAAACGATTAAAAATATATTAAAGTGAGATATATCAAAATTATAGATATATCTCCTTTTTGTTGTTAGTTAAATATATAAATATTTTAGTATATTAAAGAAAGAGAGTTATCTGAATTAAATTTTAGTTTATGATAATATGATTATAAGATTAAGTAGAAAAAGGGGAATAGATATTTGGTTTTAATAGGTACTTATTTAATTTTAATTAATTTAATAGGATTTTTTATTATGTACTATGATAAGAAAAAGGCAATTAAGGGACAGTGGAGGATTAGTGAAGCTACTTTAATTACTATAGCAATTATAGGAGGAAGCATTGGAGTATACTTAGGAATGCAGAATTTTAGACATAAAACTAAACATTTAAAGTTTAAAGTTGGCATACCAATAATAATTATATTTCAAATTATTTTTCTAGGAACTTTATTCAAATAGAAGATAAGAACTAGTGTAAATAAAGTAGATAGATATTAACTAAAAAATAAATTATATAGGATTATAAAGTGGGGCTGTATCAAATTACAGATACATCTTCTCTGCCTTTTATCTAGCTATATAGGTTCATCATTTGTGACCACTCACTTACGTAAAGAAGCTCTAATATTTTTTCTACAACAGTTTCTAAAATTTCCAAACTCACTTTGTTCAAACAGTGAAAATTTTTCACGAAACTATTATTCAAAAATAAAGAGCTTCTAGTACTAGTTCAATGGTCACAGCATTTTGTACCTATATAGCTATCTCGGCAGATAAAAAAATATATTTATAAAAGTAATATAAATTAAGGGGCTGATTTGATATATTCCTATTTAATTTTTTTTAATAAAGGCTATTTTAAAGATGAGGAAACTCGACTTTGAAGTAGTTTTTTTATGTTAGTTTATATAAAGTTATTTGCCATATATTTACATAAAATATGAAATGAAATATAATGTTATTATAACTATATGATAAAAGTAGGTGAATTAATGGGGGTAAAATTAGGAGCAATACTTTGTACTGCTATGGTAGCTTTAACTTTAAATGGGGGTACACCTAATGAAAAAAAGCTTAGTAAAGAGGGACGTCAACATAATAATGAAAATGTAATCTTAAATAAAGAAGTTGTAAATGACATTGTAATAGGAAACTTAGAAAAGGGTTATAAAATAATTGATCTTATAAGAAAAGATAAAGCAAAATGGGGGAATAGTTTATGAGGGAATCAGTAGCTCGAGCTTTAGCCTTTAGTTTATCTTTAGGTCTTGCTGGAACTATAATAAATCCTGTTTCTGTCTTAGCAGAAAATAGAGAAATTGTTATGGACATAAATGATGAAGCTTATATTGAGGGCTATATTAATCTAAATGATTATTTAAAATTAACTTCGGGATCTTACGAAAAAAAAGTGATTTCAGAAAATAAGAGTGTCTATTTTATAACTATAGAATCTTCTAAAACTGAAAATTCTTATATTATTGAATTAGCAAGTAGTAAAAATAATATGAAAATTGGAGATAAGTATATTCCTTATGGATATAAAGAAATAGCAGGTTATAAAGTTCCTGATAATTCAAAAAAGGTAATTGAAAAGGATGGTTTTCTCTATGTACCATTTTCTTTTTTTGAAGGCTTATTTAATGAAGAAATAAAAATAGATAGAGAAAATAAGAAATTTATTTTTCCTAGAGACTTAGGAGAATATTTGGATGAAAATATAGAAAATTTATTTAGTAATATTGATAATTTGAAAAAGGAAAAAGAGGACTTAGAAGAGTAATAGTTTTTCTTTTTTTTATTAGAAAGTATTATAATATAAAAGAAAAATAAATTTTGAACGGAGGATAAAATTATGATTTTTAAGGGATTTTTAATTTTAATTACTATAATAGTATTTATGATTTCATTTGTTGCTGTAGCTAAACCTAGTATAATTGATGATATTGAAAAAAGAGAAAAAGCTGAAATGATGAAAAAGTCTAAGAAAAATAAATAAGTTCTAAAAGAATAATTATAGATAGAAATATATGGCTATATTAAGGAGGATTTTAAAATCACCTTTAATATAGCTATTTTTGAATTAATTTTATTTTGTAAGTAAAAGCTTTTTAATACTTTGATTGTATTAACCATATATTTTTAATTTATTTTTATATTTGTATTTTTGAATAAGCTATTTATTGATAGTATAATTTAAAATGTAAAATATTTATTAATAAAAAATATAATTTAATTGATGTTAATTTTGTTAAAAGTAAAAGGTTTTAGGATAGTTTTATTTTAAATTGAAAGCTCCTTATTTATAAGAGAGCAATTATTTTTCAATTTAAATGTTTTAATTTTAACAAAGTCTACAGTCAATAGCTTCTAATAAAGGATTAGAAGTAATATTAAAGTTTAAAAATTTGAATAAAGAGAAATGGGAGACTGAAATGAATTTTTTCAAAGAAAAAAAGAATTTGAAGTGGGTTTCTTTAATTGCATGGGCTGTAATAATAGTAGTTCTAGCATTAGTTTCACCATCTCTTAGTAAATTAGTCACAGAAAAGGGAGCTATAACTCTACCTAGTAATTATCCAACAGAAGTTATTAAGCAATTAGCTATTGAAAATCAGCAAAGTGCAACAGATCAAACTGTAAGTAATAAAAATTCAAGGAGTACTTCTAATAATAAAGCTGCTAATAAGTCAAATAGTAATAATTCTAGTGGGCTTAATGCTAATCAGTATATTGCTGTGTTTAATGTACCAACGGGTTTAACTGAAAGTGATATAAAAAATATAAGCAATACATTAAGTAATGTTAGTAAGAATAAGAGTAAATTACATATTTCATCAATAACAGATTGTTTTAGTAACACAGCTTTAAAACCTCAAATGATTTCTAAAAATAATAAAACTATATTAGCTATTTTTAATATCAATTCTAAGGGAGCAAAGGGTTCGGTTATTAGAAAAGAGGTTAATGACAGTATAAAGACACCAGGAGTTCAAACATATCTTACTGGAAATAATTTAATTGCATCAGATATAAATATAGCTTCTCAAAAAGGATTAGCTAGAATTGCCGTTATAACTGTAGCATTTATTTTAATAGTTTTATTTTTAGTATTTAGGTCTTTTATAGTTCCTTTTATACCATTGTTAACTATAATCATAAGCTTTGGAGTATCTCAATTTATTGTAGCTATACTATCTAATAGTTTTAATTTCCCAGTTTCAAATTATACACAAGTATTTATGATTTCTATTTTGTTTGGAATAGGAACGGATTATTCCATACTTTTAATTAGTAGATTTAGGGAAGAACTTGATAATGGAATTAATAAGTATGAAGCTATAAAAGTTACGTATAAGACAGCTGGTAGAACTGTATTATTTAGTGCAATACCTGTATTTATTGTTTTTGCTTTATTATATTTTGTGAATTTTTCATTATATAGAAGTGCAAGTGCAGTATCCATTAGTATAATTGTTTTAATTTTAGCTTTATTTAGTCTTTTACCATCAGCTATGGCTATTTTGGGAGATAAGTTATTTTGGCCATTTAACAAAAAGCATGAGCATAAAGAAAATAAATTTTGGACAATTCTTGGTAAGTTTGCATTAAATAGACCAATATTAGCTTTAATAGTGGTAGGAATAGTTTGCATACCTCCAATTTGTCTTAATAATGGTGTTGAATCCTTTAATTTGGTTAATGAAATAAGTAGTAAATATCAATCCATAGAAGGCTTTAACATAATAGCAAAGAATTTTGGAATGGGTAAAATATCCCCAGTTACTATTTATATAGCTAATGATACTAATATGAAATCACCACAATATATTGAAACTATAGCTAAGATTTCGGACAATATATCAAAGGCACCAGGAATTCAAAGTGTAATGAGTATTTCTCAGCCATTAGGAACTAGATTAAATGATATATATGTAGATACTCAAGCAGGAATGGTTAATAAGGGCTTAGATACTGGAACAAAAGATTTAGGTAAAATAGGGAATAGTTTAAATAGTACAAGTAAAGAGCTTAAAGGTTCAGAACCTCAGTTAGCTAGTGCAGTTGCTAATGTTAGTAAATTAAATGCAGGTACTTTAGCTACAAAGAACGGGGTGGAGCAACTACAAAGTGCTTTAGGTGAGCTTAGTAATAGTATTAATCTAGAAGCTAATGCTACTAATAAGCTTAAAAATGGAGTTGAGTCAGCAGAAAGTCAATTAAATGAATTGAAGAATGGTCAACAGGAAATTCAACATGGTTATAAAGAGGTAGGAGAAAATTTAAATTTAATTTCAAATAAAGTTAATTCAGCAACTAATAAGGCTAATACTATAGCAGAAGAGGCTAATCAATTAACAAGTAATATAAATACTAGTAAATTAAATAATATTTCTAATGCTATAAATAGTAATTTAGAAGCCTATATAAAAGCTAATCCAAAAGCTTTAAAGAATAAAAACTTTATGGAAGCTGTTAATGAGTTAAATGCTTTATCATCAGTAGCAAATAAAGATCAGAATCAGTTAATGGGAGCCATAAAAACAGAAACTGAAAATTCTTTAAATGAGTTAAATGCATTGAATTCAGGACTTAAGGATTTATCTATTGTTATGAATGAACTTAATTCTAAATCTACTTTGGTCACTAATGGTATTGGAGAATTCCAAAGTGGTATAGGTGAAGTAGCAAATGGATTGAATGAATTAAATAATGGATTAAATGAAACTAATAAAGGTGGAAAAGAAATTGTTTCTAAAGTACCAGAAATATCAGATGCTTTAGGACAAATTTCACAAGGACAATCAGAAATAAAATCTGGTTTCCAAGAGTTTTCAGGGAAAATAAAAGAATTATCAGGAGGCTTAGCGACTGGAGCTTCAGACATTAATAAGATTAAGAATGGAGTGAAGGAAGCTAATGGTTATATAGGAGAATGGTCAAAGTTACCTTATGGAAATACAGGAGTATATGTACCAGCATCTGTATTCAAGAATAAGGCGTTTAAAGAAGCTCTAAATAATTATATGAGCCCAAATGGAAAGTTAACAAAAATAAGTGTTACTTTAAAGGAAAATCCATATTCTAATGGTGCAATGGATGAAATACCAGCATTAAAGAATATTGTTGAGAGTAGTATTAGAGGAACTAATTTAAGTAATGCACAAGTAGGAATCGGTGGTTTAGTTAGTACTGATTACCAAGTTAGAACAATGGCAAATCATGATTATTATGAAGTTATGTTCTTAGTTATTGTGGGAGTATTAATAACTTTAATAATACTTTTAAGAAGTATTATAATGCCAATGTATTTAGTAGGTTCAATTATTTTAACTTACTTTGCAGCACTTGGAATAGTTCAATTAATATTCCAAAAAATCTTAGGATATGTTGGATTAAGCTGGATTGCAGTATTCTTTGGTTTTGTTGTTCTAGTTGCTTTAGGAATTGATTATTCAATATTTATAATAACTAGATTTAAACAAAATAAGGGAATGCCAGTAAAAGAGAGAATGATGAGAACAATTCAAGTAATGGGTGGAGTTATAATGTCTGCAGCTCTAATTCTTGGAGGAACTTTTGCAGCATTAATGCCATCAGGCGTGCTAATACTAGGAGAAATAGCATCAGTAGTTATTATGGGATTAATATTATATGTTGTAATAGTATTACCAATGTTTATACCCGTAATGGCTAAGATGTTTAATGAGACAAACTTCTGGCCTTATGATGGAAATGGAAATTTCATATTATTTAAGAAAAATAATAAGGCAGAGGAGAAAATTTCTAAAAAAAATAATAATAAATAAAAATGTAAAGAAGATTGTTTCTAATAATTTAAGAGTAGAAACAATCTTTTTATATGTAGGTTTAATAGCTAATATAAAATTCTTAGTTCTAAGAACATAAAAAAATCATAGATTATAAAGAAGAAATTAAAAGGGAAGAAATTTAAAAATATAAAATAGGAGTGATTAAAAATAAAAGAAAAATGTGTAAGCCTGTAGTAGAAAAAATACAATAAAGTATTATTATCATAACCATGGACATGGTAATTGTGGTTATGGAGGTAATGAAGATATCATTAACTTATAAAGTTTTAAGTTATTAATAATAAGGGGAAAAGCAAGAAAGTATATGAAAAGTAGTGAATATAAGCTTCAATTTTGATATAGCTACTTTCTTTGTAATATTAAATTATAGTTGGGGGAAGTTAATGTATTACTATAAAATATATGGATTGAATGTTAAGTCAGAAAAGAAAATAGATGAATTAGTAGAGTCAAATAATACACTTAATATAGATGTTGAAATTAAAGTAGATAAAATACCAAAGGAAAAATTAAAATATCTTAAGGATGATATTTGGTTATATGTTTCTAAAGATATTTCAGTGTTTAGAATAGATAATCATGTAACATATTTAATTGAAGATGGAAATAAAATTACTATTGAAGAGAAGGAAGGCAGTGACTTGCAATTAGTAAAAACTTTTCTTTTAGGAACCTCTTTTGGGTTATTATTAAAACAAAGAAATATTATTGCTATTCATGGAGGAGCTATTTTAATAAATAATAAGGCAGTTATTTTTACAGGGAATAGTGGTGTAGGAAAATCTACTATAACCAATGCTTTTCGATTAAATAATTTTAAATTTTTAGCAGATGATGTGTCTGTTATAGAAATAAATGAAAATAAGGTTATTGTTAATCCCGCATATCCTCAACAAAAAATCTGTAGAGATGCTATGGAGAAAATGGGATATAACATTAGTAATTTTGAGCTTATAGATGAGGGGAGAGGAAAGTATGTAATACCAGCTAAAGAAAGCTTTACATATTCATCGAAGGAACTTGGGGCTATTTGTGAAATAGAAGTAAGTGATTGTGATGATGTCTATATGGAAGAAGTGTTAGGTATAGAAAAGATAAAGCTTATAATGAAAAGTATTTATAGAAGTGAGATATTCTTTAACATTGGTGTTGAAAAAGAGTATTTAAAAAAAATGGTTGAATTGGCTAAAAGCATAGAAGTTTATAAGATACTTAGACCCAAAAATAAATTTAGTGTGGATGATCAAATTAAATTAATTTTAGAAAAATTTAAATGAAATAAAAATTGAATTTGAAATAAAGTATGCAGGAATATATTCATAAATGGTTTGAGTGAAAAGAAGTGAGTTTTATAAAAAAATATAACTTAAAAATAATAAAACATGTAATCTTTTAACGAATTTCTACTAGTTAAAAGACACATGTTTCATTACTTATATAAGTTTCTAAACTATGCAAATTACTCATTTCCTTCATATCTTTCTGGTACAATTTGAACTTTATGTCTGGTTATGAAGTAAACGAAATCTGATAAAATATCTAAATCCATAATATATCTTTCACATGCTCTGTACATACACTTGTCCTCCTCAGAATTACAAAATATTCAATAAATTTTATATTGTCATTGTAGCATAATAAATGAATGTTGTCTTGCGTTTTTTTATATTTTTTTTGCAAGTTTAAATTTGAAACTTGCAGCTTTGAGAGTTTATTTTTTTTAATAAATATAGAATAATAAAATAATAATAAAAAGTCTTTTTAAAAGAAAAAAGAATAATAAAAATGAAAAAAAATTATTATATTTACTTTATAAATGGGAGAAAAAATGATTAAGTGCAAAAATGATAATTTATTCATTGAATTATGAATTATTATGCAGAATGTATAGTTGCTTTTTACTTTGTGTAAATTTTTATAAGTAAATTTTCACTATATTTATAAAGATAAAAATCTATAGAAATAATTTGTTTATATAGAAAGTATAAGGAGAAAAATTGAATAATAGTTAATGAAGAATGTATAATAAAAAGGTCTATATTGAAATATTTTTATTAAGTACATAGTTTTTATTTTGAATTAGATATTAACTAAAGAGGAGGTGGACTGTTATAATGATTAATTATTATAACAGTGAAAAAAATGAAAAAGTATATAAGTATGTTGGAGAATTATCCAATAGGAATGATGGGGACAGGATTAGGATTTGTAACTTTAGCTAATGTATATGCTAGTCAGCATGTGGGGTTTTTAAGAATTTATGCTATTTACTTTGAAATTATAGCTGCAATTTTAATGCTTTCAAGATTCATTATTTTTCCCAAAAGCATTTGGAAAGATTTAAAGAATCCAGTGGCAGCTAGTTTTTATGGAACTATAGATATGGGATTATTTTTAGTTGCAGCTTATTATCATGATAAATTTCCTAGTACAACTAGTGGACTATGGAGTTTCTGTGTATTATTACATTGCACTTTTATAGTTATATATAGCTTTTTTAGAATAAAAAATCATAATTTTTCTGAGGTTGTTCCAAGTTGGTTTGTAACTTATGTTGGAATTGCTACAGGGACTATGACTTATTTAGGCTTAGGAAATATGGAAGTAGCAAAAATAATAGCTTATTTTGCAACATTTTCTTATTTAGTTTTATATCCATTTATGCTCTATAAAATATTCTTTAAGAAGATAGAGACATCTAAAATAACTACAGTAGGAATAATTGGAGCACCAGCAGCTCTTGTTTTAGGGGCATTAATGAGTATATGTAAAGATATAAATGTATATTTCTTCTGGTTTTTAGTTGTGACTTTAATATTTAATATATTAATTGCATATTACTTTGCTGTTAAATTATTTATAAAGAAATTTAATCCGGGACTAGCAGCATTCACTTTTCCACTAGCTGTTAGTACCTTAGTAACATTTAAAATGGTGCTTTATTTAAAACATCATGGAATGTGGGGAATAGGATTATTTAAAACTATAGGTTATATTGAATTAATAATAGCTACAATAATAATAGCCTATGTTATTATAAGTTTTTTTATTTTATTTTATCAGTCAGCTATTAAAAGAAATTTAGTTAATCGAGTAGATAAATAATAGACAAATTTATAAAGAAAATATATAATATATAGAACTAAGATAAACGTAGACCTAAATCAGGTGGAGCTTTGATTCTATCTGAATGTTTAGTGGGTGTTATCTAGAAGGATGAGGTTATTTCTCTCCTACTTATAGAAGATAGGAGTATTACAGCCTCTAGCTATCAGATGAAAAGGGGGATTTTTTAAATGTCATGCTTAGGCAATATACTTTGGTTTATATTTGGGGGGTTTTTTAATGCATTAGGTTGGTTTTTTATAGGAGTACTTTGGTGTATAACTATAATAGGAATTCCTATAGGTAAACAATGTTTTAAAATGGCTGGTTTACAACTTGCTCCTTTTGGGAAAGAAATAGTGACTGTTAATGACGGTACAGGGAGCTTAATTTTAAATATACTTTGGATAATATTTGGTGGATTTGGATTAGCTGTTGCTAACTTAATAAGTGCAGTATGTTTAGCAGTAACAATTATAGGAATACCATTTGCTATTCAAGCTTTAAAAATGGCATATTTATCTCTTATGCCTTTTGGTAAAGATGTGCAATAAAAATTAAAATTTTAGAAATAGGGCTAGTTTAAAGGATAGAATAATTAGTTATCTTTTAGACTAGTCTATTTTTATAGTCTCACAGAGGATGGCTCTTATTAATTGACGTTGTATTATAGTAGATATAAACTATAATTATAGAAGATAAGGGGAAGGTTAAATTTTAGGTAGGTTACATTAAATATACAAGTTCCTAAAAAGAAAAAAGGAGGAATTACCATCTCTGTAAAAGGAATATTGGTAAATGCATATGAAAAGTTTAAAAGAAGAAAAATTATATATAAAAGTTGTAGAAGAAGTAAAAAAAGAAATAATGGATGGAAAATTAAAGCCTGGAGATAAGCTTCCCCCAGAGAGAGAAATGGCTGAAATGCTTGAAGTTAGTAGAGCATCGGTGAGAGAGGCAATGAGAGCACTAGAAGTAGGTGGGCTTGTTGAAAGTAAGCATGGTTCTGGTAATTTTATAAGAACAGATTTTTCTGAATCTTTACTTGAACCTTTATCATTAATATTTTTATTAAATGATTATAGTAAAAATGAAATTCGTGAAATGAGAAGTGCACTTGCAATTCAAGCTGCCTTAATTGCTAGTGAAAAAATTACAACAGAAGAAATTGATAAATTAGATAAAATTATTGATATAATGAGAGATAGTGAAGATGAGGAATTAAATAGAGAGCTAGATAATGAATTTCATAGGACTATAATCTTAGCCACAGATAATGTATTTATAAATATAATTTTTAGTAGTATATCTTCTTTATTTAAGAAATCTATAAAGGAAACAAGACGAGGTATTTTATTGTGTGCAGAAAATAAAGAAAAGCTTAATGATATTCATAAAGAAATAGTAGAAGCTTTTAAAGAAAAGAATAGGTCTAGACTATATGATGCTATGGCAAAACATTCAGATATAGTTTGTAATGTTATAGGAGCAGAAGGGTATCCTTTGTAGCCTTAAAAAGTTTAGCGCCTTTATTAAATATAAAAAATAAAAATTAATATAAAAAAATATTGATTTTTATTTTTTTATTTTTTAAATAATAAATAAAAATTTTAGAGAATTAGATTAAATTTAAAATATAGTTAAAAAAAAAACAATTATAGATAGAAAAAATGAACAAAAAGTTAAAAATATATAGATTAAAATTAAAGAAAAACTTAAAAATAAGGATATTAGTTATATTTATTAAAGTTAAAAAAATAACAATAGTAGATATTTTTTTATAAAAAGAATAAACTATAGATGTTGGCAAATTGGTCTGACATCTTACCAAAAGATGATGGTATAATAAATTGTATACAACCTATTTATTGTAGATTCTAATTTAATATATTCTTTAACAAAATAAACTAAATTTTTCAAGTCACTGCAAAGCCCTCTTTTATAGAGAGCACTATGTTTGTAAAAGTAATTATTAAATTATCATGATTATCTAAAAAAATTTACAGTAATGAAATTTTTAAACCTATCCCTAGAGTATTTAATTTATTAGAACTATCAAAGGTAAGAAATTTGATTTCTAAATGAAATAAATTATATTTAATCCTAAGTACTTAATTTAACCTGTTTTTCCCCTTAATTCAGGTCGAAATAGCTACGTTACACAAACAAGAGAGTATAATAAGATGATTTAAGAAAAATCATTTTATTATGCTCTTTTTTTGATAAAAATAGAGGATTATTATTTTTAATTTACCTTTTGAACCAGTTAAGAGTATTAGGATAATGTTAGAGAAAATGAGATTTGTTTCAGGTGCAATTAAAGCTACAGTAGAAGTTATTTAGAATAGTTGTATTTAGTTATTTATGGTTCACAGGATATTGAAATATTGTAGATATTAGTGATTTAATAAGCAATTATAGGGGGAATATAGTTGACACCTAATTTTTCTAAGTTTAAATTATAAACATAGACTTAATTCAGATAGAGTTTTGACTATATCTGAATGCTTAGTCAAAGTTATCTAGCTAAAGCAAGGATTAATTTGAGGTATATTGAAATTTTATTTTAAGCTAAAAAAGCGCAATTATTGCCGTAGTTGCTGAGAAAATAACCATATAATAGAGGTGTTAATATGAAATACGGAAATCTTCAAAAAGTCAGAGATGGTAGAAGAACTTACGGTGTAACTCCACATATTCCAGGTGGATTTATAACTGTAGATAATATGCAAAAGATAGTTGATGTGGCAAGAAAGTATGATGGAGTTTTAAAAATAACTTCAGGACAAAGAATTCTTATAACCAATTTGAAAGAAGAAGTTTTAGAGGATGTTTGGAAAGATCTTGGAATGGAACCAGCTGTTAAGACACAAAATTCTATGAAAAATATTGAGATGTGTCCAGCTGGGTTTTGTAAGAGATCAAAATATAATACTATAGGAACAGGAATGAAGCTATCAAAAAAATATCAGTGGATGGAAATGCCCTGTAGAACTAAAATAGGAGTAGCAGGGTGTAAAAATGCTTGTGGAAGTGTTTATGCTAAAGATATTGGTATAATAGCTGATAAAACAGGATTTATTGTTACTGCAGGAGGTTCAGCAGGATATAATCCAAGAATGGCTGATATTTTAATTACAGAGATAACAGAGAAAGAAGCTTTAAGTTTAGTTGATAAAATAGTTGAAGTATATCAAGAACATGGAGAAGAGGGAGAAAAATTAGGATTTTTAATTGATAGAATAGGCATAGAAAGATTTAGAGAACTTTTAAATCTATAAGGATATATATTTTTTTTGAATAAGGAATATTTTTATTAAATATAGTGATTGGTAGTATATACTATATTTATGTATAAAAATATTCTTTTTTTGTAAATATTAAATAATGCTTTAGAACATTGTAATTATTATTAATACCTTTGGTTTTCAATTTGTAATAATAAAGAAAAGATTTTTACTGAATAAAGCATTATAATTTTTATATTAAAATAGTTTTAGAAAGGCTAAGGATAAATATATGAAAAAAGTTACTATTATAGCTGTTATTCTAATAATATTAGGTGTAGGTGCTTATATTATTGGTAGTTATGTGGTTTCAAATAATTTAAATAGTAATGCATCCATAATAAATAAACCTGGTACTACTGAAACAAATCAGGATATAATTAATGCATCTACATCAATTGATGCAAAAGTGGCATTAAATACTACACCAACCACTAGTATAGCGGCACCGATAGTAGAGAATAAAGAAAGTATAGTATCTAATAATTCCAGTATAGTTAATCCAGAAGGGGTAGATTTAAGCAGTATATTAAGTACTCAGTCACCAGCAGGATATAATATAAATTCAATACAAGTGGTGGGAAATTTAAATGTAGAGCCTTATCAGTTGAAGGTTTATAGTAAGCCTGATGCTAACTCAAAGTATGGATACTTACATAGTAATAGTAGATATGTAACAATAACAGGAGAATATAAAGATTGGTATAGAATAAGTATAGGAAATTATGTTGGATTTATAGATAAAAATAAAGTTGAGATATCTGCAGTAGTTAATGCAGGGAACTCATTTATGAAATGTAATCTTATTGGTTGTGTAAATGGAGTTAATAGTAGTAATGTTCTTTTAAATGTAAGACAGAGTCCAAATTCAAATTCAGAAATAATATATAGATTAAGTAATGTGGGAAACTTTAATATTATAGGAGCTATTGGAAACTGGTATGAAGTTGACGTTCAAGGAAGTTTAGGTTATGTAGATTCTAAATATGTAGGTACTATATTACCATCAATATTAGAAAATAATTTTAGAATAATGGATAATATAACTCCAGCTATAGGGGATTTACAAAGTACAGCAAGTTATATTATAAAATCACAACCAGTTAGTGCATATCTTAAATGCAATACAAATGTTCCTGTGTATAGTAAACCATCTTCTAGCAGTAATCTAGAATATTATCTATCAAATAATTATGCTTTTAAATGTGTTGAGTTAGGTCCAAATTGGATTAAGATAATTTACAATGGGAAAATTGGATATATTTTAGAGCAATCAATTAATAACTTGTAAAAAGGTTATAGATAATATATAATAAATAAAGTTAACAGTAAGTTATCAAAAAATTCAAAAAATATAAAGCTTTTTTATTAATGTATTAATAGAGAAAAGAAATAGGAGAGGCCAATCATCTTTCCTTTATATAGCCAAAAGAAAAAATGAGATGTGTTAAATTTAACACATCTCATTTTTTGTTCCGTTCTCTTCAATTAAGCAATGCTACTATATTCCTTTATTATAGTGTCAAAACCTTCTTTTATGAATTCTTCTTTTATGTGATTATGACAATTAGTAAATTTGTCACCCAAAAGATTGATAAGTTCATAAGGGCTAACTCCTAAGATCTCAGAGTTTGTTTTTATAAACTTTAAAGCCATTATTTTTCCTTCAGTTTTGTCTCTTTGAATTATTTCGCTTACTGAAACTAATAATACTTCCAATAAACTAATTCTTTCTTCAATTTCCTTAAGTAAAACTTCCTTATTCATAAAACATCCTCCTTAATCTTAAATACAAATTATTATTTTATGTAGCTTAATTGATTCTTTATTAATATAGTAATAAAAATTTGGAATATAATAAAGAACCACTAACATATGTATGTACATATATAGTGGTTGTTAATATTGAGACAAGGTATTTAATTTTAATTTATCCAATTTGACTTTCATTATTCACTTGCTCTAGAAAAAGTTCTCTTTCATTTATAAGAGCTCTTAATTCATCGATATCTGATGAAGTAGCTTTATTTCTAACAAAACTTCTAGCTGTACTTCTACTCTTTAAATAGTTAGAGTATTCCTTATTTTTAGCTTGCCATCTTTTATTTGCTTGAGTTTGACTGCTAGGCATATTGGTCATCTCCATTCATATAATATTTATTATTAATTATATTTGGTTAAGATTTACATTATAAATTATAAAATAAGTAGAATTTATTTTCAAAAAAACTAAAAGAGGTTTTATATAAAATTTTATAATATTTTTATAAAGATATACTACTATACAAGTAAATTTTTTCAATAATGGAGTGGAGTTATAAATAATGGTTACTATGTCATAATTCATGTACTATAATTTAAAATAGAATTTTATAGTGTGATTGAATAAAAAGTATAAATTATGTATATAAATTTAAAGAGAAAAATATACTAAGGTAAGGGGAACGGGTTATGAGATATTTAAAAACCTATAGAGGCAATATTAAAGCTGTTGAAAATAAAGTAAATTTACTTTATAAATCAGAAATTGCTGATATTATAGCTATAAAAGATACAAAATTATCTATTAATAAAAATAGAGCTACAGCTGCTATTTCTTTAGAAATTAAAGTGGATAATGAGTTTATGGATTGTTCCCATATCAATACTGTAAGATTAGAAAAGTATAAACGAAGTAGAATATTATATTTCACAATAGATGACGGTAGGGAATTTAAATTAGTTATGAGTAATAGATTTTTATTTTCTAAGACAACAGGAATTTATTATAATAATCTTAAAGTAGGGAAGTTAACTTTTAAAAATAATTTATCCATAACTAATTTGAAAAATATAGTAATAGATTTTTTTAGAGCAACAGGAATTTTAATAAGTGTTATGGAATTACAAACTAGTTTGAAAAGTAATATGGATAATATAAATGATGTACCTAAAAGATTGGTATATTAGGACTAAGGGTTTTAACGAGGGCTTGAAATTCTTAGTCCTTATTACTAAAGAAAAAATTAAGATTTAATTTACATAGAGTTTTCACTTTATCCAAATTTTAGCAGATTATATAGAGATAGTTTTTGTTTATTTTCAATTTATAGAAAGCGGATTATACACATATTAGTAAAAGATAAAAAAGAGTGAGAGTGGGGGATTATTCCAATAACTCACTCTAAAAATAATAAATAATATAAGTGTAATTTGCAATTATATTATTGGCAAAATGAATAAATAATATTCAAAATAATATAAAATTAAATATATTTAAAATAAATTTAATTTTAAGTTATTGTAAAAAAAGTATAAATTTTGTTCATCATAAGAGATTATTAAGTAATTATAGTATAAAATTATTTTAACTAAGGTCTTTAATTTCTATAAATTGTAGCTTAATTCAGATGGAGTTAAAACTCCACATGAATTGAGTTTACGTTTACCTGAAGTTACATTAAATATTTAAAAATAGTGCTCTAATTAAGGGGGATATCTATGAAAGAAGATATAGATAAGGTTAATAAGGAAAAAGAGCAAATAGATAAAAAAGCTCCTTACAGCTATGAAGAGTATTGCAGGAGATTTAAAACTTCAAAAAGAGATAATAAGAAAAATTTTAAGATAATATTATTACTTATATTTTTGATAGTTATAGGCATATTAATATATTTTTTAATAAATAGCATGAAAGAAACTTCTAATAAAATAGATGAAGATGTACTTGTTATTAATGAAAATAGTGAAACACCAGTTTTAAAGGAAGCTTGGGATAAGGGTATTAAGTTAGAACTAAATGAAGTAAATTTAGATGGAAATCATTTAAATATTAAAATGATGTTAGATTATAGAAACTTAGATAAGGATTTAATTAATGAGGATGAAAATAAGTTTGAAATATCCACTAAAGGGCATTTTGAAATATTTATTGGGGATAGAAAAATGAAAACATTTTCTCCAACTATACAGAGTGTTTTTTTAGATAAGAAAACAGAAATAACTGTAAAGGCAGAAGTTCCTATAAGTGAAATAAAAGCGCCTATTAGATTAGATTATGTTTGTAATAAATTAGATGTAATTTATTCATCTACTAAAACCTATTCTATAGATGGAAATTGGGGATTTTCATATAATATAAATGATATATCAAACATTGAACAAGGAGATATTTTAAAGGTTAATAAATCTAGCTCTTTAGTTAATGAGAATTTCAATGTTAAAGTTGATGTAGATAATATAATTATTAAAGGAGACACAATGGATATTTCCTATATGTATGGGGGAAAGTCAAAAAGAAAAATAAATAATAAATATAGTTTAGAAGTTAAGGTACTTAATAGTTTTGGTGGAGAAATAGTGAATTTAACTAATAAGTTAAATGATAATGGACAGGTTAAGAGAATAACGTCTTTAAAGGTAGGTAAAGAAACAGAGAAAATTACATTAGTACCAAGATTAACTGAGAATACTTTTTTTTCAAACTCAAATGTTATTATAGAAGGTGTGCCAATAGAAATAGAATTAAAAAAATTAATTAATAAATAGTTGATAATAAGGGTGAGGGGTAATGATTAATTCAAAAAAAGCTTTAGCTACTGTAAGGGTAAAAAATAATAGTAATAAATATATGGATAAGTTAGGTTTTACTTATGATGGAGTAGGAATTCAATTATTTAATTTAAAAAATCTAGGTATAAAAGAGATTAAGGAAATAGAAATACCAACGGAATATTTTAGGGATAGAACTATAATAAGAATGTACACAGAAGATGGACGTATATATAGTATTAAAGAGGACGTAAGCAAAAATGAAAATATTACAATTGAGATTTCTATAAATGAAATTAAAGAAGATGGAAGTTTAGAATTTGACATATTGTAAATTAAAAGGTAAGAGGATGTATGGAATTTATAGATACATCCTTTTTCTTATATAGGTTCATTATTAAGATAAGTAATTTAATAATTTGAGTGATATAATATAAGTATATTTAAGGTTTATATTATATTAAAAGCAATAAAATTTGGCTTAAGGAGGATTTCTATGAAGAAAAAAACAAAGCTTTTATTAGGGCTTGGATTGATAACAGCTCCAGTAATATATAATGTAATAGATAATAATAGAATAAGGGTTGTTAGAGAAGAGATATTAATAAAGGATCTACCTGTAGAGTTTGAAAATTTTAAAATACTTCAAATAAGTGATTTGCATTGTAAAAGCTTTGGATATAAACAAAAGAGATTACTAAATAAAATAAATTCATTAGATTATGATATTTTAGCATTAACAGGGGACATGGCGAATTATAGATTTACAGATGATATTAAGGAATTTATATGGATGTTAGATGGAATAGAAAATAAAGAGCATATGTTTTATGTAGCTGGAAACAATGGACCAGTGGCAATAGATAGAGAAAGTAGAAAAAAGACTAAAATGGGATGCTTTTTAGAGGAAAAAGGTTGTAATATTTTAGAAAAACCTTTTTTAATAGAGAAAAATAATAAGAAAATATGGATTTCAAAATATTTAGATAAGGAAGTTTACTATAGTTATGGTTTAGATATAAAAGAAGAGGATTTAAAAATAGCTATATGTCATTATCCTAGGAATAAAAAATTTTTTGAAAGGATAGCACATACTAAAATTCCTCATTATGATTTAATATTAGCAGGACATTATCATGGAGGACAATTTAGAATTCCTTTTATGGGAGCTTTTTATGTTCCTGATATAACAGGAGATTGTTTTTTTCCTAGTGAGGAAAAGGTTAGTGGCTTAACTACTTGGGCTGGATATAATCAATATGTATCGAGAGGATTAGGTTCTGGTGGGAGAATTAAAGAGTTACAATTTAGAACTTTTAATACACCTGAAATAAATTTATTAACATTAAAAAGAAAGTAACATAATAAATCAACCTGAGGTATATTTTATCACAGGTTGATTTTTTCTCGTAGATAAAAGTTATTTGCTTTGAGTTGTAGCAGTTGCTGGAGCTTTTGATTTTTGATTTAAAATTTCATTTTTGTTATGTATAAACATTCCTATTTCTGCAATGGCAACTATTATACAGATACAAACAACTAATATAATTGATTTTTTCTTAGAATTTGTTGTACTCAAAAAATCACCTCTTAAGTTTATTTTTATTATATTATTTATTTTTAAAATACAATTTATCTGATAATTAGTATTTGTAATATTCCACTTTTTTATAAATTAGAGATAAACAGACACTAATCTCAGTTTATGCTAATAAAATAAGAATCAATTTAAATAGAATCTTTATAAAAATCTTGATTATTGATTTAATTATTTTTATCTTAGTAAGTTTAAAAGTTAAATAATATTAAAATTAGAGAACTAGAATGCTAAATCCTCCTAATTTATATTAATATATTAATGGATTAATGAGATAAAATCAAAGGATATATAAGGAATTAATTACCTGAAGTCACTAATAAACTTAAATATAGGAGAAAATATTATAGATTACTATGGAATTTATTCTAGAAATGAAGATGTATTTATAAAAAGTTTTATTAAAATATATATAAATTATGGTATTAAATAAGAAAAAGGTGAATTAAAATTCATAGTAATTTCATATAAAGTTTTTTTTAAATACACCTTATCATATTAAAATGTAGTAAATAATTAAAATAAATTTCAAGTTATACTTAGAAAAAGAGGATTAAGATGCAATAAAGATAAGATTTATTTGTTTCTTTTAAATTCTCTTTTTAATATATTAAGCTACGGAGAAATTGTATGAATATTAAGGATGAAAAGAAAATTAAAAATGTAGAATCTAGTGAAAAGAAATTACAGCAAGGCAGTAGACAAGAGCATTCAGCAGCTTCTTTTTCCATTGCAGAAAAAATATTTATTCTTTCAATGAGAGAAAAGATAAGTAACTATAATTGATATAAAAAAAGGACTTAATTCAGTAAAAGAAAAATTTTATTTGGATTAAGTCCTTTTTTGGGGTTAAAAAATACTTAAATTTAGCCTTTTTTTCTTCAATTTTTATACAAATTACAGCTTTTTAAAAAAAATTAGGTATTTTAAGATATATAATAAAGGCTATTATTAAAAGTGTAGAAAATAAATTGAATTATTAATAAATTAATATATCAAAAATTTTATGAAGGTAAAAATTTAAGAAGAAAAATTAAAAGAAAATGCTTCAAAAAAGCCAATTGAACTATAGGAAAAAAATGTTTTTTTAATAATATTATGATTTTGTTAAAAAAGTATGATAAAATGTATAAATATTAATTAGTTGTTAATGAAAAATATTAATTTTAATTTTTAGGTGCTTATAATAATATCGAGTTTCAATATTGAAATTTATAAAAAAAAAGAATTTTATTATTAATTTTAATAATAATTTTTCCTTTTACTGTGATTATAGAAAAATTTATAATATGCAATTTTATGGAAAATAATTTACAATTTCTTTAAAAAAGTAGTTTAATTAACAAAAATAATTTTAAATTACCTTTTGATTTTGAATTTATTAACATATTTTTATCTTATTATTATGATTTTTCAATAAAAAAACCTTTTTTTTGAAAATATATAGGATATAGCTTTTTTGATTTAATAAATTAAAGTGGCTATTCTATAGATGTGCCGCAAAACAAATAAAAAACGGCGAAAAAATTAAGAATTTAATAAATAAAAAATACTTTTTATTTATAAAAATTAATTTAAACTGTATTTTTATTAACTTTAAATTTATTAATATAAATTATTATTTAAAATATATAATAATTTAAAGTTAATAAAGGGCGGAAATAACATTAATTTTTCAAAGTAATAAGGTTAAAAATAATAAGACAGAGGAGGAGATATATTATGAATATTAATATATTAGGAGTGCCACTATACTATGGATGTGACAGATATGGAGTTCAATTTGGTCCAGAAAAATTAAGAGAAAAGGGATTAGTTGATATATTTAGAAACGAAGGTCACAAAGTTTATGATTTAGGAAACCTTTATGTGAAAGAAGTAACTGCTTTTGAAAAATATGAAGTTGGAACAACAATGAAGTATTTATCTCCAGTTGTTAACACTAATAACAACTTAGCACAATCAGTATATTCAACAATTAAAGCTGGAAACTTCCCATTTTCAGTAGGAGGAGACCATGCAATGGGTCTTGGAACACTAGCAGGAGCTGCTAAAGCTTTTGGAGAAGACTACGGAGTAGTTTGGATAGATGCACATGGTGATATAAACACAGAAGCATCAAGCCCATCAGGAAATACTCATGGAATGCCACTTGGAGCATCAATGGGATTTGGAAGCGATAAATTAAAAAATATATTCTTTGAAGGCAAAAAAGTTGATCCAAGCAAGGTATTCTTAATTTGTCAAAGAGATCTTGATGAAGGTGAAGTTGAATTAATAAAAGAATACAACATTAATTTATGGACAAGTGCTGACATAAAGGAAAAAGGTATGGAAGCAATAATGAAAGAAGTAATTGCTAAAATGGAAGGAACTAAAGTTAATAACTTCCATATAAGCTTTGATATTGACTGTATGGATGCAAGCTTAGTTCCAGGAACAGGTACACCAGTAGATAACGGAATATCAGTTGAAGATGCAGAATTTATGTTAGAGCAATTATTCAAAACTGGAAAAATAAAAGCTATGGATTTTGCTGAGTATAATCCAGGATTAGAATACAATAAAACAACTGATAGTTGTATAAAAGTATTAAATCATTTAGCTAAAAACTGTATGAAATAATTGAAATATAGAAAATTTAAACAAGTACGTTAAGGAAACATTAAAGATAAAATTCACTTTTTTAATTTGCAGGAGGTAATTTACTATGAAAATGAATATAGTAGGAATTCCATTACATTATGGATGTGATAGATTCGGAGTAGAAAAGGGACCAAATAAACTAAGAGAAAACGGATTAATTGAAATATTTGAAAAGAATGGAAATGAAGTTTATGATTTAGGTAACTTAATTGTTCCTGAAAGACCAGCTTCAGAAAAATATGAAGAAGGAACTCATATGAAATGGGTAACTCCAATTGTAAAATGTAATGAAGAATTAGCAGAAGTAGTTTATTCTTCACATAAAGCAGGAGCTTTTCCATTTTCAGTAGGTGGAGACCATGCAATGGGACTTGGAACAGTAGCAGGATCATCTAAAGCTTTCGGAGAAGACTTTGGAGTAGTTTGGATAGACGCACATGGAGATATAAATACAGAAGAATCAAGTCCATCAGGTAATATTCATGGTATGCCATTAGCATCATCAATGGGATTTGGAAGTGAAAGACTTAAAAATATATTCTTTGAAGGTAAAAAAGTTGATCCAAGTAAAGTATTCTTAATTTGTCAAAGAGATTTAGATCCAGGCGAAGTTGATATGATAAAAGAATACAATATAAACTACTGGTCAAGTGCTGATATAAGAGAAAGAGGCATGGATGTAATTATGAAGGAAGTAGTTGCAAGAATGGAGAAAGTAGGGGTTAACAACTTCCATTTAAGTTTTGATATAGACTCTATGGATGCGAACTTAGTTCCAGGAACAGGTACTCCAGTATATGATGGAATAAATGTGCATGATACAGAATATATGTTACAACAATTATTCAAAACAGGAAAAATAAAAGCTATGGATTTCTCAGAATATAATCCAGGACTTGAATATACAGTAACTACAGATAACTGTATTAAAATATTAAATGCTGTATCAAGATGTTTAGCAGAGATTAAGTAGTTTTTACTAATTAAATCTTATAAATGTTATTAAGCTTAGGTTTTCTACTTAAGCTTAATAACAATTTTAAAAAGCTTTTAAAAGAAATAGTTTAAAAAATATTTATTTATAGAATAAAAAGATTTATATCTTAAATCCGCGAAATAATAGCAATTAAAAATAGTTTATTTTAGAATTTATCCTATTTAAAAAAAGCTTTTACATGTACAAAAGATTAGAGGAGGATAACTCAATGGAAAAGAAAGTGGGACTTATTGGACTTATTGCGCTTGTTGTAGGCTCAATGATTGGTGGAGGTATATTCCAATTACCTTCAGAGATGGCTCAAGCAGGTGGTCCTATAGCAGCAATGATTGCTTGGGTAATTACTGGTATAGGTATGTTTTTCTTAGGAAAAGTATTCCAAATACTTAATGAAAAAAGACCTGATTTATCAGGAGGGATATATACATATGCTAGAGAAGGATTTGGTAAATATGTAGGATTTAACTCTGCTTGGGGATATTGGTTAAGCCAAACTTTAGGGAATGTATCCTATGCAGTACTATTTATATATGCCCTTAAATCATTTTTCCCTGAAATGGGTGGTGTTGATAGCTGGACTGGTTTAATAATTGCTACAATAATGATTTGGGGAGCAATAGTAATATTAGTTAAAAGTATGGCTGTTGCAGAAAAATTAAATACTATAGCAACTGTATGTAAAATATTACCAGTTATTATGGCTATAATTTTATTAATTATTTCATTTAAGTTACACATATTTACATCAGACCTTTGGGCAGCAAATACAGCTTTACAAGGTGGACAAAACTTAGGTGGAATTGGAACACAAGTTCAAAATGGATTATTACAAACTGTATGGGTATTCATTGGTATAGAAAGTGCAGTTGTTATATCAGGTAGAGCTAAAAAAGCTAGTGATGTTGGTAAGGCTACAATTATCGGTTACCTATTCACATTTATCTGTTATGTATTAATAGTTCTTTTAAGCTTTGGTGCTCTTCCACAAGATACTTTAATAAACTTACAAAACCCAGCTTTAGGTGGAGTTTTACAAAAAACTTGGGGTACATGGGCTGCAGTTATCATTAACTTAGGTGTTCTTATATCAGTTGCTGGTGCTTGGATTGCATGGACAATTATTAATGCAGAGGTTCCAATGACTGTTGCTCAAGATAAGGTGTTCCCTAAAGGTCTTGCAAAAACAGTTAAGAGCGGAGCTGCTATAAACTCATTAATTCTTAATGGTGTAATAATGGAAATTGGTTTCATATTTGCTATGTTTGCAAGTAATGCATTTACAGCTATTACCAATATAGCAACTGCAATGGTTCTTTTACCTTATATACTTTCAGCTGCATTCTTAATCAAATTATGCTGGAAAGAAGAAAAAAGATCATGGGCTCCAATTATTTACTCAGTTATAAGTATGTTATTTGCACTTTATGCATTATCAACTTCAGGAATAACAGGTATATTAGAATTGTTTATATTATATGCTTTTGGTTGGATATTTGTATTCATCAGAGCAAAAGAACAAAAGAACAAAATGTTCGATACAAAATGGGAATTAGGCCTATGTATAGGTATAATGGTAATAGCTTGTTGTGCTATAGCATATCTTGTTGTACCAATGATTAAATAAATTATATTTTACGATAGTAAAATTATAAATGTAACTAGAGAAAAGATTCTATTGATTTAGAAGATTATAACTTTAAATATTATTTTAGTAATATTTATTTTGAGGTTCTAGTTCTACTAGAACCTTTTTAGCTATTGTAAGAAATTTCAATTACATTTTAAATAAATTAATTAGTTTACATAAACTAAGGATTAATTCGGGTAGAGTGTTGACGCTAGCTGGATTTTAGTGGAGGTTATCAAGGATATGTGTCTGTTTAGCTTTAGGTTATAGGAGAGTAGAGTGTTACAGATACTGGCCATCAGATAAATAATATTTTAAAAACATTATGGAGTTTTAAATCATAATTATCAAATTTACTTTAAGGAGTAATAGTTATGGTTAAATATCTAACAGGAGGAATAAAAATGAGTAAGAAAAATGAATCCAATGGACCACAACTTAAAAGAACCTTAAAACCTAGACATCTTAGTATGATAGCAATGGGGGGAGCCATAGGAACAGGGATATTCTTGGCAATGGGAGATAGTATACACCAAGCTGGTGTAGGTGGAGCTTTCACTGCTTACGGAATAATAGGAGTAATGGTATATTTTATATGTACGAGTCTTGGAGAAATGGCAACTTACTTACCAGAATCAGGGTCATTCGGATCTTACGCTACTAAATTCATAGACCCAGCAATGGGATTTGCTTTAGGGTGGAATTACTGGTATAGTTGGGCAGTAACTATAGCAGCTGAGCTTGTTGCGGGGTCTCTTGTAATGAAATTTTGGTTTCCTCATGTGCCAGCAATAGTTTGGAGTGTCTTTTTTCTAGCAATAATAGTAGCATTAAACTTATTATCAGCTAAAGCATATGGTGAGGGCGAATTTTGGTTTTCTACTGTTAAAGTAGCAACTATTATAATTTTCTTAATATTAGGTGGCGCAATGATATTTATATCATTTAATGGTCATACAGCTACTGGATTTAAAAATTACTTTTTAAATGGAGGTCCATTTAATGGTGGATTTAAATCAATATTTGCTATATTCTTAATAGCTGGGTATTCATTTCAAGGAACAGAACTTGTAGGTCTTGCTGCTGGAGAAAGTGAAAATCCAGAAAGAGATGTACCAAAGGCTGTTAAAGCTATATTTTGGAGAATTTTATTATTCTATTTATTAACAATACTTGTTATAGGTGCTATAGTACCTTATGCTAGCTCAGGTGTTCAAACAAGTGCATTTACTATAGTTTTTGAAAAAATAGGTATAGCGGGAGCAGCATCAATAATGAATTTAGTTATCCTAACAGCTATATTATCAGCAGGAAATTCTGGAATGTATGCATCAAGTAGAATGCTATATGCTATGGCTATGGAAGGAAAAGCACCAAAAATATTTAAGAAAACAAATAAAGGTGGAACTCCAGTAAATGCTATAATATTAACTACTTTAGTGGCATCTGTTTGTTTTCTAACAGGTATATTCTCACAAAGTACAGTGTATTTATGGTTAGTTGCAGCAGCTGGATTATCTGGATTCATAGCATGGCTAGGAATAGCAATGTGTCATTATAGATTTAGAAAAGCCTATGTTCATCAAAAAGGTACATTGGAAGGATTAAAGTATAAAGCTACATTATATCCATTTGGACCTATATTAGCTTTTCTTCTATGTTTTATAGTAATAGTAGGACAAGGATATGCGTACTTCTCACCACTAAATTGGGGGGGATTGATATCTTCTTATATAGCAATTCCTATATTTTTAGGATTATTTTTATATTATAAAATTAAATATAAGACAAAGTTATTAACATTAGATGAAGTTGACTTAAGAAGATTAGATGAAATAGATAAAGAATAAAAAGTAAGGAATAAGCTAAAGTAGCTTATTCCTTACTTTTTTAGTTTTAAAAACAAAATTCATAAATTTATTTTTTTTAACTAAGTTTATCTGTGCTTAATTTATTATTAGTAACTAAATTTTCTTTTGGCATAAAGTAGTTACATATTAAGAAAACTATTACGAATGGAATTACCCAGCCAAAACCTGCTTTGGTTAATGGAATATAATTCATATATTTTTGTAGTAGTGGTATGGCATCAAGTAAACTTATTAATAGTGTTATGTAAGTACATAGTTTAAATACATAATTGTTGTTTATATATTTTTTTATTAGGTTTAATAGTATTAGCACCATTGTAGTCGGATAGACTATATTTAATAGTACGGTTGAAATAGAAATTATTCTAGTAAGTCCTATACTAGCTATTAATCCAGTTATTATAATCATAAATATTATAGCTACATTGTATTTTATTTTATTGTTTGATATTCTTACAAAAAATTCACCGCTTGCTGATAATACTCCAATAGATGTAGCTATACAACCTAAGGCTAGTACTATTTCTATACCTATAGTTCCTGCATTTCCAAGAAGAGAATGAGCTAGGAATAGAAGTAATGATGAATCAGAAAGGTTATGTCCAAGAACTCCTGTTCTAGAGCCAAGGTAAATAAGCCCTCCATAAACAGAGCAAAGCCCAAGAATTGCTACTATAGATGATTTTAATATAACTTTTATCTTTTCTTTATGTTTATATCCTTTTGATTTTACTGTTCCCATTATTAGACATGCAAATATTATTGAAGCTATGGTATCCATAGTTTCATAACCATCTGTTAAAGCCTTAGGGAAGCTATCAACAGGAACTGTTGTTGAATAAGAACTTATAGGTGCTATTATTCCTTTTATTATTAAAGTAAAGAGTATTAATAATAATATTGGTGTTAAGTATGTTCCAACTACATCTATTAATTTTGATGGTCTTATAACTAAGAAAAAATCTATTAATAGAAATACTATTAAAAACTCTATTATATTTAAATGATGGAAATTTGGTTGAACAGCTAAAGAAAATGTGGTAGCTGCTGTTCTTGGAATAGCCACTATAGGACCTATTAATAAAACTAATATTATAGAGAATATTTTTGAAAAATTTTTTCCTACTCTTTCAAATAATTCTTCGAAGTTACCATGAGTTTTAGTACATGCCATAAGACCTAGCACAGGGAATATAACACCTGTTAAGCAAAAGCCTATAATTCCTAAATAAAATTGATTGCCCACTGCTTCTCCGAGTTTTGGTGGAAATATTAGATTTCCAGACCCAAAAAACAAAGAGAAGATAGCAAAACCTATAACTATATAATCTTTAGTTTTTTTATTCATAACTTTATCTCTCCATATGATTTTAAATCCACGTTACGTAATAGCATATATATCATAACAAAAATACTATCGGAATACAAAGAATATTGTAATTTAATTTGGAAATAATGAATAATAATTATAAATTAGTTGACAAAATACAACAAAAAATTTACTATATTAATTAGCCGACTAATTAAATTCAAAGAGGTGATTAAAATTAACAATACTTCAGAAGTAAGTTCTTATGATATTTTTTTAAAAACTATGAAATTACATTATAAATGTAGTAAAAAAATATTAGAAAGCAAAGGTTTGTATTCTGGACAACCAGCTATGTTATTTATTTTGTTAAAGCAAGGGATGCAAAGTCAACGAGAACTTGCAAAAAAGCTTAATGTGAGTCCTGCAACAGTTAATGTCATGGTAAAAAGATTAGAAAAATCAGGCTTTGTTGAAAGAGTGAAAGACAAGGATGATTTAAGAATTTCAAGAGTGAGTTTAACTGAAAAAGGAAAAGCTATTGCTAAAGAAGCTTTTTATGGAATGAATGAAGTTAGTGAAAAAGTATTTAAAAATTTAAGTCCAGAAGAAGAAAAAGATCTCAATTTTCTATTAAACAAAATAAATGATGGTTTAATGGAAGTTTTAGATAATAAGAATTAAAGACGGGGTGATGATTAATGCTTAAATTATTAAAGCATTTGAAGGCATATACCCTTCAAGTTATAGTTATAGTTATTTTACTATTTATACAAGCGTTATCTAATTTATATTTACCTAATTTAATGTCTAAAATTGTAGACAAAGGTATTATAGCAGGTAATATAGACGCTATATATAAATTTGGTGGAAAAATGATTCTTATAACTATAATCGGTATGATTGCCATGATAATTGCTTTTTATCTTATTGCGAAGGTAGGAGATGCTTTTGCTAGAGATATTAGGGAAAAGGTGTTTATTAAAGTGGAAAGTTTTTCACAAGCTGATATTGATAAGTTTGGTACTTCTTCTTTAATAAATAGAACTACTAATGATATTAGTCAGGTTCAAAGAGTTACTATAATTATATTTAAAATGATGATAACAGCACCACTTGTATGTATTGGTGGAATTGTAATGGCTGTAAGTAGTAACCCAAAATTATCTTTAGTGTTAGTAGTTGCTCTTCCAGTTTTAATAGTAGCTATTACAATTATAGGGAAAAAAGGAATCCCTTTATTTAGGGCTATGCAAGGGAAGTTAGATAGAATAAATCTTATAATGAGAGAAAAACTTACTGGTGTAAGGGTTATTAGAGCTTTTAATAAAGACGATTTTGAAAGAGAAAGATTTTCTAAAGGAAATGATGATTTAACAAATACATCAATAAGAGTAAATCAAATAATGGCAACTTTAAGACCTTCAATGATGTTAATTATGAACTTAACTTCAGTGGCTATAATATGGTTTGGTGCTAAGCTTATTAATGTTAATGGGCTTCAAATAGGAGATTTAATGGCATTTTTACAATATGCAATGCAAATAATGTTCTCATTATTAATGTTAGCAATGATGTTTGTTATGGTACCTAGAGCATCAGCTTCAGCTGCTAGAATAAATGAAGTATTAGCAGTAGAACCTTCTATAGTTGATGGAAAAAAAGAAGTTAAAGAAGAAAATAATAAAAAAGGAAAAATTGAATTTAGAAATGTTAGTTTTTCTTATGAAGGAGCAGAAAATCCAGTTATAAGTAACGTAAGTTTTGTAACTAGACCAGGCGAAACAACTGCTATAATTGGTGGTACTGGAAGTGGTAAATCAACACTTGTTAACTTAATACCTAGATTTTATGATGTTACAGAAGGTCAAATTTTAATTAATGATATTGATATAAGAACTATGTCACAAATGGATTTAAGAAATAAAATAGGTTTTGTACCACAAAAGGCTGTACTATTTAGTGGAACTATTGAAGAAAATATTAAGTATGGTAAAAGGGATGCTACAATGGATGAAGTTAAGCATGCAGCAGAAATTGCTCAAGCAACAGAATTCATAAATAATATGGAAGAAAAATATAAGCATCCAATAGAACAGGGTGGTAACAATGTATCTGGTGGACAAAAACAACGTTTATCTATAGCAAGAGCTTTAGTAAAAAAGCCAGAAGTTTATGTATTTGATGATAGTTTTTCAGCTTTAGATTTTAAAACAGATGCAAAGTTAAGAGCTGCTTTAAAAGATGAAACTAAGGAAGCTGCTGTAATTATAGTTGGTCAAAGAATTAGTAGTGTTAGAGATTCTGATAGAATAATAGTGTTAGACGAAGGTAAGATAGAGGGAATAGGAACTCACCAAGAATTATTAGAAAACTGTTCACTATATAAAGAAATAGCTTTATCTCAACTTTCAGAAGAGGAGGTAGAAAATGAGTATGCAAAATAAAAAAGGCGGCATGGGCATGGGCCCTGGTAGAGGGATGAGACCTGGTTCTGGAGCTAAGGCAAAGGACTTTAAGGGCTCTTCTAAAAGACTTTTTAGTTATTTATTACCTCATAAAGGAAAACTTGTGCTTATTTTTATAATGGCAATATTGAGTACTATATTTTCTATATTAAGTCCTTATATTTTAGGTAAAGCAATTACTAAAATTGGTGAAGGTGTAATGATGAAATATAAGGGTGTTCCAGGGGCAACTATTGATTTTAAATATGTTGGAATCATAGTCCTAACTCTTATTGCATTATATATATTTAGTTCTATATTTTCTTACGTACAGCAATATTATATGGCCGGTGTTGCTCAAAATACAGTTAAGGTGTTACGTAATGATATAGATGAAAAATTAGCTAAATTACCTTTAAAATACTTTGATTCTCATTCAAAGGGAGATATTTTAAGTAGGGTAACAAATGACTTAGATAATATAAGTACTACTTTACAACAAAGTTTAAACCAATTAATAACATCAATAATTACAATAATAGGTGTAACTATAATGATGCTTACTATAAATATTTGGTTAACACTTATATGCTTAGTAACACTTCCAATATGTATGTTTGTTATTGCACCTTTCATGAAAAAAGCTCAAATTCACTTTGGAAGACAACAAAGAGAACTTGGAGTTATAAATGGACATATTGAGGAATACTATGGTGGACATAAAGTAGTAAAAGCTTTTAATAGAGAAGAAATAGTAATCAATGAATTTAAGGAAATAAATGAAAGATTATATGATGCTGGATGGAGAGCTCAATTTGTTTCAGGTATAATAATGCCTTTAATGAATTTTATAAACAATGTAGCTTATGTAGCTATTGCAGTGGCTGGTGCTATTTTTGTAACAAAGAGATTAATAACTCTTGGAGATATTCAAGCATTTATCCAATATACAAGACAATTTAGTCAGCCAATAAGTCAAACAGCCAATATAGTTAATATTCTTCAATCAACTATGGCTTCTGCTGAAAGAGTTTTTGAAATTTTAGATGAGGAAGAAGAAGTTCCAGAACCAAAAGAAACAAAGGCTATAGAAGGTAAAGGTAATGTTACTTTTGAACATGTTAAATTTGGATATAGTGAAGAGAAAATTCTTATTACAGATATGAATATAGAAGCTAAACCAGGAGAGACTGTAGCTATTGTAGGACCAACTGGAGCAGGAAAAACAACACTTATAAATCTATTAATGAGATTCTATGATGTAAATGATGGAGCTATAAAGGTTGATGGTGTTGATATAAGAGATTTATCAAGATTTGATTTAAGAAGTACTTTTGGAATGGTTCTTCAAGATACATGGTTATTTAATGGAAGTATAAAAGATAATATAGCTTATGGAAGAGAGGGAGCAACCTTTGAAGAAGTTGTAGAAGCAGCTAAGGCAGCACATGCAGACTACTTTATAAGAACTCTTCCAGAGGGATATGATACTATATTAAATGAGGAGGCTTCAAATATATCTCAAGGACAAAAACAATTATTAACAATAGCAAGAGCTATTTTAGCAAATCCTAAAATACTTATTCTTGATGAAGCAACAAGTAGTGTAGATACAAGAACAGAAGGCTATATACAAAAAGCTATGAATAAGTTAATGGAAGGAAGAACAAGCTTTGTAATAGCTCATAGATTATCAACAATTAAAGATGCTGATTTAATATTGGTTATGAAGCAAGGAAATGTTATAGAAAAAGGAACTCATGATGAGTTACTAGCTCAAGATGGTCTTTATGCAGATCTTTATAATAGTCAATTTGATGAAACTGCTTAATTTTTTTAGAGGAATGTATTAAAGTAAGAGATATGTTCCTCTTATTTTTTTGTTAAGAAATTAATTATTTGCAACTATTTATATATACAGATGTTTTAATAATAATAAACATAAGTTAGAAGAATGAATAAAAAAATGAATATTTTTTTATTGATATTGCATAAATATAGAAAATCAAAAGAGATTATAATAGGTTAACTTTGAATAAATAGCAATATATGTAGTTTTAAACTATTTTTTTTATTATTGATTAAATAATAGATGAATAATTAAAAAAATTTCATAAGGAAAATATATCTAATATTTTTTTAATAAATTATGAATAAAAAAATGCTAAATTATGAATTAAACCTTTTTGACTTAAAAAAGGAATGAATGTATTATAATGACATAGAGATTATTTAAGTTTTTACACAAAAAAAGGTATGAGTATTTAGCTAATATTTATAGGAGCTAAGCTACTGTTGCTATAAATATTAGGTGGGTAATTTTTAGCAGATTTTAAGAATGGATGAGGAGTATATATGCTTAAAGGTTTTGGGTATATATGCTCCTCACACTTTTCTTAGATAATTTTATAATTTTGTAGTATTTAAATATATATAAATATGAATTAGTAATAATAATATGGTAAATTTCAAATAAATGTTATAAATTAGTATTTCTTTTAAGAAAAATATTTTTGAACTTCCTTGATTTAAGATAAGAATAGGAATAATGTTAAAGTAACCATTATATTTCTCCTTAAAAAAGTTAAGGAATAGATGATTTAATTTATAAACTAAGACTTAATTCAGATAGAGTTCTGACTCTAGCTGAATTTTAGTCGAAGTTATCTAGGGGCATGTATTTGTTTGGTTCCACCTTATAAAGAGCTGGAATGATATAGATATTAGTGATTAAGCAAATATTTATTTTAAAGAATAATATTTTATTTTTAGTTAGGTACTAAGAATAAAATATTTTTTTATAATTCTTTTTAATGAAAATATTAAGAAGGATAATTTTATTCATTACAAATAATAAAATAAAAAATATTAAATAATATAGATTAATTGGTATTGTTAAAGGTGGTTAAAATAATTTTAATAGTCAGATAAATATAGTAATTTTTAATTTACCTTATTTCCTCAAAAATAACTTGTAGTATAATTTAAAATTCCTAAATGAAAACCTATTAAATTTATGATTTTGTTAATTTAACTTTATTTAAATTAACGATAATAAATAAGTTTAAAAAAATATGGAAATTAAACATTTTTTTTAATCTTGTACTTAAATATAGGAATTGAGTTGTATATTTCTATGTATAAATATGAATTATTGTAAAATGCATCAAAAAACCTATTTTTTATCTATAAGATTGAATTGTAGAATTTAAAAAAATGTAAATAGATATGTTATAATTCTCATGGTTGGGAATTACTACAAGAAAAAGGTGATAGGTATGGATTTGAAAAATTATGTTATAGAAAAGTTTGAAAAATATTACTATGAAAATGATAGAGCAATAAATATTCAAGAGGCATGTTATCTATACATGGATAAGCAAAATCTATTAGAAATACTTAAAGAGAAGGAATTTTTTAAAGTAGCAGATAAGGATTATGGATTGGTTAAATGGATTTTACAGGATATCTGTAAAATATTTAATGCTACAGGTTTCTTTGAGGTCATAAATATAAAGGAAGTAGCTCAAAAAACCTATGGGATTGAAATAGAAGATGTGAGTGAATTATTAAAAAAACTTAGGATATTAGGGGAACAATGGAAATTTGAAAAATCAAGTTTTAAAGACTTATTAAGAGAATACAATATAGTATATGATTTAGAGTTAATAAGTGAAGAAAAAGAAGAAAAGAGTATAATTGATGAATTAGAAGAAGAACTAATTTGTGAAAAGAAAACAATAAAAAGATTAGAAGAAAAGTTAAGAGAGCAAGAATTATTTAAAATAAATATAGAAATTGAAGAAATAATGAAATACTATAAAAATATTAACAAGATTTCATTAAGTACAAAAATAGGTAGATTTTTAGGAAGCAGTGATAAGGGGATGTCCTTTGATGAACTATATTATAATATATCTATATTAGAAGACATTACAAAAGATGAATTATATAGAGAGCTTGAAAGTTCTAGATTGCTTGAAGAAAATAATGAAGGAATTTGGATTTTAAGAAATAATAATATATCTGAGAAAGAAATAGATATGAAGAAATTAATAGAAATAGTAGAGAACTATGTTAATTCATCTAGTAGTAAAACCTTAAAAGAATCTTGGAATATATTTAAAGAATATAATTTCACAAAAGAAGAAGTTTCGTTGCAGAAAATTGGCAATAAATATGGTTATACAAGAGATTATACATTTCAGCTTCATAATATGTCCATAGAAATGTTTGAGTATAAAAAAATAAAAAGATATTTAGATTTATATCTTGTAGAAATTGAACAAATAATAAAAGAAGAAAAATTCATAAAAATTAAAAGTGAAAGTTATAAAAAAATATTTGGACAATGGAATACAAAGAAATTTATAAATTTTATAAATAAATTAGGATTAGATTTAATATTAACAGATAATAAATATATTATGAGTAAAAATTTATATGAAGAATACTTTTTTAGTAAGAAAGAAATTTTAAATCTCTAAAAAAAAGTACTCTTAAGCAGTATGCTAATTAAAAAATAAAAATATAAGATTTTATAAACTATATACATTATATATGGGTATTAGAAATAGTACTTATACCTAATGTATATAGTTTTTTTTAATCTGATAGCTTATTAATGCTTCTATCTTCTATAAGTAGGAGATAAATAACCTCACGCTTTTAGATAAGTTTGACTAAGCATTCAGATGAAGTCAAAATTCCACCTGAATTAAGTCTACGTTTATTTGCAATAATATATGTGAAAATATTATTAATTTAGTTAATTATATTTAGTTTAGTAAAAAAATGCATAATAAAATGATAAAATTATAAGTGTTGAAGTAATGTATTTTTAAGAGTGGGGGATTTTAGTGGTAGATTTACATAGTCACGTTATGTATGGAGTTGATGATGGAGCGAGAAGCAAAGAAATGGCAATTAATATGCTTAAACTTGCTGAGTCTGGGGGAACTAGAAAGCTTATCTGTACTCCACATTATTTTAGGGGAAGATTTGAAAAAACTTTTTCAGAGGTTAAGGATGAATTAGAAAATTTAAAAAAAATAGCTGAAGACAATAATATTTCTTTAGAACTATATTGTGGACAAGAAATTTATTTAACTAATTACTTATTGGAAGACTTAGAAGAAGGTA
The DNA here is from genome assembly GCF_001403635.1 of Clostridium massiliamazoniense. Classification (GTDB taxonomy): domain Bacteria; phylum Bacillota; class Clostridia; order Clostridiales; family Clostridiaceae; genus Sarcina; species Sarcina massiliamazoniense. The sequence continues at coordinate 221,551 of NZ_LN879466.1, forward strand.
GAATAGGAACTATAAATAATAGTAAATATATGCTCATTGAAATGAATATGAATGAAATTCCTAAAAGAGCCTTAGATATTATTTATGAACTAAGATTAAAGGGAATAGTTCCAATAATAGCTCACCCAGAAAGATATGTACCTTTTATGGATAATCCTGAGTTAATAAATGATTTTATTGAGGAAGGATGCCTCTTTCAGTTAAATGGAGGAAGTATAAGTGGAAAATTTGGAAGCTTAGTTAAAAAAACAGCAAAGCTTTTTTTAGAAAATAATTTATATAGTTTTTTAGGATCTGATGGGCATTTTGATGAACAAAGAAATACTAATTTAAGTGATGCAATGGATAATATAAGAAATATAGATGAAGAACTATTAAATATTTATAAGGAAAATGGAGAAAAAGTCATATTAAATGAACATGTAGCTTTTAAAGGTAAAGCAATAGAAAGAAAAAAAATAAGCTTTTTTAGATTTTTTAAGAAAAAATAGTATAATATATGATAATTAAAGATAATGTTTACAAATAATTCGTCAATTGAAAAAACTTTGTTAAAATCTCTATGTTAATATATACTTAAGGCAGTCGTTAGTAAGGGGAAAACAACTTCGTAAGGGATTTTGGGGAAAATCAAAAATTAGTGAATTAGTTATAAAATTGAGCGGACTAAAGTCATTGTAGTAATACAATGGCTTTTTTTTATTGTGAATTTTAGTTGAAGTTCATTGTAGGAAAAATAATATTATTTAAAAATTTAAGTTAGTAAATATTTTGAAGTATTTTAGATTCAAATCAAATAGATGGTTAAAAGAATTTTAGGAAAAAATTGATAATTACTACGAATTTTCATAATAATATTTTTTATATTAAAGTGAAATAATAATAATGTATTTTAATATAGTTATTGAAATACACAGAAATAAAATTTCAAATAAATTATTAAGGAGTGAAAGTTATGGGAAATAAAACACCTATAGACCTTTTAGCGGGAGGAATAAATATAGTAATGTGTTTACTATCATTCTTAGTTCCATTTGCCGTTATAAATGAAGTTTTATATAGTAATTTTGCAAATTTTTCATATTTTTGGGCAGCTGGACAATATGAATACGCCTCTATAACTTTATTTATATTAGGATTGGCAGCATTAGTTTTAAATGTAATGGCACTAATTGAAGCTAGAAGAAGAGATTTTTCTATGGTAGGCTCAATAATTGGGATAATAGCTAGTTTAATAACTATATTCTCAGGAATAGCATTTAGTCTTGTAACAATGGTCCTTTATGTTTTAGCAGCGATATTTGTTTTAAGAGAAAAACATGTTGTAAGGAAAGCAAAATTTAGTTAGATAATGAGAAAAACTCTGTGGCTAAATGTTATTGCAGGAATTATTGATATAATTATGTTTTTATTTGGAATTGGAAAAATAATAATTACTTATAAAAATATAAATATGAAATTTCAAGTTTTATATTATAATTTGTCAATAATTCAAATAGTGGCTATGGTTTTAGCAATGATATCCTTAATAATGCATATAATTGCATTTGTGGAGGCGAATAATAATGGTGTATACAATGTAGGAAACGTACTTGGAATAGTAGCATCGGGGATAATAATTTTAAAGTTAGGTGTGTTTAAAGTGTTTTCTATTGTAGTATATTTTATAGCGGCTTTATTTAGTATGATTCAAAAAGAATCTTATCTATAATAAATTAATATTAGTAAAATTTCCTTTAATATTTAAACAAAATGTCAATAATTTAGAGTTTAAAAGTGATAGAATTTAGAAAAAAGAAAGTCTAATTATTCTAAATCTATTTAAGAAGTTATTTCTTGGCTATATTTTACAAATGTTATATAGAAATATTAAGTAAAGATTAAAAAATAAAGGAGAAATCGCTATGAAAAAATCAGTTAAATTTATAAGAATTTCGTCTAAATGTTTAGGAAAAGGTGCTGAATATAGCCTAAAGTGTACTGGGAAAATAATAGGCACTGCGGCTAGAATAGCTAGTTGTGATAAGTTAGCTAATAATACAGAAAAAACTTTTAATGTTATAGGTGAAGGTTTGGGAAAAGGAACTGAAATTACAGGTATGGGATTAGGTTATGTAGTAGATAAAGCCTTTGACGTTAATGCAAAAAGAAAAGCAAAAAATCATAAAAAAAATAACCTTATAGTGGTTTCTCGTAGAAGCTTAAATGATTAAATTTATATAAAAAAGAACTATTTCTTTATGGAATAGTTCTTTTTCAGTTTGAGTATGTTACTCTATTAAGTTTCCAATAATTCATAAGTCACCTTACTTTTCAAATGAGTTATCATAAAAATTAAATTTTTTATCCTTTGGTACTATTGAAGCTACCACTACAGACATAACTACAAATGAAATTGCTAAAATTGCGAATGCGTTAAACATAAATAATTCCCCCTAATCTTTCTTTAATTAATTCTTATTCAAATATTTATTACCTCTATATTTTTATTATAAAACCAAATAGTTACAAAAAAGTAATTTTAAAATTAATAATTGATTTAATTTTTAGATTATTTTTATTACAGTTTTAAATAGTAATTATAACTATTAATATGGTTATATATACAGTTTTAAGTTTTTTTGAAACTGTTTATTTTTTACAAAATATTATGGTAAAATGATATAGAAAATATTAAATTTGAAGGATTTAAGAGGAGGTGACTATTGCTATAAATTATTCTTTATTACATAGGAATAAAGCTAATAAGAGGACAAGCTATAAAATAAATAATTTATGGGCAATGGAAGTATGAAAAAGAAAATAAGAAAAGCTATTATACCAGCTGCTGGTTTAGGAACAAGATTTTTACCAGCAACAAAAGCACAACCTAAAGAGATGTCACCCATCGTTGATAAACCAACAATTCAATATATAATAGAGGAAGCCATTGCTTCAGGAATAGAAGAAATTTTAATTATCACTGGGAGAAATAAAAAGTGTATAGAAGATCATTTTGATAAATCGATAGAACTTGAGTTAGAGCTTGAGAAAAGTGGAAAAGAAGAACTTTTAGAACTTGTTAGAGATATATCAGAAATGGTTGATATTCATTTTATAAGACAAAAAGAGCCAAAAGGATTAGGGCATGCCATATATTGTGCAAAAACTTTTGTTGGCAATGAACCTTTTGCAGTACTTTTAGGTGATGATATTGTTTATAATAATGAATATCCATGTTTAAAACAATTAATGGATTGTTATAATGAGTATGGAACTACTATATTAGGAGTTCAAAGTGTAAAAAAAGAAGATGTGAACAAATACGGAATAGTAGATGGAATTCATATAGAAAATAGAGTACATAAAGTAAAAGGATTAATTGAAAAGCCTTCAATAGATGAAGCTCCAACTAATGTTGCCATTTTAGGTAGATATATAATAACACCTAAAATATTTGAAATATTAGAAAATACTGCTCCGGGAAAAGGTGGAGAAATTCAGTTAACAGATGCACTTTTAGAACTTATAGGACAAGAAGCTATGTATGCTTATGATTTTGTAGGAAGAAGATATGATGTTGGTTCAAAACAAGGCTTTTTAGAAGCAACAATTGAATATGCTTTAAGAAGACCAGAATTAAGAGGTGATTTAATAGAATATTTAAAAAAAATAGAGTTATAATTTTAAATTGGCGATTTAATAGAATTTTATTATTTTTAGAAATTTATAATTTCTTATAATATAAGTAATAATTTTCTGTAAATCGCCTTATTTTGTTTCAAATTAACTTTTCCGTATTTTACAAACTGGGAAAAAAGTGATAAAATTAAATGTAGTTCACAAAAAATTAATATATTAGAATTAATTTGTTAACAAAGGGGGCTTTTTTTATGAAAAAGCTAGCGGGGGTTTTGATTATAGCAGTTATGGTAGTTGGAGGGATTATTTATAAAGAGTCTATAGATAGGACAGCGACTTTGAATTCCTTAAACAAAAATACCGTTGTTATGAGTAGTACTAAAAATGATATTGTAAGAAATTTCACTAATAATGATGTTTTAAGTGCAGCAAATAAGAATAATAGTTATAACTTTAATAAAGTTTTAAATAAAGAAGTTTCAGGGGATATAATGAGTGCAAAACTAGAAAATGCTAAAGGAGATAACTATATTGTAGACTTAGAGATTATTGGAGGTAAGTTATATCCAACAGGTAAAGTTATAGACTTAAAAAATAAAGAAAAGGAAAACTTACTTTTAAATAATAAGGAAAATTCAAGCAGTGGAAGTATTATTGTTACAGAGAACAATGGAAATTCAGAGAAACAAAGTGATTATATAGAAGGAACTTTAGGAAGTAATAGTAATAGTAAAAAGAATAATTATAATGTAGATAATGGAAATGATGCTATAAAATTTGTATTAAATTATTATAAAAATAAGGATAAATCCTTAGAGGTTAAAAATTTACAAAGTACTGTTTTAGCAAATCAAAATATAGATGGTGAAGCTGGGTACTTAGTTCAAGTTTATGATAATGAGAATAATCATAATAAAAATATAGGTGTACTTTTAGTAACTAAGAATGGAAATCTATATAATGCTAATACAGATCCTTTAGAAAAATTAAACTAAATTTAAGTACTTATCTAGGATAGAAAAACTTTTTGAGCTATAATTAATGTGATAGTTCAAAAAGTTTTATTTTATATAATTAATAAATATCTCTATTTAATTTTTTGAAACTTCAATTTAATAAATTAAAAATTAAAGAGGATACCTTTAACTATTAGATGAATCTCTTTAAATGAGGAGGAGTATACTGATGAATATTAATAGTATTTTAGTTTTAGGAAAAAAGGAATCAAATAAAGATTATTTTATAGACTATATATATGATGGAAATTATCTTGAAAAAAAGAAAGATAACTATAATGATGAAGTATTATATAAAGATGTTGTTTATGTTAATGATGTAAAAATAAATGTAATGGAACTTGCTGATTTAACAGAAGAAAATGCAAATGATATAAGAAAAAAAGTTACTGATGAAATTGTAAAAGGTGAGGCTTATTCAAATATAAACAATAGAATTCATTCAATAATTTATTGTGTTTCAGTTAGAAATTTTAGTGAATTTGAATTAGAAGAAGTAATAAGACCTATATCTATAGCAGCTCAAAAAATGGTTGTTGCTATAACAGATTGTAATGAAGCTACAATGGAAGAAATAGATGAAATAGATAAAAAATTAAGTGGTGTAGTACATCATGATGAGATAATAAGATTAAATGTAAAAGAAGAAAAATTTGAAGATGAAAATGTCTTTGTAGCAGAGAGAAAAGATGCTATGAGAGCAATTACAATAAATATGTGGGAAAGACTTAAAATAAGATCATTAGGTGAAGCTTATGTAGAGTTAAATCAAATAGTAGATGATTGGAAAAAATACTGTTATGATTATGTAAATAATAATGTTAATATACTAAATGTAAAGAAGACAAAAATTAATTCAGAAAAAATCTTCACAGATATGTTAAATGAACAGTTTGCTAAAGAAAGAGTAAATATTGAAAAATCAATAAAAGAAAGTGTAGATTATTTTACAAAAGTAGATGAAGTATTAAATACACTTGTAGATGATGAATATCAATTACATCATAAAAATATAGAAATTGTATATCCTGAAGATCTTACAAAAAATTGGACAGGTGATTATGAAGCTGACATGATAGAAACAAAATTTGAAGGAAAGGCTACTAAGGAGAAGATAATAGAGGACATAGATGAATTTTATGCTGTAGCTAAAAGACAAATAGCTATTATAATGGAAACATATAAAAATGTATTACATTAATTGAATAGAAATCAGAATGCAGTCAATAATTTAACTAAATTGGTTAAAGAGGTGATTGTATGTATTGTATTTTGCATTCAACAATAATAATAGTGGGGTTAGCTTTTTATTTAAGTGATATAATTCAAGAAAAAATAGATAGAAAAGCAATTAAGGTTAGAAATATTCAAGAATAAAGTAAAAGAGGATGTATCAAATTACAGATACATCCTCTCTGCCTTTTATCTAGCTATATAGGTTCATCATTTGTGACTACTCACCTACGTAAAGAAGCTCTAATATTTTTTCTACAACAGTTTCTAAAATTCCCAAACTCACTTTGTTCAAACAATGGAAATTTTTTAACGAAACTATTGTTCAAAAATAAAGAGCTTCTAGTACTAGTTCAATGGTCACAGCATTTTGTACCTATATAGCTATCTCGGCAGATGAAAAAGTAATGTAAATTAAGGAGCTGATTTGATACAGCCCCTTTTTGCTTTAAGAAATATTATATTCAAATTAATCTTCATATCCATTAGGGTGATTTTTATGCCAATTCCAAGCAGTTTCAATTATTGTTTCTAATGAATTAAATTTAGGTTTCCAGTTTAGTTCTTCCATTGCCTTTTGTGAAGAAGCTATTAATGTTGCAGGGTCTCCAGCTCTTCTTTCTGCAACTACTGCTGGAATAGGATGTCTAGTAACTTTTCTTGCAACTTCTATAACTTCTTTAACAGAGAAACCTGTCCCATTTCCTAAGTTATATATTCTGCTTTCTCCACCATTCATTAATCTTTCTACAGCAAGTGAATGAGCTGATGCAAGGTCACTTACATGAATATAATCTCTTATGCAAGAACCATCTTTAGTGTTATAGTCATCTCCAAAAATCATTATATGTTCTCTTTTACCAAGAGGTACTTGAAGAATAAGTGGAATTAAGTGACTTTCTGGACTATGGTCTTCTCCTATTTTTCCATTTATATGAGCACCAGCTGCATTAAAATATCTTAAAGCTGTGTATTTTATGCCATAAGCATAATCAGCCCAAGCTAATATTTTTTCAACTAATAGCTTAGATTCACCATAAGCATTTGTTGGAACTGTTTTATCACTTTCTAATATAGGGATACTTTCAGGTTCTCCATAAGTGGCAGCTGTTGATGAGAAAACTATTTTTTTTATATCATGATCTCTCATGGCTTCTAATAGAGAAATTGTTCCAGATACATTGTTATTAAAGTATTTTAAAGGTTCTGTCATACTTTCTCCTACAAGAGAATAGGCTGCAAAATCTATAACAGCATCTATTTTATTTTCTGTAAAGATTTTGTCCAATATAGAACGATCTCTTAAGTCTCCCTCATAGAATTTTCCACCAAGTATAGCACCTTTATGTCCTTTTTCTAGGTTATCAAGAATAACTACTTCATGGTTATTTTCTAGTAGTTCTGCTACCATATGACTTCCTATGTAACCAGCACCACCACAAACAAGTATTTTCATAAGTTAAGCCTCCTATTTGCTTTCTATCAATTCTAGTATACCAAAATTATGTATATTTTTTACTTATAAAGAAAATTTTATTTGTTAATATTTTTTATTTTCTAAATTGTTAGGGTTATATAAAGAAGAGTATTTATAAACACAGACTACACATTTAGGTATCTGAATGTGTAGTCGAAGTTATCTATAAGCATGAGGCTGTTATCTTCTACTTATGAAAGTAGAAGTATTACAGCCTCTAGCTATGAGATGAATAAGATTTATTTTAGTAATGGTCTGCTCAAGAATGGTGATATTCTAAATAAATCAATTAATATTCTTCTTTTAGTTGTAAGATGTCTTGAATCTATATTAAATAATTTTGATTTTATCTCTTTGCATATTTGTTTTTTATATTTTATATTAGAAGATCTAACCTTATAAAAATTGTACATAAGTTCATAAGCATACTGATCCTCAACTTTAGGAATTAAAAAAGATAAATCATTTTTCATACAAAAGAGTAATCTATCTTCAATAGCTTCAATAAAATGAAGGTGTTTTTCATCAAATTTATTAAAGCTTGATGTATCTTTAATATCCTTGCAATATAAAAGTGGAGTATCAGTATAAACAATTTTATCTGCTTCAAATAATATTTTATGAATCATATATTCATCTTCATAGACTTTACCTATAGGAAACTTTAAATTTTTAAAAATCTCTTTTTTATATAATTTCCCATAAATAACAACCATGTTAGTGTATTTATCAGTGTATATTTTATTGAGGCTTTCTTCTTTAGATAAAAGTTCAACATTTGGAGTTATTTCTTCATTAATGATATTTTCTTCATTAGTCAATAAATAGTTACAAATAGCTATATCTGCCGAATTATCTAATATAAGATCACGAAGTGTTTGAAGATAATTAATATAAATAAAATGATTACAATCAATGAAAGTAATATATTTACCACAACAGATCTCTAATCCAGCATTTCTGCAGGAAGAACTATCATTATTTTTTCTATGTATAACCTTTATATTATCGTATTTAGCTGCATAAGCATCACAAATTTCTGCTGAACCATCAGTAGATCCATCATCAATTAGGATTATTTCAAATTTTTGAAAGCTTTGAGCTAGTATAGATTCTATACATTTAATAAGATATTTATTTGCGTTATATACAGGAATTATTATACTTATCATTGCTTTGTCTCCCTCAATAATTTAAGTTTTAATTTAATAGTTTTTTTCTATATTTAATAATTCCTTTTATGATATAGAAAAAAGAATACCATAGGGATCTAAATAAACCTAAATGTTCTATTTCGTAATATATAAAAAATCTTTTGATTATACCATCTAATTTATTTGAAGATCTAGATTTAGCAGATAATCTATATATAGCAAGTGGTTTATTAATACCTATAGCAGTTTTTGCTTCTTTCATTATTTTAAGCCAAGTAACATAATCTTCATGTTTTTCGTTAGTAACCATTGTTATGTCCTTAACTTTCGTTTTATCTATAATAACCGTGTCACAGGAAAAATAATTCATTTTTAATAATGATTTATAGTCTATATGATCAGGAACTTCAAAAGTACCATATTTAGTAGATAAATCATGAGAAAATAAATCATAAGCTGTACAAGAAATAGGTACATTAGCTTTTTTCATTGCATCAAGTTGCAATGATAATTTATCTTCCATCCATGTATCATCACTATCAAGAAAAGCTATAAATTGTCCTTTTGATTCTCTTATGGCGGTATTTCTAGCTTCAGCAGGACCCTTATTATTAATATGTTTGATTAATTTTATTCTTCCATCAATAGCTGAAAAGTCTTGAACTATATTACAAGAATTATCTTTAGAGCAATCATCTACTATTAATAATTCCCAATTTTCATAGCTTTGTTTTATTACACTTTCAATCATCTCTGTGATAAAATTTTCGCTATTGTACATAGGAGTAATTATAGAAACAAGATTATTTATAATCATTGTTATCTCACGTCCTTATCATTAGTTTTTGATGCAATACAAAAATTTTTATAATTTTTACGTCCATCAAACATAGAGGTTATAGCTGAAAGAAAAGTGAGATTACTCTTATAAAGCTTATGTTTTCTAATAGAGTATTGAAGTATTAAAAGGGTAGAGAGCTTAGATGACATTTCATAGTATATGGCTCCCATATCATTAAAAAATTTATTATCAAATCCAGTAAACCAAGTAGATTCTTCATGGTTTACAATCCCTATTTTATCTTTACAATAAACTAAATTTAAATTCTTTCTTAAACACTCAAATAGAAGAATATTTTCTTCTCCCATTTTATATTTTGAACCTGCACCAAATAGTTCGTTAAAATTAATATTATTTTCTATAAAACTTTTTCTTTTAAAAGTTAATTGAAAAGAAGCAAGCTTCATGCTTTTTAAATAACCTAATTTACCTTCTTTATCAATAACTGTAGTAGGTCTTTCTAAATTAGAACTAGGGACATCAAAAGCAATTATATCAGCCTCAGGATACTTTAAATAGGCTTGTCTAACTATTTCTATATAATTATCATTATAAATGATATCATCATCAGCTATTATACATATGTCTCCAGTTGCATTGGTTATGGCTTTATTTCTGCTTTTACTTAGTCCTTTTTCATTACAAGAAATGAATTTTATTTTGTGATTATTGTTATCAATCTCAGTATATTCATCTTTTTTACACTGATTTATAATCACAGCATCTCCACGTAAATTCATTTTCTTTATTAGGCTGAAATCCTTTTGGTTCATTGTAGCCACTAAAACTTCAACGTTCATTAAAACCTCCTAAATTTATCTTTTGTATTACATACAGGAATTTTTCTTTATTTATTATATCATTAAATAAGTGTAAAAAAAACAAGCTATAATGTTTTTAAAAGGGGAGAAGTTTACATTAACAATGAAAAAATGATTAAGTATGTTTAAAGAACAGTACAAAATTATTTATATTAAAAGATACTTTCACAAAATTTTAATATAAAAGGTAAAAGAATCACATTAAGAAAAATATTTGAATTATAGATATGGATAAGGACTTAAGTTATTAGTTAAGAAATTGGATATTAATTAGGTAGAGTAAATCTTTAATAAAAAATTTAAAAATGCTATAATTAACTTCGGAAACTTAAGAAAAAATAAAAGAGGAGAAACTTAATGAAAGATAATTCGATGAGATTTAGTGAATTAGTTTGGTTGCTTCGAAAGAGATGGTATATTGTAATAGTTTGTGTGATAATTGCAGTTTTATGTACAAATCATTTTGTTAAAAATAAGTACGTAATTACAGATGTAGTTAATGTAACTGAGTCACCAGCTATGCAAAAGGAATCAAGGCTTTCACAATTAGTTAACTATAATTCAGGATTAAATAAGGCTAGTTCAGTAGTTGATGAAAAAGTAATTAAAGCTGCATTAGACGATATTAATTCGAATTTGGATCCAAGTAAAGTTCTGAAGAATCTAAGAATTCTTGTTAGACCAGATAAGAAACAATTAATATTTCAGTATACTACTGATGATGATTCAAATTGGTTTAATGTAATGAGATCTGTAACATATAAATCAATGGGAACCATTAGTTTATACACACCTGGTTTAGATTATAAAAGAGATGGAAACATCGTTATAAAACAAGTTAATTCTATGAAGCAAAGAATAGCTTATGATGTAGAAGGCGGTTTTATAGGGATATTTTTAGGATTGGGAGTAATATTTTTTATAGAAAGTATCTTAGATTTTAGAAGAAAGTAGGAGAAATAAGTGAATAGTTATTTAGGACATTTGAACGTAGTAGATATATGTGTATTACCTATATATTTAGTTGTAGTTTTTTTTATATTGTATTATGCAATGAGAACTTTACTTCTAGAGGATAGAAAATATAATAAAATATATCTTATACTACTAATTATATTTAATTTTGCTGTATTATTAGCAAGTACTGTTATTAAGCTTATTCCAGATTTTCCAGATGCAAATATGTATTCTGGGATTGTTCGAACGGGAATAATGCCACCAAATCAAACTATGGCCGTAGCTGTAGGATTTAAATATGGATCTTTAATATTTAGATATTTGAGTTTTCATAATGTACTTTGGTATATAACTTTTAACTTTTTAATAAATCAATTAGGAATAATATTGATTTGGAAAGCTTGGATAAAATATAAAAAAGGCGATGTAATGCTAATACAACAGAGAATTTATTTTATTTTAACAGCTTTTTATCCAATGGCATTACTTATGGGAATAGTTCCTTTTAGAGGTTCATACTTCTTAATATTTTTTGCAATATTCCTTTATGGAGCTGTATCAAAATGGGTAATTAATGTTCCTTTTATAATTGGAAGTATTGGAATGATAATTTTAAGAAAAGAATATGTAATGGTTGTTGGTGTAATATTTTTAGTTAAACTATATAATTCAATTAAGATTAAAAGTAAATGGCTAAAAGCTGTTCTAGTAATAATAGCAATAATAATATGCTATATAGTTGGCTCTTATGCAGCTAAAAAATTATTTAACTTATCAATAACTCCACAAGGGTTAAGTCATTTTAGAAATGGTCAAACAATTCAATATATAAACACAAGGTATTCTTATCCTTTAATACATTGGAAGAATTGGCTACAAGTAATAGCTTATTCACCACTTTTATTATTACAATTTTTATTTGCACCATTACCAATAGTAAGCCATATAGATCCTTTTAAAGGACTAGCTTATTTAGCAGATGCTTTATATGTTGTATTCTTAACATTATTATTCATAGTAAGAATACATAAGAATATTAAAGGGAATGGATTCTGGATTGTGAATATACTTGTTCTTTGGGTGTTAAATGGAATGTTTGAATATTATATAAATGCAGCAGTTAGACATAGGTATTATATGATAATAATGCTTATAGCATTAATAACAGAAGGGTTTAAGTATATAAAAATAGGAAAAGAAAAAGAAAGAGAACCTATGAAGTATTACTAAAATATGATGAATTATTTGGTGTTTTGTAACACTATATATTTAGAGGAAGGTTAAACTAATGAAAAATATTGTTATTTCTAGCATAGAGCAATATGGATATTTAATTGATACCTATAAATATTGTGAAAAATTAAAGAAAAATAATAAAATAACATACGTTTGTTTTGATTATGGTTTTGAAAAAATCGAAGATGAATTAGTAGATGTTATTTACTTACCAAAAGAAGGTTCATTGATAAAACGTATGGTAAACTTAAATAGAACTGTAGCAAAGGTTGCTAAAAGAAATAAGTGTGATTTAATATTTAATGTATATAATCCTTTAGTTTTCATAACAAAGTTATTGACTTTAGGAAAAAGAAATATATTAGATATAAGAACAGGGAGTATAGATCCTGTTAAAGAAAATAGAGATAAAGCAAATAAAAGGATATTATTTAATAGTAAATTTTTTAGTGAAGTAACTATTATATCTCAATCTTTAGCAGAGTTATTAAAAATAAAGGATTACACTATTATTCCACTTGGTGGGGATAGAGTATCAAAAAATACAACTAAAAATTTAGATAAAATAAGATTACTTTATGTTGGAGTTTTAGCAGATAGAAAAATAATAGACACAGTAATTGCTTTTAATAAGTTCGTAGAAAAATATTCTGATTTAGATATTGAGTATGATATAATTGGATATTTTATGGATGAAAATTCTAAGGAAGCTAAAGAATTTTTTTCTGAAGTAAATAAAAATCAAAAAATAAATTATTTAGGTAGAAAAAAGCATGAAGAATTAGAAGAATACTTTAATAAAGCTAATGTAGGAGTTAGTTATATTCCTATGACAGAATATTATGATGTACAGCCACCAACAAAAACATTTGAATATTTAAGTCAAGGGTTAATAACTATAGCTACTAATACCAGTGAAAATAAGAGAGTAGTTAATAAAAATAACGGGATATTATGTGATGATAATAGTGATTCCTTTTATGATGCTTTAGAAATCTTATTAAAAGAAAGATTTAATTTTAAAACAGATTACTTAAGAGAATCTGTTAAAGAATATAGTTGGGATTATATTATAGATAATAAGCTTATTCCAATTATAGAAAAATAGACATAGACTCAATTCAGATGGAATTTTGGTTTATCTGAATGCTTAGTTACAGTTATCTAGAAGAATAAGTCTGTTTATCTACTGCTTATAGAAGTGAGGAGCATTACAGCTTTTAACTATCAGATAAAATTAAGTATGAGTTAATGGTGTCTTTTAGTGTCTAAAAGATAAAATTTAGGTAGAGAAATCTTCCTAAATTTTTCTATATACAAAAGAAGATTAAGATAAATAAGGAGTTAACATGAGAGTAAAAAATTCTATAAAAAATGCTAAGGTGGGTGTTATTTTTAACTTTACAAATTTAATCTTGAGCTTTGTATCTAGGTCTATATTTATTTATTATTTAGGGGTAAACTTACTTGGATTAAATACTGTTTTAGTAAACCTTATAGGAATATTAAATTTAATAGAGCTTGGTATAGGGACAGCTGTAAATTATGAATTATACAAGCCTTTAGAGGAAAAAAATTATAAAAAAATAAATGAAATAATGGCTATATTTAGGAAAATATATAAGTATGTTGGAGTACTTGTTTTTCTTATAGGTTTAATATTAATACCATTTTTAAAGTACTTTGTAAAGGGTGTTATACCATATAATGAAGTTATAGTTTATTACATGGTTCTTTTAGTAAGTACTGCAGGTACATATTTCTTTTCATATAAACAAACATTAATTTATGCGGATCAGAAGAATTATATAGCAACTTCAATTTCTGGTATTAGCAGTATAATAAAGGTAATAGCTCAAATTATATTTGTAGTCTTATTTAAGAGCTATTTATCTTGGGTAGTATTAGGTCTTATATTTAATTTTATCTTTTTAATTATGACTAACAGAAGAATAGATGCTTTGTATAAAGATAGAATTGACTTAAAATATGATAAAAGTATAAAAGAATTAACTGCCAATAATCCATCTTTGATAAAAAATATAAAAAATATATTTTGTCATCAGCTTGCTACTATAATATTTCAAAAAACTGACCCATTAATTATAGCGGCATATTCAACTTTGAAAGAATCAGGGATTTATTCAAACTACCTGTTAATACTAACAGGGGTTAGTACTATAACAGCAACTATATTAACAGCTATGGAAGCTAGTATTGGTAATTTAATTGTTAGCGAATCAATAGAAAAGACTTTTGATATTTTTAAAGAGTTATGTTTTGGAACTAATATTTTTTCCATTGTTATTTGTTTTCCATTATATATGGTAATAAATAAATTTATAGAATTTTGGGTTGGACCTAATTATCTTTTTGGAAATGCCATTGTTATAGTTTTGATAATAAATTTCTATATTGGAATGAATAGAGTAGTAATACAAAATTTCAAAAGTTGTTATGGAATATATTGGGATGTGTGGGCTCCGGTAGTAGAGTCAATAATAAATATTGTTTTTTCAATATTAATAGCATCTAAGTATGGGATAATTGGTATTTTTATAGGTACTCTAATAAGTAATATTTTAATTGTTTTAATATGGCAGCCATTAGCTGTATTCAAGTATGGTTTTAAAAAGAATGTATTTGAATATTATTTTTGGTATATAAAATCAGCTATAATAGCATTCATATTATCTTATATTGGATTTATATTAACAGACAATGTAATTAATCATTTAAATATAAAAAGTATGATAGTAAACTTTTTTGTAACAGGAGTTATATCTACAATAGTAATTTTAATACTTCTATTAATCGTTAATATAAAAAATAAGCATATGAGAAAACTTTTTAATAGAATTAAAGGGATGAGGAGATAAGTTAAATGACTAAGATAAGTGTTGTTATAGCAGCTTATAATATAGAAAGGTATATTGATAGATGTGTGGATTCAGTAGTAAACCAAAGCTATAAGGAGTTAGAAATAATTGTTGTTAATGATGGTTCAACAGATAGCACATTAGAAAAATTAAAAAAAAGAGCTGTTGAGGATAATAGAATAATAATAGTAGATAAGGAAAATCAAGGAGTAATAGAAGCAAGAAAAAGTGGATATATAAAGGCTACAGGTGAATATATTTTATTCCTAGATGGTGATGATTGGATTGATTTAGACGCTATAAGAAAGCTTAAAGATAAAATTGAAGAAAATGATTCAGATATTGTATGCTTTGAATATTATGAAATTTTTGATAATGGTAAAAAAATCGAGGGTATTAAATCAAAGGAGTTTAATATTTTACAAGGAAAAGAATTTTTAAAGTATGTATTAATAGGAGATATATTACCAACTATGTGTGGGAAGTTCTTCAGAGTAGGTTTTTTTAAGGATAATAATATAGAATTTCCAAGCAATATAAGTTATGCAGAGGATTTAGCATTTGTTGCATCGCTTGGTTGTAATAATCCTAAGGTGCAGTATTTAAATGAAAGTTTATATATGTATTATCAAAGAGATGAGTCAATAACTAAAAAAATTTCCCCTAAGCTTTTAGAAATAAGTGAAGCAATGAAATTTATAAAGAAAAAATTAGAGGAAAAAGGTATTTATAATGAGTTTAAAAATGAATTTGAATATACAGTATATCTTCATTGCTTAGTAGGAAAAAAGAATATTATATATGATAAAAATAATTCTTATGGAAAAGAAATGTTTAATAGATGGAAGAGCTTTAATATAGATATAAGAAAAAATAGTTATATAAGAGAGCAAATGAAAGAAGCATCTTTTATAGGAAGATATTTAACTATATTATCAGCAAAATTTTATTTTATAGGGA
This sequence comes from Clostridium massiliamazoniense, assembly GCF_001403635.1. Taxonomy (GTDB): domain Bacteria; phylum Bacillota; class Clostridia; order Clostridiales; family Clostridiaceae; genus Sarcina; species Sarcina massiliamazoniense. The sequence continues at coordinate 237,746 of NZ_LN879466.1, forward strand.
ATATTTTAAATTAAAAATATATGGATAGTGCAGTAAGATTCTAATCTTATTGAACTATCCATTTTTATTTTTAATTTTGTATTACTTTATATAATTTAGGTGAAAATTTAAATAGGTTTATAAGTAATTTAGATTTTAAACTTAAAGCGCTTATATTCAAAGAACTTATTTTTTCACTTAACTCCCTTAATAAATTTTCTTTATTAGAAATATTGGAATCCTTTATCATATAATAAAGATTTATTGTTTCAAAAGATAATTGATAGAGACATTTATCATAAATAGCATTTAAATGATGTTCAGTTATAAAGTTTAAACGATTTTCAATAGCTTCAAGGAAGCTTAAATTAGCAATATTAAATTCTCTATTCATTATACTATTTGGAGTTTGTCTATAGTAATAAAGAGCCTCATCAATAATGGCAATTTTATTACTTTCAAATAAAACTTTTGGTGTTGTAAATTCATCTTCATGTATTTTTCCTACAGGAAATTTTATATCTTTAAATAGAATAGTTTTATATAATTTATTACAAGCAATTATACAGTTAACATAATTATCACTATACAAATCATTTAAAACTTCTAAGTTGCTTAAAGTTTCAACAGTTGGATTAGTATTTATAATCTTGTCTTTTATATCATTATTTGAAACTTTTAAGAAATTACAAATTGCGATATCAGAATTACTACTAGATAATGCGTTAAATAGTGTTAAGTAGAAATCTTTATGAATCCAGTCATCACTATCAATAAAAGAGATGTATTCCCCTTTAGCAGCTTCTATACCAACATTTCGAGCATCAGATAAGCCACCATTTTTTTTATGAATAACTTTTATTCTAGAATCTTTTTTTGCATAGTCATCACAAATTTTTCCGCAATTATCAGGGGAGCCATCATCTACTAATATTAATTCAAAGTCTTTATAACTTTGATTTAGTATTGAATTTATACAATTTTCTAGATATTTTTCTACATTATATATAGGTACTATAACACTTATCATTTTTCCTCCTAAGTAGATTATAAAATTATTAATTGTTTTGTATTTAAAAAAGTACTTTAGTTTATTTTGAAATAATAGTATTAATATTTAAAAAAATAAAATATTGAATAAATATTTTGCTCTGGTTACATTGTTTTATTATATCATTAAAATATATTAAAAAAAATGTAATATATAGTGTTAAAAGAAAATTTATAGTTTTTTTAAAATTTATTTATTTTTGAATTAGGTTTTTGTAAGTGTTATAATAGTTTTTGGATATTTTAAAAGAAGTTTAAGAAGTTTATTTTTAATTAACAAAAAAATAAAAAATTCAAAAGTCGACAGAAAAATGTTATAAATTAAGTGTAGGAGGTACAAAGTGGCATACATATTTATACTCATTGTATTAGCTATCTTTGCTTTTTCAGACTACTTAATATTTACTAATGAGGAAAATGGATATAATAAATATTCTGTTGGTATATTAGGTAGAAAAATTAATTTTGGTATTAAAAATATAATTGCATGGTTATTAATAGTAGGATTAATATTATTTGCAGGGCTTAGATACTATTCAGGATTTGACTATGGAAATTATTCCATAATGTTTTATAAGGCATTAGTTGCCTATAGAAGTCAACATGTTGAATACGGGTATTATTTTCTAAATAGGATTTTAGGAATGGTAACTGAAAATCCACAATGGATATTCTTTATAATGGCAGCAGTTACATTGTTTATAAAAGGAACTGCTATTAGTAAATTAAGCAAAAAAATTTGGTTCTCTATATTTATATATTATTCAATGTTCTTTTTAGTATATGATATGGGACAAATAAGAAGTTCATTAGCTCAAGCATTAGGATTATTTGCAATGTACTTGTTTACTAAAAATAGAAAGAAAACAGCATTTATTTGTATATTAATAGCAGCATGTTTCCATACATCATCTATAATTTTAATGCTTTTATTTTTCATTAAGGACAAAAGATATAGTGCTAAACAAATAATAATAACCTATATTGTATTTATAATATTAGGACAACTTATGGATTTACATTTTGTAGGTATGTTTGCTAAGGAGCATATACATGGAAACTTAGGAATAAAAATTTATAGATATACTGCATCAAGTTTATTTGCTCAAAAAATAGGATTAAGTGCTAATGTAATATTTGATTTTATTATATTAGTGATGTTCTTATTAATAAGATGGTATAACAATGTAAATGATAAGAAATTTGATTATTTCTTCAATATATATTTTACAGGTATATGTATTTATTTATTATTTAATAGATATTTTGTTTTAGGAACAAGATTTTCAGATTATTTCAAAATATCAATAGTAATATTGCTACCAATGTTAATAGGATATATAAAAAATAAAAATAGAAGAATGCTTTTCTTATTATTTTTCATGGCAATGTTAGGTATTATGGTATTTAGACAAGTACATGTTAACAGTAATATGTATACTCCATATGCTATAAATTGGTTTGGACATATAATAACAAGATGATTTTAAAAATAGAGATGCTTTAAACCTATGGTTTAGGTATCTCTATATTAATATTATATATAAAGGGAGTGTTATGGATGAAGGTGGCTATAGGAATTTTATGTCACAGGAGAACAAAGTCAATAGATAAAGTTATAGAACTTTTAGGACATGAATTTGATATTTATATTCATGTTGATAAAAAGTCAAATTTAAATGAATTTGATGATATTTTAGATAAGGTTAATTTTATAGAGGAAAGAGTTGATGTTAGATGGGGATCATACTCTCTAGTAGAAGGAACCTTACGTTTAATGGAAGCTTTCAATAAAAAAAATTATGATTATGTATCAATTATATCTGGTGAATGTCTGCCTTTAAAAAGTGCTGAAAATATAATAAATTTTCTCCAGGAAAATAAAGGAAAAGAATTTATAGGTGTAGATTTAAATGCTAAAGAAAAGGAAATAGAGGAAAGAATTAAATATAAATATTCAAATAGTTACTATAAAAAAGAGCAAGGAAGAATCAGTAGCAAACTTTTAAATATGAAAGAAAAGTTTTTAGGGAAACCAATAAATGAATATTATACTAGGTTACCTAAATTATATAAGGGATGTAATTGGTTTACTATATCAGGAGAGTTAAATAATTATATTTTAATGTTCTTAAAGAAAAATGTAGAATTTGAAAATGCGTTTAAAAATGCTTTATGTAGTGATGAAATAATTTTTCAAACGATAGTAATGAATTCTAAATATAAAGATAAAATTTATAAATTTGATACAGAATATAATGATACGCATATGGCATTAAGATATATTGATTGGGAAAGTGGTCCTGATTATCCTAAATTGTTAGATGAGAGTGATTTTTCTAAAATGAGAGAAAGGGATTTCATTTTTGGAAGAAAATTTAATGATAACTTAGATTTTGAAGTTTACAATGATTTTTTTTATAATTAATATATTTTAAATTGAAAGGAAAACAAAAGATGAGGATTTCTAAAAAACTAATAATCAAGGCTAGATTAAGTAAAATGTGTGGTTTTACAAAATTTTGTTATTTTTTAAATAGAAATAAGAAAAGAATTATAGGGTATCACAATGTTATTCCAGATGAATATTTTGATGAAAGTATTCATTTAGAATGTTCTCATAGAGAAAGTGTTTTTAAGAATCAGCTAAAAGTTATAAACAATAGATTTAAGGTTAATTTAGAAATAAAAGAAGAGGGAACTGCAACATTAACCTTTGATGATGGATATTTAAATCAATATTCCATTGCATCTAAAATAATGGATGAAATGAATAATCAGGGATACTTTTTTTGTGCAGTTAATTTAATTGATGATAAGAAAATATTAGAAATAGATAAACTTATGTATTGGATGAGTTATGTTCCACTTGGTGAATATAATTTAGATGAAATAAATTATAAGTTGGAAATTAAAGAACAATGGCAAAGGAAAGAACAATGGTCTGTTCTTTATAATATGATAAGTAAATCATTTACTTTTGAAGATTTATCAAGAATTTTAGATAAGGCTTATGCTTTTGAGAATATAAAAATAAATGATGAATTTTATAATATTAGATTTAAAGGTATAACAAGAGAAAATTTAAATGAAATGAAAAAGAAAAACCATAAGATAGGTGCCCATTCAGTAACACATAGTATCTTTTCAAGGATGAAAATTGAAGATTTAGAAGAGGAAATAAAATGCTGTAGTGAGCTTTTAGGTGATGTATACAATACAAAGTTATTTGCCTATCCTTATGGTGGTAAAAGTGATATACCAGCTGAAGCTGAAAGAATACTAAGTAGAAGTGGTTTTAGTAGTGCTTTAGCTTATGGAAATTCTGATGTAGAGGGGGGATATAATGAATATTATATTCCAAGAATAATTTTACCTGATACAGATGATGTTGATGTAATAGATTTTATTTTGTCAGGGGCTATTAACATGATAAGTTATAGAAAATTACTTCCAGATTGGATTAATAAAGAGGGGGTTAATTATGGAAAGCGTAACAGTTATAGTGCCGGTATATAAAGCAGAAAAGTTTTTGTATAAGTGTTTGGAAACTATAGTTAATCAAAGTTATAAGAATCTAGAAATAATTTTAGTTAATGATGGATCACCGGATAATTCATTAAAAATAGCTGAGGAATTTGCAAAGAATGATAAAAGAATAAAGATAATAAATAAGAAAAATGAAGGTGTATCAGTTGCAAGAAATACAGCTTTAAATATTGCTAGTGGAGAATATATTTGTTTCATAGATTCAGATGACTATGTTGAGTTAAATATGGTTGAAGAAATGTATGAAAAAATAAAAAAATTTGATGCTGATTTAGTTCTATCAGATTATAATAGAGTATTTCCAAATAGAATTAAAGAAGAAGGTATGGTAATAGAAGAAGGATTTTATTCTGATAAAAAATTATTAGAAGAATTTTTTGAGGACTATATTTCTTTAACAGATAAATTTGGAACTAATCAATTTGCATGCACTAAATTATTCAAAAAAAGTATAATAGATACGTATAATTTAAGATTTAATAAGAGTTTAAAAATAGGGGAAGATCATCTTTTTACAGCTCAATATATAAGTCATATAAATAGTTTTTATGCCTTAACCGGCAGAAGATTTTATAACTATGTTTATCAAGATGAATCTGCTATGGTTGCATATAGAGACGATTTGTATGATAATATAAAATTATTTTTTCTAGAACTACATAATATAAATTATGAAGGTTTAGAGAGAAAAGAGTTAGACAAAAAGATATATTCTGGATTTATTCTACATTTATATAGAGCTTTATTAAATGAAAATAAACCAGAAAATAAAAGAAACAAAAAAGAAAAAGTTGAAAAAATACATTCAATAATAAGTGATGATTATTGCCAAAGAGCTTTAAATTTAATGGATAAGCGTTATATACCTACAAAATTAAAGCCATATTACATGTTTAGCAAAAGAAAAATGGCTAGTTTAGTTTACTTAGGATTGAAGGCTGAATATAAGATTTTCTCAAGATAAACTGAGACTTAATTCAGATAAATTTTAGTTATTAGGAGAGTGTACATTGAATATTTATTATTTGAGTGAAACAAAGGGAAACAAAAGAGATGCAGGAAGTAAGGCTAGAAATGATGTTGATGACATTTTAAAGGAGCAAGGTTATGAACCTATCTATATGCTTAATAAAGATGAGTCAGGAAAGGTGAAAACAGGAGCAATGATATCTTCTTTTTTAAAGCAGTTATCATCAGTACCAAAGGGTTCAATAATAATAAGTCAATATCCCATATATGAAAAAAGTGTCTTTGTAAGATTTTATTTAAAATGGATGAAGAATCATAGGGCTATAAAGCATGTAGCAATAATCCATGATATAAATTCACTTAGGGCACAAAATAAAGAAAAAATGATAGAGGAAATAAAAAGATTAAATGTTTTTGATGTGTGCATATCACATAACCCTAAAATGACAAAATGGCTTTTAGACAATGGATTGAAATCAAAAATAGTTAATTTGGGAATATTTGATTATTTAATTGATAGTAAAGAAAAAAAGCAGTATAAAAAGCAAGAAGAAGATTATACTGTGTGCTTTGCAGGAAATTTAGCTGAGGATAAAAGTGGATTCATTTATAAATTAGATAAGAGAATTAAGCTTAATTTATATGGACCTTATTATTCAGGGGAGGATAAGTCACGTTATAAAGGATGTTTAAAACCAGAAGAATTACCAAGTGTCTTAAATGAAGATTTTGGATTGATTTGGGATGGAGTAAGTTCGAAGGAGTGTGTTGGTGAAACAGGACAATATTTAAAGTATAACAATCCTCATAAAACTTCATTATATATAGCAAGTAATTTACCTATAATAATTTGGAGTAAAGCTGCAGTAGCTGATTTTGTTAAAGAACATAATATAGGAATTGTTATTGATTCTTTAGATGAATTATATAGTAAGATATTTGTTATTGGAACTGATGAATATATGGTTATGAGAAAAAATATAGAAAAATTAAGAGAAGAATTAATTAGAGGTAACTTTACTAAAAAAGCTCTTAAGGAGGCTATAGAAGCTTTAAAATAAGCTTTTATTAAGATATGAAATTATTAAAAAATTTTTTATATAACCAAATTTATCAGTTGTTTTTAGTATTAGCACCTTTAATAACAGTTCCATACATATCTAGAGTTTTAGGAACTGATGGAGTAGGGCTTTTTTCCTATTCATCATCCTATGCACAGTACTTCGTACTTTTAGGAATGATAGGAATTGACCTTTATGGAAGTAGACAAATAGCTCGTTCTAAAAATAGTGAAGAAAAATATGGGCGAGATTTTACTAATATATATACTCTTCAGTTTATAACCACTGCAACAGCTTTGATTATATATTTAATAATATTTGTAGGGATTAATAAAGACCATAGAATGTTATATTTAGCACAAGGTACTGTTGTGGTAGCATCAATGTTTGATATATCATGGCTATTTATTGGTCTAGAAGATATGAAGAGCGTAGTATTAAGAAATGCATTCGTTAAAATAGTAGGAATAATTTTAATATTTATTTTAGTAAAAAAACCTTCAGATATAATTTTATATGCTTTAATAATGGGTGGAAGTTCAGTTATTGGTCAAGGAATAATGTGGGCTGGATTTAGAAAGGTAGTAAAAGTGTACAAGCCAACTCCTAAGGAGGTATTTACTCACTTAACTCCAGCCTTAGGGTTGTTTGTATCACAGCTTGCAATTCAAATCTATGTATTATTAGATAGAAGTATGCTAGGATTTATGTCTGATATGTCACAGGTAGGACTTTATGCTAATGCACAGAAAACTATAAGATTAGCACTTACTTTAATAACATCCTTAGGAGTGGTTATGCTTCCAAGAATGAGTGCTCTATATTCAGAGGGAAAAATGGATGAGTTTAAAACAATGATATATAAAGCCTTCAATTTTGTTAACTTCATGGCTTTTCCAATGGTTTTTGGGTTAATTGCTATTGCTGATGGTTTTTCTCTTTGGTTTTATGGAGCTAGCTTTGCTGGAGTAGGAGTTTTATTACAAGTTGGAGTACTTATAATTATAGCTATAAGTTGGAGTAATATTTTAGGAATACAAGTAATGCTACCAATGGATAGAGAAAGAGGTTTTACTATATCTGTAGTTGGGGGAGCAGTAGTAAATGTTATTTTCAACTTTATTTTGATAATTCATTACAAGGCAATGGGAACAACCATAGCTTCTGTCATAGCTGAATTTACAGTAACAGCTATTCAAATATACTTATTAAGAGACGTTGTTAAGTTAGGAAAAATAATAAAGACAGCTATAAAGCCATTAGTAGGGTCTGTAGTGATGTTTTTAGCAATTAAAATTGTTGAAAGATTTGTTTCAAAGGGTATAATTGCTACTGTTATTGAGGTGGCAGTTGGAGTAATAGTCTACATAGTGGTTATGATAATTATAAAAGATCAATTCATAAAAGAGGCTAATTCTATAATTAAAACAAAGATTCTAAAGAGATAGGAGATAAACTTATGAAAAAGTATGATTATTTAATAGTAGGAGCAGGGATTTTTGGTTCAATATTTGCTCATGAAGCAAAGAAAAAAGGAAAAAAGTGTTTAGTAATAGATAAAAGAAATCACATAGGTGGTAATATTTATTGTGAAAATATAGAAGGAATTAATGTTCATAAATATGGTGCTCACATATTCCATACAAGCAATAAGGAAGTTTGGGATTACATAAATCAATTTGTTGATTTTAATAGATATACTAATTCACCTGTAGCTAATTATAAAGGTGAGCTATATAACTTACCTTTTAATATGAATACTTTTTATGGTCTATGGAAAGTTAAAACTCCAGAAGAAGCTAAGGCTAAAATTGAAGAGCAAGTGAGAGAAGCTAATATAGAAACACCTAAAAACTTAGAAGAACAAGCTATAAAGTTAGTGGGTAAAGATATTTATGAAAAACTTATAAAGGGATATACAGAAAAGCAATGGGGACAAAGAGCAACAGAGTTACCTTCCTTTATAATAAAAAGACTTCCTGTAAGATTTACTTTCGATAATAATTACTTCAATGATATGTATCAAGGAATACCAATAGGTGGATATAATAAATTTATTGAAAGTTTATTAGAAGGAATAGAAATTAAGTTAAATACAGATTTCTTTGAAAATAGAGAAGAATTAAGTGCTATGGCTGATAAAATAGTATTTACAGGAATGATAGATGAATTTTATGATTATAAATTTGGAACTTTAGAGTATAGAAGTTTAAGATTTGAACATGAAATTTTAGATATGGAAAATTATCAAGGAAATGCTGTAGTGAATTATACAGAATATGAAATACCTTACACAAGAATAATAGAACATAAGCATTTTGAATATGGTACAAGTGAAAAGACAGTTATAACAAAGGAATATCCTGCAACTTGGAAAAAAGGTGATGAGCCTTATTATCCAGTAAATAATGATAAAAATAATGAAATATATAAGAAATATAGAGAGCTAGCAGATAAAGAAAATAATATTATATTTGGAGGAAGACTAGCTGAGTATAAATATTATGATATGCATCATGTTATAGAAAATGCCTTAAAAGTAGTTAAAGAAAGATTATAGAACAATGTAAGGGGATGTGAAGTGTTAAGAATAAGTATAAAGTATGATAGCAACTAAAGAAAGTGTTATAATATTGACTAGAATGTAAGATGGAAAAGCTATTTTAGCTAAATTAAAAATTACTATAATTAAAGTAGTTAATAGTCTTATATAGGAGGAAGTTTATGAAACAAAAGAAGATAGGAATACTTGTGCCTTCTTTATCGGATGGAGGAGCTGAGAAGGTTGCTGCTAATTTATCAATTATTTATGATGAATTAGGTTATGATGTTTATTTATTGCTTTATGAAAATAGAGTAACTTTTGATTATAAAGGTAAGATAATCGATCTAGGTATAAGAAAAAGGTCAGGGGCAGGAAAGCTTTTAAAGGATTATGAAATATATAAAAAATTAAAGGCTATAAAAAAGCAATATAACTTTGATGTTGTTATAAGTCATTTACCTAAAACTGATTTAATGAATTGTTTAACTAAAAAAAATGATAAGGTTATTACTACAATTCATAATAATATAGACATAGATTATCCAAGCTATATGAAAAAATTATTACCTTATATAATAAAGAAATCTGATTTGATAGCTTCTGTTTCTATGATTGGCGAAAACTATTTAAAAAATAATTATAGTGCAAAAAATGTAAAGACTTTATATAATCCACAAATGACAGAGGACATAATAAATAAATCTAAAGAAGCTGTGGAGGAGTTACCAAGAGAATTCTTTAATGGGACAACTTTAATAAATGTAGGCAGATTGGATACACAAAAGGGACAGTGGCATTTAATAAGAGCATTTAAAAGAGTTGTTGAATTTGAGAATGATGCAAAATTAATAATTGTTGGTAGAGGACCCTATGAGGATAAGTTAAAAGCTTTATCTAAAAAGTTAGGTTTAGAAAAAAATATTCACTTTACAGGCTTTAATAGTAATCCATATAAATTTATGAAAAACTCTACAATATATGTTGGAACATCCCTTTATGAAGGATTTGGAATGACTTTAATAGAAGGGATGTCTCTAGGACTTCCTGTTATATCAACAGATTGCATTTCAGGACCAAGAGAAATTATAGAGCCAAAGAGAGTAATTGGAGATATAGAATATGGTGAAGAGCTACAATATGGTATACTTACAAAGCCTTTTGATAGTAGTGAAGACTTAGAAAGTTTAGAACTTACAGAGAGCGAAGAGGAATTAGGAAGAGTTATAATAAAATTAATTAAGGATAAAGAATTATATAGTAGATTAAAAGAAAAATCCTTGAAGAGATGTAATAATTTTGATTATAAAGAAATCAAAAAGATATGGAATCGAGAGTTAAAAGCTTTAGTAGGGGAGAGTTAACAAATGAAAAAAATTCTAGCTGTAGATTTATGTAATACGCTTTATAAATCTAACACAACACAAGATTTTTTTGAATATAGCTTTAAAGACTTTGATGATTACAAGACTTTAAAGGCAAAAAATAAAAATATAAATTTTAAAGTTATAAATAAGTTATCAAATAAAATATTAAAAAATGATATGAGTAAAAAGCTAATAACTAATGTTTTAAAGGATAGAGATGTTGAAGAAATTAATAATCTTGTTGAAAAATTTATAGATAACTTTCTAGAAGAAAAGAAAATTTCGAAAGCTCAAGAAATAATACGGGATTATAAAGAAAAAGGATACTATATTATAATGATATCAGCTTCTTATGATTTTATAGCTAAAGCTGTAGCCAAGAGACTTAATATAGATGAAGTTATAGCTTCTTCAGCATATGTAGAAAATAATAAATTTACTGGAAGGGTAAAGGAGGATATATTATATACCAAATTTGCAAAGTTTCTAGATAAGTTTAAGGATTATGATGATTTAGTAATGATAACAGATAATGAAACAGATTATGATTTTGTAAAAAATACAACAAAGTCCTTTATTGTAATACATGAAAAAAATAAGAGATTTTGGGAAGATAGAAAAAGCGAAAGATTAATATTTATAGAGGAGTAACTTAAAATAATATGAATAAATTTATAATCCCCTTTTATTATACTTTTTATACTAGAATAAAAGGGAAAAGCAAAAGAATAGCTTATATATTCACTTTCATATTACCTATATATATTTATATTATAGCTTTTAATAGAAGTTTTACCTTAGTTGACTTTATAGCTTCTATTTTAGGGTTCATAGGTCTGATGTCAGTATATGAAGTAGGGTATATAAATAATGATGTAATAACTATACAGTATGAAAAAAATCCAACCTTAAGATTAAAAGAGGATGAAATACTTTATGCAAGAGAGCGTATAGGAAAAATAAGATTTATAAAATATATAATATCACTTATAGTAATAGGAATATTAGGAGCATTAAATTGTAATTATATTTACTATACTGTAGGTTTAATACTTATATATATTGTTTACTTAGCTCATAATAAAGTGAGAGATAAAAAATCAATTATAACCTTTTTCTTCTTAAGTATATTAAGATATATAACAGTACCTTTAATGTTTTCTTATAGTTTAAATATGAAAGTAGATAAAGGATTAAATTTATATATTTCCATAGTATTGTTTATACTTATAATTGCACTTCCAAGAACTATAGAAAAAGCAGCAGAGAAAAAGTATAATATATCTTCTCTTGAGATAATAAAGAAAAAAACAACTGAATTCAGAGTTATTTATTATATATTAGGATCTTTAGTAGGAGTAGGACTAGCAATAGGTGGATTTGGATATAGCTATTTAGTATTAAGCTTGTACTATTTATCTTATAGATTATTAATATGGATAGGCTTTGTGGTGAAAGAAAGGAAAAGTGTGTAATGAAGTTTTCAGTTCTTATGTCTGTATATTATAAAGAAAATCCTAATTATTTAAGGGATGCCATAGAGAGTGTCTTAAATCAAACAGTTAAAGCAGATGAAATAGTAGTTATAAAGGATGGAAAACTAACTGTTGAGCTTGATATGATTTTAAAGGAATACAATGATAAATATGAAGGTTTGTTCAAGATAATTGAGTTTAAAAGTAATAGAGGACTTGGAGTAGCACTTAGAGAAGGTGTTTTAAGATGTTCTAATGAAATAATAGCAAGAATGGATACTGATGATATTGCCAGAAAAGATAGATTTGAAAAGCAATTAGAAATATTAAAAGATAAAAATATAGATATAGTAGGATCTAATATTTCTGAGTTTGATGGAGAAATTTCAAATATAATTTCAAATAGAACTGTGCCTGAAAAATCTAAGGACATTGAATTATTTTCAAAAAAGAGAAATCCTTTTAACCATATGACAGTGATGTATAAGAAAGATGCTGTTTTAAAAGCTGGAAATTATGAAGAATTCTTATGGTTTGAAGACTATAATTTGTGGGTTAGAATGTTTATTTCAGGAGCAAAGGGATATAATATACAGGAGAATTTAGTTAATGCTAGAACAGGAAAAGATATGTTCGCAAGAAGAGGAGGCTTTAAATATATAAAACAAGAAATAAATATGCAAAAATTTATGTTGGATAAAAAGTATATTTCTTACAAAGAATATGTAATTAATTTATTTGAAAGAATGATGGTAAGGGTAATGCCAAATAAATTAAGAGGAATAATATATTTAAAGTTATTAAGGTAAAAAAGAACAAATGTTAACTAATTGTTAATAAAATGTAATGAAATCATTAACTTAAAGAATAGATAAATATTTTTTATCTATTCTTTTTTTATTAAAAATAATTTATAGCACCTTTAAATACAAGGGGATTATATAGAATTTTAATTTCAAAATTAAATATTACAAAAAGAGAACAACTAAGTTTATTTTTTGTAACTATTAAAAATAAGCCTTTGTAACAAAAGAATGTTCAAAAAAGGTTAAGATTATATTAACACAAAATTAACAATTCTAAATTAGCGAGGTAATTACATGAGTAACACAGAAAACTCGAAAAAGCCTAAAAATAAGAAAAAAATATCTGCAATAATTGTTGGAGCAATAATTCTTATAATTATTGTATTAGTAGGTGGGTCATATTTGTTTGTTAATAGTGTATTAGATAAAGTACACAGAGTGACCATAAACAATAATGAATTAGGCGTAAGTAAACAAGCGGAATTAAACTCTTTAAACAATAAAGGAGTGCACAATATCTACTTATTCGGAGTTGATGAACCTGAAGGAGTTCCAGGGAGATCAGATGCTATAATGGTAATGTCTGTTAATGATACAAAACATACTTTAAAATTAGTATCTATATTAAGAGATTCCTATGTTCCAATACCAGGGCATAAGGCGCAAAAGGTTAATGCAGCTTATGCATTTGGAGGTCCTCAACTAGCTATGGAGACTTTAAATAAAGACTATAATTTAGATATTCATAATTTCATAAGCTGTAACTTTACAAGCTTACCAGAAATTATAAATATATTAGGTGGAGTTCATGTTGATTTAACACCAGAAGAAGTTTATGAAATAAAATTCCCTTATGATCAGTTAAAAACTTTAGATCATGAACCAAATGCACCTAATATAACTCATGCAGGTCCACAAACCCTAGATGGTTTACAAACAATGGCTTATTTAAGAATAAGACATAAAACAGGTGGAGATTATGCAAGAACTTATAGACAAAGACAAGTTATTGAGCAATTATTCCAAAGAGTTGAGAATACTCCAATAACAGAATATCCAGAACTTTTAGAGAAGGTAGCACCAGCATTAGAAACAAATATGTCAGATGCTCAAATCTGGAAGTTTGGTGAAGAAATATTAGGTACTGGTTGTAAGAGTATAGAAGAAGCTAGGGTTCCTGTAGACAGCAACTGTTCAAGTAAAACTGTAAACGGAATATGGTATTTAGTATTTAATCAAGCTGAAACTAATGAAAATCTTCATAACTTCATTTATGGAGATGCAAAATTACCAAACCAAGAGTATCTTTCACCATCAAAAGACAATAATTAACATTTTGTAAAAAACTCTCTTTCATATTATAATTGATGAAAGAGGGTTTTTATTTGTGGAAAGATAATAAGTATTTCAAGGAATGAAAGGAATGAATCTTATGAATATATTAGTTACAGGCGGACTAGGTTATATAGGAAGTCATACATCAGTAGAATTGCTAGAAGCTGGTCATAATGTAATTGTTATTGATAACTTAAGTAATAGTAAAGAAGTTGTTAAAGAGAAAATAAAAGAAATAACAGGGAAAGATATAAAGTTTTATAAATATGATTTATTAAATCTTTCTGATGTTGAAAAAGTATTTAAAGAAAATAATATAGATTCTGTTATACATTTTGCTGCACTCAAGGCAGTGGGTGAATCCGTGGAAAAGCCTCTTGAATATTATCACAATAATATAACAAGTACTTTACATCTTTTAAGTACAATGAAAAAGTTTAATGTGAAAAACTTTGTATTTAGTTCATCAGCCACTGTTTATGGAGAAAGTAAAGTTATGCCTATAAACGAGGAGTGTGAATTGTCATTTACTAATCCTTATGGAGGAACTAAATTAATGATAGAGGATATACTAAGAGATTTATATAAGTCAGATAACTCTTGGAATATAGCTATACTTAGATATTTTAATCCTGTTGGTGCACATGAAAGTGGTTTAATAGGAGAAAATCCAAAGGGAATACCAAATAATCTTATGCCATATATAACAAAAGTAGCTATTGGTGAATTAGCAGAGCTTTCAGTATTTGGAGATGATTATGATACTATAGATGGAACAGGAGTAAGAGATTATATCCATGTTGTTGATTTAGCAATGGGGCATATAAAAGCTTTAGAAAAATTAGATACTAAACCAGGTATTATTACTTATAATTTAGGAACTGGAAATGGATATAGTGTTTTACAATTAGTTAAAGCTTTTTCAGAAGTAAGTCAAAGAGATGTAAAATATAAAATTGTTAATAGAAGACCTGGAGATGTTGCAGTTTGTTATGCAGACCCTACTAAAGCAAATAAAGAATTAGGGTGGACAGCAAAAAGAGATATTAAAGATATGTGCAAGGATTCATGGAATTGGCAATCAAAAAATCCAAAGGGATTTGAAGATTAATAAAGTAAATATGTTTTGAATTTGCTTATTCAAGAAGATTTATTATAGTAGAAAAGAAGTAATATGGAAGTATAAAAGCTATATTAAAATAGAGATATATTTAGAATTCCAACTACACTTACATTAAGATTTCTTAAATATCTGTATTTAATATAGCTTATTTTTCTTTATATATTAAAAAATATATTTATCTGATAGCTAAAGGCTGTAATACTTCTGTCTTCTATAGGAAACTCGACTCGCATTGCTCGCTGAGTAAGTTCCTATAACTAAATCAAGATTTAGATAGTCACTTAAGTAGGAGATAAACAGCCTCACACTTCTAGATAACTTTGATTAAGCATTGAGATGGAGTCAAAACTCCACCTGAATTAGGTCTACGTTTATAGTTTTGGATTAATAATTTTTGGCTGGAAAGATAGAATTGGTAGAATCTAAACGGTAAACAAAAGAAAAAACTATTAAATACATAGGAGGATTTTATGCATAGCGTTCATAACTTTTACGGATTTGCGTATTTTAATAAAGATATCCATAATTATTTATATTTTTATGGAATTTTCTTTCTTAGATTAGCTCTGTCGGGAGTATTAGGGGGACTAATTGGTTTTGAAAGAGAAATGAGATCTAAAGAAGCAGGGATAAGAACACATTTTTTAGTGGCAGTAGGGGCAACTCTAGTAATGTTAGTCTCACAATATGGCTTTTTTGAGGTACTAGGTCCAAACATAATGGTAGATCCTAGTAGAATAGCTGCTCAAGTAGTATCAGGAGTTGGTTTCTTAGGGGCAGGAATAATATTTAAGGAAAAAGGTGCTGTGAAGGGCTTATCAACAGCGGCAGGAATATGGACAACTGCAGCCATTGGATTAAGCATAGGGTGTGGAATGTATGCCATAGGTATATTTGTAACAGTACTTGTACTTATAGCCTTTGAAATATTAAAGAAAATATCCTTTAAATTTGACCATAGTTATTTAGAAATGTCTATATTATCAGAAAAGAAATTATATAGAGAAGTACAAGATATTTTAATTTCAAAAAATGCTTTAGCTGATTTTCTAAAGGGGACAAGCAATGTTAATGGAAGTATGTTATATTCCACAAAGCTTAGGGTAAAACTTCAAAAGGAAAGAGAAATAGATGAAATTTTAGAAGCTATACAAAATATAGATGGGATAGAGTCATTTGAATATGAAATAGTAAATCCACATTATAGACAATTTAATTAAGAAGTTTTAGGAGGATGTATCAAATTACAGATACATCCTCTCTGTCTTTTATCTAGCTATATAGGTTCATTATTTGTGATCACTCACCTATGTAAAGAAGCTCTAATATTTTTTCTACAATAAATATATAAAATATAAAAATTAAGTGGAGAGTTAAATCCATAATTTTTAGAATAAGCATAGAATTAATTTAATGTCTTTTTGACTTCATCTTAATGTTTAATAGGTGTTTTAAAGAAATTATCTACGTAATATTATGTAAATAAAGGTAGATTATAAAGAATGATGGAGATAATTCTTAGTAATCAGACTTATTTAATAAGGAATTAAATTTACAAAGATTACATAAGGGATTAAAATAAAAATCAGAATAATAAATAAAAAATAAGTAAATAGTAAATATATATTAAATTTAATACTTTAGGAGGAATTATAATGAGACAAGCTAAATTTGCAGGAAATCCATTAACTTTAGAAGGAAAAGAAGTTAAGGTAGGAGAAAGCTTTAGAGACTTTACAGTAACAAATAACGATTTAAGTGAGTTAAAATATAGCGATACTAAAGGTATAAGAGTATTCTTAGCTGTTCCATCAATTGATACAGAAGTATGTGATATGGAAGTAAGAAAATTTAACAAAGAAGCAGCTGAATTAGAAAATGTAACTGTATATACAGTATCAATGGATTTACCATTTGCTCAAGGAAGATGGTGTGGAGCTGCTGGAATAGATAATGTAAAGGTAGTTTCAGATTATAATTTAAGAAGTTTTGGAGAAGCTACAGGAACTTTCATAAAAGAATTAGCTTTATTAACAAGAGCTTCATTTGTAGTAGATTCAGAAGGTAAAGTTGTATTTGTTGAATACTTAGAAGAAATGACAAATGAACCAACTTACAAAGATATATTAGAAGCAGCTAAGGCAGCAA
Source organism: Clostridium massiliamazoniense (assembly GCF_001403635.1). Classification (GTDB taxonomy): domain Bacteria; phylum Bacillota; class Clostridia; order Clostridiales; family Clostridiaceae; genus Sarcina; species Sarcina massiliamazoniense. Next base: position 255,150 of record NZ_LN879466.1, read on the forward strand.
AATAGAAAAAAAATAAACTTTATTACTTTTATTAGAAAATCATAGAAATTTTATCAATAATCCAGTTTTATTGGTAAAATTATCTATGATTTATTTTTTTATAGTGTCAAAGTTAACAAAATGAAGAAATGATTATGTATTAATTGTTACTAAGTTGTAAGAGTTAGTCTATAAGGTAACAAAAAAATGATGTAGAATGATATTAGACATTGGTGAGAAGTACCAATGATTAAAAACTAATGGAAAAAGAAATGCTGGTTAGTTATCAACTAAACTTAAATAATTATAAGTATTGAAGTACTTAGGAGGAATTAATTATGAAGAAAAAAGCGTTATTAACATTAATCGCTACTACAAGTGTGGCAGCTGCAGTTGTATCACCAACTATAGCATCAGCAACACATACTAGCCAAACACAAAATGAAGTTGTTTTAGCAAATAGAACTGCTAATACAAGTGATGCTTCAGCAACAGCAAATTCATCAGCAACAGCAACTGCTACAAATGGTGGAACAGCAACAGCTGATGCTAGTTCAAATGCACAAGCAACAGCAGATAACGGAAGTGCAACAGCAACTTCAAATTCATCAGCAAAAGCTACAGCTAATAGTTCTGCATCAGCTACTTCAAAAGCTAAGGCAGATTCAAATACAAATACAGATGTTCATAAAACATCAAAAGAAACAAAGTCAAATGGAAGTGCAACAGCAACTGCTACAGCAACAGCAAGTGCTACAGCAAAAGCTACAGACACTACAAAAACAATTACTAAAACAATAAGAACTACTGTAGATAATGGTAATTCATCAGCAACAGCAAGTTCATCAGCAAAAGCTAATACAACTGCAACAGCTAACTCAAATTCATCAGCAACTGGAACAAATTCTACAACAACATCAAATGATTTAGTTGCAACAAATGAAGGTGCAGTTATAAACGGAAATGGTGGTCTTTATTTAAGATCAGGTGATAGTGCAAATAGTTCAATAACATCATACTTATCAGTAGGTCAAATGTTAACTATATTATCACAAAACAATAACGGATACTACAAAGTACAAGTTCAAGAAACTGGAGAAGTTGGTTATATCAATGCAGCTAATATGCAAAGAATATACAATGCAGAGAATGCTCCATTAAAAACACTTTCAGAAAATGGACAAATTATAAATGTAAGTAGCGTAGTTAGATTAAGAAACAATGCTTCAATAAATGCAACTATAATAGGAACATTAAAAGAAGGACAAAGTGTTAAAATCATAGGTTCAAAAGGACCTTGGTATGAAGTAAGTGTTAATGGACAAGTTGGTTATGTTTATGGCTTATATGTTGGAACAACTGGAACAGCAACAGCTAGTTCACAAGCAACAGCAACAGCTAATTCAGGTTCATCAGCAGTAGCTAATAGTAATGCAACAGCAACAGCTAATAGCAATAGTACAGCAAAAGCTGAAAGCCAAAGCAATGCTAAAGCAACATCAAACACTACTACAAGTACTAGTACAAAAATAGTATCTAGAACAGTAAGCTCAACAGCAAGAGCAACAGCAAAGGCAACTGCTACAGCTAATGCAAATTCAAGTGCACAAGCAACTGCAAATAGCGGAAGTGCAACAGCAAACTCAAGCTCAAGTGCACAAGCAACTGCAAATAGCGGAAGTGCAACAGCAAACTCAAGCTCAAGTGCACAAGCAAAAGCAAGTAACGGAAGTGCAACAGCAAACTCAAGCTCAAGTGCACAAGCAAAAGCAAGTAACGGAAGTGCAACAGCAAACTCAAGCTCAAAAGCACAAGCAACTGCAAGTAACGGAAATGCAACAGCAAACTCAAGCTCAAAAGCACAAGCAGAAGCAAATAACGGAAGTGCAACAGCAACTTCAAACTCAAAAGCACAAGCAACTGCAAGTAACGGAAATGCAACAGCAAACTCAAGTTCAAATGCACAAGCAGAAGCAAATAACGGAAGTGCAACAGCAACTTCAAAATCAAGTGCACAAGCAATAACAAAGAGAACTAAATCATCATCTGCAACAGCAACAGCTAGTTCACAAGCAACAGCAACAGCAACTGGAAATGCAGTAGCAAATGCTGTGGCAAATTCATCAGCAACAGCAACAGCTTAATAGATGAATACAGTTTAATGATTGAACTTTAAGACAAATATTATTCCTTTAAATTTAGTTTAAGCAAGAGGATGTATCAAATTACAGATACATCCTCTTTTATCTATCTATATAGGTTCATCATTTGTGACCACTCACTTACGTAAAGAAGCTCTAATATTTTTTCCACAACAGTTTCTAAAATTTCCAAACTCACTTTGTTCAAACAATGGAAATTTTTCCACGAAACTATTGTTCAAAAATAAAGAGCTTCTAGTACTAGTTCAATGGTCACAGCATTTTGTACCTATATAGCTATCTCGGCAGATGAAAAAATATATTTATAAAAGTAATATAAATAAAGGTGCTGATTTGATACAGCTCCTTTATTTTTTATATAAAATAGAATTGTTTTATATGATGAAGAAAGAGATTTTTTAGGTTCAGTAGTATAGTATATCTTTCTATCTTTGGTTAAAAATAATGAATAGAATTATTTTGAGGTAGAGAGGAAATAACTATGAGAGCAAGAGGATTTATTATTCTAACATTTACTAATATATGTTCTAAATTAATATCACTTATTTATATTCCATTTCTCATTCATAATATTGGAGAAATAGGATATGGGAATTATTATGCTGCATATAATGTTTTTACTTTTGTTTATATGATAACTATAGCAGGAGCATCTAATGCTATACCTAAATTAGTTTCTGAGTATAATGAAACAGGACATAAAAAAGATGCCTTAGCTAGTTTTAAGGTTGGGCTTTTCATATTGGTTCTTATGTCAGTGATTTTTTCTATATCTTTATTCTTATTAGGGAGAGAGATAAGTTCTTTTATTGGATATGAAAATTCTTATTTAGCCTTAATAACCTTGTGTCCAGCAATTATTTTAACGGCTATAGGAAGCGCTTATAGAGGGTATTTTCAAGGACATAATGATTTACAACCTTTAGGTATTTCTCAGTTTATAGAGCAAGTTTTGAATGTTATATTTAGTTTATTTTTTTCATTTACATTAATGAAAAGAAGCTTAGCTTTAGGGGTAGCTGGCGGTGCAGTAGGGACAGCAGTTGGGGCCTTAGGTTCTTTAATTTACTTACATATAAAATTTTCTAAATATGAAAAAATAGAAGAGAGTAAAGAAAGAAAACATGATAATAGATACTTAATAAATTATATAGTAAGATATTCATTTCCATTATTAATTTCTACTGCTTTCATTTATGCAGGAAATAATGTTATAGATGTTGCTAATATTCATAGAGGGTTAGAGAAAGCTGGATTTCCTCAAAGTATAATAGAGACAAAGTATGCTTACTTCGGAAATTATATGCAAATAATAAATGTGCCAATGATAATAATAAGCACTTTAGCAGTTGGAGTATTGCCTATTATAGCTAGAGAAAATACTGCAACAGATAAAACAAGGTTAAAAAGAGCGGTTAATGACCTTCTTAGAATAGGTTTTTTAATAGGAATTCCGTCGGCAGTAGGACTTTCTGTTTTAAGTAAAGAAGTATTTACTGTTATTTTTAATAGAAAAATTGGTGGAGCTGAAATAATGGTCTTTGGAGCTTATGTTTTTATATTTTCATCAGTATATCAATTAACTAATACTATGTTAAATAGTTTAGGGAAGGTATCTCAAGGAGCAATATCTGCCTTTATAGGAGTAATAATAAAAATTATATTAAATTTTCTATTAATCCCTATAGTATCTATAAATATTTTAGGGGTTATAATAGGGTTATTAGTATCAAATTTGGTTACTATGATTATAAATATTTTTATAATAGAAAAGGAGATAGGAGAGAAAAATTTATTCATGGGAAAAATCCTGAAACCAGCTATAAGTTCCATAGTAATGGGGGGATGCATCTTTCTTATTAGTAGGTCAATAGAATTTATAGGAATTTCTCATATGGGAAGATATTTAACTAATCTTTTATCATTATTAATAAGTATGTACTGTGGATCAATTGTATATTTTAAGGTATTAACAACTATAGGGGGAACAAAAAAAGAAGAATTAGATTTGATTCCGAGTTTTATAAGGAAGATGCTTTTTATTTCATAGCTAAAGACTATAATAGATCGATCTTCTATAGATAGGAGATAAACAGTTTAAAGTTCACTAAGTAGTAAGATGAAGTCAAAATTTCATCTGAATTGAGTCTACGTTTATATAATAATTACAGGGACTGAAAAATCAATCCCTGTAATATGCTATATTAACTATTATTATAGGGTTGAGTATTATCTTTCGATTAATACTGCAACCTGAGAAGGCTCTTTTGTTGTTCCACAAGTTAAAAACCTGTTTTCAAAGATATAAGGTTTCCCATTAAGCTCTAGTAAATGAAAAGAGCCTATTTTTTTTCCTGTATCTAAGCAGCATACACCCACTGTGTTTAAATATTCAACAACGGCTGTTTTTAACTCGCTTGATTTTGTATATGAGTTATCTAACTGAACTGTTAAGGTTTCTTTCCCATGGCTAAACATTGGTTTAATTAAATTTTTAAAGATATTTGCCATATAACCACTCCTACCTTTTATGTAAACGTAATCCATAATTATATTATATACAATATTTTCTTGTTTGTAAACGTTATAATTTATATTTATTCAAAAATTTATATGAAGACTAGTGAATATAGTATTAGAATGTTTTATAAATCGAACATAAGCAGATATAGGTTTAAAAATTCAGATAAAATTGTATTAGTTTATTTAGAAGCAATTAATATAATAATAGACAAAAAAAGAAGAGGGATGTGTTTATAATTTTTACATCACCTCTTTGGTGTTTTTATAAGGCTAATAAGATTTTGGATAATTAGAATTTAATATTAATAGCTAAATCTGTTCTATTTTCTAATTGGAGCTTGTCTAAAATTCTACTTACATAATTTTTTACAGTTCCTTCTGAAAGAAAAAGTTCGGTAGAAATTTTCTTATTGTTGTAACCCTTAGCAACTAATTTAGTTACTTCTAGTTCTCTAGGAGTTAATACTGATAAATCTATAGTTTTTTCTTGAGGTGCAGGATTACTTTTCAGTAATTCAGACATTTTCATTGCTACATCACTTTGAATAAGTAAATTTCCCTTATAAACTGTTTTTATAGCTGATATTAATTCATCAGAATTAGAATCTTTAAGTAAGTATCCATTAGCACCATTAGCAAGAGAGTTAAAAATATAATCATTATCATTAAAAGTGGTCAAAACCAAAATTTTAACTTCAGAATTAAATTCTTTAATTTTTTTTATTGCTTCAACACCATCCATTATAGGCATTCTTATATCAATTAATATTACATCAGGATTTAAATTTTTTGTAAGGTTAATAGCATCTTGACCATTTTCACCTTCCCCTACTATTTTTATATCATCATCTAGGGATAGGAGCATTTTGATACCTTCTCTAATAATTAATTGATCATCTACTAATATAATATTTATCATTAATATCAGTCCTTTCTAAATTGTCTTTTCAGTTAAATTAATAAGGGCAGAAACTTTAAAACCAACATTAGTATAGGCAAAATTAACTGTGCCATTATAGCTTTCTATTCTATTTTTTATCCCCTTAAGACCATTAGACATAATAATCTCAGTGCCTTTTTTTCCTTTATTACTAATTGTTAGATGAACTTCATTTCCAATCAGCAGGATATTTATATTTATAGAAGAAGGATTCCCATGTTTTATAGCGTTAGTCAAGCTTTCTTTTACAGTTTTATAAATTATGTCTTTAAGGTTAGGGGATAAAGTCTCAATTATATTAGAACATATAAGATTAAAATCTATTGAATTTCCAATACGTAAATTTTCTAATAGAGAATTTAGAGCATCAGTTAAACTTCTATCAATTTTATTTTCTTTTAATTCATAAACTGTTTTTCTTAAATCTTTAATACTATCATTAACAATTTCTTTAGTTTTACTTATAGTTTCTTGAGCCTTTTGAGGGTGACTTACTAAAGTTCGTTCTAAAAAGTCTAAGTGCATAGAAATTGCCATTAGGTAATGTCCTAAAGAATCATGTAATTCTTGAGCAACTCTTGTTCTTTCTTTTTCGAGAGTTAGTTCTTCTATTTTTAATGAGTATTCCTGTAATTTTAAATTTTGCTCTTGTAATTCTTTATTAAGAGCATATATTTTTTTTCTATCTTTTCTTTGACTTTTAAGCAAAATAAGAAAAGTTAATACAGAAATATAAATTATTATTGTTGTTGTCAAAGCTTCTGAGGAATTATTTTTTATAATAAGAATAATTTCAGCAGTGAAAAATAAAATCATATGAAATAGAATTAAAAGGTATTTCTTGGGAATATCACTAGAAATTATTTCACCAAGAAGCATAAAAACGATAATATATATATTATTTTTAGTAAAGATTAAACAAGAAGAGCTTAGTATTATATTTAAAATTAGAGCTGGATAATATATTAATTTATTTGGTAAAAATAAAAATTTTATAAATTCTAAAAGAGCTATAATAAAAGCAAGTAAGTAAATATATTTAGAAAAAGCAGAGTTCACATTAGAAAAGGCAAAGAAAATAAATAAGTATTTAATTAGTAATATTCTTATAGCTCTGTATTTATTTTCACCTTTATGAGGTATTAAATCTTCAAGTTTTGAAATATAATTATTCATTAAAATTACCTTATCTCCTTATCTTTAGTTTAGTAATTATAACTTAATATATCATAAAATATTATAATATTAAATTAGGAAAAGGAAAGGGAATTAGAAAATCTAGTTTAGTCTATTCTATAATAAAATATTAAGGAATTTGACTTATTAGGATTTTATATTAATGTAAGAAAAGTACGTAAATTTAAGAGAAATTGTGAAAAGATATTTAGTGTTTATTAATATTAATATAGATTTACCTTATAGATTATAGTATAGTTAAATAAATTACAGCTTAATTTAAGTAGAATTTTGGATTTTAGTAATCTTAGTGGTATTTATTATATAGAGGCATGTGTCTTTTCATTTCTAAATTACAAAAGATTGAAGTATTATAGATACTAGCTGTAAGATAAAAGAATTTTGTAGTGATGAAAAGAAAAATTGATAATTTATGAAAGGAAAAGGAGCCATTTTTTATTCAATTATGTAGATAATTAGCTACAAAAATAAATAACGGCTCCTTTATATTAAGGATATTCTTTAATTTTTACTTAATTCAAGTTTAGCTTGATATAGTAATTAATTATGAAGAGGAGTTCCCTTAATACATAGTTATTATCTGTAGAAAAAAGAATTTTATACATTGAATATTATCTAAATAATAAATAATAATAAAATTAAATATAACTTCAGCTTATGGAGATTTTATATATTACAAACACTAATCGTCAGATAAATTTTGATTACCTAAAGAAATACAAGGGAAAAAAATAAGTAGCTTGAAAGTGAGGATATTATAGATGGAGAAAAATTATTATAGAAGAACAAAGGAAGAATTAAAAAATGTGTTAACAGAAGAGCAGTATTACGTTACTCAAGAAAATGGAACAGAAAATCCTTATAATAATGAATATTGGGATTTCTTTGAGGATGGAATATATGTAGATATAACTACAGGGGAACCGTTATTTACATCTAAAGATAAATTTAGTTCAAGTTGTGGATGGCCAGCTTTTTCTAAGCCTATAGAAAGAACAAAAATAAAAGAGAACAAAGATTGTAGTCATGGAATGATAAGAACAGAAGTAAGAAGTAAAATTGGAGATTCTCATTTAGGACATGTTTTTTGTGACGGACCAGCTGAATTAGGTGGAATTAGATATTGTATAAATTCAGCAGCATTAAAATTTATTCCTAAGAATAAGTTAAAAGAAGAAGGATACGAAGAATTTATAAGTTATTTTGAAAAATAATATACTAAAAATGTAAATTTTTTATATAAAATTTACTTTAAATATATTAATAAGGATGCAAAATTGTTATAATCATATTATAAATGTAATAAATTACAATTGAATGAAATCTTATTGAGTATTAGCTAGAATGTTTTATTCGAGAACTTCTAGCTATTTTTTTATGAAAAAATATTAGTATTATTTTATAAAGTGGGTATGAGAGGGAAAAATATGGACAATAAGTGTGATAAAATAATAAATTTAATTCAAGAAAGATATTATAGCTTTGAAGAACCCAACATTTTATTAATTGACAAAGTTGAGAATAATAAAATTATAGAAAAGTTATTTCCTATAAATAGCTATAATATTATAAAGAATATTGATGATGAGTTTAGAATAGAAGATGGAATTAATTTTTTTAATAAAGAATTATTTTACAAAAAGGAAGAAAAGTTTTTAGAATTTATAAAAAATAATGAAAATAATATAGATATTCTTATATTTGGATTAAGTGAATTAACTACTGAGCTTTATAATGAGGAAAATAATATATTAAAAAAACTAAATGAATTTAATTTCAAATCATTTTTAGTTCTAAATGGCTCAGAGAATTTTTCTATGAAGGAATTGTCTTACCATTATCAATATTGTGCTAATGAGTTAAAAATAAAAAGCTTTTTTGTAACTGATAATATTAATATAAAAAGTAGAATTATAAATCAATATGAGGATATAAGTAATTTTATTTATGAAAATATTAATAAAGAATTTAGAAGAAATTTTTTATTAGGACAAACAGTTAATTACACATTGAAAAATAGTTATTTAGAAGAGGAAATTATAAATATTTATAAAGACGTTTTATTAGATAAAAAAGAAGAATTAAAGGGAATTCCTATAAGGGATTTATATGAAATAAGTAAAAGTATAAAAGAAGAATTTCTTAAGTTTTATAATGTAAAGCAAAACCATGTAGAGATATGCAAAATTGCAGAAGGCGTAACTGAAAATATTTTAGATAATAAATTAACAGCAATGAATTTAATTAAAAATCATATAAAGGAAATAGAAGAGAATATAAAAATTATAGATGATAAGGATGAGGTAATAGGAGGATTTTTATCAAGTGATATAGACGAGGAGCATAAAATAGAAATAGAAGATTCTGTTGATGAATTAGATAATACAGCAATTATGGATTATAGCTTGTTAGATGACCTAGAAAATGATTTTAAAAATATAGTTAGTCAAGAAGAAAGTGAAAAAGAGCATAAAAAAGATAAAAATGAGTCAAATAAAAGGCTTAGTATAATAAATATGAGTGAGAATAAAACTTTTAAAAAGATAACCATATCAGAAAATTATGGGCTAAATAAAGATTTTACTTTTGAAGAGGAGGAAAACTTTATACCACTTATAGAAATGGAAGAAATAGATGATAAATTAAAAGAAGTTATATGGGCAAATGATGAAATAGCAATGGAAGATTTATCTGAATTTGAATTGGTGGATGGAAGTTCAAAAAAATATAAAAAAATAAATATGAATGGTAATAGTTCTAATTAAAATTTTTTTCACAGAATTGGTGGTGAATTTAAATGAAGGTTTTTTTTAGTGGCAAGGGAGATAGTGTTAATATGCATTTAGTGGGAATGACAGTAAAAGAAGCTGTAGAACTTAATAAAATTTATAATAATAAAAGCAAAATTACAGTAGGGAAAGAGGAATCCTTTAAAGAAAAACTTTCTAAGTTTAAAATTAATGAAGATATTGCTGGAGATGAAGAGCGAGAAATAGAGGATAAACTTCACAATATGGACGAATACTTATCATGGAGAGGGAATATAATAAAGGGAATGCGTCTTCCTTAGGAAGATTAATATTTTATTATTGGTGACATTATGAAAAGAATAAATAAGAAAAAGCTGTTTTAGTGACAATGTTACTTGTACTTTTAGGAGGAATATCAATTGGAGCTGGATATTTTTCAAGAGTACTTTCTAAAATAGATAAGGTTATTTTAAATAAGGAGAATTTAAGCATAAATAAGGAAGAAGAGAATAAAGAAATAAAAAATTTAAAATTTATAGTATAATAGGTGCCTATTTGGGGATAATACTAATGAAACTCAAAACAATAAATTTATTTAAAGGTAGTATATATCCCCCATATGCTGCCTTTTTATTTTATTAAATTTGAATTCATGGGAACAGATTTATCTCTAAGTATGGAAAAGTCATTTTTTTTAATCCACCCTCTAGAATTTATATTATTCTGCATTTTTAAATCTACATAAAACCAAATTTCAGAATTGTTGATGCATTGTTCTAATATATAAAGTTCTAAAGGTTCTTTAATTTCTATTAAAGTTTTAAAACCATCTATAGGAAGGTAGTTTACTTTAATATTTGCTGAGGTAATCCCATAGGTATAGGGACTTTTAGAGTATTGTAATTTGAGATTTTTAAATAAGGATTTCTCAAATAGAGTGCTTTTTTTTATTGAGTTATATTGACTAGTTATTAAATTTAGTTTTTTCTTTTGGCTTTTAAATTTATTATCGAAGCTATATAAAATAAAAGCTAGGGTTAGACATAAAATTATACATAAAAGAATAAAAAAGAATAACAAAAAATCACTCCTAAAATAATACTTATATATAAATATATTTAGGAGTGATCTTTAAAATACATACTATGTAATTTATTAAAATAAATTTGAATAAATTAGGACTATTTATTGTTAGGTGTTAAATTAAAAATTCATTTAATTTACTTAAATTTATATTATAAATATGTACTTCTGTTTTTTTTACCATAGTTGAGTGATTTAAATAAGAAATTGATGGATTATTATAATTTGTATTTGTTGTATGATCAGTGTCATCAACTATATTTATTACTATTGCCTTTAAAGAATCTTTAAAGTTATGTTTATATTCATGAAGAACTTTATGGGTACTACTTGGAGCACTAGTCTTATTAAATCTAATTAATAATCTAACTTCTTCACCTATATTCAATATGCTATTATGAACATATAGTAGATTAGGTTCTAAAATTCTATTGAAAGAATAATTTTCTATTGGAAGTAAAGTTTTTAAAAGATCAATTACCTTTTCAGTATTAGAAAATACACTTATTAAGTTTTCTTCAACTAAAATATCATTTATTTTTTCTTCGTTTGCTATTTCTTCTGCGAATCCAAGTGAAAATATTTTTTGCATAAGGAATCTCCTTTCATTTTAGATTAATAACTTATATAGATATATTCATAAATAATAAGAGTTGATTTCATAGTTAGAAATCAAGAATTTTTTTATAGAACCCTTATTATTAATAATAAAATCTATTAAGAGCGAAATTATTTTTCTATAAAATATAAAAAAATAATTTCAGCATTTTTAATATAATTATACTTAATTAAGGGAAGAGTTGTAAAGGAATTTTAAATTTTATAAATTATATGTTAACGGCTTCCTTTAAAACTTTTCCTATGGAGTCATTAATGATTAAATCAGCTTTGTTATCAGCAGAAGTAGAGCTTTTATTTATAAGAATTAAATTTTTACCTTTAAAATAATTTATAAGCCCAGCGGCTGGATAAACAACAAGAGAAGTTCCTCCAATTATTAAGGTGTCAGCATTTGAAATAGCATTAATAGCACCTCTAATAACTTCATCATCTAAACCTTCTTCATATAAAACTACATCAGGCTTAACAGTAGAACCACATTTAGTGCAAGTTGGTACATCCTTTGAGTTTAATATAAAATCTACATCATAAGATTCATGACAACTAGTACAATAATTTCTAAGAACTGAACCATGAAGTTCAAAAACATTTTTAGAACCAGCTGCTTGGTGAAGTCCATCAATATTTTGAGTTACTATGGCTTTAAGTTTTCCCATCTCTTCAAGTTTAGCTAAGGCAATATGTGCATTATTTGGTTTAGCTTCTGGGTATATAAGTTTTTCTTTATAAAAATTAAAAAATTCTTTAGGGTATCTAAGATAAAAAGAATGAGATACCAATTGCTCTGGAGTAAAAGTTATATTAAGTTTTTCATTAAATAAACCATTAGAGCTTCTAAAATCAGGTATTCCAGATTCTGTGCTTACACCAGCACCACCAAAGAATACTATATTATTGCTTTCCTTTAGTATCTCTGCTAACTTTTTTATTTTTTCATTCACGAAATCATCTCCATTTTATATTTAGTGTATCCTACACTAGTATAGTTATTTAAAAATTATTATAGCATATTTAAAAATATTCTAAGTTAGATTTTAGAGTATAAAGAAGTATTACAGGATTCAGCTATGAGATAAATAAAATAGCCTTCAAGATAATAAATACTAAAATTTGGGGTGGCTCAAAATTTTTATCTTTATATAAGATATAGGATTAAAATTATATAAATTTGCAAAAACTAAAGAGTAATTAAGTTATTTTATATAAGGATTGAGGATGCTTTATGAATGATTTAGAGATTTTTTTTATGGGTATATTTAAAACACCTATAAATAAATTAATTGTAGCCATAGTTATAATAATATTTAGTTCATTAATAGATAAGTTTCTTATAGATTTTTTATTTTCTCATGTAAGCAAATTAACTAAATTAACTAAAAATAAGTATGATGACAATATTGTTAAAGCTCTTAAAGTTCCTGTAAAGTTATTGGTATTTGGAGTTGGAATGTATTTAGCTTTAAGGATAATAGATATAGATTCTATGCCAAGTGAATTTTTATCCACAGCTAAGTATTTGAAAATATTAATTGTCTTAATAATAGGATTTTTTGCTTATAACTTAACTTTAGAAAATACAGTACTTCATTCTAAAAATATTAAAGGTGAAGATAAAACAGAGGAAATGTGTTTTCCTTTTGTATCTATAATGATTAGAGCAGCAATAATAATAATAGCTATATCAATAATATTTAGAGAATTTGGATTAACTGGTTTTTTAACTGGACTTGGTGTTAGTAGTGTGGTTGTTGCTTTAGCAGCACAGGATACCTGTTCAAATCTATTTGGTGGAATGATGATAGTTTTGGATAAACCTTTTTTAATAGGAGATTGGATACAAACCACAGAAATTGAAGGGGTGGTTCAAGAAATAACATTTAGAAGTACTAGAATAAAAACTTTTGCTAATGCTATAGTTACAGTGCCTAATTCAAAGCTTACAAATAATAATATAATTAATTGGAGTAAAAGAAGTGATAGGCGTATTTATTTTAAATTTATTATAGAAACAAATACTTTAGTGGAAAGGGTAAAAAATTTAATAAGTGAATTAGAAACAATGATAAAGGAAAATGAAAAGGTAAGTGATGATATTGTAATAGTTAGCTTTAATGAATTTTCAGCCTGTGGCTTAGGAATATTTGTTTATTTTTATACTACAGAAATAGATTATAGAGATTATGAAAAAGTTAAGGAAGAAATAAATTTAGGGATATTGTCTTTGTTAGAAAAGAATAAAGTAAAATTAGCAGATATAAATATAGGAACTATGCAAACAGAAAATAAGGAAGGTAAGAATATAGAAGGGAATAGCGAACATAGCTTAAAAATTGAAGAATAACCTATAAAAATTTAGGAGTATTAGAGATGAGATTTAATATAGAGAGTTATTATTTTGAAATTATAGAAGAATTAAAAGGGAAGTATCTTAAAAAATAAAATGTATTTCAAGATACTTCTTAAGAAGTTTATAGAAATAATTCTGACGAATCTCTTGCAAGTATCGGTGTAGTGAAAGCTGCATTATTTAAAAACATAGGTCTGTGTAAAAAATGATTTACTTTATAAGGATTAAATTTATAAGGTTGATTGACAAAATTATTAAAAGTGTTAGTAGCAGGATTAAAAAATGGACTTCCTAAAAAAGCTTCATAAAGATTTGGAGCTGTATTACTATTTACTAGATTTTGACCTTCTGGTGTTAAGTAATTGGAACAACCAGGACAGTATACATCTATGTTTTCAGGAAATAATTTAGGTAAGTGTTGAAGTGTGGAAAGATTTTTATGCCCTCTTGGATTAACAATATTAAAATCATCATAATTTATTTCATCTAAATAACAAATAGAATTTTCATTGCACATTAAAATAAACACCTCTTTATAAATTTTATAAATAAAAGTACATAACAATGCATAATTAATTAAATTAACTTTAAAAATAAACTTAGTACATCTAATTTATATTAGTCTATAAATTAATATATGATAAATTTATATTAAAGTCTTATTGAATTTGCTTATTAGATAGCAATATATCTATAAATTTAAATCAAATATAAATTTATTATCATATAGTTTAAGAAAATTAAAATAAATAGTATAATCAAATAAGGAATATGAAAAATTAGATAATTGAGATTGGAGACAAAATTTATGGTAACAGTAGTAGCTAAATTTACATTGAAAGAAGGGAAAAATGAGGAATTTAAAGAGGTAGCTAAAGAGTTAGTACATAAAAGCAGACAGGATAGAGGATGCATTGCCTACAGTTTAAATCATGATATAAATGAAGAAAATGTTTTAAGTTTTATAGAACAATGGGAAAGTAAAGAGTCAATAATAGAACATCAAAAAACTGAACATTTTAGAACATTATTTGCAAAATTAAAGAAGTTACAAGAAAATAATGAAGAGATTGAAATAAACATGTATGAGGTTATTAAGTTTAATTAATAAATCCTTGAATTCAGTGCTTTATTAACTAATTTAAATTTCTAAATTTTAATGACTGTATCGAAAAAGGATACAGTCATTTTTTTATATATTTTCAATTTGCCAATTAATAGGCTTTTCATTTATTGATTCTAAGAAGTCATTGGTCTTGGAAAATGGTTTTGTACCAAAGAATCCTCTAGATGCAGATAATGGACTTGGATGGACTGATTTTAATATTAGGTGATTTTTATTTGTTATTAATTTTTCCTTTGATATAGCATTATTTCCCCAAAGTATAAAGACCATAGGTTTTTCTCTTTCGTTGAGTAATGAAATAACCCTATCAGTGAAAATTTCCCAACCTTTATTTTTATGAGAATTAGGAGAGCCTTCTCTAACTGTGAGTACAGTATTTAATAGTAAGACACCTTCTTTAGTCCAAGACTTTAAAAATCCATTATTAGGAATGTAACAACCTAAGTCATCATGAAGTTCTTTATAAATATTTCTTAATGAAGGAGGTATTTTAATTCCAGGTTGAACAGAAAAGCTTAAGCCATGAGCTTGCTTATAACCATGATAAGGATCTTGACCTAAGATAACAACTTTTACATCTTCATAAGAAGTAAAGTGAAGTGCATTAAAAATATCATTCATATGAGGATAGATAGTTCTAGTGCTATATTCTAATTTTAAGAATTCTCTTAATTTTAAGTAGTATTCTTTTGAAAACTCATCTTTAAGTAAATCTTGCCATTGATTTTTAAAGTTAACTGGCAATATAATCACGCCTTTCTCTTTTTTTAATTAAGTTTTATTTTATCACATAAACTAAGACTTAATACAGATAGAATTTGGCTCTAGCTGTATTTTAGTGGTCCTTAGTTAGGAGTGAGTGTCTGTTTATCTTAAGATTATAGAAATTTTACATATTACAGACATTAGCAATTAGATAAAAAATTAATACTATTTAATGTATTAAATATAGTTTATATGGAAATATTATCTATATACTAAAATGTAAAGAGGGATAAATTATGATAAATGTAAAAAGTCCATTAGTACTAGTATCTATAATATTATGTTCAGCTATACCACTTAAGTTAGTTCTTAATAATGATTTAGGTTCTTTAGAAAATAGTATTGAAAAAAGTAATACTAAAGCAATTTATACTATATATAATGATTTAACTAATATAGAAAAGGAAGAAGGAAGAAAAGTTATTCTAAAATATATGAATGATTTAGAAGAGAAAGTTAGTACTGGAGTAGAGGAGCCAAAAGAAGCAATAGGAAAAATAAATGATATAGGTAAAATAAGTGAGGTACAAGAAGAGGTAATAAAAGTTAGAAATAATATATTAGATATAGAAGATTCTCAAATTTCATTTAAAAGAGGAGAAAGAGCAAAAGAAGAAGGAGATTATAAAAAGGCTTTAGATAATTATAGTGATGTTATAAAAGAAGATAAAAAAAATTATGAAGAATCTAGAAAAAAAATAAAAGAAATAAAGAATTATCTAGAGAATTAGGTTATTTTTTAGAATCATTAAATAAAACATATCCTAGTGTATCAACTATAGAAAAATAAAGAAATATCTAGAAAAAAAGAGAAATATTCCTTTAAGTTGTTAAAATAGAAAAATAAAAAGAATAAGATGGGGATATATCATGTTAAGATAAAACACGTCGCTGAGGCAAACAAGTCAACAAATTAAAAACTTGTAAAAAAGATTTTAAAAAAGTGTTGACATAATAATGCTGAAGTGGTAAGATAAGAAAGTCGCTTGAGGGCGACAGAGTAAAAATGATATTTGAAAATTAAACAGACGAATTTATTATAAACCAGCAATTCTTTTATGTTTTTAAATTAAAAGCGAAAGCTTGAGATTAAACTTTTATTTGAGAGTTTGATCCTGGCTCAGGATGAACGCTGGCGGCGTGCCTAACACATGCAAGTCGAGCGATGAAATTTCCTTCGGGAAATGGATTAGCGGCGGACGGGTGAGTAACACGTGGGTAACCTGCCTCATAGTGGGGGATAGCCTTCCGAAAGGGAGATTAATACCGCATAACATCATTAGATGGCATCATTTAGTGATCAAAGGATTTATTCGCTATGAGATGGACCCGCGTCGCATTAGCTAGTTGGTAAGGTAATGGCTTACCAAGGCGACGATGCGTAGCCGACCTGAGAGGGTGATCGGCCACATTGGGACTGAGACACGGCCCAGACTCCTACGGGAGGCAGCAGTGGGGAATATTGCACAATGGGGGAAACCCTGATGCAGCAACGCCGCGTGAGTGATGACGGTCTTCGGATTGTAAAGCTCTGTCTTTGGGGACGATAATGACGGTACCCAAGGAGGAAGCCACGGCTAACTACGTGCCAGCAGCCGCGGTAATACGTAGGTGGCGAGCGTTATCCGGAATTATTGGGCGTAAAGGGAGCGTAGGCGGATAATTAAGTGGGATGTGAAATACTCAGGCTCAACCTGGGGGCTGCATTCCAAACTGATTATCTAGAGTGCAGGAGAGGAGAGTGGAATTCCTAGTGTAGCGGTGAAATGCGTAGAGATTAGGAAGAACACCAGTGGCGAAGGCGACTCTCTGGACTGTAACTGACGCTGAGGCTCGAAAGCGTGGGGAGCAAACAGGATTAGATACCCTGGTAGTCCACGCCGTAAACGATGAATACTAGGTGTGGGGGTTTCAACACCTCCGTGCCGCCGCTAACGCATTAAGTATTCCGCCTGGGGAGTACGGTCGCAAGATTAAAACTCAAAGGAATTGACGGGGACCCGCACAAGCAGCGGAGCATGTGGTTTAATTCGAAGCAACGCGAAGAACCTTACCTACACTTGACATCCCTTGCATTACCCTTAATCGGGGAAATCTCTTCGGAGACAAGGTGACAGGTGGTGCATGGTTGTCGTCAGCTCGTGTCGTGAGATGTTGGGTTAAGTCCCGCAACGAGCGTAACCCCTATTGTTAGTTGCTACCATTAAGTTGAGCACTCTAGCGAGACTGCCTGGGTTAACCAGGAGGAAGGTGGGGATGACGTCAAATCATCATGCCCCTTATGTGTAGGGCTACACACGTGCTACAATGGCAAGTACAGAGAGACGCAAAACCGTGAGGTCGAGCAAATCCCTTAAAACTTGTCCCAGTTCGGATTGTAGGCTGAAACTCGCCTACATGAAGCCGGAGTTGCTAGTAATCGCGAATCAGAATGTCGCGGTGAATACGTTCCCGGGTCTTGTACACACCGCCCGTCACACCATGAGAGTTGGCAATACCCAACGTCCGTGAGCTAACCGCAAGGAGGCAGCGGCCTAAGGTAGGGTCAGCGATTGGGGTGAAGTCGTAACAAGGTAGCCGTAGGAGAACCTGCGGCTGGATCACCTCCTTTCTAAGGAATTAACATCTTAGGATAACTAAGATGAAATCGGAATTGCGTAAATTTAGTCTGTTTAATTTTGAGATACCATTTAGGTACTCAAAATTGTTCTTTGAAAATTGCACATAAATATGATGATTATAGATATATGTTAAAGCATATAACTTTACTATTCTTTGTAAAAGAGAACTATATAACTAATAGGTCAAGCTACAAAGGGCGTATGGTGAATGCCTTGGCATCAGGAGCCGATGAAGGACGTGATAAGCTGCGATAAGCTTCGGGTAGGCGCAAATAGCCTGAGATCCGGAGATCTCCGAATGAGGAAACTCACATGGGAAACCCCATGTATCCATAAATGAATACATAGTTTATGGAAGGTAAACCCAGGGAACTGAAACATCTAAGTACCTGGAGGAAGAGAAAGAAAAATCGATTTTCTTAGTAGCGGCGAGCGAAAAGGAAAGAGCCCAAACCAGAAATTTATTTCTGGGGTTGCGGACATAGCATAAAAGTGAAGGCTATTGTAACTGAAGAGAACTGGAAAGTTCCACCGTAGAAGGTAATAGTCCTGTAAGTAAAACGAGAAGATCACGAGCTATGATCCAGAGTACCACGAGACACGTGAAACCTTGTGGGAAGCAGGGAGGACCACCTCCCAAGGCTAAATACTACCTGATGACCGATAGTGAAGCAGTACCGTGAGGGAAAGGTGAAAAGAACCCCGGGAGGGGAGTGAAATAGAACCTGAAACCGTATGCCTACAACCGTTCAAAGCCCCTTATGAGGGTGATGAAGTGCTTTTTGTAGAACGAGCCAACGAGTTACGATATGTTGCGAGGTTAAGTACTTAAGGTACGGAGCCGAAGGGAAACCGAGTCTGAATAGGGCAACTAGTAGCATGTCGTAGACCCGAAACCGGGTGACCTATCCATGGCCAGGTTGAAGCGAAGGTAAAACTTCGTGGAGGACCGAACCACGTTGCTGTTGAAAAAGCATGGGATGAGCTGTNCAGTCTGTTTAATTTTGAGATACCATTAGGTACTCAAAATTGTTCTTTGAAAATTGCACATAAATATGATGATTATAGATATATGTTAAAGCATATAACTTTACTATTCTTTGTAAAGAGAACTAATAACTAAAGTGTGTTAAAAGAAACGAGTAGTACGATGACACAATGAAGCGAGCAACGGAATTTACTTTGTTAAATGAGTAGCGAAGCAAAGTAGTGGAAGAAGTAATACGAAGTTTATTTTAAGACAATAGGTCAAGCTACAAAGGGCGTATGGTGAATGCCTTGGCATCAGGAGCCGATGAAGGACGTGATAAGCTGCGATAAGCTTCGGGTAGGCGCAAATAGCCTGAGATCCGGAGATCTCCGAATGAGGAAACTCACATGGGAAACCCCATGTATCCATAAATGAATACATAGTTTATGGAAGGTAAACCCAGGGAACTGAAACATCTAAGTACCTGGAGGAAGAGAAAGAAAAATCGATTTTCTTAGTAGCGGCGAGCGAAAAGGAAAGAGCCCAAACCAGAAATTTATTTCTGGGGTTGCGGACATAGCATAAAAGTGAAGGCTATTGTAACTGAAGAGAACTGGAAAGTTCCACCGTAGAAGGTAATAGTCCTGTAAGTAAAACGAGAAGATCACGAGCTATGATCCAGAGTACCACGAGACACGTGAAACCTTGTGGGAAGCAGGGAGGACCACCTCCCAAGGCTAAATACTACCTGATGACCGATAGTGAAGCAGTACCGTGAGGGAAAGGTGAAAAGAACCCCGGGAGGGGAGTGAAATAGAACCTGAAACCGTATGCCTACAACCGTTCAAAGCCCCTTATGAGGGTGATGAAGTGCTTTTTGTAGAACGAGCCAACGAGTTACGATATGTTGCGAGGTTAAGTACTTAAGGTACGGAGCCGAAGGGAAACCGAGTCTGAATAGGGCAACTAGTAGCATGTCGTAGACCCGAAACCGGGTGACCTATCCATGGCCAGGTTGAAGCGAAGGTAAAACTTCGTGGAGGACCGAACCACGTTGCTGTTGAAAAAGCATGGGATGAGCTGTGGATAGCGGAGAAATTCCAATCGAACTCGGATATAGCTGGTTCTCCTCGAAATAGCTTTAGGGCTAGCGTCGGGTAATTAAGTACTGGAGGTAGAGCACTGAATGGGCTAGGGGGCATAGCGCTTACCGAACCTTATCAAACTCCGAATGCCAGATACTCGTACCCCGGCAGTCAGACTACGAGTGATAAGACCCGTGGTCAAAAGGGAAACAGCCCAGATCGTCAGCTAAGGTCCCAAAGTGTAAGTTAAGTGGGAAAGGATGTGGGATTTCTAAGACAACTAGGATGTTGGCTTAGAAGCAGCCACTCATTTAAAGAGTGCGTAATAGCTCACTAGTCGAGAGATCCTGCGCCGAAAATGTAACGGGGCTAAACTTACCACCGAAGCTACGGACTTGAATTTATTCAAGTGGTAGAGGAGCGTCGTAATCGGGCTGAAGTCATACCGTAAGGAGTGGTGGACTGATTACGAGTGAGAATGTTGGCATTAGTAGCGAGATGTGAGTGAGAATCTCACAGGCCGAAAACCTAAGGTTTCCTCAGGAAGGCTCGTCCGCTGAGGGTTAGTCGGGACCTAAGCCGAGGCCGAAAGGCGTAGGCGATGGACAACTGGTTGATATTCCAGTACCACTACCATCGTTATTATCGATGGCGTGACGCAGGAGGATAGGATGTGCTAGCTGTTGGATTAGCTAGTCTAAGCATTTAGGGAGTTAAGGTAGGCAAATCCGCCTTAACAATTCTGAGATGTGATGGGGAAGGCTCTACGGAGCTGAAGTATCTGATTCCACGCTGCCAAGAAAAGCGTCTAGAGAGAGAAGTAGTGCCCGTACCGCAAACCGACACAGGTAGGTGAGGAGAGAATCCTAAGGCCGGCGGAAGAATTGCAGTTAAGGAACTCGGCAAATTGACCCCGTAACTTCGGGAGAAGGGGTGCCTACGAGAGTAGGCCGCAGAGAATAGGCCCAAGCAACTGTTTAGCAAAAACACAGGTCTCTGCTAAAGCGTAAGCTGATGTATAGGGGCTGACGCCTGCCCGGTGCTGGAAGGTTAAGGGGAATGCTTAGCGCAAGCGAAGGTATGAACTTAAGCCCCAGTAAACGGCGGCCGTAACTATAACGGTCCTAAGGTAGCGAAATTCCTTGTCAGGTAAGTTCTGACCCGCACGAATGGCGTAATGATTTGGGCACTGTCTCAACTGCAAATCCGGCGAAGTTGTAGTGCGAGTGAAGATGCTCGCTACCCGCGATTGGACGGAAAGACCCCGTAGAGCTTTACTGTAGCTTAGCATTGAATTTCGGTATTGTCTGTACAGGATAGGTGGGAGGCTTTGAAGCTAGGACGTCAGTCTTAGTGGAGCCAACCTTGGGATACCACCCTGATAGTACTGGAATTCTAACTGGAGGCCATGAATCTGATCACAGGACATTGTTAGGTGGGCAGTTTGACTGGGGCGGTCGCCTCCTAAAAAGTAACGGAGGCGCCCAAAGGTTCCCTCAGAACGGTCGGAAATCGTTCGAAGAGTGCAAAGGCAGAAGGGAGCCTGACTGCGACACATACAGGTGGAGCAGGGACGAAAGTCGGGCTTAGTGATCCGGTGGTTCCTCGTGGGAGGGCCATCGCTCAACGGATAAAAGCTACCTCGGGGATAACAGGCTGATCTCCCCCAAGAGTTCACATCGACGGGGAGGTTTGGCACCTCGATGTCGGCTCGTCGCATCCTGGGGCTGAAGTAGGTCCCAAGGGTTGGGCTGTTCGCCCATTAAAGCGGCACGCGAGCTGGGTTCAGAACGTCGTGAGACAGTTCGGTCCCTATCCGTCGCGGGCGTAGGAAATTTGAGAGGAGCTGTCCTTAGTACGAGAGGACCGGGATGGACTGACCTCTGGTGTACCAGTTGTTCCGCCAGGAGCACAGCTGGGTAGCTACGTCGGGAAGGGATAAACGCTGAAAGCATCTAAGCGTGAAGCCCCCCTCAAGATAAGATTTCCCATAGAGTAATCTAGTAAGACCCCTTGAAGACTACAAGGTTGATAGGTTGGAGGTGTAAGCATGGTAACATGTTCAGCTGACCGATACTAATAGGTCGAGGGCTTGATCTAATAAATAGAATCACATATTTAGTGCAATTTTCAGAGAATAAATTCTCTAATCTGGTAATTATGTTTCTTAGGGTAACACCCGTTCCCATTCCGAACACGAAGGTTAAGCCTAAGGAAGCCAATGGTACTGCATGGGTGACCGTGTGGGAGAGTAGGTTGTTGCCAGGTCATATGGCTCGATAGCTCAGTCGGTAGAGCAGAGGACTGAAAATCCTCGTGTCGCTGGTTCGATTCCTGCTCGAGCCACCAAAACTTAGCATTATTGCTAAGTTTTTTTTGTTTAATTTTTTAGTTAATGACTAGTATTTATATATTTAAATTTTATAAATTAGAGAGAAATAGATATAGGACAATTATAAGGTGTAGAAGATAGTTAGAGTTAAAAATCTCTTTGAATTAAGTTTTAGTTTATGTAAAGTTTAGCTGAAATATATTAAATTATATATTTATGGATAATTAAATCAATATTTTTATTTCTATAATTTAATGAATATGATAGTAAAATCTGATTTAATTTAATAAATGTAAAATCTTTCTAAAATTGTACATAGTATGTTAAAAAAAGTTTAAAAATTAGTAGAATATTATTATAATAATATTGTAGGTAAAATAAAATTTAATTATTAACTTAAAGCTTTAGGAGAATTAAAAGAGTTAGTTTTATTAAAGTATTTTAGAATGAAAGTTTAAAGGAAATGTAACTTAAGAACAAGGAGAGTATGTTATGAAAATAGTTGTGGCATGTGATGGAGTAGTTAGTTTATACACTATGGTCAAAAACTTAGAGATGTTGACAGAGGAAATTGGATTAAAATGTGTACATATTGAAGAGTCTAGTTTAGAAGAAGTTAAATCAGAAAGAGCAGACATATTTATTGGGGCTACTAAAGATAAGGAAGAGTTAGAAGGATTAGATGGTTTAATTATATTACTTAACAATACTATGGATAAGCAAGAAATAACTCTTAAGTTATTAGAGGGCTTTAATAAATTGGGACTTTCAAGATAGTGTAATAGAATTAAGGAAATAGATGAGTTCTAAAAATAATAATAGAAGGTTTTTTACTTACATAGTGAAGTTATAATTTTTAGAGCTTATCTATTTTTTTAGTATCTTATGAAAGAAAATTTTTTCATATATTGTAGAATTTAATAGTTAAATAGAGTATTTTGGAAAATAAACTTAATAACTTTATAATTTGAGGAATAATAGAATTTACAATTTATAAAAAAGATTATACAATAATAAATGTATTAATTACGGCTCGATAGCTCAGTCGGTAGAGCAGAGGACTGAAAATCCTCGTGTCGCTGGTTCGATTCCTGCTCGAGCCACCAAAAAAAGCTTAGCATTTGCTAAGCTTTTTTTTATGCTTTTAATTTCTTTGGAATAAATAAAGATAGAATTAAAGAAACAATTGCAATTATTAATAATGTAGTGAATATACTATGTATTCCTGAAAAGAATCCTTTATGAATTTCGTTTATAGGAATATGAAATAGTTTTTCAGCTTTGTCTAGGTTGTTTGGGTTAACAAATCCAAGACCTAAATTTTTAAAATAGCTACTTATACCAGAGTTTAGAACAGAGCCGAATATGCTTACTCCTATAGTCTGTCCTAGAGTCCTTATAAGTGTAGTTGTTGATGTTGATACACCTATGTCATGTGGTTTTACAGCAGCTTGAGCAACAATTATTGCTGTTGTCATTATACCTCCAAAACCAAAGCCTAAAATAAGCATTGATACAATTAATAATGTTATAGGATTATTTAGATTTAAGAAGTAAACAGCGATAAGTCCAATTATTATGATTATATTAGCAACTATTATATTTATTTTATCTCCATATTTAGGTATTGTTTTTGCTAAAATAAATGAACTTAAGAACCAAGTTAGTGATACTGGTGCAAGGAATAATCCTGATATTAAAGGATCATAACCTAATACATTTTGAGTATATATAGGTAAATAAGATTGAATAGCTATTAGAACCATAGATATTAGGAAACAAACTAAATTAGCTAATATAAGTGGTTTTGTAAACATCTTAAAAGGTACTAAAGGTTCACTTGCTTTGTTTTCAATAAAATAGAATATTATTAAAGAAATTATTGTTATTATTATAAAGCTTATAAAATATTTTTTATTTGAATTTTCTAAGCATGCAAATAGTAAAGATACAATTGCTATAGTAAGGAAAAGTACACCTAAGTAATCTATAGAAACTTTTTTCTTAACAACATTTTCTTTTAAGTTAGCATTAAGCATATATATTCCGATTAGTCCAAAAGGGATATTTACGAAGAATATCCAGTGCCAAGACAACCTAAAAAGTATAGCACCACCAACAAATGGACCAGCTAAACTAGCTATTCCCCATACAGTACTAAGCCATCCTTGCATTTTTGCCTTTTCTGATACTTCAAATAAATCTCCTATTATAGTATAAGTAAGTGTAAGAATTGCTCCAGCACCAAGTCCTTGAATACTACGAGAAATAATTAAGTAAAGCATAGTTGTTGAAAGTCCACTTAAAGTTGTTCCAATTAAAAATATTATAATACCAATAGAAAGTATCTTTTTTCTACCAAATAAGTCAGATAGCTTACCGTAGACAGGGGTAGAAACTGCTGAAGTTAATAAATAGGCAGAAAAAACCCAACTTATTAGTGCATAACCATTTAAGTTTTCAGCAATTGTAGGCATAGCAGTACTTACAACTGTACCTTCAAAGGCTGCCAAAAATGTTACTAGCATTAAGGCTATAACAACATTTCGTTTTTTAGTATCCATTATTTTCCTCCTTTGTTTAACATAAATTTTTAAAGTCTAAAGTTATATTATAGTAACTTAATAATTTAAAGTAAAGTTATATATATTTTTTTTTCTTAAATAATGTTTTTATATGGAGAACTATAAGTTTTAGTGAATTTATCTTATAGTAATAGGTGAGAAATATAGTTTATCTATGGTATTGTATCTACTTAGTTCTAACTTATAGAAAGTTGAAGTATTATAGATATAGTTAGCAGATAAAAAAATAAAACTATCTAAAAGGAATAAGTTTAGTATATCCTTAGATAGTTTTGTGTTAATAATTATAGTAAAGCTAAAATTTCATCTACATGATTTTTCACTTTTACTTTTCTAAATTCATGAGTAAGTATTCCTTCCGGATTTATTATAAAAGTACTTCTTTCTATGCCCATATAAGTTTTACCATAAAGCTTTTTTTCTTTTATAACATCATACAATTTACAAAGTTCTTCTTCTTTATCACTTAAAAGAAGAAAAGGTAATTGAAATTTACTTATAAAATTTGAATGTGTCTTTACAGAATCTCTTGAAACCCCGATAATTATAGCATTTTTATCTTCAAAATTTGTACTGTTATCTCTAAAATCACAAGCTTCAGTTGTACAACCTGGTGTATTATCTTTTGGATAGAAATATAAAATAACAGTTTTACCTAAATAATCTGATAAAGAATGTTCTTTATTATCAGAACCTATTATTTTAAAGTCAGGTGCTTTTTTTCCGATTTCTAACATATATTATACATCCCCTTAATAAATATTTCTTAATAATTATTATATAATAATTATTATTGATGAACAATAGAAAATAAACGTAAACTTAATTCAGATGGAATTTTGATGTTTTCATCTGAATGCTTAGTGGAGGTTTATAATCACTGTAAAGTGGATAATTTTACTTTGTTTAAATTTACATAGTATGATATTATTAAATAGAATCATTTTAAATATGAAGGGAACGATTTCTATGGATAAAGAAAATAAAGTATTAGTAACTGTAGCAGGAAGAGACATTACAGAAAAAGATATAGATATAATAATATCAAGATACCCAGAAGAGCAAAGAGCTATGTTTCAAAGCGAAGAAGCAAGAGCTGCTATATTAGAGCAAGTTATTGGATTTGAGCTAGTTTATAACTATGGAAAAGATCAAAAAGTTGATGAAACAGAAGAATATAAATTCCAAATCGAGCAACTTAAAAAAGAAATATTAATCCAAACAACATTTAGTAATATAATTGACAAAGTAACTGTTAGTGATGAAGATGCTAAAAAATATTACGAAGAAAACCAAGAAGAATTTGAAGAACCAGAAATGGTTTCAGCTAAACATATCTTATTAAAAGATAGTAAAAAAGCAGCTGAATTAAAAGAACAAATAGTTAGTGGAGAATTAACTTTCGAAGAAGCTGCAAAAGCAAATTCATTCTGTCCATCAAAAGAACAAGGTGGAAATTTAGGTGAGTTCTCAAGAGGAATGATGGTTCCTGAATTTGAGAAAGTTGCTTTTGAAATAGCTATTGGAGAAGTTAGTGATCCAGTAGAAACTCAATTTGGATATCATTTAATAAAAGTTGAAAGCAAAAAAGATGCTTCAACTAAAGCATTTGAAGAAGTTAGAGATCAAATAGCAAGTAAATTATTAACTATGGCTCAACAATCTGAATATGCAAAATTATTAAAAGAATTAGAAGCTAAATACGAAGTAGTAAGAAACGTAAAATAATTAATATATAAGGGATGTATCAGAACAACTGATACATTCTTTTTTTACAAGTTTTTAGAATATTTATTAAGAAATAGAGGAAGATTATATTTGTAACATTGTTAATATTTACGTATAAATGAAAGGAGGTTGAATATTAAAATAACTAGTAATAGAATAGGTTAAATTATAAGAATGAAATAGTTATAGGAAATTTGTATATTTTTCATAATAGATATACATTTTTTTTTTATAGTTTGAAGTTATTAGGTGAATATAGTAGGTTTTTATTAGAGAAATTATGATATAATAACATGAGTAAGAATGCTACTTTAAAAAAATGGAATATTTGTATTATTAATGTCAAGTGTGTTTAGAATTGAATTATCACACAAAAATTGAGTAGAGGTGAAAATTTTGAAAAATTGGTTGGAGTTAGAGAGGAGTATTTTCTCTCATTGGAGAATGATACTAAATATCTCAAAGAAAGACTTTATAAAGGAGTTTGCAGGAACTAGACTAGGACTATTTTGGGC
This sequence comes from Clostridium massiliamazoniense, assembly GCF_001403635.1. Lineage (GTDB taxonomy): Bacteria > Bacillota > Clostridia > Clostridiales > Clostridiaceae > Sarcina > Sarcina massiliamazoniense. Next base: position 282,479 of record NZ_LN879466.1, read on the forward strand.
TGTAGTAAGACCTTTAGCACAAATTATAGTTTTCTGGGTTGTTTTTGGAATGGTGTTTAGTAGTGGACCACTTGATTTAATGGTTCATGGGAAAAAACAAGCAGTACCTTATCTAGTTTGGTTGGTAGCAGGTTATATTCCTTGGATGTTTATTTCAGAATACATAGTATCAGGAGCAAGTTCTATAAGGCAGAATGCCTTTTTGGTAAAGAAGGTAAAGTTTCCAGTAGAGATTTTACCAAGTATAAGACTTGGAGTAAGTTTTTATAACTATTTAATTTTAGTTGTAATAAACTTTGTAATTATGGCCGCTAATGGATGGCTAGGAAAAATAAATTATTTAATGGTTATTTACGCTACAATAGTAACGTTAGTATTCTTAACTGCATTGGCACGTCTTTTCGCAACATGGGTTGTTATGTCACCAGACTTTATACACGGCATTGGCGTTGCAATGAATTTCTTATTTTGGTTATGTCCAGTAATGTGGGGATTCCATCAATTAACAGGAATGACTTTAGTACCACAACATTACATTCATTTAATAATGACATTAATAAAAGTAAATCCATTAACTTATTTAGTATTAGCTTATAGAGATGCATATCTAGGAACTAGCTATATTGGATGGCATTATACAGTTTATTTCTTTATAGTGACAATTCTATTATTTATGTTTAGCTCAAAAGTATTTAAAAAATTCAGACCAGAGTTTGATGACGTACTTTAGAAAAGAGGTATATATATGTCTGAAACTATGATAGAAGTTAAAAACATTAAAAAAATGTATAAGATGTATGAAAATGAAGGAATTAAAGTATTTACAGGTTTTAGAAAAAGAAAGTATAAAGAGTTTTATGCTTTAAATGGAGTATCTTTTAAAATAGATAAAGGAGAATGTGTTGGAATAATAGGCCATAATGGGGCAGGAAAATCAACACTTCTTAAAATATTAACAGAAGTTGCTTTCCCTACATCAGGAGAGCTAAAAATTAATGGGAAGGTTTCTTCATTACTAGAATTAGGTTCAGGGTTTAACCCTGAGCTTACAGGTCTAGAAAATATATATTTTAATGGTAACTTAAATGGTTTAGAAAAAGCTGAAATAGATGCAGTAAAGGATGAAATAATAGAATTTGCGGATATAGGAGATTTTATTCATCAACCTGTTAAACAGTATTCTAGTGGAATGTTTGCTAGATTAGCTTTTGCAGTAGCCATAAATGTAAATCCAGAGATACTAATTGTAGATGAAATTTTATCAGTTGGAGATGTAGGCTTTCAAGTTAAATGTATGGCAAAATTTGAAGAGTTTAAAAAACAAGGTAAAACTATAATATACGTATCCCATGGGTTAGGAACTGTTAAAAAATTCTGTGATAGAGCTATATGGTTACAAAGAGGGGAAGTTATGGATGATGGAAACTCAGTTATTGTAGTTGAAAGATACTATAATATAAACTTTAACCCTGCTGTAATTGAAGACATAGAGCATACAGATAGTAATATTATAAAAAATATTTCCTTAAATAATGTAGGAGAAGAGGCTGAATATCACGGGAATTTAGATTTAGAACTTAGTTATGAACTTGTAGAAGAACTTAAAAATCCAAGAGTAATATTAGAACTTAGAAAAACAGATTATGAGCCAGGTACAACAAGAGGTCATGATCAATTTGTATGTGCTTTTAATAGTATAGATGGAAATCTAAGTTTAAGTGGAAAAAAAGGCAAAGATAGTTTTAAGTTATCTTTAGAGGAAATAAGCTTAGTTGCAGGTGTTTATTATTTTGATGTTATTATACAAGATGAAAAAGGCACTGTTTATAGAAAAATTAATGCTTATAACTTCACTATTAAAGATAAATATAGAGGTGAAGGTTTCTTAATATTAGATCATAGTTGGGGAAAGTAGTTCGAGGAGGATTTTCATAACATGGGTGTTATGATAGAGAAATATAAGAGTATAATAAAGGAAGAAGGGTTTTTAGGGCTTATGAAAAGTTTTTTTAAGTATATAGGCTATAAGTGGTATTGCTATAGAAGTAGCACGAGACAGTTCTATAATAAAAATTATAACAAATATTATGCAGAGTTTGAGAAAATACTTCAAAATGAAAACTATGAGGCAGTTGTAGTTTTTGATTCAAGAGTAGGGTGGAATATTCCTTTATTCCAAAGGTCACAACATATGGCTAATGAACTTACGGATAAGGGATTTCTTTATTTTTATAGAACATCAGAGCAATTTGATAAGGAAATAACAGAAATACAAAAGCAAAAAGATAGGTTATATTTAGTTAATATGGCTAACTACGCCCTTCAAAATGCTATGTTTGATGTTTTAAAGAAACATAATAGACCTAAATTCTTATCACTTTATTCTACAGATGTTTATTTAGATGAACCATATATAAAAGAAAAATATACCGACTCAGGGTTTCATATAATTTATGAATACATAGATGAAATGTCTGATCAAATATCAGGATGGTTACCAGAATTTGTTTACGATAGACACAAACATATATTAGAAGATACAAGTAATTTTGCTGTGGCTTCAGCAGATAAACTTATAGAGGAAATCAGAGAAATAAGAGGAGATAAAAATCTCGCAATGGTGACTAATGGTGTTCAGTATAAGGATTGGATAAGAGAAGATATAGAAGCACCTGAAAAAATAAAGGATATTGTTGCAAAAGGTAATCCTATTATTGGGTATTTTGGGGCTTTAGCTAAGTGGTTTGATTATGATATAGTTAGAAAATTAGCTGAGGCAAGACCTAATTATGAAATTGTTTTAATAGGATTTCTTTATGATGAAAGTTTTAAGAATAGTAAGATAGGGGAACTACCTAACGTACATTATTTAGGAGTAATAGATTATAAAGAATTACCTAGATATGCAAGATTTTTTACAGTATCAACTATTCCATTTTTATTAAATGATATAACTGAGTCAACAAGTCCAGTAAAGTTATTTGAGTATATGGCTATGGGGCACCCTATAGTAACAACAGATATGAGAGAATGTAGAAAGTATAAATCAGTTTTAATAGGAAAAAATTATGATGATTTTATTGTTAAAATAGATGAAGCTTTAAATATGGATAAAAATAGTGAGTATTATAATTGGTTAGAGGAAGAAGCTTTAGATAATACATGGAGCAAAAAGGCAGAAACTTTACATCAATTAGTTAAGAAAAATATGCAATAAGGGGTGCAGTATTTATGAGTATAATAGATTCAATAAAAAATTTATTCAGACCTGTAGCAATTCCTATATATCAAAAGTATAGATCTACAGGGCATGAAGATAGCCAAGAACAGTTCTTTACAGAAATGAGAGAAGTAATAAATAGCAAAAAATATGATGCTGTAGTTATTTTTGATACTTATTTCGGATTTAATGTAAAGATGTTTCAAAGACCACAACATATAGCTTTGAATATGGCTGAAGAAAATATATTATATTTTTATAAGGCTTCACCCTATGTGGAAAAAGAAATAACTGTAAGTAAAAAAATAAAGGATAACTTATATCTTGTTAATACTGACTTGTACTGGTTACAAGAAGGATTATTAGATATGATTAAGGAAAGTGGAATACCTTGTTATGGTCAAATTTATTCTACATGCTTTACTGAATATGATAAGTATATGAAAAAATTTACTGATAGAGGGTTCAAAATAATATATGAATATGTAGATGATTTATCAGATGAAATAGCTGGCTTTAAAATATCAAATGCGATTAAAAATAGTCATAATACTATGCTTAAAAATAGTGATGATGTTTATGTTGTTACAACAGCTACTAAGCTTTATGAAGAGGCGAAATCTATTAGAGGTGATAAGAGAGTAGCACTTATAACTAATGGAGTTGAATATGAGCATTTTTCTAATATAAAATGTACTAAGTGTCCAGAGGAAATAAGAGAAGTAGTTGAAAGTAATAGAAAAATAATAGGATATTTTGGAGCATTAGCTAAGTGGTTTGATTATGAATTGATTAAAAAGATGTCAAGAGAGCTTTCAGACCATGAAATAGTGCTTATAGGAATAGATTATGATAAATCTTTAGGGAAAAGTGGTATATTAGATCTACCTAATGTACATTATTTAGGTACTAGAGATTATAAGGATCTTCCTACTTATGCTAAATTCTTTAATGTTGGTATAATACCATTTGTTATAAATGATATTACTGAGGCAACAAGTCCAGTAAAACTATTTGAGTATATGGCGCTTGGAAAGCCAATAATAACTACTGATTTACCAGAATGTAGAAAGTATAAATCAGCATTAGTGAGCAAAAGTCACGAAGAGTTCATAGAAAATATTAAAAAAGCTGAAGAACTAAAAGGTGATCCTGAATACTTAGAAACACTTAAGAGTGAGGGATTAAATAATACTTGGAGACAAAAGGCGAGAGATATTAAAGACCTTATATTAAACTCTTAATGGAGGTAGAAAAATGTCTTATGCAATAAAAGTAGAAAATCTAACGAAAAAATATAAAATATATGATTATGCAACTAAAACTTCTATGTTAATCAATCCATTTAGTAAGGCAGAACCAAAGGAATTTGTAGCTTTAAATAACTTAAATTTTGAGGTTAAAAAAGGTGAGATTATAGGTATAGTTGGAAATAATGGTGCTGGTAAATCTACTTTATTAAAGATATTATCAGGAGTTGCATTTCAAAATGAAGGTACAATTGATATCAATGGAAGAATATCATCACTTATAGAACTTGGAGCTGGATTTAATCCAGAACTTACAGGAATAGAAAATATATATTTTAATGGAAGTATATTAGGTCTTGAAAAAGAAGAAGTAGATAAGGTAAAGGATTCTATATTAGAATTTGCAGACATAGGGGAGTTTGTTAATCATCCAGTAAAAAACTACTCTAGTGGTATGTACGCTAGACTTGCCTTTGCAGTTGCAATAAATATAGATCCAGATATTCTTATAGTAGATGAAATATTATCTGTAGGTGATGTTGGATTCCAAGAAAAATGTATGAGAAAATTTGAAGAGTTTAAAAATGCAGGGAAAACAATAATATATGTTTCTCATGGATTACAAACTGTTCAAACTTACTGTGAAAGAGCTATCTGGCTTGAAAAAGGAAAGATAAGAGAGATAGGTCCTGCTTTTGACGTTGTAGAAAATTATTATAAAACTATGATGGAAAAGGGAGAAGAAGTAGAGGGTGCTGAGAAAAATTTCGTTACTCTTGACAAAATTGAAATTGAAGGTGGAAAAAAAGAATTTAATTATGGAGATTCTATAACCTTTAATTTAGAATATGATGTTGCCATAGATGATATAAAGAATCCTGGGCTTACTATAGAGCTAAGACAGGCTTATAAAGAACCAGGTGAGTTTAAAAATGCAGATCAATTTATATGTGCTATAAATAGTAATGTTGATAATTTTCAAATACCGTGGAAAAAGGGAAAAAATAAAACTTCAGTAACTTTTAATAGTTTAAGGGTTGCAGAGGGAACTTATTATTTAGATATAATATTTTCAGAAAGCCAAAATTTAGTTGCTCTAGAGACAATAGAAGTAGCTATTGATTTTAAAGTAAAGAATGATAGAGTATCTCAGGGGTTTGTATTTTTAAAAGAAAATTGGGTGAAATAGAATGTTTAAAATAGTCTTAGAAAATAAAGAATTAGAACAGAAATTGTTAGAGGCGCTTAATAAGGGGTACAATAATTTATCTTCAGAAGAAAAAAGTTATTTAGCTAATGAAATTAAAAAGAATAACAATGGATTATTTTCACCATTATATACAGATGAAAAAAGAGGATATTTTTGTAATGTTTTAAATGGAGAAGCAAGGGAAAAGTATCTAGGTTTAGTAACAATTATTAATAATATATATAGTGATGAAATTGAAAGAATAGAAGAGGAAGCCTTTAAAGCAGAAATAGATAAGATGTTAAATGGGAACTTTGATGCTATAGTAATTTTTCATGCTAGTTTTGGATGGCATATAGAATTAAAGCAAAGACCACAACATTTAGCAGAAGCTATGGCTAATAATAAAGTTCTTTACATTTATAGAACTAATGCAAAACATGATAGTATATTTTCTTTAGAGAAATTAAAAGAAAATCTTTATCTTATGAATCTAGAAAATAAGATATTAAATAAGGTTTTTTTTGAAGCATTAAGTGAAAAAAATGATGTAAAGAAATTTGTTCATGTTTATGCTACCTGTCTTTATGATGTGCCTTATGAAGTTATTGCAGAATATATGAAGAAGAATTTTTATGTTTTATATGATTTTGTTGATGAATTAACTGAGACTATAAGTTACAGAGAAATAACTGAAACTATGATTAATTCTCATGAAAAGCTAATAAAAGATAAAGAACATGTATTAGTAGTAGCGACGGCAGATAAGCTAAAAAAAGTATCTGAGGAAATTAGAGGATCTAATAAAGGAATTGTTCTTGCTCCTAATGGAGTGAATTTAGAGGATTTTGATGAAGCTTTTAAGGGAACTCCAGGAGAAAAAATAAAGACTATTTTACAAAAGAAAAAAAATATAATTGGTTACTATGGTGCTTTAGCTAGCTGGTTTGATTATGAATTAATAAGAGCTTTAGCTATGAAGAGACCAAATTATGAAATAGTTTTAATTGGAATAGACTATGATGGAACTTTAGATAAAAGTAAAATATTAGATATACCTAATGTTCATTATCTTGGTATTATAGAATATAAGGAATTAATAAGAAATTATGCGCCTTATTTTGATGTATGCTTAATTCCATTTGTAAAAAATGAAATAACAAATTCTACATCACCAATAAAGCTATTTGAATATATGGCATTAGGCAAACCAATAGTAACAACAGATATAGATGAATGTAAAAAATATAAAAGTTCTATGGTATCTTATAATTACCAAGAATTTATTGAAAATGTGGATAATGCTATAAGTTTAAGGGATAATAATGGCTATAAAAAATTATTAGAACAAGAAGCAAACTTTAATACTTGGCTAAATAGAGCAAAGGTTATTAAAGAAGAGATGATTAAATATTAATTAACAAAAATAAATTGATAAAGGGGTATTATATTACGATAGTAAGCTTATAAATTGAGTAAGCTTATTAGTAATTGATGCCTCTTTTATTATTATTTATATGAAAAACATGGATAAAAATATGGGTAACTGTGGAATAATAAGTTATAGATAAACTGAGAATTAATTCAGAAAAATATAAGTAGGTTATTCATATGATTATTGGAGGAGGACACTATGTTTGGCTTAGGAAGAAAAACAGAGAAATATGAAGAGAAAAACAAAGGAGAATGTATAGAGAAGGTTGTTGAAGTAGCTAAAAAAGGTTATTCAAATCTTGATAATGATGAAATTATAGAACTAAATAAAATTATACTTAGAGATTATCCAGAAATAGCAGATCCTTTATACTCAGGATTTCAAGGGGATTTTTCAAGTGAAGTATTTAGTGGGGAGTTTTTTGATAGATATAAAAATACTATGAAGATTATAGATGGTGCATTAAACACCATATTATATCAAACACAACAAGAGCAATTTAGAATTGGTTTAGAAAAAATATTTGAAGAGGAAGATTTTGAGGATGTAGTTATTTTTCATGCAGGATTTGGATGGGATATAAAACTTAAACAAAGACCTCAACACTTAGCTGAGGCAATGTCTGCTAAGAAAACTTTGTATATTTATAAAACAAGTCCAACACAAGATGAAGATGTATTTGCTGTGAAAAAAATCAAAGAGAATTTATATTTAATGAATTTAGAAATGATTTTATTAAAAGACATATTATTTGAGGTTATGGAAAGAAAAAATATAAAAAATAAGTTTGTTCATGTCTATGCTACTTGTTTATATGATGTAAGCTATAAAGTTATAAAGAAGTATATTGATAATGGTTTTAAAGTTTTATATGATTTTGTAGATGAAATATCAGAAAAAATTAGTGGAATTCCAGTAACTGAAGAATTAATTGAAAGTCATGAAAAAATATTAAAAGATGAAGAAAATGTTATAGTTATATCTACTGCTTTATCACTTAAAGAAGCCGCTGAAAAAGTAAGAGGAAATTCTAAAGGAAGTGTTTTAGCACAAAATGGAGTTAACTTAAATGATTTTTCATCAAATAATAAAGAACCTGGAAAGAAAATTAGAGATATAGTTAGTAAAAACAAAAAAATAATAGGTTATTATGGTGCTTTAGCTAGTTGGTTTGATTATGAAAAAATAGAAGAACTAGCTAAAGAAAGACCAGAATATGAAATAGTATTAATTGGTATAGATTATGATAAAACACTTAAAAAGAGTGAAATACTTAAATATGAAAATGTACATTATTTAGGTATAGTAGATTACAAAGATTTAATTAGTGTTTATGCTAATTATTTTGATGTATGTATGATACCATTTATAAAAAATGATATTACAGATTCAACATCACCAGTAAAATTATTTGAATATATGGCATTAGAGAAGCCAATAGTAACTACTGATATAAATGAATGTAAAAAGTATAAAAGTGCTTTAATATCTAGTTCAAATGAAGAATTTATAAACAATATAGATAAGGCTATAGAATTAGCTAATGATTTTGAATATAGAGAACTACTTAAAAAGGAAGCAGCAGAAAATACTTGGTTAAATAGAGCTGAAGTTATAAAGGCAGAAATGAAAAAATATTATGAGGAATAATAATTAAGTGGTTGTATCAAATCAGCCACTTAATTCATATTACAGCTTCTTTACGTAGGTGAGTGGTCACAAATGATGAACCTATATAGCTAGATAAAAGGCAGAGAGGATGTATCGGTAATTTGATACATCCTCTTAATTATTTAAAAGTTCTTCAAATGAGTTAATATATTTATGAGATGCTTTAATTAAAGCTTCTTTTTGATGTTCAGCAGCCTTATCATATACAGAGATTACTTTCATTTCAGCTTTTTTAGCACCTTCTACAGCTGGAAGTATATCTTCAAAAACTATGCATTCTTTTGGGTTTATTCCTAATCTTTCTGCTGCAAGAAGATAAACGTGAGGATTGTCCTTACCAAATTCTACTTCACTGGTCATTGTTATACTATCAAATAAGTCAAGGATTTCATTTGATAGTAAACAAGCTTCTAAAAGTTCCTTGGAGTTACTAGTAGCTAATGCTATTTTAATACCTTTTTCTTTTAGATACATTAAGAATTCTTTTGCAAAAGGTTTTAATTTAACCTTTGTGCTATATTGATCAAAGGCCATCTCATGCCATCTATTACATATAAGTTCAACAGAATCTTCTATATTAAATTTATTTTTAAAATATTCACCAGTTTGAGTGAAACTCAAATGATTTATTTCATCCTTTAATTCCTTTAAGTCAACAGGGTCAGCGCCTATTTCCTTTAAATAATCAACATCTATTTGTTCCCAAACCCACATTGAATCTACAAGTGTTCCGTCTAAGTCGAATATAGCCCCTTTAATATCTTTTAACAATCTTATGATACCTCCTAGTGTTAATTTATCTAATTTACTTAAAATGGTTTAGCTTTATTATAATACAAATTTGAAGTTATTGAAAAAGGAATTTCCTTAGTATATTATTAAATAAAATAGTATAAATTCTTACTTTATGGAAATAATATGAAATAAGATTTTTATCTGATAGCTAGAGGATGTAATATTCCTATCTTCTATAAGTAGGAGATAAACAGTCTCGAGCTTCTAGATAACTTTGACTAAGCATTCAGATGGAGTCAAAACTCCACCTGAATTAGATCTACGTTTATTATTATGATAATTTTTTACATAATAATAAGTTTTTAAAGATACAGATGATATTCTTTTACAGGAAGTGATTAACATGAAGATAATATTAATAGGTCTTGGAATATGGGCAGTTTTAGTTTTAGGGTTCATGTCCTTATTTAAAGCTGCAGCAAGAGGGGATAAACTTATGGAGGAGTTAGAGAGTAAAGAATAAAGAAGAAAAAGTTTTATACTAATGAGAAAAGCAAGATGAGCATTTATAAAGAGAAAATAATTTTCTTTTATAAATGCTCTATTTTGTTTTATTTGTATAATATTTCGAGGTTCTATGAGCCGAAGATAAAAAAATATAGTACCTATTATAAAAGTTTAATTTGTTTTAATGGATTACCCTAGAATAGAATTATTTTAATTTTAAACTAATATATTATAAAGATGAATAATATAAGGGTTTGAGATATTATGAAAGATGTTTTTATTTTAGTAACTATAAAAAAGGAAGATTTAAATGTTCATAATAAATTAGGTGACTATAAAAAAATTTTATGCAAGAAGATGAGAGGATTTTTAAATAATAATGATGTAAGTAATGAAATATTGGAAGAACAGTCTAATATAGATTTAAATTCAGATATGAAATGTTTTATGGATATAGAAATAAACAATTGTTCTCATAAGGGAGGAGTAGAGATTTTTTCTCCTAAGATAGCGAATAAATCTTATGATTTCGCTAATATATTAGAAAAGTATTTGGGAGATATAGGAAATATAAATTATAATACTGTAGATTTTATAGGAAATAAATTACCTTATAGTGTAGCTAAAGTTCATTTGGAAATATATTTAAATGATACTTCAGAAAAAATGGATGAGATGTTAGGAGAGATATCAAAAAATATATCTTTGAGCATAGGTGAATACTTAGGTCTTAATATTAATTTAGAGGATAAGGTTAAGTTAATAAAAGTAATAAATAGCACTAATATAAATAAAAATAAAGCAAAACAGTTTAGCAAAAATATTGGATTGAATGAAAAACTAATGGAATTAATAGATTATTATTGGGAACTATGTAAAGAACATGGAAATGTAGATCCATTATTAGCTTATGCTCAAGCTATAGTTAATATAAATGAGAAGAAAATAGATTATAATTATTTTAACCCAGGAGGAATTAAAGATTTTAAATTGAATTCTTCAGGTGTATATGATTATAAAAGATTTACATCATTAAAAGAAGGTGTTAAAGCTCAATTAGATCATTTAGCTTTGTTTGGAGGAGCTGATGGTTATCCAAAAGCAAATAGTGCTGATCCAAGGCATTTTAAATATTTATTTGGTTCAGGTAAAACTTTAGATGAGCTTTCAGGAAAGTGGGATAATGATAAAAATTATGGAGAAAAGATATTAAAAATCTATAATGAAATATGTGATTTAGAAAAATTTGAGGATTTTAAAGAAACTACTACAAATCTTTTAACCGTGGAATCAAAAGTAGATAAATTTCAGGAAAGGTTAATTGGTATGGGGAATTTATTAGAAAATTTATTTAAGGAATATAGTGTTTTATATAAAGATTTAGAGGGAATAAGAAAAGATATTTTAGCCTTAAATAAAGAAAAAAGAGAAATAGAAATTCAAAAGGAAGAGCTTGAAAAGAAAATAACAAAGCAAAAAAATGTAATAAAGGATATTTTAAATGTAATAGGGGGAAGTCTAGAAAAAAAATAAAAGTGGTTGTATTATTTAGCAGAAGATTCCTAAAAATTATCGATTAGCAACGAATGAATTTTTAGGGATCTTCTAACTTTTACACAACCACTCTTGGGTATTAAAATGTTCTGCAAATGAAAAAAGAATTGCATTTGCAATTCTTTTTTTGGTCGGGGTGACAGGGCTTGAACCTGCGACCTCATGCTCCCAAAGCACGCGCGCTCCCATCTGCGCCACACCCCGAAGACAATATTAATTATATACTGCTTATAGAATATTGTCAACATAAAAAATAAAATTTTTCTTAAAAACTTAAATATTTGTTGAAAGTTAGGTTAACATAATAGATTGATTAAAAGGATTAGTGTTATAAGTTTGAGTGAAGTTTGAAGTTAGAATAGTGGTTTTTCCATAAAAAAGATATTGTTCAACGTTTACTTTAGATGATATAATAAAAATATCTTGTTTTGAAAATATTGGAAAGGGGGGCCTTTTAGTTTTAATTCTAAGAGGTATAAAGTATTTATGAAAAGGAGATTAATTTCAGGAGTAATTGTAGCATCTATGTTACTAGGAACTAGTTATCCAGCCTTTGCTACACCTTCAGAAGAAAATAGTAAAGTCGAGGATGTAAGAGGACAATATAAAAGTGTAATTAATAAAATTGATGATTTAAATTCTAAAATTGATGATATTAATCAAAAAATGGAACCAGTATTTTTTTCTATTGAAAATAATAAGGAAAAAATAGCCACTATTGAAAGTCAAATAGCAGATAGTAATAAAAAAATAGAACAATCTAAAAATGAGATTAAAGAGAAACAAAAAATATTAGATAATAGATTAAGAGAGACATATAAATCTGGAACTAAAACTAGTTTTTTAGCTATGTTATTAACTTCTAGGAGTATGAGTGAGTTTTTAGGTAATATAGAGGCTATTGGTAGAGTAGTTTCATTGGACAAAGCAGTAATAGAAGACTTAGGGAATAAAAAAGAAAAATTAGATAATCAAATAAAGGATTTAAATAATCAAAAGGATTCAGTTGCTAAGTTAAATGAAGAAAATGAAGTTAAACTAAAAGAGTTTACTGAAATGAAAAGTAGAGAAGAGATTTTACTAAATGAGTTAAAAACTGAAAAGGACAGTATTGGTGATAAATTAACTGACTTAGAAAGATCTTTGGTGGCAAGCAAAATATCTACAATTAAAAGTTCTAATAGTACAGTTGAACAAATAAGAAATGCTATAAATGAATTAAGTGTATTAAAGTCACAAATTATAAGTAGTAAAGTAGAAGAGGAAATAAATAATGCCATAAGTGAGGGCAGGGATGCTATAAATAAAAAAGAAGAGGTACAAAGTGGAAGTGGACAAGGGTCAGGAAGCCAATTAGTACAACCTTCAGGAAATGCTAGTGGATTAATATCCTATGCTTATCAATTTGTAGGCAAAAGATATGTTTTAGGAGCTACTGGTCCAGATGCTTTTGATTGTTCGGGCTTTACACAATTTGTTTTTAGAAAATTTGAATATAATTTAACGAGAACAACTTATACTCAAGTTAATCAAGGGACTTATGTACCTAGAGACCAATTAAGACCAGGAGATTTGGTGTTTACAGAGGGACCACCATCTTCACCAGGGCATGTTGGAATTTATGTAGGTAGTGGTCAAATGGTTCATGCTGCAAATCCTAGAAAAGGTGTAATTGTAGGACCAATATATAATTATTCAACAGCTAGGAGAATCATGTAAAGTAAGGTTTGCTTAGATTATTAATTTTATTTTTATAAATATATTTCTTTATCTACCGAGATAGCTAGATAAAAGGCAGAGAGGATGTATCTGTAATTCGATATATTCTCTTAAAGTTTCATTTTAAAAGGGGATATACCAATCTACTATGGAAGGTTGGTATATCCCCTTAATGATTTGAGGGGGAGTTTTAGTTTAAAATAGTGAAAAGGACTTTAATAAATTATATGTTATAATTATAAAATGTGTGAAAAAAATATAATAATAGAAAGGTGGTTTTAATTTTGACGTTGGATAAAATGGATATGTCTTTGGTGAGAGAAGATGAAAGTTTAGATGATTTACAATTAGATGGAATACATATAATTCAAAAAAAAGAAGGCTTCAGATTTGGAGTAGATGCAGTATTGCTAGCTAATTTTGCTAATGTAAAATCTAAACATAATGTTATAGATTTATGTACAGGAACAGGAATAGTACCTTTAATTATAAAAGGAAAGAAAAAACCAAAATCAGTTATTGGAGTGGAAATACAAAGCGATTTTGTTGAAATGGCTAATAGAACGAAAAAAATAAATAATTTTGGGGATGATATAAATTTTATAGAGGGAGATTTAAAGGATGATACTTTAATTAAGTCCTTAGAGAAGGCTGATGTAATAACAGTTAATCCTCCATATAAATTACAGAATGCAGGTATAGTGAATCCAACTGATAAATTATCTATAGCTAGACATGAAATCATGTGTACTTTAGAGGATGTTATAAAAACAAGTAGAAAATTATTAAAGGATAATGGAAGATTATATATGATACATAGACCTGAGAGACTTGCGGATATATTTTGCTTAATGAGAAAATATAAAATTGAACCTAAAAGAGTAAGAATGATTCATCCTAATAGTAAAAAAGCACCTAATATTGTTTTAGTAGAAGGACAAAGAGATGGAGGAGCATTCTTAAAGTGGGAGCCAGCTCTTTTTGTTTATGATGATGAAGGAAATTATAGTCAAGAGATAAATGAAATATACGGAAGGTAAGAGTTTAAATTAGTTGAGCAATGAAATAGAGAGCTGTGAAGGCAGTTTAATTATTAGGTAAGGAGAGATAAAAAATGGGAAAGATATATTTAGTACCTACACCTATAGGTAATTTAGGTGATATAACATTAAGAGCATTAGAAGTTTTAAAGAGTGTAGATATAGTTGCAGCAGAAGATACAAGACAAAGTTTAAAGCTTTTAAATCATTTTGAAATAAAAAAGCCTCTAATAAGTTATCATATGCATAATGAACAAGGTAAAGGCGAAGAATTAATAGAAATGGCTAAAGGTGGAAAAAACATAGCAGTAGTAACTGATGCGGGTACACCAGGAGTATCTGATCCAGGAGAGATAGTTGTTAGAAAGGCTATTGATAATGGAGTAGAAATAGAAGTTTTACCAGGAGCAACTGCTTTTACAACAGCTTTGGTTTATTCTGGACTTAGTACTAATCAATTTATGTTTAAAGGATTTTATCCTAGAGAGAAAAAAGAGAGGATTGCTTTTTTAGAAAATATAAAAGATAGACAGGAAACTATAATATTATATGAATCTCCATATAGAATAATTGATTGTTTAGGCTCTATTAAAGAAAATTTAGGAAATAGAAGAATAGCAGTTTGCAGAGAATTAACTAAATTACATGAACAAATAGTAAGAGGAACTATTGAAGAGGTTATTAATTATTTTATTGAAAATACACCTAAAGGAGAATTTGTTTTAGTTTTAGAAGGGAAAACTAAAGAGGAAATAGAAATAGAAAAAAAATCTGAGTGGGAAGATTTAACTATAGAAGAGCATATATTAAAATATATGAATAGTGGAGAAAGTAAAAAAAATGCAATGAAATTAGTAGCAAAGGATAGAGGAATTTCTAAATCAGAGGTATATAAATATTCTTTAGAATTATAATAATATAAATAAAAAATCACTTCTTTATTAAGAAGTGATTTTTTTTATTTATATGGTTAATTATTTTTTTAATTCATCTAAACAATTTTTGCAGATGTTTTTACCTTTGTAGTTAACAACATCTCTTGCATCTCCACAGAAAATACAAGCTGGCTCATATTTTTTTAATATTATTTGTTCACCATCTACATATATTTCTAATGCATCTTTTTCTGCGATATCTAATGTTCTTCTTAATTCTATAGGAATAACTATTCTTCCTAATTCATCTACTCTTCTTACTACACCTGTTGATTTCATCGTTTTTTCCTCCTTGCAAACAATATCATCTTTCGACAAAATATATTATAATACTAACAAAGTTGACATAATAAGTCAACAGTTTTTATTAAAAAAAAATTAAAGAATTTGTTATAAAATTACTTTAAATATATTATATATAAAATATACTACCAATTATTTCAAAAGTCAATAATATTTTTACATATATTGTTTAATTAATATCTTTATTGTAAAAAAAGATATAATAGTAAAAAAACAAAACAAATTAATGTATATTTTTATAGGAAAAAATATATATAAATAGCATATTATTAAATATAAAAAAGTAAAATATACATAAAAAGGATATTGTACATAATATATTATATGTAAAAAACTAAAAATGGTGTGTTACTAGTAAATATGTACAAAAAATAAACGGAATTTCTTTAATTTTGGATTAAAAGTTAAATTTTTATATAAATTACATTTATATTATTTCATTAGCTCATGAAAGTATACATAATTTAATTAAAAAAATTTTTAAGGATAAATTAAAGTAAGATTGGGAATAATTAAAAATAAATAATAAGTCTAAAAATTTTTTAACTGGAATATACGAAGTTGCTTTGTTTTTTTATATTAATAAAATAATAATAAATTATTTAATTTTTATGAATTATTCAAAAAAATAGTGAAAAAATAGCATTAATGGGAATAAAGAATAGAAAGTAACTTGTAATGTGATTTTTTTTACTATATAATATTAGTATAGTAAATTACAATGAGGTGTAACTATGAGTGTAAGAAAAATAGATGAAAATTATGTTATGGAATTAGCTGAGGAAGTTTCAAAAAATAATACTGTTACATATGATGAGTTACCACAATATGATTTATTTCTTTCACAAGTAATAGATTATTTAAATGATAAATTTAGTGATGAAAAGTATACAAATAATATAGTTCAAAATTATATTAAAAGCGAAGTAATTTCTAAACCAGAAGATGGTAAAAAAAGAGGATATACTAAATTACATCTAGCACAATTAGTTCTTCTAAGTTACATGAGACCAGTTTTAACAACTGAGGAAATAAAAAAGGTTTTTAGTTTAGTTTTTAATGATATTAATAACCGTGAAGATGATATAATAAGTTGGGAAGAAGCTTATGAAATATTTTCAGATGTTCAAGAGCATAGTTACCAAGAAATATTTGCATCACATATATTTAATGAAGAAAAGGTAAATAAAACCATAAGCAAGCTTAATTTAGGAGAAGAAGACAATGAAAAAATAAAATTATTTGTGTTAGTGATGTCTTTAGTTTTTCAAGCAAGTATTATTAAAAAAATGGTCAGTAAAATAGTAAATGAAAATTCAGAAGATTAATTAAAAAATCCCTCTTAATGAATATATAAATGTTAAGGGGGGATTTTTTATGGATTTTTTAATTGAAACTATAGCCAATGTAGGATTTCCAATAGGAATAAGTATTTATCTTTTAATAAGAATAGAAGGAAAACTTGAAAATCTTACAACGAGCATAGAAAAGTTATCACAAACAATTGTAGAAAAATGAAATAAAATTTGAAACTTACCTCGATTAAGAGTTAGTATGAATTTATTATTTAAAAAATGGGAGAAGGGGTTGTATCAAATAAGTCACTTAATTTATATTACTTTTATAAACGTAGACTTAATTCAAGAGGAGTTTTGACTCCATCTGAATGCTTAGTCGCAGTTATCTAGAAGTGTGAGACTGTTTATCTCCTACTTATAGTATCAGATAAATGTACTTTTCATCTGCCGAGATAGCTATATAGCTAGATAAAAGGCAGAGAGGATGTATCTGTAATTTGATACATCCTCTTCTTTGTAAAAGGAACTTCTATTCTTTTCACTACTAAGAAATTTTCTATAATTAAATCAAGGATTTAAATAATCATTTAAAATAATTTTTAATTAGAAAGGAAGAACTTTTGTACTTAAAATTACTGATGGATTGTAACAGAGTAAGTACATGAGAATTCTTTATTAGTTGAAAGTGATAAGACCCCTTCTTTTTCTTTAAAATCTTCATTAAAGTTTTCGTAATCAGCATGTCCAAACCAAGGTTCAATACAAACAAAAGGAGCTCCTTCTTCAGGTGCCCATAAACCTAGATATGGGAAATCAGTGAAATTAAATTCTATAAACTTATTATGATTTTTAGACTTTAAATTTATTATATTTGATTTTAATTTATAACTTTCAAAAACTAAAGCGTCATTAGCAAATAATTCTTTTGATAAAGGAATTTTATTTTCATCATTTAAAAATTCTTTTCTTTCTCCAGTAAATAATCCATTACTAGTATTTAAAAGCATTATAGTAGCATCTTCTTTTTCATTAAATTCAAAGTAGTAATCATTTAAGTTTTCATTTTCTAGTATTGGACACATATAAGCTGGATGTGCACCTATAGAGAAGTATATTGTCTGATCATCTAAATTTTTAACTATATAGGATATTTCAATTGTTGAGCCTATAAGAGTATATTTTACTATTAAAGAGAATTTAAAAGGATATATATTTAGGGTTTCTTCAGAATAGTCTAGCTTATAACTTAAGCTATTTTGAGTTTCTTCAATTAATTCAAAGTCATTTAATCTTCCTAGGCCATGCTGTGGTAAGGAATAAGTTTTATTATTAACTTTATAAGTGTTATCTTTAACTTTACCTACAATAGGGAAAAGAATAGGAGCATGATATTTCCAAAAATCAGGATTTCCATTCCATAAAAATTCTATATTTTCTTTTTTTCCTTTTATACTGTGAAGCTCAGCTCCATGAGTATTAGCAACTATTTTTAAAAAATCATTTTCCAAGATATGAGACAATTAAATCACCCTTTCTATTTAGCTGATAGTTAGTGGTTATAATTAAGTGAGAAATGAACTGTTACAATTGATTATTTATTCCACTATTTAGCTATCAGATAAATTATATCATTGATAAAAGTAAAAAAACTAATATTAATATATTATTAACATTAGTTTTTTATTTCTTATATAGTTTCAGTTTAATTAACTGGCTTTATATCTTCATTTATATAATTAAAAATTTGCTTTTTAGTAATTTCTTTATCAAAAGTTAAGTACCATTGAGCAGTAGAATTTGGTGTTCTTCTAAATATTTTACCTTCACTATGCTCATCTGTAGGAAAACGTTCTTGTTCCATGTCACTAATTCCAGAACTTAAAATTTGAGTTCCTAAGGAAATTAAATCTGTTGTAGTTAAGCTAGTTTCAACATAAGGTAGTAAGTTACTTATGACGCTAGGTAATTTACTCGCTGGCAAAGCATTGATTTTATTAAATAATCCTTCTAAAATAGTCCTTTGTCTTTGAGTTCTTTCATAATCACCATCACCAACGTATCTTATTCTACTATAGGCTACAGCTTGTACGCCTGAAAGTGTTTGTTCACCAGCTCCACTTATAGGGTTCCCAGCTAACCCTGTTACTAGAGATACATCTTTTACATAATCATTTACATATTTTACTTCATAATCTTTAATATTTATTTTTACTCCACCAAGATTATCAATTATATGAGCTAAATCTTCAAAATTTACTGAGATATAATCTTTTATATTCAATCCAAAGTTTTGGTTAAGTGTTTTTATTGCTAATTGAGGTCCTCCAAAGGCATAAGCATGATTAAGTTTATCTTCTCCATGACCATCAATAGAAACATAGCTATCTCTCATTATTGAGGTTAATTTTATTTTTTTATGTTTTTTATCAAAAGAAGCAACCATAGTTGCATCAGAACGACCCCTCTCATTTTTTGTTCTTCCATCTATACCGAATAAGGCTATATTAACTACATCATCATGAAACTTATCATCTGATATGCCAAGAGAGTTTAAATCTTTATCTATTTTTTGAGTATTAATTTTGCTTAGGATAAAGAACACATAAGTTCCACCAGAAACTACAGCAAAAAGCATGAGAAATATAATAGATAAAAGTATAATCTTTTTTTTGTTTTTTTTCTTTTTCTTTCTAGATGGTACAGTAGAGTTATTTGGTCTTTTGTTCATTGTTTTTTTAGAAGAGTTTTTATCATAACTCATTTTTTATCCCCCTTAAATAATTTATAAATTTTAATACAAAATATATAATATAAAATATTGCATTAAAAAACTTGAATAAAGAACTGTGGAAATTACCTTCTTTTTAGAGAAGATATAATAAGTATAATTAAGTAAATTATACTATTAAGTTGTTAAAAAAATAGTGCTGAAGTGTAAACAATGATAAAATATAGTATATATATTGATAGAAGATAAGTAAAAATAAGGTGATTTTAAAAAAAGAAAAAATAATTAATTTTAATTACATTAAAGTGAAAGAGTGGTGAGTATATTTAAGAGAAAATGAATTTAGGTAAATAAAAATGAATTTATAATTTAAATAGGTGAGTTTATGAAAAATAGAATATTATCGGGATTTCTTAGATTTTTTAAGAAGATAATGGAAGATGACATATATGCTTTATCATCACAATTGGCCTATAATTTGATATTATCTTTTTTTCCATTTATTATTTTTATAATGACTGTAATAGGTTATTTACATTTAAATAGTGAAGAAGTTTTGACTTTACTTAAAAACATAATGCCATTACCAGCTTATGAATTAGTTCAAAGTACTGTTTTAGAGGTTGTAAATAGCCAACAAGCGGGTTTATTATGGGGAAGTATATTATTAACATTATGGGTTTCATCTTCTGGTTTTGGAGCTGTAATAAGAGGACTGAATAAAGCTTATGGCATAGAAGAAAAAAGGTCATTTATAAAAGTTAAATTAATATCAATAATATCTGTATTAATTTTAGCTATAGTAATAGTTATAACTCTTTTCTTATTTGTTTTTGGAGAGTATATAAAGAACTTTATTATAATAAATACATCTTATTCAGGTGCATTTATGCTAATATTAGGAATAGGGAAAAATATAATATTAACTTTATTTTTAATAATAGCATTCACAGTGATGTATGAGTTAATACCATGTAAAAGAATTGGTTGGTATAATGCCGTGCCAGGTGCTGCATTTACAACTTTAGGTTGGATATTATCTTCTTATGCTTTTGCATATTATGTAAATAATTTTAGCAATTATTCAAGATTGTATGGTAGTTTGGGAGCAGTTTTTATATTTATGACTTGGATATTTTTAACCTCTTTTATACTAATATTAGGTGGAGAAGTAAATGTAATATTATTAGATAAGGAAAACAAAGAATTTAAATAAAAATATCGTTCTAAATTTTGTATATAAATTAAAACAATGGTTAGAATTTATAAAGAATTAATTTAGGAGGATATTATTATGAATAAAATAGTTTTATTAGGGCGATTAGTAAAAAATCCAGAGTTAAAAACTATAGAAAATAGTGATAAAGTATACACTAAAATAACTATAGCTGTGAAAAGAAATTATAAATCATCAACGGGAGAAAGAAAATCAGATTTTATACCGTTGATAATGTGGGATAGAAGAGCTGAAGCAGCTTGTAACTACTTATCTAAAGGAGATATTATAAGTGTTAGTGGAAGATTAATAACTAAAAATTATGAAGATGGTGAAGGAAAAAGAAGATATTTCATAGAGGTTTCAGTGGATGATTTCAGAAAAATTTACTTTCCAGAAAAGCATAATATAGAAGAGATTCAATAGATAAAGGGAAAAGGTACTATGTTATTTACTTTAACATAGTACCTTTTTATTATAAAATTGATTCTGCTATTTTAGCTCCTAAATTAAAGCAAATATCTAATTCCTTATCAGAAGGTTTAAAATTAATATTTGCTGAAGGAACTGGCATCTTCATTTTAAGTTCTTTTAATCTGCTTTCTATTCTAGGAACACCTTCACCACTCCATCCATAAGAACCAAAGGCTGCTGCAACTTTACCACCATGAATTACAGGATTTAGTTTGCAAAGAACTTCTCTAACTGGTTCAAGCATGTCGCCAAGAATAGTAGGAGAACCAACTATTAGAGCATCAGCTGTATTTATATCTGCTACAATATCATCCATATCATGTTCAATTATGTTGTATAATTTTACGTCAAAGTTTCCTACTGATTGAATTCCTCTAAGAATTTCTTTAGCCATTGATCCGGTATAACCATAAGCAGAAACATAAGGAATTACTATTTTTTTAATTTCATTTTCCTTAGCTGGAGCACACCAACCTTTACAAGTATTTACGATATCCATAGGATTTTCTCTTAATACAGGACCATGACCTGGACAGATAACATCTATATCAAGTGGTTCTATTTTAGCAATAGCTTTAAGCATAAATGGCTTAAATGGTCCTAATATACAATCAAAATAATATTTTAATGCTTCATTATAAGCATCTTTATCCTTTATAAAATCATTAAATACTTCATCTATGCAGTAATGACTACCAAAAGAATCACAAGTTAATAATGTTTTTTCTTCTTCTATATAAGTATACATAGAATCAGGCCAATGTAGCATTGGTGCACTTATAAATCTTAAGGTTTTATTTCCAAGAGATAAAGTATCTCCATCTTTAGCTTCTATAAAATCAAATTTTTTATTAGTTATAGCACATAAATATTTTAAGGCTATAGCGGAACCAACTACTTTAGCATTAGGTGCTAATTCAAGTAGTTTAGCAACAGAACCAGCATGGTCAGGTTCTGTATGGTTAACAACAATGTATGATATTTCATCAAAGTTTAAATCCATATGCTTTAATCTTGCTACATATTCATCAAAAAATTCTTCTTTAACAGTTTCAAAAATGGCAATACCTTCTGAACCCTTTAAAACGTAAGAGTTATAAGATGTGCCATAAGGTGTATACATTATAATATCAAATATTCTAAGTTTGTGGTCTAAAGCTCCAACCCAATATAAATCTTTTTTTATTTGTAATGATTTCATAAAAAATAGTTATTACTGTAATTTAGTCAGTTATATATAGTAATAACTTCCTCCTCTCATTATATATAATGTAAATAGTAATAATAGCCATACATATTATAACTCAAAAAAGAAAGAAATTTCAAATTGTGAACAAAACTTAATAAAAATAAAAAATTGAAAAAGAAGAGGTAATAAAAAAATTGAAAAAATATACCATATAAGTTATTATAAATTTGTGATATTTGATTTTATGTAAAGCTAGATTAGAATGATAATAGTTAAAAATAAAAGAAACATCAGAACATAAAATATGTATAAAATTTGTTTTTTTAATAGAACAAAACTCGACAATAACATCAGGAAAATAATTTTAAATAAATAGAATAAATGTATAAAATTGGTTATAAAAAGTAGATATATGTAATTAATTAATAGAAAAAAAAATTTATTCAGCCCAAGGTTTGACAGTTTTTTTTGTCTATTAATGGTAATATAAGGTTGTGGAATAAAAGTGAAACTTTATTTTAAACTAAATTAACTTAAAGGGATTTATAATATTTTGGTGAATGGGGGAGCATGATGTTAGTTGTTGAGAGTTTAAAGAGAAATTTTTATGATGAAAATTCACAAAAAGAATATTTTTATAGACTTACTGTAAAGAATTACGAGGATGAGGATTTTTATGGAATAGAAATAGAAAGGCATGATTTTGAAAAAAATAATTTAGTAAACATAGAAAGAGAATATATGGATTATGTAGAAACTGATAGAACCAAAGCTTTAGAATTATTAGAAATGGTTTGGGAAAATCAAGTATCTCCTATACATTTAATTGATATATTAGGTGCATATTCTGATAATACTATAGAGAGGTATAGTCTGAATAAAGAACTATTCTGTGTTTAAATTGTTTAGCAAGATATAAGGAATTGGCATGATAGTTGGAATAGGTATAGATATTATAGAAATATCAAGAGTAAAAAAAGCTGTTGAAAGAACAGAAAGATTTTTGTATAGAAATTTTTCAGAAAGAGAAATAGATTATTTTAAAGCTAAATCATATAAGGCTGAAAGCATAGCTGGAAGCTTTGCTGCTAAAGAGGCTCTTAGTAAAGCTATAGGTACTGGATTTAGAGGTTTTTCTTTAGAAGATATAGAAGTTTTAAGGGACGAATTAGGGAAGCCTTATATAGAGTTTAGTGAAAAGGTGAGTACAGTTTTAAATGAAAGAGGACTGAAAAATATAAAAATTCATTTAAGTATTTCTCATAATAAAGAAAATTCTATAGCAAATGTCATAATTGAAAATTAATTTAAAATAGACCATTAAGAATTACATAAAATTAAATATTAATAATATTTTTAGCGTTAAAATGTTACATATTAATAAAAATAAGAAAAATTAAAGAAAAAAGATTAAAACTTCATTTATAAAAGGTAATAATTTGAATTAAAACATAATACTATGTACTGTATAGTTCTTTATTTGGAGGAAGGATGAAAAATAAAAAATTAATAGCAGTATTAGTTGGAGTTTTAATTATTTTACTAATTTTAGTGGGTATTTTCTTTTTAAAACAATTTGCTCCTAAAGAAAGTATTGATAATACGGTTAAAAAGGCGTTAACTGTATCTAAATACTCAACGGATATAACTTATAATTGTAAAAATTCTAGAGGGGAATTTGTTGAAAAAGGAACCTTAGAGTATAGTAGAGAAGATGGAGCAAAAATCAATTTAGGTTATGTGGAACAAACTTTCACTGATGACAAAATAAAAATTCATTATTTTGATGATGAGGAGAAAGGTATAAAAGATAAAACTTATACGGTAGATAGGTCATATGATGAGTTCTACAGGTATTTTTTAATTAATGAAATACCAAAATATTTAAAAGAAGATTCAACAACATATACTTTAGACGAGAATGATGAAAATATTATTCGAGTTGAATTTTTAACGAATAGCAAAAATGTGAATTTTCATAAAGCTTTATTAAAAGTAGATAAAAATAATAAAGTGGTAAAATCTTTATCTATATATGATGATAAGGGGAAAGAGAGAGTAGAAGTTAACTATTCTAATTTCAAAAAATTAAAATAAAAGAAATAAACCTAAGAAAAAGGTTAGTAGCTATATTAAGAGGTGGATAACAATGGATAGCATAAGACCAGTTTGGGCTGAAATTAATTTAAATAACTTAAAAAATAATATAAAGGCAATTAAAAGCAAAGTAGGAGATAAAGAAATAATAGCAACTGTAAAAGCAAATGCTTATGGCCATGGTGCAGTAGATGTTGCTCCAGTTTTATTGGAAAATGGAGCAACAAGATTGGCTGTTGCAGTAATAACAGAGGCTTTAGAGTTAAGAAGAGCTAAAATAAGTGCTCCTATTATAATATTAGGGTTTACTCCTTTAGATTTCAGTAAAGAGATAATAACTAATGAAATAGAACAAACAGTTTATAATTATGAATATGCCAAGAACTTATCAGATGAAGCAATAAAATTAAATTCTAAGGCTAAGGTTCATATAGCATTAGATACAGGGATGGGAAGAATTGGATTCTTACCAAATGAAGAATCCATAGAAGAAATTAAAAAAATATTTAAATTACCAGGGATAAAAGTAGAAGGAATATTTACTCATTTTGCTACTTCAGATGAAGCAGATAAGGAATATTCAATGATGCAATATGAAAAATTTAAGTATGTTTGTAATGCTATTGAAGAAACAGGAATAAAAATTCCTCTAAAACATGTTTCAAATAGTGCAGCTATAATTGATTTAGAGGAAACTTATTTAGATGCAGTGAGACCAGGAATAATCTTATATGGTTATTATCCTTCTGAGGAAGTCAAAAAAGATTTAATAAAAATTAAACCTGTTTTAACACTAAAAGCAAAGATAGCTAATTTAAAAACATTACATAAAGATATGTATATAAGTTATGGAAGAACTTTTAAAACAGAAAGAGAAAGTAAAATAGGTACTTTACCAATTGGTTATGCAGATGGATACAGCAGATCTTTAACAGGGACAGGGAAGGTTTTAGTAAATGGAAAATTTGCACCTGTTGTAGGAAAAATATGTATGGATCAATGTATGATAGACTTAACGGATATAGAAGACATAAAATTAGGAGATGAAGTAATTCTTTTAGGGGAAGATTCTAATATAAAGATGGATGCTGATGATATAGCAGAATTACTTGGAACAATAAGCTATGAAGTTCTATGCATGATTAAGAATAGAGTTCCTAGAGTTTATATAAATGATGGAAAAATAATTAAAATAAAGAATTATCTGTAGAAACATGAAGAATTTTTTATAAAATTTTAGAATAAACCTTTGATTTGTGATGAATTATATAATATAATTTAAAGACAGTATAAAACTCTTTTTATAAGATTATTTGTTAAAAAAGGAGAGCAATAGTTATGTCACATTTAAAGGAATTAACAAAACAAAAATATTTTGAATTTGAAAACGAAAAAAAATGTCAATTAAATAATGAAGAAGTAATATCATATAGTATAGAGATGTTAGAACTTATGAAAAAAGGGTACGAGCAAATGGGGGAATTAAACCTACAATACTCTAATGAAGCTAGTACTTCAGAATATGAAGATAGTATAGATTATGAGATGTGGCTTTGCGGAGTGTGATTATAAATGACAAATATTAATGTAAAAAGAGGCGATATATTCTACGCGGATTTAAGTCCAGTAGTAGGGTCAGAGCAGGGGGGAATAAGACCTGTTATAATTATCCAAAATGATATAGGTAATAGATATAGCCCAACTGTAATAGTTGCAGCTATAACTTCTCAAATTAATAAAGCCAAGTTGCCAACTCATGTAGAGATATCATCTGAAGAATATGGATTAAATAGAGATTCAGTAGTTCTCTTAGAGCAAATTAGGACTTTAGATAAGAGAAGATTAAAAGAAAAGATTGGACATATGACTGAAATAGATATGAATAAAGTGAATAAGGCTTTAAGTATAAGCTTAAATTTAGGATAAATAAAAAATGGGAATGTATGAGATTTCAATACATTCCCATTTTTTTAATCCATATCCCTTTTTAATTCATAATAAGGTTTTAAGTTCTCTATATATAATTTTATTACTTCAATAGTTTGTTTTTGATTTAGATCTTTGAATTGAATGCCTATAAGATTATTATTCTTTCTTACAACTTTTCCACCAATATTTATTTCATTTAATTTTAAGGTTATATCTTCATTGACGCTTAAATTTAAATTTTCTGTAAGGTAGCACCCCATACCCTTGTCCGATATATCATTAATTAAAACAGTACTTTTAGTATTACCTGTAGAAAAAGGAACTGCTATTTTATTGTCTAGTTCAATTCTTTCACTGCTTCTGAATATAGGTTTTTGATAAGCAACTTTAATTGCTGTAAAAAGTCCAAATCCATTATAAATGCTCCAAGCTATATTTAAAAGCACATAAGTTGGAAAAACAACACCTTTATAAATTAGATAACCTGATATACACCAAGATAATACTGTCCCAATAAGCAATATTAAATGTGGGAGTATAAATCTAAGTTGAAAATACGCTTTTTCATAAGTTACATCTTTTGCTGTAACTTTAAAACCTATAGATTTAAGAGAAAGAAGTTCACTTAATATTGCACCACTAATGCTAGGAGCCATAACTGTTTCATAATAATGAGACCACTTTAGAGTTCGTGTTCCAGGAGACAGTATTTTAAATACTAGCATTTGAGATAGTAAAAAAGGAATATAAAAAGACAATAACCTAGGTACTGATGAATTTATTGATAAAATTCCAAATAATAAATAAAACATTGGAGCTATAATATAAATTATTTTCTGTATACTAGAAAACCAATAAATTAATCCGTCTATATAGGCTATTCTTTGTTTAATTGTTAGTCCTTTTGAAAATAAAGGATTATGTTTTTTGAATACTTGGACATTTCCTCTAGCCCAACGTTTTCTTTGTTTTATTGATTCTTCGAGAGTTGTAGCACTTAATCCTAAAACAAGAGGTTCATTAACTAAAATAGAATTATATCCCTTAGATTGAAGTATCATTCCTAAGGCCATATCTTCGGTTATTGAAAATGTAGGAAAACCTCCGATGGAATCAAGATGTTCTCTTCTAAAAATTGCATTAGTACCAACGTGAAGTACTGCATTAAGTGAAGCTCTTGCTTCCTGAATATCTCTCATGAACAAATCTTGTTCATTAGGCATTGAACGTATCATATTATATTGATACATATCAGCATTGTAATAACTTTGAGGAACCTGTACAAAAGCTAATAAGTCATCATCTAAAAAATATTGCATTGTTTTTACTAAAAAATTATTTTTAGCAATCATATCAGCATCCAAAATGGAAACAAATTCGCCCTTAGCAAATTTTAATGCATTATTAATATTTCCAGCTTTAGCACCCTCATTGGAATCTCTAGTGATATACTTTAACCCATATTCTAAGCAAAGTTCTTTTACTTCCTTACGTTTACCATCATCACAAATAAAAATATTAAGTTTCTCTTTGTTATAGTTTAAACATTTAGCTGCTATAGCAGTTTTTTTTAGCAAATCTACGGGTTCATTATAAGTACATATTAATATATCAACAGTTGGAAGTGTTGAACTAAAAGGATTCTTTAATTCTTTTTTTTCTAATTTATACTTACGGGTAGAAAAGTACCCGAAATTAAAAAATTGAATTATTCCCATTAATTCAGCAATCAATAATAAGCTTCCTAATACTAGAGATAGACCGTGTGGGGGAATAACTGTAAATCTCCATATAATATATACTATGGATGAAATAACACCACAGAGCATTATTACATATCTAGCACTCTTTACTTTAAAATGAAGTAAATAAGAAACTAGTAAAATAAATAATAAAGTTATTAAGTAAATTTCTTCAAGGTTAGTCAAAACTTTATCTCCTTCATTTAAGTATTGTTTTAAATATAAGCAAAATTTTAATTTAAATAAAAGTTTATTACTTCAAAAACAGTATTATTATAACATAAGTTAGCAAATAGATTTAGAATAATTTTGAATGATTAAAAAAAGGAAAAAAGTATATTCTATTTAAAAGAGAAAATAATAAAAGGTTAGAGTATAAGAATAAACTTTTATACTAATTGATAATAATTTTAAAACTATTAAGTAAAAGATTACAAAAGTATATGCTTAATAATAGATTAATATATTCTATAATGTCTTATAAAAGCATAAAGATTATTCAATTAAGGTTTTTTTTATAGGAAAACAATAAGAAATATGTTAAAATAAAATGGTTAGAAAAAGTAAATAATATATTAAAAATGTTTATTTATTAAATTGATATTTTAATAAGTGTACTCAAATTTTCTTTTTTAATAAGTAGGAGGGTTAGTATGAAAAAGAATGTGGAAGAATTAAGGAACATAGCAACTACTGTAAGAAAAGATATAGTAACTATGTTAACTGAATCGGCATCAGGACATCCAGGTGGATCTTTATCAGCAGCAGATATTTTAACAACTTTATATTTCAATGAAATGAATGTAGATCCAAAAAATGAGAAAGATCCAAATAGAGATAGATTTGTATTGTCAAAAGGACATGCAGCCCCTGTTTTATATAGTACTTTAGCTAGAAGAGGGTATTTTGATGTAGAGGAGTTAAAGACTTTAAGAAAGTTTGGTTCAAATCTTCAAGGACATCCAAATATGAATGATTTACCAGGAATAGATATGTCAACAGGTTCATTAGGACAAGGAATTTCAGCTGCTGTTGGAATGGCTATAGCTGGCAAATTAGATAATAAAGAATATAGAGTATACTCTTTACTAGGTGATGGAGAATTAGAAGAAGGTCAAGTGTGGGAAGCAGCAATGTCAGCAGCACACTATAAACTAGATAACTTAACAATTTTTGTGGACTTCAATGGATTACAAATAGATGGAGATATTACAAAAGTAATGAATCCTTCACCAATAGATAAAAAATTTGAAGCTTTTGGATGGAATGTAATAACTATAGATGGACATAACTTTGATGAAATATTAGGAGCTTTAGAAAAAGCTAGAGCTACAAAGGGAATGCCAACTTGTATAGTTGCAAAAACTGTAAAAGGTAAAGGTGTTTCATTTATGGAAAACCAAGCTGGATGGCATGGAGCAGCTCCAAATAAAGAGCAATGTGAGCAAGCATTAAGTGAATTAGGAGGGGAAAAGTAATGGCAGGAAAAATAGCAACTAGAGAAGCTTACGGAAAAGCTTTAGCAAAGTTAGGAAAAGTTAATGATAAAGTAGTAGTTTTAGATGCTGACCTTTCAAAATCAACTAAAACAGCTGATTTTAAAAGTGAATTCCCAGAAAGATTCATAAATATGGGGATTGCAGAAGGAAATATGATGACTGTAGCAGCAGGTTTATCAACATGTGGAAAAGTTCCATTTGCAAGTACATTTGCTATGTTTGCAGCAGGAAGAGCTTTTGAGCAAATAAGAAACTCAATTTGTTACCCAAGATTAAATGTAAAAATATGTGCTACTCATGCAGGTCTAACAGTTGGAGAAGATGGAGCATCACACCAATCAATAGAAGATTTAGCTTTAATGAGAGCTATACCTAATATGACAGTAATATGTCCATCAGATGCAGTAGAAACAGAAGCTGTTATAAATGCCATTGCAGAATATAATGGTCCTTGTTATGTAAGATTAGGAAGAGCTGGAGTTAATGTTATAAATGACAGACCAGATTATAAATTTGAATTAGGAAAAGGTGTTCAATTAACTGAAGGAAATGATGTTACTATAGTAGCAACAGGAATAATGGTTGATGAAGCCTTATCAGCAGAAAAAATGTTAAAAGCAGAAGGTATCTCAGCAAGAGTTATAAACATTCATACTTTAAAACCTATAGATTCAGAAATATTAGTTAAGGCAGCTAAAGAAACAGGAGCTATAGTTACTGTTGAAGAGCACAATATTATAGGTGGATTAGGTTCAGCTGTTTCAGAGGTAGTAAGCGAAGAAAAGCCTGTTCCAGTTATTAGAGTTGGAGTTAAAGATACTTTCGGAGAAAGTGGAAAACCAGAAGAATTATTAAAAGCTTATGGCTTAAAAGATATAAATATAGTTGAAGCTGTTAAAAAAGCTATAAGTTTAAAATAATATAGATAATTATAGATTGTTATTGTAATAAGATATAATTTAAATAAGATAGAGGATGTATCAAATTACAGATACATCCTTTCTGCCTTTTATCTAGCTATATAGGTTCATTATTTGTGATCACTCACTTATGTAAAGAATCCCTAATACTCCTATATTCTATAAGTAGGAGATATAAATAGACTTAGGCCTCTAGATAAGTGGAACTAAGCATTCAGATGAGATTTAAAACTCCACCTGAATTAAGTCTACGTTTATAAAAGTAATATAAATTAAGGTACTGTTCAATTTGATATAATCCCTATTTTAATATAAGTAAATTTTCTTTTGCAATGGATAGATAAATAATTTAAAATAGAACTGTTATCAGTAGTATATAACAATTACTTTAAGAATATGTCAATGTTTTTTACTAATTAAGTTAAAAGGTAAAGTATTGGCTAGTTTATAAAATAAATTAAAATTAAATAAAACAAAAGAGGAGAAGAAATGAATAAAGCAGTAGTAAAAAAATATTTCAATATTACATTAGGTGTTTTTTTATTAGCAGCATCACTACAATTTTTTTATTATCCAAATGATTTAGTTAGTGGTGGGGTATCAGGATTAGCTCTTATTATAGGAGATTTTACACCTATATCTCCAGGGATATTTATGAATATAGCTAACGTGGTATTATTTATATTAGCTTATTTTACATTGGGAAAAAGATTTGTTGCTGATAGTATATATGCATCTTTTGCATTTTCAATAATACTTCTATTATTAGAAAAAGCTTTTCCAAATGTAGTAGTTACTAAAGATCCCATTTTAACAGTAATTTTTGGAGCTATAGTGGCAGCTTTAGGACTAGCATTAGCCTTTAATGAAGGAGCTTCTACTGGTGGAACTGCAATAATAGCTAAGATAGTAAATAAGTATTTCCATATTGATATTGGTAAATCAACTATAGTAGTTGATGGTGTTGTTGTAATATGTGGATTAGCAGCTTTTGGGGTAAATAAGGGGTTATATGGATTATTAGCATGTATTGTAATAGGTCTTTTAACTGATAAGTTCATAGAAGGATTTAGTGATTGTAAGCAATTAGTTATAATAAGTAAAAAAAGTGAAGAAGTTAAAAAATACATAATGCATAAAGTTGGAAGAGGTTGTACAAAGGTAGTTGGTGAGGGAGCATATTCAGGTAATGAAGTAGACATAATATATGCTGTAGTACATAGAAGACAATTTGTTATGATAAAAAAAGCAATAAAAACAATTGATCCAGAAGCTTTTATAACAGTAAGCGATGCAAAGGAAGTTTTAGGTGAAGGTTTTACTGATTTAGAATAATATAATAATTAAATTTTGAAAATAATAGTATAGAGTAATTCTATACTATTATTTTTTTGTTAGAATTATATAATTTTATTTTAGGAGGAACTTATGAGTAGAGATTTTATGAGGAAATATAGTTTTATAACATTAGGTGTAATATTAGAAGCTATTTCACTACAATACTTTTATTATCCTAATAAGATAATAAGTGGAGGAGTATCTGGTTTTGCACTTATTATTAGTGAGTATTTACCTATATCACCAGGTATGTTTATGAATATAGCAAATGTAGTTTTATTTATAATAGCTTATTTTATAATGGGAAAGAGATTTGTTTTAGATAGCATATATGCTTCTTTTGCTTTATCTTTAGTATTACTTGGATTTGAGAAGTTTTTACCACCCTATGTAGTAACTAATAATCAACTTCTTGTTACTATATTTGGAGGTGCTATTGGAGCAATAGGAATGGCTTTGTCTTTTAATGAAGGTTCATCTACAGGTGGAACATCTATAATAGCTCAAATAATGAATAAGTTAACCCATATAGAGGTAGGAAAATCTCTTTTAATAGCAGATGGAGTAGTTATTATTTTAGCTATTTTTTCTTATGGAACAGAAAGAGGATTATATGGTTTATTAGCTTGTATAACTACTGGATTATTGACAGATAAATTTATAGAAGGTTTTAATAATTGTAAACAATTAATGATAATAAGCAGTAAAATTTCAGAAATAGAAGATTTTATTATAAATAAAATAGATAGAAGTTCTACAAGAATAATTGGAAAAGGTTCTTATTCTAAGAAGGAAGTAGTGATTTTATATGTTGTAGTTCGTAAAAAACAATTTATTGCATTGAAGAAAGCAATGAAGGAAATTGACAAGGATGCATTTATTATCGTAAGTGAAGCTAAAGAGGTTCTTGGGGAAGGATTTAAGGATTTGGAATAAAGTAGTGCGTATGCACAAAAATACAAAAAAGGAATCAGATAATGAAAAAATATGTTATAATAATTGAAGAATAATGTAAAATATTATATAATATAAAAATTACAAAAAAATTTTTGAATGTGAAAGATGTATAAAACTAAAGTTAGGAGTGTTTAGATGATAGAATTTAAGAATGTATCTAAAGTATACAAGAACGATGTTAAAGCTCTATCTAATGTGGACATAAAAATTAAAGCTGGGGAATTTGTTTTCCTAGTAGGCCCTAGTGGGGCGGGGAAATCCACTTTTATAAAAATGTTGTTGAAAGAAGTCGAACCCACTACAGGAAATATTGTAATGGGAGATACAGAGTTATCAACAGTAAAAAGAAAGCAAATACCATACCATAGAAGAAAAATAGGTATGATATTCCAAGATTTTAGATTAATACCTACATTGAATGTTTATGAAAATGTGGCTTTTGCAATGAGGGTTGTAGAAGCTTCAGATAAAGAAATTAGAAAAAGAGTACCAATGGTATTATCTTTAGTTGGATTATCTAATAAATACAAAATGTTCCCAAATCAATTATCTGGTGGGGAGCAACAAAGAGTGTCTATAGCAAGGGCTATAGTTAATAATCCACAGTTACTTATTGCTGATGAGCCAACAGGTAACTTAGACCCTGAAACAGCTCAAGAAATAATGTCTTTAATAGATGATATAAATAAAGCTGGTACAACTGTAATAATGGCAACTCACGCAAAGGATATAGTTGATGATATGAGAAGAAGGGTTATAGCTATAGATAAAGGTGAAGTTGTAAGGGATGTTAAGAGGGGAGGATATGAAGATGAAGTTTAATAGTGTTATTTATTTCATATCAGATGCCTTTAAAAGTTTAAAGAGAAATGCAACAATAAGTATTGCATCAGCTTTAACAGTATTAACAACATTAGTTGTATTTGGAGCTTTTTTATTAACAGCACTAAATGTAAGTGTTGGTGTTCAAGATGTTCAATCTAAGGTTCAATTGAAGGTTTTCCTTCAAGAGAATGTAACTCAAGAGGAACAAACTAATATAGAAAATACAATAAAAGCAGTTCCGGGAGTAAAATCAGTAACTTATGAAAGTAAAGCACAAGCTTTAGAAAACTTTAAAAATCAATTATCAAACTCTCAAGAAATATTACAAGGTTATACAGAAAGTAATAACCCATTACCAGCATCTTATGTAGTAGATTTAACTGAGCCAACAGCAGCAGATGCAGTTATAAAAGCTGTTAAGCCAAATGGAAAGTTAATGGCTGGAGTAAATGATGTAGGAAATGACCAAGAGGTTGTAAATGCCATAACATCTTTTGCAAATACAGTAAGATGGGTTGGATTAATATTATTTGTAGTATTAATAGGAGTATCATTATTCTTAATAATGAATACAATAAAAATAACTGTTTACTCTAGAAGAAGAGAAATAGGTATTATGAAATTTGTTGGAGCTACTGACTGGTTCATAAGATGGCCATTTATTATAGAAGGTATAGTAATAGGATTAGTAGGGTCCATAATTTCCATACT
Organism: Clostridium massiliamazoniense; assembly: GCF_001403635.1. GTDB lineage: Bacteria > Bacillota > Clostridia > Clostridiales > Clostridiaceae > Sarcina > Sarcina massiliamazoniense. The sequence goes on from NZ_LN879466.1 coordinate 316,960, forward strand.
GGTTATATACGGAATATATTCTTGGTTATATAGTTCCTTCCTTGCATCAATTTATACAATGAAATTTATAAGTCCATTCTATGTATTAACTACTATGTCATGGCAATTCGTTATAGCTGGTGTAATTATAGGGGCTGTAGGAAGTATAATAGCATTAAGAAAATTCTTAGATGTATAGAATATAAGATAATAATAGATATAAAAAAATTAAATAAAATTTAAGTAATATTTAAATAGCTTAAGATACGTACGAATTTAAAGAGTATAGTATTTTAAGCTATTTTTTTATTTATTAGATTAAATGATAGATGTTAGGGTTTAAGGGAAATATACATAAAATGAAACTGAATTTAGATGGGTATAACATAAGTATTTAGTAGGGAACATAAAAATAAAGGATAAAATAAATTAAAGTGGGTAAAAATATATAAAAGATATTTGTTTTATTAATTTTAAGCACTTAATAATAAATCAATAAATATAAAATATTTTATTCATTAATTATGTTTATAATTAATAATGGGTTTATATGTAAAAATAGATAATTAATTTCTCTTGAAAGGGTGAAAATATTGAGGAAAAAAAATAGAGGATTAAATAAAAATTATAAGGTTAGGAGAGCCATTGTCTTTACAGTATTTACTTCTGTAATTTTTTTATCAGCCTTATTTTTAGGCAATAAATTAACAGCTTATGGGATAATGCCACTAACTAACAAAAATGAATTACAAACAGTTTTTAAATCTATGAATAAAAATGTGGAAGGATATGATGAATTATTTAAAATAAGAGAGCAGCTTTATAGATATTATGATGGTGATATAGATGAAGAAAAGCTTATAGAAGGAGCTATTAAAGGGATGACAGCAGCTTTAAATGATCCTTACACATATTATATGAATAAGGAAGAGTTTGAGGAGTTTAACGAACATAATTCAGGCGAATATATGGGAGTAGGAATTCAAGTAGGAGTTCAAGACAATAAAATAGTAATAATGGACCCTATAGCTGGAGGACCTGCAGATAAGGCTGGAATTGAGTCAGGTGATGTTCTTTTAGAGGTAAATGGAAATAAGGTTGTTGGTGAAGATTTAAAGAAAGCTACTGACATGATGAAAGGAAAAACAAAGGAAGTCTTAAATTTAAAACTAGAGAGGGAAGGAAAAGGAACCTTTAATGTTGATGTAACAAGAGATGTTGTAAAAATGATAAATGTTAAAGGTGAAATGATAGATGATGAGGTTGGATATATACAAATAGTTGCATTTGAAAAAAATGTTGCTAAGGATTTCAAAGAAAAGTTAACTTCATTGAAAAAGGCTGGAATGAAGAAGTTAGTATTAGATTTAAGAGGTAATCCTGGAGGATATATGAATGAATGTGTAGATATAGTTTCTAATTTTATTCCAAAAGGGAAACTTATAGTATCAACAAAGGATAAGTATGGGAAAGAGGAGAAAAGCTTATCTACTGGAGGTAGTGCTATAGGAATGCCATTAACAGTACTTGTAAATGGAAATTCAGCATCTGCATCAGAAATAGTTGCAGGAGCTATTAGAGATTATAAAGTTGGAACATTAGTTGGAGAAACAACCTTTGGCAAAGGTATTGTTCAAACTGTTTTAAATGAAGATGAAGGAAAGGGATTAAAGCTTACAATATCAAAGTACTACACTCCAAATGGTGAAAATATTCATAAAAAGGGTGTAAATCCTGATGTTAAGGTTGAGTATAAAGAATCTTTAACTAGAAAGGATTATGACAGGTCAGAAGATCCACAATTTAAAAAGGCTTTAGAAATACTAAAGAAATAACTTAAGAAGGAGTATAGAGACTATGGAATTAATCCTAAATGCCTTAAAGAGCAGTTTAAGATTTTTAGAAAATCCTATTTTATTATTAACTTTAGTTGCTGTTGGAATAGTTTTTTATAAAAAAAATTTAAATATTGAAAGAGAACAAGAATATATAGTTGGAGAAAAGGTTAATTCAGCACTTGAATTAACTTTTTCTCAGTTAACAGTAGGGATAATTGGTGGAATAGTGGCGTCTATGTTACTTTTTATCTTAGGAGTGACCTTTGATGATAATTCTGCTATAGAAACATTATTTATTTTATCTTTTATACTTATGTTTTATAAACCAAGAATGATATGTTTTTCATATTCTGGAGCTATTTTAGGTTTAGGGGCATTAATAATAAGTCATCTTTCTAAAGGAATAATAGATTATAAAATTATAAGTATAAATACAGTGTCTTTAATTTTATTTGTGGCAATTATGCATTTAATTGAAGGAATAATGGTAATTTTAGATGGATATAGAGGGGCTGTACCAACCTTTAAAGTAAATAAGGGGAGAATAATAGGGGGATTTAAATTAAGTAGAAATTGGTTAGTGCCAACTGTATTAATCATGTTTTCTGCAAATAAGCCATTGCAAGATGAAATTGTAGTATCAAATTTAGCAACTAAATTAGGTATGTTAGATGTTAAGACTCTAGGAACTATGATATTTTTTGCTATGTCTTTATATGCTATGGTAGGTTTTAAAGCTAAAACATTTACCTTATCAAAAGAGAATAAGGCAAAGGAATCAGGAGGAATAATAATATTTTATGCTATAATATTAATGGTATTAGCTCAACTTTCTCGAGTTAATATATACTTTGAGGGGAGTTCGTTATTATTAATGCCTATAATACATGAAGCCATGTTAAGTTATCAAAGATATAGAGAAAATAATAGGGAATATACATATATATCTGATGATGGAATTTCAGTTTTAGATTTCTTACCTAATTCACCATTAAGGTCAATAGGAATTGAATCAGGAGATAAAATAACCTCTGTAAATGGATTTAAAGTAAGGGAAGAAAGAGATATAATAAGAATAAAAAATGAGTATTATAGTATTATAACAGTAGAATTGTTGAAGAAAAATGGTTCTGTGGAATTACATGAAGTTAATCTAAGAGACAATGAAAAATTACATTTAATACTGGTACCTAATAGCTTAGATAAACTTAATAAGAGTGAAGAAAATAAATTTGAAGAAGTATTAAAAAGGTTAAAAAAAGAGATTGAAAGTAAAAATTCAATTGATTTGATTAATATGGACATTAGAGAAAAAGAAATTGAGAATAAAGGCGATAAAAATTAGGAGTAATAAAGATGGGCGAATTTAAAATACATTCAAAATTTAAACCAACAGGGGATCAGCCAAGGGCTATAGATGAATTAGTTAAATCAATAGAGTTAGGGAATAGAGGGCAAACCCTTTTAGGAGTAACAGGTTCAGGAAAAACATTTACTATGGCAAATATAATAGAAAGAACTCAAAAACCAACGATTATATTAGCTCATAATAAAACTTTAGCAGCACAGCTTTGTTCAGAATTTAGAGAGTTTTTCCCAGATAATATAGTAGAATATTTTGTTTCATACTATGATTATTATCAGCCAGAGGCATATGTTGCTCAAACTGATACATTTATAGAAAAGGATGCTTCTATAAATGATGAAATAGATAAATTAAGGCACTCAGCAACAGCTGCACTTTTAGAAAGAAGAGATGTCATAATAGTTGCTTCAGTATCTTGTATTTATGGATTAGGTAATCCTGAAGAATACAAAAAATTAACTATATCCTTAAGAGTAGGGATGGAAAAGGATAGAGATGAAGTAATTAAAAAACTTATAGAAATCCAATATGAAAGAAATGATATAAATTTTGCAAGAGGAACTTTTAGAGTAAGAGGGGATAGTTTAGATATAATACCAGCCAACTCATCATCAAAAGGAATCAGAGTAGAGTTTTTTGGAGATGAAATTGATAGTATAAAGGAGTTTGATGTTTTAACAGGAAATGTTATAGCAAGCAGAAAACATGCTATTATAACACCAGCTTCTCACTTTGCTACATCTACAGAAACTCAAGAAAAAGCTATAAAGGTAATAGAGGCTGAATTAGAAGATAGATTAAAGGAATTAACAGTTCAAGATAGACTTTTAGAAGCGCAAAGATTAAAACAAAGAACAAATTATGATATAGAAATGATTAGAGAAATGGGCTATTGTCAAGGAATAGAGAATTATTCTAGAATACTAGATGGAAGAGCTCCAGGAACACCACCTGAAACTTTATTAGATTATTTTCCAGAGGATTACTTAATGTTCATAGATGAAAGTCATGTTACATTACCTCAAGTAAGAGCAATGTATGGTGGAGACAGGTCAAGAAAGGAATCTTTAGTTGAATACGGTTTTAGATTACCTTCAGCTTATGATAATAGACCATTAAAGTTTAAAGAATTTGAAGAAAAGATGAATCAAGTTGTATTTGTAAGTGCAACTCCTGCTGCTTATGAAATAGATAATTCTTCAGAAGTAGTTGAGCAAATAATAAGACCTACTGGTCTTTTAGATCCTAATATAATAATAAGACCTATAAGAGGACAAATAGATGATTTATATTCAGAGATTTTAGAAACTACTAAAAGAGGTTTCAGAACTCTTGTAACAACTTTAACTAAGAAAATGGCAGAGGATGTTACGACTTATTTTAAAGATTTAGGAATAAAGTGTACCTATATGCATTCAGACATAGATACTATTGAAAGAATGAAGATAATAAAAGATTTAAGAACTGGTGAAGCAGATGTTTTAGTTGGAATAAACCTTTTAAGAGAAGGTTTAGATATTCCAGAAGTTGCATTAGTAGCCATACTTGATGCAGATAAAGAGGGATTTTTAAGATCTGAAACTTCACTTATTCAGACTGTAGGAAGAGCAGCAAGAAATTCTGAAAGTAAAGTTATAATGTATGCTGATAGTATAACAAAGTCTATGGATAGATGTATAAAGGAAACTGAAAGAAGAAGACAAATACAGGAAGAGTATAATATAGAGCATGGAATTATACCTAAGACAATAACAAAAGATATTAGAGACGTTATAATGGCAACAACAGTAGCAGAAGAAGGAAATAGTTATGAAGTAGCCAAGGAAAAAATAACAAAAGAAGATATTCCAGTAGATAAATTAATTAAAGAATATGAAAAAGAAATGAAAGAAGCCGCAAAAAATCTTAATTTTGAAAGAGCTGCTGAATTAAGAGACTTAATCTCTGAGTTAAAAAATTCATAGAATAATAATTTATTGATAATAGCAAAACTTTAAAATAAAGTATTTAAATGAGTTTTGCGATTTGGAGGAGAGTATGACTGATAAGATTGTAAGGAAAGTATTTAATGGATTTATATATATACACATTCTGCATCATGGAAATAGAGAGCCTTTTTATGGCTCTTGGATGATGGAGGAATTAAGAGAACATGGATATAGCGTTAGTCCAGGAACTTTATATCCTATATTAAGATCAATGCTAGATGAAGAACTTTTAGAACAAGAAGAAGTAAATGTTAATGGGAAAATAAGAAAGTATTATAGAACAACTCAATTAGGAAATGAAGTTTTAAAGGATGTAAAAGAAAAAATAGAGCAATTAACACATGATATATAAGAAGAGGGCCGTTAAAACAAAAGAAAAATCATGAGGTGAAAAGGTGAAAAAATTTATAATTTCTGTTATAAAATCTATTTTATTTATTTTGGTATACTTACTCATTCAAGGTAATGTAGCAAGGTTTATAACCAATGAATATCTTTTAAAAGGAAGAAGGTTTATTGATAATGCTAACTCAATTGAGTATAGCAAGATGATAATTGATACTACAGCTATAAGTTTACTTATATCAATTATCTTAACTTTTATTTTTTTATTCTTGCTATATAAATTTTCTAAGAGAGGTTTATTAGAAAGGTGTAAATTTAAAAAATTTAAAGCTGAGTATATTATATACATTGCTATGATTATAATAGGATTTGCTTTAGTTAATAGTTTAATTGTTTCTATTCTAAGCAATAACATAAGTAGTTATGAGGAAACTAATAATTTCATAGTAAATATGCAAAGTACATTAATATCGATGATAATAATAAATATAGTTGGGCCCATATTTGAAGAAATATTATTTAGGGGAGTTATCTTTGATGAACTTTCAGAGACAAGTCCATTGTACATAGCAATAATTATACAGGGATTATTATTTGCTATAGCTCATGGTAATTTATTACAAGGTATTTATACTTTCACATTAGGAATTATACTTGCTGTAATAAATTATTATTGTCAGTCAATATGGAGTGATATACTAGGGCATATTTTATTTAATATATTTGGTGGAGTGCTAATAGCTTATTTATTTAACATATCTCCATATCTATATTTAGTATCTGTATTCTTAGGTATGGTTATTTTTGTAGTAGGATTCTATTTACTGATAAAAAGAAGTAAAAGGAATTTTACAACTTAAAACATTAAGTATTAACAAACTAAGATTTAATTCAGCTAGAGTTTCGGCTCTAGCTGAATTTTTGCTATTTAAGAATATTGTTTTAGAAGTTTAATTACTTCTTTTTCACAACGATTTCCATTACAGTGTCCAGTACAAGCCCCAGTTGCTTTTTTTACAGCTTCTAAAGTATTAGCTCCTGATTTTATAACTCTAATTAATTCATCTCTATCTATATTATTACATATACAAACTACTCCCATGATAAATTCTCCTTTGATAAGTATTTAAATATATATTTTAGTTTTTCCTAAATAAGAAATTGTATGTAAATTAATAAAAATATAAATATATAGAAATAATATATAAAGTGAAAATTGAAAACTAAAGAGGAGACTTTTATTATGGAAAAGAAAGTTGGAATAATAGGATTAATTTCAATAGTAGTTGGTTCTATGATTGGTGGAGGAATATTTCAATTGCCATCATCAATGGCACAGGCAGGAGGTCCTGTAGCAGCTGCTATTGCATGGACAATAACAGGAGTAGGAATATTTTTCTTAGGTAAGGTATTTCAAATACTTAATGAAAAAAGACCAGATTTATCTGGAGGAATATATAGTTATGCAAGAGAAGGCTTTGGAAAATACATAGGATTCAATTCAGCGTGGGGGTATTGGATAGCTCAAACCTTAGGAAATGTATCCTATGCAGTGTTGCTTATATACGCTTTAAAATCATTTTTTCCTACTATGGGGGGAGTTAATAGTATAACTGGTTTTATTATAGCTACAATTATGATTTGGGGGGCTATGGCCATTTTATATAAAAGTATGGAGTTTGGGGAAAACTTAAATGTAATAGCAACCATAGCTAAATTAATTCCTGTGGCTTTAGCCATAATATTATTAATATTATCATTTAAAGTTAAAATATTTACATCGGACCCTTTTGCTATGAATGTAGTTATGCAAAAGGACAAATATTTTGGAACTATCGGGAATCAAGTAAAGAATTCTTTATTACAAACTCTATGGGTTTTTATAGGTATAGAAAGTGCTGTTGTTATATCTGGAAGAGCAAAAAAATCTACTGATGTAGGTAAGGCTACCATAATAGGTTATTTTGGAACATTAGTATGTTACTTATTAATAGTTTTTTTGAGTTATGGAGTACTTCCACAATACACTTTAATGAATCTTCAAAATCCTGCTTTAGGCGGCTTATTGCAAGATACCTACGGAACTTGGGCCGCTGTAATAGTAAATATAGGTGTCATAATATCAGTTTTAGGAGCATGGATGGCATGGACAATTATCAATGCAGAAATTCCAATGACTGCTGCGAAGGATAAAGTATTTCCAATGTCTCTAGGAAAAGTAGGGAAGAGTGGAGCTGCTATAAATGCTTTATTTTTAAATTCTATAATAATGGAGATAGCCTTTGTTTTTGCTATGTTTGCAAATAATGCCTTTATAGCTATTACTAACATAGCCACTACAATGGTCTTATTACCTTACATATTATCAGCAGCTTTTTTAATTAAGATATCTTGGAGTGAAAAAGAATATTTACATATACTCTATGGTCTTATAAGTATGGTATTTTCTCTTTATGCTATATCAACAGCTGGAATAGTTGGTATTTTGCAGTTGTTTATTATTTATTCTATAGGATTAATATTTATTATAATAAGGGCAAGAGAGCAAAAGGAACAGCTCTTTGAAAAGAGTTGGGAAAGAACGATTGGAGTTATAATAACTATATTAGGGGTAATAGGAATTATTTATTTAATAATGTGAAGAAAGAGAATATTGAAAGGTTATTAACTATTAAAACTTTGGTTTTTATAGATTTTAGAAAATAATAGCTAAAAGGAAAAGAAGTTATATCAAAATTCTTATTAGGAGTTTTGATATAACTTCTTTCTTTATATTTAATCAAGAAATTGATGTTTTAATCTATTGACTACAGGGGATAGTGGTAATGCTATTATTATCCCAAGAATTATTTCAGAGATATCTCCAGGAAAATGAGCAGCAGCATATAATATACTAGCCCAAAATGATGTTGTAGCTCCAACTATTAGCCTACCAACTATAGCATTTGCTATAAAATAGCCTATAGCAGAAATTGCACCACCAACAATAAATGATAATAGATAAATTTTAAAGTTTCTTTTATCAAAAGCATCTAGAACTGCAGCAGCTCCAAGACCCATTAAACCTTGAATAACAAAACTAAAAGGAGCCCAATAGGCATAACCTGATGCAAGGTCAATTAACCCCATTCCAAAAGCACCTACTAAAAAGCCTTTTTTCTTTCCTAATAAAACTGCTGAAAGTAAAACTATACAATCTGCTGGTTGGGCCATTCCATTAAGAGTTGGTACTCTTATAAATGAGCCTATAACGAAGGTGAAGGCTATCATAAGTGAAGTTAAAATGAGAGCCATTAGTTTTACATTTCTTCCTTTAGATTGACTTTGCATGTTCATTTCCTCCTTAGTAAAAGCACGTATATGTATATATAAATCATATAGGTAGGTATAATTAAATGCAAATATACCCATACAATTTATAAAATTTATTTTATTCAGTAATTTAAATAATAGTTTTAAAGAAAATATATTATTCTATAAAATATATTTTTAGAGAATAAATTACAAATTATTCATGGATTATATTTCAATAGTTTTAAAAATGAGGAATAAAGGTTAATATTAAATATTTAATAGTTTATATTACTTTTATAAGTGTATTTTTTCACCTATATAGCTAGATAAAAAAGAAAAGAGGATGTATCTGTAATTTGATACATCCTCTTTTTTTAGATTTTTTATAATTTTGATTAAAATTCAGATAGAATTTGACTTTAGCTGAATTAAGTCTCAGCTTATGCTATGCAAATAATATATTTTTTTCTTTTATTAGAATGTCTAGAGGAGTTTCTATTCTGTTTTCAATGCCACCTGAATAGAAAGAGTCTATATTACTTAAAACTCCAGAGAATAGTGTTTCTTTTGCTTCAGCACTAAGCCAAGCACTATGTGGAGTTAAAACAATTTTAGATGGATTATCTAAATGTAAAAGAGGATTATAAGCTTCTATAGGTTCAACTGTGAACACATCCAAAGCAGCACCACCAATTAAATTTTCATTTAAAGCTCTAGTAAGATCTTTTTCAACAATTATTGGTCCTCTACCTACATTGACTATTAAAGCATCTTTTTTCATCATTTTAAGAACTTCATAGTTTATAAGTCCCTCAGTTTTTTTATTAAGTGAAGCATAAATTGAAATTACATCTGATTCTTTTATTAGTTTTTCAAAACTAACCATCTCATAAGGAACATCTTGTTTATTTCCTGATGGAGAGTAATATATTACTTTAGCACCGAAGGCATCAAAGACTTTAGCAGCTTGTCTTCCAATATTGCCAAGACCAATTATTCCAACTGTCTTTCCAAAAAGTTGAGCTGGATTATTATAAGGACTAGCAAAAGTATTTAGTTTAGAAAATTCTCCATCCTTAACGAATTTATCTTGAATAACTATTTTGTTCATTAGAGATAAAAGTAGAGCTATACTGTGTTGAGCTACAGTATGTGTTGAGTATCCAGCTACATTAGTTACAGCTATTCCTTTTTCTCTAGCGTATTCTATATCGATTATATTAAAGCCAGTAGTCATTTGGCATATTAGTTCTAATTTTTCTGCATGTTCTAAAACTTCTTTATTTAGAACTGCTTGAGTATTAATTATTATTTGAGCATCTTTAATTCTCTCAATAAGTTCATCCCTAGATGTTGATTTATATATTTCAACATTTCCATATTGATTTAATCTGTTAAAGCAAAAATCGCCCATGACTTTTGAATCTAAAACTACTATTTTTTTCATATATAAAACTCCTTTTTATTTTTAAATTTAAACCCCGTTAATCATTAATCAATATAATAGCTAAAAACACTAAACTTAAAAAGGACCACCATAAGGAATTTAATTCTATAAGGTGGCTTGTGTTAAAATTATATACTAAAAAAGCTCCTAGGACTTTAGATAAACTATTAATAATTTATTAAAAAAACAATTATGAAAAGGTTTAATTAAATTTTAATAGAATATATATAGTAGTAATTAAATAATTTCAGAAGGGGTAATGTCTATGAGTAATTTATTTTTTCCAGTTATAAATATAAATAACAAAAGCCTAAAAGAATTAGGAAATTTCATTTTTACCTATGAGGGGTGTAAATACCCTGGTGGAATTAGAAGAATAAAAGAAAATAGTAGCAAAACAGTTAAATTACCAAATAGTTACTTAGATACAGAGGAAAAATTAATAATGATATATAGAGATAAAAGTGGAAAAAAGAAAAGGTATATAATAAAGGATTCTTTTTCAAAAAATGATTTATGGAAAATGGATGTAAATGTTTATGATATTAGTGATTATGGTGAACTTGAATTCAATGTGGCAATAAACTAATTATTGATAAAGATGGGGCTATATTAAATCAGCCCCTTAATTTATATTACTTTTATAAACGTAGACTTAATTCAGGTGGAGTTTTGACTCCATCTGAATGCTTAGTCGTAGTTATCTAGAAGCGTGAGGCTTTATCTCCTACTTATAGAAGAGAGGAGTATTACAGCCTCTAGCTATCAGATAAGTGTATTTTTTCATCTGCCGAGATAGCTATATAGGTACAAAATGCTGTGACCATTGAACTAGTAGTAGAAGCTCTTTATTTTTGAACAATAGTTTCGTGAAAAATTTTGATTGTTTGAACAAAGTGAGTTTAGAAATTTTAGAAACTGTTGTAGAAAAAATATTAGAGCTTCTTTACGTAAGTGAGTGGTCACAAGTGATGAACCTATATAGCTAGATAAAAGTCAGAGAGGATGTGTCTGTAATTTGATACATCCTCATTTTTTTATTTTATGGTTTAAGATTTTTTTTATTTTGTAAAGCTAGATAAGGATAAATAATAAAAGCTCTAATAGTGTAAAATAGACGTACTAAAAGATCGGCTAGAACATCCATTTCTTGCATTATATCAACTCCTATCTATTATGATTTACATTATATCATTCCCTACAATATCCATTATATTACAATAGATTCAAATATAAATAATTTTTTAGTTAATTAAATATAAGTATCCAATTATGCAAATTAATAAAAACAATAGAGGTAAAAAGAACTAATATTGGGGAATGAATCCTTGTTATACTATTATTACGCACTGGATTATATTTCAAAATAAATTGACACTTTAGCCATAGAGTTTTAAAATATTATAAATAATGAATTATAGGATTAATATTAATTCCTAGATTAAAAAATAAGGTGAAATTTTTTTTAAGTTGTGATATTTAGACTGAAAGAAGATTAATAATTATTTAGATAATAGAGATTTAATAAATAGGACAAAATTATAGAGATTACTAGATATTTAAAATGTTTTTAAATAAAAAGTAATTTTCTATGAGTTTAAGTTTTATTATATAAAGGGAGATATACCATGAAAAATAAAATTGTAATAAAAGGATCGAAAGTACATAATTTAAAAAATGTCGACCTTGAAATACCGAGAGACAAGTTAGTTGTTTTCACAGGGTTATCAGGCTCTGGTAAATCATCATTAGCTTTTGACACCTTATATGCTGAGGGACAAAGAAGGTATGTTGAATCATTATCTTCTTATGCGAGACAATTTCTAGGTCAAATGGATAAACCAGATGTTGAATCTATAGAGGGATTGTCACCTGCTATATCTATAGATCAAAAAACAACGTCAAGAAATCCACGTTCAACAGTGGGAACAGTAACTGAGATATATGATTATTTAAGATTGCTTTATGCAAGAATAGGTGTGCCTCATTGTCCAAAGTGTGGAAAGGTTATATCAAAACAAACTGTAGATACCATTGTTGATAGTATTTTATCTTTAGAGGAAAGAACTAAAATTCAGTTATTAGCACCTCTTGTTAGAGGAAGAAAAGGAACTCATGAAAAGGTCTTAGAAAATATTAAGAAAAGTGGATTTGTAAGAGTTAGAATTGATGGTGATATCTATGATATTACAGAAGAGGATATTAAGCTAGAAAAAAATAAAAAACATAATATTGAAGCAGTAGTTGACAGAATAGTTGTTAAAGAAGGAATTGAAAGAAGATTAACAGATTCCTTAGAAACAGCTTTAAGATTAGGTGAAGGGTTAGTAATTCTTAATGTGATTGGTGAAGGAGATAAAATATATAGTGAAAACTTTGCTTGTGCAGATTGTGGAATAAGCATAGAAGAATTAGAACCAAGAAGTTTTTCATTTAACTCACCTTTTGGTAAATGCGACTATTGTGATGGGTTAGGAAGTTTACTAGAAATAGATGTGGATTTAGTTGTACCCAATAAAAACCTTACAATAAAAGAAGGAGCCATATCAAGTTGGGGTGAAGGAAGATTAAAGGAGGAAGCATGGACTTTTGCAGTATTAAAATCACTTATGGAAACATATGATTTTGATTTAGATACTCCGTTTAAGGATTTAAGCAAAGAAGTTCAAGATATCTTACTTTACGGTACTAATGGTGAAAAAATAGTAGTTAATTATGAAAAAGAAGGCGTTAAGGGTACTTATAACCACTCCTTTGAGGGTGAAATAAATGCTTTAAGAAGAAGATATTTAGAATCAAATTCTGATTATATAAAAGCTGAAATAGAAAAATATATGAGTGATAATAAATGTCCTAAGTGTAAAGGTGCTAGATTAAGACCAGAAGTTTTAGCTGTTACAGTTGGAGATAAGAATATATATGAATTTACTAAATTATCTATAGGTGATGAATTAGAATTCTTAAAAAATGTAGAATTATCAGAAAAAGATAAAATTATAAGTGACCAAATATTAAAGGAAATTGTAGCTAGATTAACATTCCTTATGAATGTAGGACTTGATTATTTAGACTTAGCTAGAACAGCAGGAACACTTTCAGGGGGAGAAGCACAAAGAATAAGATTAGCAACTCAAATTGGTTCACAACTTATGGGAGTATTATATATTTTAGATGAGCCATCTATAGGTCTTCATCAAAGAGATAATGATAAATTAATAGCAACTTTACAAGGATTAAGAGATGTTGGAAATACCCTTGTAGTCGTAGAACACGATGAAGATACAATGAGAGCGGCAGATTTTATCGTAGATATTGGACCAGGTGCTGGTGAGCATGGTGGTGAAATTGTAGCCACTGGAACTCTAGAAGAGATAATGGAAAATGAAAAATCATTAACTGGTCAATATTTATCAGGTAAAAAGAAAGTTGAAATTCCTACTGAAAGAAGAAAAGGTAATGGAAATTTCATTACAGTAAAGGGAGCTAAGGAAAATAACTTAAAAAATATAAATGTAAAGTTTCCTCTAGGAACCCTTACTATGGTAACAGGAGTATCAGGTTCTGGTAAAAGTACCTTAGTTAATAGTATTCTTTACAAAGGACTTGCTAAAGTTGTTTCTAAGTCAAAGGTTATTCCAGGGGAACATAAAGAAATTTTGGGGTATGAAAATATTGATAAAATAATAGAGATTGACCAAAGTCCTATAGGAAGAACTCCAAGAAGTAATCCTGCTACTTATACAGGAACTTTTGATATAATAAGAGAGTTATTTTCACAAACACCAGATGCAAAAATGAAAGGTTATAAACCAGGAAGATTTTCATTCAATGTTAAAGGTGGAAGATGTGAAGCTTGTAGTGGAGATGGAATAATTAAAATTGAAATGCAGTTTTTATCAGATGTTTATGTACCTTGTGAAGTATGTAAGGGTAAGAGATACAATAGAGAAACTTTAGAGGTAAAATACAAGGGCAAAAATATAGCTGAAGTATTAAATATGACTGTAGAAGAGGGCTTAGAGTTCTTTGAAAATATACCAAGAATCCATAAAAAACTTCAAACTTTAAATGATGTTGGTCTTGGGTATATTAGATTAGGTCAACCATCAACACAATTATCAGGAGGAGAAGCTCAAAGAATTAAGTTAGCTTATGAGTTATCTAAAAGAAGTACAGGTAAAACTTTATACATTTTAGATGAGCCAACAACAGGATTGCATATAGATGATGTTAATAGACTAATAAAAATATTGCAAAGATTAGTTGATGCAGGTAATACTGTAGTTGTTATAGAGCATAATTTAGATATGATAAAGTGTGCTGATCACATAATTGATTTAGGGCCAGAAGGTGGTCAAAGAGGTGGAACAATTATAGGAACTGGAACCCCTGAGGAAATAATGAATACAGAAGGTTCATATACAGGAAAATACTTGAAGTTAACTACAAAATAAGACTATTATTTTAAATTTATAAGGCAAAATTTATTAGATTTTTTTAAATTTGAGGAATTTTGTTTGAATTTTGTAATTTATTTATGATAGGATTTAGTATAATACAAAATACAATAGACTAAATTTTTATAAGTCAATTGGAGGTATTTGTAAGTTAAATCTTAGTTAATCTAATGACTAGTGTCTGTAATACTCCAACTATGTATAAGCTGGAGGAAAACAAAGACATATTCTTAGATAATTTTTAAAGAATAAAATTTTAATAAGCATAAGGGCATATTTTAGGTACTAATGTAGCCTTAATTGAAATAATATAATATATAACTCTTTTTAGAGTATACGGATAATATTTTAAGTAAATTGTGACTACATTTTATAAAGTATGACCTTTTAAGCTGTGTAAAAATATTTAAAATATAGTTTATTTTTTAGATTAGCTTTAATTTTTAAATATTTAGCAAATACTATGATAAATAATGATTTACACTAGTTAAATAAAAATTTATAATTTTAATAGTGAAGTCATTAATTATATATAATTGGAATAATATCAAATAAATATTTAGAGGTGACAATATGGATTTTACGAAAGTGATGGGCTATATATTTAGTATTATTTTCATAATAATATTATTTGCAATCATTTATTATGCCCTTAGAATTATGTCTAAGGATGTCCAAAATGGTAGTAAAAATAGTGTAAAGTCTACAAAAAGACAAAATCAGTCGCAAACACAGGCAGCAACCTCTAAGAGACCAAAGGGGACTTTTGGTTCTTTAGAAGTAATGGCTACATTGACTGAAGGCAAACTTAGAGTAGGAACTACTATTCCAATCAACAATTTAATAACATTAGGAAGAAAATCAGATAACCTAATAATACTTAACGATCAATTTGTATCTTCACATCATGCTAAGATTTTTGTAAATAATGACGAATGTTTTATTGAGGATTTAAATAGTACTAATGGAACATTTGTTAACGAAGAAAGAGTCTTAGGAACTAGAAAATTAATGATGAATGACAGTGTAAGATTAGGTAGTACTGTATTTAAGGTTATAGGATAATTGAGGTGAAAGAATGAACACTCTTAAGTATGAAAAAAGGCTTTTAAGAATGGTCTATTTGCTTTGTATTGCCTTGTTTGGATGGCTAGGGCTTCAAAAGAACCCTATAGATACAAATGCAATAATAATGGGTATTATTCTTATAGTGATAATAAGCTTTTCTCATTACATCATAAGAAGATTTTATCCCGATGGTGATAAATACATTTTTGTATTTTCGTCGGTTTTGGCAGTTATAGGTATGGCTATGCAATATAGCATAAGTCCTACAATTGCAGTAAAACAATTAGTTTGGCTTTGTTTAGGTATAATTGCATTTATGTTTATAACTATTTTCTTACCGGATTTAAAAAGTTTTTCAAGATTTAAAAAAACTTATTTAATTGGTACTGTTATCTTTTCAGTGATGGCCTTAATTTTTGGTACAGATATAAATGGTGCTAAGAACTGGATAAGAATAGGATCATTTACTTTCCAACCATCTGAGATAGGGAAGTTATTCCTTGTTTTATATCTTGCCTCAGCATTAATGAACTTTGAGAGGAAAGATAGCTTTTTAGCAGAAATAAAACAGCTTATGGTTCCAGGAATAGTAACTTTATTTGCAGTAGGATGTATGTTCCTTCAAAAAGACTTAGGAGCAGCAGGACTATTCTTCTTCTTAGCAGTTACTGTTATATATATGGCAACATCAAGAAAAAGATATGTTTTCTTGAGTATAATCTTTTTACTTTTAGGTGGAGTAGTTGGATTCTTTACAATGAGCCACGTTAGAGTTAGAATAGATGCTTGGCTTCATGTATGGGCAAATGCTCAAGGTAATAGTTACCAAATAGTTCAAGGATTATATGGAATATCTTCAGGAGGTGCTCTAGGTTTAGGGCTTGGACAAGGATATCCACAACTAATACCATTCTCAAATACAGACTTTGTTTACGCTATGGTATGTGAGGAGTTTGGTATGATATTTGCAATAGGTATGTTATTCTTTTACTTCTTCTTATTCTATAGAGGTATGAGAGCAGCTTTAACTGCTGAAGATAATTTTTCACAGCTAGTTGGAGTTGGTATGAGTGCTCTTATAGTAATACAGGTTTTAGTAATAGTTGGAGGAATATTCACAATAATTCCTTTAACAGGTATAACATTACCACTTGTAAGTTATGGAGGTACATCAATGCTTACAATATTCTTCGCCCTAGGTATATTACAGAAGATTTCTGAGGAGGGTCGTAGATAAATGAGAGATAACAAAGATTTATCTAAAAATATGAAACATATAATGGTTGTTTATCTGATACTATTAATTGGGCTTATAGGATATATAACATATTTTTATTTATTCCAAGCACCCAAAATAGCAGCTAAGCCAACCAACTCAGTTGCTTTTGCACAGGAACATAAAATATTAAGAGGAACTGTTTATGACAGTTCAATGCAAAAGATAGCTTATAGTGTTAAAGATGGTACAGGACAAAAAAGAATATATCCTAGTGGAGCATTATATGGAGCTATAGTAGGATATGATAGTCCTAGATTTGGATTAGATCCAGGTAGCTTAGAACAGATATACAACAAAACTTTAACTACTTACACACCAAGTAATAAATTTAGTATTAAAGAAGCCTTTGACAATAGAGGAAAAGCTTTATCAATGACTGGTGATGGAATAGTTACAACTTTAAATGCTGGTTTACAAAAAACTGCATGGAAAGCCATGAAAGAACAAATGGCAGCTTTATCAGCTAAGACAGGTAGAACAGTAGATACAGGAGCTGTTGTTGCTTTAGATCCTAAGACTGGAGCAATATTAGCATCTGTAACAATGCCAACATTTGATCCAAATGATTTAGCAGCTGCTATGGAGCAAGCAAATGCTGACCAAAAAGCAGGAAAGCAAGCCTTTGAATTTATAAACCAAGTTACAGAAAACCCAACTGCACCAGGTTCAGTATTTAAGATGGTAACATTAACTTCAGCCCTTCAAAATATACCAGGTGTATCAAATAGAGTATTTGATGATAAGGGTTATGTAAAAATCAGTAAAGATTATACTCTTCCAAATGAAAGTTGGGAGGCTTATGGAGAAATTGGATTAGCAAGAGCTTTATCAGTTTCAAGTAACGTTGTTTTTGGTACTTTAGGAATGGAACTTGGAAATACAGCATTAAAGACTACAGCAGAAAGCTTCGGATTTAATCAATCAGTTCCAGCTAATGGTGTTTATATAGCGCCAAGTAATTTCCCAACACTTAGTCAAGGTAGCTTAGGAGCTATGGCGCAGAGTGCTATAGGTCAAGGACAAACAACAGCGACACCAATGCAAATAGCATTAGTTGCATCAACTGTAGCTAATGGTGGTGTTATGATGGAACCAACATTAGTAAAAGAAATTGTTAACTCACAAGGTAAAGTTCTTCAAACAGTTCAGCCTAAGTCATTAGGAAGAAAGATGACACAAGCTGAAGCTGCAGAAATAACTAAGGATATGAGATATGTAACAGAACAAAGACAAGGTTATCCATCACATGTTTGGGACTACATGGATCCTAAGTTTAAGATAGCATCAAAAACAGGTACAGCTCAAAAGGCCTTTGCAAATGGTCAAATGGACCCAGTAACAGATGCATGGTTTGCTTGTTTTGCACCAGCTAATGACCCTAAAATAGCCATTGCTGTAAAAATAGTTAATGGTGGAGCAGGTTCAGTTATAGGTGCTAATATTGCATATCAAATGATAGATGAATATTTAACACAGACAGGAATGTAATTTTTTTAGCTAGGAGGTAATAAAATGTTTGATTTTGAACAACAATTAAAAACATTACCACAAAAACCTGGCGTATATATTATGAAAAATGATTTAGGTGAAGTAATTTATGTAGGAAAAGCTAAAATCTTAAAAAATAGAGTAAGACAATATTTTCAGAATTCTAAAAATCATAGTGAAAAAGTAAGAGCTATGGTTAGACATATTGCAGAGTTTGAATATATAGTTACTGATAATGAGATGGAAGCATTGCTACTAGAATGCAATTTGATAAAAAAATATAGTCCTAAATATAATATTGCTCTGAAGGATGATAAATTTTATCCTTTCATTAAAATAACCACTAATGAGGATTTCCCAAGAGTTTTCGTCACTAGAAATTATGCTAAGGATGGAAATAAATATTTTGGACCTTATACAAGTGGAGGAGCAGTTTATGAAGTAATAAATCTAATAAATAAATTATATCCATTAAGACAATCAAAGAGAAATATTAAAGAAGAGGGGCCTTTTATGAGGCCCTGTCTTAATTATCAGCTAAAAAAATGTTTGGCACCATGTGCGGGATATATTAGTAAATTAGAATATGGAAAGATGATAGAGGAAGTTATAAATATTCTAAGTGGGAAAGATAGCTCCTTAAAGAATAAATTGAAGAAAAGCATGGAAGAAGCTTCTGAAAATTTAGAATTTGAAGAAGCAGCTAAATTAAGGGATAAAATATTAGCTATTGAAACAATTAAAGAAAAACAAAAAATGTTTACTGCAAAGGATGGAGATGAAGATTATATAGATTTATACTCAGATAATAGTAGCAGTTCAATACAAATATTTTTTGTGAGGGATGGTAAAGTAACAGGTAGAGAACATTTTATGATTGATAATAATATGGATAGTAGTAAAGGAACTCTTATAGGGGAATTTATAACTAGGTTTTATGGAGGGACAGCAACTATACCTAAGAATATATATGTGCCAGAAATTGAGGATTTAGATTTATTAGAAGAGTTTTTAACCTTAAAAAAAGGTAGTAAAGTATGGATAAAAATCCCTAAAATAGGTGAGAAAAAAGAAATGCTTACTATGGTTAGAAATAATGCAAAGGTAACTTTAGAAAAGTTTAAAGATAAAATAGTAAAAGATAAAGAAAGTAATAAAATTGTATTAGAGGAACTAGCAGAAAATCTGAATTTAGAAACACTACCTTATAGAATAGAAGCTTATGATATATCTAATATACAGGGGGTTGATTCTGTAGGGACAATGGTTGTTTTTGAAGAAGGAAAATCTAAAAATTCTGACTACAGAAGATTTAAAATAAAAACAGTAAATGGACCAGATGACTATAGTAGTATGAGGGAAATATTAGAACGAAGATTTTCTAGGGGATTAGAAGAAATTGAAAAGATTCAACATAGTGAATTAAATCTTTCTAAAGGGAAGTTCTGTGTATTTCCAGATCTAATAATGATGGATGGAGGAAAGGGCCAAGTTAATATAGCCCTAGAGGTTTTAAAGAAATTTAATATAAATATTCCAGTTTGTGGACTTGTTAAAGATGATAGCCATAATACAAGGGGAATTATATTTAACAATGAAGAAATAATCTTGAATAAGAGATCTAAGGCTATGGCCCTAATAACGAGAATTCAAGACGAAGTTCATAGATTTTCTATAACTTATCACAGATCCTTAAGGGATAAAAGAACTCTTCATTCAATATTAGATGATATTCCAGGTGTAGGTGAGAAGAGAAAAAAGGCTTTATTAATAAAGTTTGGAAGTGTAGAAAAAATAAAAAATGCCACGGTGGAGGAATTACTAGAAACGCCGTCTATAGACAGGAATACTGCTGAAAATATTAGAAATTATTTTAACAATAAGAATAAGCCTTAAATTATTATTAAAAAGAGGTTTAAATGCTTGATAAGTGGTAAATAATTAATTATACTAAAAAGGATAATAGTTAAGAGGAGTTGTATAATGAATCAATACAAGGAAATCAAAGAAATATTATGTAAATGTTGTGGTGAAGAAAATGTAATTGCTGAAGCACCTATGAAAGAACATACTCATTTCAGAGTTGGAGGACCAGTTGACCTATTAGTAACTCCATCTACAAAAGAACAAGTTGGTGAAGTTGTTTCAGTATGTAAAGAAAGAAATGTGCCATATTTCATATTAGGAAATGGATCCAACATCTTAGTTAAAGATGGGGGAATATCTGGTGTTGTTATTAAACTTGAAAAGATAGATAATATAGAAGTAAATGGGGATGAAGTTACAGCAGATTGTGGAGCCTTATTATCAAAGGTTTCTAAAGCAGCTTTAGACGCAAAATTAACAGGATTAGAATTTGCTTGTGGTATACCTGGAAGCATTGGTGGAGCTGTATTCATGAATGCTGGGGCATACAATGGTGAAATGGCAGATGTAATTAAAGAAGTATCAGCCATAGATTCAGAAGGAAATGTAGTAAATTTAACGCTTGAAGAACTTCAATTAGGTTATAGAACTTCCCTAATAATGACAGATGGATATGTTGTATTAAGTGCTACATTAAAGCTTGAAAAAGTAAGTGATGAAAATGTTAATAAAATAGAAGATAGAATGAATGATTTAACTAGAAGAAGAGAAGAGAGACAACCTTTAGAATATGCATCAGCAGGAAGTACATTTAAAAGACCTGAGGGGTATTTTGCAGGTAAGTTAATTCAAGACTCAGATTTAAAAGGTTTTTCAATTGGTGGAGCAGCTGTTTCAGAGAAACATTCAGGCTTTGTAATCAATAAAGGAAATGCCACAGCTAAAGATGTTTTGGATGTCATAGCGCACGTTCAAAAAACAGTAAAAGAAAAGTTTGGAGTAGACCTTCATACAGAAGTAAGAATAATAGGAAAAGACAAATAGTTATATTAAAACTAAAATTAACAACAAAAAGAAAAAGGTCATCTTATGTATTTCATAATTGAACTACGTAAGATGCTTTTTTTATTTGTTATAAGTTATAAATAAGGGGTGAAAATTTGGAGGAATTAAGTTTATTAAAAATAAAATGAGAGGAGAATATTTATGGGAAATAAGGTAAGAGAAGAAATTGAAGGATTAAATAAGTATATAGGTGGTAAACCTATTTCTGAGGTAAAAAGAGAGTTTAATATTGATAAAGTGGTCAAAATGGCATCTAATGAGAACCCTTTAGGATGTTCTGATTCTGTTAAAGATGTTTTAAAGAATCTTGTTGATAATACTGCTCTTTATCCAGATGGAGACAATTATTATTTAAGAAAGTCTTTAAGTCAATTTATTGGTATAGATGAAGAGAATATTATTTTAGGAGCAGGTTCTAGTTCTTTGATTAAGGTTATTTGCAATACTCTAATAAATAAGGGTGAAGAGTCTATTATGGGTGAGATTACCTTTGTACTTTATGAAACTTTTACTAAACTCATGGGGGGAAAGGCTATTAAGGTTCCTATGAAAGATTTAGCCTTGGATTTAGATAGTATTTTAGATAGCATAAATGAGAGAACTAAAATTATATGGCTTTGCAATCCAAATAATCCTACTGGAACAGCTTTTACTACTAAGGAACTTGAAGAATTTTTAGAGAAAGTTCCTAAAAATGTATATGTGGTTATTGATGAAGCTTATAAAGAGTATGTTTCAATGGAGAATTATCCCGATTCTTTAAGTCTACTTAAAAATTATAAGAATATAATTATATTAAGAACTTTTTCAAAGGCTTATGGATTAGCATCCTTAAGAGTAGGATATGGTATATGTGATGAAGAGTTAGCTGAATATTTTAATAGAGTACTTAATCCTTTTGAAGTCAGTCTTTATGCACAGAATGCAGCTGTAGAAGCAATTAAGGATAAAGAATTTGTGGAGTATTGCTATGATTATAATAAAAAGCAAAGAGAATTTTTTTATAAGGCTTTTAAGAAACTAAATTTGGATTATAAGGAATCACAAAGTAATTTTATTTTAGTTGACGTTAAAGGAGAAGATAGAGAAATCAATGATTATCTATTGAAAAATGGATATATTATAAGACCTGGATATTTATTGGGATGCTCTGGATATTTAAGAATTTCTGTAGGACTAGAAGAAGATAATAAAAAATTAATAGAGTTATTAAATAAATATTTTAGAGAGAAATAGAGGATTTATTAAAAAGAAGGAGCTTCTTTATGGAAGCAAGTAGATAGACAAGATGAACCTATATAGCAAGTTAAAACTAAAAAGTGATATATCTATAAATTTGATACATCTCCATGGATTTCTTTTGGAAATCATAAGGAAATAAAGTTGTAGTAAATCTTTATTTATTGTAAAATATTATTTTGATCTCCACTCTAATAGGGTGGAGAATTTCGTACATATAGGTTAAAATTATAGATAGATATTTTATTTATAATTCTATAGAACGTATTAATTTAATTGAATATATTTTAGATTTAGTAAAATGAGGACAACCTTTTTATTAAATGATTTTAGGAGGGCTAATATGAGATTTGTAATAGTTACAGGACTTTCAGGAGCAGGAAAAACAGAGGCAACAAGAAGCTTAGAGGATTTAGGTTACTTTTGTGTAGATAATTTACCTCCAAAGTTAATACCTAAGTTTGCAGAGGCGTGCTTACAAGGTAATAATGGTATAGAGAAGGTTGCATTAGTTATAGATATTAGAGGTGGTATATTCTTCGATGATTTATTTGAAAGTTTCATATACTTAAAAGCTAATGATTTTAAATATGAAATTTTATTCTTAGATGCTGGGGACGAAGTACTTGTAAAGAGATTTAAGGAAAGTAGAAGAAGCCATCCATTATCACCAGATGGTAGAATATTAACTGGGATTGAAAATGAGAGAAATAAGTTGAGAGAACTTAAAGATAGAGCAGATAACATAGTTGATACTTCTAAATATGCTATAAAGGATTTAAGAGAGAAACTAAATGTTCTTTATGGTGATGGTAAGGAACCAGAACAAAATATAACAGTAACCGTATTATCTTTTGGATTTAAGTATGGGATACCTATGGATTCAGACTTAGTATTTGATGTTAGATTTATTCCTAATCCATTTTATATACCAGAACTTAAACCTTATTCAGGAGCAGATGAGCCAGTTAAGGACTATGTTTTAAGCCAAGAAGAAACTAAAGGATTTTTAACAAGGTTAAATGATATGTTGAAGTTTTTAGTTCCTAATTACGTTAAAGAGGGTAAGAGACAACTTATTATTTCAATAGGTTGTACAGGGGGAAGACATAGATCTGTAGCCATAGCTAATGAATTAGCAGTAAACTTAGCTTCTGCTGGTTTTAATTCATCAGTTGAGCATAGAGATATAAAGGAAGATGTTAATAGAGGAGCTAAGAAGCTCTAAGTATAGGAGTGAGAATGATGACAGTAGAAGTATGTGACAAAAGTAATTCATATCCTAATATAGCTGTTATAGGTGGTGGAACAGGGCTTTCCACAATGCTTAGAGGACTTAAAAAGCATTGTTGTAATATAACAGCAATTGTAACAGTAGCTGATGATGGTGGCGGATCTGGTGTTTTAAGAGAAGACTTAGGAATGTTACCACCAGGAGATATTAGAAACTGTATTTTAGCATTATCAAATACTGAACCCATTTTAGGAGAATTACTTAATTATAGATTCAAAGATGGAAGATTAAAAGGTCAAAACTTTGGTAACTTATTTCTTGCAGCTATGAATGGTATTTCTATAAATTTTCAAGATGCAGTACAAAATATGAGTTCAGTTCTTTCTGTTGCAGGAAAGGTTTTACCTGTAACATTGGACTCTGTTGAGTTAGAAGCAGAACTTGAAAATGGTGTTGTTGTTAGAGGAGAGTCAAATATCCCAACAGAGGCTATTTCTCAGGGAAGTCCAATAAAGGACTTAAGAATAATACCTAAAGAAGCAGAGGCTGTTGAAGAAGCTATTTTAGCTATTAGAGAGGCTGATGCTATAGTTTTAGGACCAGGAAGTTTATATACAAGTATAATTCCTAATCTCCTTGTTGAGGAAATAGGAAAAGAAGTTCAAAAAAGTAAAGCAAAAAAAATATATGTATGTAATGTTATGACTCAACCAGGAGAAACTACGGATTTCAATGTTTCGGATCATATTAAAGAAATTTATAAATATTGTGGAGAAAACAGCATAGACTATGTTATAGCTAATGTTGGTAAAATAGATGATGCTTTAATTAAAAGATATTATAATGAGAAAAATTCTAAATTAGTAACATTAGATAGAGAAGAGGTTGAAGCTCTAGATGTTGAAATAATAGAAGGAAATTTAGTAAATGTTAAGTATAACTATATTAGACATGATGCTAATAATCTTTCAGAACTTATTATAAAAACTATAGAGTTAGATAGAAGAAAATAAAGCTATTTATGTTAGTCGGTATTTATAGGGAAAGGAGTAAGCATGTCATTTTCATCAAAGGTTAAAGGAGAAATTTGCAGATACTTAGAAATGTCTAAGGAAGAAGCGCTTGCTGAATTATCAGCAATAATGAAGGTTAGTGGAACAATAGCTTTTAGTGGTAGAGAATTGAAATTTAGAATTACTACTGAAAATCCAGCTTCAGCAAGATTAGCATTTACATTGCTAAAAGAGTATTTTGATGTACATTCTAAGCTTATGGTTAAAAAAAGCAATTCTTTAAAAAAGAACAATATTTACATGGTTGTTATTGAAGAATCTATGGGAGTTAGAGACTTGCTAATCATGACTGGAATATTAAAAGAAGATGAAGGATTAATGTCATTAGATTATTCCATTGGGAAAAAGTTTATTGATAGTGAGGAAAAGAAAAGAGCTTATATTAGAGGTGCCTTTATAGGCGGAGGAAGTATAAGTAATCCAGAAAAGAATTATCATTTAGAATTTGTAACACATTCTGAAGAATATGCAGAAGATTTAAAGAAGGTTGTAAATTCTTATGGACTTAATTCTAAGGTTATTCAAAGAAAGAATAGTTATATAGTTTATATAAAAGAGGGAGAACAAATAGTAGATTTATTAAATATACTAGGAGCTCATACATGTCTTTTAGAACTTGAAAATATAAGAATAATGAAGGAAATGAGAAACAATGTAAATAGACTTGTTAACTGTGAGACAGCAAACCTTAGCAAAACTGTCAATGCAGCAGTAAGACAGGTTGAAAGTATAAAGTTAATTGAAAGAACCATAGGGCTTGCAAGACTTCCTTTAAATCTTAGAGAAATAGCAGAGCTTAGACTAAGCTATCCAGAAGAATCCCTAAAGGAACTAGGAGAAATGCTTAATCCTCCAGTTGGAAAATCTGGTGTTAATCATAGATTAAGAAAAATTGAAAAAATTGCAGAAGAGCTTAGGGAAGAAGGTCTTTTTTAGGTGAATTTTAATATTAATTATTAACTTAATAAATATATAGGAATATGATAAAATGCTAGGTAAGGAGATAACTACCTAGCATTTGCTATTAATTGTTTTGGAGTTTAACTCTTTATAAGCCAATATTATTTTATGCAATAAAATTTCCTTTTAATACTTTTTAGATATTTGAAGATGTTTAAACTTTGAATAAGAGTTGAGGTTTGAGTTAATTATTTAGTATAAGAGGTCTTGTTTAAATTAATATTAGGTTATTTTTTTATATTTATAAGATGTGGGAAGGGAAGTGATTTTATTGAGTGAAAGAAAGTTTACCCATCTTCATGTCCATTCAGGTTATAGCTTATTAGATGGTTCTGGTAAGGTTAAGGATATTATTGCAAAAGCTAAAGAGCTTAATATGGATAGTATTGCTTTAACAGACCATGGTGTTATGTATGGATGTGTCAATATTTATAAAGAAGCAAGAGAACAAGGGATAAAAGCTATATTAGGTTGTGAAGTTTATATAGTTCCTAAGTCTATGCATATAAAATCTTTAGATAGTGATAATAAAACCTATCATTTAGTACTTCTTGTTAAAAATGAAAAAGGTTATGAAAATCTAATGAAGATAGCTTCAACAGCATCTATAGAAGGATTTTATTATAAACCTAGAATTGATAGGGATTTTTTAAAGGAGCATTCTGAAGGGCTTATTGCTCTTAGTGCCTGTTTAGGTGGAGAAGTTCAAAAAGCTATTATTTCTGGAAACTTAGAAAAAGCTAAAGAAGCGGCTTTATTTTATAAATCTGTTTTTGGAGAAGATTTTTATCTAGAACTTCAAGACCACGGTATGGAAGAACAAAAGAAGGTTAACGAGGTTAATATAAAGCTTTCTAAGGAGCTTAATATTCCTTTAGTAGCAACTAATGATGTCCATTACATAGTTCAAGATGATTATAAGGCACACGACATTTTAATGTGTATTCAATCAGGAAAAACTGTTGATGATACTAACAGAAAAAAATATCCTTCAGATCAATTTTACTTAAAATCACCAGAGGAAATGTGGGAGCTTTTTGATTACATTCCAGAAGCTTTAGAAAATACAACAACAATAGCTGAGCAATGTAATTTTGATTATGAATTCCATGTATCTAAATTACCTAAATATCCATTACCAGAGGGCGAAGATGATCCTTATGAGTATTTAGTTAAAACTTGTTTTAAAGGTCTTGTAGAAAGATATAAAATATTTGATGAGTTTAAAGGTGATTTTGATTATAAAGATGTAATTGAATTTGCAGAGAATGAAGAAGAAGCTAAGGAGCTTGTAGATAGACTTCTTTATGAAGTTGGAGTTATAAAACAAATGGGTTATGTAGATTACTTCCTTATTGTTTGGGACTTCATAAAATATGCTATAGATAATGGTATACCAACGGGTCCAGGGCGTGGGTCGGCTGCAGGTTCTATAGTTGCTTATACCTTAGGAATAACAAAGATAGACCCTATAAAGTACAGTTTACTTTTTGAGCGTTTCTTAAACCCAGAAAGAGTTAGTATGCCTGATATAGATTCGGATTTTTGTTATGAGAGAAGACAAGAAGTTATAGATTACGTTGTTGAAAAGTATGGAGCATCAAATGTTGCCCAGATTATAACTTTTGGAACTATGGCTCCAAGAGCTTGTATAAGGGATGTAGGACGTGCAATGGATTATTCCTATGGAGAAGTAGATAGAATCGCTAAAATGATACCTACAATGCTAGGAATAACTATAGATAAAGCGTTAGAATTAAATCCAGAATTAAAGAGTGCTTATGATAGTGATATTAGAGTAAAGGAACTTATTGATGTAAGTAGAAGACTAGAAGGGCTTCCAAGACATTCATCAACTCATGCTGCTGGAGTTGTTATAGCTTCAAAACCATTAGTTGAGTATGTTCCATTACAAAAAAATGATGAATCTATAGTAACTCAATTTGATATGACAACTCTTGAAGAGCTTGGACTATTAAAGATGGACTTCCTTGGACTTCGTACTTTAACAGTTATGGATGATGCTGTTAAAATGATTAAGGAAAATCGAGGAGTGGACATAGATTTAGATAATATAGATTTTAATGATAAATCGGTTTATGACATGATTGGAGAAGGTAAAACAGCAGGGGTATTCCAGTTAGAATCAGCAGGAATGACTTCCTTCATGAAAGATCTAAAACCAGACTGTTTTGAGGATATTATAGCAGGAATTTCACTGTATAGACCAGGTCCAATGGCAGAAATTCCAAGATATATAGAAGGAAAAAGAAATCAAGAAAACGTAAAATATGACCATGAAAAATTAGAAGATATATTAAATGTTACCTATGGAGTTATGGTTTACCAAGAACAAGTAATGGAAATAGTTATGAAACTAGCGGGATACTCAATGGGAAGAAGTGACCTTGTTAGAAGAGCTATGTCAAAGAAAAAACATAAGGTAATGGAAGAAGAAAGAAAGAACTTTATTCATGGTATAGTAGATGAAAATGGGAACATAGAGGTTCCTGGATGTATTAGAAATGGTGTTTCAGAAGAAGCAGCAAATAAGATATTTGATTCAATGATGGATTTTGCCTCTTATGCATTCAACAAAAGCCATAAAATAGCAAGTGTGGCATTATAAGGTAACTTATAATTAAAAACTCCTTAAATTGCTGGAAAGTCCTAAAGTCACTTAAACTACAACAAAATTTGAAAAGATAATTGTGAATGTTGCAGAAATGCAGAAAAAATTAAGTGAATTATATATGGGGAGACCCTAAGTATAAAATTATTTTATTGTAGAAATAATAAACAATGGATGATCAGCAACGAAATTTCTAAGGGAGTAATTTTATAATGACTATAAGGAAATAAAAATAATTTATATATTGAGCTCAAAAGGGAAATCACAAAGAGCGATAAAAAAGATATTAAAACATAAATATAAATTAGATGTATTTCAAAATGATATAAATAGAATATGCCGAAAAGTAAATGTTAAAAAAAGAGAAAAATATAATGAGAGAGAAAAAAATAAAATTTTATATTTATATTCAAAATTTATTAATACTGATAAGCTAATATTATATTTAAATTCAAAATATGAATATGATTTAACTAAAAATAAGATAAGGGATTTGGCATGTAGAAATGGAGTAAGTAAAGAAGTAACGAATATGTATTCACAATCTTATATAACAAGAAATGATGAATACGAAATTGTTAGATTATATAAATTGGGAATGAGTTCTAATGAAATTGCTAAAATGTATTCTTACAAAACTAGAAACTCAATTTTACAAAAATTAGAGAAGATGAATATTAAGAGACGTGATTGCAATGAACTTAGAACAAAACGTAAGTCATATAGTAATTTTGATATAAAACTTATAGATACGGAATTCAAAGCATATTTAATAGGACTCATGTTAACTGATGGATATATTAATTCGAAAAGAAATTATTTTGGAATTGATTTGGTAGATGAAGATTGTATAAAATTTTTATGTGATGGGATAAATTGCAAATATTTTACTATTAAAAGAAAAGGTGTTCAAGATAAGTATCGGTTAATTATATATGGTGAACAATATTTAGATCAATTAAGGAGATTTGCTATAGTCGAAAGAAAAACATTTGTTTCAGAAAAGCCAAAGCTTAAAAAGGAAGAATACAAATACATAGCATATTTATTGAGGGGTGTTATTGATGGAGATGGATGGATAAGAAAGGATGGTAAGGAGTTTTTTATTTGTTCAGCATCAAGAGCGTTGATTAATTGGTATAAGGAATGTTTAGAATATATAGGAATGGAAGAGTTAAAAATTACATGGAATAAAAATGAATATAATGGATTTTATTTAATAAGAACGGCTAGAAAATTTAATTTAGAAATTTTAAGAAATACTATTTATAATAAAAATTTTGGAATGTATAGGAAATATAAAATTATTTCTATGAAAGACGCTCAGAGACTATAATAGGAGGTGCTCTAAGAGTACATGGTATAGTCCAGACTACAACTACAGTTTTAAAAACTATAGGCTTATGAAAGTAAGTGTAGTAAAGGCAGCAGCTTATGCAGTAATAGGATATGACACTGCATACTTAATGAGGTATTATCCAGTTGAATTTATTGCAGCTATGCTTAACTCTGTTATGGGTACAAGTGAAAAAGTTGCAGAATATATCAGAACTGCTGAAAAATTAGGAATCGAAGTTTTACCTCCTAGTATCAATGAAAGTTATTCAAGATTTACTGTTAAGGGTAACAGTATTAGATTTGGTTTAGCAGCTATTAAGAATGTTGGTATGAATGTTGTTGATAGTATTGTTGAAGCTAGGAAGGAAAAGGGGCTTTTTAAGTCTCTTATGGATTTTTGTAATAAGATGGAGAGTGGCGTTATCAATAAGAGAGCAGTCGAGAGTTTAATTAAGGCAGGAGCCTTTGACGAGTTTGGTTTATTTAGATCACAACTTGTAGCTGTTCATGAAAAGCTTATTGATGGAATTTCATCTCAAAAGAAAAAGAATATAGATGGTCAAATTTCTTTATTTGGAGCTTTAAGTGAAGAAGATAGTGAAAGTCTTGAAATTAGTTATCCTAATATTAAGGAGTTTGCAAAAAAACATAAGCTAGCTATGGAGAAAGAAATGACTGGACTTTATTTAAGTGGTCATCCTCTTGATGATTATAAGAGAAGTCTTAAACTTCAAACATCTATTGAAATAGGTAATATTCAAGAAGAACATAAAAAGTTTGAAGAAACACCTATGGAGATGGTTTCTGACTTAATTTCTTTAAAAGATGGAGAACGAGTGGTTATAGGGGGAATCCTTAACCAAGTTTCTAGAAAGGTAACTAGAAATAATACCATAATGGCTTTTGCAACTTTAGAGGATTTATCAGGAATGATGGAGTTAGTTGTTTTCCCTAAGACTTTAGAAAAATGCAATTCTTTAATTCATGAGGACTTAATGGTTGTTGCTAAGGGAAGATTATCTTTCAAAGAGGATGAAGAACCTAAATTACTTTGTGAAGAAATAAAACCTTTGGAAAATGTAAATTCAGATAAGGTTTATATAAAAGTGGATGATAAAGAAAAAGCTATGGCTATAGGTAAAGCTTTAAAAGTATTAGTAGAGCCATATAAAGGTGATTCAGCAGTGTATATATTTGCTGCAAAAGAAAGACAAAGCTTTAGGATGAATAGAGAAGGATGGGTAGATACAAATACAGAAGTAATTTCAATTTTAAAAGAAAAATTTGGTGATGAAAATGTTAAAGTAGTTCCTGAATAAATTAATAAACCTCCACTTAATTCAGATGGAGTTTGACTCTAGCTGAATTTTAGTGGAGATTATTTAGGGATAAGTCTCTCTTTATCTATAGTTGATAAGATATTGGAACATTATAGATATTTGTTATTAGATAAAATTTAATTAAAAGAATAGAATAAAAAAATAAAAAAATTAAAAATATTATCTATATGTTAATTAAATAAAGCTATATTTATGATATTTAGATGATATAATAGATTAAAGAGGATAGTAGCATTAAATACTAAAATATCCTCTTTTTTTATCTAATTCTACAGAAAAAAGGTTGAAAATAACCTTTAATTTAAGTAAAATTAATAGTGTAAATAGATATTTTTTGATTTAAAATAACTTGTAAAGTTATTTTAATAAAGAGTGGGTGAAAATTACCACCGTAGGGACTTTTTTGGACCCATTGGTGTTAAGGAGGAATATTATGAAAAAGATAGCTGTTTTAACAAGTGGTGGAGATGCACCAGGAATGAATGCTGCTATAAGAGCAGTTGTTAGAAAAGCCTTACAAGAAGGCTTAGAAGTAGTTGGAGTGCAAAAAGGATACAGCGGATTAATAAATGGTGAGCTTATCCCAATGAATAGAAATAGTGTTTCAGATATAATTCACAGAGGTGGAACAGTCCTTAGAACTGCTAGATGTCCAGAATTTAAAAAAGAAGAAGTAAGACAACATGCTGCGAACTTATTAAAGGACAATGGGATTGATGCTTTAGTAGTGTGTGGTGGTGATGGTTCTTTCACAGGAGCAAAATTATTATCTAAATTAGGTGTTAAAACTATAGGTTTACCAGGAACTATAGATAATGACTTAGCTTATACTGATTTTACTATTGGATTTGATACAGCTTTAAGTACTATATCAGATGCTATAAACAAATTAAGAGATACATCAACATCCCATGACAGAGTTTCTGTTATTGAAGTAATGGGAAGAAATTGTGGAGATTTAGCTTTATATGCAGGTATTGCAAGTGGAGCTGAAGCAATAATAGTACCAGAAGTTGATTTTGATAAAGACAAACTTTGTGATGAAATAATTCAAGGTAAGTCAAGAGGTAAAACTCATACTATTGTTGTTGTAGCTGAAGGAGTTGGAGACTCAGAAAGCTTAGCTAAATATATTGAAGAAAAAACAGGTGCAGAATCAAGAGCAACTATTTTAGGACATATCCAAAGAGGTGGTACACCAACTCCAATGGATAGGGTACTAGCTTCTAAATTAGGTGCAAAAGCAGTTGATTTATTACTAGAAGGTAAAACTTCAAGAGTTGTTGGTGTTAGAGACAACAAAGTAATAGATATGGACATAGATGAAGCATTAGCAATGAAAAGAGTTTTCGACATAGATTTATATAAAATGGCGCAAACTATTAATAAATAGTGTTTTAGTTAGTAACTATTATTCAAATAGATATTTAAATCAAAAGATCAAAAAAAATTTTACTAAAGGGAGTGTTTTTTAAAATGAGAAAGACTAAAATGGTATGTACTATAGGTCCAGCAAGTGAAAGTGATGAAATATTATCAAAAATAATAGAAGCAGGAATGAATGCTTCAAGACACAACTTTTCACATGGTGACCATGAAGAACATAAAGGTAGAATGGAAAAAGTAAGAAGATTAGCTGCTGAACAAGGTAAAGAAGTAGCAATTCTTTTAGATACTAAAGGACCAGAAATAAGAACTGGTAAGTTCGAGCCAAATAAAGTTGAATTAGTAATGGGAAATAAATTTACTATCCATGCAGGTGGAGATGTAATTGGTGATGAAACTCAATGTTCAGTAACTTATGCTGGATTAGCTAATGATGTTAAACCTGGTGATACAATCTTAATAGATGATGGTTTAGTAGGATTAGAAGTTGAATCAGTAGAAGGAAATAAAGTTCACTGTAGAGTTCAAAATACTGGTATGGTTGCAACTCATAAAGGAGTTAACGTTCCTGGAGTTTCAATAAAATTACCAGCAATGACAGAGAAAGATAAAGATGATTTAAAATTCGGTTGTGAAATGAAAGTTAACATGGTTGCGGCTTCATTCATAAGAAAAGCTGAAGACGTAATCGCTATAAGAGAAGTATTAGTTGAGAATGGTGGAGCAGACATTCAAATATACTCAAAAATAGAAAACCAAGAAGGTGTTGATAATATCGATGCTATCATAGAAGCTTCAGATGGTATAATGGTTGCTAGAGGAGACATGGGTGTTGAAATTCCAATAGAGCAAGTTCCAGCTGTACAAAAAATGATAATAAGAAAATGTAATGCTGCTAACAAGCCTGTTATAACAGCTACTCAAATGTTAGACTCAATGATGAGAAACCCAAGACCAACAAGAGCTGAAGTTTCAGACGTAGCTAATGCTATTTTAGATGGAACAGATGCTATTATGTTAAGTGGTGAATCAGCAAACGGAAGTTGGCCAGTAGAAGCAGTACAAACTATGGCAAGAATAGCTGAAGAAACTGAAAAACAATTAACTTATGAAGTTGCTTCATCAACAGCTAAAAATCATATACCAGCTGTAGCAGGTGTTATATCAAGAGCTGCTTGTAATGCTGCATATGAATTAAAATCAAAGGCTATAATTTCAGCTACTAAATCAGGAGCTACTGCAGAAAGAATTTCTAATTGTAGACCAGATTGTACAATCTTAGCTGTAACTCCTTCAGAAAGAGTTGCTAAGAAGTTAGCTTTAAGATATGGTGTAACAGCTATAGTTGCTGAAGAAATGACATCAACAGATGAAATCATGGAAAAAACAGTTGAAATAGCTAGAGAAAAAGGTTATGTAGAAGCAGGAGATACAGTTGTATTAGCAGCAGGTGTTCCAGCTAACCAAGTAGGTAAAACTAACCTATTAAGAATAACTGAAGTAAAATAATTTTTTGATCATATAAAAGAACACTTCTAAGTAGGGAAATCATTCCTCTTAGGAGTGTTTTTATTTATGTTATTTTTAAATATTTAATATAAAATTTTAGTTTATCTAGTCTTTAATACTTTCCAAAATTTCATCTTTTATAAAAAATAAGTGGGGATAGATTTACAGATGTTTTTGCTACTTAAACCTTTATTTAAATTTTTATTTATCTAAGTATCTATCCTCATATTTTAAGCTAGGAATAAATATAGTCTTAATTCAGGTGGAATTTTGACTCTATATGAATGCTTAGTCAAAGTTATCTAGAAGTATGAGGTGTCTATCTTCTGCTTATAGAAGATACGAGTATTACAGCTTCTAGCTATCAGATAAATAGATAGATGTTTATAGGTTAATTTTACTAATCAATGTTCTATTTAAATTAAGTTTTACTTTATAAGAAAATATATATGATATTATAATAATATCCAATTACTTAAATAGTAAATATTTTATAATATATATTTAATTAAAATAAAATTAGTTGATAAAAATATAAAAAATAGCATTAAAAGAGTTAATTTAAGCATTTAATTTAGTTTAATAAAAATAATATAAAAAATAATATACAATAAAAGTATAAAAACTATTGAAAAAATAAAAATTAACAAAATATTAACATTTAAAAGGGCAAAAATGAACTATAATTATGTATATTGACTTGTTATTTAAACAAGAATAAAAGATAGGAACAAAATGGCAACTGTATCCTAACTATTTGCTGGCGCCTAAGTCTTTTTAGACTAGGTGCTTTTTTTATAATCTAAAAAGTATAAAAAAACTTCTTAGGAAAAAACTAAATTATAATAGTTTTAATAAGGAGAGAATAATGCGATGGAAAATAGTTTAAATTGTAGTGCAGATAGATGTGTAAATAATACAGGAGGATTTTGTACAGCAAGTATAATAACAGTGGAAGGATTAAATGCTGTTAGAAAAGAAGATACTTGTTGTGGTGAATTTGCAATAAATAATTTTATAAATTCAGTAAAAGAATTAGGGAATACAAATTATATTGGTATAGCAAAACAAAGTCTAAATTTTCAGAAGTATCCTATAAAACCAGAGATACATTGTACAGCAAAAAATTGTGTATATAATAAGAGTGCAATTTGCACTGCTCATGCAGTTGAAATATATGGACCAAATGCTGAAGAGAGTAAAGGAACAGAGTGTAATAGTTTTGAGATTGTTGGAAATCATGTAATATCAACTGATTATTTTTAAGGAGTATGAAGTAATACTATAGTTTACTATTAACTCTCAAGTAGATGGATGTTATAATAAGAGATATTTGTGATTTCAGTAGGGACTTTTGTGCTTTGTTGAGATTATTTTGATAATAAGATTGGAGATTTATTATGATAGAAAAAAATGAAGAGTATGTTTTAGATATAGTTGATCAAGGTTATGAAGGTGAAGGAATCGGTAAAGTTAATGGAACTTTCCCTGTTTTTGTTGAGGGTGCTTTAAAAGGTGAAAAGGTTAGAGTTCTTATTGTTAAAACAAAAAAGAATTTTGCTTATGGTAAGCTTTTAGATATTATTGTTAGGTCTCCTGAGAGAACTAGACCAGCTTGTAAGATTTCTAAAAAATGTGGAGGGTGTACTCTTCAACATAGTTCATATAAAGGACAATTAGATTTTAAATGGGATAGAGTTAAGGATTGTGTTAAGAAGATTGGAAAGTTAGATCCAGAGATAGTTAAGTATCCTATAGGAATGGATGAGCCTTGGAGATATAGAAATAAAGTTCAATTACCTGTTGGGATGGTTAAAGGTAAATTACATATTGGGTTCTTTGAACCAAGAAGCCATAACATAGTAGATATGGATAGTTGTTTAATACAAGATGAAGTGGCAGACCAAGTTGTTAAATTAATTAGGGACTGGATGTTTGATTATAAAATAAAACCTTATATAAGAGACGGAAAGTATGATGAAAATGGTGTGGTTAGACATATCATGATAAGAAGAGGTTTTAAAACTAATGAAATAATGGTTGTCATAGTTACTAATGGTGAAAAGCTTCCTTATGCTGATGAACTTGTTGATGTACTTCTTGACAATGTAAGGGGACTTGCAAGTGTTATCCAAAATGTTAACTCAGAAAAAACTAACGTTATTTTAGGAAGAAAGAATATAAACCTATGGGGAGATGACACTATATCAGATTATATTGGTGACTTTAAATTTAACATATCACCTCAATCATTCTTCCAAGTTAATCCTGTTCAAACAGAAGTATTATATGGAAAAGCTTTAGAATTTGCAGAGCTAACAGGAAATGAAACTGTATTTGATGCATATTGTGGAACAGGAACAATAACGCTATTCCTATCAGAAAAAGCTAAAAAAGTATATGGAGTAGAAATTGTTTCAGGAGCAATAAAAAATGCAAAAATAAATGCAGAAGAAAACAACGTAAAAAATGCAGAATTTATCTTAGGTGAATCAGAAGTAGAAATACCAAAACTAATAAATAAAGGTGTTAAAGCTGATGTAGTAGTAGTTGACCCACCAAGAAAAGGTTGTGAAAAAGCATTACTAGATGCCATAACAAAAATAGATGCTAAGAGAATAGTATATGTAAGCTGTGACCCAAGTACATTAGCTAGAGATTTACAAATATTAGAAGAACAAGGATACAAAACTGTAGAAATACAACCAGTAGATATGTTTCCACAAACAAGTCACATAGAAAATGTAGCTTTACTTGTCAAGGACCAAAGAGGCAAAGAAAAGTAATTAGCACGTTCCATGCAAGGGATACCCAAGAAATTGAGCAAAGCGAAAATTGATTAGAAGCAGACTACTGTTGAGAAACAAATTAAATATTCCTAAAGTTAATGAGTCTTAATAGTTTTTTTGATATAATAATTTAGCTATAAGAAATAAGAATATAGTATAAAGAAAAAAGCAGAGGAGGAATAGTGTGTGAATTATGATTATATCCATAATTATAGTGAAGATGAATTTGAGGATATTCAATCTCATTATGATGGAAAAGCTGAATATGATAATGGATTAATATTTTTAAGTTCAACACCCTCAGTAAAGCATAATGAAATAAAAAGAAATATTTTAACTGAATTTTCAATATATTTAAAAGGTTCAAAGTGTAAAGTTTATGATGAACAAATAGAAGTTATTTTTAATTATAGAGATGATATCAGAAAATATAAGCCAGATATTTTTGTTATGTGTGAAGATGCAACTAAAAAGGGTGAAAGTTTTACTTCAGTACCTAAACTAATCTTTGAAATACTTTCAAAATCTACAGCTAAATTTGATAAGGGAAGAAAATATGAGACTTATGAAAGATTTGGAGTTTTAGAATATAATTTGGTTGAGCAGAATGGATTTATTGTGCAGCATAAATTAATTGATGGCACATATCAAATAGTTAATGTATATAAGAATAATGATGATTATACATCTGTGGTTTTTCCAAATTTAAAAATAAATTTGAATGATATATTTGAATAATCTAATCACCTTGTTTTTACAGGGTGATTTTTTAAGTTTAATTAATATATAAAAATGATATAATTAAGAAAATAATTATTTAATTTGAGGTGTATTAGATACTATGGGAAATCATTTTATAACTAATATAAATATAAAAAAATTAAGACATTTAGAAAATATAAATATAGATTTGGATAAAGAAAATAAAAAACATTTAATATTAACAGGAAAAAATGGTGCAGGAAAAACTACTACGTTATTAGCTTTAAAAGATGATTTGAGGGCTATTCAAGAAGGGCTATCTTCTTTTGTTAAGATGAGAAAAGAAGATTTGAATAGATTAAAAAATCAATTAAATAAAGCTAGTTCTGACGATGAAATAAAAAAGTTAGAGGCGAGTATAGAAGGATGCAGTAATGACATAAGAAGACATTCTTGTATTGAGTTAGACTTAGAGTTTAATACTGATGTCTCTGAGCTTGATAATGTGTATAAGTTGGGTAATTTTATATTAGCTTATTATGGTTCTAACAGACAAATTAAGGTTGAAACTCCTAAAGGAGTAGAAAAAATTGAATTAAAGTTAAGATATTCTATTGAAGATAAGCCTTCTAGTATATTTGTTAAGTATTTAGTTGACTTAAAGACACAACAATCTTTTGCTAGAAATGAAAATGAAAATGATGTAGTTGAAAATATTGAGGAATGGTTTAAGAGATTAGAAAAGGCTTTAGGATTAATATTGGATGATAAAAGTGTAAAATTAAAATTTGATTATAGAAATTATAATTTTAAAATATATCAAGAAGGGAGAGAACCTTTTAGTTTTAATGATTTATCTGATGGATATTCTTCTATATTGAGTATTCTTTCTGATTTAATACTTAGAATGGATAAGGAGAGAGCAAGTAGAGAAAAAAATTATGCTTTTGATTTAGAGGGGATTGTTTTAATTGATGAAATAGAAACTCATCTTCATATAGAGTTACAAAAAGTAATATTACCATTTTTAAGTGAGTTTTTCCCTAACTTACAGTTTATTGTAACTACTCACTCACCTTTTGTGTTAAGTTCAGTAAATAATGCTGTAATTTATGATTTAGAAAAAAATTTAAGGATAGAAAACTTATCTAATTATTCTTATGAAGGAATTGTAGAATGTTATTTTGAAGTTGATAATTATTCTGAAGAGTTAAAGAAGAAGATCGAGGAATATAGAGAATTAGTATTTAAAAATAATTTATCTGATGATGAAAGGGCAAGAAGAGCAGAACTTAGAATAGAACTTAAAAATGCAGCAAATGATTTAGCTGGTGAGGTTAAAGCAGAATTTAATCGAATTGAACTGGAGAGGAAAAGTTACAATGATTAAGTTTGATAGAAGTATTGAGTGTGGTGAAATTAAGTTAGCTAAAGAAGTTCTAGAAAAAGAAAAGCTAAAGAATAGTGGTACTTATAATAAAAAGGAAGTTTTAGATGCACTAATGATTGTTTTTAGTGGAAAGTGCTATATTTGTGAAAATAAAAAAATAACCTCTTACAATATAGAACACTTAAAGCCACATAGAGATTCAAATATAGACTTAAAATTTGATTGGGAAAATTTATTTTTAGCTTGTGGTCATTGTAATAATATTAAATCTGATAAATTTGATAATATTTTAAATTGTAGCATAGTGGATGTTGACGAGAAAATATCCTTTAGAAAATTTGGCAACTTTTCTTGGAATGAAAAAGTAGAGATATTGCCTTTAGAAGAGGATGAAGAAGTTTTAAAGACTGTTGAATTATTAAATAAAGTTTATAATGGAACTACAGAAATTAAAACTTTAGAATGTAAAAATATAATAAGAGAATTAAGATATTCATTAAATGAATTTACAGATGTAATAAATGAATATTGTGAATCAACTGGAGAAGCTAAAGAAGATGCCAGATTATTAATACATAAGCATTTAAGAGTACCTTCACCTTTTGCAGCTTTTAAAAGATGGATAATAAAAGATAATAAAGAGATATTAAATGATATTTTAATAAAAGGAAAATAATTAAAAGGTGGTTTATTTTATTTTTATTAACAAATGATAATTACAATTTTCTTTAGGTATAGTAGACTAATAAAAAAGAGGAAAGCTAACGTGAAATAAAAAGGAGATTGATATATATGAAGTTTGTTAATTTAGGAAATGATAAAATTCCATCAATAGCAATAGGAACATGGTCTTGGGGAAGTGGAATTAATGGAGGGAATAGAATTTTCGGAAATTCCTATAATCAAAATGATTTAGAGCCAGTATATCAATATGCAGTTAAAAACGGATTTACTTTATGGGATACAGCAGCTGTATATGGTATGGGAGCTTCTGAAACTATTTTAGGAAATTGTATGAAGAAAAGTGATAACATAATTTTATCTACAAAGTTTACTCCACTTGGAATACAACTAAAAGGTGCTATGGAAAAATCTTTAGAAAAAAGTAAGCAGCGTCTTAAGATAAATAATGTAGATATTTATTGGATACACAATCCATCTAATATTGAAAAGTGGACGCTACAAGCAGCTAAATTATATAAGAAAGGTTATATTAAGCACATAGGAATATCTAATCATAATTTAGAGCAAGCTAAAAAGGCTTTTAATATATTAAAAGAACAGGGAATACATTTAAGTGCAATGCAAAATCATTATAGTCTTATTTATAGAACTTCTGAAGATGAAGGATTATTAAAGTGGTGTGAAGAAAATGACGTAAAATTCTTTTCTTATATGGTATTAGAACAAGGTGCTTTAACAGGAAAGTTTAATAGTGAAAATCCATTTAAATCTGGAACAAGAAGAGCAAAAGCATTTCCACCAGAAATTTTAAAGAAATTAGAACCTTTAACTAAGGCTATGAAAAATGTTGGAGAAAGATATGGTGCAGACCCTGCACAAATAGCAATTGCATGGGCAATGGCTAAAGGAACAGTACCTATTGTAGGTGCAACAAAAATATCAAATGTAGAAAGTCTTATTAAGGTTGATTCAATTGCTTTAGAAAGAGAAGAAATTGAATATTTAGAAGAAACAGCTAAGAAGACTGGAGTTAGTGTTAAAGCTGGTTGGGAATAAGAAAAATAATATTTCATATAAGGTGCATCATCACTGATAAGTTTAATTAAGCAGTGATGATGTTTTTTATTTTATAAAATTCACTATATTGCAGTTTTTTATGTATTTAGTAAGGATATCTCTAATAATATTAACATGGCTTATACACTTATCTAGAATAGCTGCATCACCACTAACCACATGGTCTAATTTTTCTAAAATAACATCTGCATTATTTACTAAATTAACTTCAGTAGTTACAGAATATTTTTCGGCATATTCTAGTATTTTCATTTTAAGTCTTCCAGAGTTTGATACTGGAGAATCAATATAGAAATTAATTTGTTTAATATTTTTTTCTTGCAAGAATTTATATAAATAATCTAGGACTAATTCAGTTTTATCTATTAATTTATAAGTTCCACGAAGTCCTGCTAAATCTCTTATATAATTATCATTGCCTAAGATTAAAGTTCCTTGTGATAAGGCAACTTCTAAGGTTATGATTAAGTTAAATCCATCTACATTTAAGGTACTATTGTTTAATTCATTAGTACTAAGTTCTTTAGACTTTCTTATTTCTTCATTTTTACTGCTAGAAGTAGAGCGCTTTAATGCATCTCTTTGTCTTAGAGTAAAGAGATATTTATTGCAAACAAAGGTTATTACAGATTCCATTTTATAATCTCTGTCTAAAAGCCATTTAATTTCTTCATGGGCTTTATGTAATCTTGCGAGTTCATTTTGGGCAAACCATATTTTATCTTTTTCATCATAACCCCTTTTTGAAACTTTAGTCATTGTAGAATCACTCCTTTAAGTATTCAGTTCAATAGAGTATCAAAATTTATATAATATTTCTTATATTTAATAGTATATGAGTTTTTTCTTTTCCTTATTTTAAATTAATATTTAAAGTATAGCATAAGTAGTTTAAAAATTTACTATAAATAAAGATGCGTTATGCTATAATAAATTTCTTAGACAAGTATTTAGAGAATTAAATAAAACAAGATTCATTTAAAAGTTCAGAATTACATAAGTGAGTTTATTTTAATGCTAGGAGATAAAAAATGAGATTAGATAAATTTTTGGCACAGAGCTCTATAGGAAGAAGAAAAGATGTTAGACTTTATATAAAGGATGGAATGGTTAAGGTTAATGAAGAATCAATTTTAGAGCCATCTACTGAGATTAATGAATTAACAGATGTTATTAAGTACAATGAGAAAATAGTTAAATATGTAGAAAAAGTTTATTATATGTTTAATAAGCCAGCAGGTTGTGTTACTGCCACTAGAGATAAGGATTTTAAAACTGTTTTTGATTATTTTACTGATGTTAATACTAATGGATTATTTCATGTTGGAAGGTTAGATAAGGATACAGAAGGACTACTTTTATTAACTAATGATGGTGATTTTGAACATCATTTAATGCATCCAGAAAATCATATGGAGAAAACTTATTTTCTTTGGGCTTTTGGTACTATAGATGATGAGAAGATAAAGCAATTAGAAAGTGGTCTTTATATAGGAAAGAATGAACCTATTACAAAACCAGCAAAATTTAATCTTTATAAGCAAGGTGGATATAAGGAGTTTAAGGAGCAGATTCCAGTTAAACTTTTAAATAATATAGATAGTGAAAAATATAATCAACCAGTAATAGGAGCATATTTAACTATATCGGAAGGAAGAAAGCATCAAGTGAAGAGGATGCTTAAAGCTGTGGGATGTTATGTTGTTTATTTAGAAAGAGTAGCAATTGGAAATGTGAAGTTAGATAAAGCACTAGGAAGAGGGCAATATAGAGAACTGAGTGCATTAGAAGTAGAGAGTTTAATGGAGAGTTAAATAATCATAGGGACATAGTTTTTTATATACTACTAGAATGTATATTTTTGTGTTAATATCATTATGAATAGATAGAGACTAAAATATGATTAGTTTCTAGGTCAATATATTAATTTATATTGGCTATTTATACAATATGAAGAGGATGGTGTTAATATGAAAACCAGAGATATAGTTTTATGTGGTTTATTTGCAGCTCTTATTGCTGTTATGGCACAAATAGCTGTACCACTACCGGGAGGAGTTCCCTTTTCTCTGCAAGTTATGGCAGTAGCTATGACAGGTATTATTTTAGGGCCTAAAAGAGGAACTATTTCAGTAATTATTTATGTCTTAATGGGGGCTATAGGCTTACCTGTATTTGCAAACTTTAGTGGAGGACTTTCTATAATTGCAGGACCAACAGGAGGATTTATTTTATCATTTCCTATAATGGCTTTAGTTGCAGGATTATTTTCTAAAAAGAGCAATAATATATTCTTTATATTTTTAGGAGTTGCCATAGGTGCAGCAATTAATTACCTTGTTGGAACAGTTCAATTTATGTTAATAACAAAGAGTTCATTTATGTATTCATTAACTGTTTGTGTAGTACCATTTGTTATTTTTGATGCATTTAAATGGGGGCTAGCTACCTTAATTGGTGTGAGAATTAAAGTAAATAAAACTGTTAAGGCTGTGCTTAAGGTATGATATTAAGACCACATCATTTACTTTGTACACAAGCTTATGAGGGCAAGGGATATAGTGATACTTTTGTTGAAAACATGAATGAGAAAGTTAAACTTTTAAGAGAAGTACCTAATTACGAAATTGAACTAAAAATTGATTTAGATAATTTATGTAGTCATTGTCCTTCAAATAAAGGAATGCTTTGTGAAAGTGAAGAAAAAGTTAAATCAATGGATCATAAGGTGTGTAAATACTTTAATTTAAGTGAAGGCACCTATGTATACAAAGAAGTTATAGAAAAAATAAAGTTAAAAATAACAAAGGAAATAATGAAAGATATTTGTGGAACTTGTGAATGGTATAATTATGGAATTTGTGAAAGATTAATTTTAAAGGAAGAGACGAGATAAAATATATTTTTATCTATGGACATAGCTGTATAGGTATAAATGACCTATATGGCTATTCTTTTTTTATAAAAGAAAAATTTAATTTAAAGTTAATATTTCATTTAGATAATAAAATGTAAAATATATTTAAAGGGTAAGGATAACATATATTAATAGTTCTAATTCATTTGAATTAAGTTTTAGTTTGTATAAGTGATTTTAAGAGAAAAAAATGTTAAACGGGGGAAAAGCAATGATAAAAGTATTACTTGTTGAGGATAATGTAAAAATTGTAGAAAATATAGTGGAATATTTTAAAGATGAACTTCAAATAACTTTTGTCTATGATGGTGGAGATGCCATAGCTTATTTAGATAGTTGTGATTATGATATTGTAATTTTGGATTTAATGTTACCAGAGGTTAATGGAATGTCTGTATTAAAACATATTTCTAATAAAAATATAAATGTTGGAGTTATTGTCTTAACTGCCAAAGAAGAATTAGGGGACAAGCTTAAAGCCTTTGATTTAGGAGCAAATGATTATTTAACTAAGCCTTTTTACATGGAGGAATTAAAGGCAAGAATAAATGCTATATTAAAAAGCATGGGGAAAATAAAAAGTTCTAATGTTTTACAATTAAAGGATTTAGAAATAAATATGAAAACAAAAAAGGTTTCTATAAAGGGTGAAGAAGTTGAGTTTAATGAAAAACTCTATAATCTTTTAGAATACCTTATTTTAAATAAAGGTGTAATGTTATTTAAAGAACAAATTTTTGATAATATATGTGGCTATAACAGTGATGCATCCATAGAGATTATTGAAGTTTATATGAG
Organism: Clostridium massiliamazoniense; assembly: GCF_001403635.1. Lineage (GTDB taxonomy): Bacteria > Bacillota > Clostridia > Clostridiales > Clostridiaceae > Sarcina > Sarcina massiliamazoniense. The sequence goes on from NZ_LN879466.1 coordinate 361,508, forward strand.
TAGACTGAGAAAGCAATTATCTAAATTTAATTATGATAAATACATAGTCACTAAAAGAGGAATGGGCTATATTGTAGACGAGTCTATAGAGGATTAAGCTATGAAAAGAAATAATATTTTTAATAAAACAAAAAGAAAAGTTATAGCTTTAAGTACAGCAATAGTTTTTATATGTTTAATTATTTTTGCCTTTATAATTAAAACTTTGTATAGCTCTATAGTTTTTAATAATATTGATAGAGAATTAATTAAACAAAAAGTAGTGTTTAGTGAAAAACAAGGAGAATATATTAATGAGAGAAAGCCCATGTTTAAAGTTCCTCCAATTCCACCTAATTTTATTGTAGCTATTCATGAAGGTGATAAAGTATTTTACTTAAGACCAAATGCATATTTTCAAGAGAGTGATGTTCCCAAAATAGATAGTGGTGGTAAGGTTATTAAAGTAAGTTCTAATGGATATGAATTTAGGGCAATAAGTTTTAAAGATGGAGATATGACTATTGAGTTTTTAGTTAACGTTGATTCTGAACTTGAGTCTATAAATCAATTGATGAATTCAATAATTATAAGTTTATTAGTTCTTATTATTATAGCTTTAATATTAGCTTATTTTTTATCTTCAAGAATAATAAAACCAGTAAAGGAAGCCTATGAAAAGCAAGTTTTCTTTGTTCAAGATGCATCTCATGAAATGAGAACTCCTCTAGCTGTAATAAAAGGAAAGTTAGAAATATTAACTAAAAACATAAGTAAGGAAGATAAAGAGAGTGACTTAGAGAATATATCTAAAATAATGGGAGAAGTGAGAAGTTTAGAAAAGCTTAATAGTGATTTACTTTTATTATCTAAGGAAGATGTTGAAGAAAATTTAGCTGTGAGTAATATTGATTTAAGAGAATTTGTAGATGAAATATCAGAGTTTTACTTTGATTTAGCTGATATGCAAGGAAAAACCTTCGAAGTCCATAATTCATGTAGTGATATAAAGGTTAATTGGGATATTATTAAAATAAAAAGGATATTTATAATACTCCTAGAGAATGCATTTAAGTATACAAAATCAGGGGATAAGGTTGTTTTAAAAATTGAAGAAGTAAACAAATTTATAAAAGTAACCATAAAGGATTCTGGTATTGGTATTAAAGAAGAGGATCAAAAGCGTATATTTGATAGGTTCTTCAGAAGCTCAGATGTAAGAGGAAAAAATATTTCAGGAAGTGGTATTGGGCTTAGCTTACTTAAGTCTATATGTAAAACATTAAAAATAAAAATTAATTTTACATCAACCTATGAGGTAGGAACAGAATTTCAATTATTAATATTAAAAGATATAAAATAAATTCAAGAGATTAAAAAACTCAGCAATATAGCTGAGTTTTTTATTTTAAAAGGAAACTTAGCATCTTTAGAACTTAACTTCAAGGAGCTTAAGTTAAAGGTTAGATTTATAAATATATTTTTTATCTGCCGAGATAACTATATAGGTGCAAAATGAATATATTTATAATTTAGGTGTCAGTTAAGCTAGTGTTAAGGTTTCTGGAGTAATATTAATTTTGTTAAATGATTGGGGGTGATTTTGTGGAGGAAAAGAAATTTAGGCACGAGATTAAGCACTATATAAATATGTCAGATTATTTATCTATTAGAAATAGACTTATTCACATAATGCATATAGATAGAAATGCAAATAAGGATAATGAGTATATTATAAGGAGCCTTTATTTTGATAATTTAGATGATAAGGTTCTTATGGAAAAAATCAATGGCATTAATCATAGGGAAAAGTTTAGGATTAGATTTTATAACAATAATCATAGTTTTATTAGGTTAGAGAAAAAATCAAAGTTAAATGGTCTCTGTTTGAAAGATAGTGCAGCCTTAACTAAGGAGCAGTGTGAAAAAATAATTGCTGGAGATATAGATTTTTTAATGGAATCTGAGAATCCTTTATTTAAAGAATTTTATACAAAGCTTAGAGGTCAACTTTTAAAACCAAAGACTATAGTTGACTATGTAAGAGAGGCCTATATATATCCAGTTGGAAATGTAAGGATAACTTTTGATAAAAACATAAAAACAGGAGTAAGATCTACAAATATATTTAATGAGGATTTACCAACTATAGGTTCTATATATGAGGATTTTGTTGTATTAGAAGTTAAATATGATGAATTTTTACCAGAGGTAATACAACATATTATTCAAACTAATTATAGAAGGTCGTCAGCAATTTCAAAATATGCTTTATCTAGAAGGTATGGTTAAAATCTATGAGTTATTTAGATTTTATCAATAAGTTTTAGGAAATATTTATCTGAAAGTCTATAGATTTAGGCTTTAGTGAGAAATTTAGGGGGATAGAAAATGGGAGAACAAACATTAAACTTTGGAAATATATTTAAGTCTAGTTTTTTAGAAAGATTTAATTCAGTATCATTTATGGATATGCTAATAGCTTTTGCATTAGCTTTTGCACTTGGATTATTTATTATGCAGGTTTATAAAAAGACCTTTAAGGGAGTTATGTATTCAGAGAGTTTTGCTATATCTTTATTAGCACTTTCACTTATTACTACATTAATTATATTAGCTGTTACTTCTAATGTAATCTTATCTTTAGGTATGGTCGGAGCTCTTTCTATTGTTCGTTTCAGGAGTGCTATTAAAGAACCTATGGATATTGCCTTTTTATTTTGGTCCATAAGTGTAGGTATTGTTCTTGGAGCAGGTCTTATTTCTTTAGCTGTATTAGGTTCTATTTTTATAGGAATTGTAATGGTCTTATTTGTGAATAAGAAAACTGTTGATAACCCTTATGTATTAGTAATTAATTGTGAAAATGATGGAACTGAGAGAAATATAGTAGACTTAATTTCAAAAAATGTAAAGAAATATGTAGTTAAATCAAAAACAGTTTCTCCAAGTTGCGGAATAGAACTTACTGTGGAAGTTAGATTAAAAGAAGAGACTACAGCTTTTATTAATGATATTTCAAATTTAAATGGAGTTTCAAATATTGTATTAGTTAGCTATAATGGCGATTATATGTGTTAATTCTAAATCTAAATCAAAAAGGATTTTAGATTTAGGAGGTGAAGGTAATTGCTAAGAGAAAAGCATAAAGAGTATATATCAATAATAAGTATTGTTCTATCAATTTTATTTGTTATTTCTTCAATATTTTTTACAAATAATATTACTGTACCAACTATGGCAACAGAAATAGAAGAAGTTTTAGATAAAAACAAAGTCACTAAAATAAATATTGAAATAGATGAAAGTAACTGGAATTCACTTATTGAAAATGCTTTAGATGAGGAGTATGTTAATGCAAATATAACTATAGATAATGAAAAATTTTATAACGTAGGAATTAGAGCAAAGGGAAACTCTAGCCTTAGAAACGTAGCTAATAATCCTAATAGTGATAGGTATAGCTTTAAGGTTGATTTTTCAGAATATGTTGATGGACAAACTTATCATGGAATTGAAAAATTAGCATTGAATAATATGATATCTGATCCAACTTATTTTAAGGAATATATTTCTTATGATATATATAAATTTTTAGGAATAGCAACTCCAGAGTATTCCTATGCAGACATAAGTATAAATGGTGAGAGTTGGGGATTATATTTAGCTTTAGAAGTAATGGAAGAACGATTTATAGAAAAAAATTATGGGGAACTCGAAGGGAATTTATACAAGCCTGAATCTATGGAAATGGGAGGAAATAAGGGAGGTAATGGTGAAAGACCTAATGGAGAGAAACTAGTAGAACCTAAGGGCGAAGGATTTGAAAATCTCGAGAAACCTAATAATACTGAAGCTCCTAATAATCTTGAGAATCCTAATCTAATATTCAATGAGGAAAATAAGGTAGTTCCTAATAATGAGAATGACAAAGTAAGGATTAATGAAAATATAGATGGTAATAGTGGAGCATCAAAGAACGTAGGAAATAATTTAGAAGAACCAAGTGCTGATAATAAGAATGTAAGCAATTTAGAACAACAAAATACAGGAGATGAAAAGAAAAATAATTTACAAGGGAAAGGACCTATGGGTGGTAAGAGTAGCAATGGAGGAGACTTAAAATATATTGATGAAAATCCAGAAAGTTATTCTGCAATAAAAGATAACATAATCTTTAAAAGTACAACCGATAAAGATTTTAGTAAGGTCATAGAAATGATTAAGAATTTAAATAATGGAGAAAACTTAGAGAAATATTTAAATGTAGATGAGATTTTAAGGTATTTTGCTGTTAATACATTTTTAGTTAATTTAGATAGTTACTCTGGCGGAATGTATCATAACTATTATCTTTATGAGAAAGATAGTGTATTTGAAGTACTTCCTTGGGATTTAAATCTTTCCTTTGGTGGTTTTGGAATTAATGATGGCAGTAGTGCAGTTAATTTTCCTATAGATAATCCTGTTAAAGGGAATTTAGAAAGTGCACCACTAATAAATGAACTTCTAAAGGTAGATGAATACAAGGAAATATACCATGGTTATCTATCCAAAATAGTAAATGAATATGTTAATAGTGGAATTTTTGAAAATACAGTTTTAAAACTAGATAAGCTTATAGGAAATTATGTGAAAACTGATAAAACAGCTTTCTATACCTATGAGCAATATAAGCAGGCTATTCCAGAGTTAATAACATTCACTAAGGATAGAGCAAGTAGTGTTAAGGCACAATTAGCTGGTGAGCAACCAACAACAGAGTATGGAAATATAAAATCTACAGTAAATATGAGACTATTAGGTGATATGGGGAACGGTGGAGGAAATAAAGGTGCAATGAAAGAGGAGAATGCTATTAATAATGATACTGAGAATAATCCTAACAATAATGTAAATAATTCATCTGTACCAAATAAGGATGATAATGGTGTTAATAATATTCCTAGTCCAGAAGGAGATGAGAATATTATGAATAATCAAAAGCCTAGTAGAGAACCTAATGAAACCAATAGACCTAATAAAGACAATAAAATGCTTAATGTAAATAATAATTATGGAAAAACAAGTTCAAAGATTTATTATTTAAGTTTATTCTTTGTTATAGTTCCATTAGTTATTTCAATAAGATATGTAACAAAATTTAAAAGAAAGAGATAAACTCTTAATGAAATATAATTTAAATTAATTGACAAATAATGAAAATATGGTAATGTTAACTTGGGTGGTATTTTTAACTGCACCAAGTTAATTTTTTTGAGAAAATTTGAATAACATTGAAAACATAACTTTTCTTAAGGTAAGAAGAAAATAGTAGTATTGCACTCTAAGGAGGTGATAATTATGAATTTTGGTTTTATTGGAGCAGGGAAAGTTGGCTTTTCTCTGGGAAAATATCTAAGTGAAAATGGGGTTAGTATATCAGGATACTATAGTAAAAACTTGCATTCAGCCATTGAAGCAGGAAGATTTACCAATTCAAAATCCTATGAAAACTTAGTTGATTTAGTAGATAGTAGTGATGTTATTTTTATTACTACTGGAGATAGAGATATTGAGGTAATTTGGAATAAAATTAAAAAATTACCTATAAATAAAAAGTTAGTTTGTCATTGTAGTGGTTCAATTTCTTCAGAAATCTTTTCTAATATAGAGAGCCTAGGTGCTTATGGTTATTCTATTCATCCAATCTTCCCAATTCGGGACAAATATAATTCATATAGAGATTTAAAAAAAGCTTTTATAACTATTGAAGGGCATGAAAAATACAGAGAGTATTTTAGTGATTTGTTTAGAAACATTGGAAATAATACAGCTATTATTTCAAGTGAAAATAAGTCGTTATATCATGCAAGTGCTGTTATGGTAAGTAATCTTGTTTTAGGGCTTATAAATAGTGGAGCATCCTATCTTGAACAGTGTGGATTTTCAAAGGAGCAGTCACTAGAGGCTTTATTTCCATTGATTGAAGGTAACATAAGTAATATTAAAAATAATGGAATTCAAGAAAGTCTTACAGGTCCTATTGAAAGAGGAGATCTAGTTACTATAAAAAAGCATGTTGATTCTATGGATAAAGGCAATCAGGAACTATACAAAGTCTTATCAAGAAACATAGTTCCTATTGCAAAGGAAAAAAATAAAAGTAGGGATTATAGCGAAATAGAAGAATATTTAGGAGGATTTTATGAAGAATACAGTAGTAACATTTAACCAAGCAAAGGAAAAAAATGAAAGGATAACTATGCTTACAGCCTATGATTATTCTATGGCTAAATTAATGGACAACTCAGGAATAAACGGATTATTAGTTGGAGATTCACTAGGAATGGTTTGTCTAGGATATGAAGATACATTATCAGTAACTATGGAAGATATTATCCATCATACAAAGGCAGTAGCTAGAGGAGCAAAAAATTCTTTAATAGTAGCAGATATGCCATTTATGTCATATCAAACATCAGTGTATGATGCTGTTGTTAATGCAGGAAGACTTATAAAAGAAGGACATGCACAAGCTATAAAATTAGAAGGTGGACTTGAAGTTTGCGATAAAATTGAGGCTATAGTAAAAGCTTCTATACCAGTTATGGGTCATATAGGATTAACACCTCAATCAGTTAATGTTTTTGGCGGCTTTAAGGTTCAAGGTAAAGATGAATCAGCTGCAAAAAGAATAATAGAAGAAGCTATAGCTATTGAGAAGGCTGGAGCTTTTGCTATTGTTTTAGAATGTGTACCAGCTAAATTAGCAAAAATAATCACTGATAAGTTAACAATCCCAACTATAGGAATTGGTGCAGGGGTTGGCTGTAATGGTCAAATACTTGTATACCAAGATATGTTAGGAATGTATAGTGATTTTAAACCTAAGTTTGTAAAACAATATGAAAATATAGGTGAAAAAATAAATGTTGCTTTAACTAAGTATATTGAAGAAGTAAGAGATGGTGTGTTCCCAGCAGAGGAGCATAGTTTTAAAATAGATGATGAAATAATTGAGAAATTATATTAAGGAGGTGTAACTATGAAAGTTGTAAATAGCATTAAAGAAGTTAGAGAACAAGTAAAACAATGGAAAAAAGAAGGCTTAACAGTAGGCTTTGTTCCAACAATGGGATATTTACATGAAGGGCATGAAAGCTTAATTAAAAAAGCTTCTTCAGAAAATCAAAGAGTTGTAGTTAGTATATTTGTTAATCCAACACAATTTGGACCTAATGAGGATTTAGAAGCATATCCAAGAGATTTAGAAAGAGATATGAAACTTTGTGAAAATGCTGGATGCACAATGATATTCCATCCAGATGTTGAAGAAATGTATGTTGAAGGATTTTCAACTTTTGTTGAGGTAGAGAACTTAACAAAAGGTTTATGTGGAAAAAGCAGACCAATCCATTTTAGAGGAGTTTGTACTGTAGTTTCAAAGTTATTTAATATAGTTGCACCTCATAGAGCTTACTTTGGAGAAAAGGATGCTCAACAATTAGCTGTTATTAAGAAAATGGTAAAAGATTTAAATATGGACTTAGAGGTAATTGGATGTCCTATAGTTAGAGAAGAGGATGGATTAGCTAAAAGTTCAAGAAATACTTATTTATCTAAAGAAGAAAGACAGGCAGCCACTGTTTTAAATAAGGCACTATTAGAAGCTAAAGAAAGTATGAATTCAGGTGAAAGAAGTGCTGAAAAAATAATTGACTTAATAAGTGCAAAAATAAGTGAAGAGCCACTTGCTAAAATTGATTATGTAGAAGTTGTTGATAGTTTAACTATGGAGACCATAGATAAAATAGAAAAAACAGTTTTAGTTGCTATAGCTGTTTTTATAGGAAAAACAAGACTTATAGATAATTTTACTTATGAAATTTAAGAAAGAGGGTTTTAAAATGAAAGTTATAATGTTAAATGGAAAAATCCACAGAGCTACTGTAGTACAAGCAGAGTTAAATTATGTGGGAAGTATAACTGTAGATGAAGAACTTTTAGAAGCTGCCGGAATCTTAGAATATGAGAAGGTTCAAATAGTTGATATAGATAATGGAAATAGATTTGAAACTTATACTATTGCAGGAGAAAGAGGCACAGGAGTTATATGCTTAAATGGTGCAGCAGCAAGATGTGTACAAGTTGGAGATAAGATAATTATAATGTCCTATGGAGACATGGAGAGAGAAGAAGCTGTAACTCATAAACCAAAAGTTGTTTTTGTAGACGAAGAAAATAAAATTAAAAAAGTAACAAGATACGAAAAACATGGGTTATTAGAATAATAATTATAATATATAAATCACTGAATTGAACATAGAGTTAACGAAAAATAATAGGAAACTCTATTGGGGATTCAGTGATTTTAAATTTTTCTTTTAAAAAATATGAATTTTTTTTGAACAAAGTTAACAAAAAATTAAACAAATTGGTAGCAGAATAAGCGGTTTCCGCATAGTTTTATGCAATAAATAATACAAGAAAATATATATAGAAAAAATATTAAAAAAATATCCATTATATATTAAATTAATAATAAAAAGATAATTATATTATTAAATTAATAAAATATTTTAATTAATAGTATATGTTGAAAATGTTATAATTAATCTCAAAACGGATTAAAATACTTAAATAATAATTATTGAACTTATTATCTGAAAATATTATTCTAACATTATTAATAGTAATAATTAAAAATTAATTTGAAAATAATTTATTTCAATCTAAAGCCTGTTTATAATAACAGGCTATTAAAGTTGTGTAGTTTAATAGAATGTATTTTATAGATAATGATGAAGTAATATTTTTTAGTTGGGAGAAGCTTTAATGGGAGAAGAGATTTTAAAGAAATACGAAGCGAAGAGATTACCTTTGTACTATAGCTTTTTTAAGAGAACTTTTGACATAGTAGCTAGCTTAATAGGACTAATAATAGGTATTCCTATAGTCATAATAACTTGTATACTTGTAGTCATAGAGAGTAAAGGCAACCCTATATTTTGCCAAAAGAGAGTTGGTTTAAATAATAGAGAGTTTAATATGTACAAGGTTAGATCTATGAGAATGGATGCAGAGAAAAATGGAGCTCAATGGGCAGAAAAAAATGATCCAAGGGTCACAAAGGTAGGAAAATTTATAAGAAAAACAAGAATAGATGAAATACCGCAATTATATAATGTACTAAAAGGAGATATGACCTTTGTAGGACCTAGACCAGAGAGAGAAATTTTTTATAAGGAATTCGAAAAGGAAATAAGTAATTTCAGAGAAAGGTTAAAAGTAAAGCCAGGTGTAACAGGTTATGCACAGGTTCACGGTGGCTATGATGTAACCCCTGCTGAAAAATTAGAATTAGATTTATATTACATAGAACATATGAGTCTAGGAATGGATTTGAAGATGATATTTAAAACTGTTTCTGTTATATTTACAGGTGATGGTGCAAGATAAATAATTATAAAATAAGAAGCTTGACTTAAGTTATTAAAACTTTAGGACAAGCCTCTTATTTTTTTTATATATTAGCTATTTGCTTTTAATATTATATCATTTACCTTATCAGTTATTTTAAACTTGCTATTTACTGCTTCTACATAAATTTTAACATATAGATTTTGTATTTTAATAACAGCCTCTGAACCATTGATTTCAAATTTGTAAGCAAAATGTTTTTGAATCTCATCAATACAGGTATAAAACATTTTGTTTACATTGTTCTGAGTTGCAGAACATAAAATTATATCTTCCATTTCATCAGTTTTTGAATAAAGTAGTTTAATTACATACATAAGTTGTCACCCCATTTTTGAAATACTATTGTAATTAGTTATTAGGTTATAATTATCCAAAAAAATTACATAAAAATTTAAAAATAAAGTATCAATTTATTGATATATTTCCGTAAATTGTATCCCTTTATAATTCTAGTTTAGTCCTAGGTTTAAGGAGCTGTCAAGGAAAGATAGATAAGGTAGAAATTCCATAAAACAGCTAGGAATTGTCATGTTTAAAATGGATAAATTTAAGGTTATTATATATGCAATCTTTCAATGTTTTTATAATAAAAATGATGATTTATAAATTTTTTTATTAGCACTTGACTTAAAGAGGGGAATTAGTAGTATTATTAAGATAATGAAAACCAATTTATAATAAAGTGCAGTTAAATTGGAGTATTTCGATGGAATTAAAATACAAAAGAAATTAAGTATTTTTATACTTAAAGGGAGTGGAAAATATGGCGTTATTATTTAGAAACGAATTTAAATCTTTTGATGATGATAGTATTAAAAAGTTAACAGTTTTTGATGAACTTAAATTAAATGAAAAAGTAACTTTAAAAAATAGATTAGTAATGGCACCTATGACAACATGTGCATCAAATGATGACTTAACTGTTGCTGATGATGAAGCAGATTACTATGCTGCAAGATCAACAGGGGTTGCTATGGTTGTAACAGGATGTACATTCTTCCAACCAAATGGACAAGGATTCAAGAATCAATTTTATGCAGGTAGTGATGAATTCATACCTTCATTAAAAAAATTAGCTGATGCTATAAAAGGACAAGGTGCTAAGGCAGTTCTACAAATATTCCATGCTGGAAGAGAAGGAATACATGAAGATTTAGTAGCACCATCAGCTGTTAAATCACCAAAAGGACCTTTAGATGGTTCAGGAGCTAGAGTTCCAAGAGAATTAAAAGCTGAAGAAATAACAGAAATAATAAATGGATTCTATGAAACTACAAGAAGAGCTATAGAAGCAGGATTTGATGGTGTTGAAATTCATGGAGCTAATGGATACTTAATTCAACAATTCTTCTCAGGAGCTTCAAACTTAAGAACTGATGAATGGGGTGGAAGCTTAGAAAATAGAATTAAATTCCCTCTAGCAGTTATAGAAGCTGTAAATAAAGCTAAAAAAGAATTTGCTGATGATAGCTTTATAGTAGGTTATAGATTCTCACCAGAAGAAGAAGGTGAAAATGGAATCACTTTAGCTGATTCAGAATTCTTAGTTGATAAATTATCAGATACAGAATTAGATTACTTACATTTATCAACAGCTCACTACAGAGCAACACAAAAAAGAGATAACAGTGATAGAAGATATATAGGATCAGTAATGATAGAAAAAATTAATGGTAGAAAACCATTAATCGGTGTTGGTGAAGTTATGACTAAAGTTGATGCAAATAATGCATTAGAGAAAGTTGGATATAGCTTACTAGCTTTAGGACACTCAATAGTAGCAGATCCTGATTGGGTAGAAAAAGTTCAAAGAGATGAACAAACAGATATGTTTATACATCCAAATGATTTAGCTGAACAACACATACCAGTAAAAATGGCTGAAATGATAAAGAGCGTTAAGAACTGGTTCTACTTCATGTAATCTGGAAGTAAATATCAATATAATATTATGGAGAAAAAGAGTCTTAGAAATAAGGCTCTTTTTTAATAAAATTTTTTATAATTAAAGAATTTGAGGTTTTGAGTTATAAGTAAAAATAATTTAATTTAATATTATGATTATTATAAATGCGTTAAAAATTAAAATGAGTATATATTATTAAAATAGTATAGGTATTATCTATTGAGTTGGGGGTGAAAGGTTATGACTATGTACTTGAATACAATTAAATCTTTTGAAAATTATCAAGAACTTTTTAATGAAGAATATTTTATTGATAAGTCCAAGATAATAGAGTTAATTAATAATAGAATATTTACTAAAAGTAAGTATGTTTGCATAACGAGACCAAGGAGATTTGGAAAATCATCGGTTGCTGATATGTTAGGAGCTTATTACTCTAAGGTAGTAGATTCAAGGAAGATTTTTGATAATCCAAATATAGGAAAAAGTAAAAATTATGAAAAACACTTAAATAAATATAATGTGATTAATATATCATTTAATGAGATATCAGAAATTGGAGATACTTACGATGATTATATAAAAATGATAAGAGAAACTATACAAAATGATATAGTAGAAAAGTATCCAGAAATTAATCCTAATAATTATTTTAATATAAGCTCTATACTATATGATACTAAAGATAAATTTATATTTATTTTTGATGAATGGGATTATATTTTTAATAATAATCTTTTTGTAGAAAATCAAAATGATTTTCTAGAGTTTTTAAGAAATCTTTTAAAAGATCAATCATATGTAGCTTTGACATATATGACAGGAGTTTTACCTACTAATTTAATATACTCCTTTTTTAGGAAAAATTATTTATTGAAATAATTATATAATTTATGAAATTATTCTAGGAAAAAATTTTTTTATATAGAAAAATAAAGTGAAGATGATAAAGTTAGGTATAGATAAGATTTTATTAAGGGGTGCTTTATGATGGATTTAAAGTATAGAGAGGATTTGAATCAAAAATTTAAGCTTTATAGAGATAGTAATAGGATTTATGGAAGCTACGAAGTTAATAATAATGAGATCATTGTAGATTTTCAAGGAATAAAAATTAAAATTACTTATTTTAATGATGAAGTAGTAAAGGTTTTCTTCTTTGAAGAGGGAGAAATTGAAAGTATAACTAATGCAGTAATTCTTAAGGCTGTTTCAAAGGAATTAAAGGTAAAAGAAAACAAAGATTTTTTATTTATAAATGGAGAAAAGGTTGTTACTGTAGTTGATAAAAGAACAACAGAAATAACTTTTAAGGATACTGATGGCAATATTATTTGTGAAGATTTTCAACCAACCTTTAAGGATGATGAGGGAAATATTTATATATCAAAGGTTAATAGTGCAAAGGCTTATTATGGCTTAGGAGAAAAAGGGGGAAGCCTAAATAAGAAGGGAACTTATACAGAAAATTATAATACAGATGACCCAGATACAGATGATAGTTATTTAAAGTATTATAAAACAATTCCTTTTTATGTAGCATTACAAGAAAATAAACCTTATGGAATATTCTTTGATAATAGTTATAGAAGCTATTTTGATATGGGAAAGGCTTATGAGGATAGAATATTTTTTGGGGCAGTAGGAGGACAAGCTTTATATTATTTTATTTTAGGAGATTCTATAAAAGATATAGTTTCTAATTATGGTGATTTAACAGGAAAGATGGATGTGCCACCAATTTGGTCTTTAGGTTATCAACAAAATAGGTTTAGTTATTTTACTCAAGAAGAGGTTAAGGATATTGTTGAAACCTTTGAAAAGAAGGAAATACCTTTAGATGTAGTTTATTTAGATATAGATTATATGGATGGTTTTAGAGTAATGACCTTTAAAGAACCACATTTCAATAAAGCTAAGGAGCTTATTAGCGAATTAGAAGAAAAGGGAATTAAAGTTGTAACTATTGTAGACCCAGGGGTTAAGGTTGATGAAGATTATGGAATATATAAAAGAGGACTTAAGGAAAATCATTTTACAAAAAAATTAGATGGAGATGTTTTTGTTGGAGCAGTTTGGCCAGGGGATAGTGCTTTTCCTGATTTCTCTAATAGTGATGCACGAAATTGGTGGAAGGATGAACTGAAAAAATTTATAAAAAATTATAACATATCAGGAATTTGGAATGATATGAATGAACCTTGTGTATTTAATAGTGATAGCAAAACTATGGATGAGAGATGTATTCATAATGGAGATTTTGGAGTTATAGAACATAAGGAATTTCATAATAGATATGGGTTGGAAATGAGTAGATGTTCCCATGAAGCTCAAAGAGAACTACATGAAAATAAAAGAGAATTTTCTATGACAAGAGCTACTTATGCAGGAGGACAAAGATATTCTTCTATATGGACAGGTGATAATAGTAGTAAATGGGATCAAATGAGAATGTCTATTTCAATGAATGCAAATTTAGGGATAAGTGGATTTTCCTTTGTAGGAAATGATGTTGGTGGTTTTGGGTTAGATTGTACAGAGGAACTTTTCATAAGATGGATGGAACTTGGAGTATTCTTGCCTATTTTCAGAAACCATTCAAATATGTATACAAGAAGACAAGAACCATGGGCATTTGGAACTAGAGCAGAAAAAATAGCTAAAAAGCATATAGAACTTAGATATGAATTAATGCCTTATATTTATAATTGTTTTTATCAATCCTATAAGGAAGGTATTCCTGTATTTAGACCTCTTGTAATGGAATTTGAAAATGATGAAAATGTCTATAATATGAGAGAACAATTTATGTTTGGACATAGCATACTAGTTGCACCAGTTTTTTATGAAGGAGAAAGAGAAAAAATAGTTTATTTGCCAGAAGGAAATTGGTATAACTATAAAACCAATGAATGTTTTAAAGGAAAGAAAAGATATAAATTTAAATGTCCTTTAGATGAAATATTATTTTTTATTAAGGAAGGTTCTATAATTCCAACTTACAATGAAAAATATAAGAACATGGAGGAAAGACCTAATAAGGTTCTTCATAAAATTTATGGTGAAAATGCAAAAAGCACCTATTATTATGATGATGGAAAATCTATGGAGTATAAAAATAATAAATTTAATCTTTATAATATAGTAGTTCAAGATGGAGAAATTTCTGTAGAGACAGTTGAAAAGAATATTGAGGAAGAAAATTTTAGTTTTATATTAATTTAAAGAATTACACTTATTTAGAGGTAGGTGATTTTATATGGTAAAAAATAATTTTATGACTTTTAATTTAAAATATGATTTTACTTCAGAAGGGAAGAATTCTTGGAATTCAAGATGTGAAAAAATATTAGATGTAATAGAAAAAAATAATCCTCTTTGTATTGGAACTCAAGAAGGATTGATTCATATGCTTAACTCCATAGAAAAAAAACTAAAAAATTATAGTTATGTTGGTGAAGGAAGAGAAGCAAATGGTGGGGGAGAGTATAATGCCATTTTTTATAGAAATGATATACTAGAGCCTATTTATTGGAAACAATTCTGGCTTTCAGAAACTCCAAATGTAGCTGGAAGTAAAAGTTGGAATACAGCATGTGAAAGAATTTGTACCTATTGTAAGTTTAAAAATAAATTAACTAATGAAGAATTTATTCTTTATAATACTCACTTGGACCATGAAAGCGAATTAGCAAGGGTAAAAGGAATTGAATTAATTATAAAAACTATAAAAGAAAATTACATGAGAGAAGGTCTTAAATTTATCTTAATGGGAGATTTTAATTGTCATCTAGATGATGAAGTATTTCAAGTAATAAACAAGGAACAATCTAAGGATTTTCAAATAAAAAATCTTTATAATGAATTTAATCATAAAATATTAGGAACTTTTCACGACTTTAAGGGAGGCTTTGAAGGTGGAATAATTGATTATATTTTAGTTTCTAAAGGGATAGAATGTAGTAATCTTTATATAGATAGCAGGAAAATAGATGGTTCATATCCATCAGACCACTATGCACTTATGGGAACCTTAGATTTATAAGAAATTATTGGGTTTATAGAATAATATTTATGATAAGTATAATCATAAAGACATTATAAAAAGACTTAGAGATTTTCCTGTTAAAGTTTAAAATATGCCTATATAATTTTAAAAAGCAAAGTTAATTATTAATTTTGCTTTTTTTAATACAAAAATTTAATAATTAATCAATAATGAGTATAAAAATATAAGGTACTATTAATATGGTGTGATTTTAAAATGAAGGAGAAGCTTAATGGAATTTTATATTTCTAATAATGATGTAAAAGTTATAAATAACTTTATATTTATGAGCTATAAAAATATCAAAGATTTTAAGTATAGATTTGATAATAAAAAGTATGTTCTTATATTTTTATTAATTTGTATAAGTTTTAATGGACTTTTGTTTATTGGATATGACTATAGATTAATTTTTAAATTTTATTATGTTTATAAAATGTTATATTTAAGTGTTCCAATAATCATCGTGGCAAGACTTTATTTATATAGGTTAGCAAAGAAAAAATTTTTAGAATATACGAAAGAATTCAATAAGTTTATTGGTAACAATTATATTTATAAAAATGAAAATAATATTATTATTCAAAATGCAAATTACAATGTATCTTTAAATACAGAGCATATAAAATATAGAAGAACTAAAGGAAACTTAGTTATTTATATGGATAAATATAGAGAGCCATTATTCTTTATAAATTTAGAGAGCTCTAATGGAAGTATCAAAGATTATCTTGAAAATCATTTACAAAATGTAGAATGTATTTAGGAGTTATTAATTATGAAGATTGAGTATGAATATACAATAACTAAAGAAGATTTTACAAGTTGGTTAGATATAAATAATCAATCTAATCTTTCTTTAAAAAAATCAGCACTTTATAAATCTCTTTTTCTTATTGCAATATTATTTTGGGTCATGAACTCTAAATTTAACATCGAAAATAAATATAATTTTTATATGATGAATATTGCAATGTTATTTTTTATTATATTGTTTTTCTTTCTTTATTATATTTCTAAAAAAATGAATAATAAAATCTTTAACTTTTTTTATTATTCTCATAATGAGACAATTTTTGGCGAAAAGTATAAAAATAAAAAATATTGTATAGTTGTAAGTGAACAGGATATTAAAATTAAAGATGAAAATTCAACTTATAATTTAAATAAAGAAAATTTAAGTAATATAAAAATAACTAATGAATTTGTAACAATAACTTCTAGTAAGTTTAGAGACTTTTTTATTCCTTTAAATAATGAAGAGGCAAGAAAAGTAAAGTCATTTTTAATTGATAAATTTAGTGAAAAAATAATAAGAAGTTATTAAAGTGAATACACCAATAAAAAACTAACAGTAATTATTTTTAGAGAGAAATTGCTGTTAGTAATTTTTTTTATTAAATAATTAAAGGAAACCATAATATTTTATGTAAAAGGAGCAGAAATGAATAAATTAATATCTTTTTTTTCTTATTTAATAGATTTATCAAAATTTTTTATAAAGGTAATAGGGGCAGCTTTAAATTTTGTTGTAATAAACCAATGTATTTTAGGAATTTATCTTTCCTTTGAAATGAAAAATTTAATATTTTTTATAAGCATACTTTTTATTGATATTATCTTTTGTATATTATCTATTGTTTACTATATGTTTGAAAAAGGGATATATAAATTTATAAGGCCATTATTTATGTTTTTTTTAATAATTACTATTATATCAATAAAGACAGAGCTATTTAATTTTATAGGTGGCATAATGATTATAAATATAGTTTTATTTATGTTGAATTATATTAAAGTTAGATGTGAGAGTGAGATAATTTGATTAATAAGTTAAGTTTAATTTGAGAAGAGGTAAGGAGCAATTTGTAATATTAATTCTTTAAGATTATATAACTAGCAGAGAAAGGCATGGATAAAAGAGGAGTATTAAAAAATAAAGGAAGAGAGATTTATATGTGGAGAATAGTGTTTTTTCTTATAGGTTCTTTAACAATTATTTCATATTGCTTAGTAGATAAAGAATATAAAAGCATAGTTTTAATAGCATTTATTTTTGTAGTTTTATCTAGAATTTTATTTGATTATTTAAAAAAAGTAGTAAGTAAGAAAGGGGATGTATCAAATTATAGATACATCATCACTGCCTTTTATCTAGCTATATAGGTTCACCATTTGTGACCACTCACCCACGTAAAACTAGTTCAATGGTCACAGCATTTTGTACCTATATAGCTATCTCGGCAGATAAAAAGTAATATAAGTTAAGGTACTGGGTTTGATATAGCCCCTTTTAGATAATCTTTTATTGCTTCTATATTTTTATTGTGAACAAATTAAATCGACTATTCTATATAGAAAAATCATAAATGGTAGCATTAATAAATTAATTAGATTAATACTTGTCATAATCTGCTTTTTCATATGAGGTTTTTTTATGCTTAAGATAAAATATAGCATTACTGAAAAAATAAATGAAATAATAGGTATAGATATTATTATAAGCACATAAATTCCTAAAGCAAAAGCATCATATTTAGGTATTAAAATATTAAAATAAATATAATCATTATCATTGAAAAAAACAGAAGGTACAGAAAATAAAAATATCATACCTTGAGCAATAGAAAGTAAAAAGTTTAAAATAAAATTATCTTTTAATTCTTTTAATTCATTTGAATCATTTAAATCATTCATGTTAATCCCACCTTAATGTAAATATATGTATTGATATCAATTCATAATTTGAAGATATTACCTATATTTTTACAATACTAAGGTATTATAGACTTAAGATAAACAGACTGAAAATAATTAATTAAAAATGAAATTTAGAAATTAATGATTAAGTATTTACTTTGTGCTATAGAAAGTATTAATAAAATTAAAAAGCTGACTTTGGTTTAATTCAAAGTCAGCTTTTAATATATAATTTTTCATTTATTTAAAATGAATTTTTTGTATTACTTTTTTAGTAATTTATGATATATAAAGTGTGAAAATAATGAGTTGGACCAAGCAAACCAATCTCTTGTAAATTTGTTTGGATCGTCACAGTGGAAACCTTCATGCATATAAGTTTTATCTTCATAAATATTAATTTTCAAATTGTTCTTTTTTTCCTGAAAAAAGGTTAATATTTTTATGATAGCATAATAGCATATATTTGTGAATATAGCATATAAAGAGGTGAAGTTTTGTATATTTCAATAGATGTGAATGATTTGAAGAAGGTAAATCAGGAATTTAATAATAACTATAAAAAAAATAGAATAAAAGCATTTAAAAGAACATCTTATATACATTCTTGTATTTTAGTAATGATAATTTTAGCATTATTTAGTATATATCTTATAATAAATAATACTTCAATTTTATATGTCAAGAAAGATTTTATTATTATTTCTATGGTTATGCTATCTTTTTGTTTAGTTCCTATATTTATAGTTATCAATAAACTAAATGACAAGAATTTTTCAAGTTTTAGATATAAATATCTACTTGATCAATTTTTTATTAATATTGATTCTGAAAAAAAAGAGCTACTTTTGATGTCTAAAAAAACAAGTATAAAAGTAAATTTAATTAAGGGAAATATTAAGATAAGTAATGATATTTTATTATTATATAATAATAAAAATATAGTAGCTATTATTCCACTATATAAATTAATGAATAAAAAATATTTATTAGATAGAATTAAAGAGAATGTTGAGGTAATTAAGTATGGTGATTAAATTATCTTACAATTTAAATCAAAACAAAGTTATAAATAAATATTTTCTTGAAACTTACATGGAAAGGCTAATGATTAGTTCTTTTGTAGTTGCTTCATATATTATATATTTATTTATAGATTCTTTAGATTTTGTTAAAGGACAAAATATAATTACAATTGGAATATTTTTTTCTATGATATTTATTTTTTATTTCATATTTATATACAAGGTTTTGATGAGATTTTTTATTGAACAGACTTTTGAGTGTTTTGAAAATTACAATAATATTTATTTAGATATGAAAGATGAATATTTAATTTTAAATCGTGATATTATAGAAGAAAAATTATATTGGGAAGATATAAAAAAAATAGAATTTTCTAAAGACTATATTGTAATGAAATATAAAACTGAAACAATATTTATTTCAAAGGGAGAAGATGCTGAAAAGTTTAGAGACTTTGAGAATTATGTAAAAGAACATTATATGGCGAATAAGATTTAGAAATTTCAGTTATTTATTTAGAAGATTTATATTGCTTCTTAAACACATAAGGAAATATTTTTAATATATATTAAAAATATCACTATAACTAGTTAATTTTAAGCAATGAAAAAAGTTTATTTACTTATTTTCATTGCTTTTATATTTTTATTGTAAACAGATTAAATCAATCATTCGATATAGAAAAATCATAAATGGTAGCATTAATAAATTAATTAGATTAATACTTGTCATAATCTGCTTTGTCATATGAGGTTTTTTTATGCTTAAGATAAAATATAGCATTACTGAAAAAATAAATGAAATAATAGGTATAGATATTATTATAAGCACATAAATTCCTAAGGCAAAAGCATCATATTTAGGTTTCAAAATATTAAAATAAATATAATTAGTATCATTGAAAAAAACAGAAGGTACAGAAAATAAAAATATCATACCTTGAGCAATAGAAAGTAAAAAGTTTGAAGTTAAGTTGTCTTTCAATTCCTTTAATTCGTTTGAATCATTTAAATCATTCATGTCAATCCCACCTTAATATAAGTAAATATATACAATACTATAATTTATATGGGAATTTTACCAAATAAATAAAGAGTTTTTATGAAATGAAAATTAAATTTTTTGGAGATATGTACTTTTATTAGTGTGATTAATTTTT
Source organism: Clostridium massiliamazoniense (assembly GCF_001403635.1). Lineage (GTDB taxonomy): Bacteria > Bacillota > Clostridia > Clostridiales > Clostridiaceae > Sarcina > Sarcina massiliamazoniense. Next base: position 381,791 of record NZ_LN879466.1, read on the forward strand.
TTATCAAAGAGCTATTTTAACATATAACTAAGAAGAGCTTGTACTTTATGTATGGATGCTTTTTTTCTTATATACAAATTAAATTTAATAAATTTTATTTGCACAGATTAATAAAATTTATTAAATTAAATATATTTTTTAATAAAATAAAACTAAGTGCTTGTTTAAAAATATTATAGTATAAAATATATAGATTTGATATTCTATGGAAAAAATGTATAGTTAAGAATTATATAGAAATATTAAATGTATATTAAGAGGTGAAAAAATTATGAGGTATAATCCTAAAAATGAACTTGTAAAAGTAAATAGAGTTTAGAATTAACTTAGATAATTTAGAAGAAAAGCTAAAGAGGAGAAATAATTGAAAGAATTAAATTTAGATGATTATGATTTATCAGATAAAGCTATTACTTTGTTGAAGGATGCAAAAATAGAGGAAGCTTTAAATGATAGAAAAGAAGTAGAAAAAGTATTTAAAGAATTAGGTAGCCCTATATTTGAAAAAGTTATAGATTTTCAAGTGAGGTTTGGTGGAATATTTTATAGAATTGGAGAAAATTTTTGTGATGGGTTTAAAATGGGGATAATTAGACAGGATTATAAAAAGAACTATACAATTCATTGTGATATAAGAGATGTAGTAAAGAATAAGAAGGTATTAGATACTAGATATTATTATGAATGTATGGAATATAATTATGCTGGAGATTGGGGCCCACATATAGATCAAGATGGTAAAATATTTGATTTTGCAATGGGAATTTTATTTCCAATAGCAGAAACTATAGAAGAATATTTAGAAGATGAAGCAATTAAACATGATTTATTAAAAAAATCTTGGTTAACCCAGAGAATATCAGAAAATAAATATAAAGAACTTATAGAAAAGAAGATTATTAATAGAATTGAAAATAAACATTTTTCGCATAAGTACTTTAATTGGTGGAAGAATGATGAAGAAACTATCTTTATTAGAATTGAAACAGATGAAAAAACATTAGGTGGATATTTAACAAAATATATAGAGATATATTATGTAAACCAAGATATACTAGATAGTTTATATGAAAAGGAAATTTTAGAATTACAAGAAGAAGGCCTTTCAGACAAGAAAATTGCAACAAAGCTTAATGTACAAGAAGCATTTGTAACTAGAATATTAGATGAAAAATTTAGTATTAAGGTTAAATATGTTAATACTAAAAAGGATTGGGTTAAATCTGGAGAATTTATAATTTCTAAAGTGTTTAACATATATAAAATAGTATGTACACTTTTCATAATTGTTATGAGCCTTTTTTTTATATTTTATGCACAAGGAGAAATTTTATTTGGAATATTTATTCTTTGTGTATTTATACTTATAGAATTATGGGTTGTGCCAGTGATTATATGGAATAAAAAGTTTGCTAAACATCCAGATTTATTTCTTGAAAGAAGCTTAACATTAGCCAGAAAAAAGATATTTATTGAAAGTAATAATAAAAAATATGTTATAAAGATAAGCGACGTATATTCGGTAGTTGAAAATAAGAAATATATTATTTTTGTAAAAAATAAAAAACATATAGTGCTAGTTATACCTAAAGAAGCTTTTTCTAACAATGAAGAGAAAAAAGAGTTTTTAGAAATCTTAAGTAAATTTAATGATATAAAGTAGAAGAATAAAAAGTGAAAGAGACTACAAAAGAAACATTAAGTTGTATGCTCTTATTGACTATTCCGCGTTTTGAAAAACACAAGTTATGGATATTAGTATGGGTAACAATTTTCTCTTTTCTTTTAATTTTTACTTGTGGTTAAATTAAAAATATATAGAATGTTTATAGGTAACTTATAGGAATTGAGAAATGGATTGGGACTGTATCAGATTGATTAGATAATCAATCTGATACAGTCCCATGTCGAAAGAGATAGTGAAAACCCACAAGGAATTTAAGTACATATTAATAAATAATATAAAGTGTTGGACTTAATGTTTAATTTAATCTACAAATATATTATATTACACAATGTAAAGGTATTCAATAAATTTAAAAGACAATGGTAGTTAATAGTTTTTCTATAACTTAAAAATTAAATTAGTTATAGTATCTAAATAATTTAAGGATTTAAATCAAGTAGATATAATTTATCTACTTGATTTTATATTTTTATTATGTTGACTTAAATAAAAGTATAGCTATTTATCTAAAATGAGTTTTTAGAATTACTTTTTTAGTACTTTATGATATATAAAGTGTGAAAATAATGAGTTGGACCAAGCAAACCAATCTCTTGTAAATTTATTTGGATCATCACAGTGGAAGCCTTCATGCATGTAAGTTTTATCTCCATCTGTATTTTTTAGTGTTTCTACTAAATAGTTAATTTCATCTTCATTATTTGTAGTTAATCCTTGCATTGAAAGAGCAATGTGCCAGATATATTGAGGAGGTGTGTGTGGACTTCCTATACCTTTAGCAGCTTTTCCTTCATAGTAAAAAGGATTGTTGTTGCTTAGTATAAATCTTCTTGTATTTTGATATATTTCATCATCAATTGGCTTATAGCCTATATATGGAATAGAAAGTAGACTTGGAACATTAGCATCATCCATAAAGTTATGGTTACCTAAGCCATCTACTTCATAGGCATAAATTTTTCCGTAACCTTCTTTTTCTACTATAGCAAATTTTTCAATAGCTTCATCAATTTCATTTTTTAGTTTAGAAGCTTTATTTTTAAGTGTAAAATCATTATAAATTTCATCTGATATTTCTTCTATGTAGCCTAGAACAACAGAGGCAAACATGTTAGCAGGAACTAGGTACCCGTATTCACAAGCGTCATCACTAGGTCTAAAGCCAGACCAAGTCATTCCAGTATAATCAACAGGGTTTCCAAGACCATTGTTACAAAGAGTATCTGTTGGAGAACAGTTTAGCCTTTGGAATGAATAATCAGATTTCTCAAAGTGGTATTGTTCAACATTCCATAAATCTATTATGATTTCAAATACTTTCTTTATATCTTTATTGAAAAAGCTTGTATCATTACTTGTTTTCCAATATTTATATATTAATCTTACAGGATAACAAAGTGAATCTATTTCATATTTTCTTTCCCATACCCAAGGGCTATCCTTTGTTATATCATTGTCCCATTTTCTTCCGTTAGCCTCTTTGTTAAAAGCATTGGCATAAGGATCAATTAAAATACATTGCATTTGTCTTTGTATTAGACCAACAAAAATATCTTTAAGTTCAGTATGGTCATTTATAAATGGTAAGTAATGTTCAATTTGTGAAGTTGAATCTCTAAGCCACATAGCAGGAATATCACCAGTAATTATAAAAGTATCTTCTTCATCTATACTTAATGTAGTTTCCATTGTATCTATAAAACAATTAAAAAATAATTTTTTTAATTTTTCATCTTCAATATCTTGGCTAATTTTAGTAGCAATATTTCTAATTAATTTTCTATAATTCTCTAATTTAATTTCATAATTAATTGTCATAAATATACCCCTTATTAATTTAATTTTTAATTATCATATGGCTATTGTAAATGTTTTTTTCTTTTAAAAAAATACTTCTTAAGAACCTTTCTAGAATAAATTAAACGATTTTATAATTAATCCAGTTAAAGCTCAAATTTATTGTTGATCTTTACTTAGACTTTCTAACTCTTTAATTAAACTTTTATTAGCAAATACAAACATAAAGGAAAGAATACTTGCTATAAATAAAACTGTTGTACCAGGACTTATTTCAAATAATACTAAAGACATGAGTAGTAATAAAATATTTGTTATAGCTAATATTGGTCTTGTAAATATTAGAATAAATGCATTTTTAAAAATATCTAATGTTTTTATTGAAAATAAACTCACTAGTAAAGATATAAAAGGTGTCATTAAAACTAGTAGAAGTAAAAGTCCTATAAATAAACAACTTAAAAGAGTACTATTAAAAGCTACTTTAAAAAATCTTATATTTGAGCATAAAGAAAGTATTAGTAAAAGCTCTACAGCCCATATAAAAATACTTTGTTTAAAGCTTAATAAAAATCCACTTTTGAAATCACTTATTATATTTAAATCTTTCTTTTTAAAAAATTTATTCATACAATAAATTAAAACATTAAATGAAGGAACTGTTGGTAAAAGACAAAGTAAAAACAAAGGAAAATAATTAAATATATTGCTTATACCAACAAATAAAAAAATAAGATAATAGGTATGTTAAAAAACATAAAGAGTAAGTTAAGAGCGAAAAAAGAAAAAATATAATTAAAAACATCGAAAATCTTTTCTAAATTAAAAATTTCTGACATGAAAAATCCTCCCTATTAAAAGAATGAAAATGTTTTCTGATAAAGCTAGTATAATTTAATTAATGTGAAAATTCAAACTTTTATGTAATTATTATAGAAAAATATATAAAAAATACATTAAATATATAAATTTTACATTTAATCTATTTAAAATATAATTTTATTATGATTAAATGGAATTATAAGGGGTGAATTGTATTATAGAGGGAGGAAGTTTGTAAAATGAAAAGGTCTATGCTCTATAAAAAATTATTTTTTACTTATACTTTGGTTGCAGTATTTTTAGTGGGTATATTTGACATATATATAATCAATTATGTTAAATCTAACAATAAAAGAAATCGATTTTATTTAGGTGAAAAATTAGCTAATGATATTAATGAGATAATGAGAGAAATCGAAAATTCTAATAAATACTTAATTAATAATATGTATTATGATTATATGTTAAATAAGGATATAATAAAGTTTTTAAATAATGATACTAATGATTATTTAAAAGAAAAGTTAGATGTTTTCTCTCAGGATAAGGAATTTACTTATAGAGGGGTAGAGGCTTTTGTAGAAAAATCATTTATATCTAGTGATAAAATACTTAACATTACTTTTATTAGTAATAAATTAGAAGAATATAAATCTTTTAATGATTTAAACCAAATTAAGTATAAAAAAATAGAGAATTTTGATAATACAATGGATAACTTACCTAGGATGATTTTTTTTGAAAATAAGTTACTTTGTATTAATGATATAAAAAATCCAGACAATCTTAAAATAGAAGGAAAGTTAGTTATAAGTTATTCTTTAGATTCAATAAAGAACATAATTTCAAAATATGGAGATGACTATGGTGTTTTATTATTAGATACAAAAAAGCAAACTGTTTTTAAAGATGAAAATTATTCTGATGGTGTTAATATAAATAATCTAATAGAATTAGAAAATAAAGAAAGGTTAAAATTAAAGAAAGGATTAAGTGGAGTTAGATTTAATTTTTCAGATAATATTGGAATTATAACTAGTATTTCGACAGAGAATTTAATTGAATCACCTAAGATGTTTTATAATTCTATAATTCTTTTTAATATTGCAACTTTAATTGTAACCTTATCTATATTGAAAATTAAACTTGAGAAATTTACAGAAAGAACTAATAATATTTTAGGTGCAATGGAAGAAGTTAAAAATGGAAATTTAAAGGTAAGAATACCAATAGATAATGAAAAAGATGAAATAAAATATATATCAGAAAATTTCAATGAAATGTGTATGGAATTAGATAAATATATAAATAAAAGTTATTTAGCAGAAATAAATCAGAAAAAAGCTGAAATGGTGGCATTACAAAATCAAATTAATCCACACTTTTTATATAATACATTAGAATGCATTAGAATGAAGGCAATTTGTAATGGTGATAAAGAAGTAGGAAAAATGCTTTATAATTTATCTTATCTCTTTAGAAAACAAGTAAAGGATAATAATATTATTACCTTAAAGGGAGAATTAGATTATTGTACAAAGTACATGGAAATATTTAAATTTAGATATAAGGATAAATTTGATTTTAATATAGATTGTCCAAGTGAACTTTATAATAATGAAATAATAAAATTTACTTTACAGCCTTTAGTTGAAAATTATTTTGTTCATGGAATATTATTAGATGAAAAGAACAATTTTATAGGGATTAAAGTTATAAAGTCAAATAATAAATTGAAAATTATAATAGATGATAACGGAAGAGGAATTCCTATAAATAGATTAAAAGAACTAAATGAAAATATATCACAAGGAAGTCTTGAAAATACAGGGGAAAAATCTATAGGAATAATTAATGCACAGGAAAGAATCATAGGAACATATGGTAAGAGTTATGGGATAAAGTTAGAGAATAATAGTAAAGGAGCAAGGGTTATTGTTACTATTCCTTGTAAAGAGGTGAATTAAATTATGAGAAAAGTTATGCTAGTAGATGATGAGATTTTTATAACAGAAGGTTTAAGAAATATTATAGATTGGGAAGCTTTAGGATTAGAAGTAGTTCAAAGTACTGAAAATGGTGAGGAAGCACTTAGAAAGTTTAATGAAAGTCCTGTAGATATAATAGTTACAGATATAAACATGCCAAATAAAACAGGTTTAGAGTTAGTTAAAGAATTAAAAGATACTGGTCATAATGTAAAATTTATAATTTTAAGTGGTTATGATGAATTTTCTTATGCTAAAAAGGCTATAGAGTACGGTGTAGAAAATTATATATTAAAGCCAATAGATGAAGAGGAATTAGAGGAAGCTTTAAAAAAACTTGTTGATAATATGAATAAAGAAAAAACTATTATTAATAAAGGTCTTGATAAGACAGGAAAACTTTTAGCTTTTTTAAATGGTAAATATGATCTAAAAGAAATTATAGGAATAAAAAATGATATGTATGTAGATTTTTATAAAGAAAATTATACTGTAAGTAATATTTTTATAAATAGTAAAAAGGATAAAAATTTATATATTAATATAGATAATTTAGTTGAAAATATTTTTGAAGGTCAATATGAAGTTTTATATCAATTTGATGGACAAATTATTATAATCAACAGTTGGAGTAAGGATTTCACAGATAATGATATTTTAAATTCCTATAATAAACTAAGAGAAAAACTTTTAGATAATTTAGATTATGATTTTTTCATATCAATAGGTTCTAGAGTAAACATAATAGATGATTTAAAAGAAAGTTATTTTACTGCTAAAGAATTAAAAAAGTATATGCTAACAGAAGGGACAAACATAGTTTTTAATAAGACTATGGTTTCAAATATGGAATATAAAGAATTGAACTTTAATCAAGAAATTGATGAAATAAATAAGTTTATTATAGAAAAAGATAAGGAAAAATTAAAAGCACATATAGAATTTATTTTTGATAATAAAAACTTAACTCCTAAAAATATTTATGATTTATCAATAAAAATAATATTGTTAGTAGATAAAATTTTAGATGAATTTAAAGTTGGAAAAAAGTATACAAGAGAGAGTTTAAGTGAAACAATTATAGAATTATGTAATGAAAGCACAAGAGAAAGTGTTAAAGCTTTTATAATCAGTGAAATGGACGAGCTTATGGCAGTTATGTATTCTAATACTGTAAAATATAGTCCTGTTGTTCAGCAAATAGTTAATATTGTTAATAAGAGATATTATGAGGATTTGAGCCTTAAAACATTGGCTAATCAATATAATATAAATAGCTCTTACTTAGGACAAATATTTAATAAAGAGGTTGGATGTTCATTTTCTGATTATCTAAATAAAACTAAAAATTTAAAAGCAAAGGAATTGATTTTAGAAACTAACATGAAAATAAATGATATTGCGAAAGAAGTTGGTTATATGGATTCAAGCTATTTTTATAGAAAGTTTAAGAAATTTTTTGGAGTATCACCATCAACTTTAAGAGATATGAAAAATTATTAATTTCAAAATTAATAGAAGAGTTAAAATAATTATTTTTATTAAGATAATATTTTTGTAAAGGGATAATACATGTTATGAAGATATATTAGATTAATTTTAATAATGAGTATAATATCTTATTAAACATAAGAAATGATTAGTATGTAGATACGGCTGGGCGAATTAAATAAAGTTATATCACGTAAATAAAATAAAAAAAGTTTAAAGGATTTAATTTTATATATAATAAATATAATATTATTCAAAGATATTCCAAAAATTATAAAAAATATAAAATTATAAAAATTAAGATGTTGATATTTTATTAATAATTTTTTTGTAAAATTATATGATATTTATCGTAATTAATTTAAATTTTGGGAATGTTTAATGCTGGATGAATATACTTATTATTTTTTAAATTTATATAAATTATATTTTTATATAATATATTATTTATTTTCTTGTAAAATTATTAATTTTTAAAATTAATAATTTTGCTAAATATAATACTTAAAATTCTATTATTAATAATTATAGTAAAAATTTTAGATAAAAAAAATATTTATAGTTAAAAAAATATCTAAATATTATAAACTAATCATTTATATTACAAATTATTATATTTAAAGATTTATATTCCATTTTAGTAAATTATTAAAAAAGATAAAATTGTATTAAATCCTAAATATGTTATATTATTTCTATGAACTTTTCTATTACGGGGTGTATATTAATTAGAAATTTAATTCTTAAGGAAGTGACTAAATTGGAGTCTAAAGATAAGAAAGAAACCTATAAGTATATTAAAGATGAAATGTTAAGAAAGATTTTTTGCATTGAAAGAGAAATTGATAAAAAACTTTATCTTCTTCTAAAAAAAAATAAAAAAAATAAATGTAATAAGTAATAAAGAGAGTTAGAATATATTGTTCTAACTCTCTTTATTACTTATTTTATTTAAAAAACAAATAAGATCTGCCTCTAATGCCTTTAAAAAAATTTCTTGTGTATAATCTGTTAAAGGATTTTCTTTTGTTATTATGCCATTTTTAAATAATGAAAGAGATATTTCTTTCAGAGTTTTAAAACTCTCCCTTTCTTTTAAATATTCATCCATAGATATATCTATACCAAAGGTCCAATAAGCTTCATTATTTCCACTAATTTTTACAAGATTTTCTATAACTTGATCTGATGGGGTTCTACTTCCGTTTATCAACATACTATATAATGATCTAGATATTCCAAGCTTTTTTGCCATTTCTTTCTTATTTAAATTACATTCTTCTCTATATTTCTCTAATCGATTTTTAAATTCGTTATTCATACTACTACACCTTCTCAATTATATACGATTTATCTTTTATAATATCACTTTTTTGTGACATTTTCTAATAATTTAATGGATTATTTATTTTTTTGCTTAAATTATTTACAAATACTTTATATAATTAACGTTTTAGAAAAAAATTCACGTATTTGTGACTGAGAAAGAAATAAAAAGAAAATAGAAGAAATATCTTATTAATTCAATTAAATTAGAATAAATAAAAATTTTATATTTTACAAATTTGTGACATAATAAAATCACAGGAGGCAATATTATGAATTTAAAGGAAATTAGAAATGAAAGAGGCTTAAAAGCTAGTTATGTAGCTAAAAAAATGGGATATTCTAGAGAATATTATTCTAGATTAGAAAATAGGAGAACACCATTAAAAAAAAATCATCTTATTAAATTATCAGAAATATTAAATATAAATATTGAAGATTTACTTAATCTTTTAATATTAGAGGAGGATTAACAATGAAATATACAATCTTAGGTTTTGATCAAAAAGTAGCAGTAAACCTGAAACTTAATATAAATCATTTACTATTACTCAATTATTTTAAGGATTTTAGAAATACTGATTTAATGGTAACCAAAGTGTTCAATGGTGAAAAAATGTATTGGTTAAAATATGAAGCTATATTAAATAACTTACCTATTTTAGGCATAAAATCAAAAATTGTATTAAGGAGATATTTGAAACAACTAGAAGATGCTAAAGTACTTACTTATAAATGTGAAAAAACAAGTAAAGGTACTTATACTTTTTATAGTTTAGGAGAGAAATATTGGGATTTACAATATAAGAAGAAGTCTAAAAATATATTAGAAAATGATGAAAGGAGTACTGAATTAGATAGTTTAATAGGGTTAACGAATAGATTTAGTAGGTTTGAACATAAAAGGTTACCCCGTCAAACTAAAATGTTTAACCAAAATATAAAATTATTAAAACATTCATCTATAAAAAATATTAGAGTATTAAAAGAAAAAAATAACATTAAACTTTCATCTACATCTAAATCTATAAAAGAAATAATATTTATACTATTATCTTCAGTTAGTGATTATGCATATTCAACTTGGTTTGCAGATACAATTATGATTGAAGAAGATGGAGAAATAATTGTTAAAGCTTCTGATTTTCTTATTAATAATATGCCAACTAAATATATAAATATTATACAAAATACATTAAATAAAAAATTAGTTTTTATAAAAGAATAAGTTTAATAATATATTATTAATTTATATATGAATATCCCTTGAAGTTTATTAAAGCACATTAACAAAATATTTATATATAAATTATTATTAAAATACTAAATCAAGGAGATTTCAATGAATAAAATAGTATTATCAGGGCAATTTGTAGAGAAGCCAAAACTTCATATAACAAAATCAGGAAAAGTTTCGTGTAATTTTATATTATCAATACATGATCAAATAAAGACTGAAATTAATTATTTCATAAATTGTATAGCATTAAATGATACAGCTAAATTAATTCTAAGGTTATTTAAAAAAAATGATAGTATTATTATAAATGGTTTTATAAAATCAAAGCTATATAAGAAAAATATTTATGCAACAACAGTAGTCGTTCAAACATTTTCATTTCCCATAGACTAATTATTAAAAATTAAATTATAGATAAATATTAAATAAAAAGGAAGAGATACAATGATTGTAAAAGATATATTAAAAGAATATACTAATAATAAAAAATTGCTTGGTCATTTAGAATTAGAATTAAAATATTTAAAAGATGATTATGATGTACAAGCTTTTCAAATAGGTGAGAAAACAAGTAAAACTAACAAAATTTCCGATATTGTAGCAAACAACTATATACGTATTGAAGAAAAAATAAGTCAATATGAACAAGAAATACGATTTTGTAAAAGAGAAATAGAATTTGCTGAATATTATTTTAATATGTGTAGCGGTACAAATAGAGAAATACTAGAAGGGAAATATAAATATAATTTAACTTTATCTAAAATAGGGGAAAAAGTTCATTTAACAGCTAATGGTGTTAATAGTAGGATTGAAAGAATATTAAATACAATACAAAATATGATTAATAATCAAAATTTATAATTTCAAAAAAATATAATATTAAACTTCGTTATAAAATACAAAAAAAGTGAGGACGTAATTGTATATCATTCATGTTATAATGATATTGTAAGATAATATTAAATTTTATCTTTTTCATCGAGACCACCTAATCAGTGGTCTTTTTTTTATATATTGGTTAAATAGTAGAAATGCTAATGAAAGGAAAAGGTTATTTACATCATAAAATTTGCTTTAACTCAAAATATTACTTTAAATAAAATTAGCAAAAATAAAAGAATGTATGAGGATTATTTCTTATATGAAAAAAGGAGAAAAATTGTTTCAATTATTCATATAAAGTAGCATATAACTCCTTAAATCCATGTCAATTATAAATGCTATTTTAATTTTATACTTTTAAGGAGGTGATAACTTGAGCAGTACTTTAGGTGTAAATCAAACAGAGTTATTATCAATTTATAACGATTTTATAGAATCAGATAAATTTAAATGGATGACTATTGGTGAGAATTACTATAAAGGTAAACACGATATTTTATTTGAAAAACAATATAAACATCTTAATAATGGAGAAAAAATTGAAAATAAAAATCAGCCTAATAATACTCTTTATTTCAATTACATCAAATTTATTGTGGATCAAAAGGTAAATTATTCTTTATCTATACCACCTCAATTTAGTTGTAATGATGAAACTTATCTTTCAGAACTTGAATCTATGCTTATAGATAATGAGTTTAATTATTATTTACCTATATTAGGAACAAAAAGTTCAAATGAAGGAATTAGTTGGTTGCAAGTTTATATAGATGAAAACAATGAATTTAAATTTATGATGGTTCCTTCTCAACAATGTGTTCCTTTGTGGGAAGATGAATTTCATACATCTTTAAATGCAATGATTAGGGTATATGATAGTTTAGAAGAATTTGATTTATCAAAGCCTCAACTAATGACAATTATAGAATATTGGACTAAAACGGATATGAAAAAGTTTAAAGTAAATAAAAGTGAAATTACACAACTAGATTCAAGTAATTTATTAGATATATTGGATGGACAATATATTGGGGAAACAGTAGAGTATAATAATCCAATAAGTAACTGGGGGAAAGTACCATTTATAGCGTTTAAAAATAATCTTAATGAACAACCTGATATTGAACAAATTAAAGAACAAATAGATGCTATGGATTTAGTACTTAGTAATTCAATAAATTCTATAGAACAACAAAGAGAAAATATATTAGTAATAGAAAATGCTAATGGTTCTGATCCTGATATATTATTAAATAATATAAAGTTATATGGCCTTATATTAACTCAAAATGTAGATGGGAATGGTAGCAAAGTTAAGTCTATAAGTAATCCTATAAATTATGACGGTTCTTTAAATATGTTTAAAACATTAAAAGACACTGTAATGGAAATATCTAATTCAGTCAATATATATCATGAAACAAAATCTTCTATATCTGAATTAGATTTAAAATTATTATACAAAGGATTAGATATAAAATGTGCAAATTTTGAAAGAGAATTTAGAAAAGGATTTAATGACTTACAATACTTCTTTAAGAAATATTTAGAAACAAAAGGTACAACAATAAATAATATAGCTAAAATTGAATTCCTTAGAAATACTTTACAAAACAGTTCAAAAAATATTAATTAATATGAAAGATTCATTTATTTAAACAGAATTCCAATTTATAGTGTAAAATTATTAAATCTTAAAGGAGATGAGAAAAATGAAAAATATAATTAATATTAATTTTTCAAATTTAGTATATTCCAAAATTTCATATACACTATCTAATTGTATAGATAATAAATTAAATTATTGGGAAGCACAAAGTGATTGTAGAATTTTATGTTAGATACATTATTATTACTTCTAAATATTGATAAAAATGATGTACGAGCTAATGAAATTTTAAAATATTATATAAATAAAGCTACTCAATATTTTTTATCTGAAACTAATTTAACTATAGTCCCTACATCAGCTGGAGATATAATCATTGAATTAGTTATACTTATGTGGAATAAAATGGGTTCAGAAGGTATATATTCTGAATATCATAATGGAATAATCTATAAATGGAAAAGAGATATTTCTGCAAGATTAAGAAGACAGATTTTAAGTTATAGGGTGATAACATGGTAAGTAATAGAAATATGGTTAAAGCAATTTTACAAACTAAACAAATTAATAGAAATGAATTACTAGAGCCAATAGAAAATTGGATTAATACTGATTCTTTTCAAATAAGTATTAATAAAATAAAAAATACTACAATTGTGAATGGCTCTTTAGTATATCTAATAACATATAAAGCCTTAACTAAATATAAAAATATAATAAAAAAAAGTAGTAATAGAATTTATGTTCCTAGTACTAATAAGATATATCTAATAGAGGATGTAGGTGAATTTGATGGGCTTTGGAACTTGCTTAGCTTAAAAGTACTTGAAGGTTAATCGTGATTTTTCTTAATAATATTTTTATGTTTATGTTTGCTTATATTATTAGATGTAAAATTTTATTAATAAAAGGACTGATATTATGCAACAATCAATAATAAAATATTTAATTAATAATAACGAACTAAATGATATTATTAACGTAAAAAATAATCTTTATCCTATTTATGCATTAATACCAGATGAAAATATAGGTAATCTTACTAATCCAGTTATGGAATATCAATATATAGATTTAAAAGGTGGCTTAGAAAAGCAAAGCCAATTATCAATAAATATAATAGGTACAAACTATAATAATATGGTTAATGTACAAACTGTATTAAACAAAATTTTAGACTTTAATACAACTTCAGAATTTATTTTTTATGACAAAATTAAGTTCAATTCTCAAATAAAGACAGGGACTCCCCCAACATATAAAGAGGAGACACAATTATATCAAATTAATTCAAATTATTTAATTAAATGGAGGTATTTACATGAATAATACAGGAAGCTCAACAGGAGTTTTTTCAAATGGAACAACATATGGAACAGGATTAGCTAATGGTGGTGGAGACACTATATTATTAGGTGGAGGAGCATTATATATAATGCCTATTGAAGAAATTACATCAATACCAAATGATACTGAAATAGAAGTAGATAAATATAATGTTGGCTGGTGTGAATCTGGAGCTAAAATTCAATATAAACCTAAATTAACAGAAGTATATAATCAATATGATCAACTTGTAAAAAGATTTATAACAAGAGAAGATTTTTCATTTAAAACAGGAATTTTATCATGGGACTTAGAAAATATATCAAATTTATCTAATGCTAAATTTGTGCCAGCAACAGAAAATAATCTAGAAAGAAGAGTTGTATTTACTGGATCAGGAGCATTAAATACAATTTTATTAAGATTTGTCTATATAAAAGAAAATGGTTTACCAATTAGATTCACAATGGTTGGACAAGGAGGAAATGGATTTGGTTTAGATTTTAGTGATAAAGCTACATCTATAGATGCTGAAATTCAAGCAGTTCAATACTTTAAAAACTTTTTTGCAGAATTTAGAGAAGAATTAAGTCAAGAAGAATTTAATAACTTAAATCCTTCAAATAGTGTAAGCAATACTCCTAATGATAAATAGGATAATTTATATTAAAATCTAATTTTTAGATAATATAAAAGAAGTAAAATCAAATATGAATATTAAATAATATGATGGGCTATCTCTAAAAAGAATTTTTATTCTGCTTTGATATAGCCCATTATTTATAGCTCTCTAAGTTCAATAAAATATTAAATGAAAGTAGGAATATAAAATGAATACAAAATTAAATTTAGATGAATATGATAAAAATACAGAATTAACGCTTAAAGGAACAAAGTATTTAATTCCTCCAATTACTTATAAAGTAAGGAATGACTTAATGAATATATTTAATGAGATTACTAACTCTAAAGATGAAGAAGCAAAAAGAAATGCGGATTTAACATTAATTATTGCTTATTTAAATACTAATTTAGATAAAGTATTATTTACTATTGAGGAATTAGAATCTAAAATTAATGCTTATCAAATTAATATGTTAACAGAATTCATATTAAATCAAATAAGAGGTATTGAAAAAAACTAGATATTCCTATTCCTCATAAATATAGGTCAGCTATAATAAAAAGATATTTTGATATTGATGAATGGGAATATAATAAAGATTTTGAGATTTTTACAAGTAATATAAAGCAGATAAAAGATTATACAGGGTTAAATTTTCTAGAAATAGAGAATTTACCTTATTTTAAATTCATGCTCTATAGAAGAGATGCATGGTTATATCACCAAAAGTCTACGGAACAAGGCAGAAACTTTTTGAAAAATTTAAATGAGTTAACACAACACAAGGCTGATATAAATTCAATAAGAAAAAAACAAAAAGAAATGGAAAGGAGGTAAATAATTGAGTAATAAAGAAGTGAATATTAAAATCGATTTAGACAATCTTAATGATACTGAAGTTTATATTAATGATTTAAAAAATAATTTAACTTCATTAGAAGAATTGATTTCTAATGAATCAGAAGAAAATATAAACTCTTTTTCAACTATAGCTGCTTCAGTACTTAAAATCAATAGTGCATTAGAAGAACTAAAATCATCATCTGATATAGATGGTAATATAGATATTGAAAATTTAAAACAAACATTATCTGAAGTTAATAATCTAAAAACTCAATTAAATGAGTTATCTAAAAAATCAATAAAAATACAATTTCCTGAACTTCCCGAAACAACCAGAACAATAGAGGAATTAGATAATTTATATGATATTCTTCCAGATATTACTTCAGAATTTAGATTATTACAAGATACGCTAACTAACTTATCTTCAGAATGTGATAATTTTCAGAGTGATATATCTAGTTCTATAAAAGAAATTAATAAAAGTCAAGCTGATTTTATTGAATCATCAGATAAATTAAATAGTTTTGGCAATAGTGCTATGGATGCAGGGAAAAAGACCCTAGTACTAGGTCAAACTATTGAAGGATTGACAGATCCATTAAAGAAATTTGAAGAGAATGCTTTTGAATCAGTATTACATACTGATTCTGCTATTCAAATGTCTAATAAAGCTTTTGGTAAAAGTTCTGAATCAATAGAGAAATGGGCTAATAATTCGATTAATAGCATGGGGATTGCTAGAAGTGCTGCAATAGAAAGTGCTGAAAGTTTTTCATTTACAGCAAAAAGTATGGGTGCTAATAACGAACAATCATCTAAACTTTCAGAAGGTTATACACAATTAGCTTCACATATAATGTTAGCATCAAATGGAAGCAAAGATTTTCAAACATCTAGCCAAATGGCATTAGGAATAATGGAGGGAAACACAAAGGTTTGTGATCAGCTAGGTATATCATTTAGCAAAACTGCATTAAATTCAGAGGCACTTAAGCTAGGATATCATAATACATTTTCAAATTTAACTCCATTGCAACAAGCTACTGTTCGTTTAAAATTAGCTCAAGGTGATTTAAATAAAACTTATGGTAGCATAGGAAGTTTACTAGATACAAATCAAGGCAAATGGATTAAAACTAAATCAATATTAGATAATACATCAGATACAATTGGAGATTCTTTAGTTCCTATTGTAATTACAGCGTCTCAAAAAATAGAAGGGTTGGCTAGCTGGTTCAATCATTTAAATAAAGGCAGCAAAGATTTAGTAATCGGACTAGGGATTGCAGCAGTTGCTATGGGACCACTTATGAAAGGTATAGCTTATACTACAACAGCTATTGGTGGATTAACAAAGGGTATATCACTTTTAATGCTACTTTTTAAAAAATCAGGTGATGATGCAGACGGGTCTACTAAAAAAATTGATAATTATAATGAAGCTGTAAATAAATCAGGCAATGAGACAGACGGGTCTACTAAAAAAATTGATAATTATAATGAAGCCGTAAATAAATCAGGTAATGAGACAGACGGGTCTACTAAAAAAATTGATAATTATAATGAAGCCGTAAATAAATCAGGTAATGAGACAGACGGGTCTACTAAAAAAATTGATAATTATAATGAAGCTGTAAATAAATCAGGTAATGAGACAGACGGGTCTACTAAAAAAATTGATAATTATAATGAAGCTGTAAATAAATCAGGTAATGATGCAGTCGAGTCTACTAAAAAAATTGATAATTATAATGAAGCCATAAATAAATCAAGTAATGAGACAGACGGATCCACTAAAAAAATTGATAATTATAGTGAAGCCGTAAATAAATCAGGTAATGAGACAGACGGGTCTACTAAAAAAATTGATAATTATAATGAATCCGTAAATAAATCAGGTAATGATGCAGACGGGTCTACTAAAAAAATTGATAATTATAATGAAGCCATAAATAAATCAGGTAATGATGCAGACGGGTCTACTGAAAATATTGATAATTATAATGAATCCATAAACAAATCAGGTAATGAGGCAGACGGGTCTACTAAAAATATTGATAATTATAATGAAGCCGTAAATAAATCAGGTAATGAGGCAGGAGAGTCTACTAAAGAAAATAATAATTTAAGTGAATCAATTGAAAATATGGGTAATAAAAGTTCTTCTGCTGCTGAAAAAAATGATAATTTAGATAAGCAAACAAATCTTTTAAAAAATTCTATTGCTGATGCTAGCGAGGTTACTGAGGAAGCTCAAGAGCCACTAGTTAATCTTGGAGAAGTAACTGAACATAGTACCGGATTATTTGGTAAACTTAAGGGCGTGCTTGGTGCTGGTTCAGATGCTCTTAGTATATTCGCAGATGGTGGCGGACCAGTAATGGATGCATTAGGGGGGATTTGTGATTTAATACCAGGTGTTGGTGAAGGTATGATGGCAATGCAAGCTGGAACTTTTGCACTACATGAAGCTTGGAAACATAACTTTTTAGGAATAAAAAATATAACTCATGATGCACTAAATGCAATAGAAGGAAAAACTAAAAGTACATTAAGTACAGTAAAAACTACAACTAACACTAATTTAAATTCATTGTCAAATATAACAAAATCTAATATGAACAAAATGTCTCAGGTATATTCAAGAAATTTAAATCATATTAAGGGGACTACAAGTAGTTCATTATCAACTATAAAAAGTGTTACTAACTCGAACTTATCATCATTACCTGGAATTGCCCAATCCAATATGAGCAAAGTATCAGGAGTGTGTTCAAATAATTGGAATAATATAAACAGTAACTTTAATAGCCAATCACGTATGCCAGCAAATTTATTACGAAATGGTCTTTCTCCTTTAAGTGCTATTACTTCATCTGCAATGAACTCTGTTAATAATGCTACTCAAACAGGTATGAATTCAGCAAATAATATAATGCAAAATGGTGCTAATGGATTACCTACTAAATTAGGAAATATTTCAGGAGCTCTTAATAGTACTATGAGTAATAATATGCAAAGTGCTACAACAGGAATGCAAAATGGATTTAGTTCTTTAAGTAATTGGTGGCATAGTGCTGTGCAAGGAATACCTCAAGCAGCTAGTACTGCGTCTGCTTCAATGAATTCAGCAGGAAGTAATTTAAGTAACTCTTTGCTAAGTGGCTTACAAGGAGCATGGAGTGGAGTAACTGGATGGTTAAGTGGTGCAATAGGTTCATTAGATAATGATGTATCTCATGCTATAACTTGGGCTGAAAATGCATTTAGTTCAGCAGATGGTTCTCATGCTACTGGATTAGCATATGTACCTTGGGATGGTTACCGTGCAGAGCTTCATAAGGGTGAAATGATTCTAACAGCTGAACAAGCTCAATCTTATAATCAAGGAATTGCTAAAGCTGGTAGTGGAAATATATATAATTTCTATAGTCCCGAACCTATTGACCCATTTGAAGCTAAGAGACAAATGATTGATGCTAGTAGAAAGCTAGCTAATGGATTTTATTAGGAGGTATATATGGAAGTACAATTAATTAATTTAGATACTAATATATCATTAGTATTTGATTCGCAAAACTTTATTTTAAATGAAATAATACATGATAATTGTGTAGTACAACATAATACCTCTAAAACTATCAAACAAATTGGAGAATATGTTAAATCTACCAATGTTAATTCAAGAACTATTAATATTACAGGAACTGCTATAGGACAATCAGAACTAGATTTAAGTAATAAAAAACAAATCTTATTGAATTTAACTAGTCCTTTTTCATCTTTACAAGTAATTTTAGATAATAAATTTTCTTTAGTAGGAAAATGTCAAAGCTTAGTTAAATGGGGGATAGGACATAGTAATAATAATAGATTTTTTATTAAATTTTCTATAGATATATTAGCTCCAGATACACTGTGGTATGCATTAGAACCAACTATAGTTTCTTTAAGTCCTTATGTAAATGAATTTAAATTTCCAATTTCTATTCCTAAACATGGATTTATTTATGGTCATAAGGATGATAATGTATTAACTAATATTTACAATGAATGTAATGTTCCTATACCTATGAAATTTACTATTACGAGTCTAGCAACTATACAAAACCCTGAAATCATTAGAGTTCAAGATGGAAAAAAATTAAAAATAAATACGATACTACAACCAGGTGACGTTTTAACCATAAGTACTGAGTTTGGAAATAAAAGTGTACTATTAAATGGACAAAATATAATATCAAATTTTGATTTTCAAATCTCTTCATGGTTAATGCTTAATCCAGGATTAAATACTTTTACGTACTCTTGTGTAAATGAAAAACTTAAAGGAAATTTAAATATAACCATAACTTATAAACAAGCTTATTGGGGGGTATTTTAATGAATTTACTAGAAGATTTTTATATTACTATCTGGGATAAAAATTTTAATGTGTTAGGTATAATTGATACTATAGAAACTCTGGAAATGACAAAGTATCTCTCTAAAGCAGGAACTTTTGAATTAACTGTGCCTGTAACTACTGATACGATTAAGTTATTAAAAGTAGGTAATTTAATTACTAAATCAACAAATAATATTTTAGAATCATCTAACTATCTACTTGAACCTTACATTATTACTTATAAACAAATTAAAATTAATAATAAAGGTGTGGAAGGGCTAGAAATACAAGGAAAAAGTTTGTTTACTTGGTTTAATCAACGAGTATTAACTCAAAATTATAATATCACAGATTCTATAAGTAATATTGTCTATAAACTTCTTAATACGGAGTGTATAAACCCATCTAATAGAAATAGAATTATCCCTAATTTATATTTAGAAAATATTGATATAAATTTAAATACTACATTTTGTCCTCAAAGTGAATACTCAACTTTATCATCGGCACTAACAACTTTATTATCTCAATTTTATATTGGACTAGAAATTTTAATGTCTCCAAATGATAAAACATATATAGTCAAATTATTTCAAGGAAAAAACTTATATTTAGAAAATAACGAAAATAATACTCCTATAATATTTTCTAGCAATTTAAATAATATCATGGGAGAATCATTTACTCATACTAATGTTAATTTCAACAATGTAGCATATGTATATGGAACATTAGAAGGAAATAAAACACCTAAATTGGTTGTTATTGGAAATAATATGGCTATAGGCTTAAATAGATTTGAAATTGGAATATGTGGAGATGATCCTATAATTAATGGAGCTGAATTAAATTTGACATCCGATAATTATCAACACATTTTGACTGCAGTGGGTGAGCAATACTTGGCAACTAGTGAAATAACCAAAAATTTTGCAGGTAAATTAAACATGAATGCTGATATAAAATATAAGAAAAATTTTTATGTTGGAGATAAAATTAGTTGTATTAATAAAAATTGGGATTTAAATGAGAATCTAGTTATTACAGCAGTAACAGAAAACTGGAGTGTACAAGGTCAACAAATTTCATTAACATTCGGTTATCCACTACCAACAATTTTAGAAAAAATAAATAAACAATACTAAGGAGGTCTTACAAATGGCACAAGAAAGTAGTTTTTTTAATGCAGAACTTATTAATGGAAGTTACGATAGAGTGTATAATGCTGAAAATTGGGCAGCCTATTTTGCTAGTTTTTTAAGTAATGGAATAGCATATACAGCTCAAAATACTTTGTTAGTTGAAGCAAGTAATGGTATGGAAGTGTTAGTTAATACTGGGATTGCATTTATAAATGGTTATAGGTATGCAAATACGACACCTTTAGCAGTTTCTATAAATCCAGCGAATTCAACTTATAATAGAATAACTAGTATAGTAATTGAGTTAAATTTGAGTACACGTAATATTTTAATTAAGACATTAGATGGTGAGGCAAGTACTAATCCAGTGGCTCCTACACTAATACAAAATAGTGGTGTATATCAATTACAGTTAGCAACTGTTTTAGTACAAGCAGGAACTACTAATATATGTAGTAGTAATATTACAGATACTCGAAGTAATCCAACAGTTTGTGGTTGGTTGGGATTATTAATGGAAGAAACTAATGAGGAATCACGAACATTGCAAGATGAAATTAGTGCTGCAAATCAGAGTATAGCAACAATTAATAGTATGTTGAATATTAATTCTGCTAATAATAGCTTAAATTTAAATAATACTAATTTTAATAATACAGTTGTAGTAAATGATGAATTGCAGATTGCTGAACAGAATGGTTTTATAACATTTGAAAATAGTGCAGGGAAAAATATAGTAGATCTTCAAGTGAATACAGATACTTTTGTACTGGCAAATGCAATTACAACTAATAATTTAGTAACAGTAACGCCTGTCACTAGTGGAATGGATACATTGCAAGTTGTGTGTAATACACAACTTGAAGGGAATAATAATTTTCAAGGAAATAGTGCTTTTCAAGGAGCTTCTATATTTAATAATGCAATGAATGTTACTAATAACTTACAAATAGCTTGGACAGGAAGTGTAATTTTCCAAAATACTAAAGGTGAAAATATAATGTGCCTTCAAGTTGATGTAGATAATAATGGTACAAATTGTTTTGTATTGCAAAATGCAATCACGAATAGTGAGTTATTATCAGTAACGCCTGTTAGTAATAGTAGTGAAACAGATACCTTACAGGTAATTTGTAATACACAACTAGAAGGAAATAATAATTTTCAAGGTATTTCTACATTTAATAATACAGCGATTATTAATAGCAATTTTCAAATTACTGAAGAAGGAAGTTTAAGATTCCAAGATAATAAAGGAAAAGATATGATGTATCTTCAAGTTGATGTAGATAATAATGGTACAAATTGTTTTGTATTGCAAAATGCAATCGCGGATAGTGACTTATTATCAGTAACGCCCGTTGCAAGTGGAACAGATACATTAGAGATGTGGGGAAATGTTAACTTTTCAGGAGATGGAGTATTACAGATAAATGGGCAACAGGTATGGAATGGAGGAAATGCAACAAGCAATCCAGGACAATTAAGTGGTCAATTTGCTTTATCTGATTCAGGAGGACAATATTTAACTTATAATATTCAATATTGGACAATGAATATGGGAGGAGTAGTAAATTCTACAACACCACCTGAATGTGGTATCGGAGTTATTACTGTTCAACTTATTCCATGCTCAAATAATGTGGACTGGAGTGGAAGCTTATCATTAACATTTACTGACTTACCTGGTATAAATGGTTTACAAGCTATGATGGTTAATCAAAATCCAGAATTTACTCTTGCACTCAATCAAGAAATTGAAGCACTAATGATTAATAATGTAAATATAGTTCCAAATTCAAACTCAAATACTCCAAACACATATACAGCAACAGCAATAATCTTAAATTAGATATGAAAGGAGATATAAATGAAAAACTTAATTTTATTTAATGAAAAATTTGAAATAAAGTATCTTATTAATGTATGTAATTTAGAACTTAAAGATAATATATATAATGATTCTTATAAGTATATAGATGGACAAGATGAATTGTTTTTTGAATTAAGTAAATTATTAGATGATTATAATATCAGCTTTTCATGTAATCCTTTAAGTTTTAAAGAAAGAATTACAATAAGTGATTTAATTCTAACAAAGAGAGTAAAGAAAAAAACATATACAGAGGACCAAATACTAGCAAAAGCAATTATGGAGAATGATGTAACAACTCAGCAATTAAAACATCAAACTAGTGGATTAGCAATAGGAGTAATGGAAAATGTATTAAATACAATTAATTTAAAGAAAGAAATTAAAGCTTTATCAACAGCTTTATTTGAAATGTCATTAAAAAAATAATTTTAAGATAAGAAAGAGGTAATAATATGAGTTTTGAAACAATAAAAGAATTTTATCAATTAGGACTATGGGATGCACAACAATTACGACAACTAGTACAAGCTGGAGGATTAACAGCAGAACAATATTATGAAATAACAGGAGAAATTTATTCTATTCCGAAGTCTAAACCAATGAATACTGAAAACAGATCTTCTACTAATCCACATAATATAGGAGTAGCACAAGGTTAATGGAAGACTATAAATCTATAATTGAAGATCATGAATGTAGAATTAGATCTCTAGAAAGTAACAATATTAAACTTGGAGATAAATTATCTAATTTATGTGATAAACTTGATAGTTTAATTTCATCTTTAAAATGGTTAGGAGTAACTTTTGTAGGGGCAGTTCTATCTATTTTAATATTTACAATAGAATATCACTTAAAGTAAAGGAGCATTAAATATGAGTAAAGTTATTTGTACTAAAGTTATGAAAGATGGAATAGACATTAAGTCTATTCTTTCTTTATTACCTGGAAATATTCCTTTATATATATATAGTAATTCGAATGGAGCATGGATTCAAAGTGATGCAGTAACCGATGAAATATACAATATATGTAATAAATTATTAGGTGAATGGGCTTATATTCCTACTAAGTTAAATTCCTATGGAACAACAATATCATCATGTGGTTTAAATATAAGATCTGAAAACAATGAAACCTGTAATATTATTGGAGTATTAGACTTTGGACAGAGATTTAAAATTTTAGAAGAAACAAAAGATTGGTATCATATTTCCCATCCTCTTGATGGGTACATTTATAAATTATATACACAAGTATCTCAAACTCCTTCTACTGTTTCAGAAAATTTAATTAAATTTACTGCATCATGGGAGGGATTTAGTGCCACTCCATATCAAGATGCAGGTGGAAATTGGACTGTAGGTTTTGGAGAGTGCACATATAATAAAAAACCTGAACCAGTAACTTATCAACAAGCCTTAGAGATGCTAACTACTACATTAAATAGTCTAGCACAACAAATATCAAATTCATTAGGTCAATATAATTTAACACAATATCAATTAGATGCTTTAGTTGATTTTAGTTATAATCTTGGATTTAATGCACTAATGGGAAGTGATCTAGTTGCTAATCTTGAAACTTGTGATAATAATTCAATTATTAAAGGAGATTTTACAGCATGGAGTTATTGTGATGGTGAAGAATTATATGGCTTATTGAGAAGGCGAAAAGCTGAATATCAAATGTTTTTATTTGCAGAATATAATAATAACTAAGGAGTAATTTATGCTTAATACGAATAATTATATAATAATAGAATTTATAGGATTTGGAATTATCACTATATTTGTAGCTATCACTATTATAATAGAAATAAAAAAGCATATAAATTTTTTAATTGAAAATCTTCCCAACATTGAAAATATAAAAAAAGATTTAGTTAAAAGTATTAATATTATAGATGAAATTGCTCAAGCAATTGTTCCAAATTCATCTATTAGTAATATTTTAAATATAATAGATAAACTTTCTGAAATTACTATAAGTCATGTTGCACAAAAATACAGTAATATTTCTACGGAACAATTAATCGAGGAAGTTACAGAGGTTATAAAAGGTATTTTAGGTGATTTTAATATAAAAATACCTGATGATTTGTTAATTAAATCTATTAAGAATAAAATTAATAATAGTGATATATTAGATAACTCCATCACTTCAAATATAGTTAATCAAAATAGAGGTCCAAAAGGTTGAATCTTACACGACTTTAGTCGTGTAGATCAACTTGCTAATAAATTTTTTTTACTTTTAATATGTTAGATATTTTTATTAATCAAGATATGAACATCCTTTTCAGTAATAGTTTGAATAGTACTAATATCGTGTAAATCAATGTTTTTATCTTGAGCTAATCTATCAGCTTGAATTCTTAAAAGTTCTTCAAAAGTATTTCTAACAAATCTACCATTAGAAAAGTTATTCCCTTTATTATTAACTATTTCTTCAAAATACTTTGTAATTAACATATTTCCTTCATTAGTTAACATAAGTTTATTTTTAGTAAATAATAAATCTAATATTTTTTTTAATTCTATAGCAGAATAGTCGTTAAAATGAATAAATTCTTTAAAACGTGATTTTAAACCTGGATTTGATTCTAAAAAATTCTTCATTTCATTTTCATAACCTGCTACTATAACAACAAGATTATCTCTATTATCTTCCATAAGTTTTAATAAAGTATCTATAGCTTCTTGTCCAAAATCATTTTTACTTTCTTTATATAGAGTATAAGCTTCATCAATAAATAAAACTCCACCTAAGGCTTTATTAACTTTAGCAACTACCTTTTGACTAGTTTCTCCTATGTATTGTCCAACCAAATCAGATCTATCAGTTTCAATAAAATGTCCACTTTTCAGTAAACCCATACTCTTATAAATTTTGGCTATTAATCTTGCAACAGTAGTTTTACCTGTTCCTGGACTTCCTGTAAATACAAGATGTAAAGTTATAGAAGTGGTATTTAATCCATTTTCCTTTCTTACCTTCTGTAACTTCAAAAAGTTAATTAATGTATTTACATTTTCCTTAACTTCCTGTAAACCTATAAGTGAATTTAATTCATATAACAAATCCTCTAACTCATTATTAATTTTTTTTCCTACTTTTTCTCCAGTATTTTCTGAAATATTATTAATTAAATCTTCATGTGCAATAAGAGTTTTATTTATAAGTACACCATTTTCATATAATTCTTTGAAGGTACCTTTATTTTTATAATATGTTATGAATTTTCCGTTTTCTAAATTATTTTTCCATTCACCAAATCTTTTATTTCCATTTTTATAAAAATATATTCCTGTTCCATTTTTTTTACCATTTAAAAATTCACCTTCATATATATCTCCACCCTTATAATAATCTATTCCTTTACCTGTTGGATGGTTATCTAAAAATTCTCCTTCATGCCTACCTCCACTTTTAAAATAATATATTCCTATACCATGCATTTTATCATTTTTGAATTCCCCTTCATATCTATTTCCATCTGAAAAGTAAAATTTTCCTTTACCATTTTTTTCTCCATTTAAAACTTGTCCTTCATATTTATCACCGTCATTATAGTAATATGTTCCTTTACCTGTTATATGGTCATCTAAAAATTCTCCTTCATACCTACTTCCACTTTTAAAATAATATATTCCTATACCATGCATTTTATCATTTCTGAATTCCCCTTTATATCTACCTCCACCTGAAAAATAAAATTTTCCTTTACCATTTTTTTCTCCATTTAAAACTTGTCCTTCATATTTATCACCGTCATTATAATAATATGTTCCTTTACCTGTTATATGGTTATCTAAAAATTCTCCTTCATATGTATTTCCATCTGAAAAATAATATATTCCTTTTCCATTTCTTTTACCATCTAAAAGTTGGCCTTCATATTTATCACCATTATTATAGTGAATTATTTCTTTACCTTCTAAATTTTCATTATTATGATTAAGTATATTCTTTAAAAAACTCATAATAGATCTCCTTAATAAAATGTAACTTAATTTATTATATTTTATATTTTATTAGCAAATCAATTTTTACTTTTTGAATAATTAATATAATAAAACTATTTATAGCAATGGTTAAAAAATATAATGCTTTAATGTCAATTAAATAATTAATTATTTAATTAGAAATATGCTAATTGTAAATTTATTCGAATTTAAATGAAATATATCAAGAAGACAAAATCATATAACTTTTCTCATATAAGTGTCACTACTATAAATATTAAATAGAATATTTATAATTTTTTAAAGAATACTCTATCGATTTGATATTAGTATAAAATAGTGGAGAGAGTAAATTATATTCTTTTAGAAAGAAGATATCTACAATATTACATAATTAATTTTAATTCTAGAATTATATATAAGATTTATTTAAATAATACTGAAAACTTAAATTTTAGTATTATTTTTTTTATAGCTAGTTATTATAACTGGATAAAGCCTATAAGTTAAAGCTTATGTTTCATTTTCTTGATTTTAGGGACTAATTTTATATAGGTATAGGAAATTTTTTTACTACCTAAAATTTATACAGTAAATCTAAAATAATTCAGCTATTAATGTTTTTTTATAGATGT
Source organism: Clostridium massiliamazoniense (assembly GCF_001403635.1). Taxonomy (GTDB): domain Bacteria; phylum Bacillota; class Clostridia; order Clostridiales; family Clostridiaceae; genus Sarcina; species Sarcina massiliamazoniense. The sequence continues at coordinate 409,441 of NZ_LN879466.1, forward strand.
TATATTTTAATCATGGAAAAGAAACGTTTACAAAAAGGGGGAGAATTTATGGCCATTGAAGGCGCAGTCATCAAAAAGAAGAAAGTTTCTAGGTGGAAAAGATTTAAAGACAATAAGGAATTATTATTTTTAACTATACCAGGAACTATTTGGTTTATAATCTTTGCTTATTTACCAATGTTCGGGATTTTAATAGCTTTTAAGGATTGGCAGATTAGAGGAAATTTCTTTGAAAGTTTAATTCAAAGTCCATCTGTAGGATTAAAAAACTTTGAATTCCTATTTAAAAGTACAGATGCATGGGTAATTACTAGAAATACAGTACTTTATAATATAGTATTTATTTTTCTAGGAATAGCATTACCAGTAACTTTAGCTATATTACTAAAAGAGCTTTTAAATAAAAAGCTATCTAAGTTCTATCAAAGTGCAATGTTTTTACCATACTTTTTATCTTGGGTTATAGTAAGTTACTGTTTATATGCATTTTTAAGTCCTGAAAAAGGATTTTTAAATTCAATGTTAACTTCTATGGGACAAGATGGTGTCTCTTGGTATACTGAAGTGAAGTATTGGCCCTTCATAATTATTTTTATGAGTCAATGGAAGGGTGTAGGTTATGGAACAGTAGTTTATTTAGCATCTATTTGTGGAATAGATAAATCTTTCTATGAAGCAGCTATGATAGATGGAGCTTCAAAATGGCAACAAATAAAGTATATAACTTTACCATTATTAAAGCCTGTTATGATAATCATGTTTATCACATCAGTTGGAGGAATGTTTAGATCAGACTTTGGATTATTCTATCAATTACCTAAAAACTCAGGTGCTTTATATCCTGTAACAAACGTTATAGATACTTATGTTTATAGAGGTTTAACAAACTTAGGTAATATAGGAATGAGTTCAGCAGCAGCATTATATCAATCTTTTGTAGGATTAATTCTTATTCTTACTACTAATGCTATAGTTAAGAAAATTGATGAAGAAAATGCATTTTTCTAAGAAAGGTGGTGTGAAATATGGAAGCATTAAAGGAAAAAGAAATTAATGTAGTGAAAAAGCCAGTTAAAAAACAATCTTTTTTTAAAAAGATTTTTAAAAATAAAGGTAGTGAAGCTGATGAAATAAATAAATTTAATTCAGTATCAAAACCAACTAATTTAGTATTAAATATACTTTTTGCAGCTCTTGCGGCTATGTGTATAGTACCATTTATATTTGTTGTAATAATTTCCTTTACAAGTGAACAAAGTCTTCAAATGAATGGTTATAGATTTTGGCCAGAGGAGTGGAGCCTTGAAGCTTATGAATATATATTTGGTTCAGGAAGTCAGATTATAAGAGCTTATGGAATAACAATATTAGTTACAGTGTTAGGAACTTTATTAGGACTTGTAATTATGACAACCTTTGCTTATGCAATATCAAGAAAGAATTTTGCATATAAAAAGTTCTTTACTAAATTAATATTTATACCAATGTTATTTTCAGGTGGTATGGTTGCTTCATACTTAATAAACACAAAGTTTTTAGGTATTAAGGATACAATCTTTGCACTTATATTACCTATATGTGTAAGTTCATTCCATATCATAATCTTAAGAACATTCTTTAGGACTACAATACCAGATGCAATAGTTGAATCAGCTAAGATAGATGGTGCTTCTGAGTTTACATTATTCTTAAAGATAGTATTACCAATATCACTTCCAGCAATAGCTACAATAGCTTTATTCTTAACTTTAGGTTTCTGGAATGATTGGTTCAATGCAATGTTATATATTGATGATAACTCATTAATTCCATTACAGTATTTATTAATTAAATTAGAAACTACTATGGAATTCTTAGCTAATAATACAGCTATGATGGGGACAAGCGCAACTACAGCAGCAATGAATTTACCTAAAGAAAGTGCCAAAATGGCCATTGTTGTTATTACAACTTTACCAATAGTATTTGCTTATCCATTCTTCCAAAAATATTTTGTAAGTGGACTTACAGTTGGAGCTGTTAAGGAATAATATTGGTTTAAAAAGACAATTAAGAAATAGTTATTAACAAAGGTAGTAAGGTGAAAAGCTAGAGGCAACATAGCTTGCCTTAAAGGTAATAATAAAGAAAGTTAGTTAATTAATTAAAATAGACTAGGTGAATAAAGAAAGGTAAGGGTGTTTATGTATTATTTATTAGAAAGAATTGATAAAATTTGTGGAGAACTTTCAAAGCATGTATATAGAGATCAAATAAATTTAGAGGATTACAAATATATAGATGGAAATTACCATAATATTGATTTAATAAAAAATGCGCCAGCTGATGGATGGAGAGAGTTTAAAACAGGTGACTTATGGGGTGGAAGAGACTGTCATGGATGGTTTAAATGTTCAGTAGAAGTTCCTGAAAATTTTGCAGGTGAGACTATAGCTTTAAATTTTCATACTTTTGAAGAAGGTTGGGATGCTACAAATCCTCAGTTCATTCTATATGTTAATGGGGAGCAAATTCAAGGAGTTGATATAAATCATAGAGAAATAATATTAACTCATGATGCTGTACCAGGAACTAAATATGATATAGATTTACATGCTTATGCTGGAATGCTTGCAGATAAAAAAGCTACATTACATGGAAAATTAGTTGTAATAGATATGGAAGCAAGAGAGCTTTACTGGAACTTAAAAGTACCTGTAGATGTTTGTAAAGAATTAGATAAAGATGATAAAAACAGAATAGACATGATAACTGTTTTAAATGAAGGTGTAAACCTAATTGATTTAAGAAGACCTAAGTCAAAGGAATATGATGAAAGCTTAAAGGTAGCAAATAAATATTTAATGGAAGAATTCTATGGTAAACTTTGTGGACATGAAGATGTAATAGCAACTTGTGTTGGACATACTCATATAGATGTAGCTTGGTTATGGACTGTAGCACAAACTAGAGAAAAAGTTGCAAGAAGTTTTTCAACTGTATTAAAGCTGATGGAAGAGTATCCTGAGTATGTATTTATGTCATCTCAACCACAATTATATAAATTCTTAAAGGAAGACCATCCTGGAATCTATGAGAAGGTTAAGAAAAAAGTAGAAGAAGGTGTTTGGGAACCAGAAGGAGCAATGTGGCTTGAGGCTGATTGTAACGTAACATCAGGAGAATCATTAGTTAGACAAATAATGCATGGGAAGAAATTTTTCAAAGAAGAGTTTAATGTAGATAATAAAATATTATGGTTACCAGATGTATTTGGTTATTCAGCAGCAATACCTCAATTATTAAAGAAATCAGATGTTGATTATTTCATGACAACTAAAATTGCTTGGAACCAATTTAATAAGATTCCAAATGATACATTTATGTGGGAAGGTATAGATGGGTCAGAGGTGTTAACTCACTTTATAACTGCAACAGTACCAGGGCAAGATAGAGAATCTCATTTTACAACTTACAATGGACATATTCAACCAGATGCAATAATGGGAGCTTGGAGAAGATACCAAAATAAAAATTTAAATAATGATGTATTAGTTTCCTTTGGATGGGGAGACGGTGGCGGTGGAGCTACTTTAGAGATGCTTGAAAATGGAAGAAGATTAGCAAAGGGTATTCCTGGAGCTCCAAGAGTTAAGATGGGTACATCTTTAGATTACTTTAAGAGATTAGAAGAAAAAGTTGGAGGAAATAAAAAGTTACCTAAGTGGGTAGGTGAATTATACCTTGAGTACCATAGAGGAACTTATACTTCAATGGCAAGAAATAAGAGAGATAACAGAGTATGTGAGAACATGTACACTGCAGCTGAAAAAATTAACTCAATGTCTATGTTACTTGGAAATGAATATCCACAAAAGAGTATTTTTGATTCATGGGAAACTGTTTTATTAAATCAATTCCATGATATAATTCCTGGTTCATCAATTAAAGAAGTTTATGATGTAACAGATGTTGAATATAAAGAATTAATAGGAAATGCTAAAGGATTAATCAATGAAGGATTAGCAAACGTAACTTCAAAGATTAGCTTAAAGGAAAGAAGTGTAGTTGTTTCTAATACATTAGGATTTGAAAGAAGTGATATAGCTACTTTTGATATTCCAGAAGATATAACTAATCCAGCAGTTTTAGATATTAATGGAGAAGAATTAGTATGTCAAAGAATAGAAGGAAATAAAGCAATATTCTTTGCTAAAAATATACCAGCTAATGGACACAAGTCATTTAAGATAATTGAAGCAACTAAAAATGCTGAAGGTGAAATTAAATTAACAACAGAAGAGGCAGAAAATAATTTCTTCAAGATTAAATTTGATGAAAAAGGACAAATACTTTCATTTATTAATAAGAAACTAGATAGAGAATTATTAAAGGATGGCGCTATAGCTAACGAAATTCAAGCTTTCGAAGATAAGCCAATGTGTTTTGATAACTGGGATATAGATATTTATTATAAAGAAAAAATGTGGCCAATTAATGATGTACAAAATATTGAAGTTATTGAAAGAGGACCAGTTAGAAGTACATTAAAGATTGAAAGAAAATTCTTAGAATCAACAATAGTTCAAAAAGTTTATATCTATAATGATTTAGAGAGAGTAGATTTTGATACCTATGCTGATTGGAAGGAAAGAGATATTTTAGTTAAGGCTGCATTCCCAATAGACATTAATGCTAAGGAAGCAACTTATGAAATTCAATATGGTAATGTAACAAGACCTACTCATCAAAATACATCATGGGATGTAGCTAGATTTGAGGTTTGTGGACATAAGTGGGCAGACCTTTCAGAGGGAGACTTTGGTGTATCATTATTAAATAATTGTAAGTATGGACATGACATTAAGGATGGTAATATGAGATTAACATTACTTAAATCAAGTTGTGATCCAAATCCAGATGCTGATAAAGAAGAACATTTCTTCACATACTCAGTTTATAGCCATGAAGGAACTTGGAAAGAAGCTAAAACAGCAAATGAAGCTTATAAGTTAAATACACCTTTATATGCAAAGGTTGAAGAAGCTCATGATGGAGAATTAGAAGATTGCTTAAGTTTAGTTAATGTTAATAAGGAAAATATTATTATAGAAGTTATTAAGAAGGCTGAGGATTCAGATCACTTAGTGGTTAGAATGTATGAATTCCACAATAAGAGAACTAAAGCTACATTAGAATTCTTTAAAGATATAGAAGAAATTCGTGAATGTAACCTAATTGAAAGGGATTTAGAAGAATTAAAGGCTCAAGGAAATAAAGTTGATTTTGAAATAAAACCTTTCGAAATAAAAACTTTCAAGTTTAAATTAAAATAATATAAGACAATAAGAGGGGGCTGGTATTAAATCAGCCCCTTAATTTACATTTGAATGTATTTTTTCATCTGCCGAGATAGCTATATAGGTACAAAATGCTGTGACCATTGAACTAGTATTAGAAGCTCTTTATTTTTGAATAATAGTTTCGTGAAAAAATTTTCACTGTTTGAACAAAGTGAGTTTGGAAATTTTAGAAACTGTTGTAGAAAAAATATTAGAGCTTCTTTACGTAGGTGAGTGGTCACAAATGGTGAACCTATATAGCTAGATAAAAGGTAGAGAGGATGTATCTGTGATTTGATACAGCCCATGTTAATTCTATTAATAAATAAGTTTATATATATATATTAAGAATATAAATTGTAAGTATTAAGGAGAAAAGAGCTATGTATTTAAAACCAGTACCAAGAAAAATTATTATGGAAGAGGAGAGTTTTACTTTAAATTATTATGATTCTATAGTTCTTAGTAGTAAATGTAGTTTTGGAGATTTAGAAACAGCAAAGATTCTTCAGAAAAATATAGAGAAATTATTATTTTTTAAATTAAGTATAAGAAAAGCTTATGAGAAGGATTTTAAGAATAATACCATAAGGTTAATAAAAGAAGAAGGGTTAGGAAAAGAGGAGTATAAGTTAAATATAACAAAAGATTATATTGAAATAATAGGAACAGAAGATGCTGGAATATTTTATGGTGTACAAACTTTAATTCAAATAATAAAAAATCAAGGTGCTAAATTAAATAATTTAAAAATAGAAGATAGTCCTTACTTTAAGAACAGAGGATATTATTACGATATAACAAGAGGAAAGGTACCTACTTTAGAAACTCTTAAGGAGTTAGTAGATAAGTTAGCAAGTTATAAGATAAATCAATTACAGCTTTATATAGAGCATAGCTTTGCCTTTAGTGAATTTACTGAAGTATGGTGCGATAAAGACCCTATAACAGCAGAAGAAATTTTGATTCTAGATGATTATTGTAAGAGAAGATATATAGAATTAGTACCATCAATAGCTATTTTCGGGCATTTATATGAGATTTTAAGAAGTGAAAGTTGTAAAAGGTTTTGTGAATTAGATGTTGATGAAAAGGAATTTTCATTTTTTGATAGAATGGCTCATCATACTATTGATGTTAGTAACAAGGAAAGCTTAGTGTTAATAGAAAAAATGATAGATGAGTTTTTACCTTTGTTTTCATCAAATAAATTTAATATTGGTTGTGATGAGACCTTTGATTTAGGAAAGGGGAAAAGTGCCAAATTACTTAGCGGGATGAGTAGTGGAGAGTTATATGTAGATTTTCTAAATAAAATTATAAATATAGGTAAAAAGCATAATAAGGAAGTTTTATTTTGGGGAGATGTTATTTTAAGATATAAAGATTTATTTAATAAGATAGAAAGTGATATTACATGTCTTAATTGGAATTATTCTCATGAAGCTAGTGAAGATGGTACAAAAATAATTGCTGAAACAGGAATAAATCAGTATGTTTGTCCAGGAGTTGCAGGATGGAATCATTTTATGAATTTAATAGACCAAGGCTACGAAAATATAAGTAGAATGATTTCCTATGGCGTGAAGTATTCAGCTAATGGTGTGCTAACTACAGATTGGGGTGATTATGGACATGTAAACTTTTTTGCTAATTCTATACCTTTGATGATTCATAGTGCAGCTTTAAGTTGGAATCCACATGAAAAAATAAATCAAGAAGAAGATTTTCAGGGAATTTCATTTTTAGAATATAATGATAAATCAAATAGTATTGTAGATATATTAAAGAGGTTATCAAAGTGTCAAAGTATAACTTGGCATGAAGTGGTGAGATGGAAGGAAAAAAGAATAGAAGAAAAAGAATTACTAGAGATTATAGGGGGAGATAATCCAATTAAAATAAGAGAAAATTATTTTATAGCTAGAGATTTAGAAGAGGAGTTAAAGGAGATTTCTTATAAGTTAAATAAAGATAAATCTTTAGATTTCAATGAGTTCTTAATTTCAGCTCAGGGAATAGCTTTAATTAATGATTTTGCTTTACATTTACTTAAAAAAGAGTTTAAAAAGGAAGAAAGTATTCCAGTTAATACTCCTAATGACTTAGCTACTGCAATGGAAACCTGGTTATACAGGTATAAATTACTTTGGAGAAAAAGAAATAAAGAAAGTGAGTTAATTAGAATTGTAGAGGTGGTTAAATACCTTTGTAAATATTTAAGGAGTCTATAAATAAAAAAATCTTATTTTGGGGGGAATTTTTTTATTAAAGTTAAGGAGTTAGATTTAGTCAAGTAAATATGGAAATTGTACACTATAAATGGTTAAATATATATAATATAATCATATTGTAAACGTTATTAAATTAGTGAGAGGGGTAAAAATAATGAAGTTAAAAAAGATAGTTTCATTAGCTACTTGTATGCTATTAGCAACAACAACATTATTAACTGGTTGTGGATCAGATAGTAAAGCCACTGCTAGTAAAGATGGTATAACTACTTTAAAGTGGTATACAATAGGTGGACAACCAAAGGATTATGATAAGGTAATTGCTGAGGCAAATAAATACTTAGGGGAAAAAATAGGTGTTAACCTAGATATGAAATTTATAGATTTTGGTGATTATAGCCAAAAGATGTCCGTTATAGTTAACTCAGGTGAGGATTATGACTTAGCATTTACTTGTTCATGGGCTGGAGATTATTTAGGGAATTCTAGAAAAGGTGCATTCCTTGAATTAGATCCATATTTAGATACTGTAGGTAAAGAAATGAAGGCTGCAATCGATCAGAGATTCTGGGATGGTGCTAAAATTGATGGAAAAACTTATGCTGTTCCAACACAAAAGGAGTTAGGGGTATCTCCAATGTGGGCATTTACTAAGGAATATGTAGATAAATACAATATACCTGTAAATGAGATTCATAGTTTAGAAGACTTAGAGCCATGGTTAAAACTTATAAAAGAGAAGGAACCAAATGTAGTTCCATTATATATAACAAAAGGTTTCTCATTTACTACTTTCTTTGATCAATTAGTTGATCCAGTAGGAATATCTTTAGATGATAATGGTGAATTAAAAGTTAAAAATATGTTTGAAACACCAGAAATGAAGAAAACTTTAGAAACTTTAAGAAAGTACTATAAAGCTGGATATATAAATTCAGATTCTGCAACAACTCAAGATGATAAATCAGTTAAGAGATTTGTAACTAAAGGAGATGGACAACCATACGCTGATCAAATATGGAGTGAAACTTTAAAATACCCAGTTGTTACAAGTACTATAACAGATACTTGGATAACAAACGGTTCAACTACAGGTTCAATGATTGCAGTTTCAGCTAATTCTAAAAACAAAGAAAAAGCTATAGAGTTCTTAAATCTATTAAATACAGATAAAGAAATAAGAAATCTTCTTAACTATGGTATAGAAGGAACTCACTATGAAAAAGTTAGTGAAAATAAAATTAAGTTAATTAATAAACAAGGTTATGATGTACCTTATTTCTCATTAGGAAACTTATTTATAACTTATGTAACTGAAAATGAACCAGAAACTAAGTGGGATGAATTCAAAAAATTCAATGATGAAGCTAAGTTATCACCAGCTTTAGGATTTAAATTTAACTCTCAAAAAGTTACTACAGAAATAGCAGCAGTAAATAATGTTTTAGAAGAATTCAAAGCTACTCTTTACAGTGGTTCAGTTGATATAGATGACTATTTAGGAAAATTAAATACTAAGTTAAAAGCACAAGGACTAGATAAGATTGTTGCAGAAATGCAAAGTCAAATAGATGCATGGAAAGCTAGTAATAAATAATTTAAATTAATCAATAATTCAGGGGCTGGTTTATACAGCCCCATTTTATAAGAAATTTACTTAATTAATAGAATTTGAGGAGGAACAGGTCATGATAGCTTGTATAGATATTGGTGGAACAGCAATAAAAGTTGGAGTTTTAGATTTAGAAGGAAATATAATTTGTAGAGATTCTTTAGAAGTGAATCATGAATTGGAAGGATTTACTAAAAGTTTATTAGGGTGGATTGAAGAAGTTAGAAAAGAACACAACATAAAAGGAGTAGCAATAAGTTCTCCAGGAGCAGTAGATACAAAAGTAGGTGTAGTTGATGGAGCAAGTGCGGTGCCTTGTATTCATGGACCTAATTGGAAGGAAATTATAGGCGATGCTACTGGATTACCAGTGAGTATTGAAAATGATGCAAATTGTGCAGCTTTAGCTGAAAGTTTCAGTGGTTCAGGAAAAGAAATAGAAGATGTTTTATTTTTAGTATGTGGAACAGGAATTGGTGGAGCAATAGTTAAAAATGGAAGAATTCATCATGGAAAACATCTTCATGGTGGAGAATTTGGCTATATGTTAATGGAAGAGAATGATGGAAAGTTTTCAATATTTAGTGAAGTAGGTTCAACAATGTCCTTTGTAAGAAAGGCAAGGGCTCATTTTCAAGATGAAAGTTTTGATGGAAAAAAGGTATTTGAAATGGCTAAAGCAGGGGATGAATTTTGTATAGAGATAATAGATAGATTTTATTTGAATATGGCAAAGGGAATATTTAATCTTCAATATATTTATGATCCAGAATTAATTTTAATTGGTGGAGCTATATCAGAGAGAGAAGATTTTATAGATAGAATTAATGAAAAAATAGATTACCTAATGGAAAAAATAGATATTGCAAAAGTAAGACCTATAATAGGAACTTGTATGCATAAGAAGGATGCAAATCTTGTAGGAGCATTAGCTAATTTCTTAGGTGAATATAAAGTAGAAAATTAATACAACTATTATAAATTTAGAAGTATATTAAATAAATTATAGGAATGGTGATAGGATGGATTGTTTTTATGAGCAATTTCTAGGAAGGGATTATGGTGTCAAAGCAAAAAGATTTGAACTATTAAGAGAGACTTTAATTATGGCAGCAATGTTAGGTTCTGTATTTGTTGGAGTAGCTTTTGGACTTGTAGTATTTTTCCTATATCTTATTCTTGGTGTTGTAGGAAAAAATATATTTTTAGAATATGAATATGAATTAACTGAAGATGAGCTTGTTATAAGTAAAATATTAAATAAAAAAGCTAGAAAGAAAATAGCTACAATAAATATAAATGAAGTTGTTGATGTAACTAAAGGGGATGTGGCAGTAAAGCAGGGTGCTAAAATAATTAATGCATCTTTTAAAGAAGATAAAGCTAATAAACAAATAATTTATATAAATAAAAGTGGGAATTTAGTTGGATTCAGAGTTTCTATGGATAGCAAGTTAATATATAACTGCAAGAGGATAAATAGATTAAGTTTCAATAATTTATAGAAATATGGGGGAATAGAAGAATGGCAGGATTACTTTTAAAGAATATAACCAAACAATATGACAATGGATTTAAGGCAGTAAATGATTTTAATTTAGAAATTAATGATAGAGAATTTATAGTATTTGTTGGTCCATCGGGATGTGGTAAGTCAACAACATTAAGAATGATAGCAGGTCTTGAAGAAATATCAGATGGGGAACTTTATATTGGTGATAGATTAGTAAATGATATTGAACCTAAGGAAAGAGATATAGCAATGGTTTTCCAGAATTATGCTTTATATCCTCACATGACTGTTTATGATAATATGGCATTTGCTTTAAAACTTAGAAAAACTCCAAAGGATGAAATTGATAAGAAGGTTAGAGAAGCAGCAAAAATATTAGATATGGAACATCTTTTAGATAGAAAGCCAAAGGCTTTATCAGGAGGACAAAGACAAAGGGTTGCTATGGGAAGAGCTATTGTAAGACATCCAAAGGTGTTCTTAATGGATGAGCCTTTATCAAACCTTGATGCTAAGTTAAGAGTTCAAATGAGAACAGAAATAGCAAAATTATATTCAAAATTAAAAACAACATTTATATATGTTACCCATGACCAAACAGAGGCTATGACTTTAGGTTCAAGAATAGTAGTTATGAAGGATGGGGTTGCTCAACAAATTGCTACACCAAAGGAAATATATAATAATCCAGCTAATCTTTTTGTTGCTACATTTATAGGAAGCCCTCAAATGAATATTTTATATGGTGAGACTATATCAAGAGATGGAAAAATATACTTAAAGGTATTAAATAAAGAAGTTGAACTTACTAAGGAACAAGCAAGAAAATTAAGAGCAAATGGATATGAAAATAAAGAAGTTTTAGTTGGAATTAGACCAGAAAATATAAGTTGTAAAAAAGAAGATATAGAAGCTTCAGATGTAGTATTTAAAGAAAAAATAGATGTTTCAGAAAATCTAGGAGCAGAAACATTCTTACATTTAAATATTGATGGAAGAAATGTCATAATCAAAACTACAACTACTGATGGCTTAGATGCTTTATCTGAAATTGAATTTGTTTTAGATACTTCAAGAATTCATATCTTTGATAAAGAAGAACAATTTACAGTGATTTAATTATTTGGAGGGGAATATGGAGAATTTATATATTGGAGTGGACTTAGGTGGAACAAAAATTTATACAGCTCTAGGAGATAATTTAGGAAATATAATAAGTGAAGAAGTAGTTCCAACAGAGGCTAATAAAGGACCAGAGCAAATAATAGAAAAGATAATTAAGTCTATAAAAAATGTATCTAAGGCTATAGATATGAGCAAAATAAAAGCTATAGGCATAGGTTCACCAGGACCATTAGATGTGAAAAATGGAATTATTGTATGTCCACCTAATCTACCAATAAGAAACTTTAATGTAGTGGAAGCTATAAAAAGAGAATTTGAAATTCCAACTTTCTTAGATAATGATGCTAATGCAGCAACTTTAGGAGAATATATTTTTGGGGCAGGTAAAGGGACAGATAATATGGTTTATATAACAGCTAGCACTGGCGTTGGTGGAGGAGCCATATTAAATGGAAAAATATATAGAGGAAGTACATCAAATGCCTTAGAAGTTGGACATACTACTGTAGAACCAAAGGGAAGAAAATGTGGATGTGGTAATGCAGGTTGTGTAGAGTCTATGAGCTCAGGAATATATATTGAGAAAATGGCTAATGATTCCTTAAGTAAAGAAAAAGAAACCTCATTAAAAAATTATGAAAAAGTTACAGCAAAAGAGGTATTCATTGAAGCAGAAAATGGTGATGAGGAAGCAAAGAATATTCTTTCAGAAACATTATCTTATTTAGGAATAGCTGTAGCTAACTGTGCAAATATTTTTGATCCAGATAAAATAGTCATTGGTGGAGGAATAACTAAGGGTGGTAAAACTGTATTTACAAAAATTGATGAAGTAATGCAGGAACGTTGTTTAAAACCAATACTTGAAAACTGTAAAGTGGAAAAGGCCTTATTAGGAGAAAAAGCAGGTGTAATAGGAGCTGTTGCACTAGCTATGGTTGAAAGTAAATAAAAAGTAAGTCATGTAAGGATGTATCTGAGGTTCTGATACATCCTTATTTTAATATTATTTATTTGAATTAAGTTTACTTTATAACTTTGGTATATTTCCTTATATTACGAATATGTATAGTAATATTTATATTTTAATAATAAGTAAAATCTGAAAAATGGAATAAACTATACATAGAAAAAACAAAGGTGGTAAAAGTTTGAGCAATTTAAGGAGAAATGTTTTATTAGATAATTTAAAAGGGATATTGATTTTTTTAGTGGTGTTTGGGCATTCTATGGAATTAATGAGGGATGATTTTATTACAGCTAGGATTATATATATTTTCATATATTTATTTCATATGCCTGTTTTTGTATTTATATCAGGGTATTTTTCTAAAAATATAATTAAAGGAAGAAATACAGCAGTGAAGTCTCTTTTAATGATATTTTTATTTTTTAATACAATTTGGAATACTATAGCATTACTATCTGGGAAGATAGATGTTTTTTCATTTTTAATTCCCGGATGGGCTTTATGGTATATATTAAGTATGTTTTTTTGGAAGATGATGCTTCCAGATTTATTGAAGATAAAGAGAGTATTTATACTAAGTTTGATTTTTGGAGTTATTGCAAGGCTATTTAGTGATTTTGGAACTATGATGTCACTTTCTAGAACTATAACATTCTTACCTTTCTTTTTAGCTGGATATTTTTCAAGTGATATTGAGATTAGAAAAATAAAAAATGATAGTAAAGTAGTTTCAATAATAATATTAATTATAGTTGGGATTTTTGCGATATTTTTAGGTGTATCAAAGGTTATACCTACAGAGCTTCTATGGGTAGATAGACCTTATAATAGCTTTGATATGGGTACTATACCTAGCATAATTTCTTCTGTGGTATCTTATATAATTGGTTTTACATCTATTTATGCATTAATAAATTTAGCACCAACAAGAGAGTGTGCTTTAAGTAAAATAGGAAGAAATACATTTCCAGTTTATATACTTCATACTTATTTAGTTGTTTTATTAATAGGTGCAAGTTCAATAATACCATTTTACGAATTAAAGCTATTGGTAGCTTTTCTTGGATCCTTAGTAATAACATTTATTTTATCGAGAGATTATGTATGTGATAAATTCAATAAATTTATTAAAAATCTAACTTCAATGGTAGCAAAGGGGAAATGATAAATATGATAGAACATAATAAAGGATATAGAATATTATTTCAAGGGGATAGTATAACCTATGCTAATAGAATAAAAATGATAAAATCTAGCTTAGGTATAGGATATTGTTCAATAATAGGAAAATATATAAAAAATAATTATGGTGAAAAGATAACTTGTCTTAATAAAGGAATATATGGTGATACAACCACAAGACTTAAGAAAAGATGGATTAAAGATTCCATAGAAATAAATCCAGATACATTGTCTCTTCTTATAGGCATAAATGATTGTTGGAGAAGGTATGATAGAGGGATTATAACACCAGTTGAACAATTTAAGGAAAATTATGAATATATATTGAAACAAAGTACTGAAAGTAATAAAAATTTATCTCTAATAATATTAAGTCCTTTTCTAATTCCCCTTAGTAGAAGACAAGAAGAGTGGTTTGAAGATTTAAATCCAAAAATAGAAGTAGTTGAGGATTTGGCTAATAAATATAATGCAACTTATATTCCCTTAAATGATATGTTTAGGGAAATTGTAAGTAATGGGACTAATGCTAGAATTCTAACTAGAGATGGAGTTCATCCAACTCAAGAGGGGCATAAAATAATCGCTAAAGCTTGGATAAAAGCTATGGATATATAATATGGTTGAAGGCAAATAAAAAGTGATTATATAAGAAGATAGTTATTCAATAATTTATATCTAATTTATATTTTTTTATAAAAAATTACTATAATGAGATTGAGTATGAGAGCTATTTCAAAATATAAATAAATGATAAACAATATGCTCCTAATAAAACTAATAAACATAGGTATCTATAAGATTTATTTTTAATATTTATTTTTTTGATATTATTTTCAGACAATTTTTTCACCCCATTTTGGAATATTTATATTAAAAAATAAATATATCCTTGTAAATATATTTAATCAATACAAAATTACTAAAATGTTTATTTATTACATTAAAATGTTTGAAGTTAGAGTAATTTTTAATTCAGTATAATTTATAAATAAAGCATTTTAAAAAATAAATTAGTCATGAAAAATAAAATAAATATTTATAACATTAAGTTAAGTGTTAATAAAATGTAAAATTTTAATGAAACATTTTAGACAATAAAAAATACATATGAGCTTATAGTTATAGATTTAAAATTAATTTTACTTTAGAATAATCAATAATATATTATAAGTGTAATTTTACAAATATAAAAAAGAAAAAGAGAGAGAGAGTATGTCTAGAAATATAAAATTAATAACATCAATAGCTACTTTAGCTATTGGAACATCAGTAGCTGCACATACAATGCAGAATATACATACAACACAAAATACATATACAGTACAAAATAAAAAACTTTTAAATAATAATTTAGCTAAAAAAAATACTAATGTAAAGTCTACAGAGAATAAAGAAGGGAATACTTTATCAAATCAGACTTTAATTACTAGATCATGGAGCGAGTCATATAATAATATTACGTATTCGGGTGGAGTTTTAGGATTTAATACAAGTGATATGAGCTTAAATTTTGATTTATATTCAGATACTGGGTTGGGAATTTCCTATTATTCTCCGAAGCAGTTGTATGTAGAATATGAATTATTAAATCCTGAATTTAAATCCCAAGGATCAATTACTGTTCTTAAAAGTGGAAAGACAGAGACTGTGGGAGGTAGTTGGAAAAATAAAAAATTTTCTTACGGTGATATTCTAGTATCTACAGATGGACCAGGCGTTACTTCAGGAATTAAAGATGGTGGAAATCCTCAAATGTTTGATAAAAATAATGTGGTTAATTCTGGATATAATAATTCAAATATGAAGTGTTATTTTAAAATAACTCCAAATGGATTAGAAAGAATGTATGGATTCTATGATATCAATGGAAATAAATATTATTTAAATAATGGTTTAATACAAACAGGATGGCAAACAACCAATAATGTAAATTGGTTTTATTGTAATCCTATAACTGGAGTAGTAGAAACAGGATGGCAAACAATAAATGGAAATAAATACTACTTTAATAACTCTGGAATAATGCAAACAGGATGGCAAACAATAGAAGGGAAAAAGTATTATTTTGATTTAAATACTGGTATTATGTATATTGGTTTCAAAAATATAGATGGAAAGATTTATGAGTTTAAAAATAATAACCCTAATATAGGAAGTCTAGAAGGAATTGTTTCTATTAGTATAAATGGTGCGGAGAATATAAGTATTAATTTAGGCTCAAAGTTTAATCCAATGGCTGGTGTGACCTTAAATGATATAGAAGATCCTCAAGCTAAAATTTTAGTAAATGGAACTGTAGATACAAATATGCCAGGAGTATATAAATTAACTTATACAGTTAAAGATAATTATGGACAAACAGTTTCAGTAATAAGAGATGTAGTAGTTAAAGGTTCTAAAACTGAAGATATATATTGGGATAATAACAGTCTAGTTATAAATGGAGATATTGTTTTAAATAATAAAGAAATATCTAAAAATACTCCAAAAGAAATAATTATAAAAAATTCAAAAGGAAATATTGTTGCAAGTAGCAATACTGTAGCAGTAAATTGGTATTCAAAAGATAAGAATGATTACACAGGATATCAAGGAATATTTACAAATGAACAGTTATCAAATTTAAATCCTAATGAGATATATAACGTTTATATTAAGATGGATGGAAGTGAAGTACCTATTTCAAATGATATAGTATTAAAATCTGATAAAAATTATACAATAGCTAGTAAAAATGGTGAGTTAACTATAGAAAGTAATATGAAAAAAATTAGTAATGGAGTTATATATGAGACAGGCTACTTCACTGATTATGGATACGTTCTTAATGGTAATTTATATTTAAATAATACTATATTTAATAAATCAGATTCAAAAATGTTAGTAATAAAAGATGCAAATGGAAATGTTGTTGATAAAGTGAAGTGTGCATCAATGAATTGGTATTCAAGTAATAGTAATAATTATTCAGGATTCCAAGGGATATTTACTAATTCAGAATTAAATAAATTAAAAGCTGGAGAGAAATATAGTTTTGAGATAGAAGTAAATCAAAATGGGAAGACATATACTTTCCCAATAAAAAATGAAGATAATTTTGTTGTAAATACAGGTATAAATTATAATATAGCAACAAATTCTGAAAATGATTTAACAATAGTTAAAAAGATACAAAATGAAAGTATAAGTTCAGGTAAAACAACTGTAGAAGATGAATACTGGGAACCTTATGGATATGTAATGAATATTAAAGTTGGTGATAACAAAGAAATACCTAAGGGAACTAAGATGCAATTAATAAGTAAAGACTCAAGTGGAAAAGTAGTCTTAACAGTAAATGGTGTAGATGTAAATTGGTATTCAAATAATGAAGATGATTATAATGGATTCCAAGTAATAATAGCACATGATCAAGTAAAGAATATTTTAGGGAAAAATAAATTATATGCTAAAGTTATTTTAGATGGACATATACAAGAGTTCGCTATTTAATTTAAATGATATTTAATAAAGTTTAAAATAAAGAAATCTTAATAACTATAATATATAGTTATTAAGATTTTATTTTAGTGAAATGTTAATTTTATTATATTTTAGGTTGTTGAATAAACAAAATTTGTAAGCTTAAAATCGGATATTTAATAGATTTTCAAATATTTATTCTAATTTATATCTAGTTTTAATAAAAAGTTATGATATTTACACACAACATTGTAAAAAGAAAGGAAATACAAATGAATAATAAAAAAATATTATCAATAATTACATTAGCAGGTGTGGCAAGTATAGCAACACAATCTATAACTGCTAATATTCCTCAAAGCAGCAATAAAATTTTAATGATTAATAGAGGGAATAATCAAAAAAATACAACTTCAGATAATAAAGCAATGAAAGATACAGATACAAATATAGATCAAGGTTTTAGTAATAAATTAAGTATAGAAAATAATACTATAACTATAAACAATGTTTGGAGACAAAATATTGGATATTTAAAGTTTAACCCAGAAACATCAAAAATAGAATTTATTAAAGGGTGGGCAGAGAGTAATCCATATTTATCAGCGAATGGTGAAGAGTTTTCTATAAGTTTATATAAAAGTAATGGAGAATTAATAAAGTCAGTTCAAGTAAATGGTGGTGGGGAATACCCAGAAAATAAATTTTATAATGCATTTAATAATTTAAGTTATTCTTATGGTGATATTCTTGAAATAAATTATAAGCAATCAAGTAAAATAAGTATATCTAATTTTAATGGACAGAAGAATTATGAGGTAAATAAACCTATATCAATGGAGATAACAAAAGGTGGATTAAAAGAACTTTCTAATAACTTAATTGTGAATCCGATATATTTTGATTTAGGAAGTAATAAGATTAATGTATCAGGAAAAGCAATTCCTAATTCAGTGGTAAATATATGGGTTTATAATAAAGATTATATAACTACAGCTAATTCTAATGGTGAATATAATTTAGATGTAAATGCTAATAAAAATATAACTACAGGAACAATAGTTAGAGTGTTTAATGAAGGAAATGTAGAAGTACAAGAAAGTGTAGAATTGAATCCAAATAATTATAAATTGAATTATACTAGTATTTCTTTAAATGGATATTGGGGAGGAGCTCCTTACTTAGTATCGAAAATTGGATTTAATCAATATACAAAGAAATTAGAGGTTGAAAATAAAGGCAAGGATTATTTTTCATGGAGTCCAAATAATCCAGCATATGAAATAACTTTGTTAAATAAAAATGGTGAGGTAATAAAATCAGAGTCATATAATGGTTCAGGATGTAGTCAGAATGTATATAATGATTTTAATGGATTAAGTTTTGAATATGGAGATTCTATAGAAATAACATCATATGGTCTTGATATGTCTTTAAATAATCCAAACGGAAAAGTAGATAATATGCCTGGAAATTCTACTAGAACAGTAGAATATGAAATAACACAAGAAGGTTTAAAAGAAGCAGGTAATAACTTAACTGTAAATCCTATATATTTTGATTTAGGAAGTAATAAGATAGATGTGTCAGGTGAAACAATACCTAATACAATGGTGAATATATGGGTTGAGGGTAAAGATTATACTACTACTTCAAATTCACAAGGTAAATATAATTTAAATATAGAAGCTGACAAGGATATTACAACATCAACTAAAATTGAGGTATTTGTTGAAGGAGAACAAGGCAAATTTTTAACTCCTATAATAAATCCTAATATATATAAAATTATTAAAAATAATATAACATTAATAGGAAATTGGTATGGAGGAATGTATAAGGCTGCAAACATATCCTTTGATCCAGAAGATATGAAATTAAATGTAACTGGAAATATGGGAGATTATTTTGCTAGTGGTTCAGGAAAAGCTTTTGAAATATCGTTATATTCAAAGAATGGCTCATTAATAAAGACAGAAACTTATAATAATAGTAGTCAAACAGAAAATTTATATAATGATTTTAATAACTTAGGATTTAGTTATGGTGATATTATTAAAGTTAGTTCTCTAGGTGAAGGAGAGTTAAAAGTAAGTAATTATGATGGACAAAATAGTTATTTAGTAAATAAATCTGTTCAAATGACAATAACAAAAAATGGATTAGTTCCATGTAATTTTAGTGAAATTAAGATTAATCCTTTTGATGTTTTAGGAAGTGGAAAAGTAACATCAGGAACTCTTACAGGAACAATTGCAGCACCTAATCAGACAGTATATGTAACTATAGATGGTAAGACTTTTAGTGGAAAATCTAATGATAAGGGAGATTTCTCAATTAATATATCAGATTCTAATGGGTTTACAAATACTACTAATATTTTAGTAGAAACATCAGATGAAATTGCTACTGTTATTAATCCTACTGCAAATACAAAATTAGGAATATTAAATTCTAATATATTAGTTCATGGTGAAGATGGAGTAATTGCACAAGAAGTAAGCTTTAATCCAGCTAATATGACTGTAGTTAAATCTGCACCTTGGGGAAATAATTTTGCTGCTCAACTTATAAATGGAAAAACAGGAGCTGTTATAGCAAGTTGTGGCACAGGTGATTTTACTGCATATACTTCAAAAAATAATTTAAATGGTGCTCATTTTCAATATGGAGACATAATTTCAGTATATGAGACTGAGCAAATGAAATTAACAAATGGCTCTTTATTATTACTTAATGGAAAAACAGGAATTGACTGTGTAGATTGTTTTAAGTCTTTTAGAATAACACCAAATGGATTAGTACCAGTAGAAAATAAAAATTTAACTACATCTCAAGTATTATATACAGGAACTAAAAATTTAAATTTAACAGGTAAAACATTACCTAATACTAATGTAACAGTATCTTATGGAGATATAACTAAGGTTGTTAAATCAAATAGTAATGGAGATTTTTCATTAGAAATACCATTTAGTGATACTCAAATAGGAAAAGAAGTTAGAGTTTTTGTTAATAACGAAAATAATGAAAATTTAATAGTAAAATATGACTCTAAACTTATTAATATAAATGCTAATAGAATAGAGGTTTTAAATAATACAAATCTTCCTATTTTTAATATAAGTTTTGATCCACTTACTAATAAATTAAGTGCAGTACCATATCCTGGAGGAATGACTTATACAGGTGTATTTTTTGAGAATGCTTTAAATATAAAACTTATAAATCCAACAAGTGGTAAGACTATATATTCTTTCAATGGAAATAAATTAAATAATATTAGTGACTTTATAGCTAATATTAATGGTAAAAGCTATAAACAAGGAGATATAATTGAGGTTTCTTATAATCCAACTTTTGTTAAAACTAATGTATATGATGGAAAAACTAGTATAGGTAATACAAATGGCTCTAAAGAGTACTTTGAAATAACAAATAAAGGTCTTGTAAATCTAAATGATAAATTTGTTAATATAAAGCCATTAAATATATTAAGTTCATCTAAGGTAACAGCAGCTACTGTAGAAGGACAAGTAAAGCCAAATAGTTCTGTAGAAATATCTATTAATGGAGATGTGTTCAAAGGAACGAGTGGTGAAAATGGAAACTTTAGTATTCCGATAACTGATAAAAATGGATTTACAAGCAACACTAATATAGTAGTTTCTTCAGAAGGGTATATACCTACAACTATTAATCCAACAATGGAATCAACTATAGGATTACAAAATAGCTATATAAATTTTTATAATTCTCAAGGTAGTTATGGACAAATATCATCAAGTATAGGATTTAATCCAGAAACTATGGAATTTGTTGTGAATAATTATGCTAATAGTTTTGGAAAAGGAGATTCACACTATTTCAATTTTGATTTATATAGTAATAACGGAAAAGAATTATTAAATGCATCAATAAATAATGGTGCAACATCAGCAGTTACAAATGCAATTAATAATAAATCTTTTAATTATGGAGATATAATAGGGTTAAGTTATAATAGTGAAATTTCTAAACCAGCTATTTTAAATGGAAATCAGGTATTAGGAAATGTAAATGGTGAGGAAGAGTATTTTAAAATAACAAAGAGTGGACTAGTTCCAGTTAATTTTGGACAAAATGCATATACAAATAATGTTTATTGGAATGATAGTAATTTAATTATAGATAGTAATTTAGCTGATGGACAAAAGGAAGATGTTTTAAATGCTAATAAAAAATTAGTTATTTTAAATTCTAATGGTCAGGTTATAGATTCAGTAAATACCAGTGAATTAAACAATAATCTTTCAAGTGTACAAGGAGTTATAAAAGAATCAGTTTTAGATAAGCTACATAAGGGGGAGAACTATACTTTTGCTCTAGATATAAATAATGAATTATTCTCAATAAAAGTAGCATCAAATGTTCAAAGTAATTCTAAATATTTATTGGAAGGAAATGAAAATAATGTTCTTTCAATAAGTACAGCTATAGAACCAGTAGTTACTATAAGTAATTCTAATGAAATATCAGATTATCTTAATAAATTAAATTCTGATATTAAGTCACAAGTAGGCTCTAATATAAATAGCAACACTATGAATAATAGTAAGTTAAATTCTGAAATTATTGCAAGAGAATTTATAACAAGAATTGGAGTAAATAATTTAGAAAGTTTATATAATAAAAGCGATGCTAATAAAGCTTTTGTAAATTGGGTTTTAAATAATGATACTGCAATGGAACAATATTTAGAAGGAACAAATCCAACAGGGATAAATGTAAAGGCACTTCAAGTATGGTCTGATATATGGAATAAATATACTAATTCAAGATCAGGGTTTAATTTAAAATTAGCAATAGCTACAGCTATAAGTAATGCAAATCCAATTATGGCTTGGCCAAGCACACATTATTATGGATATGGAGATACAGTAACTGTAGGGAGTCCTGTTGAAAGATATAATATATTCGAAACATTAAATGCAGAAGGTGGAATGCTTCCTATATTTAAAACCTTAGATGTTAAACATTTAGAGTATGTTGTTGATACAAATATAGCTAATTCTCAGATAATGGAGCTAAGATCTATAATAATGCAAAACCACAATGGTTATGTAAATTCAACTAATAGTGGATTAAATAACATAGCCTATACAATAGACTATGAGATGCATAATCCACATACAGGGCAAAGTGTTGATGCAAATTCAGATTTTTATGGACCTCATCCTAATATGGCGGATATTTGGTATGATGGTGGAGTTTGCTATTCAATAGCATTATTAGGAGCAGCGGCATGCCAGGTATTTGGAATACCAGCACAACCAGAAACGCAAGATGCTGGAGCTCATAAAGTGTTTATTTATTATAATAATAATAAAGAATGGAATATAGGGAATAATATTTTTGGGCTATCAAAAACCTTTGGTGGAGATATTAGTGGATGGTCTAATGGCATAGCTACAGGACCTAATACTGCAAATTATGATTGGTTATATGAAAAAGCTAACACACCAGCATTAATAAAATCAAATGAATATTTATGGCTTGCAAGTTCTGATATATCATATCAAGATAAAATGAATGCAATAAATGAAGCTATAAAAATACAACCATTAAATTTAAGAGCTTGGCTTGATAAAATTGCTTTAATGAAAAAAAATCATACCCTTACAGTACAAGCATACGTTAATCTTTATAATGAAATTATAAATACATTTAAAGATTATCCAATGCCTATGTATGATGCATTATTACAACTTAAAGATGTTATACTAAGCAATGGTACAACAACACAATATAGTGATTATATTAATTCAATAAAAAAGGCATTAAATTCAGTTACTAATTCCCAACAAGCACCAATTGCTAAAAATCTTATTAATTCAATGTCACAGCAAGGTCTTGTAAACGGAGAAACTCCTTTAATAAATTCTAAAATTAATATTAGCAATGTTTGGAATCAAGCTCTTGGAACAATAGGATTTAATCCTATCAACATGCAAATAACTGTTAATAAAGGGTGGTCAGAGGTTAATCCATATTTAAATGGTGAAGCATTTAGTATAGGATTATACAATAAAGATAATGAATTAATTAAAAGTTTAACCTTAAAAGGTGGGGAATATCCAGCAAATTCACTATATAATACATTTAATAGTTTAGGATTTAAATATGGTGATAAAATCTATATAGATTATAAAATAAGTTCTAAAGTAAGTGTTTCACATGTATATAAAAATGGAGTTTTAGATAATTCATATAATGTAAATAAAACTAGTGTATTTGAAATAACCCCAAGAGGTCTTGTATATTTAGGAAATAACCTTCAAGATTCTTTAGAAAAGGCTACTCTTAATATAAGTACAGTTTATTCTAATGGAGAAGTAGTTAAAGGAGATAAGTATAATTACAAAGAAACAGGTTTAATTGGTGATTCTATTAAAAATGAAAGTATACCAACTTTAGAAAATTATCATATTGATTACGTAACAGTTAATGGAGTAAAGACTGATATTAATCAGTTACCTAAATATTATTTAGGCAACAATATGAATATTGTTTATCATATGGCTAGTGATAGTGAATATAAATTAAATATTGATGTTAAAACTGAAGATGGAAAAGTTTTAAATACTATGCCAGTTACTTCTTATGCTGAAGGTGATAAAATTTCAATAAGTGATAATAACTGGGATAAGAAAGAGTATAAATTAGATTACATTCTTGTAGATGGGGTTAAAACTCCAGCAGATAAATTACCAATAGTTATGCCAGGTAAAAATCTTAATATAACTTATGTTGTTGAAAAAATTTCAGGTATTACCCAAAGTAAAGGAAAAACAAAGGTTAGTGAAAGTGAAAAAGAGAATCATAGTAAAAACACTGATAATACTAAAACTAGTAGTTCAAAAATAAATCATAATACAGGAAGCAGTAAAAATGACCAAGAAAGCTATAAATCTAAAACTGAGGATATATACTGGGATAATAATAGTTTAGTTATAAATGGAGATATTATTTTAAATAATAAAGAAATATCTAAAAATACTCCAAAAGAAATAATTATAAAAAATTCAAAAGGAAATATTGTTGCAAGTAGCAATACTGTAGCAGTAAATTGGTATTCAAAAGATAAAAATGATTACACAGGATATCAAGGAATATTTACAAATGAACAATTATCTAATTTAAATCCTAATGAGATATACAATGTTTATATTAAAATGGATGGAACTGAAGTACCTATTTCAAATAATATAGTATTAAAATCTGATAAAAATTATACGATAGCTAGCAAAAATGATGAATTAACTATAGAAAGTAATATGAAAAAAGTCCCTAATGGAGCTATCTATGAGACAGATTATTTCACTGATTATGGATACGTACTTAATGGAAATTTATATTTAAATAATACTGTATTTAATAAATCAGATTCAAAAATGTTAGTAATAAAAGATGCAAATGGAAATGTTGTTGATAAAGTGAAGTGTGCATCAATGAATTGGTATTCAAGTAATAGTAATAATTATTCAGGATTCCAAGGGATATTTACTAATTCAGAATTAAATAAATTAAAAGCTGGAGAGAAATATAGTTTTGAGATAGAAGTAAATCAAAATGGGAAGACATATACTTTCCCAATAAAGAATAAAGATAATTTTACTATAAATACAGATGCAGATTATAATATAGCAACAAATTCTGAAAATGATTTAACAATAGTTAAAAAGATACAAAATGAAAGTATAAGTTCAGGTAAAACAACTGTAGAAGATGAATATTGGGAACCTTATGGATATGTAATGAATATTAAAGTTGGTGATAACAAAGAAATACCTAAGGGAACTAAAATGCAATTAATAAGTAAAGACTCAAGTGGAAAAGTAGTCTTAGTAGTAAATGGTGTAGATGTGAATTGGTATTCAAATAATGAAGAAAATTATAATGGATTCCAAGTAATAATAGCACATGAACAAGTAAATGATGTTTTAGGAAAGAATAAATTATATGCTAAAGTTATTTTAAATGGGCATATACAAGAGTTTGCTATTTAATTAAAGCTTAAAATGAAAAAATTATGAAATAATCATGGAGAGAAAAAAGACTCTATATAGAATTGTATAAATACAATTCTATATAGAGTTCTTTTATACTAGATTTGAAATAATAGAGTCAAAAGTTAATTTGGAATAGTTAAAGTTGCATTATTGTTATTAACTTTAATAGATAATGTTAATGGATATTTTGTATCATGTTTAAAATCATAATTGATTGATAGTTCATATTGTTGTCCACTTTGATATATGTCATTATCCGATGAAATATTTATTTTATATTCATTAGATGGAATAATTTTGTTATTTTGGATTAAAGTTATATCATTATTTTTCAATGCTGGAATACTTGTATTTGAAGTATTAATAACAGTAAAATTAACTGCTTGATCATTTAAAACTCCTGATGAACCATTCATTAATATTTCATAATCTCCTATTGTTGCTTGTGGTCTACTAAATGTTGATGTAGTTATAGGAGGTTTACCTGTTGAAATATACTCATATACCATTCCTCCGCCAATAATTACTATTAGTGCTATTATTATCTTAAATTTTTTATTCATTTATATCTCCTTATTAGTTAATAGATTTTTTATTAAATAAAATTAAGCTTATTATTAATCCTATTATTATATAGATAATTGAAATAAAAATTATATGAAATTCATTTTTTTCTAGAATATCAATTGATAAATCGTTTACTATATTTATTATTCCTAATTTATCTAAAAATAGTTTTGAAACTATATATATAGCTAAAAAAATATACGCTACATATGCAGATTTATCTAAACTTATAGATATAATTAATCCTATAATTGCTAGAGCCATTAAAGGTATTATTAAAATGTAATTATATATAATAATAGGTAGAATTCCATGAATCATATTTTTACATAAACATAATGTACTTATAAAACCTATTATTAAATTTAAACTTAACATAATAATTGCATTAATAAAAAATATTATAAATTTACTTATTATAAATTCATTTCTAGTTATAGAATATATAAGTGATAATTTTATAGTTCCATTTCCATATTCATCGCTTATATATCCACCAAAATATACAATGATAAATAATATTAAATTATAAAATGCAATATTTTCAAATAGTATGAAAATTTCTTTTTCAGAAGTAATTATTCCTTTTTTATACATATATAAACTTAATATTATAGATAATATATTAATCGCAAACATAATTATGTAAATACTGTATGTTTTATATAATTTATAAAAATCATTTTTTATTATATTAATCATTTGTTTCACCTATAATATCCATAAATTTATCTTCTAAATTTAAAGAATTTCTTTCAAAATAACTTATATTAAATCCTTTTTGAATAATTTCTTTATGCAATTCAAGAGCTTTTAATTTTGTTTCAATCACTAGCTCTGAATCATTTAATAGAATTTTTGTACCTATATTTTTTTCTTCCACAAACTTCAATATTTTAGTACATTCATCAGAAATTATTTTTATTGTTAAATTTTTACTTCCAATAATCTCTGATATTGTACCTTCTCTAATTTTAGTTCCATTTTTTATTATTATAGCTCTATTACATATAAGTTCAATTTCGTGTAATAAATGTGATGAAATTATAACAGTTTTTCCATATATGTTAACAATATTGCTTATAATTTTTCTGATTTCTATAATACCAGAAGGATCAAGTCCATTAGTTGGTTCATCTAAGATTATTATTTCAGTATCCCTTATAAGAGCCATTGCTATTCCAAGTCTCTGTTTCATACCTAATGAAAATGTTGAAACTTTATCGTTACTTCTTCCAACTAGTCCAACAATTTTAATAACATCTTCTATGGAATATTTAGAATTTTTTTTAGATAAGTTCTTCATAATCTTTAAATTTTCATATGCTGATAAATTATAAAATAAACTTGGAGATTCAATTATTCCTGAAATCTCAGATAATGCTTTTTTTAATTCATTATCTATGGAATAAGAATTTATATAAATTAATCCAGAATCTTTATTTACTAATCCTAGTATAAGTTTCATAATGGTACTTTTCCCAGCTCCATTTGGTCCAAGCAACCCAAAAATATCATTTTTATATACATTGAAGCTTAAATTTTTTATAATTTCTTTTGAGTTATATTTTTTATTTAAATTTTTTATTTCTAAAACTTTTTTCATTAAAAAACTCCTTCTATATTAAATAACTTTTTATAATGTAATATTTTTAATTGTTAAATAAATTTTTCAAATAATTTAAATTACTTTTTAGACTTAAATTTATTTTTATTACTTAAATTTGAGAAGAATTAATTTTAATTTTTTTTGTGTGTTCTCTAACAATTGTTTCTCCTTCTTCTAAGTTTAAATGATACTTTTTAGCGTATTCTAGTGCCTCCTGTGAAGGATGATGTCCTTTAATTAATTTCCTTTTATGAGGTAATAGTTTTATGGTTTTTTCTATTTTAGGATTATTTGAGGGAACTTTATCTCTTGTGTGTGTATAAATACCTTTACGTATGTTAATTTTATAATTATTTTCTATTTTATATATTAGATTTATATTGGATTTTAGAATAGGACTATTACCATTATAAGTTAAGTATTGACCTGGATAAATTTCAGATG
The DNA here is from genome assembly GCF_001403635.1 of Clostridium massiliamazoniense. Taxonomy (GTDB): domain Bacteria; phylum Bacillota; class Clostridia; order Clostridiales; family Clostridiaceae; genus Sarcina; species Sarcina massiliamazoniense. The sequence goes on from NZ_LN879466.1 coordinate 437,534, forward strand.
CAGTCAATGGATCTATAGTAGGCTCTATACAATAAAATTGTAGTATAATTTCTAAAATTCTAGTATAATTTTTATTAACAAATAAAGTGTATTTATCTACAAGATTTATAAATAATGGATAAATATTACCTGCTGATTCATAATATATAAGTATCCAAAGTTTATTATTTATTATTTTTTCTCTAATTATAATATCACCAACACCATTATAATTTACATCTTTTATAATAATTCCTTCTTCTGGTAATAAATACTTTCTATTCTTAAAACAATTATAAATTTTTTTGTCCATAACTATTATTTCATCTATTGTATAACCATCAAAAAATAATTCTACTAAAAAATTATTATTTATATCCATTACACTATTAAACATATGTTTATCTAAATGATACATATATGCAAGTCGAGAAAAGTTAAATAAGTTTCCATCAAATCTCCAATAATAGTTTTTACAATTATTTTTTCGATTGTCTATTAAATTTTTATAATAAATATCTTTATATAAATTATTTAATTTTAGGTTTAAATCTTTCATTCTTATCTTTTTATTATAACTTTTAATATAGCTAAATCTAGATAAGTCTACTATACTTATTACAAAGGATGCAAATAAATAGTCTTCAAACATACTTACATTATTATTAAATATATAGGTATTATTATTTTGGATAGAACAATTATCTATATTTTCATATAAATATGATACATAACTACAAACTATATTATAAATTTTAAGATATTCATCAACATCTAATGTTCTTATAAATTTCTTTAAATGAGAAAATACTTTTCCATTATCATTAATATCTAATATATTTATAAATAATTTATCTATTATTTTAGTATCCTCTAGTCTGTTATTATTTATTAAATATATATTTAATTTTTGATACAATTCTTCTATATTATATTTAGATAACTTTTTATACCTTTCCTTATAATCTTCCATATATTTACTCCCTTTTTTAGATAGTTATTAAATCTCTAAAAATTAAATTTATAATAAATTATTTATTTTATAGAAATAGTTCTCTTTGATACTTAGCTAAAAACGACTTTATTATTATTGGCTAAATAATCAAGTAATTTATCTTTTACTTCAGTAATTTTTAATCTACTTATTGGAATACTATAATTATAATTTAAAATTAAGCTTTCTTTGTTCATTTCTACTATATGTTCTGGATTTACTAAAAATCCTCTATGACATCTTATGAACTTACTATTATTTAATTTTTTTTCTAAATTAGTTATCTTGTCATAGAAATCTAATTTCCCATTTTTTGTAACAGCAGTCACCATTCTATTATTTGTTTCAAAAAATAAAATATCTTCTATATTTAATATTTTTAATCCAGCTTTTTTGTTTATGCAAAATAAATTTTTTTCAATTTTATATATCTTATTCAAAACTTTTAAAAATTCCTTTTCTATTTTTTCTTTATCTATATCTTTTAAATCTTTGTCTGTAGGTTTTAATAAATAATTTGATATTCCTATGTCATAGCCTTCTAATATATATTTTTTACTTCTACTAAAAAATATTATTTGTGTAGTACTATTGATTTCCTTTATGCATCTAGCTATATAAATCCCTTTTTGCATATCTAAATCTACATTAATAAAAACTATATTATATTGGTTATCAATATCTTTAAATTTAAATAAAAACTTTTCAGGTTCCTCAAAGATATCAATAATAACATCAATATTTTTTTTTTAGATATATTACTTAATATACTAAATACTTCTTTGTTAAAATTTTTTTCTATATCACATATTGCTACATTTATCATTTGACTCTCCTTGTTATTTTATAGTCTAAAAACTATTTATACTTTATTTAGATATTTAAATTTTAAAATAATATTAATAATAAATAATGATTATTATATGCTATAATATTATATAAAAGTAATTAATAATAAATAATAATTATTATGTAATATTATAATATATTATATAATAATTATTATGTAATATTATAATATATTATATAATAATTATTAGTAATATTTTCATATAAGTGGTATAAATTGTTCTATATTTGTAATAAAATGATGTAATAAATAATTTAATTTACTTATTATGTAAAATTTATATGGATATATGAATAGACTTTAAAATTTAATTCTATTAAATTTTAAGTATTTTTCTAATACTTTTAATATTGTAATTAAGTAATCAAAATATAATAATATTTATGCAATATTGAAATATCTTTTTGGTTAAACAAAAAACATCCAACTAAATAAAATAGCTAGATATTTTTTATTTATTATATTTTTATTTTGCAACCATTTTTATAATTAAGTTTAATACAACTAAAAGTGGAATAAATATATACATTAAAAAGGTAGGTATTAATAATCCATAATTTTTAAGATGATATATTTTTAAAGTAAATACAGCTGTAATAAATATTAATATAAGTAGGGTAATAAAAATTTTAACTAACTTCATCATCATCTTTTCCTCCATACATAACATGTTTTTCACTCATATTATGTGCTGTTTTATCCCAAGATACCTGTGGAAAGAAACATGTAAATAATCCTTGAACTTGAGCTGCTACGTAAACTATAGCAGAGTAGAAGAAAGCTATATATATTCTAAAAAATCTTATTATTTTTAATGGAATACTAACTTCTTTAGTAAAAACAATTTTACCTTCAGTTAATATACATGTTATTGGGAAAATAAAATAATTAATTATTTCTAATATTAGCCACAGAGGTAAGAAGGACCAAATACGGGGAATATCTTTAGTTACTAAAGGATCAACTATTCCTAGTAATATTATTAATATAGTAATTGGTGATCTCATCATAGCAAATGAATAGATTAAAGTTTCCAATCTATTTAATATATCTCTAGTAGACTTAATTTTAAACAATCCTATTAACTGCTTTGGTAATGTTGAAAAAGCTACTCTCCAATGTCCTTGTGACCATCTTAATCTTTGCTTATGACTAGCAAGGATACTATTTGGTTTTTCATCATAAACAATAGCTTGGTGATTCCATAAAGTTTTCTTATTAGCTAATGTTAATTCTACTTGTAATTCAAAATCTTCTGTATATGTTCTAGGATTCCATCCATGTTCTTTTACATAACCTGTATTTAATGAGAATCCTGTTCCACCTATAGTAGAATTTAATCCTAATCTATGCTTAGCATACTGTATAGTTCTATTAGCAACAAAATATGAGGCTGAATATCCTGATGACATAAAGGAACTTAAGATATTTTTAATTCCTAAGTATCCTTGAACAACTGTAACATCATCTTTTCCATAAGTTAATATTTGTGAATTCATCTCTTTTAAAAAGTTTTTATTAATGATATTATCAGCATCTAATATTACTATATAGTCATAATTTTTCCATTCAGATTCATTATTAAAATATTTTTGAAGAACATAAGGTTTACCCTTAGGTTCATTTGGATCAAACTTTATATCTAAAGTTCTATTATATTTACTTGCTATATCAAATGTATTATCAGATGAATTATTAACTAAACATGTTACTGAAAAAAGTTCCTTTTTATAGTCTAAATCTTTAATCTTTTTTAACGTATCTTCAATTACATTTTCCTCATTACAAGCAGGAATTAAAAATAAGAATTTAAGATTATCTTCCAATATATCATAATCTCTAGTAGGCCTAAATAAACCAAAGAAACCTAATACAGAGTAAAATAATAATTGTACAAATATCATTAATATTAATATTAATGTTATATAAAGAATAATAATTTCCATATTTTTCTCCTTTCAGAAAGATTTTTATGTTTTATAAAAATAGCATAAATAAATTTTAAATAATATAATATATGGTTAAAATGTTTATATAATAATTTAAGATGTTAATATAGATAGATTTTAAATCACTATTTTTATAATTTTAATAATTGAAAATTCTAAATTTAACTATAATTGTAATTAAGGATGAGATTCATTTAATTGAAGAAGAGCATAAAATAATTGCTGAAGCTTGGATAAAAGCTATGGATATATAATTAAGAACTGAAAACTTTAAATTTCTTTAAGGAAATTCATCTAAAAGGATTTTTCTCTATTTTATATTATAAGTTACTATATGAATAAAAAATATTTATATAGTATAATTAAAAAAATACCAAAGATAAGAGGTGTGTTATGGAGAAGAAATTAATATTAGATGAAATATTAGACTTTAATAAGGAATTTGTTGAGAATAAAGAATATGAAAATTATAAAGCATCAAAGCTACCAGAAAAAAAGGTAGTAGTAGTTTCATGTATGGATACTAGATTAACAGAGCTTTTACCAAAGGCAATGAACATTAAAAATGGTGATGCTAAAATGATTAAAAATGCAGGTGGAACTATAGTTCATCCATTTGGAAGTGCTATAAGAAGTATATTAGTTGCTGTTTATGCCTTTGATGCAGAAGATATAATAATTGTAGGACATCATAATTGTGGAATGAGCAATTTAAATACTGAAGACCTTACAGATAAAATGAAAGAGAGAGGCATATCAGAAGAGGTATTTGCTACTCTTGAGAATTCAGGAATAGATATAAAAAGATGGCTACAAGGTTTTGAGTCAGTGGAAAAAGCCATTAAAGGAAGCGTTAATGTTGTTAGAAAACATCCATTAATGCCAAAGGAAGTAAGAGTTCATGGACTTGTTATAGATCCAGAAACAGGAAAACTTGATGTAGTTGTAAGAGGAATTTAATTCATATAGAATAGCTAAATTAATTAAGAGAGTAAAATTTCTTATTAATTTAGCTTTTTTAATTAATTAGAGATATAATATTTTAATTTTTATAAATGGTAGAAAGAGATTTAAGTAATATTTAAATTGAAATAATATTCAAATTATAAGTTATAAATTATAAAGAGAGATAAGGTTAAGAGAGAAATTTACTGTATTTAAATGTTTAGCTAAATTAAGATAAAAGTAAGTATGAAACTACTTTATCTTAAGTTTGCAAAAAGTAATACTACAGCCTTTAGTGAGGAGATAAAGAATGTTAAGAATTATGTTCAGTATTGATTTGGTTGTAAAAAAATAGTAATATTGTAATGAGAATAAAAGGAAAATTTATACTGTTTTTAGATATAAAGTTGTATTGAGGGAAAAGAAATAATAATCAAGTTATTACTTATAGAAGAGGTAGTATTTTAATCTCTAGCTTTGAGATAAATTGGGGAGGATATTATTATGAATAAAAAAATTTATTTTAATGGAAATATAATTACAGTTGATAAGAAAAATTTTATTGCTGAAGGTATTGTAGTGGAAGATGGAGCAATTAAGTTAATTGGTTCTAATGATTTAGTACTTAAGGAAAAGGAAAATGCAAAGCTTATAGACCTTAAAGGAAAAACAATACTTCCAGGATTCATAGATCCTCATGGACATATTATAGCTCTTTCTCAATCATTAATGTTACTTAATTTTAAAGAGGTAAAATCTATAGATGAATTTATAGAAAAAATAAAGGAATATATTAAAAGTAATAAGCAAAAGGAAAATGAGTGGATTATTGGTTTAGGTTATGATAATTCAAGTTTTGAAGATGGTAGACATCCAAACAAATTTGATTTAGATAAGGTGTCTAAAGAGATACCTATATTGATAACTCATGCATCAGGTCATGTGGCAGTTGTTAATTCAAAGGCTTTAGAGCTTTTAGGGTATAGTGGCGAAGATTATGAAGTACCAAAGGGAGGAATAGTACAAACTGTTAAGGAGAGTAAAGAAGCTTTAGGGATTTTAGAAGAAAATGCATTTTTAGATAGTGAAAAGAAGGAAATTATTCCTGCTCCAACCTTTGAAACTTTATTGAATTTTTTAGTTAAAACACAAAAGTTATATGCATCTTATGGAGTGACCACTTGTCAAGATGCCAGTATAGATAAAAATAATCATGAATTATTAAAGATAGCATCAAAAAATAATATGATAAAAATAGATATTATAGGATATGTTATTCAGCAATTTACTAAGGAGCTTTTAAAAAATACGGCAACTATAGATGCAAAATATAATAATCATTATAAATTATTAGGTGGAAAAGCATGGCTTGATGGTTCTCCACAGGCAAAAACAGCTTGGTTAACAAAGCCATATTATGTTGTACCAAAAGATATGGATAAAAATTATTCAGGGTATAGAATACAAGAAGATGAAACTATAATTGAATATTTTAAAAGTTGTATAGAGAATAAATGGCAAGTAAATGTGCATTGTAATGGTGATGCTGCATCTCAACAATTTATAGATTGTTATAAAAAAGCGATGGAAGTAACAGGGAGTAAGGAAGATTTGAGACCTGTTATGATTCATGCACAAACAGTAACTTATAATCAGCTTGATGAAATGAAAAAAATAGGTATGATACCAAGCTACTTTTTAGACCATATATGGTATTGGGGGGATTACCATTATGATTCTGTTTTAGGGCCAGAAAGGGCTGAAAAAATAAGCCCAGCTAATTCTACTTTAAAAAGAGAAATGAATTTTACTTTCCATCAAGATCCACCAGTTGCAATGCCTAATATGATGTTAGCAATACATAATGCTGTAAATAGAAGGACTCAAAGTGGTAGAGTTCTTGGTGAAAATGAAAAAATTTCAGTAATGGATGCAATAAGGGCAGTAACTTATAATGGAGCTTATCAATGTTTTGAAGAAAATATAAAAGGCTCCTTAGAAGTTGGAAAATTAGCAGACTTAGTAATTTTAGACAAAAATCCATTAGAAGTTCCTGTAGAAGAACTAAAAGATATAAAAATTATAGAGACAATTAAAGAAGGAAATACCATATTTAAATTATAAGTTTGTAAGGAGAAGAGGATGTATCAAACTACAGATATATCCTCTTTGATTTTTATCTAGCTATGAGATAAAATAGTCATTTTGACAGATATCTGTTATAAATAATATAGTGAAGATAATTAAATAGATTTATTCTATAGTCAATGCTTGTAATACTTTTTATGTCTTATGAGTAATAGGTAATTTTGTTTAATAACTAGAATATGAGTAAACTTACATATTTTATAAAGTGGAAGTGAATAGTATTATAGTTTTGTATAAGTATTACTAAGTGATGAGATGGAATAAAAATTTTAGTTAAATTAAATATGTAATTGTAGTGAGAGGAGAAAAAGTAGATGAACAAGAATATTGAAATGATGAAAAAGATAATAGAGGAAAAAAAGAAAAAGGGGATGAATGGAAAAAGTTATGGGAAGGCTCAAAAAACAATAGGGAAAGCCTCAGGAAGTATTAGAAGTAATAATGGTGGAGGTTTATTTGATAAGTAAACTTAAAGAAAATACAAAGGAGAAAAGTAAAAAATGGGGAGATTTTATTCTATTGGAGATGTAAGTAAAATTTTTGATGTTAGCATAGATACTTTAAGATATTACGATAAAATAGGACTTATAAAGCCAAGAATAAATCCTAAGAATAGATATAGGTATTATGAGGTAGAACATTTATATTTATTATCAGTAGTATTAGAAGCACGTTATGCTGAAATACCAATAAAAAATATAAATGATTTTATAAAAAGTAAAGATTTAGATGTTTATTATGAGTTTTTTGATAAACAAGAAAAAGTTCTAGAAGAAAAAATAAATGATTTAAAAAAGGTAAAGGCTTCAGTGAAGCAAAGCAAAAAGAATATAGAAGAAATAAAAGCATTTAAAAATAATTATAATATTGAAAATTTAAAAGAGTATTCTTATAGAAAAAAATTTTTAAAAGTAAAAATAAAAGATTTAATAACTAGAACACATTGTAAAAGATTTTCCAATATGCTTGATAATGGTGTTGAAAAGGCTGAGTATTATTTAGCTTATAATTTAATAAATAATAATTCAACTATAGAAGTTGAAAGTGGTTATATGTACATAGAGAGCTGTAGTGCTAATAAAAGTTTTTTAGAAAAGGTAAAAAATAATTCAGAGATTTTTAAAGAGGAAAAAGAGTTTAATGGCAAATTTGTAAAAGTTAAATTTCTAGGAAATGAAAGAGAAATAGCCGAATATGTTTCTACTATAAGAAGCTTTAAAAAATCTTCTGAAAATAGTATTTTAGTAAAAACTAAAAGTTATATACCACGAAATAAAGATGTAGTCTATTTTACTGAGTTATTAATAAAAGTTGATTAGTTTTGCTTCAAATATTTTTAGAGAGTGCTTATTCTACTATTGACTCTGGAGTTACTCCATACTTTATAATCTTCCTGTATAAGAAAATTAAATTGAGACTGTGAAAAGCAGTCTCTTATTTTTTGCAAGGGGGAGATTGGAATGTCTAAAATGTTAGCCTTTAGAGCATGGATTATAACATTGGTTGGATTTATACCATTTTATTATTTGTTTACTCTTAAGGAAATGATAGTTTATATTTCAGCTGTAGCATTAACTTTTGGAATAAGAAATGAAGACTATAGTGAAAATAAAATAAAAATATTCTTAAAGAACGTACTCATATGTTTAAGTTTAACCATAGGAGCATCAGTATTTTCTTTTAATATATATATTGGAACATTAATTACTTTTATAGTAGGATTTTTAGTTTATTATTTTTATACCTATGAGAATAAGATATCAAAGGCTATGGCATTTATGTCTTATTATGTTCTTATACTTACATTTCCTATTGGATTAAATCAACTTCCAATGAGAATAGGAGCAAGTTTTTATGGAATATGTATGACATTTATTTTATATTATTTAGCTTTTAAGAAAGATTTTAAAAATAATATAAAAAATACTATAAATGCATCTATTGATTGTGTAGCATCTAGTGAGAGTGATGAAGGGAAAATTAAAGCTAGATCAAAATCATTAAGATTAATAAGAGATGAGATTTATAATAAAATAGATAATAGTAATGATAATGATGTTATTAATAAAGCGTATTTAGATTATAAAATAGTTAATTTGCTTATAGTGGCAAACGAAAATAAATTAGATAAAGAAAATAAAAATATTATAAATGAGAAATTTCTACTTTCTTTAAAAGATTTTTATAATGGAAATGTTGAAGGAGAAAAATTTAAAGAAATATTAGAGAAGGTTATAGAAAATAAAAATAATTTTGTAAGACATAAAGAAAAGTTATTAAGAAATGCTTTATTAGAAATTAAAATATACATAGAAAATAAAATATTTGAAGAAGAATATTTAAATAAAAGATTTAAAATAAAAAATATTCTTACAAGAAATAGTTTAAAGTATAATTTATCATATAAATTTAATCCTTCTATGAAAGACTTTAAATTTAATCATGCTATTAAAGGAAGTATATTAATTGCTTTGGCAGTATTTGTTGTTTATAAATTTAATATTCCTTTAGGGAAGTGGATATTATATACTATCATAATTGATAACGTTCCTTTTGTGGAAAAGGGAATTAAAAAAGCTCGAGATAGAATCTTTGGAACTGTTTTAGGATTTATTGCTGTTATAATTATTTTTAATATAACTCAATCAACTCTTGTAATAACATCATTAATATTTCTTTGTATCTATGTAGTATTTTGCATACCAACCTATGATAAGATGGCTATATTTATAACTTTTTCAGCTATAGCAGGATTTACTTTACTTGAGCATTATAATGTTTATGTATTATCTATGGAAAGAATTACTTTAGTACTTGTAGGAAGTATAGCAGTTTATGTTGTAATAAAATACATATATCCTTATGGTTCTAAAAATTCTATAGATAATTTATTAGAAAGTTTTCAACTTTTAAATAATGAGATAAAGAATAATGTAAATGATAATGAAGAAAAAATATATGAGTTAGATATTATAACAAGACATTTAATTAGAAAAGGAAACTTTTTAAGTACTCAATTTAGCAATGAATATTTAGATGAAGTGCTAATGGTAGAAAATTCATTAATATTGGATTTAAACTGTTTATATTCTAAAGAATATAAAGAAATTGATATAGAGGAAAAAATTAATAAATTTAATTATCTAGCAGAAAAATGTAAAGAGAATTATAATTCTAAAAATAAAAGTAAATTTACAGAGGTAATGAAATTTTTTAGAGTAAAAAAAGCTAATTAAATAAAAATGAGCTGTACACAATAAATTCGGTACAGCTTATTTTTTATATTAATCGTAATAACTCATTAATGAACTCATTAGTTTATGTGATATTTCTCCAAAAAAGTTTTTAAATAAATTTTTCATCAACATCACTCCAATATAAAATTTGAATATAATCCTATAATATAGTAAAAATATTTCAATGATATAACTAAATAGTAAATAAATTTATAAATTATAAAATAAAAGAGTTTTTTTATACTTTATTTTCTAGTTGACTATAATGTTTTTTAAGGTATAATATATTTATTATCAAAGAGAAGAAAGAGGAGAGAACAAATGAAAAAATTTATAATAGCAGTAATTGCAGTACTTGCTATAATATTTATTTTCTTAGGAATAAATCATAGAAGACATGAATATGAGGTTTATAACAGTTATAATAACAATTATGCATATCATGAAAGTACAGGAAATGGTTTAGTACATAGTGCTGTTAAAGGTGCAGTAGAGGGGTATGTAGCTGGTAAAGTAATTAATCATGGAATGAGAAAATATCAAGCAAGACAACAATATAATCAAGGATATATGTATCATCAATCTAGTAGTAGACATTGGAGAAGGTAATATTTAATTAATAGATAAAATAAGAGTGTTTTAAGAGGATGTATGAAATTTTATAGATACATCCTTTTTAAAACACTCTTTTTATCTAGAAGCTTTTTAGTATATCTGGATTTTCAAATATATTATCTAATTTTTTTATGAAAGGTATAACCTCACCAAAATCTAATGCACGATGATCAAATGCTAGACATATTGGTAATACCTTACGAATACCAATAGCTTTTTCTCCATTTTCATCAATGTATACACCTGGTTTTTCTAAAATTGCACCAAATCCTATTGCACAAACTTGTGGAGGGATAATATCTAATAAAGCAATAGCACCTCTTTGCTCTTTATATATAGATCCAATATTTGATATAGTTATAGTTCCGATTTTTAAAGGTAATTCACCGTTATCATCTTTAGATATTTTACGTTCTCCATTTATTATATTATCTATAATATTGTAGTTTATTTTGTCAGAAAAAAACTTAGATAAAGATTGAGTATCCATATTAGAAATTTTTTGACTTAAATCTTTAATATGTTTATTAATTTCGTATAAAGACAATTTTTCAATATTATTTATACTTATTGTCATCATTTTTCCACTTGGTAAAATCCAAGGCATATTTACATTAATATCTTTAATTGTACGAATTTCACCTTCATCAGTATTATGATTATATGATATATGAGCATTTAATTTTGGTGCAAATTTTAATCCTTCAGAGAATACTTTTAGCATTAAGGAATTAATTGAAACATTTTTTAGCGAGTTATTTTCTGCTTTTAACTTTTGAAATTCATCAATAAAATTTGTAATATCTGGTTCATACATATAAGATACATGCGGTATATTTTGCCATGATTTTGTTGTCATATAAGATATAATTTTTCTTTCAATTGAAAATTTTTCAACATTGGTAGTTGTTAACTTACTCATAGTATACCTCCTGAAGTTAAATGTTAATTAGTACTTAAAAATATATGTTAGTTTGATTGTATAATAATTATGAACTTTAATTATATTATATATAATATACAATATAAAAAAATTTTCCCAATTTATAAAAATAGAAATATATAGTAGATTTATATTTATTAGTACTATATTTATTATAGCTTTAAAGTCATATAATTTAAAATAAATATATATTATATACATATATATTTATATCTATATATATTTATATCTATATATATGTATAATTTTTGTAACATTTATGAATAAAAAGCCTTGAAATATAGTCTTATATTAATAATATGTAAATATACAATTTCCCTCATAATTAAAAATTTTAAATAAAAAAACTGCTTTAAGATAGAATTAAATCCAATCTTTTATTGAAAAATTTTTAGTTGATATTATAAAGATAAAAATATATGATTGAAAATAATTATAAAAAGTCACTTTAATTTTTTAGTAATTTTTATTGTTTTTAAAGAGATTTTGATTTTTCAAAAGCATCTATGAAATCTTGGCATATTTTCCTTAGGGCACTACCGATTTCCATATAAGCTTCATCATTTAAGTTTGCTAAAGAAATTCTAACTGACCATTCAGGACCTTGGAATCCACTTCCACTTAATAAAACGATAGAAGATTCTTCTGCTAACCTATAAAGAACTTGAACTGGTTTATAATTTTCCTCTAAATATTTTGCAAAGTCTTCACCATAATTATTTCTTGCCCAAGCAAGTAAGTTAAATTCAGAGTAGTAAGCAGCATCTAGTGGATCATCTATTAATTTTATTCCTAAACTATCATAGAATAATTTTTGCCTTCTATGACATATATCCATAGTTAGTTTTTTGTAGTTATTTTCTTTGTCTAATAGGGCAAAAGCACAGAAAAATGCCATTTGAACTTGTTGTGGAGTTGAAAGTCCAGCTGTATGATTTAAAGCTACCTGTCTACTATCTGCAACAATTCTATCTATAAATTTTATATTATCAGGTGTTGTGCTTAAATGACCGTATCTACTTTTTAAATCTTTTTTATATTTTTCAGGTATTTCTTTTAAAAGTTTGTCAAAGATATTATCTTCATGTAGGGCTATAGTTCCAAGTCTCCATCCTGTAACACCAAAATATTTTGAGAAAGAATATACTCCAATAGTGTTATAAGGAAGTTCAGCCATCAATGATTTAAAGCCTGTAACAAAGGTTCCATAAACATCATCTGAAATTATCATAAGATTAGGGTTATGATTTTTAATTATGTCAGCAATATAACTTCTACCTTCTGAATTTAAAGCTACAGATGGAGGGTTACTTGGGTTAACTACAAATAATGCTTTAATTAAAGGGTCTTTCAATTTATCTAGTTCTTCCTTTGTAAATTGCCATTGATTAATACCTTCTTTTGGGTCTGAAGTTGCAATTATAGGAACTATTTCAAGTCCATATCTAGGGAGAATAGGAATCTCTAAATAAGGGGTGAAAACTGGAACCATTATAGCTATTTTATCACCTCTAACTAATAATTCATTGGCTTTTAAACTATCAAAAATATAGCACATTGCAGAGGTAGCACCTTCTACAGCAAATATATTGAACTTTCCACGAAGGTCTGGACCATAGTCCATTTCTTGAAATAAGTAATCTTGAACTATAGCTTCTACATGTCTTAGCATTCTATCAGGAAAAGGGTAGTTATCACCAATTATTCCATCTGTTAGTTCATGGACAAAAGCATCCTTATCAAAGGATTTTTCTAAAACACCATAATCAATGATTTTATCTAATAAATCTATAGCTGGGGCATTAGGGTTGTTTTTTACAAACTCTTTAAATCTATCATAAATACCATTTTTATGAGGCATCCCTCCTAGGTCATTTTCATCCCAGACTCTTTTAGATTCTGAAATAGCAAAAGTTCCAAAGGTGAAAAATGCTTCTCTTGGAGTAGTTGCAATCCAGTTAGGATTACCACGACCAGCATCAAGTAATGCTCTAGTACTTTTCTTTTCCTTACCAGTAGCAAGGCTGATTAATCTATCTTTAAACTCAAAGGGACTAACTTTTCCATAAATTCTTTCAATTTCTTCTTCTTGAAGGTTTTTTTTCATAAATTTATCCTCCTTAAAAATAAGCTTCCATTATAATTTAATCAATTTAAAAATAATTTATACAAGATTCTAAATTAAGATATTTATTAAGTAATAGTATTTAATTTTTATATAATATTAAGTTAAGTAAAAAATAATAGAAGGTTCATTTGAACCTTCTATTAAATGATATAAATTTATTTATTCACTTTTTTTACGATGTAATATATCATAAGAAAGGATAAAACAACTAGTGTAAATCTATTCATAATGAATAGTAAGTTTTGATATAGATAATCAACACTCGTGACATTAAAAATAAAAAAATTATAAATTTTTTTATTCAATTTCACTAACATTTTAATTTAAATTTAACTTCTTTTTTTCTTTACTTGCTATAATTATCGTAAGTAAAATTCTAAGAGGTTAGAAAATTTACCACATTATCTTTATTAAAGCTCTAATTTATTTTAGAGCTTTTTATAGTTATCTTTATTGATTTTATTTTTAGATTTTAATATCTTCATCTAAGTTTAGTTTATTAAGATATACTTTATAAGCTTTATCTAAAAAAGAAAAATATTCCACATAATTATAAAGACAACATTTCATGCACCTCTAACTCTAATATCATAACTTTAATTTTTTCCTATTATGTTTTTAGTAAACTATCTTTGCTATTAATATCTTATTTCATACTCATATCCAGGCTTATCTCCTGTATCTATTAATAATCTAGGCTTTAATCCTGCAATTATAGGAACTCTACTGTCTTATTTATCTAGATTAATTCTATAATTTATAGTTAAATATGTTTTAGTATATAGTCATATAAAAAAGGAAGTAAAACAATATTCATGCATATAATGTTATAGTTAAGATAAAGCATAAATTACTTAAAAAAAGTTATATTATAATAAGTTTCACAAAACAAAAATAAAACTTACAAATAAGTAATAACTTGTTTGTAAGTTTTATTATATTTTATATGTCTTAAAAAATTTAATAATATTTTATTTCGTGTTTAGTTCATTATTATGATGAACATTTTTTTGTCCATTTCCTGCACCTGTTTCTTTTTTTTATTTCATGAAGGTTAAGCTTTCTTTCATTTTTATGTACTACATGATGAATTTTTTCACTTTTATGCTTATGCGTTTTCACTTTATACACCTCCTTTTTAAATTTTAAAAGATTTCAAAGAGGAATAAGTTTACTCTTTGTAATTTTTTTAATCTTTCAATTTATTGAAATAACTAAGTACTAAAGGATAAAAACTTTTAGTTTTATTATTCTTGTACTTTTATTATATATTAAATTCTTTATTACTCAATTTTTTTTGATTACTAAAATTTATTAAATTAACTACCTTTATCTATTATCTTAGAGAGTATTATAAAAAAAATATCTTTTTATCAAGCTTCAGAAATCGTTTTCTATAATTTAATATGAATATCATATATTTTAACATTTTAATTAATTTGTATAATTATACTAAAAAATATTATAATTATATAGACACAAAATTGTTTCTAATTATGGACTCAGTATTTTTATAAAATATACAAACTAGCAATATAAAATGATAAAGAATTTTAAATGATATCTGCTGTTTAAAGAAAAAGGGATTATCTCTAAATAGGAATTTTATTCTATTTTCAGACAGTACTTTTTATTTTTTTCCTATTTATTCTACAATATCCATCTTCTATAGATTACAAAACTCCAAATAAGTTTGAAAAACTATCTAAAAATGTAGCCTAGTAAAATTCGATTTTTTGTGTCCAAGATATTGACATAAGTTCAAAATTAATAGAATCTTATGTATTCTTCTTGCTTATTACTATATTATCCTCAGCATTTACTTCTATATTATAATCCATTGATATATTTAAAATAAGATTCTTAGTATTTTCTATTGGTAAGTTATAAACCTTTCCTTTGTAATTTACTTCTATTTCAAAAGTATATTCTTCTCCTACTTTTAACTTATTTAATACTGAATTAGTAATTATTCCTTGGAATCCTGAATAATTATCTTTGTTCTCTGAATACCAATTCATTGATGCACAATTCACTTTATCTACGATATTTCCACTTGCATCTTTTACTACTAATTTTCTTGTATTTGCTTTACTAAATATATCATTATCTAAATTTATATTTCCATTAAGAACATAACCAAAATCAGTGAAATATCCTGTTTCATAGGTTCCTACATTTAATGATTTTTCAACATTTTTCTCTATAGTTAAATCACCATTTTCATTACTTACTTTATATTCTTTATTAGATAGTTTTATATTATTAGCAATAGGTACTTCTTTTCCATCAATTTCAATATAAATACTATATGCTTTATTAGGATTTAATTTAGATAATTGTTCTTTTGTAAATATACCTTGGTATCCTGAATAATTATTTTTATCTGTTGAATACCAATTTACAGCTACAGTGTTACTACTTGTTATTATATTTCCTTTAGAATCTTTTATGATTATTTCTTTCGGAGTATCTTTACTTACCACTTCATTATCTAAATTAACATTTCCATTTATAACAAGACTGCTATAATCCCAGTATATATCTTCTGAGTTTGATTTTATATTATTCTTAATAGCAACATCTTTCTTTTTATTAGTTTTTTTATCAGAATCTATTATCATAATATTATTATATGGTTTAATATTTATTATTTGTCCATTATTTGATTTAAAGCCTGTTAATACAATTGAGTTGTTTATTTTCTTTAAAATATATTTATTTGATAAAGTTGAGGTTACGCCTGAGATATTTATATTATTGTTTGAATTTGTATTTGTATTATTTGTATTAAAATCTTTATACTTAATTTCTATATCTTTAAACAAATTATTATTTAATTTACTTAAAGATATTTTTTTTCTTAATTTTAAATATCCTTGATTTTTAGTATCTAGCAAATTATTTTTTACTTGTAAATTTTTAATATTAGGAATATTTCCTATAAGTTGATTATTACTTAAATTTATTTTTTCTAGATATTTTAAATTAAATAGATTATTAGGTATAAAACCAATTAATTTATTTCCTGACAAATTAATTATGGATATATTTTTTAAATCTGTTATAGAATTAGGTATATTTCCTGTTAAATTACTATTTGTTATTATGAATTCTTTTAATTTTTGCATATTTTTAATTGAATTAGGAATTTCTCCTGAAATTGATGAATTAGAACAATTTAATATTTTTAAATTTATTAAATTACCTAATGTTGATGGTAAGTTCCAATTAATTGATGAATTAATTATTTTGATTATATTTAAATTTTTAATATTTGTAATAGAATCAGGAAATACGCCACTTGAAGTATCATTAATTAATGAAATTGTTTTTAAATTTATTAAATTTTCTATATCTGTTGAAACTCCACTTGAAAAAGTAGAATTAGTTATTGATAATGAATTTAAATTTTCACATTTATGTATTCCGGAAAATAAATTTCCAACTATTATAGAGTTTGAAATATATATATTATTTAAGTTTTTATCTGTATTTAAAAAAGCCGTTAATAACTTACTATCAATTGTACTATTAGTTATTACTAAATTTTTTAAATTTTTTAAGTTTTTAATTATTTTTTGATTATTATTAAGTGAAAAATTTGAATTTGATAAAGTTAAAGTTGTAATTTGATTTAAATTTTCTTGATTAATTTTTCCATATTCATTAAAAATAGCTTGTTTTAAAGAAGAATTATTATAACTTAATAATTTTACATTTTGTATATTATAATTTTTATATTTCTGATCATGCTTTAAATAAGGTAATTTAAATGTAATGGTACTTAAAACTGAAAATAGGATTATATATATTAATTTTTTTTTCATACAATAAATCTCCTTGTTTATAATTGTGTCATATACTTAATGTACTTTATAAAAATTTTATAAAAATTTTACAAAAATTATTATATAAATTGTTTTTTATGTATATTTTATTGATTAAAATTGTAAGTGTTGATTATGTAAAATTTGGATGTTAAAAATATAAAAAAATGAGGCCATTTTATGATAATATTAAATCGTAAAAATCAATACTATATAAGGAGAATGACCTTATGAAAAATAATAGCAACTTAATTGAAATATTTATAATTCCTATAAATGGATAATCAATACTTGTGTTATATTGTATTAAAAAAGTGAATTTCACCTAGAAATAGGGGAAATTCACCTTTTACATGTTTTGAATTATTAAATTTTTAATGAATAAGATTGCTAAATGAAATTTTAAAAAATATAGCTATCTTAATCTTTCATCATCTTCTTCTACATATTCTAAAATATCTCCAGGTTGGCATTTTAGTACAGTACAAATAGTATCTAGAGTAGAAAAACGAACAGCTTTTGCTTTATTATTTTTTAAGATAGATAGATTAGCCATTGTAATTCCTACCTTTTCAGCAAGTTCCGTAGAGCTCATTTTTCTTTTTGCCATCATAACATCTAAGTTTACTAAAATAGGCATAATAACAATCCTTTCTTAAATTGTTTGGTCATTTTCTAATTTTATTTCAGTTGCATTTTTAAATAATTGAGAAAGAACTAAAAAAGATAATCCAAGAACTATGGAAACAAAGGCAACTATTATAAATGGAACTGTTAATAAAACATATTTAAAAAATTCAGTGCTAAGTTTAAGGTATAAAGAAATAGCAATAAAAATAAATAATTCGCTAAAAGCACAATAAGAAATAAATTTTAAATTCTTTGCTGTTTTAAATGAAAAAGAAGAATCTTTAATAATTAAATTGCAAAGGTCTTTTAATTTAAATAAACATAATATATATGGTACAGCTAGAGCAACAAGTGCTACACAAACCTTAATAATAAGGCTTTGCTCTAATATTTGAAAATTACTTTTGAAAAAAGCTGTAACTATAAATGGTGAAACTATTAATAGTGCAATTGTTAATACTATCCCTGTAATTGATAAATATTTTAATATTTTTGAACCGTATGTTTTGTCCATTTCAATCAACCTCTCTAAAAATTTCGATATTTAATAAGGATATAATAACACTTAATTTATTGTTTAACAATAAAAAGATGGTGAAACTCATTTAAATTATTTTATTTATTTTCAACATTTATAGATATTTTGGTTACATAGTTGTTTGTATCAGAATAACTTAAGTTATTTAAAAGTTCTAGTTCATAGCTGTTTCCACAGGGTTTAAGGTTATTCTCATCTATAAATTTTAAAAGTTTATTATAAGTTAAAAACGTAGTTTTATAATCACCAATATGATATCCAATTACATATTTTCCTTTTGGTTTTGTGTAGGAGTATTTAGAGGATACTTTTCTAGGACTTTTTACAAAAAGATAATCTATTTTAGAAAAATCATTTTTAAGCAAATTCTCTTTAGAAAGTATTGCACCAAGATTAAAATTATTATTTATATTTTTTTTAGTACAATAGTTTAAAAGATCAGAGATAATTTGAAGAAAGCTATGTTCTGTATCATCATTTATTTTTTTACTTAATATAAAGTGCTCTTCATCTTCTTCAACTAAATAAATTTTATCAACATCAATATCTTTAGATGTTTCTGTTATGTTTATTATGGAATCAATAAGTGAGGAGGCTTTAGTAAGGTTAGCTATATGTTTTTTTATTTCATCTTTTTGCTTTTTTAAAGTATCTATTAGTAGTTCAGGACTTCTATTATCAATAAAATCTTTAATATGACATAGTGGCATATTTAATTCTTTTAAGGCTAAGATTATGGAGAAGTTATCATATTGTTGATAAGAATAATATCTATAACCATTTGTATCTCTAAGTATTGGAGAGAATAATCCAATGTTATCGTAGTAAATTAAAGTTTTTCTATTTGTGCCACAAAGTTTGGCAAAGTCATTTATTTTTAAAAGCTTATCTTTTTTTCCTGTCATAAAAATTCACCCCTTGACTGTATAGTAGCTGTATACTTTATAATACCAAATAATAGAGGATGAGTTAAGTCTTAATCAAAGAAAGAGGGGGATAAAATGAGCAAGGGCATAGAAGGAAAATTTACTAGAGCATCATTATTAAAATTTATTCTTCCAACAATAATTATGATGGTATTTATGTCGCTTTATACAATAATTGATGGTATTTTTGTATCTAGGTTGGTAGGTGGAGAGGCTTTAGCTGCTTTAAATATAGTTCTTCCTGTACCAAGTATAATTTGGGCTATTTCAATAATGTTTGCAACAGGAGGAAGTGCTATTATAGCAAAGCATTTAGGAGAAGGAAAGGAAGAAAGGGCAAAGGGAGAATTCTCTTTTATAATTTTAGTTAATTTAGTAATTGGAGCAATTTTAGCTATAGTAATGATATTCTTTTTAAATGATATAAGTACTTTTTTAGGGGGCAGAGGTAAGGTTTTAGAATATTGTAATGAATATTTACTTATAGTAGTTCTTATTATGCCAATAACTTTTATAAAGATGATATTTGATTATTTTTATGTAGTAATAGGAAAACCTAAGATAGGAGTTATTCTTGCTTTAATAGGAGGAGTTACTAATATAATCCTTGATTATTTATTTGTAGGACCTATGAATATGGGCATAAGTGGAGCAGCACTAGCAACAGCCATAGGACAGATTATACCAGCTTTAATTGGTGTATTTGTATTTTTTAATAAGGAAAATTCTCTTCATTTTGTTAAACCAGTTTATGATTTTAAAATGCTTTTAGAAAGTTCTTTAAATGGAGCTTCAGAAATGATAATAAACATATCAGGAGCTATTACAGTATTTTTATTTAACATGGCAATGCTTAAGTATCTTGGAGATGAAGGAGTAGCAGCCATAACTATAGTTTTATATGCTCAATATTTACTTATTTCTGTTTATTTAGGTGTTTCTTCAGGAACAGCACCTATAATAAGTTATAAATATGGAAATGATGATAGAGAACAATTAAGAAAAGTTATTAGATATTCCTTTGAAATGATAATTTTAAGTTCTATATTTGTATTTGTACTATCTTATATTATATCTCCACAAATAATAGGTGCTTTTGTTAAACCAGGAAGTAATATTTATTTAATTACAAAGGATGGCTTTGGATTATTCTCTATAAGTTTTTTATTTATAGGAACAAATATTTATACTTCAGGAATGTTTACTGCTTTTTCGAATGGAAAGGTTTCAGCAATAATATCCTTTTTAAGAACTTTTGTTTTTGTAATAATTGGTGTTATTTTATTACCTAGATTTTTAGATATAAATGGGATATGGTTGACTTTACCTTTCGCTGAAGTATTAACTATAATTTTTTCTATATATTATATAAATAAGTATAAAAAAACATATCATTTAATTACAAAGTAACTTTTAAAAAAATTTATTTAGAAGAATATTCTAAATAAATTTTTTATTTTCTATAAAATATTTTAAAATAAGCTAGATATTATTTCATATTCAGTTTATAGTTAATAGTGTATAGAATTTTTAATTAGAAAAATAAAAAACTTTAAATGGATATAAGCTTTATATATATTTAAAGTTTTTTATAGATAATACAAAAAAGAACTTATTAAAAATAATAGGGAGTATATTAAAAGTATATTGAGAAACATTTTCAAGTAAGTTCTACTAAAAGTTTATTTAGAAATTTAAAAAATTACTATTAAAATTTTTAGTTAATAATTACATATTTTATTTATCTAATGACTAGTGTCTGTAATGCTCCAATCTTTTATAAGATAGAAATAAACAAATACGCGTCTTTAGGTAATTTTGGCTAAAATTCAGTTAAGATTAAAACACTACCTGAATTGAGTCTTAATTTATATGTTGAACTTTAATTTATTATTAAGTATAAAAAAGTATTAATCATTAAACTAAATATCAAAAAATAAGAGGAGGTGAACTGTTGCAATAAAACAATAAAACTTAAAAAAATATAAAGGAGAATAGTATTTTTAATTTTTTATAGATTATTAGCAACGGAGACATGAAAGAAAAAAATAATGTAAAGGTAATACCACTAGGTGGACTTGGAGAAATTGGGAAAAATATTGCTGCAATAGAATATGGTGATGAAATTATAGTAATAGATTGCGGGTTATCATTCCCTGACACAGAAATGTATGGAGTTGATATAGTTATTCCAGATGTTACTTATTTAGTTGAAAATAAGGAGAGAGTAAAAGGATTCTTTATAACTCATGGTCACGAAGACCATATAGGAGCTTTACCTTATGTATTAAGAAATCTAAATGTACCTGTTTATGGGACAAGATTAACATTAGGATTAATAGAAAGTAAGCTAGAGGAACATAAAATTCTTGATGTATGTGATCTTAGAAGTGTTGAGGCTGGAGATACAATAGAATTAGATAAATTAAAGGTGGAGTTTATAAGAACTAACCATAGTATTGCTGATAGTTGTGCTATAGCTGTTCATACACCACAAGGTGTTATAGTGCATACAGGTGACTTTAAAGTTGATTTTACGCCTATAGATAAGAAGAGAATAGACCTTCAAAGGCTTGCTCAATTAGGTAAAAAGGGAGTTCTTTTATTAATGGCAGATAGTACTAATGCTTTAACAGAAGGATATACTATGTCTGAAAGTGCTGTTGGTGAAACATTAGATGACCTATTTGGAAAGGCTAAGGGAAGAGTAATAGTTGCTACTTTTGCATCTAATATTCATAGAATGCAACAGATTATAAATTCATCACTAAAATATAAGAGAAAAGTAGCTTTTAGTGGAAGAAGTATGGAGAAAATTTCAGAAGTAGCTAAAAATTTAGGATATTTAGATATTCCAGATGGGCTTTTAGTAGACTTAGCTAATATAAATTCTTGTGCAGATAATGAAATAACAATAGTTACAACAGGAAGTCAAGGGGAACCTATGTCAGCCTTAACTAGAATAGCAAATTCAACGCACAAACATATAAGCATTAAAAATGATGATACAGTTATAATTTCAGCTACTGCTATACCAGGTAATGAAAAGTCAGTATCAAAAATAATAAATGATTTAACCAAAAAGGGAGCAAAGGTAATTTGCAAATCAATAACTGCAATTCATGTATCAGGACATGCTTGTAGAGAAGAATTAAAATTAATGCATTCCTTATTAAAACCAAAATATTTTGCGCCTGTCCATGGGGAGTTAAGACATTTAATGAGCCATAAGGAACTTGCAGAAGGATTAGGACAAGATAGTAGAAATATATTCATTTTAGAAAATGGAGATGTACTAAGTTTATCAAGAAGAAAAGCAAAAATTGAAGGCAGAGTTCATTCAGGAAAAGTAATGATAGATGGACTAGGCATTGGTGATGTAGGAAATATAGTTATAAGAGATAGAAAGTCTTTATCTCAAGATGGAATAATAAGCATAATTTTTGTTATAGAAAAAGAAAGCAAGATGGTTGTATCAGGACCAGATGTTATAACAAGAGGTTTTGTTTATGTAAGAGATTCAGAAGGATTATTAACTGAGATAAGAGATTTAGCAAGTGATAGTATTGAAAGATGTATTAGTAAAAAGATTTATCAATGGTCAAAATTAAAAAATGAAGTTAGAAATGAAGTAGGAGAATTTGTTTATCAAAAAACAAAGAGAAAACCTATAATTGTTCCTATAATCATGGAAGTCTAATATAAATAGATAATTAAACTTAAATATAAAGAGTGAAACTATATCCAACTGAAAAGCTATAGGTTGGATATAGTTTTTTTATACGAAAATTTATAAAATTTTATAAAATTTTTATAATTGATTTATTTTTATTTTAAGGTCTAATTCTATAATAAGCTTAAGGTCAATGAAAACGACATACCTAAAATAAATTTAGAAAAGTTATATAAAAGGGTAAAGAGAAATATCTAAAGATAAAAAATAATTTAATTGTAATCATTGACTAAGAAAATAAACTAAAAAGATAAAAAATAGAATTGGAGGAATTGATTATGAATAAATTAGAAGTGTTATATAAAATGGCTGGAGCTATGAAGAGTAAAGAAAAGGTAGCTGGAAATGTTAAAATAGTAGCAAAGGATGGAGATAAAGAATTTGCAACTATAACAAATAACTTTGAAAAAGATAAAGTAAATGGAACTATGAGTATAGATGCAGTAGCTAAAGCTGAAATTGGAGAATTAAAGGTTGATAAAGCAGTTAAAAAAGTTTTAAGTATGGAAGATATGCATCACAAACATCATGGACACCACGGACATCACGGACATCATGGTAAATGTGGAAAAGGAAAAGGATTTAATAAATTTGCTAAGTTAGAAATGATGTTCAAAACTTTAAATGATATTAATGTATCTGAAGATGGAGAAAATAAAGTTTTAGAATTAGATATGAAAGATATCTTAATGAAGAAAAGAGAAAAATTCAAAAAATATCATGAAGAAGGACATAAATGTGAGCATAAACATCATGACCACGAAGGTATGGACGAAAACATCAAAGAAATGTTTAAAGTAAAACATGCTATATTTAAAGAATTAATGGCTTCAGACTATGATAAAGTAAATGCTAAAGTAGTGTTAAATAAAGATTTTGAAATAGTAAATTTAGAAATAGAAGCTTTAGGACAAAAAAGCTTAAATGTTAAAGTAGCATTAAATTACTAATAATACTTTAAGCATCTTTCCCTAAGACTTTATAAAAATTCATAAGTATAATAAGTAATGTATGAAAGACTGTGTAAATTTAAAGTTGGACATGATGAAAATATCTGACTTTAGAGAATACGCAGTCTTTTATAATTTATAAGTTGCTTTATTGATGAAAATGAGTAAGATTAAATAATAAATAAGAATTAATTACAAGATTATTTATAGAAGAGAAGAGTTATTATTTATGCTTTTAGCTGTAAAGGAAATATAGAGCATTAAGAGTAGTGATATATAGGAGGAATTAAATATTATGCGAAGACATAATGAACATAACTATGATGAATATAATCATTGCATGCATAATCATAATGATTATATAAATAACCATAAAGAGAGACGAGAAAAACATAAACGGATGCATAAATTGATGCATAAAAGAAGACGTTTAATGTATAAAAGAATGAGAGAATTATATTTTTTAAGCAAATATATGCATCATTTTAAGAGGATTACTTTAATAATAACCTTGGTTATTGTACTTTTTATGTTTAAAATAATTGGAATGAGAGCAACCACAATAATTATTACTTTAATTTTAGCAGTTAATGAATTTACTATTATTTATATGATAACTAGAGTGGAAAAAAGATTTGTTATCCCTATGGCTAAAGTTCAAGAAGGGGTTAGAAAAATATCTAGGGGAGATTATTCTTTTAGGATAGAAGGAAATTGGAGAAATGAAGTAGGAATATTAACTAGAGAGTTTAATAAAATGGCTAGTAAGTTGGAAGAGGGGGAAAGGCTTAAGAAGGAATATGAAAATAATAGAAAAGAGCTTATTGCAAATATTTCTCATGATTTAAAAACTCCTATAACATCTATAAATGGATATGTTGAAGGGCTTCTTGAAAATGTGGTTCCAGAGGAAAAGGTAGAAAGTTATTTAAAGACTATAAGAAGTAATGCAGCTTATATGAATAGATTAATTGATGATTTATTTTTATTTTCTAAGTTAGATATGCAGAAATTAGATTTTA
The DNA here is from genome assembly GCF_001403635.1 of Clostridium massiliamazoniense. Lineage (GTDB taxonomy): Bacteria > Bacillota > Clostridia > Clostridiales > Clostridiaceae > Sarcina > Sarcina massiliamazoniense. Next base: position 462,950 of record NZ_LN879466.1, read on the forward strand.
CTTTTGCAAAAACTAATATTAAATATTATATTGAGGATATTGTTGAAGAATTTACTTTTATGTTAGATGAAAAAGGAATAGGATTTTCATATTTAAATACAGTGAAAGATGATGTTTTTGTAAGCTTAGATGGAAAAAGATTATATAGGTCTTTAAGAAATTTAATTGATAATGCTATAAAATATGGTGGATTTAAAGAGGACTTAGAGATTAAAATTAACTTAAGGGGAAATCAAGATTTTATTTTTATAGATGTTATAGATAATGGACCTGGTATTGAGGAAGATAAAATAAATAATATATTTGATAGATTTTATAGAATAGATAAAGAGAGAACTAAAGATTTTACAAGTACAGGATTGGGATTAGCTATTGCTAAGGAAATTATAGAAGCTCATGGTGGAAAAATATCCGTTGTAAGCAAATTAAATGAAGGCAGTACATTTACTATAAAATTACCTGTTGAACACGAGAAAAAGGATGTGTAGTTATGAAAGCAAAAAAAATATTAATTATAGAGGATGACTTAAATATAGCAGAACTTGAAAAAGATTATCTTGAAATGAATGGTTATGCTGTAGAAGTAATTCAAGATGGAAATTTAGGATTAAAAAAAGCTATGCAAGGTATCTATGATTTAATAGTTATTGATTTAATGTTACCTAATAAAAGTGGTTTTGATATAGTTAAAGAAATTAGAAAACAATTTGAAGTTCCTATAATAATAGTATCAGCAAGAACTGATGATATAGATAAAATAAAAGGGTTAGGTTATGGAGCTGATGATTACTTAACTAAGCCTTTTAGCCCAACAGAACTTGTGGCTAGAATAAAATCTCATATATTAAGATATGAAAGATTAACAGGAAAAAAATTAAACCATGAAATAATAACAATAAAAGCTTTAGAAATACATACAGATTCTCATAAGGTCTATGTTAGAGGAAAAGAAATAATATTAACTACAAAGGAGTATGAACTTTTATTATTTTTAGCATCAAATCCTAACATAGTATTTACAAAGGATCAGTTGTTAACTAATATATGGGATGATAATTATTTTGGAGATACTGCAACTATTGCAGTTCATATACAAAAGCTTAGAAAGAAAATAGAAGAGGATTCAACTAACCCTCAGTATATAGAAACTATATGGGGGACTGGTTATAGATTTAATTCATAAAAGGACTGTATCAAATAAACACCTTAATTTATATTACTTTTTTCATCTGCCGAGATAGCTTATATAGGTACAAAATGCTGTGACCATTGAACTAGTATTAGAGCTTCTTTACGTAAGTGAGTGGTCACAAATGATGAACCTATATAGCTAGATAAAAGGCAGAGAGGATATATCTATAACTTGATATATCCTCTTTTAGTCATATTTTTCTAGCTTGTCGCTGATATTTTTCCAGTAGCAAGGAGATAAATTGATAGTAATGCTCCAAGAACTATGATTACAGCTATTAAGGTTTCATACCATTTAGAAAATAGTTTTTCTCCTTGTTCTTTTTTGTTCCATCCGTAGAATACAAGTCCAGCTGCAAATAATATAAGGTTAAGTAAGATATACTTTAAATTATCAGCGTATAATAGCCATATTGTATAAATAAGAGCTATGGATGCTATTATCATATCCTTTACTTTTAATAATTTAACTCCAGTTTTCTCTGTAAGAGCTACTTTGAAGGAATAAAGAGCACTTAGAAAATATGGAATTAATACTGCTGTAGAAGCAATTGAGTAAAGAACCTCATAGCCACTATTAAAGAAATATGAAAATAAAAGCCAAGCTTGTGTAAATCCACTTGTTAATATTAATGACCAAATAGGTGTCCCATTTTTATTTTCTTTAGCTAGGAATTTAGGCATAAGTTTATCAGTAGCAGTTGAATAAGGCATTTCAGCTGTTATTATAGTCCAACCTAGAAGTGCTCCAAGTATTGAAATTATAAGACCTATGTTTATAAGAATAGCACCCCATTTTCCTACAGCATATTGAAGAATATAAGCCATAGAAGGATCATTTAATCCAGCAATTTGTGTTCTGTTCATTACACCAAAAGAAATTATAGTAACTAAAACATAAATAGTCATTATGCCTATAAGTCCTATTACTGTAGCTTTTCCAACATCACTATTTTTTTTAGCTCTTCCAGATAATACAACAGCAGCTTCAATACCTCCAAATGCCCAAAGAGTAGCAATCATTGTATTTTTTACTTGTCCAAAAATAGAACCTAAAGAACTAGTTCCATAAAACTCAAAGTTAAGGTTTTTCATATGAATAGCAATGAGTCCAATAATTATAAAGATAAAAATAGGTATTATTTTTGAAATTGTAACTATTATATTCACAAGAAGAGCTTGTCTTACACCTTTAAGAATTAGTAATGTAACTAACCAAATTAATAAAGAAGCAGCTATTATAGATGCTAAGTTATTTCCATTTGGGTTAAATATGTTAAAGAAATAAGATAATGAGCCAAATACTAAAGTAGCATAAGCAGCATTTCCAAAGGTTGAACTTAACCAATAAATCCATGCTGAGTTAAAGCCCATATAGTCACCAAAACCATCTTTGCTATATCTATAAATTCCATTTGTAAGATCAGCTCTTTTTCTTGATAAGCTAGAGTAAACAAAAGCTAAAGAAAAAATTCCAATTCCTGTTATGATAAATCCTAATATAATAGCAAATAATCCAGCACCTTGTGCAAGTTGAGATGGTAAACTAAAAACTCCACCACCAATGACTCCACCAATAACTAGAGCAGTAAGACCGAAGAGACCTAATTTTTTTTCTTTCATTTTTTTCATCCTTTCAAAATTTAATATTTAGCAAGTTTTTAATATAGTCAGAATATTCTGATTATTTTAAAGTTTACGAGATGATAATTTTTAGCTATGGGTAATTTAGGGTATAAAAAAACTTCCACCTCTAAATTATTTATTTAGAGGCAGAAGTAAAATTCCGCGGTTCCACTCTAATTATAATTACAGTGTTCTAAGAGAACTAGAATTAATTCACTCCTAGCAATATATAAGTGAATTTTATACTATAATTACATCTTTAATTCAGGTACCAACATACCTTAACTCTATAACGGGAGTTCCCGCTACCGTCTACTGTGATTTCGAGGTAGAGCTCAAAGAGGCATTCACAAAATTTCCATTAAAGATTCCTTACAGCCTAGGGGAATCTATCTCTGATAATTTTCATTTTGCTACTGGTTCTTTTCATAGCTTTTTAATTTCTCGTGATTAATTGGTTTAATAATATATTATTACCAAGTGGTTGTAAAGAAGAAAATCTTAGTAAGTTTATTATAATTAATATATTTAAAGAAAGGAAATTGCTAATAAAATGACTGTAAAAATATTAAATTATTAATAAATTTATCCTAAAACAAATAAATGATGAAAAATAAATTAAAAAGAAGCTCTTTTCTTTGAGCTTCTTTTTAATTTAATAATTATAATATTCTAGAACTATTAGTTATTTAAGTAGATAAAAAGTGTTTTTCTAGAGTTAAAACTCTATTTGAACCAAGTTTTAGTTTGTAAGTTAATGTGAATTTTAAAGGTTAAGTTTATAAAACCTTATATGTATTGCACATAGTTATAATTGCTATAGTATAGTTAATTATTTAATTACAGTCATTTCCCAAAGGACCATTCTTCCACGGTATGTTGGCATTTCATCACCTTTGCTTAGAGTTCTGTATTCATGAGTACCAACTAATTTCCATAAACCACCTTTTAGACATTTTTCACCTGTTGCTAATCTGATATACATAAAAATCACTCCTTTTTAATAATTAAATTTAACTATATATTTTTTAGTATTTATACTTTAAATCAATTAAAATAAAGTTTTTAAAAGCTTTGATTTAAAGTGTAAATAGTTTTATTGACCTTATGTATTCATCATAATAAATTTAATATTAAATTTCAAATCACCTTACTTCCTATTTTTTCAAAGAAAATATATATTCATTTTAAAAGTATATTTATAAAATAGTTAGAAATATTTAACTTAATAAAATATTAATAAATGTAATAGTAAATTAACATTTATTTCAAAAGATAAAATAAATACTATTTATACTATGGATGGTATTAAATAAGTGGAATAAAGTAGTTATACTCATTTAATAGATGTAAGAAAGATATAAAATAAAATTAGAAAATATTTTAATTTTAAAAAATATAAATAATATTTATTTAATTTAATATTTATAATGAATATAAAAAATGTATAATTAATAATAAAAAAATTATATATAAAACAAAAAAATATTAAAGGGAGTAGTAATATTTAATTTTTTTGTATTAGAATATCTTGTTGTTTTATTATGTTTTTTTAGTTTCTATAGTAAATTTAAAAAGAATATATAATTATGAAATAAAATGTATTAAAGCTTAATATTGAAAATATATATTAAAATGGAGAATTAAAGTTTTTCCTAGATAGAATAGAGTTTGGAGAGATGGTATTTCCATGAGTAAAAAGCTTAAAGCAGAAAAAAATATATTAAAAATATCAATGATTTTATGTGGAGTTTTTATAATCATTGAAACTGTAATTTCTATAATAAGTAAGTCGCAAGCAGTTCTTATGGATGCTGTTTATGATGGAACTGAATTTATGATGTTAATTATTTCTATGAAGTTAGTACCTATGCTGTACAAGCCTTTAAATGAAAAACATCCTTATGGCTATGGACAATTTGAATCTATATTTGTTGTTTTAAAAAGTTTTATAATGATTGCAGTTACTATTGGTTTAATAATAAATAATATACAAATAATTATTAGTGGCGGAAAGGTTGTTGAATTTAATTTTATAGCTGGATTTCAATTAATTGTTGCTTTTGTGAGTATTTTTGTTGTTTTATTTATGAAAAAAGGTAATAAAAATTTAAATTCTAAATTTATTGAAATGGAGTTAAATGGATGGATTATAGATATAGTGTCTAGTTTGGGAATGGGAGTTGCATTTTTAATTCCTATGATTTTTAATGATTCTAATTTGGTAAGATTAATTTATCCTTATATAGACCAATTAATTGCTATATTACTAGCAATATTTATGTTACCAATGCCAATAAAACTTCTAATACCAGCTTTTAGTGATATGTTTTTATTTGCTCCAGAAAATGAGACTATGGAATTAATAAAAGAGAAAACTGAAAATATTTTAAGACGAGAAAAATTAAAGAATACAACTTTTGATGTTATAAGAACAGGAAGAAAAATGTGGATATCTATATATTTTGAACCTAAGGAGCATTGGATAGCTGTTTTGTATGTTGAGAGAATTCAAAAGGAAATAGAAAAAGTATTAAAGGAAGAATTCGGAGATGTTTATGTAGAATTGCTACCTGACATAGGGTAAATAGCTAATTAAAAGCTATAGATTTGTGTTTAAATAAAATTCAGATGGAGTTAAAAGCTCTATCTGAAATTAAATTTTAGTTTATAGAAATTATTGAATAAATATTATTTTTTCTTGAATATTTTTTTTTTAGATGATATGATTTGAATAAAGAAAATTAAATAAGACAGTTCGAAACCATCCTGTCTATAAATAAAACTAGGACCCAAGAATATTAATGAAGCCTATTATTAGGTGTTTTTTGTAAAAAATTCTTTCATTAATACTCTTATTTTGTGGTTCACTTTTATTTATAAGGGCAGCAATGCTCTTTTTTTATTGTAAAAAAGAGCAATCAATTATAAAGCATAAGGAGAGCAAATATGAGTTATTTATTAGAGTGTGAAGAAAGTTTTGATTCAAGTCATTTTTTAAGAGGTCATAATGGAAAGTGTAGAAACTTACATGGACACAGATGGAGAGTAAAATATGGGCTAAAAGCTGAAAAGTTAATTGAAGGTGGAAGCTCAGATAGTATGATAATAGATTTTACAGATATTAAAAATATCATAAAAGCATATTTCAATAATTATGATCATGCTTTAATTTTAACTGATTATGAAGATATGACAGCAGAAGAAGAAAATTTTGTTAAAGCATGTGAAGCTATGAATTTTAGAATGGTGAAAATTCCATGCAGAAGTACTGCTGAAAATATGTCAAAATTATTCTTTTATGAAATGGAAGAGTTATTAAGTAAGGAGCTTGGAGAAAAAAGCTTTAAGGTTGATTATATAACAGTTTACGAAACTCCTAATAATGCTGCAACTTATAGGGAGGACATATAAATGAGAGTGGTAGAAATATTTCAAAGTATAGACGGAGAAGCAAATAGAGTTGGAACTCTTACAAACTTTATAAGACTAGCTGGATGTAATTTAAGATGTAACTATTGTGATACAGATTATGCCTTAGAAAAGACTCAAGGTGAGGAAATGTCCATAGAAGAGATAATTTCTAAATTAGATAAGGATATTAAAAATGTTACCCTAACAGGGGGAGAACCTCTTTGGAACAAAGAAAATTCAAAGGCTTTATTAAGAGAATTAGTTAATTTAGGTTATAATATAAGCGTAGAAACTAATGGTTCAATAAATTTAAAAGAGTACATAGATGAATTTCATAATGTTTCTTTCATAGTTGACTATAAAGGGCCATCTAGTAAAATGGAACAAACTATGGATATGGAAAATTTCAATATTTTAAGACCTATAGATTGTGTTAAGTTTGTAGTTGGAAGTAAAGAAGATTTAGAAAAGATGAAAAATATTTATAGTACTACAAAATTATCAGAAGGAAAAAGTGAAATTTTTGTAAGTCCTGTATTTGGAGATATTGAGCCTAAAGAAATAGTTGAATTTTTACTTGAAAATAAATTAGTTGATATAAGAATGCAAATTCAAATGCATAAGGTAATTTGGGATCCTATGATGAAGGGAGTTTAATATGGACAATATTTGGAATAATGAAGAAAAGGCTAAAAGAGCAGAAGAGCTAGTTAGAGAATTATTAGAATTAGTAGGTGAAAATCCTGATAGAGAGGGACTTAAAGAAACTCCTAAAAGAGTTGTTGGAATGATGAAGGAAGTTCTAGAAGGAACAAACTATACTAATGAAGAAATTGCAGAAAAGTTTGGAAAATGTTTTGGTGAAGATTATGAAGAAAAATCATCAAGCGGAATGGTAGTTATGAATGATATTCCTATATTCAGTTTCTGTGAACATCATCTAGCTTTAATGTATAACATGACTGTTACTGTAGCCTACATTCCTAAAAAGAAAGTAATTGGTCTTAGTAAAATAGCAAGAATTGCTGACATGGTTGGAAAAAGACTTCAATTACAAGAGAAAATAGGTAATGATATAGCAGAAATAATAGCAATGGCAACAGATTGTGAAGATGTTGCAGTTTTAATAAAAGGTGAACACTCATGCATGACTGCAAGAGGTATAAAGAAACCAGGAACAGTAACTAAAACAAGTACATTTAAAGGTAGATTTAAAGAAGATATGCTTTTAAGACAAGAGTTATTAATGAATTCTCAAATTTAGTTAGGAGTGATTTTTTATGAATAAAGATAAAGCACTAGTAGTTTTTAGTGGAGGACAAGATAGTACAACTTGTTTATTTTGGGCAAAGGAAAGATTTAAAGAGGTTATAGCAGTTTCTTTTGACTATGGACAAAAACATAAACAAGAATTAGATTGTGCTAAGGAAATATGTAAAAAATATGGGGTTGAGCACTATATATTAGATTTAGCTTTATTAAATCAACTTGCACCAAATTCCTTAACAAGAGTTGATATTGAAGTTGATAAAGAAAAGCCAGAAGGAGAATTACCAAATAGCTTTGTTGATGGAAGAAACCTTTTATTCTTAAGCTTTGTAGCAGTTCTTGCAAAACAAAAAGGAACAGGAACAATTATAACAGGTGTATCACAAAGTGATTTTAGTGGATATCCAGACTGTAGAGACGTATTTATAAAATCATTAAATGTAACATTAAATTTAGCAATGGATTATGATTTTGATATACTAACACCATTAATGTGGATAGATAAAGCAGATACATGGAAAATGGCAGATGATTTAGGTGTATTAGAACTTGTAAAAAATGAAACATTAACTTGTTACAACGGAGTAAAAGGTGATGGTTGTGGAGAATGTCCATCATGTACTTTAAGAAGAAATGGATATGAAGAGTTCTTAAGAAGATATAAGAAATAATTTAATTTCTCACAGAATTTTGAAAGGTGGTATACAAAATGTCAGCAGGAAGAAGTAAAGAAGAATTAGAAGGTGTAACTTTATTAGGAAATAAGGGAACTAAATATGAGTTTGGATATACTCCAGAAGTTTTAGAAACTTTTGAAAATAAACATCCAGATAATGATTACTTTGTTAAATTTAATTTCCCAGAATTCACAAGTCTTTGTCCTATAACAGGTCAACCAGACTTTGCAACAATTCATATATCATATGTTCCAAATGTAAATATGGTTGAAAGTAAATCATTAAAATTATATTTATTCAGTTTTAGAAATCATGGAGATTTCCACGAAGACTGTATGAACATAATAATGAAGGACTTAATAAAAGTAATGGACCCTAAGTATATAGAAGTTTGGGGTAAATTTACTCCAAGAGGAGGAATATCAATAGATCCTTATTGCAACTACGGTAAACCAGGAACTATGTGGGAAAAGGTTGCTTTTGATAGACTAGTAAATCACGATTTATATCCAGAAAAAATAGATAATAGGTAATTGATACCCCAAATCTTTGATTTGGTATTAAAAACTCTATGTAGATTTGTAGAAACATATCTATATAGAGTTTTTTATTTAATTTATTTAAATTAACTCTCAATTTATAGAAGGTAAGGAAATTAGAAATCTTTCTGCAATTATAATGTAAATATTGGAACTGATTATAGATTTATAATTTTATTATAGGGGTTATGGAAAGAGGAGAATTACTTATGAAAAAAGTTTTAATTGGAATAGCAATTGCAGTTGTTGGTGCATGTTGTGTCGCAGGAGGATATTACTATGAAATGGCAGGAAGTAATGGACAACAATCTAGTGTATCAACTTCTAATATAGGCAATTCTACAAAGGAGAGTAACTTAGGAAGTAATAAAGAGCAAAATAATAATTCACTTTTAGCTAAAGGTAATAATGCACCTTCAAATAATTCTAATACAAAGGAAGTAAGTTCTAATAATAATAATATAGGGACAAATGAAGAGGGAAAGTCTAATAATGTAATTAGTGGAAGTGAAGAAGGTTCTAATAATGAAAGTGGAGTTAATAATAAAGAAAGTACAAGTAAGAATGTAAGTGAAAATAACACTATAAATAATAATAATTCAAATGAAAATAATAGTGGTGCAAAAAGTAATGGAAAAATTGAAATTATACCACCTAATGTAAATGCAGAATTTCCTTTAAGTACTGTTATTGTTAAGAATGATACTGGAAAGCCTATTTCAGATAGTGATTTAAATTATATCATGAGACAATGGATTTTAAAATGGCAATATGGTTATTATACTTTCTGCATGGCAGATGGAGCATTATGGGCTTCTCAATGGCTTGATGCAATACCAAATTCAGAACTTATAAATGCATTTATAGAAGTAAATGGAACTAAGGCACTTAGTGAAAATATTACTGCAAATGAATTGAAAAAAGCATCTATAGCATTTACTATTAAGGTAAATGAAGGTCCTGTACCATTTTCAACAGCACAAGCAACAAAGTATATTCAGCAAATGCTAGATCAACAAGCAGCCTATTATAAACAGACTAATCCTAAAGTGACAGCACCAATAATAACGAAGGTAGTTCTTCATGCAGGTAAGAAAGGTGCTGGACTTTATTATGTTTATACTAAGAGAATGCAAGAAGAAGGATACAAAAATCCTTATTGGTATGTATATACAAACACAGGATATGCCACAGGTGTTTAATAATTATATAGATTTAAAAGGAGAAGGTTATATAATTTGAAAAAGTTATATAACTTTTTTACTTTTACAAACATTTTTATTTAAAATCTAAACATAGATTAATTAAGTTACAGATAGTATTAAATCTATAACTTATAGTTGTTATAAAGTAACGTTTTATCAAAATATCTTTATTCACAAGTAAATCATTTATTGTTATTATTGAAAATTATCGAGGGATTTTTAAATTAATGATAGATTAGAGGTTTTTTGAAAATGAAAAAGAAAATATTTACTAAAGATGAGATGGTATTCATAATACTTATAGGCTTAGCTTTAGGATTTAGGCAAATTGCCATGAATTTAATTACTCCTTTTGTTGGAGTATATTGTAGTTCTTTAGCTGATGGAACTTTAACTTTAGCAGGAATAGCTTTAGGTATATTTGGTTTAACTCAAGGGTTATTTCAAATTCCTTTTGGTTCATGGAGTGATAAGTACGGATATAAAAAGATGATTTTAGTGGGAGTTGGCATAATGATAATAGGTGTTCTTATTGCTACTTTTGCTAACAATGCTTATGTATTTGTGGCAGCGAGAGCACTTCAAGGAGCAGGAGCTATAACTTCAGCTGGTTATGCTTGGCTTTCAGGAAGTATAAGCTTTGAAAAAAGGGCAGATGCTATAAGTATAGTTGGAGTAATTGTTGGAATATCATCAGCCTGTGCTCTGGGTGGAGGACCTATATTAAGAGAATTTATGTCAGTAAGGGAATTATTAATGTTATCATCTATAGTAATAATAATCATGTTTTTCTTGATTTTATTTTTCTTAAAGGATTTAGAAAAAGAGAAGGATAGAAATGAGGAAAAACAAGAAAAAGTAAAGATAGAAAAAGGAGAAGGAAGTGCATATTTAAGAAAGATATTAAAAAATAAATGTTATTTAGGAATAATAGTAGTAGCTTTTATAAATGGTTTTGTAGGAATATCAGGGATGTTTATAATTCCTGAATATGTAAGCAGAATAACAAGTATTCAAAATATGTGGATGGTATTTACTCCAGCCATAATAATAGCTGTTATAATAATGAGATTTTCAACAAGGTTTATAAAAAGGGGATATGGAAAAGAACTAGCAGTGGTAGCAACTTTATGTCTTCTAGGTGGAACTTTATTATTTCTAGGAAGTAGCAGAATAATATTTGTAGGTTTTGGAGCTTTAGTAATTCTTACAGGGTATAATATATTATTTAGTTTAATACCAACAACAGTAAATTTAATATCTATAAATAAATTTAGAGGAGTAGCCAATGGAGCTGCTAATTTATCTTTTTATGTAGGAGATTTTATAGGGACAACTACTATAGGAGCATTGTGGAATAAACATTCAAATTTAGCACTTTACGTATTGATTTTTGGATCATTTCTAGCGGTATTATTTAGTATTTTTATAATACCAACATTTAAGAAAATACAAGAAGTTAAGGAAGATGTAAAAGTGGCATAAAAGTAGTTAATCAAAACTTAAGCGAGTGGTCATAACTGATGAATCTATATAGCATCTAAAAAGCAAAGAGGATGTATCATAATTTGGTACATCCTCTTTTGGATTAATTAACTTTAAGGGAGTAGGATTTATTTATATATTAATCTAAAATAGCTTTTCTCATTTCTAGAACTAAGAAATGGGAGTTGCTTTTAGCATTAATAGTTAAGTTTTCTTCAACTATTTCCATAGCATCTCTTTCATTAAGTTTAACAGAATTAATTATAGAATCACCTTCAATTTGAACTAAGTATGCTTGTCTATTTTTAGCAACATCAAAAGTAGCAGTTTTACCTTCTTCTAGGTAAAGTGAGTAGATGTTCATATCTTGGTGAATTTTTATAGGAGCATCTCCTTCAGTTGATGAAACCATATGGAGCCAGTTATTAACTCTGTCATCCCAATTGAATTTCATATCACCATAGTTAGGTTGGTAGTTCTTAGCATCAGGGTAAATCCAAATTTGAAGTAATCTTAAATCATCTTTTTCTTCCATATTATACTCACTATGATAAACACCTGTACCAGCACTCATGTATTGAACTTCTCCACGCTCAAGAGTTCTTTCATTGCCCATACTATCTTTATGAGTTAATTTACCAGAAACTAAGTAAGTAACTATTTCCATGTCTCTATGAGGATGTGTAGGGAATCCACTTTGTGGATGAATTATGTCATCATTAAGAACTCTAAGAGAACCAAAATTTATATTAAGTGGATTGTAGTATTCAGCAAATGAAAAGTGGAATGAGCTTTCAAGCCAACCTAGATTACTTTTACCCATATTTTTGTTATAAATTTTTTTTATCATGTGTAAGACTCCTTTATATATCAATTTCAAATATCATTAATTAGTGATATTTGAATAAAAATAAATTTCTTATTTATTATTTCTTAGTTGCGATTTATTATTCCTTTACCCTAAGGATAGTAAATGAATTTAATAATATCATTTACTTATCCACGTAAAAGGTAAAGAGAGTATTTTCTTATTGTATTTTTTTTAATAATCTTATTAGTTCCTTTTTTTCTTCCTTACTTAATTTAGAAAGGCTATCATCAATGTTTTTAAAATGGTCAGGAAGGATTCTGTTTAAAAGTTCAATTCCCTTATCAGTTATTGAAATAAAAGAAGATCTTTTATCATTTGGATTAGGAATTTGTGTTACATATCCATCTCTTTTTAAGTTTTTTATTACAACAGTGACATTGCCAGAGGTTGTTAAAATTCCGTTTATGATGTCGCAGATTGTCAAATCTCCTTTACTATAAAGAATTTCTAAAACGCCGAATTGACCTAAGGTTAAGCCACCTTCTTTTATAGCAATTGCCTCCTTTTTAGATAGTCTGTTATTAGCTCTTCTAAAAGCAATTAAAGTGCCTAATGAAAGAATATTTTTATTTATTTTACTTTTTTCCATGTCTTAATTTTATCACTAATTAGTGATAAATTCAAGAGTGTTTTTAAAGAAAATAAATGGTAATATTCAAATATTTAAAATAATAAATTATTAATATTAGCACATAGAGGAAAAGAGCATATTGTCTTGGAAAAAGTAAAAAAGTATGGAGGGTTATTATGAAACGAAGTAGTGGAATATTAATGCATATATCATCTTTACCAGGTAATTTTGGTATTGGAACCTTAGGAAAAGAAGCTTATAAGTTTGTAGATTTTTTAAAAAATTCAGGGCAAAGTTATTGGCAGATACTACCGCTAGGTCATACTAGTTATGGAGATTCACCATATCAATGTTTTTCAGCTTTTGCAGGAAATCCATATTTTATAGATTTTGATTTATTAGAAGAAGAAAATCTACTCTTAAAAGAAGATTACATTAATATAGATTATGGAAATGATGAAAATAAAATAGATTATGGAAAGATATATTATGAAAGAAAAAATATTTTAAAGAAGGCTTATAAAAATTTTTTGAACAAAAACCAGCAATTATTCACTAAGTTTAAGGAAGAAAATTACTTTTGGTTAGAAGATTATAGTTTATATATGGCTATAAAAGAAGAGTTTAATTTAAAATCATGGCAACAATGGGATGAAGATATAAGAATAAGAAAAAAGTATGTTTTAAGTTATTATAAAGTGAAGTTAAAAGATGAAATAAATTATTGGGCTTTTGTTCAATTTAAGTTTTTTGAGCAATGGAATAACTTAAAGGTTTATGCAAATAAAAAAGGAATAAAGATAATAGGAGATATCCCTATTTATGTAGCAGAAGATGGAAGCGATATTTGGGCTAATCCCAAAATGTTTAACTTAGATGAAAATTTAAAACCAAAGGTAGTTGCAGGATGTCCTCCAGATGCTTTTGCTAAAACAGGACAATTATGGGGAAATCCTATATATAATTGGACTTATTTAGAAAGTAATGCTTATAAGTGGTGGGTATTAAGAATAAAAGAGAGTTTTAAACTTTATGATGTGGTGAGAATTGATCATTTTAGAGGTTTTGAGTCTTATTGGGAAGTACCTTATGGAGATAAAACAGCTGAATTTGGAAGATGGGTTAAAGGACCTGGGATAAAGTTATTTAATACTATAAAAGATAAATTAGGAAATTTAAATATAATAGCTGAAGATTTAGGATTTTTAACACAGGAAGTTATAGACTTTAAAGATGAAACAGGTTATCCAGGAATGAAAGTACTTCAATTTGCTTTTGGTTCTTACAATAGTGGATATATGCCACATAATTATGAGAAAAATTCTGTTGCTTACACAGGCACTCATGATAATGACACCATAAAAGGATGGATAGATAAAGAAAGGAGTTCTGAAATATTTAAACAAGCTAAGGAGTATTTAGGATTAAATGAGGAGGAAGGATATAATTTTGGATTTATAAGAGGAGCATTTAGTTCAGTTAGTGATTTGGTTATAATTCCATTACAGGATTTCTTAAATTTAGGGACTGAAGCTAGAATTAACATTCCATCAACTTTAGGGGGAAACTGGACATGGAGAGTTGATAGAAAGTTATTAACAGAAGAATTAGAGAAGAAGATATATAAAATTACTGAGTTATATGGAAGATTATAAAAAATATTAAATTTTAAAATAATTATTTATTGTTTTTCAATAAAAACATGTTGAAAATGACAAAAGAAGTTGTTATACTTAAAGCAAATAAAGAAATAAGTGATGTTGGGGGAGGAAAACTAATGAAAAAAAATATTTTATATTCAAGTCCATTTATTATAGCTTTTCTTTGTATAGTAGCATTTAATTTAATTGGGAGTAAGATTATGCCAGATGGAACATTAGTAGAACCATTTTTCTTAATTCCTATAGCATATATATTCTTTTTTATTGGAATTATGGGTCTTGTAGGAAGAGGAATTTTTTCTATAGTGAGTTCATTTAAAAATAAAAAAGTTATTTAGCAAAGATATTTAAGAAGAAAGATAGAGGATATATCAAATTATAGATACATCCTCTCTGCCTTTTATCTAGCTATATAGGTTCATCATTTGTGACCACTCACCTACGTAAAGAAGATCTAATATTTTTTCTTATAATAGTTTCTAAAATTTCCAAACTCACTTTGTTTGACTGACAGTCCAAATCTATGATTTGGTAACTGGAAGTTACTCAGTGCGTTTAGCACTGAGCTTCTTTTAAAAGGAAACTCGACTCGCCTTGCTCGCTGAGTAAGTTCCTATAACTAAATCAAGATTTAGATAGTCACTTACGAAACTATTGTTCAAAAATAAAGAGCTTCTAGTACTAGTTCAATGGTCACAGCATTTTGTACCTATATAGCTATCTCGGCAGATAAAAAAATACATTTATCTCATAGCTAGAGGCTGTAATACTTCTATCTTCTATAAGTAGGAGATAAATAGCCTTACGCTTCTAGATAACTACGACTAAGCATTCAGATGGAGTTAAAAAACTCCACCTGAATTAAGTTTACGTTTATAATTTATAAAAGTAATATAAAAGGTGCTGATTTGATACAGCACCCTTTTATTTTAAAAAACTATTTTAGGTCAGAATTAATAATGCTAGAATTTAAGAAAAATTAAATTTGCTTATTTACATAGAAATAATTTTACATCTTCTATAAATTCTTCTACAGCACTTTCTTTTGTTGCCCATGAGGTACATAGTCTTATGCAACATTTATCATCACCCATTGGAGACCAATAAGTTATGTCATAAAGGTTTTGGATTTCCTCCAATAACTCATTTGATATTATAGGGAAAATTTGATTTGTTGTTGAATTATTTAAAAATTCTATTCCAAGATTTCTAAGTCCTGAATTAAGTTGTGATGCCATTACATTTGAGTGTCTTGCTAAGTCAAAGAATAAATTTTCTTTGAATAATTCTACAAATTGTATTCCTAATATTTTTCCTTTAGCTAGTAAAGCACCTCTTTGCTTTATATTATATCTAAAGTCTTTCTTTAACTGTGGATTGTTTATTATAATAGCTTCACCTATTAAAGCGCCATTTTTAGTTCCACCTATGTAAAATACATCTGTATATTTACTTAAATCTTCTAGAGTTAAGTCATTTTCTTTTGAACAAAGGGCAGAACCAAGTC
The DNA here is from genome assembly GCF_001403635.1 of Clostridium massiliamazoniense. GTDB lineage: Bacteria > Bacillota > Clostridia > Clostridiales > Clostridiaceae > Sarcina > Sarcina massiliamazoniense. Next base: position 478,966 of record NZ_LN879466.1, read on the forward strand.
TTGCTCCATCAAGGAAAAGATAAAGGTCATTTTTTTTACAGAAATCATAAATATTTTTTAATTCTTCCTTAGTATAGATTGTCCCAACTTCTGTTGAGTTAGATATATAAACCATTTTAGGTTTTACCATATGTTCATCAGTATGTTCTTTTAATATTTCTTCTATGTCTGTAGTTCTTAATTTTCCATCATTTCTAAGTTTACCTGCACAAACTTTATGTCCAGTTGCTTCAATAGCTCCAGTTTCGTGAACATTTATGTGTCCAGATCCAGTTGCAATAACTGATTCAAAAGGTCTTAGAATTGATGAAATAACAATTAAATTTGCTTGAGTTCCACCAGGTACAAAGTGAATATCAACAGATTCATTGTTTAATTTTTTTATAAGTAAGTTTTTTGCATTTTCACAGTATTTATCATAACCGTAACCAGGAGTTTGTTCTAAATTACTTTCTATTAAAGAATTTAAAATAGAAGGATGAGCACCTTCACTATAATCATTTTTAAAACTATATTTTATATTATTCCTATTGTCATTCATAGCATATGACATATTTTTATTCCCTCCATTTGCAAGCTTATTTATTAAATTATAGCATTTTTTTTGTATAAAAATATAATTTTATGTAAACTTATTAATTATTCTTTGAGTTTATTGCATAAATACACGTATAATAATTCTATACATATATAAAATTAGCAACGATTAAAAAAAATTAATCTAAACTTAACAAGTACTTAATGAAAAAAGTTGTTAAAATATGTATTATTAAGTATGTGGATAGATTTTTGAATCTAAAAGTTACTTAATATTAATTGCTAATTTTTTTAAAATTTAGGAGGGAACTAGTGAGATGTACGTTATAAATTTTATAAGGGGATTTTTCATGGCTCTAGCAGATAGTGTTCCGGGAGTGTCAGGTGGAACAATAGCTTTTATTTTAGGGTTTTATGATAATTTTATAGACTCATTAAATTCTTTAACTTCTAAGAGTAGCAGCAAAGAAAAGAAGAAGGAATCTATAATTTTTTTATTTAAGTTAGGTATTGGTTGGATAGTTGGTATTGTGCTTTCAGTAATATTTTTGTCATCAATATTTGAAAGCCATATATATGCAATAAGTTCAGTATTTACTGGATTTATAATATTTTCAATACCACTTATAATAAAAGCAGAAAAGAATAATATTAAAGATAAATATGCTAATATAATATTTTTGATAATTGGTGTAATAATAGTGATTGCTATAACATATTTTAATCCATCATCAGCAAATGAGGGAATAAATTTAGCAATGTCAAAACTTTCAATAGGAACAGTAATATATGTATTTATATGTGGAATGATAGCAATATCAGCAATGGTTTTACCAGGAATATCTGGTTCTACACTATTATTAATATTTGGGTTATATGTACCAATAATAAGTTCTATAAAAGCAGTATTAAAATTAGACTTGCAATATGTACCAATATTAATTGTCTTTGCATTAGGGATAATAATAGGAATATTAACAACAATAAAAATTATTAAATATTCTTTAGTTAATTATAGATCTCAAATGATATATTTAATATTAGGTTTAATGGTAGGCTCAATATATGCAGTATTTATGGGACCAACTACTTTAGAAGCACCAAAAGCACCAATGAATTTAAGTACATTTAACTTTATATATTTTATACTTGGTGGAGCATTAATATTAGGGCTTGATAGATTTCAAGACATCTTAAAAAAGCAAAATAAGTAAAATAATATTTCCAATATTATAAATGAAATTTTCAAAAAAGGGATGTATCAAATTACAGATACATCCTCTTTACTTTTTAGCTAGCTATCTAGGTTTATCATTTATGCAAAGAAGCTTTAATATTTTTATTTGATGATTAGTGAATTTCTTTAAATTGGAAAGTGTATAGTGAATTTAGTACCTTTGCCTAGTTTACTTTCTATATTTATTTTGGAATTATAGTTTTTAATTATAGTTTTAGCTATAGATAAGCCAAGTCCAAAGGACTTTGTATCTGTACCAGTTCTAGCTTTATCAACTCTATAAAATCTTTTCAAAATAAATGGTAAATCTTCCTCACTGATTCCTATACCGTTATCGGAAAATTCTAGGGTCGTTTTTTCTTCACTTGAATATAGTGTTATTGTTATTTCTTTTATTTCTTTGTCATTATATTTTATAGCATTATCTATAAATATAATTAAAAGTTGTTTTAAGTCATCTTTTTGAATTTTTATTAATATGTCTTTCTCTATGTTGAGTTTAAATTCAATATTTGAATCTAGTATTTGATAATGATCAACTAAATCATTGATTAAACTTTCTGGTGAAAGTAAAGGTATTTTCTTTTTTGTGAAATCTTCTTTTTCTTTTTTTGAAAGTACTAAAAGAGTATTTACCATGTTATTTAATCTTTCTACTTCTTCAAGACATATATCTAAGGATTTCTCTAGTCTTTCCTTATCATTTTTTCCCCAACGTTTTATTAACTTTAGATGTCCTTGTAGGGCTGTTAATGGTGTTCTAAGTTCATGAGAAGCATCTGATACAAATCTGCTTTTGTCATTAAAAACAGCTTCTAATTCATCCATCATAGAGTTAAATATTTGGTTAACATCATCAAATTCGTCTTTAACTTCTGAAATTTCAATTCTCTCTTTTAAATTATTCTCTTGAATTTTTTTCATTGTCTTTGATAATCTACGAAGTTTTCTTACAAACCTTTTAGAGATATAAAGAGCCATTGAAATACTCAGAATTATTGCTAATATTGTAGATAGAACTAATAGTGGTAAGTAGCTTTCTAAAAATTCATCAAAGCCCTTAATTGGTTGAATTATTTGAATCATATAATCAATGCCATTTATGTCCATTGGAGAACTTAGTACAAGATATCTATTATAGTTAATTAAGTAAGTATCTATGTATAAACCAGTATTATAATCTTCATAGAAATATATTGAGTTCCAATGATTAAATGGTGTTTGATAAATTATTTTTTTGTCTAAATAGATTCTAAAGCTTTCATGATTTTTTTTCATTTCTGTATCTAATACTTCATAAGAACCTGATAAGGCATCAATATCTTCGTTAGATGAAAGTATATATTGAATTTCACTATATCTATTTTTTAAAGTATTTCGTTGAGTTGAAATAAAGAAATAATTTAAACTAAGAAGTTGAACAGCTGTATAAGCTAATAAAAGAAATATTGTGACTAAAGATGTACCAATAGCTATTTCAAGGGATATTGGAAGCTTTAATTTTTTTCTTATTCTATTCATTAGGAACGCATTATATATCCAACAGAACGAATTGTTTGGATATATTCCTCTTTATCTTCAGTATTTAATTTATTTCTTAAATATCTAATATAAACATCTACAACATTGGTTTCAGGATCATAGTCATAACCCCAAACATTTTCTAATAAAGTATCTCTTGATATTACAGTATCTTTATTTTCTATTAAAAATACTAAAATTTCATACTCTTTGTTTGTTAATGAAAGTGATTCGTTGCCCTTTTTAACAGCACGGGAAGTTCTATCTATAACAATGTCTTTAAATTTTATAATTAAATGATTATCAGTTTGAAGTCTTCTAAAAATAACTTGTATTCTAGCAAGAAGTTCTTCAATAGCAAAAGGTTTAACTAGATAATCATCAGCACCAAGTTGAAGTCCAAAAACTTTATCCATAACTTCTCCCTTTGCACTTAATATTAACACAGGGGTATCTTTTTTTAATTTTAATTTTCTACAAACTTCAAAGCCACTTAAAGATGGAATCATTAAATCGAGAATTATTAGGTCATAATCATTGTTAAGAGCTTCTATTAGTCCCTCTTTACCATCATTGCAGACTTTTGTTTTGTATCCTTCATATTCTAATTCCATTTCTAAAAAATCAGAAATATTTTTTTCATCCTCAATTATTAGTATATTTTTCATTTCCTTTTCCTCCAAAGTAAAAAAAGTGTACTATGCAGTACACTATAAGATAATAGATAAATTTATATATTTATACTTATTATATATTTAATTTCATAAATAATCTATCACTGGATATGGTGTTAAAAATTAAATAGATAAATTACAAAATTAAATAAAAATTGAGATTTGAATTATAGGAAATTTCCTATAAGTAAGTGGTGAAATAATTATATTATTATTATATATTCTTTAAAAAGAATATTCATTGGAAGAAAATTAAATGAAGATTAGAAATCCTTAATAATAGAAAATTATGTGTGATTTCAAGATGAAATATTATTTTTTAAAACAAAAAAGATAAATTTATCTTTAAATTAACATAATATTAATAAAAAAAATAAAATATTTTTATTTATTGATTAAAATTATATATTATAAATTATAAGTTTTAAAAAATATATTTTTAATTCAATATAAAAAAATACATAGATATTTGATAAGAATTATATGATATGATATTATATTATTCAAAGAAACACGAGGGACTTTAAATTGTGAAATTAGTTTATGTGAAAATATGTTGTTTTATAAAATAAGATTAAAAGTATGGAGGAACAGATAATGGCTGCAAATAGAGTAATATGTCATTGTAAAAACGTTGATTACGTAACAATAAGAAAGGCAATGATCGAAGGTGCTAGAACTGTAGAAGAAATAAAAGAAAAAACAGGAGCAGGTACTGGTTGTGGAGCTTGTGTGGGAGAAATAGAAAAAATATTAGCTTCAGTATGTGGATGTAAAAATGTTTCACTTCAAGAAGTTGTAGATGCTGTTAACAATGGAGCAGATACAGTAGAGAAAGTTGGAGAAGTTACAGGAGCAGGTACTGGTTGCGGAAGATGTAAAGCTCTAATAGAAAATGTTATAGAAATAAAAAGATAATATATAATTTAAAATTGTATTAAAGTATGAGTTTATAATGCTTTAATACAATTTTTTTATTATTAATATTACAGAATGATAATATAAGTTTTATCTAAAATTTAAATAGGCTTAACTTTATATAAATTGAGCCTTAGTTTATAAAGAAAATTACTTTTGAATGAGTAAAAAATATTATGGTATATAGATTAGAATTATAGGAAAAATATTTAAGTGATAAAAAAATATGTTGACTTGGAGTTTACTCCAAGTTGTATACTATAAAACAAGAAGATATTGAATCAACTTGAATAAAATGTTTTAGTTGATTATGAGAAATAATAAAAAATGGAGGTAGCAAAAGATGAATAATTTTAATTTTTACAATCCAACACAAATAGTTTTTGGAAAGGATAGACTAGGAGAATTAAATAATCTAGTACCAAAAAATGCAAGAGTTCTTGTTACTTATGGTGGAGGAAGTGTTAAAAAGTTTGGAACTTTAGATAAGGTTTTAAAAGCTTTAGAAGGAAGAGAAGTTTTTGAATTTGGAGGAATTGAACCAAATCCAAGATACGAAACTTTAATGAAAGCTGTTAAGGTTGTTAAAGATGAAAATATAGATTTCTTACTAGCTGTAGGTGGTGGTTCTGTTATGGATGGAACTAAATTTATTTCTTTAGCATCACAATATGAAGGAAATGCCTTAGATTTATTAAGTGATAGAATGGCAGCTGCATCTTTAACTAAGGCTTTACCACTTGGAACTGTTGTTACTTTACCAGCAACTGGTTCAGAAATGAACTGTGGAGGAGTTGTTACTTCAGAAATTGGAAAAAGAGGATTTAGAAATCAATTAGTATTCCCTAAGTTTTCTATATTAGATCCAACATTAACATTTACTTTACCTAAGACACAAGTTGCTAATGGAATAGTAGATACATTTATTCATGTTGTTGAACAATATGTAACTTATCCAGCAGAAGGAAGATTCCAAGATAGAACAGCAGAAGGAATTCTTCAAACTTTAGTTGAAATAGGAAAAGCAACTATAGAAAATCCAGAAAATTATGAATTAAGAGCAAACCTTGTTTGGTGTGCAACAATGGGATTAAATGGACTTATAGGAGCTGGAGTACCTCAAGACTGGAGTACTCATATGATGGGACATGAATTAACAGCAGCATTTGGAATAGACCATGGTAAAACTTTAGCAATACTTCAACCAACAATTTGGGATATAAGATTTGAGAAGAAGAAAGCAAAACTTGCTCAATATGCTGAAAGAGTTTGGAATATAACAACAGGTTCAGAAGAAGAAAGAGCAAGATTAGCTATAGAAAAAACTAGAGAATTCTTTGAAAGTCTAGGGATAAAAACAAGATTAAGTGATTATGGAGTAAAAGCAGAACAGTTAGATGCAGTTGTTGAAGCTTTAAAAGAACATAAGATGACTAATTTATCAGAAACTGGAGATTTAACTCCTGATATTGCTTTAGAAATATATAAAGCATCACTATAAGATTAAAACAATATTTTAATTGAAAATTCTAACTTTTAGAAGAGCATCTCAAGGTGAATTTTATTTCACTTTGACGAGGCTCTTTTTTATTTAAAAATATTTTAGTTTATTACAAATCTGTAATACTTCTTTAGGATGAATTGTAATTTAGGAATTTTACTATTAGTTTATGGAATTCATATAAAGAGGGAGGAATTAGGTTTGAGTATTTTAGAGGTTAAAAATCTTTGTAGAATATATGGTAAGGGAGAAAATAAGGTTGAAGCATTAAAAAATGTTACATTTAACGTTGAAAAGGGTGAGTTTGTTGCTATAGTTGGAGAGTCTGGTTCAGGAAAATCTACATTATTACATCTTTTAGGGGGACTTGATAAGGCAACTAGTGGCGAAGTTTTTATAGATGGAGAAAATATATTAAATTTAAATGATAATAATCTAGCTATTTTTAGAAGAAGAAGTATAGGTTTTGTTTTTCAATTTTTTAATCTTGTACCTATTTTAAATGTTGAGGAAAATATAAAGGTTCCAGCACTTCTTGATAATAAAAAAGTAGATGATGAGTATTTTGAAGAAATATTGAAGATATTAAAGCTTGATAAAAGAAGAAAGCATATTCCAGCAGAATTGTCAGGAGGGCAACAACAAAGGGTTTCTATTGCAAGAAGTCTTATAAATAAACCGGGAATAATTTTAGCTGATGAACCAACAGGAAATCTTGATTCAAAAACAAGTAAGGAAATTATAGAACTTTTAAAAATTAGTAGCAAAAAGTATAACCAAACTCTTATAGTTATAACCCATGATTTAAAAATAGCAGATAAAGCAGATAGAGTTATAACTTTAGAGGATGGGGAAATTGTGAGTGTAAGGGATAAGAGAGGTGTTAATATTGAAAACCTATAGGGATATTACAAAAAGATACCTTTTTGAAAATAGAGGAAGAACTATAACTACTATATGTGGAATAATTTTATCTATATCTCTTATAACTGCTATTATGTTTTTTACTAAAGGAATACATCAAGGTTTTATAAATAGGGAAATTGATGCAAGTGGAGCATATCATATAGCATTCACAGGACTTTCAAAGGATGAACTTTCTAGAATGAGTGCACATCCTGCTGTTAAAAATGTAGGATTATTTAATAATTTAGGTCTTATAACTGCAAATAATGGAGAATATGATTATAAGTTTTTATTAAATGAAGTAACAAGTGGAGAGGAGCATTTATTTCCTTATGATATAGTAGAGGGACGCTTTGGAAAAAATGAGTCAGAAGCGGTTATAGACAAAGTTACTATAAAGGAAATGAGGAAATCTATAGGTGATAATGTAACTATAGAAGCTAATGGAAAAAAATCTAACTACAAAGTTGTTGGAATAATAGATAATGAAGCACTTAATGAAGCAAAAAAAGAGGGAAGTATAGTAATATCTAAAAGTAATGTTTCATTAGGAGAAGAAACTTTAGCAGCTTTTGAAGGGAAAACAAAGGGATTAAGAAAAACTTTAGATGAGCTTAAAACTATGACATCTAAGGAAGGAAATGAAAATAATTATTATTTATCTTATATTGGTGCAGGGAAAGATATAAAAAGAAATGCAGCTATAGTATCAATGGCAGTAATTATAATTTCTCTTGTTATAGTAAGTACAGTATTAGTTATAAAAAATTCTTTTTATATAAGTATAGTTTCAAGACTTAAAGAGTTTGGATTGTTAAAAGCTATAGGGGCAACTACAAAGCAGCTTAGGTCTATGATTATAAAAGAAGCAAATATTATTGCATTAATATCAATTCCTTTTGGTTTGTTTTTTGGAACTATAGCCATAATAGTTGTGGAAAAAGTTTTATATATGATATCTGACCAAATTTTAATAAATATTAAAATAGAGTGGTGGATTTTAGCTTTAGCAGCTATTTTAGGTTTTGTAACAACTTATATATGTGCTTTTCTTCCTACTTTAGAGCTTAAAAAGATATCAGCACTTGAAGCAATTGATAATAGAAATGGAATAAAGAAAGAAAAAATAAAAAGAAGAAAACATAGTTTCATAGAAAAGTTTTTTAATATAAGAACTGTAATGGCTTATAGAAATATAAAAAGAAATAAAAGAAGATATAATTCTACAGTTTTAGGTCTTACTATAAGTATGATAATATTCATTGTCTTTTCTAGTTATATGAGAATTGTTATGAATGATACTTTAGGATATACAGAAGCTAGTTTAGATACTCCAGATATAACAACTTATATTTATAATAATGAAAAAAGTAAAGTAGATTCTTTATTAAATGAACTTCAAAAGATTAAAGGAATAACTATATTTGAACATAATAGTCTTGGTACAGGGCTTTTGGGACAAATAATTAAAAAGGATAATCTTAATAAAGAAATTTTTAATAAAGATAATAATTATATGTCAAGAAATGAGCTAAATAAAGATTATGACATTCTTGCTCCTGCTATTTATAGTACAGAGTTAAGAGAAGATACTATTTCTGTTTTAGATAAATATTTAATTGAGGGTAAAATAAATTTAGAGGATATGAAAAAGAATAATGGAATTATAATAGTTAACAATAGGTTTCATTATCTTGAAAATAAATTTAGAGGAAGAGTTTCAAATTTAAAAGTTGGAGATAAGCTATATTTAGATAGTTATTTTAATATTGAGTATGATGAATCTGGAAAAATTAAAAATTATAAAAAGGATGGAGTAAAAGAATTTAATGTAGTTGCAATAGTTGATGAACTTCCAACAGGATTAGAGACTTATGATTATATAGTGGATAATAATAGCATAAAAGAACTTTTAGGTGATAATTATAATGATTGCTTAGACCTTGATAGTATTCAAATAAGAATAACAGATTATAACAATAAGGAATCTATACACAATAATATTAAGGAGATATTTGAAAAGTACAGTGTCAATTATTATGATGAAAAAGAGGCTATGAAGGAAAGTAACGAATTTATAAATCAAATTAGATTTTTAGTCTATGGATTCATAATTGTTTTAGGGCTTATAAGCTGTACTAATATTTTTAATACTATGTCCACCAATATAATTTTTAGAAGAAGAGAAATTGCTTCCCTTAGGGCAATTGGTATGAGTAAAAAAGAAATAAGAAATATGATTATGAAAGAGGGAGCTTTATATGGAATTATAAGTTTAATTTATGCAACTATAATAGGAACAATAATAAACTTTATGTTATATAGGAATCTCTTAACAATAACTAATTTTAAATTCGTTATACATTTTGATGTAATATTATTTATTGGTATAATTGGAACTTTAGTAGGTGTTATAGCATCTTTAATACCTCTTAGAAAAGTAGATCATAGTTCTATTATAGAAAATTTAAAGGGTGAATAAAATTCTGACTTTAAACTAGCTATATAGTATCACAGCAGAGAAAGATAATTTTCTAAGGCTATGTTCAAGAATAATGTTGATTATCTAACAAAAAGTTAAATGGATCTTAATAGATCCATTTAACTTTTTAGTTTAATATTGATTAATTTATATATTTAATTAAATATGTAATAATAGATTATAAAATTAATTTATATCAATAATTCTTTATAAATTAAATATTAGTTTATATTATTTTAATATTACAATAAGGGAAAATTTGTTATTATTAAATTATGCTTTATCTGATAGCTAGAGGCTGTAATACTTCTATCTTATATAAATAAACAGCATCACGCTTCTAGATAACTACGACTAAGCATTCAGATGGAGTCAAAACTCCACCTGAATTAAGTCTACGTTTATATGAAAGGTAATGTGATAAAGGGGGATTATGGGTGAGTAAGGTTTTACTTTTAGAAGATGATGATGCGCTTGCTATGGCAATAGAATTTAATTTAGTGGATGAAGGATTTACTGTAAGTAGAGTAGGAACTGTAAAGGAAGCAAAAGAGAAGTTTTCTGAAGAGTTTCATATGGTGCTTTTAGATGTTATGCTTCCTGATGGAAGTGGATATGATGTATGCAAATATATAAGGGAAAAAAGTAATGTTCCTATAATATTTTTAACTGCTTGTGATGATGAAGTTAATGTTGTTTTAGGCCTTGAAATAGGAGCTGATGATTATATAACTAAGCCTTTTAGGGCAAAGGAACTTATTACTAGAATGAAAGCTAATATAAGAAGGTATAAGTTATCATCAGGAAAAGGAATTATAAAAAGTGGTGATTTAGAAGTTAATATAAATAGTTGCAGTTGTAGTATTGATGGAGAAAATTTATCATTAACTCCAGCGGAGTACAAGCTTCTTCTTGTATTTTTGAAAAATCCTATGAGTGTTCTTAGTAAATCACAGCTTTTAGATAGTATTTATGATTATGATATGGCTTTAGTGGATGATAAAACTTTAGCTGTTTATATAAGAAGACTTAGAGAAAAAATAGAGACAGACTCAAGCTCTCCTCAATACATAGTAAATAAAAGAGGATTAGGTTACATATGGAATAAAAATGTAACAAGGCATTAGGGGGAGAGACAATGGATGTTTTTGAAAATAAGGAACTCTTGAAATCATCTAAGAATTTTATAATTTTAGGGGTTATAGCTTTAATTTTTATTAATATATGTAACTTATATATTTCTACAATATATAAAAAGGCATTTATAAATTATCAAGGAAGGACTACAGCAACTATTTTGGAGTTGTATCCAGAAGCAGAAGAGGCTGTTGTGAGAGCTATCACTAAGGGGCAAGATATAGAACGTGAAAATAAAGGGAAAGCTATTCTTAATAAGTACATGTACAGTGAGAATATTAAGAATGGGCTTTTTAATGATACTGTAGGAATAGGGAATAAGAGTTTTTATTTATTGAATGGTTTTATATTAGTTTTATTATCAATTTCTATATTTTTAAATTATAAAAGTCATAAGAAGATTTATGAAAAAATAGCTCTTATAGAGAAATGGGTTGATGACTTACTAACTAATAAGGAACAATTTAAAATAAGGGATATAGAGTCAGGAGAAATATCAAAATTACTTATGTCTATTAATAAAGTTAATAGAATTGTATGGGAAAGTCTTGAAAATGTAAAAAAGGAAAAGGAATTTTTAATTAACCTTTTATCTGATATATCCCATCAGCTTAGAACTCCTCTTAGTTCTATAATGCTCAATAATGAGCTTTTGTGTAAAAGGGAACTTAAGCGTGAAATGCAAATTAAGGTTTTAGATAGTAATGAAAAACAGCTTGTAAGGATGCAAACTCTTGTAGAAAATCTTTTGAAACTTGCAAAACTAGATGCTGGAGCTATAAAATTCAAGAATGAAAATACTCCAATAAAAGAGTCAGTTGCAGGAGCAGTAAATCATTTGAAGGAAATTGCTGAAAGTAATGAAGTTACCATAAGTATTAGAGAGGAAAGCAAAGGAAGTAATAATCTTTATTATGATAAGTTTTGGATGGAAGAAGCTCTTCTGAACATTATTAAAAATTGTATAGAGCATTCCTATGAAAAAGGAGAAGTAAGCATTACTATAAGGGAGGAAAATATCTTTACTAGAATAATAGTTGAAGATAAAGGAGAAGGAATACATAGTGATGAAATTGATTATGTATTTAATAGATTTTTTAAGAGTAGTAGAAGTAAAAAGAGAGATAGTGCAGGCATAGGTCTAGCATTAGCTAAAACCATAATTGAAGGACAAAATGGAAATATAAGTGTAAGTAGTGAAATTGGGGTAGGAACTAAATTTGAAATAGCACTTTTACAAAATTATTAAAACTTATTAGTTATTATAAGGATTTAAGCCATCTTTTAGATAAAAGGTGGTGTTATTTTTATAGATATATTTTTATCTGTCTATATAGCTAGCTAAAAGACAGATAGATGATATATCTTTATTTATTAATGTGTTCTATATACTAATAATTTAAGTATCGCAAAAGCTAGATATAATAGTAAAAAAATTTCACTAATGTAGATTATTGCATTTGCCATTTATATATTCCCCCTTGGTTTAAAAATATATAAAAAATTATAATTATAAGTAAGTATTATAGGGTTATTAAATCATTACATTAAATTAAAAAAATTTAATAATAAATATATATTAAGAAATAAAATTTAAAAATTGATGAATAAAATGCTTTATATATTGTAATTGGAGGAAGATGTATTCTAAACTAATAGAAATTCATAAACTAAGACTTAATTCAAGCTTAGCTGAATTTAAGCTGAAGTCATTTAGGGGGATGTATCTGTTTATCTCTAGTTTATAGAAGTTTGGAGTATTACAGACACTCGTCATCAGATAAATTTTATTAGGCTATGTGTCAAATATACAGGAGGATATTTATGGAATTACTTAGTGGTATAATGAGTTTGCTTATAATATTATTAGTAATAGTTCTTTGTGGAAATAATAATGGATCTGGTGGAACTTTCCATGGTGGAGATAACTCAAGTGGCGGATGTGATTTTTTTAGTAGTCACGACGGGTGCGATTGTGGGGATTTTGGAGACTGTGGGGGCGATTGAATTTTAAAATAAAAATACTACTTTTATAAATGTATTTTTTTATCTGTTGAGATAGCGATATAGATACAAATGAGGAGTCTATATAGCTAGATAAAAGGCAGAGAGGATGTATCTGTAATTTGATACATCCTCTTTCTTAATTTTATATTAAAATAATTTTGATTCTAATTCAGTTGATATTCCTATATTATATAAGTATGAATTTGCAATTTCATTTAAAAAAGCATTTTCTGTTTCAGCGTTTAAATTTATAGAAGATAATTTTATTCTATAACTAAAAACATAATCCTTTATATCTGTGATTTCTGGGAATTTATAATAGTTTAATCCCTCATCCTCTTGAATATAATTTTCTTTTACTACTTGATATATAGTTCTTCCTCCAAATAAATCTGCTAAAAATCTAGTATAAGCATGAGCAACAATTAAAATTGGATTTTCTTTTGAAATTTCTTCTATTCTTGAAACACAAGCTTTAGTTGAAGCTAAAAGTTCTAATTTAGCTACCTTATCCTTTAGGATATATTCTACATCTTTTTTTAATGCTTCAGAACGATATAATTCTGGAGTAATAAAAGGTTTTATGTCAGGTAAATCTTTAGAATTTTCAAGGGCATTTTCTATAGCTTTGTACACAGCCATGTAGTTAAATAAAAATTCTGCATATGTCTCTTTAGAAGCATTTCCATCTATAAGTCTTTTATTAAAGCCTGTTGATTCAGCAGCCTTATGTAAGTTTTTATTATTTTCTCTTATTTTTGATGAGAAATCTTGTAAATTCATGTTAATTCCTCCTAGCATATTATAAATATTGTTATTTAAATGATAATATTTATCAATTAAAAAATCAATAATTTATTTTATAAAATTTAAAAAAATGAAATTTTTTATTGATGAAAGAAAAATGATAATCTTTTATATTTTCATATAATTATAGAAATCATCATCAAAAAATAAATATTAGTCATTTTTAGTATTTCCGATTTTAAATTTTATATTGAAAATAGCTCAATAAAACTAGATAAATTTTAATATTAATTTATAAATAAATATATTAAAATTTTAATAAATATCTAAAAAATATAAAAATAAATGTTGAAATGATTTATTTTTTATCTAAAGTAAAGAAATTTTGAAAAAATTTTAAATTGCTATTTATTAATTCAGAGAAAAATAGTAGAATATAAATAGAGCAAAATTAAATTTAGAATAAATAGAGATTATTAAATATAGATTTGGAGCAGTTATAATACTGCTAATATTTTTAAAGTTAATTCAGAGTATTTTGATATGAATATAAGATTTAGGAGGAAGAAAGATGAAATTATTAGAAGTTAAGGGGCTTAAAACAGTAGCGGACGACAAAGAAATATTAAAGGGATTAGATTTAACTATTAATAAAGGTGAAGTTCATGTAATTATGGGACCTAATGGAGCAGGAAAATCAACTCTTGCAAATACACTTATGAGTCACCCAAGATATAAACAAGTTGCTGGGGAAATTATTTTAGATGGTGAGGATATATCAAATCTTAAAACTGATGAGAGAGCTAAAAAGGGTTTATTTTTATCATTCCAAACACCAGAAGAAATTCCAGGAGTAACAGTTGAGAATTTCTTAAAGACTGCAAAAAGAGAAATTACAGGAGAACCAGTTAAATATCTTAAGTTTAGTAATGAACTTAAAAAAATTAGTGATAGCTTAAAAATAAAGAATGGATATTTAAGAAGATACCTTAATGTTGGTTTCTCAGGAGGAGAAAAGAAAAAGAATGAAGTATTACAACTACTTGCATTAAATCCTAAAGTTGCAATACTTGATGAAACAGATTCAGGTCTAGATGTAGATGCAGTAAGAATCGTTTCAGAAGGAATTAAAATGTTTACTAATGAAGATAATGCAGTTTTAATAATAACTCATAATAATAAAATATTAGAAAGTTTAAAAGTTGATTATGTTCATGTTTTAGTAGATGGAAAAATAGTTAAAACAGGTGATGCATCACTTGCAGATGAAATTCAATTAAATGGTTTTGAACAATTTAAAAATAACTAAGATGAGGGGAGGGTACATTAATGGAAGACAATAAAAAAAGAACTCAAATTCAAGAAATGAATAGAGGAATTTACGATATAAAGAACAAAGATGAATTTAGTTATAAAACAGATAGAGGACTTACAAGAGAAATAGTTGAAACTATTTCAAGAGAGAAAAATGAACCAGAATGGATGAGAGATTTTAGATTAAATGCTCTTGAAGTTTACAATGAAATAGATTTACCAACTTGGGGACCAGATTTATCAGCTCTTAATATGGATAACATAGTAGCTTATGTTAAACCAAAAGGAAAGCTTGCAGAATCATGGGATGAAGTTCCAGAAGAAATTAAAAATACTTTTGATCTTTTAGGAATACCAGAAGCTGAGAAAGAATCTTTAGCAGGGGTTGGAGCTCAATATGATTCAGAGGTAGTTTACCATAGTATAAAGAAAGAACTTGTAGAGCAAGGTGTTATTTATACAGATATGGAAACAGCTTTAAAAGAACACGAAGATATTGTAAGAGAATATTTTATGACTTGTGTACCTGTCCATGATCATAAATTTGCAGCACTTCATGGAGCTGTTTGGTCAGGAGGTTCTTTTGTATATGTACCAGAAGGAGTTCATGTTGATATACCACTTCAATCATACTTTAGATTAAATTCACCTGGAGCAGGACAATTTGAACATACTATGATTATTGTAGAAAAGGGAGCCAGTCTACATTTTATAGAGGGATGTTCAGCTCCTAAGTATAATTTAACTAACTTACATGCAGGATGTGTAGAGTTATTTGTAAAAGAGGGAGCAAAACTTAGATATTCTACTATAGAGAACTGGTCAAAGAATATGATGAATCTTAATACTAAAAAAGCTTTAGTAGATAAAGATGGAACAATTGAATGGGTATCAGGTTCCTTTGGTTCAAAGGTTTCTATGCTTTATCCAACAAGTGTATTAAGAGGTGAAAATGCTAAGTCAGAATTTACAGGAGTATCTTTTGCTGGTGCAGGACAAGATTTAGACACTGGTGCAAAGGTTATTCATGCTGCTAAAAATACATCTTCTACAATAAATTCAAAGTCTATTTCAAAGGATGGTGGAATTGCAACTTATAGAGGTTTAGTTAAAGTTACACCAGGTGCTGAAGGATCAAAATCTACAGTTTCTTGTGAATCATTAATGCTTGATGATTTATCAAAATCAGATACTATACCAGTTATTGATATGGCTACTGATAAGGTAGAAATGAGTCACGAAGCTAAAATAGGAAAAATTAGTGATGAGGCAATATTCTATTTAATGAGTAGAGGTATAAGTGAAGAAGAAGCGAAAGCAATGATAGTTAGGGGATTTGTTGAACCTATATCAAAAGAATTACCACTTGAGTATGCAGTTGAGATGAATAATTTAATTACTCTTGAACTTGAAGGGAGTATAGGATAATGAGATTTGATAATTTAAATAAAATACCTGTTAGAACAGCAGTAATACAAGAAGTTAATGATATTTCACTTAATATAAGTGAATTTAAAATAAATGAATTTAATAATTTTAACATAGAACCATTAAAAGAAAATGGAGTAGAAATTAAAAGTTTAGAACATAATAGTGAACTTTTAAAAGATTTAAAATATGGAGTTTCTAAGGAACTTTTAGAAGAAGTAGATAAAAACTTTACTAATGGAATTGTTTTAGAAATTGCAGATAATATTGATGTAAAAGAAAATATTGTTTTAAATTTCAACATGGACAGTAATAATAACACTTTAGTAGATAACATAGTTATAGTTGCAGGTAAAGATTCTAAGGCTAACATAATTATTAAATATTCATCAGATAAGGATTTAGATGGATACCATAATGGTGTTTTAAGAGTTTTTGCAAAGGATAATGCAAATATAAAAGTTTCTAAGGTTAATTTATTAGGAAAGAATATTAAAAACTTTGATTCTAATATGTCAGAGGTAGGAGAAAATGCTACAGTTGATTTTATAGGAATTGACCTTGGAGGAAATAGCACAGTTACTAACTATGAAGCTATATTAAATGGAAATAAATCAAAGGCTGATGCAAGTGCTATATATGTTGGTTCAGATAATGAAAAAATAGATATGAACTATGTAATGACTATTAAAGGTGAGAAAGTTAACACAAATATTAATGTTAAAGGTGCTTTAAAAGATAAAGCTCTTAAAAACTTTAAAGGAACTTTAGATTTCAAAAAAGGAGCTAAGAAAAGTAAGGGTGCAGAAGAAGAGTATTGTATGTTACTTTCTGAAAAGGCAAGATCAAGATCAGTGCCACTTTTACTTTGTGAAGAAGAAGATGTATCGGGAGAACATGCTGCTGCATCAGGAACAATTGATGAAAATAAATTATTCTATCTTATGAGTAGAGGAATTTCTTATGAAGAAGCAAGAATTTTAATTATAAATGCTGCTTTTAATCCAATAATAGATAAAATCGGATCTGAGCATATTGAAAATGAAATTGTTTCTTATATTAAAGAAGTTTTAGCATAGGGTTATTAAGAAAGGGAGGTTAGTATGATAGATAGAAATTTTTATGAAGATTTTCCTACTTTAAGAGAAAAAGATGGGAAGAGAATTATTTATTTAGATAGTGGAGCAACAACACAAAAGCCTAATTCTGTTATTGAAGCAGTTGAAAAATACTATAAAGAAGAAAATGCTAATCCTCATAGAGGAGCATACAAACTTAGTATTAAAGCAACAGAAGTTTATGAAGGTGCAAGAGAAAAGGTAAGAAAGTTTATAGGGGCTGAAAAACCTCAAGAAATAATATTTACTAAAAATTCAACAGAGGCATTTAATCTTCTAGCTATGAGTTTTGGAATGAACTTTATAGAAGAAGGTGATGAAATTGTAATTTCTATAGCTGAACATCATTCTAACCTTATTCCTTGGCAAAATGTTGCAAGAGCTAAAAAGGCTGTGCTTAAATACTTATATGTTAATGAAAATGGTGAATTAACAGAGGATGAAATTAATTCTAAAATAACTAACAAAACTAAACTTGTAAGTGTTACAGGTGTTTCAAATGTATTAGGTATAAGAAATCCTATAGAAAAAATTATAGAAGTTGCTCATAATAATGGAGCAAAAGTTATTATAGATGGAGCTCAAATGGTTCCTCATAGTAAAGTTAATGTTAAAGAACTTGATGCTGACTTTATGGTGTTTTCAGGACATAAAATGTTAGGACCTATGGGAATAGGCGTTTTATATGGGAAAGAAGCTATTTTAAATGATATGCCACCATATACCTTTGGTGGAGATATGGTTGAATATGTTTATGAGGATACTGCTACATTTGCACCACTTCCAGCAAAATTTGAAGGCGGTACTCAAAATGTAGGAGCGGCAGCGGGACTTGCAGCAGCTATAGATTATCTTGAAGAAATAGGTATGGACAACGTCGAAAGAATAGAAAAAGATTTAATAGGCTATGCAATGGAAAAATTAAAGAAGCTACCTTATATTAAAATCTATGGTACAAGTGATATTGATAAAAAGGAAGGGGTAATATCCTTTGAGATGGATGGAGTTCATCCACATGATGTATCAAGTATATTAGATAATTATAATATAGCAGTTAGAGCAGGGAACCATTGTGCGCAACCTCTAATGAGATTCTATGGAGTAAATTCAACAACAAGAGCAAGTTTTTATTTTTATAATACTAGAGAAGATGTTGATAAGCTTGTAGAAGGGCTTGAAAAAATTTATGAGATGTTTAAGAAGTGGATGTGATTATTTTGGATTTAAATGAGATTTATACAGAACTTATAATGGAACATAATATGTCAAAAAGAAATAGAAGAGAGCTTGAAAGCTGTGATGTATGTGAAAAAGGGCATAATCCAAGCTGTGGAGATGAAATAGAAATAAAACTTAAATATAATGGAGATATTATAGAAGATATAGCTTTCACAGGAAAGGGATGTGCTATTTCTCAAGCTTCAACTTCTATGATGATAGACCTTGTAAAGGGTAAATCAAAAAATGAAGCAAAAGATCTTGTAGAAATATTTATAGCTATGATTAAGAGAGAAATAAATGATGAAGAGGAACTTGAAGTTTTAGAAGATGCTATGGTTCTTCAAAATATTTCAAATATGCCTGCTAGAGTTAAGTGTGCAGTTCTTGCTTGGCATACTCTTGAAGAAATGATGAAAAAGTAAAAAAGTTTTAGATAATTTTAAAAATTTCCTTGAGCTTTACCTAAGGTCATGGAGTATATTAAAAGTAGAAGGAGGAAGTCTTAGAGGTTTAAAACAATAAGAAGTTTCTAAGATTAGTTAACGATATGGATAAAAATATACAAAACAAAGTAGATGCTGTATACGGAGTTGTAGCAGATAAACATAAAGAAGATAAAACAAATATGGATGCAATGAAAGAGGTATACAAAGAAATGTATGCTAAGTTTGAAACTGCTAAAAACAATAATGCTTCATTAGAAGAAGTTTTAGAATTACATAAAGAAGTGTTCTTAAAGAGTGCATCAGTTAAAAGTGAAGATGAGTTAAACCCAGGACAAAAAATGGGACTAGCTGGACATATGAAATCAGTTGCTGGTAAAAGTGCTGAAGAATTAATAGCGATGGATATGGGAATACTTCAAAAGTTTATAGGATAAAAGTTAAAGAAGAGTGTTTCAAAGGAGAATGTTAGTTCAACTTAGATAACATTCTTCTTTTTTTGAGTAAATAATTTTTTATTAATAAAATTTATCTATAAAAATTTTGAGTATAATATTTTCTTTATGAGGAAAAAATGTTATTATGATATAATGTTGAGTAAACTTATCAGAAAAATAGGAACTAATGAGGAGGAGAAATGATTTTACAAGAGATAAAGGAGTTTTTTAGTGTATTCGGTGCTCCTGTATTTTTACCTGTAGTCATATTTGTAATATGTAAGTTTTTAAGAATGGATAATAAAAAGTCCTTTCTTTCAGGGTTATATGCAGGGGTTGGTTTACAAGGATTTATGCTTTTAATTGGAGCATTTACGCCTATAATTATGCCTGTTATTAAACAAATGGTTAATTCAACAGGAATAAACTTACCAGTTTTAGATTTAGGATGGCAAACTAGTGCCATAATAGCTTATTCAAGCAAAATAGGACTTATATTCTTTGCTTTTGCAATAATAATACAATTAATACTTTTTGCAAGTAAATTTACTAACATATTTTTACCTTCAGATTTATGGCTTAATTATACCTATATGATTTGGGGATCAATGTTATATATAGCAACAAAAAATATTTGGTTATCAATGTTATTTATGATAGTTATACTTTTATATAATGTACTTAATATTGAAGTTATATGTAAAAGTTGGTCTAAGTATTATAATTACCCTAACTGCACAATTATATCTATGCATAATACAGAAGTAACTTTATTGCTTTATGTTTTAGATCCAATATTTAATAAGTTAGGATTTCATAAACTTAAATTTAATCCAGAGAAATTAAAGGATAAATTAGGTGTATTTGGTGAACCTGGTACTATAGGTCTTATACTTGGAATGTTTATAGGAATATTAGGAAACTTAAAGAGATTAAATACTATGGTAGCTTGGGGACAAATAACAAAGCTTGGAATAGTTTTAGCAGCACTTATGATTATATTTCCTAAAGTTGCAGAAATCTTTGGAAAAGCTTTTGCACCAATGGCAGAAGTAGTTAATAAAAGACTAGATAAAGATAAAAGTAAAAATAGAGAGTGGTACATAGGAGTTGATGATGCTACAGGTTATGGAGAGCCAGCAACTCTTATATCAGGAACACTTTTAATTCCTATAATGGTTCTTATGGCTTTAATACTACCAGGAAATAAAACTTTGCCTATGGTAGACTTAGTTTCATTACCATTTATGGTTGAAGCTTTAGTAGCAATGACTAGAGGGAATATGTTAAAGGTTATTATTGTTGCGGGAATTTGGTATTCAATAGGACTTTACATGTGTTCAGCAATAGCTCCAATATATACTGAAGCAGCCATTGCAGCAGGAGTAGCATTACCAGTTGGTACTGTTATGATAACAAGTTTTAATATGATGGCTCAACCTATTGCAGGATTAATGTTCTTAGGCTTTTTAACTAAGAATCCAATAATAATTTCAGCAATAATAATTTTATATGTAGTGCTTCTTTTTATTGTTAAGAAGAATAAGGTTAGAATACATAATTATATAGAAAAACAAGCAGAAAAGAATGTTACTGCTTAGATAAATTTTAGTTGAAGCTTATAAACTAAGACTTAAATCAGAGGATGTATCAAATTACTGATATATCCTCTATTCTTTTTTCTAGCTATATAACTATCTCAGAAAATGAAAAAATATATAGTGCTTTTATTTATGGATAAAAGATTAAGAGCTAATAAGATAAGAGTAGGAATATATTAAAAAAAGAATTTAAGAAGAAGTTATCTAGATTTCTGTATTTGTTTATTGTAAGCTTATAGAAGATTAGAGTATTACAGCTACTAGATATGAGGTAAATTTGATTTTTATTTTATATATCAATAAGTTCACAACAGAAGAAGGTACTTTAAAAGTATTTTTAAATACAGTATTAAGTGGCATTAGTTATTTAATATTATTAGGAGGAGAAGTTATGAGAACTGTCATATATTATTTTTCAGGAACGGGGAATAGTCTTAAGGTTGCTAAAGACTTAAGAGCATTTTTTGATGAGGTTGAATTAGTGAAAATAAATGAAGATAAATTAAATCAAAAAATAAGTACAAAAGCTCATAGAATCGGATTTGTAGCACCGATAATTTTTGGAGGAATACCAAAATTAGCAGAAAATTTTATAAAAGCATTGAAAATAGAATCTAGTAATCCTTATATTTTCACAGTGGTTACTCATGGAGACAAGAATGGTGAAGGTATTACTTTTGAACAGATTGATAAAGTTTTAAAAGTAAAAGATTTTAAATTGAATGGGAGTTTTTCAATAAGAATGCCTCACAATATGCCAGCAAAGGATCATATTATTACTGATGAAGAAAAGGAAGTTTTTTTTAAGGAAGAAGAGGAAAAAATTAAATATATTACTAGGAGTATTTCTAATGGTGATGGTGTAGATTATAAGAAAAATAAGGCTAAGAGCTTTATTAATAAACTTAATTATAATGCTATAAATGGTCTTTCTAAAAAATTTCCATTAGATAAAGGATTCATAGTCAATGATAAATGTATTAGTTGTAAAATATGCAGTAAAGTATGTCCTGCAAATAATATTGAGATTAATAATGGAAAACCAAAGTGGAAATTAAGTAATTGTCAATTTTGTTTTGCTTGTGTTCAATGGTGTCCTAAGGAAGCTATAGAATATAAGAAGACTTCACAAGGAGTTAAGCGTTATAGAAATCCTTATATAAAAGTCAATGAATTATTTAATAATCAAGTTAAAAGATAGTTTAAAGTAGTAAAAGAGAGGATATATCAGTAATTTTGATATATTCTCTCTTTAATATTATTTGTAAATTAGAGTTCCTGAATAAATTTGATTTGTTCTTGTACCTGGTTTAATTTCTCCATTTATTGAATATATATTATCACCTTCAATAACTAGGCCTTCTCCACAAGGGGCATTGAAAGGTATTTCACCTACACTTGTCCACTGATTAGTTTTAGAATTATATATTAAAATTTGTTTATTCCAGTTGAATTCAAAAGGATCTGCTCCAAAATAAGCTTCTCTAAAATCAGCTAATTCTTTATCTTTTAAAGAACCTAATTTATCTACTGCATTATCATAAATTTTTTTATTAAATCCACCTATAACAAGCATTTTTTCTTCGTCTAATTTAACGGAATTTACTCCAAGAAGGGAAATTTCTTCATTTCCAATCTTTACATCAGCAATTTTACTCCATGAGTTATTTTTTATATTATATTTATATCCATCTGTATAAGCAACTTTGTCACCGCCACTAAAGATATAAATGTTATCACCTAGTACTTGAGCTACAGCTTGATTTCTAGTAGATTCACCTGGAATGTCTGCTAATTGTTCTATTTTACCACTTTCGGTATCAAATTTATAAAACTTATTAGTTGCTGTTCCATTTTGTTTTCCAAGGCCAGTATATATAAATTTATCATGTTTTACTGAAATTCCATCAGCAAGAGTGAAAGGTAAATCCCCTATATGTTTTTTGCTTATTTCACCATTATCATCAGCTGTAATAAGGATAACATTATCAGCTTCTTTTTCATTAGAACTTCCACCAATGTAATAAATTCCTTCATCACTAGTTATTGAATTTCCATAACCAATTTCATAGTCTAAAGTTGTGTGATTTACTTGAGTTAATTTTCCATCCTCAGGTTTTAATACATAAATATCGGGATATAATACTTTTTTTCCACCATTTAAGACTGATTCTTCTGGAAAGTTTGCCCCACCACCGACAATAATAAATCCATTTGATTTACCAGCAAGTATACCAGCAGTACCAATATTTTTATTATAACCTTTTTGTGCTTCTAGTGTTCCACCTTGTTCCCAAAGAATTTTTTTTACTTCTTTTTTATCTTTTGAATCACTGATTTTAGATGATGTGTTACTAGTACAACCAATGAAAATTAATGATGTAACAACTATAGATAGTATAGTTTTCAATACTTTTCCCATGCTTTTTACCTCACAAAATGTTTATAAATTTAGATTTAGTTTAAATAGAATTAACTCTATTTCTATACTTTATAATATTTCCGTGAAAACGTTTTTATTCTTTGGTATAATAAATTTTTTATTTAAATTAATAAATTTAATAATCAATATTAATTTAATGATAAGTTTTTAAAAAGAGAATTGAGAAGAAGATAGTTAATTAGTGTATAAAATAATTTTTTAGATTTCTTATCCTGGTTAGTAAGGAAAAATTAAATTGGAAGATAATTAATTTAATCATCTAGATTAGTAAATTGATAAAGTAGCTGCCTTTTATACATAATAAGTAGTATTATAGGACAGTTACTTTAAATTATAGTTCGAATATGAAATATCTTATAACTGAATAAATAAAATATATTAAAATAATTAGTTCTGCACAATAAATGCAAATATTAGCTAAACTCATATTGTTATACCTCCAAAATAAAGTTAAGTTTAAGTTAAAATCAGCAAAAATTGAATCTAATTTTAGTTATTAGATGAGTTAATTTATTATGTATTTATAGTATAATCGAGCGAGTTAAAATAAAATTTATAAAAAGTTTACAAAAAAGAAACATACACACAATAAGATTAAAATTATTTAATTTAATTAGAAATATAAGAAATAAAAATGTTTACATTATATTAAATTATTAAAAAAATAGAAAAGAAAAAAGAAAATTTATATTTTTGATTTTGAAAGGTTGTTAAAATTAAAAAAACAATATAAAATTTTATTTATACATTTATCGATAAATTATAGTTTATTTTAATTAAATAATGAGAAAAACTATAAAAAATTTTGATTTTAATTGAAATAAGCACAAGTAAAAAACATTTTATTTCTAGAGTATTATGAATTTTATATAAAAAACTAAAGAGAAAGAGTTGGATTAAATTTATGAATTTTTACAAGGTACTTACACCATTCCAAAAATTCTTTCTTATATTTTTCTTAATAACAGGTATATTATCATTCTTTCAACTGGTACTTATGGGACAAGGTTCTTTCTGTAGTGTATTTACAGTAATAGGGATTATTGGGCTTATATCTACTATTTCAGGAATTTTTACATGTATATATCAAGCTAGAGCAAGCTTAAGTTGTTATTTTTGGTGGATATTAAACACTATAACTTATGCTATAGTAGCTTTACATGGAGCTTTATATGGACAATTTATTCAAAATATAATTTTCTTATTACCTCTTGAGATAATAGGATTTATAGCTTGGAAAAGAAACATTCAAACAAGCACACATGGTGAAATTGATGTTGAAAGATTTACAGCAAAACATTGGATTTTTTCAATTATAGGTTTAGCAATAGCTTGGGTAGTTTACGCATATTTCTTAATTGAATTACCAGCTATATTTAAACTTTTATTTAATATGAATATTTCATCAGACCCATCATATATAATGGATTCATTTACAGCAGTAATGACAATCTATGCAGTATGGTTAACATCAAAAAGATACTTAGAGCAATGGTACTTCTGGTTCCTATCAAACTTAGGGGTAATATTATTTATAGAATCAATGATAAAATCAGGAACAGTTTCAGTAAATGATTTATCAGGTGCTTTAGTATGGATCCAATTTGGTACTAGTGCAATATATGGTTATTTTTGTTGGAGAAAATTATATAAAGCAAGACATAATCAATAGGACTAATAAGATTATAATTTAGTATATAGTATTTAAAAGTTGTTTAAGAAAAAATAAGATTGAAAGTATATTGGATTTTATTCAGTATATAAAGAGTAGCTAAGAAAGAAGGGACTTCTTAACTACTCTTTCCTAAAAAAATTCATTAAATTTAAAAAACAAGAAGTTTTATAACTATTTTGTAATAACTTCCAGTTAATATATTTATATAGAATATATTAACTGGAAGTTTTTATTATATAAGAGAAAAGTCTTTTATAAGAAAGTTATGGGGATGAGAAAGTTATAGAGGGGAGTGTTTTTTTATCTTAGTTTTATCAGAGTTATTTCTCTTTTAATAAATGTAGACTTAATTTAGATGGATTTTTGACTGCAGCTGAATGCTTAGTGCTTAGTGGGTGTTATATAGAAGCGTGAGGCTATTTATCTCCTACTTATAAAAGATAGGAGCAATACAATCTCTAGCTATCAGATAAATACTTTCAGTAATAAAGGGATTTTAATAATTTTAAAATATTAATGGTGAATATGGGGAGGTACTTATGGTCAATAAAAATATTTATGTTGTAGCTACTTTACTTCTTTCTATGACTTTAGTTGGATGTTCAAAGACGAAGGAAGGTGTTTTTTTAGAAAATACTACAAAGGAGAGGGATTTTAATATAAAAGAAGAAAGATATATGGACTATGAGGGAATTGAAGAAAATCAAATTTTTCAAAGTTTATATTCAGAAAATGGATATATTTATGGTGTAGTTAGAACCCTTGTAGACTCTAATAATAATGTTATAAAAAAGAATATAGGAGAGAATAAAAAATTAAAAGATAATTATTATAGGGTATTAGAAAATAAATTATTTAAAATGGATAGTAAGGGAAAAGTAAGCTTTGGTGAAAGAGCTATAGTAGATGTAAAGGGTGAAAATATTATAAGAGATATAACCATAGATGAGTTAAATCAACTTCTTAGTAGGGAAAATTTAGGAGATTATAAAGATTATGGCCTTCTAGGAACTATTGGATATAACGAAAAGGGGGAACTTGGAATAGGGGAGTTAGGAAAAGAACCTAGTGAAGAAATATTATATAAATTTAGTGAAAAATATAGAAAGAAAATAGAGGATGGATATTATCCTTCAACAAACTTTATTGACTCAGAAAGAAGGTATATGGTATCTGTGTTTTTTGTTAATAAGACAGAGGGAAATATTGAACAAGGAGCAATAAGTGATATAGTACTTATAGATAGGGAAGAGAAAAAGGAATATATATTATATGGGGATAAGAATAAGGAGAAAAATAAAACTTTAGAGGATTTTAAGGAGAAAAAGAGAATAGCTTATAATAAGAAAAATAATAAATTTTTTGTTATAGGAGCTTCTGGAACAGTAGAAGAATTAATATTTGATGGAGAAGAGATAGAATTAAAGAAGAATGGTGACTTTAAGGAAATTCAAAGCTTTTTTAATTTATATGATAAGAGAGAGTTAGTCACATATTCTATTGAAGACAAAATAGTACTTTATAATAAGTCAGGGAGTATGGATCAGAAATTAATGTTTATATATGATTGCCAAAAAGATTCAGGAAATATTATAGGAGCGGAACAATTTTATACTGATAAAGTTTATAAAGTTTTTGAAGAGAACTCTATGTTTTTAATTGGACCTAAAGATAGTATTAATCAGAAGACATATACTTTATTTAAATTAGAAGCTGAGAAATTAGTGCCAGTTCATGAGTTTAGTTTAGGGAAATTAGAAGAAGTAAGCGATGTATTTTTTATTAATGAAAATAGTGAAAAGAGTAATTCTATAATTTTAGAAGTTCTGAAGAGGAAAAATGGTGAAAATGAAAATTACAATGTAGATTTTTTAGAAAAAGACAATGCTGATTTGGAAAGCAAAATTATAGATTATAATTCTATTAAGGATTTTGAAGAAATAAATTATTTGAAGTTGATTCTATCAGCACCTTAATTTATATTACTTTTATAAATATATTTTTTTATCTGCCGAGATAGCTATATAGCTAAATAAAAGGCAGAGAGGATGTATCTGCAATTTGATACATCCTCTATATTTATACATATCTTTTTTAAATTATATCAGCTAAAGTATATTTAGAGAATTCTTGAAAAAATTTATCTAAGGAAGATGAAATTATAGGACTTAATTTGCAAATATTCCCTTTACAAAAGGAGCAATTGTTATTTTCACCAAAACATTCTACTAAGTTTAAATTATCTTCTGTTATTTTTAATATGCTCCCAAGATTTATTAAAGAAGGTGACGTACCAAGCTTTAATCCACCATTTCGTCCTTTTATAGATATAATATACTCAGTTTTAGCTAGTTTATTTATTATTTTTTTTAAGTGATGTTCAGAAATATTTAAATCTTTAGCTATTTCATCTATAGTACATAATTTATTTTCATTTTCAGCTAAATATATTAAAGCTCTGAATGAGTAATCTGTAAATTTTGATAATTGCATTCAAAAAGCCTCCCTACTAAAGAATTTAATTCTTTTTTATATTATAAGTTATTTTCTTTAAAATACAAATTAAAATAAAAAGAGTATTTTACTTGCACATTTTATTTTTTTATGTTAATATAATATCAACGCAAAGTTAATATTATTTAAGAATAATTATTATTTAATACTTTATATAGAAGGAGATTGTATTATGCTAGATCAAAAAACAAGAGATATAGTAAAAAGTACAGTTCCTGTGTTAAAAGAACATGGTGTTGAAATAACAAAAGAATTTTACAAAAGTTTATTTGAAGCACACCCAGAAATAAAAACAATGTTTGACATGGGAAAACAAAAATCAGGTGAACAACCTAAAGCTTTAGCTATGGCTGTTTTAGCAGCTGCACAAAACATAGATAATTTAGAAGTTATGTTACCAGCAGTTAAAAAAATAGGTCAAGTACATGTAAATACAAAAGTTAAACCTGAACATTATCCAATAGTTGGAGAACAATTATTAAAAGCTATAAAAACTATATTAGGTGATGCTGCTACAGATGAGATAATGGAAGCTTGGGAAAAAGCTTATGGAGAAATAGCAAAAGTATTTATAGATGTAGAAGCTAAAATGTACGAAGAGAACAAATAAGAAATATTAATTTGTAATGTACAAAAGTAATACCTCAATATAGAAAATATACGAAATAACAAACAACAAACAACAACGCGGACCACTTAATAGAAAAAATAACTATTAAGTGGTTCTTTTTTTTAAAGATATGAAACTATATAATTGTAAATGTATTATGAATAATGTTTAATGTATGAATAAAATTTATTTTATATGAAATTTGCCTATTTGTATAAAGTAAAAGTAGTTTGTCACTTATATAGCTATATGTTATATAAATTTGAGAATTAAAATCGTAAAAGTAACACTGCAAAGAGAGAAATATTCTCAAAAATAGTCATTTATAAGTCATATAAAACAATGGAGTTGTTTTTAAGAAACAACTCCATTGTTTTATATTATGAAGAATGTTTAGAGAAAAAATTTGATATAATTAAGCTAGAATTAAAATTTCACATAAGAAATATAAACTAACATTAAATTTAAGATAGAGTTTTAATTTTAGTGAAAGTTATCTAGGGAGCTATGTCTGTTTATTTATAAAGAGTAGAAATTGAAGGATTACAGACAGGGTCATCAAGTGAAAAGAAGGATACAAGAATATTTAGGATTTATTAAAAATATAATTCAGATAGAGGTGATATACTTGATTTTTTCTAATTTAAAATTCAATGAACAGGAACCTATATATCTTCAAATAGAAGCTCATATAAAAGACATGATAGGCAAGGGGCTTATGCCAAAGGGAAGTAAACTGCCATCAACTAGAGATTTAAGTAATAGAATAAAAGTTAGTAGAAATTCTGTTGTTTTAGCCTATGAAAATTTAGAAGCTGATGGGATTGTTTATACACAAAAAGGTAAGGGTACTTTTGTAAGCAATGATATCAAAGAAACATTAAAAAGTAATGAATCTTGGCAAGTGAATTGGGGTAATAAAATAAATAAATATGCTAAAAGAGCAGATGAATTAGATATAGTGAAGTCGGAAATACCATGGAGTAAAGGATTAATATCATTTAAAAGTATAGCGCCACCAGGTGAATTATTTGATATGGATGAATTTAAAAAGGCATTTTTAGATAGATTATCTATAGAGGAAGATAAAATTTTGAATTATGGGTATGCCAATGGTTATAAGCCGCTAATAGAATATCTTTTAAGTTATATGAAAGAAAAGGGAGTGGATATTTCTCAAAAAGAAGTATTAATTACAAATGGATTTACTGAAGGTTTAGAAATAGTTTTAGACAGCTTTACCAATGAAGGAGATAAAATTATTTGTGAGAATCCAACCCATAATACTGCAATAAAAATGATGAAAGTTCATGGAATTAATATTATTGGGGTGAAGATGGACAAAGATGGAATAAATTTAGAAGATTTAAAGGAAAAAATAAAAGATAATGATATAAAATTTGCATATATTACACCATCTTATCATAATCCAACAGGGATTGTTATGAGACCAGGGAAGAGATATGAACTTTATAACATATTAAAAGAAAGTAACATCCCTTTAATTGAAGATGGCTTTAATGAAGAACTTTTATATGAGTCATCTCATATAAGTCCAATAGCAGCTCTTGATGGAAAGAGTAATGGAGTTATTTATATAGGGAGTTTTTCTAAAATACTTTTTCCAGGAATGAGAATTGGTTGGGTAATTGCTGATAAAAAAGTTATAGATATATTAACTAGTGTTAAGAGATGTAAGAATATACACACATCATTTTTAGATCAAGGTATACTATATGAGTATTTAAAAAGAGGAGCTTTAGAAAAGCACATAAAAAAAATAAGAAAGCATTATAAAGATAAATATGAGTTTGTTATAAAATGTATAGAAAAATATATGGATGTAGAGTTTTTAATGGGCGAAGGGGGATTCCATGTATTTGTAGGATTAAAAGGAATTAATTCTAGGGAATTATTAGAGGGATGCTATAAAAAGTCTGTTATATTTATGCCGGGGGATATATTTTATGTGGATGGTTCTGGAGATAATACATTAAGGCTTGGATTTTCGAGACTAAGCTTTGAGGAAATAGAAGAAGGAATAAGGATTATTGGAGAAACTATAAATGAATTAAATAAAAGTTAGTATTTTTAAAAACCGTGATAAGATAGCATTAATTATTTTATCATGGTTTTTTATATTTTTAAATTAATTTATTTTTGTATTAAAATATATGTTTTTTTAATTATCATATAATCTTTAAAAATTTATATAATAATAATAAATCTTAATATAAGTATTATCATATTGATAATAAATTAGAATACAAATATATATTTAGTAAAATTTTAAATAAATTTTAATTATATTAAAATATTTTTTAAAATACAAAACTAATCTCTTTTTTATTTATTTCTAAAAAAATATATGAAAATAAAATTAAAATGGATAAAAAAATAGAAATATAATAAAAAATATTTAAATAAATAATAAAAAGGCAATTAAAGAAAAGGATATGGATTAAATAGTAAATTTTTTGATGTTCAGGTACTAAAAAGGAGAAAAATATATTATTGTAATAATTATTTTAAAAGAGTAAGATAATATAAGCTTAAAAATTAGACACAACTAGATAAGAAGAAATTTCATCTATCTGATGTCTAATGTTTGTAATACTCCAATCTTCTATAAGTTGGAGATAAACAAATATACATTCTCAGATAAGGAGTACTAAAGTTTAGCTAGGGTCAAAATCCTAGCTAAATTAAGTCTTAGTTTATAAACAAAAGCAAAGGAGTAAGGGAAAATGCCTTTTAATAAGAAGTTATTAGCATTAGTAGTTGCTACAACAGCAGCAATGGCAGTAGGAACTAATGCTCATATAGATTTAAATGAAAATAATAATTCACAAAGTAAGGAATTAAAGATAAAAAACCAAAAGTTATTGATTCAGAGTAACAATGATGATATTTCAAATACAATAAATGATTCAGATACTATAATTATGGCTGGAAATGGGAAAGCTTATACTGATTTACAAAATATAAAGTTTAATTTAAATGGAGTACCTGTAAGTGGAAAAACGATTGCAGTAACTGATGATAGTGGGAATTTTATTGGGGGAGGAATACTTTCTCAGGGAGTAGTCCCAGTTTCTCAATTAGAAGAAGGTCAAACTTTATTGGGAAAGAAAAATATAATTATTTCTGTCCAGGGATGTACAGAACCAATTGTAGTAAAAAATAAAGCTATAAATATGTTAAATTATGAAGTAACTAAAGTAAGTGGTCTAGAACCTGGAGAAACTTATAATATAGATGCATATCCAGAATCACAGAATAAGACAGTAACTGCAAATAGTAATGGAGACATATTTATTAAAAGAGATAATTCTTATTCTTACATTAATTTATATAAAGGTGGGAAATTAATTAAGACACTGCCTGGAATGGGACCAATATCAGGAAGTGATGAGAGCTATGCAATACCAAGTTTAAAAAGTCCTCAAACTAATATATTACCATACTTTGTTATAGGAAAGGGCGATATAATAATAAATTTAGGGACTGTAAATAGAAAATTTGTTGATAGTGATGGAAAAGTAATAAAGGAAGATAGTTTTACGGGAGAAGTAGGAACTAGTATACAAAAAGCAGATATTCCAAAGGGATATGAAGTTAAGAGTATTATTATTGAAAAGAATAGAAAAGTTGTTTCAGGAGGCTTAGATCCAACAAGTATAGGAAACTCGAAGATAACTGTAATTTATAATTTAGAAAGATATGGTAATGCTGTAGTAAAAGTAATTGATAGTCAAACAGGAAAAGTATTATCAGGAGCAACAGTAAATATAGATGGACAAACATTGCATACAAACTCAAATGGGGAAGTACAAGTAAGTGATGTTAAACCAGGAGAAATAAGCGCAACAGCTTCAGATGAAGGTTATACTAATGGACAAACTTCAGTTAAGTTAGATCCAAATGGAAAGGCAACAGGAATAATTTCCTTAGCACCAGTAACGGGCAAAGTTATAATAACAGTAAATGATGATAATGGACTGTTAAAAAATAAAACTATAATAGTTAATGGGAAAGAAGAAAAAACTAATGATAGTGGAGAAATTACTGTAGGAACAACTCAAGGAATTAATCATATAAAAGTAGCTTTAAAGGGATATAATGATAAGAATATTGATGTAAATGCTACTACAGGAAGTACTAAATATAAGACAATAACATTAACTCCTAAAACAGCTTCTGTAAGAATAAATATTATAGGAAAAGATGGTAATATTGTTTCAAGTAAAATAGTAAATGAAAATGATCCACAATTAGTTATACCAAAGGGTTATAAAGTATCTAGTATAACTGTTAATGGAGAAAAAATTGGAAAAGATAATCTTACAAAATCAGATTTGAAAAACAAAGATGTGTCAATTAATATTGTTAATGATAAAAATTTACCTAATACAGGAGTAGGTGGAGAGCTAGGCTCTAATATAGAAGACTTGGTTACTTTAGCTTCTATCATAGGAATGTTAGGTATAGGAGAAGTTTTCAGACGTAAAAATAGAAGGTAACAAACAAAAAAGGATTTATGTTTTTTATAAGCATAAATCCTTTTTTATATTATTATTTTTCTTAATAAAATAGAGATATTTATTTTATTTGATGTAGTATCCAAAAAGTCCACAGCTAAGAGCCTCCAAAATTAAATATATATTTTTCATAAAAATCACCTCTAAAGTTAGCTTTTAAAAAGTTTCTTCACTATTTAAATAGAAACCAAAAATTCCTGTAATAATAGCATTTAATATTAAAATAAGTTTATTCATTTAAATTTCCTCCTTGGTAAAAATTGTTTTAGTGTATTTCTTCACTATTTATATAAAATCCAAAAGTTCCTGTAGCAATAGCCTCTAATATAAATAGTACTTTTTTCATAGTTAAGTTCCTCCTTGAGATTTGTTATTCTTTATACTTTTATTATATTAAGATTAGAGTTAAAGTGATATTTAAGAAGCTTTCTTTAAGCTTTCATTTTTGTAATATTTAAAGGATTTATGAATAAAGTAGATTAGGTTAATATTTCTTAATTTAAACTTAAATTAAGGTTGTAGAAAATAAATAAAAAAGTATGATAGAATTACTATTAAGAAAGAATTTAAAGCTAGGTAAACTGAAACTTAATTTAGTTAGAGTTAAAAACTTACTTAAATTTAGTGAAAGTTATCTAGGAACATGTGTCTGTTTATCTCAAAATTATAGAGTATTTATAGGCACTAGTTAGCAGATAAAATGAGGTGGAAACTTTGAAAGATATAAAAGGAATAGTATTTTTTGACGTAGATGGAACCCTTGTAGATTGTTGGAAGGGCATTGAAAAACCTACAGAAAAAACAAAAGAAGCAATAAGAAGATTAAAGGAAAATGGTTATTTAACATTAATAGCTACAGGAAGACCTATGAGCTTTTTAAGTGACGAATTAAAGGAATTAGGTGTTAGTGGCTATATAACTTCAAATGGAACTTATATAGAACTTAATAATAAGGTCATATTAAATGAAGAAGTTAAACAAGAGATAGTTGATGATATAATAGATTTTTGTGGGAAAGAAAAAATTGATTATATATTAGAGGGACAAGCCTATAGTTATATATCAACTAAATTAGATGATAGAGTAGGAACTTTAGTTAGAACTTTTTCTTTGCCTATAGAAAAAATTCAAGATAGTTGGGAAGGGCCTATATCAGTAAATAAATTAATTGTTATAGATAATGGAACAGAAAGTTTCCAAAAGATATGTGAAAAATATAAAGATGATTTTATATTTATGCAACATCCAGGAAAAAATTCCTATGATATGTATAGAAAGGGTTACACAAAAGCTTATGGAATAGAAGCTTTACTAAAGGCTATAGATATTCCAAAGGAAAAAACTTATGCTTTTGGTGATGGTGAAAATGACATTGAGATGTTTGAACTTGTTCAATATGGGATAGCAATGGGTGGAAGCCATGAAAATTTATTAAAACAGGCATATAAGACTACTGATGATGTAGCTAATGATGGAATCTATAATGCTTTAGTTGAAATGAAGTTGATTTAGAAAACTGAGACTTAATTAAGATAGAGCTAAAGCTTTATTTATAAAAAACGAGGATGTATCAAATTACAGATACATCCTCTCTGCCTTTTATTTAGATATATAGGTTCATCATTTGTGCCCACTCACTTACGTAAAGAAACTCTAATATTTTTTCTACAACAGTTTCTAAAATTTCCAAACTCACTTTGTTTGACTGACAGTCCAAATCTATGATTTGGTAACTGGAAGTTACTCAGTGACTTTAGCACTGAGCTTCTTTTAAAAGGAAACTCGACTCGCATTGCTCGCTGAGTAAGTTCCTATGACTAAATCAAGATTTAGATAGTCACTTACGAAACTATTGTTCAAAAATAAAGAGCTTCTAGTACTAGTTCAATGGTCACAGTATTTTGTACCTATATAGCTATCTCGGCAGATGAAAAAAATATATTTATCTGATAGCTAGAGGCTGTAATACTCCTATCTTTTATAAGTAGGAGATAAACAGCCTCACGCTTCTAGATAACTGTGACAAAGCATTCAGATGGAGTCAAAACTTCACCTGAATTAAATCTCCGTTTATAAAAGTAATATAAATTAAGGTGCTGATTTGATACAGCACCTTTTTTTAGTTTATTTAATAATTATTAGTTGTTAAAAGTAGGAACATTAAATGTGAATTTATCTCCTTCGCTATATATATAGCTAAGGCTCTTTATAAGTTCACCCATTGTTGAGCCATACCAAGCAGTAGTAGCATATTGATGCCATATATTACTTAATACAGGGTTATATCTAAGTTCATAAGGAGTTATTTGATTGAAACTACTATGAATATATGAATTAGATATAAATTGTGCAGCTCCTGCTATAGCACTTGATACAGATGTCCAGCCATGATTATAGGCATAAGTAGTACCTAAAATTAGTGCTCTATTAGGGAAAGCAGAAGTATTATCATAAGCTCCTATTCCAAATAAATTATATACAGTTACTGGACTTGATAGAGGAATCATTTGATATCCAACTAAAACTCCATTTGAATAAATAGGTGCGTTAGTATTAGCTATTTGAGTTATAGTAACACCACTTGCAAGATAGCTAGTACCTCTTCCAGTTTCTAATAAACATTGAGCAACAAAGTATAAAGGATCTAGATTAAATTCTTTAGCAGCATCATAAAAAGCTTGTCCTTGACCACTTAATACGCCATCACCATTTAATGCATTATTAAGTTTATTAACATTTATATTTCTAAAAGTATTAACAGTTAAAAATTGATAGATATTATTAGCTGTTGCAGGATTTATATAGTTTCTATACTCAGATTCTGAATAATAAGGCCAATTGTTATATTGAGCATTTATATATTGTTGTAATGTGCCTGGGTATTTAGTTGTAATAACAGTACTATTTTTACCAAAATGTAAATGATAATAGTTATTATTGGATGAAGAACTATTGTCAGAATTATTATTACTACTATTGTTACTGCTGTTATTATTAGGAGAAACATAGTAAGCATAAACATAAGCAACTTGTCCATTATAGTTTATTTCATACCAACCATTAACCTCTTTAATAATATTAACAGTGTCACCTTCGTTTAAGTAAGCAATTATTTCATTATCAAGGCTAGGGCCTGTTCTGACATGAAGATAAACCCCATTACTTAAATTACAAACAGTTCCTGTGTACTTAGTAGCAGGAATAGAATTTGTTTGATTACTATTTCCATTATTATTACTGTTATTGTTATTGTTATTGCTGTTATTAGGACTTACATAAGCACCATAAACATAAGCAATTTGACCATTATAATTTATTTCATACCAACCATTAACTTCTTTTATGATATTAACTGTAGCACCTTCGGTAAGGTCAGCAATAATATTATAGTTAAGTCCAGCACCACTTCTAACATGAAGAACAACACCAGGATTTAGGTTACAAACAGTTCCTGTATATTTAGTGGCAGGGATAGAATTAGTAGAATTATTACTACTATTTCCGTTATTATTACTGTTATTATTACTGTTATTGCTATTATTAGGAGAAACATAGTAGGCATAAACATAAGCAATTTGTCCGTTATAGTTTATTTCATACCAACCATTAACTTCTTTAATAATGTTAACAGTAGTTCCTTCATTTAAGTAAGCGATTATTTTATTATCAAGGCTAGGACCTGTTCTAACATGAAGATAAACACCATTGCTTAAATTACAAACAGTTCCTGTGTACTTAGTAGGAGGAATAGAACTTGTTTGATTACTATTTCCATTGTTATTGCTGCTATTATTATTAGGATTTACATAAGCACCATAAACATAAGCGACTTGTCCATTATAGTTTATTTCATACCAACCATTAACTTCTTTAATAATATTAACAGTAGTACCTTCAGTAAGGTCAGCAATAATATTATAGTTAAGTCCAGCACCACTTCTAACATGAAGAACAACACCAGGATTTAGGTTACAAACAGTTCCAGTGTATTTAGTAGCAGGAACAGAGCTTGTTTGATTACTATTGCTATTATCATTATTGTTATTAGTATTTATATAAGCGCCATAAACATAAGCAATTTGTCCATTATAGTTTATTTCATACCAACCATTAACTTCTTTAATGATATTAACAGTAGTACCTTCAGTAAGGTCAGCAATAATATTATAGTTAAGTCCAGCACCACTTCTAACATGAAGAACAACACCAGGATTTAGGTTACAAACAGTTCCGGTGTATTTAGTAGCAGGAATAGGGTTTGTTTGAGTACTATTGCTATTATCATTATTGTTGTTATTAGGATTTACATAAGCACTATAAACATAAGCAATTTGTCCATTATAGTTTATTTCATACCAACCATTAACTTCTTTAATAATGTTAACAGTATCACCTTCATTTAAGTAAGCAATTATTTCATTATCAAGGCTAGGGCCTGTTCTAACATGAAGATAAACACCATTACTTAAATTACAAACAGTTCCCGTATATTGAGTGGCAGGGATAGAGTTTGTTGAATTATTATTGTTATTGTTATTGTTAGAATTTACATAGGCAGCATAGACATAAGCAATTTGTCCATTGTATTCTATTTCATCCCAACCATTTACTTCTTTGATAATATTAACAGTATCACCTTCACTTAAATAAGCTATTATACTGTTATCAAGGCTAGGGCCTGTACGTACATGAAGATAGACACCATTACTTAAGTTACAAACAGTTCCAGTAGATGTAGGTGTAGAACTATTAGAAGAATTATTGTTTGAAGTAGAATTTGTATTGATATAAGAAGCATAAACATAAGCAATTTGACCATTATAGTTTATTTCATACCAATTACCTATTTGATTTATAATATTAACAGTATCACCGTTATGTAAATCACCAATAATACTATAAGTTAAACCAGCTCCGGAACGAACATGTAAGGATACACCTTGATAAAGATTATAAACAGTTCCAGTTCTAGAAGTTGCTAAAAAAGAAACTGCTTTAGGATTATCTTTAGGGTGATTATTGTCTTGTTGTGGAGTTATAGAACTAGAATGAACAAAGCCATGCCCACCATTAAATTTAATTTTATACCAATCATTAGACTTTCCAGTTATATGAACAGTACTAGTGTTTTTTAATTTTCCTAAAATCATACTTGAATCTTTAGGTGTATTTCTAACATATACAGTATCAGATGATGAATTTATTTTTCCGGTAGTATCTAAGTGGGAAACATCAATTTTATCCTTATCATTTAAGGAGTTAGAATCCGTATTTTTTTTTGAATCTTTAACTAATAATTTTTTGTTTAATTTAGTTACTTTTTTTCCACTATGTATATTATTCGAAGTGGCTATGTTGTGAGAGGCACAGATCGTACCAACAACAGCTAAAGTAGCTAATATTTTCTTTTGTTTCATTGACTTTTCTCCTTCATCTTGGTAGTTTAAAAAATCTATAATTAAACTAATTTATAGTTTTTATCCTATACAATGTTTCAATTTATTCTATTCTAAACAAATATACCACTTTATGAATATTTTCTCAATAAAACTAGAATTAAATTTAATAGTAACTTCTAACATTCTTAAATAATAAAATATATAGAAATCAATTTTATAGGTAAAATGATGAGGGAATTAGAAAATTATAATGAAGAAAAAAAAATTACGGATAATGATATATTTTTCAAATTAGATGATTATGGAGATAAATATATAATTCTATGTAGGCTTCCGGGAGCTATAAAAAATCAAATAAGTATAGATTATGATAATGATAATATAACCATAGGAACTTTTGTGAGAAGTAGCAAGGAAAGTTATGGCACGGGATTTTATATGTCTTTTATGGAAAGCAAATTTGTAGAAAAGAAATTTTATGTTCCTAATTCGGATATTAAAAAAATAAAAGGTAATTTTGATGGGTTGAATTTAACTATAGAGATAGGCAAAATACTTGAAGAGCCAAAACAAGAGAGTAATATTGTTATAGATATTGAAGATTATACAGATGTATAAAAGTTATAATTATAGTACAAATAAACATAAATTGAGATTTAATTCAGAAATAAAAAAGGTAATAAAAAGTAAAGGTAGGTGAAGAATATTTTGATTGTCAAAATATTCTTCACTTAAATTATATTGAAATGAATAGTCTTTTTAATTATAATAGGAAATACATCATAAAAACTACTCCAAAAAAGGAATAGTTTTCAGTTTAACGTAATAGGAAAGGTGAATTAAATGAACAAAGGAATAAAAGCATGGAGAGCTATTGCAGGAATAATAATATTATTAGCATTACTATTATCATTAGTTCTTGATATTGTATTACCTAATACTCATCCAGAGTACGCTAGAATAATTGGGTATTTTACATATTTTACTGAGCTTAGTAATATATTAGCCATGATGTGGTTCTTGAATAAAGGAATATTTAACGAGAGATTTAAATTTTTTAATAATACACAAGTAAGAGGAGCAATAAATACTTATGTATGGGTTGCAGGAATTGTGTTTTTCTTAGTATTAAATCAACAATGGCATGCAGAAGGTTTAAGAAAACTAGAAGAATATACACTACATGGATTTACTCCATTAGCATTTTTCATAGACTATTTATTATTTGCTAAAAAAGGTGAATATAAACCAAAGAGAATAGCTATATGGTATATTTTCCCTTTTGTTTATACTTTTTACGCAGTTGGCGTTGGATACTTAATACAAGATTATCCATATTCATTTTTCAATATACAAAAGTTAGGTCTTAAGGACTTTTTAATAGGATTTTGTTTCTTAGCATTGGCTTTTATAGGAGTGTCAGTATTTTTAAATATAGTAGATTTACTATTTAGAATAGGAAAAAAGAAGCCAAACTCAGAGGAAGTCTTAATAAAGTATACTTCAGGTAAATAATTTAATGAAATAAAAAGAAAAAACTAGACATAATAAGTATAGTGACTTACAATTATTTAATAATATAAGCATAGCTTATTAAAAGGAGTGACTGGATTTATGTATGTTAATTTTATTACAAAGGTAGTAGATACTGATGAAATAAAAGAGTTAATAGAAAGTGAAACTGAATTTAAAGTTTTAAGTGACTTAAGTAATGCATCCAAAAGAGAAGATATGGTGGCTTATAAATTAGGAATTTCTGTTGATTTTATTAAATCTATTTTAGAAGAGGATTACGATTTAAATGAATATTCAGAAGATGAGTTATTTGATGAATATTTATCAACTGCAGAAGAAATAGGTACTGATATGATTGAAGAAAAAATGCCACAAGATGCCAGAGTTGATATAAGAGCTTATACTATAGATGAGGTTGATAATATTATTAAACTTGTTATGGTAATGGCAAATGAAGAACTTGGAGAAGCTAAAATTATAGATGTATTAAGAAGATTGCTTAAGCAAATAGATTAATATAACTAAAACTTAACTTATTTAAAATTTAATGGAAGTTTATAAGGATTAAATTAAGAATAAGAGAAAAATAGTTAAATCTGTATTGGTAAATAAGGACTATCTCAATTTTGAGATAGTCCTCTTTTTTTTCTCTAAATTATAAATCTCGCTTGTAGGGTGAAGGAAGGAGAAGATTTAGAGAATACAAGCTAATAAAATTAGCTAATGGGATTATTTTTTATTTAGCCTATCTTTAAATATAAAATAATTAAAGAAACACTCGTGGTCCTAGGAAACTCAATCCTATTTTAATTCGAAGCTTCCACAATCTGTGTTTTCTTGGTTAGTTCCGACGAAGTGTTGTATTTTATTATTTTTAACTACGTTAATTTTGTCTAAAGTACAATAATCGTCGTCCTCACAATGATGTTTACATTCTCTTACGTTACAACCGATGCTTGAATTATGGTCCATGATAAACGCCTCCTAAAAAATAAATCTTATTTGTAAGCATCTTATGTTGCTTACAATAGTATTATGTGCAATTCAATTTAATATATTCTGGTAAATAGAGGAAGTGATAAAAAATGGATTATAAAAAAATAGAATATTGCAAACAATAATTATGAGATAAACATAGACTTAATTCAGTTGGAACTTTGATTCTATCTAAATGCTTAGTCAAAGTTATCTAGAAGCGTAAAGTTTGTTTATCTCCTATTTATAGAAGAGAAGAGTATTGCAATCTCTAACTATGAGATAAAAAAAATGATCAATATGAAGAAAATAAATCAAAAGTTTAATAATGTTAAAAATGTTAATTAAAAAGTTTAAAAAGTTAAAAAAAAGTAATAAGTAGACACAAAATTGTAATAAAAAGTCGTTATACTGTAGAAGTAACCGGTTATGGGGTTAACCGTAAACCGCAGAAATGCTGATGACTCCTACTTTTAATTAAGGATTTATTAAAAATTCTTAATAGAAACTTTTTAAACCTAGGAGGAGAAAAAAATGGTATTATCAAGAACATTATTAGCAATTATTGTAGGTTGTGGAGGTTTTATTGGTGCTGGTGCAAGATATTTAATATCTGTATGGGCTACAAAGCAATTTCCTATATCAATTCCTTGTGGAACATTAATAGCCAATGTAACAGGAGCATTAATTATAGGATTTGTTGCTGAAACAGCACTAAGAACAACAGCAATATCACCAACAACAAAGTTATTTATAACTACAGGAATAATGGGAGGATTAACAACATTCTCAACATTTTCACTAGAATCAGTTACATTATTATCAAAAAACCCAGCTATGGGGATGTGGAATATAATGTTAAACTTATTCTTAAGTTTATTTGGTGTTATTGTAGGTCAATTTATAGCAAGAATGCTATTCTAATTTTAATTAGATAACCATTTAAATGAGAAATGTAAAATTACATAATCATCTAATATTTTACATAATCAGAACATAATAAAAGAGTTAACTCTTTTATTATGTTTTAATAAAGCTTCTATATTATTTTTTTAAAAGAGAATAACTCATTTAACTAAAATGGATAATTAAAAATGGAGAATTAATAATTCATTCAATTATTATCTTGGTAAGTAACATTACCAATTTAAATAATATATATTAATTAAATTGACTAGGAGTTGAAGACATGTTTAATTTTAGTCCTAAAGAAGACAAGTTTTACACAAAATTTTCGCAGCAAGCTAACAATGTCGTTAAAGGAGCAAAAGTTCTAAAAGAATTTCTAAATGAAATTGATAAGGCAACCATTTATGCTCAAGAAATTCAAAATCTAGAGCATGAAGGAGACAAGATAGTACATGATATTATGAAGGAATTAAATAACTCCTTTGTTACTCCTATAGATAGGGAAGATATCTATGATATTACAAAAAGAATGGATGATATTATAGATAATATTGAATCTATATTACATAGATTCATAATGTTCAATATAAGTGAATCCTCAGAGGAATCAAAAATATTTGCTGATTTCTTAATTAAAGCAACAGAGGAAATAGTAGCTTTAATGGGATTACTAAATGGAATGAATAAAAATATAAAAGAAATTTCAGATAGAATAATAGCTGTCAATAGAATTGAAAATGAAGCTGATGTATTCTTTAGAGAAGTCGTTGGAAAATTATTTAGAAATGAATCTCTAGAAGCTTTAGAAGTTATGAAGTGGAAAGATGTATATCAGATGTTTGAAAATGCTATAGATGCATGTGAGGCAGTTGTTAATATAATTGGGGGAGTTGTAATGAAGAATGCATAGTACTGTGGTCTTGATGATAACGATAGTTATTTTAGCTCTAATATTTGATTTTACCAATGGATTTCATGATACTGCAACGGTAGTTTCTACATCTATAACTACTAGAGCATTAAGTCCTAAAGTAGCAATAGGAATGTGTGCAGTATTTAATTTTATTGGAGCATTTACAAGTACCGCAGTTGCAAAAACAGTTGGTGATGGGGTTGTTGATAGTACAAAAATACCTTTATGGGTAATTGTTTGTGTATTATTAGCAGCAATAGTATGGGATTTGTTAACTTGGTATTTTGCTATTCCAAGCAGTTCAACTTGTGCATTAATAGGTGCGTTAGTTGGTGGAGTAATAGCTCTTACTTGGAACATACACTCTGTAGGTTGGGGAGTTTTATTCAGTAAATTTGTTATATGGATATTCTTGTCACCTCTAATAGGTTTTGTAGTTGGATATATATTTATAGTAATATTAAAAAAATGTTTATTTAATGCAAAACCAAGAAAAGTAAACAAAGTATTTCAAAAACTTCAAATAGTATCAGGAATACTTATAGCCTTAGACCATGGAGCGAATGACTCTCAAAAATCAATGGGAATAATAACAATGTCATTAGTAAGTGGTGGATTTTTATCAGCTTTTAATGTTCCTATTTGGGTAATTGTATGTTGTGCTACAGCTATGGCTCTTGGTACATCAATAGGTGGTAAAAAGATAATAAAAACAATGGGAAATAAAGTTACGAAAATAGATCCAGCTGGTGGATTCGTTGCACAAATGAGTTCATCCATAGTATTATTTGTAGCTACTGCATTACATGCACCAGTAAGTACAACTCAGGTTATGACTAGTTCCATTATGGGAATAGGAGCAGAAAAAAGTCTAAAAAGAGTTAACTGGGGTATGGCTAGAAGTATAATGTGGGCATGGATAATAACAATTCCAGCAGCAGCAATATTAGCAATGGTGTTTGTTGAAGTTGTAAAGATATGTATGCACATTTTTTAATAAGTAGACAAGCTAAAGCAAATCAAAAGATTTGCTTTATTTTTATGTTCTAAAACAAAAATATACTTTTTTATTATAAAATGGTAAAATTAAAATAGATATATGGTAGGGGGAGAATATTGCTAAATTTAAAGAGAAATCGGTAAAGGCATTAGCAATAATATGTTTATCTATGAGTAAGGTTAAAAGTAAAAAAAAATTTAAACATCCTAAAAGGGTATATATAATGAGAAGAATTTTTGTTTTAGCTATACTTTTAATAATAATTTCTCTTATAGGATTGTTTGGAAAAATGATTTTTAATGAAATAAAAAGCATAAGAAAAATTTATAATGTGCAGGTAAGAAATGAAAAAATAGAAGAACTTAAGTTAAATTTAAACATAAAGGAGAAGTCCTATGAGTGGGCAGAGAAGTTAGTATTTCTTAATAATCCAGAAAAAATAATAATACATCATGCAGCTATAAAAAATATTGATGCAGATACAATTCATAAAATGCATCAAGAAAAGGGATGGAGTGGTATAGGATATCATTATTTTATAGATAAGTCGGGGAATATTTATGAGGGACGTC
The DNA here is from genome assembly GCF_001403635.1 of Clostridium massiliamazoniense. Taxonomy (GTDB): domain Bacteria; phylum Bacillota; class Clostridia; order Clostridiales; family Clostridiaceae; genus Sarcina; species Sarcina massiliamazoniense. The sequence continues at coordinate 523,261 of NZ_LN879466.1, forward strand.
CAGAAGGAGCTATAGGAGCTCATGCCTATAAAAACAATCAAAATACATTGGGGATATGTTTAGAAGGAAATTTTGAAGAAGAATTAATAGAGGATAAGCAATATGAATCTTTAATAGAATTGTTAAAATATCTTGTGTTAAAGTATCCAATAAATGATATAAAGGGACATAATGATGTAGTTGGTACTTTATGCCCTGGTAAGAATATAAATAAAAATAAAATTAAAGAAGATTTGATAAAGGAAATAAGAAAAATAAATTTACCTGATTAAATTAAAGAAAAGTGTTAATAATCCTAATAATAATAAAGTTTAGGAGGAATAATATTTTGAATAAGGTAAATTTAATTGGAAGGCTTACAAAAGATATAGAATTAAAAACTTTTGATAATGGAGTATATGCTACATTCTCTTTAGCTATAAACACTTACAATAAAAATAAAAAAGAAACAATGACTAATTTTGTAGAATTAGTAGCTTTCGGTGGTAATGCAAAGTTTTTAAGTAACTATGTAAAAAAAGGAGAACAAGTAGCTGTTGAAGGTGAAATAATAACAAGTACTTATGTGAATAAAGCTAATATAAAAAAATATTCAACAAAAGTAAGAGTGAGTAATGTGCATTTATTAGGAAATGGAAATAAAAAAGCAATTTAAATATTTATTTTAAGGAGAATACCTCAATGTAACTGAAGGCATTCTCCTTATTTTTTATTTGATCACTAGTGTTTATCATATTTTAATCTTCTATAAATCTAAAGATAATAACTAAGTAATTAAACCATTCTTATTGTCATATATTTAAATAAAGAAATTATGTAATAGGGGGTTTTATGAATATTTTCAATAAAGTTTTTTCATCTATGCTATCTCAAAATTTTTTAGGATGGATTGTTATATTTTTAATAGTGTGTATATTTGCAGTAGGAATTATTACTACAATTTTTATAAAGAAATACTATGAGGAATTATTAGAGGATTTAACTCTATCAATTGAAGAAGGGCAATACTTTCATAATGAAGAATTAGATAAGATAGTAAATGAATTTTCTAAAAGTACTACAAAGGGCACAGATAATATAAATACTGAGGTTATAATAGATAAAAATATAAGTAAAAAGATTATTAAAATGGAAGGGATATCTAAAATGATTCCATCTACTTTAATAGGATTAGGTCTTTTGGGAACTTTTTTAGGACTAACCTTAGCTATTTTTGAAACTAAAAGTGCATTAACTGGGATTGAAAATATAAATACATTTTCTAATGCACTTCAAAATCCTATTGCTAGTATGGCAACTGCTTTTTGGACAAGTATTTTTGGTGTTATTGGTTCATTGATTTTAAATTTTATCAATCAATCAATGATTTTTCATAAGGATGAATTTTATAATGAAATAGAGAATTATTTGGATAATGAAATATTTGCTAAGAGAGCAAAGACCTTTAATACAATTTTTGAGGAATTTAGTGTAACTGTAAAAACAACAATGCTTACTCTTACAGAAGAAATGACCGTTTTATTTAAAAATGGAGTTGAAGAATTAGTAAATAAAATCAATGCAAATTCTTTGGATTTAACTAATTCAGCAGAAGCTCTAAAAGATTATACAGATAAATTTAAGAGTCTTGTGAAGAGTATGGATAATACTGTTGAAAATTTTAATAAACCTGTAGATAATTTTAGTAATTCAGTTATTGATTTTATTAATATTTCAGAATCCTTAGAAAGTAAGTTTGGTAAAAGCTTTCATAAGTTTGATAATACAGTGAAATCTATAGATAATACTATGTTACTTTTGGGGACTAATGTTAAAAGTTCAGTTGAAATCTTGAGTGATACAGTTGAGACTTTGAATAATACAATTCATAAATCATCAGAGCGTGTAACAGAATTTATAGAAAAATCTAATGATAATTTATCAAGTTCATTAAATGAAACTTTAGGAGAATTTTCAGAAGTTTTAACAGTAAATATAAAAGATATTAATGAGAGTTTTAAAAATTCCATGGATGAAGTGGCTTTAGGAATGAATACATCATTTAGTGAATTAAAAATTACTAACAATAGGAATATAGAACAACTAGATAAATTAGGAGCAATAATAAGAAAAGAAGGAACAGCAACAGAGGAAAGAGCTGATAGGTTGACAGAACTTATAAATACTATTAATAAAATAAATGAAATTAGAGAAAATGAAAATTTTGAACAAATGGAAATGTTAAAGGAAACTTTCAATGACTTAAAAAATATGATAGAAAATTTAAAAAATAGTATAGGTGGCATGAATGATTCTATATCTGAACAATTAGCAATAGCCTTAGATAAAAACTTAAATGAAATTGCTAGGGAACTTTCAAAGGATTTATCTGAGGAAATTGGTACAGTTGTAAGTGATATAAGTGATTCAGTAAGTAATTTAAATGAGAGTATTACTATAATAGGTGAGCTTGTAAAGGCTTCAAATGATTGGGCTTCAGCAGTAGCTTATACACTAAATGAAAGTGGGAGTGATAAGCTTATATGAAGATGAGAAAAAGAAAATATAGGGGGAAAGAGGGAGAAGTATCATATTGGCAATCCTTTGTTGATATGATGTCCATTGCAACTTTAGTTTTTTTCTTTATTATGATACTAGCTATGGGATATTTAACAGTATTTGTAGATGATATTTCAGCTAAAAGAGAAAAGTTGTATGATCAAATTGAAAGTCATTTAGAGGCAAATAATATTGATAAAAATATGATTAGATTTAATAGAGAAGAAGGAAAAGTTGAAATATTAACAGAAACATTTTTTGATAGTGGTTCATCTGAAATTAAAAGCGATGGAAAGAATGTAGCAGCAATATTTAATGGTATATTCACTGAATTATTAAAGGTTGATGTTATAGCAGATGAAATTGAATATGTGGAAGTTGTAGGTCATACAGATTATTCCGGAACTACTTTTAATAATAGAACATTATCTACAGATAGAGCAGTTAGCTTTTTAAATGAAATGGTACCTATGAATAGTTTTCTAGAAAATAACTATGGTCAAAAATTTAAAGCTTCTGGAATGTCTGAATTTGAAACAAACAAGACACCTTCTGAAAGAAATAGAAGTGAAGTAAATTATAAAAAGGAAGAACATAAGGGGGATAGGAAAATAGAAATAAGAATAAACTTTAGCAATAGAGATTTAGAGAGTGCAATAAAAGAACGAATAAAATCTAAAAATATATTAGGTGATAAATAAATGGGGAATGATAGTTTTTTTCACAATTTTATTAAAACTTTAAATGATAAGAACTTTAATATTTATGAAATAGAGAATAATAATATATTTAGGAATAGATTACTTTTCTTTTTGAAGACAATGGGCTATGGTTATGGAGCTTTAGGGATATTAAGAAGATTAGTTGTTAAAAAAGAAAATAATATTTATGAGATTATGGAAATATTAGAAGATTGCAATTTGAGAGAATCACTTAATATCATAGAAGAAGGGTTAGAAGATGTTATTTACTATAATAAAAATATAGGTGTGAATAAAAATTATACGATAAGTTATAATAATCTTGCTTTACCAATAGGAAAAATATTGTGGAATTCAAAAGAAATTATTAATTGTCATTGGGATAAAGAAAAAATTTTAATTAATATAAATATACCACCAAATAGCAAAGTTATAGAAAGAAAAAATGAAATTGTAGCAGTGGTATTTGGTCATTTAATTAGGAAATATTCCTTTAAAATAATAGAAAATAATTATAAAGATACTAAAAGCAAATCTATAATTTCTAATAGAGTACTAAAAATAAAGAAAAAATTAGATTTTGGAGTTTTTCCATTATATGATTTGATAATTTTAGAAAGTGAATTCTTAAAGATGCCTTTTATAACAACAGAAACCTTAGAATTATTGAAACAATTATACTTTAGAGGATATTATAGTGAAGAAAGTATAAATGTTATTAAAATAATGGGTAAAACTTTAGATAAAGATGTTAGTGATGAAAATATATTGTTTATAGAAGCAAAATTTAAAAATTTTAATGTGGATTTTTTGAGAAGGCTTACTAAAATTAATAAGTATGACAATAGTGATAAAGTTGATTTTATAATAAATAAAATCATAAATAATAAATTTGAATTTTATGAACCTTTTCTTCAAGTAATATATTCCTTTTATAAAAGAAACAATGATATAAATGCACTTTTAAAATATATAGAAGTTTGTAAAATTTATAATGTAGATGTGCATAAATATGGTTTTAAAAAAGAAGATAAAATGAAATTAAAAATTTATATAAATAATTTAAAGAAGATGGGGTATACTTTGAAGCTCAATAAAAAACTATAAACTGAATTGTAGGATAATAGATTTAGCACTCTTTAAATGTAACAAATAGTTCCCAAAGATTTAACAATTACAAATTATAATAGATTTAGATGTAAAATAAGGGGGCGAAATCTTGAAGATTTTAGAGATGTTTCTTTCTTTTTTGAAAATAGGTGCTTTTACTTTTGGTGGAGGCTATGCAATGATACCTATAATAGAAAAAGAATTTGTAGATTCAAAAAAGTGGCTAACTAAAGAGGAATTTATGGATTCCTTAGTTATAGCTCAAAGTATACCAGGACCAATGGCCGTAAATTGTTCAGTGTTTGTTGGATATAGAGTAGGAAAAATAAAAGGAGCTCTAGCAGCTGTTTTGGGAACTATATTGCCTTCAGTTACTATAATTCTTATGATTGCTACTATGTTGACTAATTTTAGAGAAAACAAATTTGTAGATTTAGCATTTAAGGGCATAAGTGGAGCAGTGCCAATTCTTGTTTTAATTGCAGTAGTATCTTTAAGTAAGTCCGTAAAAAAAACTAATATGAATATAATAGTATGTGTTATTATGTCAATATTATTGATATTTTTCAATTTAAGTCCAGCTATGGCTATAATAATAGGCATAATATATGGAGCCTTATTTTGTAGACCAAAGGAGGCGAAGTAATGGAGCTTATATCAATATTTTTGACCTTCTTTAAAATTGGTTTATTTGGATTTGGAGGCGGTTATGCAATGCTTCCATATATAGAGGAGCTAGTGGTAAATAGTAATCATTGGATAAGTAAAGGTGAATTTTCAGACATACTGGGAATATCTCAGATGACACCAGGGCCAGTATCTATAAATACAGCTACTTATGTTGGATATAAAGTACATGGAATAATAGGTGGAATAGTGGGAACTGTAGGGGTAATAGCATTTTCTACTGTAGTAGTTATAATATTAAGTAAGCATATTGAAAAATTAAAAAATAATAAATATGTGGCTGGTGCAATTATAGGAATGAAACCAGTGTTAATAGCATTAATAATAAGTGCCTTTTATTCTTTAGCAAAAGATTCATACTATGATATTAAAGCTATAGTAATAGGAATTATAACTTTAGGACTATTATGGTCTAAAAAAATACATCCAATATTAATAATAGTAATAAGTGCTATTATTGGAATGATCATATATGGAATTTAATAAAAATTAAAAGTTCTTCAATTTCCTACTCAAGTGTGTAGAGAAATTGAAGAACTTTTTTAGGTGAATATTTTGTAGGGTTTCACCTATATAATTAGTTTAAAGGTATATATTGTTAAATGTGATTATAGGAATAATATATCAGCATCTTTTCTAGGTGTTGTTCTGAAATATTTAATATTAGGATATCCAATAACCATACATGTAACTAAGCTTTTTCCTTCTGGAACTCCAAGGAATTCAGCTATTTTAGGATTTGTTTGAGCAGCTCTTAGTAAGAAACCACTGAAATATGTTCCAAGGCCAAGTGCATTAACCATAAGTTCCATGTTAGATGAAGCTAATGATGCATTAACTGGGTTTTCTGCTACTGTTAATATTAATGCTGGAGCATGGAAGAATAGTTTATCTTCTCCATCTGGATTTTCTAAGAAGTTTTTGTACATATTCATCCACATACGAGCATATGTGTGATAACGGTGCATACTGTTATCAGCAAGCATTGCTTTAGCATTTGCATTAAGAGTTTCAAGAACTATTTTTCTCAATTCTTGAAGTTTATCTTTAACTACTATATAAGAAACATCTTGCATATTACTACTTGATTGAGTAAATCTACCTGCTTCTATTATTTTTAATAACTTTTCTTTTTCAACATCTTGTTTTTTAAAGTTTCTAACACTTCTTCTGAATTTTATAAAGTTAAGAAGAGTTTCAGGCTCTATAGTAAATTCTTCTTTATTATAATCTTTTACTTCATTCATGTTGTAATCATCTGTTGATACAGCATTTTTAGGACAAACTGCTATACAATGTCCACATTTTATACAAGTTTCATTTTTAACATGAGCTTTTCCATTAACCATTTCTATATCACTAACGATACAGTCATGAACACAACGGGTACACCCAATGCATTTATTTATATCCACATTCATCATAAGTAAAAACTCCTAACGTAAAAATAGTCTACTTGCATTATAAACTATAAAAATAGAATTTTACAAGTAGACACATTTTATTAAGTAGGTTACAAATTTGTTAGTATGAAGAATAAAAAATCTTTATATGAATTAGTAGTTGATTTATTTACTTTTTAATAGTTTTAGTATTATTAGTTTCTTTTTTAGGCTTATTCATACGGTAAGAATACTTTTGTAAAGCTTTATTTACGTAAAAGTTAATTACTGAAGCAATAGGTGTAGCCACAATCATACCTAAAGGTCCATAAATAGCACCACCAATAGTTACAGCAAGAATAACAACAAATGGACTTAAGCCTATTTTATTTCCAATAAGTTTAGGATCAAGATACCAAGCATCAAATTGTTGAAGGAAGAATAAAAAAATAGTGCTTATTAAAGCGAGTTTGAAATCTCCAGCAAATAAATTAACTAAGAATGTGACGAACATACCTATAAATGGTCCGAAATATGGAATCATATTAGTGAATCCAACAATTACAGCTAGAAGTAAAGCATACTTTGTACCTAAAACACTTAGGCCTATAATTGCTATAAATCCAATAATAGTTGAGTCAATAGCTTTTATACCTATATAGCTTCCTAGATTAATATTTAGTATTTTTATGAAATTGATTATTTCCAGCCCAATATTTCTACCGAAAAGTGTTAAAGTGGCTTTTCTTGTAAAGTTAATAAATTTATCTTTATCTATTAATATATATATAGAAATTAAAAAACCGAAAATCATATTCACTACAGATGTAGTTAGGCTTATAGCCCCTGTAAGAGTTTGACTTAATAAAGAATTAAATAGTTTTGATGTACTTGCGATAATTGTATTGAAATCCACAGTGCTTAGACTCTTGGCTAAATCAGGATTACTATTAATTTGTAAAATGATTTTATCAATCATATTTTGAGCGTTAGATGTAATTCCTGGCAATGCTTCTATGAGATCTTTTGTAGTAGAGTAAAGACCAGGGAATATATAAAAAGAAATTAATCCTATCATGGATATAAATAAAATATAGGTTAAAGTAATGCTGAGATTACGGGATAAGTTTGTTTTTTTCATGATTAGATTTACAATGGGATTTAATGCGTAAGCTATAATAAAAGCTATTATAAAAGGTCCTAAAATGGCATAGAGGTCAGAAATTTTACCTAAAAGAGCAGGTGTATATTCTAATAATTTAATTATTATATATGTAGCGATTAAACTTAAAGTAAGTTTTATATATTTACTATTTTGTCCGCTAAATATCTTCATTTAAAATTCCCCCTTAACTTAGTATGTTAATAATAGAATATTTGTAAATATAAAATAATAAGTAATTTAATCTAATTAATTAGATTAAATTACTTATTTTAAAGAAAATTATACCATAAATTTAGTAAAAATAGTGTTAAGATAAGTATTTATTTTCTGATTCGTTAGGTTTTTCTCCTGTAGCTCTATATTTATATTTTATAAGAATTTTTTTTATATATAAAAGAAGAACAGAAGCTATAGGGGTAGCTACAATCATACCTATAGGTCCATAAATAGCACCACCAATAGTAACAGCTAAAATTATAATAGCTGGATTAAGTCCAATTTTATTTTCTATTAGTTTAGGTTGTATAAACCAAGAATCAAATTCATGTAAAACTTCTAGGAATATTAAAGTAATTATGGCATTAGATAAATCGCTAGTTGCTAGACATACTAAGAATGCAATAATCATAGCGATATATGGTCCTATATATGGAATCATATTCATAGCGGTTATAACTACGGCTAGAAGAATAGCGTAGTGAACACCAAGTAAGGTCATTCCTATAAAAGAGATAACTCCTACTATGAGAGAATCTATAGCACTAATTCCAAGGTATGTTCCTATATTAGAATTTAATATTCTAAAGAATTCAATTATTTCAAGTCCGATTTTTTTACCAAAGACAATAAGTGTTATTTTTTTTGTTGTATCTATAAATTTATCTTTAGAAGATATAACATAAATAGATATTAAGAACCCAAAAGCAAATTCTATTATAGATGTAGTAATACTAATAGCACCATTGAAAGCTTGTTTAGCTAATAATTGAAAGCTACTAGAACTAGGATCTAAGTATTTATTTAAATGAAGCATTTTTAATATGCTTTCTGACTTATTTCGTATTTCTGGGAAAGCATTTAAAAAGTTTATAGCACTATTATAAAGTTTAGGTAAAAAGTAAATTGCACCTAATGCTACAATTAGTATAAAGGATAAATAGGTAATAATTATACTAATCTTTAGTGGCAATTTAAGTTTATGGTTAAAAAATTTAACACATGGATTTAAAATATAAGATATTACTAAAGCTATAATAAATGGTGTTAATAAGTGATATACATCACTAAGCCATCCAAGTTCAGTTGGAAGGTTATTTATAATTTTTATTGCTACATATGCAATTACAATAACTAAAAATAACTTTACATACTTAATATTTTCCCCTCTAAGAATTTTCATTTAATTAATTCCTCCTAAGTTTATTTAAAGTTTTCTGGTTTTATTTCATAGCAACTAAAATATTTTCGGGGTGATGTATAGTTGCAATATACCTTTTCATGAGTTTGTACTATATTTTATCAAATAGTTTTAAATTATTAAATCAAGAATTTAAAACTTTATTTAAAAACTTCCTCTGAAAAAAGTTTAACTTTATTAAAATATTAAAAACAGATACATATATTATACAAATATTAAGCAACCTTATAATGTAAAAAAACAATAAAAAGTATTGGGATAGAGGAGAAATAAAATTATTTATTAGGATTATTAGAAGTAATGTTAATAATATGTTTTTTTACTGGCTAATATTTTGATAAATTATTAGTGAAATTGGGTAAAATAAAACAAAATAGTAATTTAGAATTTTAAATATTAAAAAAATATAAACAAAATAGAAAAGGGATTATAAATAAAATAAGAAATATCTAATAGATGCCAGTAAATATAAGAAATAGGGCGATTTTTGTAAAAAGAAAAAAATTAACAATTTATTAATATTTAAAGAAATGATGAATAAATAGATAAAAAAATATTAAAATGATATTCTTATTATCAGTTTGAAAAAACTTAAATTTCTCCTAAATAACATAGGTGTAAAAAAAAGCTCAAAATATTAATAAATTAATTATAAAATTATATTTTTATTAAAAAATAATCAATAAAATGATTATAATAAGATAGAAAAGATAAAGGGCTTAATTTTACAAAATAATAATAGAAAGTATAATTTTATTTACGAGGGAATTATAATTAAATTTAATTTTTTTCGAAAAAATAGAAGAAATTATACTTAATTTTTTTCATAAACAAAAGAAGTGGGGGGATTTTATTGAGCAATAGTACTAAAAAGAAATTAACATTAATACCATTGGTATTACTTATATTCAGTTCAGTTTTTGGATTCAATAATATGCCAAGAGCATATTATTTAATGGGATATGCTGCTATACCTTGGTATATATTTGGAGCTATAACATTTATGATACCTTATGCATCAATGATTGCAGAATATGGTGCTGCATTTAAAGATGAAAAAGGTGGTATTTATTCATGGATGTCTAAAAGTGTAGGACCTAGATATGCATTTGTAGGAACTTTCATGTGGTTCTTCTCATATGTAATATGGTTAGTAAGTACTTCATCAAGTATATGGGTTCCTCTTTCAACAGCTATTATAGGATCAGATAGCACTTCAAAGTGGACAGTAATGGGATTAAGTTCAACACAAGTAATAGGAATACTAGGGGTTCTATGGATAATATTCATAACTTTTGCTTCATCAAGAGGATTAGATAAAATTAAAAAGATTACATCTATTGGGGGGACAGCAATAACATTATTAAATGTTGTTTTAATAGTTGGTGCAATAGTTGTATTTATATTAAATAAAGGGCAATTAGCTCAACCAATATCAGCACATTCATTTGTGCAAGGACCAAATCCTGCTTATGGAAGTATAATTGCTATGATGTCATTTGCTGTATTTGCAATATTTGCTTTTGGTGGATTGGAAGTAGTTGGTGGACTTGTTGATGAAACTGAAAATCCAGTAAAAACATTCCCAAAAGGAATTATAATGTCAGCTATTATAATAGCAATAGCTTACTGCTTAGGAATATTCATGGTTGGTGTATTTACTAACTGGAATGATACTTTAAGCGGATCAAATGTAAACATGATAAATGTATCTTATGTAATAATGAATAATTTAGGAGTTACTTTAGGTCAAGGTTTAGGATTATCTATGGCAGTTTCAACACAAATTGGTTCATGGATAGCAAGATTCGTTGGTATATCAATGTTCTTAGCTCTTACAGGTGCGTTCTTTACACTTGCTTATTCTCCAATTAAGCAATTAATAGAAGGAACACCAAAAGAAATATGGCCTAAGAAATTAACAAAATTAAATGATAAAGGAATGCCTTTCAATGCTATGTTAGTTCAATGTATAGTAGTTGTAGTTATTATATTAGGAACTTCATTTGCAGGACAAGATGCATCAGAGTTCTTCTCAAAATTAGTACTAATGACTAATGTTGCTATGACTGTACCATGTATATTTGTAGCAGGTGCTTACTATAGCTTTAAGAAGAATGAAAATATAAAGAAACCATTTGCTATATTCAAAACAAAAGCTGCTGCTTTAATAGCTAGTATATCAGTTGTAGTAGTTGTTGGATTTGGTAACTTAGTTACTATAATAGAGCCAGCTTTACAAGGTAATTTAGAAAATACCATTTGGATGATAGGTGGACCAGTATTCTTTGCAATAGTAGCATTACTATTATATTGGAATGCTGAAAGAAGAATGAAAAAACAAGGTAAAGTTTTAGGAGTAGATTCATTAGATGATGAAGAGGAAACTGAAACTATAAAAAGAGCTTAATTTAAAAGGAGCATCTTAAAGTGGAGTTTATTTACTTTAAGGTGTTCTTTTTTTAGTATATTTTTTAAAAGTGAATAATTAATATTTGAAGATTAATATTAATTATTCCTACCTTTGTGTTTTAAATTAAAAAATTTAATATGGAAAATAGTAATTTTTAATTTTTTTATATTAAATAAGATATAGATAACATAATATTTTAAAGTTTATAAACCTTATATTAAAAAATGCTAAAATAGATAAATTTTCCTTATTACTTTGAAGGTATATAATAAGTCCATTAAGACTTGGAAGGAGGGCTTTAGATGGGAGATAATAAGTTAAATGAGGAAGAGTTAAATTTAGAAAAAGAAAATATAAGTATTGATGAAAAAATAAAGATAATAAAAGAAAATGAAAAATTTAAGTTAAATAAACAGGGTAATTTAAATGACATGATATATAAAGAAGCTGAAGAAGAATATAGCCGAATAAAAGATTTAAACAAAATGTTAGATGAAGAAATTAGGTATGTGTATTCTAAAATAGATAAGGCTAATAGAAAATGGATATTAGATGATTTTAGAAGTTATTTATATGAACATAATGATGGATATGTATGTGCTAGAATATATCATCATAAAGATGCAAAAGAATTGAAAGCTAGATTGAAAAAATTTAAAAATAGCAATAAAGACAAAAATATTAAAATAGTTATAGCAGATAAAATAGATTATAGAAGTATAAAAATAGATGGAGATATAGATAAAGAAAAAGTAGTTACTTTACTTAAGAGTTGGGTTTTCTATTCCAATACAACAGTAGAATATAATAAAACAAAATTTTTCCCAACTGATTTTAATAAATCATTAATGTATAAAGTTAAAGTTGCAGGGTTAATGTTTATAGCTATAGGAATTTCACTTGCTGTATGTATTGCATTAATAGCAACTATATTTATAGCTTCTGAAGCTGAAGTAGGAAATATAGGATTTGAAGAAATATTTTTCTTTGGCTTCTTCGGCAATAATAATAAAAGAGAGGAAAGAAGAAGCTATAAAAAAAGAAAACAATCACCTTTAAATAAATGGTTTAACAACTTGAAAGAAAGTTTATTATATTAATTACAAAGCTACGTTACACTTAAAAAAGTTGTGTTATTTCGTACTCTTTACCGAGCGTATCATTGGTCTAAAAACTTAGAAAATAAGAGTTATTTAAAGAAAAAAGCTAATAATATTTATAAAAGAAGGAATTTAACTTGAAAAGGCAAGAAACTGTGTGTTAAGATAAAACACGTCGCTGAGGCAAGTAAAGTGATCAACAAGATTAAGGCCTTGAAAAAGAGTTTTAAAAAAGTGTTGACATAATAAAGCTGAGGTGATAAGATAAGAAAGTCGCTTGAGGGCGACAGAGTAAAAATGATATTTGAAAATTAAACAGACGAATTTATTATAAACCAGCAATTCTTTTATGTTTTTAAATTAAAAGCGAAAGCTTGAGATTAAACTTTTATTTGAGAGTTTGATCCTGGCTCAGGATGAACGCTGGCGGCGTGCCTAACACATGCAAGTCGAGCGATGAAATTTCCTTCGGGAAATGGATTAGCGGCGGACGGGTGAGTAACACGTGGGTAACCTGCCTCATAGTGGGGGATAGCCTTCCGAAAGGGAGATTAATACCGCATAACATCATTAGATGGCATCATTTAGTGATCAAAGGATTTATTCGCTATGAGATGGACCCGCGTCGCATTAGCTAGTTGGTAAGGTAATAGCTTACCAAGGCGACGATGCGTAGCCGACCTGAGAGGGTGATCGGCCACATTGGGACTGAGACACGGCCCAGACTCCTACGGGAGGCAGCAGTGGGGAATATTGCACAATGGGGGAAACCCTGATGCAGCAACGCCGCGTGAGTGATGACGGTCTTCGGATTGTAAAGCTCTGTCTTTGGGGACGATAATGACGGTACCCAAGGAGGAAGCCACGGCTAACTACGTGCCAGCAGCCGCGGTAATACGTAGGTGGCGAGCGTTATCCGGAATTATTGGGCGTAAAGGGAGCGTAGGCGGATAATTAAGTGGGATGTGAAATACTCAGGCTCAACCTGGGGGCTGCATTCCAAACTGATTATCTAGAGTGCAGGAGAGGAGAGTGGAATTCCTAGTGTAGCGGTGAAATGCGTAGAGATTAGGAAGAACACCAGTGGCGAAGGCGACTCTCTGGACTGTAACTGACGCTGAGGCTCGAAAGCGTGGGGAGCAAACAGGATTAGATACCCTGGTAGTCCACGCCGTAAACGATGAATACTAGGTGTGGGGGTTTCAACACCTCCGTGCCGCCGCTAACGCATTAAGTATTCCGCCTGGGGAGTACGGTCGCAAGATTAAAACTCAAAGGAATTGACGGGGACCCGCACAAGCAGCGGAGCATGTGGTTTAATTCGAAGCAACGCGAAGAACCTTACCTACACTTGACATCCCTTGCATTACCCTTAATCGGGGAAATCTCTTCGGAGACAAGGTGACAGGTGGTGCATGGTTGTCGTCAGCTCGTGTCGTGAGATGTTGGGTTAAGTCCCGCAACGAGCGCAACCCCTATTGTTAGTTGCTACCATTAAGTTGAGCACTCTAGCGAGACTGCCTGGGTTAACCAGGAGGAAGGTGGGGATGACGTCAAATCATCATGCCCCTTATGTGTAGGGCTACACACGTGCTACAATGGCAAGTACAGAGAGACGCAAAACCGTGAGGTCGAGCAAATCCCTTAAAACTTGTCCCAGTTCGGATTGTAGGCTGAAACTCGCCTACATGAAGCCGGAGTTGCTAGTAATCGCGAATCAGAATGTCGCGGTGAATACGTTCCCGGGTCTTGTACACACCGCCCGTCACACCATGAGAGTTGGCAATACCCAACGTCCGTGAGCTAACCGCAAGGAGGCAGCGGCCTAAGGTAGGGTCAGCGATTAGGGTGAAGTCGTAACAAGGTAGCCGTAGGAGAACCTGCGGCTGGATCACCTCCTTTCTAAGGAATTAACATCTTAGGATAACTAAGATGAAATGGGAATTGCGTAAATTCAGTCTGTTTAATTTTGAGATACCATTTAGGTATTCAAAATTGTTCTTTGAAAATTGCACATAAATATGATGATTATAGATATATGTTAAAGCATATAACTTTACTATTCTTTGTAAAAGAGAACTATATAACTAGAATATGTTAAAAGAAACAAGTAGTACGATGACACAATGAAGCAAGCAACAGAATTTACTTTGTTAAATGAGTAGCGAAGCAAAACAGTGGAAGAAGTAATACGAAGTTTATTTTAATATAATAGGTCAAGCTACAAAGGGCGTATGGTGAATGCCTTGGCATCAGGAGCCGATGAAGGACGTGATAAGCTGCGATAAGCTTCGGGTAGGCGCAAATAGCCTGAGATCCGGAGATCTCCGAATGAGGAAACTCACATGGGAAACCCCATGTATCCATAAATGAATACATAGTTTATGGAAGGTAAACCCAGGGAACTGAAACATCTAAGTACCTGGAGGAAGAGAAAGAAAAATCGATTTTCTTAGTAGCGGCGAGCGAAAAGGAAAGAGCCCAAACCAGAAATTTATTTCTGGGGTTGCGGACATAGCATAAAAGTGAAGGCTATTGTAACTGAAGAGAACTGGAAAGTTCCACCGTAGAAGGTAATAGTCCTGTAAGTAAAACGAGAAGATCACGAGCTATGATCCAGAGTACCACGAGACACGTGAAACCTTGTGGGAAGCAGGGAGGACCACCTCCCAAGGCTAAATACTACCTGATGACCGATAGTGAAGCAGTACCGTGAGGGAAAGGTGAAAAGAACCCCGGGAGGGGAGTGAAATAGAACCTGAAACCGTATGCCTACAACCGTTCAAAGCCCCTTATGAGGGTGATGAAGTGCTTTTTGTAGAACGAGCCAACGAGTTACGATATGTTGCGAGGTTAAGTACTTAAGGTACGGAGCCGAAGGGAAACCGAGTCTGAATAGGGCAACTAGTAGCATGTCGTAGACCCGAAACCGGGTGACCTATCCATGGCCAGGTTGAAGCGAAGGTAAAACTTCGTGGAGGACCGAACCACGTTGCTGTTGAAAAAGCATGGGATGAGCTGTGGATAGCGGAGAAATTCCAATCGAACTCGGATATAGCTGGTTCTCCTCGAAATAGCTTTAGGGCTAGCGTCGGGTAATTAAGTACTGGAGGTAGAGCACTGAATGGGCTAGGGGGCATAGCGCTTACCGAACCTTATCAAACTCCGAATGCCAGATACTCGTACCCCGGCAGTCAGACTACGAGTGATAAGACCCGTGGTCAAAAGGGAAACAGCCCAGATCGTCAGCTAAGGTCCCAAAGTGTAAGTTAAGTGGGAAAGGATGTGGGATTTCTAAGACAACTAGGATGTTGGCTTAGAAGCAGCCACTCATTTAAAGAGTGCGTAATAGCTCACTAGTCGAGAGATCCTGCGCCGAAAATGTAACGGGGCTAAACTTACCACCGAAGCTACGGACTTGAATTTATTCAAGTGGTAGAGGAGCGTCGTAATCGGGCTGAAGTCATACCGTAAGGAGTGGTGGACTGATTACGAGTGAGAATGTTGGCATTAGTAGCGAGATGTGAGTGAGAATCTCACAGGCCGAAAACCTAAGGTTTCCTCAGGAAGGCTCGTCCGCTGAGGGTTAGTCGGGACCTAAGCCGAGGCCGAAAGGCGTAGGCGATGGACAACTGGTTGATATTCCAGTACCACTACCATCGTTATTATCGATGGCGTGACGCAGGAGGATAGGATGTGCTAGCTGTTGGATTAGCTAGTCTAAGCATTTAGGGAGTTAAGGTAGGCAAATCCGCCTTAACAATTCTGAGATGTGATGGGGAAGGCTCTACGGAGCTGAAGTATCTGATTCCACGCTGCCAAGAAAAGCGTCTAGAGAGAGAAGTAGTGCCCGTACCGCAAACCGACACAGGTAGGTGAGGAGAGAATCCTAAGGCCGGCGGAAGAATTGCAGTTAAGGAACTCGGCAAATTGACCCCGTAACTTCGGGAGAAGGGGTGCCTACGAGAGTAGGCCGCAGAGAATAGGCCCAAGCAACTGTTTAGCAAAAACACAGGTCTCTGCTAAAGCGTAAGCTGATGTATAGGGGCTGACGCCTGCCCGGTGCTGGAAGGTTAAGGGGAATGCTTAGCGCAAGCGAAGGTATGAACTTAAGCCCCAGTAAACGGCGGCCGTAACTATAACGGTCCTAAGGTAGCGAAATTCCTTGTCAGGTAAGTTCTGACCCGCACGAATGGCGTAATGATTTGGGCACTGTCTCAACTGCAAATCCGGCGAAGTTGTAGTGCGAGTGAAGATGCTCGCTACCCGCGATTGGACGGAAAGACCCCGTAGAGCTTTACTGTAGCTTAGCATTGAATTTCGGTATTGTCTGTACAGGATAGGTGGGAGGCTTTGAAGCTAGGACGTCAGTCTTAGTGGAGCCAACCTTGGGATACCACCCTGATAGTACTGGAATTCTAACTGGAGGCCATGAATCTGGTCACAGGACATTGTTAGGTGGGCAGTTTGACTGGGGCGGTCGCCTCCTAAAAAGTAACGGAGGCGCCCAAAGGTTCCCTCAGAACGGTCGGAAATCGTTCGAAGAGTGCAAAGGCAGAAGGGAGCCTGACTGCGACACATACAGGTGGAGCAGGGACGAAAGTCGGGCTTAGTGATCCGGTGGTTCCTCGTGGGAGGGCCATCGCTCAACGGATAAAAGCTACCTCGGGGATAACAGGCTGATCTCCCCCAAGAGTTCACATCGACGGGGAGGTTTGGCACCTCGATGTCGGCTCGTCGCATCCTGGGGCTGAAGTAGGTCCCAAGGGTTGGGCTGTTCGCCCATTAAAGCGGCACGCGAGCTGGGTTCAGAACGTCGTGAGACAGTTCGGTCCCTATCCGTCGCGGGCGTAGGAAATTTGAGAGGAGCTGTCCTTAGTACGAGAGGACCGGGATGGACTGACCTCTGGTGTACCAGTTGTTCCGCCAGGAGCACAGCTGGGTAGCTACGTCGGGAAGGGATAAACGCTGAAAGCATCTAAGCGTGAAGCCCCCCTCAAGATAAGATTTCCCATAGAGTAATCTAGTAAGACCCCTTGAAGACTACAAGGTTGATAGGTCGGAGGTGTAAGCATGGTAACATGTTCAGCTGACCGATACTAATAGGTCGAGGGCTTGATCTAATAAATAGAATCACATATTTAGTGCAATTTTCAGAGAACAAATTCTCTAATCTGGTAATTATGTTTCTTAGGGTAACACCCGTTCCCATTCCGAACACGAAGGTTAAGCCTAAGAAAGCCAATGGTACTGCATGGGTGACCGTGTGGGAGAGTAGGTTGTTGTCAGGTCCTTTGGCCCCTTGGTCAAGCGGTTAAGACACCACCCTTTCACGGTGGTAACAGGGGTTCGATTCCCCTAGGGGTCACCAAAAAAAGCTATGATTTAAAATCATAGCTTTTTTATTTTGTTTTTATTTCAGATTTATATTCAGCTATTATTAACTATTTTAATTTATAGTGAGCTAAATCTTTTTAAATTTATAAAAAGGACGTTTGCTTCTTCAAATCTTACTATATATAGACTTTTCTTTCATGGAAAATTTATTTAATCATATTATTTTTCATATCTTTTGAATGAATCATTTTATTATTTATATATTATTTTCTAAATATTTCACTACTAATTTAATTTTTATTACTTTTTTATTTTGTCAACTGCTGATTACTTAGATTCAATTGAAGTGGAAACATCTGTATTTAAGAATAAAAGGAAACTTTCATGATTTAATTTCTATGATATTATTAGATTTAAAATTTAATCTTTTTAGGATTATAGGTGTAGATACTAGTAAATAGAAGAATAGACTATTACAGATATTAATTATCAGATAAAAATTAGACAGTATATAAAACTTATAATAAAATTAAGTTAATAAGACTAAAAGATGAGGTAAAAATTAATGTATTATAATAAAAAAATTGTAGAAGCAAAATTTCTAGAAAGGCCTAATAGATTTCAGGGATATGTTGAACTAAATGGTGAAAGAATATTAACAAGGGTTCCGAATACAGGGAGATGTAAGGAAATTTTAATAGAAGGTTGTACTATTTTACTTAGGGAGGAGAACAACCCTAAAAGAAAGACAAGATATGATTTAATAGGGGCATATAAAGGTGAAAAACTCATAATTATAGATTCTCAAATACCAAATAAAGTTGTTGAGGAAGCTTTAATAAATAAAAAAATAGGTAAACTTACAAAATACAATATAATAGAGAGAGAAAAAACTTATGGAAAATCAAGATTTGATTTTAGATTATCTAATGATGATGGAGAAATTTATTATTTAGAAGTAAAGGGAGTAACTTTAGAAAATAATAAACACTGCAAGTTTCCTGATGCACCAACAGAAAGAGGAAAAAAACATATATTAGAATTAGTTGATGCCATTGAAAAGGGATACAAAGGTGGAATATTGTTTTTAATACAATTAGAAGATGTATATGATTTTACACCAAATTATGAAACAGATCCAGCCTTTGGAGAAGCTCTTAAATTTGCGAAAGATAGAGGAATTGATATTTTTGTTTATAATTGTAAGGTTACAAAGGAAGAAATTACTTTATTAGACCAAAAGGATATAATTTTATAGGATATTTTGGTTAAATTTTATAGTATAAGGAGATTATTTATGAAGTATAAATATTGTCCTCATTGTGGAGGAGAATTAGAGATAAAATATAGCTATGATGAAGGTGGAGTACCATATTGTAAGAAGGATGATATAATGTTTTTTGATGTTCCTAAGCCTTGCATTGTAGTTGCTGTAATTAAAGGTGAAGAAGTATTATTATTAAAACAAAGTTATATATATAAAAATTCAAAGGTTTTACTTTCTGGATATGTTGGACTTGATGAGAGTGTTGAGGAGGCTATAAAAAGGGAAGTAAGAGAAGAAGCTGGGATAGAGGTATCAGATATAAGCTACTTAGGTAGTGATTTTGTTCCCAATAAAGAGTTACTTATGCTAACATATATAGCTAAATATAAGTCAGGTGAATTAACTAAATCAGAAGAAGTTGAAGATTTAGGATGGGTTAATTTAGAGTTAGCTTTAGATGAAATGAAAGAAGATTATATAGGTCAAAAAATAATAAATAAAATCTTAGATAAATCATTTGAAGAAAGTTTAGTAGCATTTAAGGCTGTTGACAATATAGTAGAATTATAAGTTTTTCCTAAGGGAGAATGAATATATATAGAATATATAGAATATTTATAATGTAAAATGTATAAAATTTTAATAAAAATAAAAAAATATATTGATTTCTAGGTGAAATGTGGTAACATTATAAGTAACTAAAAAGTACAATTAAAAATGATAAAATAAATTTAATATAAATCCTGTAGAGGTGCTGAAATCAAGAGTAATTATTAAGAGCTAGGAAAGCGATGAGGAATAATGAAAGGGAAATCAGCCGAAGATATATATTTCCAAGATATATTTCTGGCTGTATGTATAATATACATATAGCTGTCACTTTTTTAAGTTTGCTAAAAGTGGAGTGCTATCAGGTGTTAATTATCTACATAATATATAGATAAAATAACATTAAATAGACACCCATCGCATTAGCGGTGGGATTTTTTATTCACACTTATAATTAACAATCTAAGCAAGCGCTTGTAAAATAAGATTTAATTCAAGTGGAATCTAAAAGCCAATTGAATTTTTAATTAAATTTGTAGAGCGTAGTACAGCAATAGTCTATCTTTAGTAAAGAGGTAGTATTGAAGTTCTAATCGATTAGATAAAATAGGGTTTTTGTTAAAAAAATTATGAAATTAGGAGGAATAAAAATGAAGTTATTTGGGGCTATGAAAATAGAAGATAATGAATTAACTATTGGAGGAATAGGGGCTAAAAAATTAGCAGAAGATTATGAAACACCTCTATATATTATGGATGAAAATTTAATAAGAAAAAATTGCAGGGATTATTATAAAGGCTTTAAGTGTGATGAAAGTGGTAACAAAGTTACTTATGCAGGAAAAGCATGTATGGCTTTATCAATTTGTAAAATCATTGCAGAGGAAGGTTTATATCTAGATGTTGTTTCTGGTGGAGAATTATATACTGCATATAAAGCTGGTGTTCCTATGGAAAGAATATATTTTCATGGAAATAATAAAACAGCAGATGAAATTGAGTTAGCTGTGAAATTAGGTGCTGGAATTTTTATTGTAGATAATTACAATGAATTAGGCCTATTAAATGAAATAGCTAAAAAATATAATAGGATTCAAGAAATTTTCATAAGAATTACACCAGGAATAGAAGCACACACTCATGAATATATTCAAACTGGTCAAATAGATTCTAAATTTGGATTTACTTTAGAAGAAGAAAATATAAATAAAGTAATAGATAAAATATCAGACCTTACCAATGTAAAATTAATAGGTCTTCATAGCCATATAGGATCGCAAATATTTGAATTAAAGCCATTTGAAGATGAAGTTGAAATAATGCTAGGGCTTATGAATAAAATATATAGAGAAAAAGGGATTCTTCTTACTGAATTAGATCTAGGTGGTGGATTTGGAATCTACTACACAGAAGAAGATAAGCCAAAAAGTACTGAGGAATATTGTAGTACAATTTTAAATAAAGTTGATGAGGTTTGTAAAAAATTAAACTTTAAAAAACCTACACTTAGTATAGAACCAGGAAGAAGTATTGTTGGTAATGCAGGGACAACTTTATATACTGTAGGTGCTATAAAAAGAATTCCAGGGGTTAGAACTTACGCTTCAGTAAATGGAGGAATGGCTGACAATATAAGACCAGCATTATATGAAGCAAAATATGAATGTATGGTTGCTAATAGAGTTGAATCAGAAGAAAATGAAGTTGTCACTATAGCGGGAAAATGTTGTGAATCAGGTGATATACTTATTAGATCAGTAAATTTACCAAAGCTTTTATCAGGAGATTTATTAGCTATAATGAGTACAGGAGCTTATGGATATTCAATGGCTAATAATTATAATAGAATAGGAAGACCAGCTATGGTAATGATAAAAGATGGCGTATCTAGAATTGTTTGTAAAAGAGAAAGTTACGATGACCTAATACAAAATGAAGAATTTTAAAGTTGTTTTCATAAATATGGAATTAAAAAGAGATGTATCTTTAATTTAGATGCATCTCTTTTATTAATTAATCATATAAATATTTTATTGAAAAGAAATTTATCTATAAATTGAGCGTCAATTCAAATAGAGATAACTCACAAGTAGAGATATCGTTTCTATATATAAAGTATGAAAAGTGAATTTCTGAATTGGTAAAAACTATGAAGGATAAATAATAATATATGTTTTATACAAATAATATAAAGAAAATATAATTAAAATATGGTATACTTAATAGTGAATATTTTATAAAGTCTTAATAAGCCTAAAAGGGAAACTTTACCTAATTTAAATTTAAGGTTAGTAGCATTTGACATTGAATTGAAAAAAAATTGTGGTATAGTATATTAAATTTTTATTATAATTTTTGTGTTTTTTGATAAGAATGTAATATATGTGGCTTAAAAGTTTGAAAGTATTAAAGAAGGGGAAAATATAATAGAATAGAGAGGGTGGATGCTATGAATGGAAAGGTTGGAAAGTCGAGCACATCGATGAAGATATTCAAAGATTGGATTTTACCGGTATTATGTGCTGTAATTATAGCCTTCCTAATAAGTAAGTTTTTAGTTTTTAAAGTGGAGGTTCCAACTGGATCAATGAAACCTACTGTTGAACCTGGGGATCAAATATTTGTAACAAGAATATATTCTCCAAGTCAAATAAAACGTGGAGATATATTAGTGTTTGAAAAACCTGGTGAAAAACATTATCTTTTAAAAAGAGTAATAGGAATGCCTGGAGATACTGTTGATATAAAAGATAATGGGGATGTATACATAAATGGGAAGGAATTATCTGAACCATATGTAAAATATCCAGAGGATAAGGGTGGAGTATACCATGTACCAGAAGGTGAATACTTCATGTTAGGTGATAATAGAGCAGATAGTAATGATTCTAGGTATTGGAAGGATCCATATATTCCTTTTAATGATATAATAGCTAAAACATGGCTTAGAGTATATCCTTTTAATAGGTTTGGATTCTTAAATAGAAACACTCAATAATTATGTTAAAATTATTTAGGTAAAATGATATTTCAAAATAAGATTTAATTCTATGATTTTATAGAATTAACGAATATAGAGTGGATAAGAAAGGAAGAGACAGTATGTTTAAGGGAAATAAAAAGATAGTATATGCATTAATTTATGCTATTATTGTTCTTGGCATAATAATGACCTTTAATTATGCTAAAGTAGAAATGACTACGCAGACAATTCCTTATAGTCAATTCAAGACTATGCTGGTTGCTAATGAAGTGCAATCAGTAGTGGTGGAAGGTAATGAAATTCAGGTAACACCTAAA
The DNA here is from genome assembly GCF_001403635.1 of Clostridium massiliamazoniense. Taxonomy (GTDB): domain Bacteria; phylum Bacillota; class Clostridia; order Clostridiales; family Clostridiaceae; genus Sarcina; species Sarcina massiliamazoniense. Next base: position 546,227 of record NZ_LN879466.1, read on the forward strand.
AAAGGTACTAAAGATGCTGGAAAAACATTGTATGTAACAAGAATGAACGATCCTGAATTAGTTTCATCTTTAGAAAAGGCAGGAGTACAATTCGAGGCTAAGGTTCCTCAAACATTCCCAATGACAGAGTTCTTATTATCATGGATATTACCATTTGCATTTTTAATGATAATTGGAAGATTCATGTTCGGAAGAATAGATAAGAGAATGGGTGGAGGTGTAATGTCTTTTGGTAAGAATAATGCTAAAGTTTATGCTGAAGCAGAAACTGGTGTAACTTTTGATGATGTAGCTGGGCAAGATGAAGCTAAAGAATCATTAAAAGAAATAGTTGATTTCTTACACGATACTGAAAGATATGTTTCAATAGGAGCAAAGCTTCCTAAAGGAGCACTTTTAGTTGGTCCTCCAGGAACAGGAAAAACATTATTAGCTAAAGCAGTAGCTGGTGAAGCAAAAGTTCCATTCTTTTCTTTAGCAGGTTCAGATTTTGTTGAGATGTTTGTTGGTATGGGTGCAGCAAGAGTAAGAGACTTATTCAAGCAAGCAGAAGAAAAGGCTCCATGTATAGTATTTATAGATGAAATAGATGCTATAGGTAAGAGTAGAGAAGGTTCTATTCAAGGAAATGATGAAAGAGAACAAACTCTTAACCAGTTACTAACAGAGATGGATGGTTTCGATTCATCTAAAGGTGTAGTTATTTTAGCTGCTACAAATAGACCAGAGGTTCTTGATAAAGCACTTTTAAGACCAGGTAGATTTGATAGAAGAGTTATTGTAGATAGACCAGATTTAATTGGTAGAGAAGCTATATTAAAGGTACACGCTAAAGATGTAAAAATGTCTAAAGAAGTTTCACTTGAATCTATAGCAAAGGCTACTCCAGGAGCTGTAGGAGCAGACCTTGCTAATATAGTTAATGAAGCAGCGTTAAGAGCTGTTAAACGTAATAGAAAACTTGTTGTTCAAGAAGATTTAGAAGAAGCTGTTGAAATAATCATTGCTGGTAAAGAAAAAAGAGATAGAATAATGACTAGCAAAGAGAAAAGAACTGTTGCTTACCATGAAGTTGGGCATGCATTAGTTGCAGCACTTCTTAATAATACAGATCCAGTTCACAAGATAACAATAGTTCCTAGAACAATGGGAGCTTTAGGTTATACAATGCAATTACCAGAAGAAGAAAAATACCTTCTAACAAAAGAAGAAATGCTAGAACAAATAGCAGTTATGTTTGGTGGTAGAGCAGCAGAGGAAGTTGAATTTGGAAGAATAACAACAGGAGCATCTAATGATATTGAAAGAGCTACACAATCTGCTAGAAATATGGTTACTTTATATGGTATGAGTGATAGATTTGATATGATGGCTTTAGAGTCAGCAAGTAACAGATATTTAGATGGTAGAAATGTTATGAATTGTTCAAATGAAACAGCAACAATAGTTGATGAAGAGGTGTTAAAAATAATTAAAACTTCTCACCAAATGGCTATAGATATATTAGAAGATAATAAAGAGCTTTTAGATAAAATATCTGGTGTATTATTAGAAAAAGAGACAATAATGGGTGATGAATTCATGGCTCTTGTATATGAAAAATATCCAGAGAAAAAAGAAAAAATGGAAGCTTTAAAGAAAGAAAAAGAAGAACTTAAAAAAGCAGCTAAAGCTAAGAGATATGAAATGGAAGAAGCTAGAAAAGAAAAAGAAAAAGAACTTATAGCTGCAACCAATGAAGAAGCTAAGGCTATGGAACAAGAATATGATCTTCTTACTCAATCTCCAGAGGAAATGGATAAGAATGAAGAACTTCTTCAAGAAGTAGAAAAACAAATAGCTGCTGAAAGACCAAAGATTTTAGAACTTCAAAAAGAAGAATTAAATCTTGAAAAAGAAGTTATAGAAAAAGAGGAAAAAATAAAAGAAATAGATGAAGAGCTTAAAAAAGAATATCCTCAAGAAGAGAAGAAGCCAGAAGCTCCAGAAAATAAAGATAAGTAAAAAGAGATCGAAAGGTCTCTTTTTTTAAAGATTTTAAATTTTAATATTTTATGCTATAATAGAAGTTTAAATTAAAGAAAAGATGTTATAATGATAGATACTGTGATTAAATAACGTGTAGAAAGGATTTGTGCTAATGTCAAAAGAAGTTGAATTCCTAGTTGAAGAAAAAAAGTTAGATGAAACCTTAAATATAATAAATGAAGAAATGCTTAGTTATATAAATAAAAGAAAATTTATAACTCAATATATACTTGAAGAAAGAAAAAAGGCTGTTGAAGAATATAGAGATGATGAAGATAAGCTTATAGATTATTTTGATCACGAAAACTTTGTTAAGGAAGAAGCTTTTAAAGCTATTGATAGAAAGCTTAAAGAATTTACTATTTTAAAAGAAACTCCTTACTTTGGTAGAATAAGCTTTACTGATTTAGAACTTGATGACTTAGAAAATCTTTATATAGGTAGATTTGGTGTTACGCCAGAAGGTAGTTTTGAACCTGTTGTTGTAGATTGGAGAGCACCAGTTGCTTTTTTATTCTATAATGGAAGTTTAGGAAAAGCTAGTTATGTTGCTCCTGGAGGAGAAGTTGATGTAGATATAACAGGAAGAAGACAATTAATTGTAAAAAAGGGACAACTACAAGGAGTTTTTGATTCTGCTGTTGATGTAAAGGATGAAATTCTTCAAATGGTTTTAAGTGATAATAGCTCTGATAAACTTAAGGATGTTATTATGACTATTCAATCAGAGCAGGATGAGATTATAAGACAACCAAGAACAAAGAACATAGTTGTTAATGGAGTTGCTGGTAGTGGAAAGACTACTATAGTCCTTCATAGAGTTGCTTATCTTCTTTATAATAATAGAGAAGAATTAGAAGATAAGGTACTTATATTAGGTCCTAATAGTATATTTATGGATTATATATCACAAGTTTTACCTAGTCTTGGTGAAGTTGGAGTAAGACAAGAAACATTCCTTGGATTTGCTATGAAAGAAATTGGTGAACCTATTGAGGTAATGCCTTATGAAGAATATTTAGAGAAAATAGTTTCAAATGATGAAAGTATGGTAGAAAAAGAAAAATATAAGAATAGTTTTAAATTTATAGAGGATTTAGATTCTTATATTGAGAAGCTATCAAGTGATTATTTTAAAATTAAACCTGTAACATTCTTTGGAGAGGAAATAGTTTCTGTAGAAGAAATAAATGAATTATTCAATAAGCATTATAGCTATATGCCTTTATTTAGAAGAGCTAAAAAAATCAATAGAGTTTTAGTTTCAAAAATAAAGGATAAAAGAGATGAAAAAGTTTGGCTTTTAAATAAAAAAATAAAAGAGTATAAAGAGAGCTTAACACAAGATGAATTATTAATTAATGAGAATAATATAGATTTTCAAAGAAGAATAAAAATTAGAGAAATAGTAAGAGAAGTAATGAATGCTAGAGCAGCACTTGATCAATGGTTAGGTACAGAATCAGCAGTTGAATTATATAATAAGTTCAATGGAGATAATCAATTAACTATAAATGATTTAGCACCAATTCTTTACTTAATGTTGAAACTAGATGGAAAGAAAGCTTCAAATGATTATAGACATGTAGTTATAGATGAGGCTCAAGATTATTCACCACTTCAATTTAAAGTAATAAGAGAACTTATAGGAAGTAAATACTTTACTATAGTTGGTGATGTAAACCAAAGATTAATTAAATTTGAGAGTGAAGCACCTATGCTTAAACTTGCAGAAATATTTGATGATGTAAATACAGAAATATATAACTTAAATAAAAGTTATAGAAGTACAAGTGAGATAATGGAATATGCTAATAGATTCTTGAAGGAAGAAAAAATTGTTCCATTAGTTAGACAAGGTGAAGCTGTATATGAAAAAGAAGTTTCTTCTGTAGAACAACTTAAAGAAGAGGTTGTTAACAAAGTTAAAGAATATAATGCTGAAGGAATGGATAGTGTAGCTATTATAACTAGAAATGGAGAAAGACTAAATAAGGCTTGGGAATTATTAAAAGAGGATCTTCATCTAGTTAAGTTTGATAGTGAAGATATAATATATAAAGGTGGAAATCTTATAATTCCTGCATATTTTGCTAAGGGGCTAGAATTTGATGCTGTAATTATAGTAGATTTTAAAGAAGATGAAAAAGATGGTGAAGATTTAATTAAGTATATAATGAGTACAAGAGCACTTCATAAATTAAGTGAAGTTACTTTAATAGAAGAATAATAGAATTTAAAAAATTAGACTCTGTATGGATTTGTTTATAAAACATTTCTATACAGAGTTTTTATTATATGCTGAAATTTAATCCTAAAATAAATATTATTTTATTATAAAAATATAGAAATATTCTTATTTTCATGTTTAAATCCTAGGTAATAATGAAAGAATTTAGGTAAGATATAGTTAAATTTATCAATTAGTATAAATTATATTTTTTACAATGTTATAACAATAAATTAATATATAGGCTATAGATTTCTTCTAGGAAAAAGAGGTGAAAAAACCTTTGATCATTTTATGGCTTTGCATATTTGGATTTACGGTTATTATTAATTTTATAATTTCTGATTTTATGTTTTTAGGAGTTTCTATAGGAGCTTTAATAGGAATAATTTTAGATACTTTAAAGGTTTCTATATTATTTCAAATTATAAGCTTTTTTATAGTTATATTTTTAGTAACATTGATGTTATACCCAAAACTTAAAAAGAATTTGCAGAAAGGAGAGGGCAAGGTAAAGAATATAGAAGATAAGTTTTTAGGGATGGAATTTGTTTTAGAGAGTGATGTCAATGGAGAAGTTTTACTTTTCTTTAAAGGAACTTATTGGACTTTTAAAAGGAAAGGGAAGCCCTTAAAAGCAGGAGAAAGAGTAAAAATAGTAGGTATAGAAGGTAATAAACTTGTAATAGACAAGGTAAATCCATTTAGATTAGAGAAATTATAAGAATATAAACAAATGATAGAAAGTGAGGTGGAACTGTTAAAAAATATTACGAAATAAAATAATATTTTTTAACAGGTGTACTTATGATATTAATAGGAATAATTATAGTAATAATATTAATAATTTTATTATCATCAATAAGAATTGTTAATACAGGGTATGTGTATATTTTAGAAAGATTAGGTCAATATCATAAGACTTTAGAACCAGGGTGGCATTTTATAGTTCCTTTTATGGACCATATAAGAAAAAGAATATCTATAAAGCAACAAATATTAGATATTGATCCTCAAACTGTTATAACTAAGGATAATGTTAATATTCAAATTGATAATGTAATATTTTATAAAGTAATGAATGCTCAGGAAGCTGTTTATAATATAGAAAATTATAGATCAGGTATAGCTTATTCTACAACAACTAATATGAGAAATATTGTTGGTAATATGACCTTAGATGAAGTGTTATCAGGGAGAGATAAAATAAATTTAGAACTATTAAGAATAGTGGATCAAGTTACTGATGCTTATGGGGTTAAAATATTAACAGTAGAAATAAAAAATATTATTCCACCAAAAGAAATACAAGAAGCCATGGAAAAACAAATGAAGGCTGAAAGAGATAAAAGGGCTATTGTTCTTCAAGCAGAAGGTAGTAAACAAAGTGATATTGCTAAGGCTGAAGGGGAGAAAAGAGCTAAAATATTAACTGCTGAAGCTGAAAAAGAAGCTAATATAAGAAGAGCGGAAGGATTAAAGGAGTCTCAACTTTTAGAAGCTGAAGGTAAGGCAAAGGCTATAGAAACTATAGCTAAAGCAGAGGCAGAGGCAATAGCACTTGTTAATAAAGCTATTTTAGAATCAGGAACAAATGAAACTGTAATTGCACTTAAACAAATTGAGGCTCTTAAGGAAATGGCTAAGGGTCCATCAAATAAGTTAATATTACCTAATGAAAGTTTATCAAGTTTAGGAAATATTGCAGCTATTGCTGATATATTAACCAAGGATAAAAATAAAGAAAAATAATTAAGCATACAAACATTAGTCATCAGATTAAGAATGAAGGATAATCTCAAGAGGAATAAAATTCCTCATTAGAGATTATCCTTTTGTATTTAAACTACATAACATTATTTAAAAATATCTATGCTTTCTTTACATATAAAAGATAATTCTATTATGAGATAATCACTTTTTCTTTTTTAATAACTATATACTTTCACTTGAATAAAAGCAATTTAAAGAAATCGTTGACATAAGAATTTATGTCCATATATAATTAAAAAGTAAATACTTTTATTGTAAAAAAAACAAAAAAATGATAAAAATTATTTTATAAATAAATGTGAGGTAAAAATATTTAATTATTATTTTTTTATTTATATTTAATTAAAAAATAGTGAAAATATTATTTATTTATCAAAAAAATATGAAAAAAATTATAAAAATAAATTTAAAAATAAGATTTTTTTAAAAAATATGTTATAATTTATATGTAAAAAATACCTAATATTATACACTAAACCAACAAAAAAGTTCGAAATAGAATATATTATTTAGCTAAAATCATTAATAAAGGTTAGGTTATTTAAGTTTGCTTATTTTATTTCTTTTATTTATAACTACATAAATAAAAGATAAACTAATAAAATATATTTTTATAATTTTAAGGGGGACAATTATATGAAAAAAAGACTTATTGGAGCAGCTGTAGCTGTTCTAATGTCAACGACTATTTTAGCTGGTTGTGGATCTTCAGGAGGAGATAAAGCAGCAAGTGGAGAAGCTGGAAAAGCGAAACTTAAAGTTGGTATGACTACAGATGTTGGTACTATTGATGACAAATCTTTTAACCAAGGAACTTGGGAAGGAATAGCGAAAGCAGGAAAAGAACTTGAAATAGAAGAACCTAAGTATCTTAAGCCTAAAGCCGCTACAGATCCAGAGTATTTAACTTCTATTGGAAATCTTTATGACGGTGGATATAAAATGATAGTTATGCCAGGGTATAAATTTGAAACAGCTGCTTATAAAGTTCAAGAGAGGTATAAGGATGCTAAATTTGTATTAATAGATGGACAACCTAAAGAAACTCAAGAATCAGAAGGTAAAGTAGGAGAAAATACAGTTTCTATATTCTATGCAGAGGAACAATCAGGGTTCTTAGCAGGAGTTGCTACAGCTCTTGAAATTAAAGAAGGTGATTTAGGATTCATTGGAGGACTTAAAATACCGCCAGTACAAAGGTTTAATTGGGGCTTCCAACAAGGTGTTAAATATGCTAATGAAAATTTAGGAACTAAGACTACTCTTAAAAAGGAAAATGTTCAATATGCAGAAAGCTTTGATGATGTATCTAAAGGACAACAGATGGCTTCAACTATGTATGACAGAGGCGTAAAAGCTATTTTTGCTTCTGCTGGTAAAGTTGGTGTTGGTGTTATAAATGAAGCTAAAACAAGAATGTCTAAAGGAAAAACTTCTTGGGTTGTAGGTGTTGATGTTGATCAATATGCAGATGGTGTTTATAGTGGAGATAAATCAGTTGTGCTTACTTCAGCTATGAAATATCTTGGAAAATCAGCTTACGATATGATAAATGCTGAATTAAAAGGTGAATTCCCTGGTGGAAAAACTTTAACTTTTGACATTAAGAATGATGGTGTTGGTATTCCAGAAAAGAATCCTAATCTTTCAGAAGAAACTATTGCTAAAGTTAATGAAGTAAAAGAAAAAATGAAAAAAGATGAAATAAAAGTATCAGCAAAGAAAACTGACGATTTAATAGAGTAATTAAGTTTGTTAATAATTAATATAAAAATAGGCTGTTTAATACAGCCTATTTTAAGTAAAAAGAATATTATTTTTTTAATTAATCATATAAATAACGATTAAGGGGTGGAATTTATGTCCTATGTAATAGAAATGCTTAATATCCGTAAGGAATTCCCTGGTATAGTAGCTAATGATAATATTACGTTGACGTTAAAAAAAGGTGAAGTACATGCTTTATTAGGTGAAAATGGAGCTGGAAAATCAACTTTGATGAGTATTCTTTTTGGGATGTATCAACCAGAAAAGGGTGTAATAAAGGTAAAGGGTAAGGAAGTAAAAATAACTAATCCAAATAAGGCTAATGATTTAGGAATTGGAATGGTACACCAACATTTTAAATTAGTTGATAATTTTACTGTTACAGAAAATATAATTTTAGGACGAGAACCTAAGAAGTTTGGTATCTTTGTAGACAAAGAAAGTGCTGCTAATAAAATTAAAAAAATTTCAGAAAAGTATAATTTAAATGTTGATCCCTATGCAAAAATAGAGGATATATCGGTTGGAATGCAACAAAGAGTTGAAATTATAAAAACTCTTTATAGAGATTCAGATGTATTAATATTAGATGAGCCTACTGCAGTTTTAACACCACAAGAAATTGATGAATTAATGAATATAATAAGAGATTTAGTAAAAGAAGGAAAATCAATTATAATAATAACTCATAAGCTTAAGGAAATAAAAGCTATAGCAGATAGATGTACTGTAATTAGAAGAGGTAAATATATTGGAACAGTTGATGTAAAGGACACAACAGAAGCTGAAATGGCAAAAATGATGGTTGGGAGAGAAGTAAATTTTAAAGTTGAAAAGAAAGAAGCAAATCCAGGTGAGGATTTAGTTAAAATAGATAATTTATCAGTAAAAAATAATAAAAAGGTTTTAGGGCTTAAGAATTTCTCTTTAAATATAAAAAGAGGAGAAATTTTAGGAATAGCTGGTGTTGAGGGTAATGGTCAAAATGAATTAGTTGAAGCTATAACTGGAATGAGAAAGGTTGAAAGTGGAACTATAGATTTTAAAGGTGAAAATATAACAACACTTTCTATAAGAAAGAGGATAAATAGTGGGATAAGTCATATTCCAGAAGATAGACATAAAAGAGGTCTTGTTCTTGATTATAATTTAGAGGATAACATGATTCTTGAGAGTTATAATAAAGCACCATTTTCTAAAAGAGGTATTTTAAATAAAAAAGCTATAAGAGAACATGCAGAAAAAATAATAAATGCTTTTGATGTTAGATCTGGAGAAGGAGCTAAATCAACTACTAGGTCTATGTCTGGAGGAAATCAGCAAAAGGCTATTATAGGAAGAGAAATAGAGCTTAATCCAGATTTATTAATAGCAGTTCAACCTACAAGAGGTCTTGATGTAGGTTCTATAGAATATATTCACAAGAGATTGGTTGAAGAAAGAGATAATAATAAGGCTGTACTTCTTGTTTCTTTAGAGCTTGATGAACTTTTAAATCTTGCTGATAGGATTGCTGTTGTGAATAATGGTGAGCTTATTGGGATTGTAGATAGAAAAGATACAGATGAGAATGAAATTGGTCTTATGATGGCTGGGGTTAAGAAGGGGGATAAAGTACATGAATAAAGTTATTTCTAGAATATTTAATAAGAAAATAATAGTATCATTACTAGCAGTAATTTTAGGAATAATTGCTGGTGGAGTTTTGATGTACTTTACTGATAATAATCCAATAGAAGGATATACTTATTTAATTCAAGGAGGAACTAAGAGCATTAGTAGAATTGGTGATGTTATAGCTATGGCTACACCATTAATATTAACTGGACTATCAGTTGCTTTTGCTTTTAAAACAGGATTATTTAATATAGGAGCACCAGGACAAGTACTTATGGGAGGATTTGTTGCCTTAGCTATAGGATTAACTTTTGATCTTCCTCAAGTTATATTAATTCCTATAATGATTATTGGTTCAGCTTTAGCTGGAGCTATATGGGGGATTGTACCGGGAGTTTTAAAAGCTAAATTTAATGTTCATGAAGTTGTATCTAGTATAATGATGAACTGGATAGCTTATTGGATAGTATTTTATGCTGTACCAGCTTATTTTAAAGGAGCTACAGAAACTGAATCTTTAGCTTTAGCTGAAACCTCAACATTAAAAGTTCAATGGCTTACAGAAGCTTTTGATGGTTCCTTTATAAATTTAGGTATTTTTATAGCTTTAATTGCTGTAATAGTTATTTCATTTATTCTTAATAAAACAACTTTAGGTTATGAGTTAAAGGCTGTTGGATTTAATAGATATGCAGCAGAGTACGCTGGCATATCAGTAAATAGAAATATAGTAATTTCTATGATGATAGCAGGAGCTCTTGCTGGATTAGGTGGACTTGCAGTTTATGCAGGAAACTCTAATATAATTGAAATAGGTGTACTTCCAGCACAGGGCTTTGATGGTATAGCTATAGCTTTATTAGGAGCAAGCAATCCTTTTGGAGTATTATTTGCATCTTTATTCTTTGGTATTCTTTATGTGGGAACAGGATTTATGAGTGCTATGACTACAATACCTCCAGAAATAGCAGAAACAATAATAGCAATAATAATTTATTTTGCAGCTACAAGTATAGTTGTTGAGAAATTAATAGATAAAGTAATTCAAAAAAGAAAAGATTCTAAAAATAATAAAGTGAAGGAGGAAGTGTAGTATGTTAGCAATTTTAGAACAAATTTTTCCTTATGCCATAGCGTATACTATTCCTTTATTAATAGTAGCTTTAGGAGCTTTATATTGTGAAAGAAGTGGAATTGTAAATATAGGACTTGATGGATTTATGATAGTTGGTTCTTTTGCTGGAGCCTATGCTATAACACAATTTCAAGATAAAGTACCAGAGGGAAGCAACATGCATTTATGGATTGGACTTTTAGTAGCTGTGGTAGTAGGAGCTATATTTTCTTTACTTCACGCTTTTGCTTCAATTAACTTAAGTGCAAATCAAGTTATAAGTGGGACAGCTATAAATATGATAGCTGGATCATTAACTGTATTTATAGCAAGAGCCATCACAGGGACTGGAAACATAAGTATAAGAATGGGCTTTGTAAGAGAAGATATTCCTATATTATCATCTATACCTATAATAGGAAAACTATTTTTTAGTAATACGTATATAACAACTTGGTTAGTTTTAGGAATACTTATAATAAGTGTATTTATACTTTATAAAACAAAGTTTGGAATGAGACTTAGAGCTTGTGGTGAAAATCCACATGCAGCTGATGCCGCTGGAATAAGTGTTTCAAAAATGAGATATATAGGAGTAATGATATCAGGAGCGTTATCTTCTTTAGGAGGAGCTATAATAATAGTGACATATTCAGGAGAATTTAATGGTTCAGTTGCTGGACTTGGTTTCTTAGCATTAGCAGCATTAATTTTTGGTCAATGGAAGCCTTTAGGGATATTAGGAGCTACTATGTTCTTTGGATTGGCTATAACTATAGCTAATGTATCAGGATTAGTTCCAGCATTAAATTCAATGCCGCCAGTAATATTAAAAATATTCCCTTATGTGGCGACATTAATAGCACTTGTAATATTTTCAAAATCTTCTCAAGCACCAAAAGCTTCGGGTGAACCTTATGATGTCAAGAGAAGATAGTGATATCTTATAATTTAATTTATAATAGAGTAATTGGAAGAAAAAATTAGTTATCCTTTGTTGTGAATTGAAATAAATGATTAAGGATAAAAAATATTACTTACTTTAAACCACACTTCATCATTGCATGGGAGTGTGGTTTTTTTATATTTAAAAATGCCACTAGTACACTAAAAACTTTAAGAAGAGGCGTTTGAGTTGAGTGTAAGTTATTATTTAAGGATAAACAGAGAAATGCATTTAGATAATTTTTTATAAAATTTAGGAGTGTCAAAATTCTATATGAAATTAGGGTTAGTTTATAAAAAGTATATAGAAATTAATTTTTATGCAATGTTTATAATATAAAATGTATAAAAATTCATATGGTGGATTTACAATTTTACATGTGATGACATAATATAAAGTTGGTAATAGCTATGAAAAACATTCCAATATCTATATAATAAGTAAGAATGTCAAAAAGTGTAGGAATTAGTAGAACTGTTTTTGTTGCATAATTTATTATTATAAACGTATAATTATACATATAGAGTGATTGAGGTTTTGGGGTATTAAAGTTCAATTACGTGAAAAAGTTAAAAGGTAAATTGGGAATTTAAAAAGGGGGATTTAAATATGAAAAAAGGATTATTTAAGAAGATTATAGGTACTGTTTTAGCTAGTACATTTTTATTTACTTTAGTTTCTTGTGGTGGAGAAGCTAATAAGGGAGCTAGTGCTGATGGAGAGAAAGCTAAGAGCAAAGTTCAAGAAATTAAGGATAAAGGAGTTTTAACTTTAGGAACTTCTGCAAACTATCCACCATATGAATTTCATAAAAACATAGATGGAAAAGATACTATTATTGGTTTTGATATAGAAATTGCAAAAGAAATTGCAAAGGAACTTGGTGTTAAACTTGAAATTACAGATATGAAATTTGAAAGTCTTGTTGCATCTCTTCAAACTGGTACTGTTGATATGGTTATAGCAGGTATGAATCCAACAGAAGAAAGACAAAAATCAGTAGACTTTTCTAATATTTATTATACAGCTGAACACGGAATTATAATTTTAAATAAGGATAAAGACAAATATACAAATAAAGATTCTCTTAAAGGAAAAACTGTTGGTGCTCAAAAAGGAACTATTCAAGAAGGTTTAGCTAAAGAGCAAATTAGTGATGTCAAGTTTAAAGGATTAAATACTGTTTCAGATTTAATTATGGATATGAGAGTTGGTAATGTTGATGCTGTTGTTTGTGAACTGCCTGTAGCTGAATATAATCTTAAAAAGAATAATGATTTACATGTAATTACTGATACTGGATTTAAGGTTGATGAAGCCGAAAAAGGTTCTGCTATAGCTATGCCAAAAGGATCAGGAGATTTAGTTGATTTAGTAAATAAGGTAATTAAAAAATTAGCTGATGAAGGTAAAATTGATAAATTTATAGTAGAGGCTAATGAATTAATTAACTAGAATTTGGGGTGATTTTATGAGTTTGGATTTTAGTTTTTTAGGTGAATACGGGAATTATTTTATTGAAGGAACTCTAAATACATTGATAATAGCAGCTATTGGGGTGCTAGCTGGAACTGTTATAGGGATTATATTAGCTTTGCTTAAGCTTTCAAAACTTAAGATTTTTAAGGTTATTGCATCTATCTATATAGAGGTGTTTAGAGGAACTCCAATATTGGTTCAATTATATATAATTTATTTTGCTATTCCTTATGCTTTTCAATTCAAATTAGCTCCTCTTACTGCAGGAATAATTACCCTTTCTCTAAATAGTGGTGCTTATGTTGCTGAATTAATAAGAGCAGGAATTAATTCTATTGATAAAGGTCAAATGGAAGCTGCAAGAAGTTTAGGAATGTCACATTGGATGGCTATGAGACTTATTGTAATGCCACAGGCTGTTAAGAATATTTTACCTGCTTTAGGTAATGAGTTTATAGCAATAATTAAGGAATCATCCATAGCTTCAATTATAGGTGTCAATGAAATTATGTACAAGGCTGATACTATAAGAGGAAATTTATATATAGTATTTGAACCACTTTTAATAGCAGCAGCTATATATTTTATATTGACATTTACATTGTCAAAGGTAGTTTCTTATTTTGAGAGGAGGATGGGTGCTGGTGATACATGTAACTAATCTTCATAAATATTTTGATAAAAACGAAGTTTTAAAAGGAATAGATGAGCATATAAAAAAAGGTGAAGTTGTAGTGGTAATAGGACCAAGTGGTTCAGGAAAGAGCACTTTTTTAAGATGTTTAAATCTTTTAGAAGTACCAACTAAGGGGAAAATAAATTTTGAAGGTGAAGATATTACAGATAAAAAGAAGGATATAAATAAATTAAGAGAAAAGATGGGAATGGTGTTTCAACAATTTAATTTATTTCCTCATAAAACTATATTAGAAAATATAACTATTTCACCTATAAAAGTAAAAGGACTTTCTAAGGAAGAGGCTGAGGAAAAAGCATATAAACTTTTAGATAAGGTTGGTTTAAGAGAAAAGGCTTATGCTTATCCAAGTTCATTGTCAGGAGGACAAAAACAAAGAATAGCTATAGCTAGAGCGTTGGCTATGGAACCAGATGTAATGTTATTTGATGAACCAACATCAGCCTTGGACCCAGAGATGGTTGGAGAAGTGTTAAATGTAATGAAGGATCTTGCAAAAGAAGGGATGACTATGGTTGTAGTAACACATGAAATGGGCTTTGCCAAAGAGGTTGGAGATAGAATATTGTTCATGGATCAAGGTAAAATATTAGAACAAGGAACACCGAAAGAGATATTTGAGGAAGCAAAGGAAGAAAGAACAAAAGAATTTTTAGCAAAGGTTTTGTAATAAAATTCGGCTAGAGTCAAATTTTTATTTTAATTAAGTTTCAGTTTATAAGAGTTAATAAGGGTTATTTTAAGAGGGAAGTTAGTTTCAACTTTAAAATAACTCTTAATTTTATTAAGTAATATTTCTTTAAAGCAAGAATATAATAAATATATGTTATAATTTAACAAGTAATAATGTATTGGGGGATTGAGGATGAAAGTTTATGATGTAGTGATTGTTGGTTCTGGTATTTCAGGACTTTTTACGTCAATTAATTTACATAAGAATATTAAGGTCATGGTTATTAGTAAGTCAAAAATTAAAGAGTGTAATTCTTATTTGGCTCAGGGGGGAGTAGCTGTACTTAGAGATAATTCTGATTTTGATGCTTATGTTGAGGATACTTTAAGAGCAGGAAGATATGAGAATGATAGAGATGCTGTTGAGTATATGATAAGACATTCAAGAGAAGTTATTGAAGATTTAGTTGATTTAGGGGTAGAGTTTGATAGAGAGGGAAATCAATTTAAATATACTAAAGAAGGAGCTCATAGTAGGAAACGTATTGTTCACCATGAAGATTTAACTGGTAAAGAAATCATAGAGAAATTACTTAATATAGCTAATTCTAGGGATAACATTACTTTGCAGGAAGATACAGAAATGATTGATATTATAAGAGAGGGAAGTAATTGTGTTGGTATAGTAGTTAAATACAAAGATATTTATAATAAGATATTTGCTAAAAAGGTTGTATTAGCAACTGGTGGCATAGGTGGAATATTTAAAAATACTACTAATTTTAATCATATGAAAGGTGATGGCATAGCTGTAGCAATTAAAAATAATATAGAAACTAAAGACCTAAGTTATGTGCAAATACATCCAACAGCTTTTTATAGTGAAAATGAGAAAAGAAAATTTTTAATATCTGAGGCAGTAAGAGGGGAAGGAGCATATTTACTAAATCATAAGGGAGAAAGATTTGTTGATGAATTATTGCCTAGAGATGTTGTTAGTAATAAAATTTTGGAAGAAATGAAAAAGGAAAATAGAAGTCACGTCTATTTATCATTGGCTCATAGAGGAGAGGAATTTGCTAAAAAAAGATTTCCTAACATATATAATAAGTGCTTAGAACATGGATATAACTTAGGGAAAGATAGTATTCCAGTAGCCCCAGCACAACATTATTTTATGGGGGGAATAAAGATAAATAAAGAAGGAAAGACATCTTTAAATAATCTTTATGCTGTAGGTGAAAGTAGTTGTGTAGGAATACATGGAGCTAATAGACTAGCTAGTAATTCACTTTTAGAAGGATTAGTTTTTTCTAAGGAAGCCGCAAAAAGTATTAATAAAGAAATTAATGAAAAGGGTATTTATATAAATTATACAGAAAAAAATGAAGAAGAGTTTTGTTGTAATGAAGAAGGGAAAATAATTAAAGAAATAATTAAAAAGGAGAACAGAGAATTTTATGATAGGTGGATTAGGTAAGGAAAAAATTAAAAAGTATATAATATTAGCTTTAGAAGAGGATGTTTCAAGTGAGGATATTACAACTAATTCAGTAATAGATAGTAAATCAGAGGGACAAGCTGATCTTATATGCAAAGAAAATGGGGTTTTAGCTGGAATAGAAGTTTTTGAAGAAGTCTTTAATATTTTAGGTGAAGTTAAGGTTGAAAAATATTATAAAGATGGTGACAAAATTAGAAAAGGTGATGTAATAGCTGTAGTAAAGGGAAATACAAGAAATATTTTAGTTGGGGAAAGAACTGCTTTAAATTATATTCAAAGAATGAGTGGAATAGCAACTTTAACGAGTTTAATGGTTAAAGAATTAGAGGGAAGTAAAACTAAATTATTGGATACAAGAAAAACAACGCCTAATATGAGAATATTTGAAAAGTATTCAGTAAAAGTTGGTGGAGGATGTAACCATAGATATAATTTATCAGATGGTATTTTAATAAAAGATAATCATATAGGTGCAGCTGGAAGTATAAAAAATGCTATAAATTTAGCAAGGGAATATACAAATGGAATGAAGAACATAGAAGTTGAGGTTGAAAGCTTAGAAGGTGTTAAAGAAGCTATAGAAGCAAAGGCTAATATAATAATGTTAGATAATATGGATAATAAGATGCTAAGGGAGGCTGTAAAGCTAATTGGAGATAAAGCTCTTACAGAGTGTTCAGGGAATATAACTATAGAAAGATTAAATGAATTAAGAGAAATAGGTATAGATTTTATTTCATCAGGTGCATTAACACATTCTGCTAAAATATTGGATTTTTCATTAAAAAACTTTAAATAAAAACATAGTAAAAAAGAGCCTTAAGGCTCTTTTTCTGATGAATTAAAAAGGACACATTTAGTTATAATTAATGTGAGGTTACTAAATACCGTGATTTAGAGTTTTGTCTAATAATACATTAGTTATTGCGTTTAGGATAGTTACGGTTGCATTAATAGTATGGCATTTTAAATAATTTTTATACTTAATAACAAGCAAAAATAACGCCAGTAAAAAATAAAATAAATAAATGGCGATGTAAAATGTGTATAAATAATGAATAAAAATTAAAATTTTATTATTAGAAATATAAAATTTTATCTTTGAAGAGGTGTGGTTAGTATAGATTAAGGCAGGTTTTATAAAATAAGATGTTCAGGGAATAAATATACATAATAAAAAATAAAAGAAACAATAAAAGTTTAAAATTAATAAAATATTAACAAGTGAATTTAAGAAATAGAGTTTAAATAATGATAAAAACTTATATGTATTTAGATTTGTTATAAATTTTTACTTTTGATTATTTGGATATCTTAGGTATAAGATGAACTTAAGAAAAGTTATAATTTCTAAAAAAACAATTATAGGGAGGAATTTATTATGAATCATGGAGATATTTCATCAAGTAAAGATAATGTAGGAGTAGCAGTTGTAAATTATAAAATGCCAAGATTACATAGCAAAGAAGGTATAATAGAAAATTGTAAGAATATTTCTAACTACATTAAGGGATTAAAAACTGGTTTACCAGGTTTAGATCTTGTTATTTTTCCAGAGTATAGTACAGAAGGCATACTATATGATTTTAATGAAATGATGAATCTTTCAACTACAATACCAGGGGAAGAAACAAAGATATTTTCACAAGCATGTATTGATAATAATGTATGGGGAGTTTTTTCAATAACTGGTGAAGTTCATGAAGAGCATCCAAAGAAAGTTCCTTATAATACTTTAATATTAATTAATAATAAAGGAGAAATTGTTCAAAAATACAGAAAAATGATGCCATGGACACCTATTGAAGGTTGGTACCCAGGAGATAGAACTTATGTATCAGAAGGACCTAAAGGATTAAAGATAAGTTTAATTATATGTGATGATGGAAATTACCCAGAAATATGGAGAGACTGTGCAATGCGTGGTGCTGAGCTTGTAATAAGATGTCAAGGATACATGTATCCAGCAGCAGATCAAGAAGTTAAAATAGTTCCAGCTATGGCATGGGCAAATAATGTTTATGCAGCGGTAGCAAATGCAACTGGAAATGATGGAGTTTATTCGTATTTTGGACATTCATCTATAGTTGGTTTTGATGGACATGTATTAGGCATGTGTGGAGCAGAAGAAAATAGTTATCAATATGCACAATTATCAGTTAGTCAAATAAGAGATGCAAGAGCAAATTGGCAATCACAAAATCATCTTTATAAATTATTGCATAGAGGATATACAGGAACAATTAATTCAAAAGAAGGAAGATATGGTGAACCTGAATGTCAATTTGAATTTTATAGAAATTGGGTTAATAATCCAAGGAAAACTCAAGAAGATGTTGAAAAAATTACAAGAAAAATGCCAGGAGTTAAGGATTGTCCAATTGATGGAATTCCAAACTAATTTATTATAAGAGAAAGATTAAATAAGGGTGTATATCTAAATTAAGAAGGATATATACCCTTATTTGTATTGTTATCTGATAGCTAGAGACTATATAATACTCCTATTTTCTATAAGTAGGAGATAAATAGCCTAACGTTCCTAGATAACGACCACTAAGCATTCAGATGGAGTCAAAACTCCACCTAAATTAAGTCTACATTTATATAGATTTGTTATTTGTGCTTACTGACCTATATAAAAATAAGTTTTTATTTTTTATTACAATAATTGATAAGATTTAAGACGGTAATATTACATAATTATAATTTGTTATATTATTATCTATTGACAATAATCGAATGATCATTTACTATAGAATTATGAAATGCAAAGATGATAATAAATTAATAAATATTTTTAATGCTACTTTAGAACTTATTAATGAAAGTGGACTTTCTGGAACATCAATGTCTAAAATAGCTAAACGAGCTAATATCTCATCTTCAACAATTTATGTATATTTTGAGAATAAAGAAGATTTGTTATTAAAGCTTTATTTACGTGTAAAAAATAAAATGAACTTTGAAATGTATAAGAATATAGATGAATCAGATTCTTTTGAAGTTGTTTATGAAACAGTTTTAAAAAAATTCATCAACTTTATTAGTAATAATAAAGATTACTTCTTATTTATGGAGCAATTTCAAAATTCACCGATTATACAAAGTATATCAAAAGAAGACACTAATGAGATAGTTATACCACTTAACAAACTATATAGCAGTGGTAAAAAGCAAGGTGCTATTAAAGATATTGATAATAATTTGCTTATTATATATACCTTTTATCCAGCAATGCAATTTGTTAAAGATTACTTCAATGGTAAGGTAGACTTAAATGAAGAAACTATTGACCAAATAGTGAAATTAAGCTGGGACGCAATAAAAAAACAATAGTAGGAGGTAAAAATAAAGGAGTTATTTTGACTCCTTTTTATTAAGAAAAGTAGTGAACGAACAATCGTTTATTATTATTTTTTAGTACAAATTAAGAATTAATTCAAATGAAATTTTAACTTTAGTTGAATTTTAATAGGTGTTATTTAAGGAGTTGTATCTAATCATTTCAACTTACAGAAGTTTAGATTAGCACAGATAATAGTCAGCGGATAAAGGATTATTAGAAGAATTTACATTTAAAAACAGAATAAAACAAAGAACTTTGAAGAAATATAAAATATTCAAACAAATGAAAAGAGGTAAAGATAGATATGGAACATAAAGAATTATTAGAGCAATTTACATTTAAAAATGGAGTGAAAATTAAAAATAGAGTTGTAATGGCTCCTATGACAACATGGTCAAGTAACGATGATTATACAATTTCTGATGAAGAGGTCACATACTACAAAAAACGTGTAAATGGAGTTGGTATGGTAATTACCGGATGTACACAGGTTTTAGAAAATGGTATAGGTTTTACAAATGAATTTGCAGGATATAGTGATAAGTTCACTGATAGTTTACGTAAATTAGCTGATGCAGCTAAAAGTGGTGGAGCTCCAGCTGTTCTTCAAATTTTTCACGCTGGAAATAAAGCATTACCACAATTAATAAAAAATGGAGAAGTAGTTAGTGCAAGTGCTATTAAAACACCTAAAACTGCATTTACTGAATCACTAGTGCCAAAAGAGTTATCAGAAGAAGAAATTAAAGAAGTTATTCATGCTTTTGGTGAAACAACTAGACGAGCTATAGAAGCAGGGTTTGATGGTGTTGAAATTCATGGTGCTCACGGATTTTTAATACAAAACTTTTTATCTCCATATTATAATAAGCGTGAAGATAAATGGGGTGGCTCATTAGAAAATCGTATGCGTTTTGGATTAGCTCTTGTAGATGAAGTAAAAAGTATAATAAAAAAATATTCTAAAAAACCATTTATATTAGGTTATAGAATATCTCTTGAGGAATCACAAGAAGGTGGATTAAGAATAGATGATTCTTATGAATATATTGATGAATTAATTAAAAAAGATATAGATTACTTACACATATCATTAGATAAAGCTTTAGAATCTAAGCCAGTTGAAAGCAAAGATAATCAAACATATCTTGAATTAACTGTTAAAAAGGTAAATAATAGAGTTCCTCTAATTGCAGCAGGTTCTTTAGTAACTCCAGAAGATGTTTCTAAAGCCCTTGAAAAAGGATTAACTTTGGCAGCTATTGGACATACACTTATTATGAATCCAGATTGGGTAGAAAAAGTAGAAGAAAATAAAACTTCAGAAATTAAAAAGGCTTTAAATCCTTCAGAGGTTAAAGAATTAAAGATTCCAGAAAAATTATGGACAGTTATTAAGAATTCAGGAAATTGGTTTAACATAGAAGAATAAACAAGAGTTAACTGAGTAGAACTTTATCAATTTTACAACTTAATTATGTAAGAGGATACATCCGAATTTATGGATATATCCTCTCTATTTTTTACTTAGTTATATAGGTTCATCATTTTCATTTATAGTAATATGAGTTGTTGTTGAAGGGTGAAATGAACCTTATATTATGTATTTTCTTTTGTGACTTTTTATTTTATTGTAACTTAAAAATAAAAAGTCTATATTTATGTCGTGTTAAATTAAGTTTAAAATAGTGTACTAAGTAAATACAAACATGTAAAAAGAGATATACCTATAAGATTATATATAGTGAAAGTTTTAAAATACTTTTTACTATTATTGAATACTTTTGTATATTCTTTAAATGAAATTAAGTTTGCCATAGTTGAAATTAAAGTTCCCATACTACCTATGTTTATAGCTAAAATAAGTTCTTTATAATGATTTGTGAAATGTGAAAACATCATAACAGTTGGTACTCCACTTATAATTTGTTCTGAAATCATTGTTAAGAAAAATGTGCTATATCTTCCACCTAAAATGTGTTCCATAAATATTTTAAATTCTGATATGCTTTGAATATTTCCTACGAATATGAAGAACCCAATAAATGTTAATAATAATTTGTAATTTACACCTTTAAATGCTTTTATATCTATTATTAATACTACTATAATTGTTATTATTAATGCTGATATATCATTTACAATATTTAATACACATAATAAATCACAGATAAAAATAATTGCTAATATAAATCCTTCTTTTTTATTTTTAACTTTTACATGCTCTAGTTCAACTTTTATAGTTTCACTTTTTTGTATTAATATAAGAGCTGTTATAAATATAACTGATAATATTAAATATGGTGTTGTTACTTTTATAAAATTAAGAAAACTTAATTGATAATGAGAATAGAGATAAAGGTTTCTTGGGTTTCCCATAGGGGTAAAAAAGCTTCCTAAATTTGCTCCTATATCTTGTAAAATAATTGTATTTAAAATATTAAATTTTACTTTTTTACTAATTAAAATTGCTATAGGAACCATAATAATAACTGCTACATCATTAGTTACTATCATAGCCATAAAAAAAGTAATGAATACTAATCCAAACTCCAAAATTCTCGTAGTTTTACATTTACTAATAATAGATATAGATATGTAATCTAAAAATTTTATTCGATTAAATCCACTAAAAATAAGCATTAAACAAAATAATATAATTAATACTCTAAAATTTATGTAACTTATTTTAGGTCGTATAAAAATAGAACTTAATATAGCTAAAATTATAGAAGCAACTAATATGTAATTTTTTTTAGCAAAATCTATTTCTTTAGAAAAATTCATATTTTATCATTCCTTACTTTATTAATTTATTCTTTTTATTTATTATATATTCACAAAAAAATTACTTCAATTACTTTAATTTTTTACAATTATTTTGTGATAAATACTTTAATAATATATTGATTTAAGAATTTAATATATTTTTTTAAAATAATAATAATTATTATTATTTTTTTTAAAAGTAAAAAAAGATAAAATTAATAAAAAACTAAAAAAGTATTAGTAAAATTAGAATTATAGTTATAAAATATCAAAATTTATATTGTATTTTTAATATTTAAATTTTTTTAGAGATAATTAAAATTCATAATAAAAAGAATCATTAGAAATTTTCTAATAATTCTTTTTTTACTTTATATTTAGATATTATTTCTTTTATCAATTATGAAAAATTTAATATTTTTTAAATTTTATAAAATAAATTTATTGAATTGTTTATTATAAATATTATCAATTAAATAATACTTATAATAAAATTTAATTAGTATTATTCACTAAAATCATTATCTACTTCTATTATACAATTGTAATCTGGATGTTCTGCTTCAATAGCATTTTTTACATCTGTAATTAATTGTTCTTTTGTTGTGATTTTTTTTAATGTTAATGGATTTACAACTAAGTCAAAAAGAATAGTTTTTTTATCGTTACCACATACAGTTCTGAAGTCATGCATTGACTTAATTAATGGATTATATTGAATAATTTTTTCTACTTCTTTTTTAGCCTTTGCAACTTCATCTGTTAAAGGTGAAATTGGATCCATGTGTATTACTAAATATATATTTAACTTTTCAGATATTTCTCTTTCTGCTTTATCGATAATATCATGAATAAGGACTACTCCAAGTTCAGCAGGCATTTCAGCGTGGATTGATGCCATGAATTTTCCAACTCCGTAGTTATGAACTATTAAGTCATGAACACCAGTTACATGTTCATATTTTAAAAGCTCTTTTTTTATATTATCAACTAATTCTGGATCAGCGGATTCACCTAAAAGAGGATTTATAGTTTCCTTTATTAGCATAAGTCCGGAGTAAAGGATAAATAAAGAAACTCCAATACCTACATAACCATCTATTGGAATGGCAGTGAATTTAGATAATAATAATGAAATTGCAACACAAGTTGAAGTGAATACATCTCCAAGAGCATCAAGTGAAGTAGCTTTTAATGCATCTGAATCTATTTTATTACCTATAACTTTATTAAAACGAGCTAACCATAATTTAGCGAATATAGTTAGAATAACTAAGATAAAAGGTATAATTTCAAACTTTACAGGTGTTGGATTTATAATTCTCATAAAAGATGATTTTATAAATTCAACACCTACAATTATTATTAAAAAGGCAACTACTAGAGCAGCTATATATTCTATTCGTCCATGACCAAAGGGATGTTCTTCGTCTGCAGGCATACTAGAAAGTTTAAAGCCTGCAATGGTTATTATTGATGATAGTGCATCAGTAAGGTTATTAAAGGCATCAGCAGTAATTGCTATACTTCCTGTTACGAATCCAACAAAGAATTTAACTATGAATAAGCAAAAGTTAGATATTATTCCTATAAATCCAGCTAAGTAACCAAATTTATTTCTTACTTCTTCAGACTTAACATCTTTGTTTTTACCAATAAATACATTTATTAATAAATTTGAAAGCATTGTAAATTTTCCTCCTAAATTTCTTATTGATTTTAATTATTTTTAGTTATGTATTCTCAATTGAAAATTGTAGTTTTTTATGTTAACAGCTATGTTTTAGCTTTTACTTTTTTATGTATTCTCAATTAAAATAAGTTCAAATTATATAATAGAACATTTATAGAAATTTAGCAACAATAATATTATTAACAAAGAAGATTTTACTTATTAAATTCAAAATATATGTGATAGTTAATTTGTCTCATGACTAGTGACTGTAATACTCTAATTTTTTATAAAATGGAGAGGTGTAGGCATAGGCCTTTAGATAACCTTCATTAAAATTTAGTTAAAGTTAAAATTTTATTTGAATTAAGTTTGAGTTTATAAAAAAATAGATTTATATAAAAATAAAAGACAAACAATTAAAAAAATGTAAAAAAATCTCTGTTAGGGGTAAATGATGAAAAAAATAATGTTATAATGTAATTGTGAATCTATTAATTGGTTATATAGTCTAATTATATAATATTATAGAATGATTTTTTAGGTATGTGATTACTATCAAATGCCAATTAATAATTATTTAAATGTATGTTTAAGTTAAGAAAATATAAGGGGGGAAGGTTATATCATGAATTCTAGACATTACGTTTTAGAAGAATTAAAGAGATATAACTGAATTAAATATGAAAAGAAGGGCAATAAAAGCATTAATAATTGGGACGGCAGTAGCATCTACTATGTCATTAGGTATTAATGATGGTGTAGCTATGGCAAGTGAAAATAATAAAGAAGGAGTATCTATAGAAAGAACTGTAGAAGATAAAGATTATAGTGGATTCTATAGAGGAGACATGTCTGGGGGAGACGCAGCTTTAGGATTAGATAAAATTGATGTACCTAAAAATTATAGTGAGCTTGAAGCAAAAGCGACACCAACTATAAATGGAATAAAGGTAAGCAAACAATTAATTGATATAAATTATTCAAAAGGGGTTGAAATAACTCCTAAATATATAGTAATACATGATACAGATAATAGAAGAGCTGGAGCAGATGCTCAAGCAAATAGAGATTATTTTGCAAATCATCCTAATGCAAATGCATCAGCACATTATATAGTGGATCAAGGAAATATAATACAAGCTTTAGAGGATACTTGGAGAGGATGGCATGTTGGAGATGGTGGTGCTTCAGCGGAAGTAAACAATTCCAATGGAATAGGTATTGAATTAGCAGTTAATGCAGGTAATGATTTTAATAAAACTTTTGAAAATGGTGTTGCTTTAACTAGATATTTAATGCAAAAGTATAATATTCCTGCTGAAAATATAGTTATGCATAAGCATGCTTCAGGAAAAACTTGTTCAAGAATGATGATTGAAGATAATCCAAATCTATGGGCTAAGTTTAAAGAAGAAGTAGCTAAGGGAATGCCGGGAGAAAATAAAGTTATTGATGGAAAGAGCCCTATAAGTACTGGAACTTTAGTTAATGTAAATTCTTACATAAATATAAGACAAAAACCAGATGCTTACTCAACAGTTGTTTCAAAATTATATAAAAATGGTAAGGTACAAATTTATGGAGAAGAAAATGGATTCTATAAAGTATCTTATATGGAGAAAGAAAAAGGATATGGATATATTAGCAAAGACTATGTAAAAGTAAATAATGGTGTGGATATTCCAGAAAATAAACCAGTTGAAAAACCAGAGACACCAGGAACTGTAATTAAAACTGGTAAAGTTATAAATGTAACTACAAGCTTAAATGTAAGGTCAGGTGCTGGAACAAGTTATTCAGCAATAGGTTCTCTTAGAGCTAATGAAACAGTGAAAATAACTGGAGAGTCAGGAAATTGGTTTAAAATAGACTTCAATGGAAGAGCAGGATATGTAAGTAAGGACTTTATAAAGGTTGATGAACAAAACAATGAAGCATCAAAGCCAGAGATAAAACCAGAAGAACCAAAACCTGAAGTGAAGCCAGAAGAACCAAAACCAGAGACACCATCTGTAGAGGAGAAAACAGGACAAGTTATAAATGTAACTACAAGTTTAAATGTAAGATCAGGTGCTGGAACTAATTATTCAGCAATAGGTTCTCTTAGAGCTGGTGCAACGGTAAAAATAACTGGAGAATCAGGAAGTTGGTATAAGATAGACTTCAATGGAAGAGTAGGATATGTAAGTAAAGATTATATAAAAGTTAATGCTTCAAACTCTAATACTACAAAACCAGAAGAATCAAAACCAGAAGTGAAACCAGAGACACCATCTGTAGAAGTTAAAACTGGGCAAGTTGTAGGAATAAGTTCAGTATTAAATGTAAGATCAGGAGCTGGGACTAACCATTCTGTAATTGGTTCATTAAGACCATCACAAAGTGTAAAAATAACTGGAGAATCAGGAAATTGGTTTAAAATAGACTTCAACGGAAGAGTAGGGTATGTAAGTAAGGATTATATAAAAGTCAATGCTTCAAGTTCTGATACTGTAAAACCAGAGCAACCAAAGCCAGAAACCCCTTCCAAGCCAACTACATCAAAGGATGGAAAAGTTACAGGTATAAGTACAAGCTTAAATGTAAGATCAGGAGCTGGAACTAACCATTCTATAATTGGGTCTTTAAAGCCAAATCAAAGTGTAAAGATAACAGGTGAGTCAGGAAGTTGGTATAAGATAGACTTTAATGGAAGTGTTGGTTATGTAAGTAAGCAATATGTAACTGTAACAGCAGGAGGCAGTATAAACCAAAATAATAATCAAAGTAATAATGCCAATAAGGTTATAGGAACTGTTTATGATGTAACTACAAGATTAAATGTGAGAAGTTCAGCTAGCACATCAGCTGGAATAATAGGTTATTTATATGCTGGAAATAAAGTTGAAATAATAGGTGAAACTGGGAACTGGTATAAAATAGATATTAATGGAAAGGTAGGATATGTATCTAAAGATTTCGTAAGAAAGTAATACTAGTCCTTAGGAATTAAATAATAGACTAAAATTTAGACTTCAAGGAAAAGACCTTATAGCTAATTAGATTAGTATTTTTACTAATTTAACTAGTAAATTTGGTATTCCTTGAAGTTTTTTATTAAATATAAGGGGTTAATTTTATGGGAAAAGAATTAAATGTTAAGATTTTAGCAGGAACTCTAGCAACTATTGCTACTACTAATATGATAGGAGTAACTTCATTAGCTGATGAAATTGAAAATAAAAATATAACTTTGGAAGTTACAAATGAAGATAAAGAAGAAGATATAATCATAGAAAAGGATATAGTAGAAGATATTTTAAAAGATGAAGATGTTGCTTTAGACAATAAAGATGAAGAGAAAAAAGAGGAAGAAAAAGACTTACATAGGAAAGAAACAGAAGAAGAAATAGCTAAAGCGAAAGCTATAGAAAATTTAAGTAAAGCTAGTTTTTCTGTTAAACATAATATAGTTGGTTCTAATGAAGTTTCAAAGGAACAGTTTAAAAGCTATCTTCTAGATATGGAAAAAAAGAATGGTACTAAATATAAATTAACTGTTTCTTTAGATGAATTTTTAACTATAGCCTATGAAGAAGCAGCGGCAGAAGGGATAAGAGGAGATATAGTTGTGGCTCAAGCAGCACATGAAAGTGGATACTTTAAATTTGGTGGGGTTCTTACAGCAAGTGATAATAATTTTTGTGGCTTAGGAGTAACTGGAGATGGTTCAAAATTAAGTTTTCCATCAGCAAGAATAGGATTGAGGGCACAGGTTCAACATTTAAAAGCCTATGCATCTAAAGCACCTTTGAATAAAGCATTAGTTGATCCAAGATTTAATTATGTAACAAGAGGTATAGCACCATCCTTAGAGGAACTTGCAGGAAAGTGGGCAATACCAGGGTATGATAGAAGTAAATATTCATCATTACAAGAGGCTGCCAATAATAATGCTAGTTATGGACAACGAATATATAAATTAATAGAAAGTACTAAAAAGTATTCAGGTACACCTATTGAAAATGGAAGTAATAGTGAAACAAAGCCAGAAAGTAAGCCAGAGTCTATAACACCAGAAGAGAAACCTGAAAATCCAACAGTAATAGGAAGTGGAGAGGTTATAAATATAAGTTCATCATTAAATATAAGAAAAGGTCCAGGGACAAATTATTCAGTAATTGGTTCTTTAAAAAATAGTCAAAAGGTAAATATTTATGGTGAAGAAGATGAATTTTATAAAATAGATTATATATCAAATAGTAAAACTGCTTATGGCTATGTAAGTAAAAAATATATTAAAAAATTTGATAATAAACCAGTAGAGCCAAGTGTTCCAGAAACAAATCCAAGTATTCCAGAGGTAAAGCCAGAGAACAAACCAGAGACTCCTTCTAAGAAGGTTGGACAAGTTATTAATATAAGTTCACGACTGAATATAAGAGCAGGAGCAGGAACAAATCATAAAATAATAGGAACTTTAAGTAATTCAGAAAAGGTAGAAATCTCAGGAGAAGAAAGTGGATGGTATAAAATAAAGTATGGAAACATAACTGGTTATGTTAGTAAGAATTATTTAAAAGTAATAGAAGAAGCCATAAACACTCCTTCAACAGGACAAGAAAATATTAAAACTGTTAAAGTAAATGGCTTATTAAATATAAGATCTGGCGCAGGGACAAATTATTCAATAGTAGGAACATTAAAAAATGATTCTAAGGTTGAAGTAATAGGTGAAGAGGGAAATTGGTATAAGATCAATCACAATGGAAAAAGTGCTTTTGTAAGTAAGAGTTATGTTAGATAAATCAAAATCCAACTCACATAGAATTAAAGGTTCATTTTAATTTTAATGAAAGTTATCTGTAATACAAAGAAGTCATGTGAATTTTAGTGTTTTTGTGTATAATAATAATAAGAGTTAATGGTTAAAAGTTGAGGAGAATTATTTCCTTAGATTTGCTTAACTAAGCTTTTAGTACTTATATGAAAACTGTGTCAGTATTAGAAATTACATTTTAAATTAAGAATTAAGGAGATTTATTAATATGAATAAAAACATTGCTAAAGAGTTAATTGACTTTTTATATGAAGGACCAACTGCTTACAATGCTGTTAAGAGCATTAGTAAATGGTTAGTTAGTGAAGGATTTACTGAATTAAAATCAGAGGATAAGTGGTCTTTAAAAACAGGAGATAAGTGCTTTGTAGTTAAGAACGGAAGCGCTGTTGTTGCTTTTGAAGTTGGTGAAGGTTTAGTAGGAGACAATGGTTTTAAAATGATAGGAGCTCATACAGATGCCCCTGGTTTTAGAATTAAACCATCAGCGCAAATAGTTGCTGAAAAAAATTATGTTAAATTAAATACTGAAGTTTATGGAGGACCTATTTTAAGCACTTGGTTTGATAGACCACTAGCTATAGCTGGTAGAGTAAGCTTAATATCAGAAAATCCTTTAAAGCCAGTTAATAAGGTTATAAATATAAATAAACCAATTATGATAATACCAAACTTAGCTATTCACATGAATAGAGAAGTAAATAGTGGATATGCTTTTAATGCTCAAAAAGATACTATGCCATTATTAACTTTAACTAATGGTAAAGAAGTAACAGAGGACTTATTACTTAAATTAATTGCAGATGAATTAAATGTAGAAGTTAAAGATATATTAAGCTTTGAATTAATGCCATATGAATATGAAAAAGGTTCATTAATAGGATTAAATGAAGAACTTATATCAATGGGAAGACTTGACGATTTATCAATGGTCTATGCAGGATTAAAGGCTTTAACATCAGCTAAAGTAAAAAAAGGTGTTAATGTAATGTTCTGCTATGATAATGAAGAAGTTGGAAGTAGAACAAAACAAGGTGCTGGTTCACCATTTTTCCATGAGTTATTAGAAAGAATAGTAATAGCAATGGGAGAAAGCAGAGAAGATTACTTTAGAGCAGTTGCTAATTCATTCTTAATATCAGCGGACTTAGCTCATGCAGTACATCCAAACTATGGAGAAAAGCATGATCCAGTAGTAAGACCTGTATTAGGAAAAGGACCAGTAATAAAAATAGCAGCTTCACAAAGTTATTCAACAGATAGTGAAAGCTCAGCTGTTTATGAGGCTGTATGTAAAAAGGCTGGAGTTAATGTTCAAAGTTTTGTAAACAGATCAGATGTAAGAGGTGGATCTACTATAGGACCAATAGCTTCAGGACATCTTCCTGTTAGAACAGTAGATATGGGAACAGCAGTGCTTTCAATGCATTCAGTTAGAGAATTAATGGCTGTAAATGACTATATAGATACTGTAAAAAGTTTTGAAGAGTTTTATAATTTATAAATCAAAAGAAAGGGTTGTCCACTTTGAGACAGCCCTTTTTATAGTTAGCATAAAAATAATAACCCAATCAGAAATTTAGGAGCTATTACAATTTATAACTTTCAAGGATATTTATAATTGTCAGTTTATTATTTTACAAATTCATTAAGTTCCTCATAAGGAATAACTCTATTATCATTTTCACCTATCATTTTAACTATTTTCTTAGATGATATATCAAAATTCATAGTTAAGTTTTTATTTCCATAGTGTCCAGCAGGATCGATGTAATATTTGTATTCAGGTAATTTATCTAAATCAACTACTGCATAGGCAATTCCTTCTTGTCCTTCTGGTACTGGGTCACACATTGGTTCACCATCTGGAGCATAAATACAAGTATGTCCTGGAACAAAAGTATCAAATACTTTTCTAGCTTCATCATTTAAGCACATGATATCACCCATTTCTTGAGTTATTAAGGAAGCACACATAACAACATAAGTTTGAGTTGATACACCGTAGTATCTGCTTGATAATTCATCAGCAAAGAAACCAGGCCATGAAGCAACGTGGATTTGCTCATTTTGTCCATTCATTGCACATAAATCAAGTGGTACTTGATGTTCCCAACACATTAATCCACCAAGGTTACCAATTTCAGTTTCATGAACTTCCATCATGCTACCGTCACCATCACCCCATACAAGTCTTTCAGCACTAGTAACTCTCATTTTTCTATGTTTACCGATTATATCTCCATCAGAATTGAACCATAATTGAGTTAAGTATAATGATCCACCATCTAATTCACTCATTGAAGCACAAACGAATATTTTATTTCTTCTTGCAGCTTCACTAATTCTTTGTACTGAAAAACTTGGGATTTTAACAGCATTTTTATATAATTGTACATAGAATTGTTTTGCATATTCAGGACCTTGTAAAAATGCGAAGAATGGGTATCCTGGAATAAATCCTTCAGGGAATGCTATAAGTTTAGCTCCATTTTTACCTGCTTCATCTATAAAATTAACAACTTTATCTACTGTTTTTTCTAAATCTAAATAAACTGGTGCTGCTTGCACAGCTGCTACTTTAACTTTTGAATATTCTCTTTCCATAATAATTCCTCCTATGCTTTCCTATTTTCTAATTTATCTCTATCAATCTCTTTTTTTGTACTTAAGTCAATCTATAAATTATTCTTGAAATTTATTTATTTCTTCGTAAGGTATAACTGAATCTACTTTTTCACCTATTGCCTTAAGAACTTTTTTAGGTCTTCTATCGAAATTCATAGATAAGCATGGATTTGAATAATGTCCAGCTGGATCAATATAATATTTGTATTCTATGATTTTGTCTAAATCAACTTCAGCGTAAGCTATACCTTCTTTTCCTTCTGGAACTAATTCACTTATTGGTTCACCATCTGGAGCATAGATACAAGTATGACCAGGAGTAAATGTGTCAAATATTTTATGAGCTTCTTTATTTAGACATATTTTCTTTCTCATTTCATCAGTGATTAATGATGCACACATTAATACATAAGTTTGAGTTGATACTGCATAGTATCTACTTGATAATTCATCAGGGAAGAATCCTGGCCATGAAGCAACGTGAATTTGTTCATTTTGGAAGTTCATTGCACATAAATCAAGTGGTACTTGATGTTCCCAACACATTAATCCACCAAGATTACCAATTTCAGTTTCATGAACTCCCATCATGCTAGCGTCACCATCACCCCAAACAAGTCTTTCTCCGCTAGTAACTCTCATTTTTCTGTGTTTACCAATTATGTCACCCTTAGAATTGAACCATAATTGAGTTAAGTATAATGATCCACCATCTAATTCACTCATTGAAACACAAACATATATTTTATTTCTTCTTGCAGCCTCACTAATTCTTTGAACTGAGAAGCTTGGAATTTTAACAGCATTTTTATATAATTGTACATAAAATTGTTTAGCATATTCAGGTCCACCAACAAATGCGAAAAATGGATATCCAGGAATAAATCCTTCAGGGAATGCTACAAGTTTAGCTCCATTTTTACCTGCTTCATCTATGAAGTCACAAACTTTATTAACAGTTCCTTCTAAATCTAAATACACTGGTGCTGCTTGTACAGCTGCTACTTTAAATTTTGTTAATCTCTTCATAACTAATTCCTCCTAAATATATATTAAATATTTAAGATATGCATAATAAAAATTAAAGTCATTGTTATTTCATTAATTTTAATTTATATGTTTAATAATCTTTATTGAACATATCTTATGCTTTTATCATAGACCTATGGATTATAAATTTAAAATTGAAATAAATATAAATATTTAAGTGAATTAATAGGTAATTTAAAAAATAAATAAAAGAGAATACTACAGAACTTTAAATATTTGTTTAACTTATAATACAGGACTTTATAATTATTAAAAAATTTAGAAAATTTAATAAATTTTATTAGAAAATAAAAGGAACTGTCTCTACCACTAAATTGTAGTATTGAGAGACAGCTCTTTTTTGAAATATTTTTAGGTTGAAAAATTTATATTAAACTTTTTTATTTATAACTTCTATTACGTCTTTCTTTATCAGCACCATGAACTTTTCCAGTAGGAGCTTTTTCTTTATCAACTATGTCAGAAATATCTCCATTGTGAGATAAAGAAGATGGAGTATATGAAGCTGTTGAGCTTGCTATAGTGTTTCCTACAAAAGGATCTACAGCAAAATTATTTGTTATTTCTGAAGGTATATCTTGATTTGGATATGTTTTATAACTTCTGTTACGCCTTGCGTTATCAGCGCCAGAAACCATACCAGTTGGTGATTTTTCTCGACTTACTAAATTTGAAGGTGCAGTAACATTACTAGTGATATTTTCATTACGTTCTTTATTATTTTCTGTTTTGTAGCTTCTATTACGTCTTTCTCTATCAGCGCCAGAAATTCTTTTAGATCTAGTCATGTAGCACTTCCTCCTTTGTATAATCGAATTCTTGTGTTGCTATATTATTTTTTAACATAGGATCACTAGTAAAACTTTGTTTTACATCAGTTTCTATATCATATCCTTCTTTTCTTCTATCAGCATCAGCTCTCATAGCATTTGGAGCATAATCAACATCATACTTTTTTGTCATATTAGTAGTGCCATTAGTAGAATAATTAAAGCTACTATCCATGTTGCCTGTCATAGGTGTTCCTGTCATAGGTTCATATCCATCCCAGTCTTTATCTTTTTTTCTGTCATTTTTCATTTTAATCACTCCTTAAAGCAATAAAAGAATTAGTATAGATTATCATCTGAGCTATAAACCCATTTGTTAGTTTTTTTATCAGTTTGTTTTTGTGTAGAATTGTTTATAGAGTCTCTTAAAACACTATCCATAGGAACATTGTTAGAAGAATTTGTTAAGTTATTAGTGTAAGAGTTAGTAGTTCTTCCAGTGTTAGAGAATCTTCTATTTTCATAATTAGTTGCATTATCTATATCATTTCTACTAGGAACATAATCGCTAGAAGAACTACTTACATCATGAACATAAGTACTAGTAGCTCTATCAGCATTAGTGAATCCTCTATTTTCATTTCTAAGTGTATTATCTATATCACTTTTGTTATATGTATGATTTTTAGTATTTGTTAAGTTGTCAGTGTAAGAACCAGAAGTTATATCAGTATCAGAATATCCTCTAGTCATAGTATCTACATCATTTCTGCCATAAGTATTATAGTCTTTAAAAGAGTTTGAAAAGTCAGTAGAAGAAGAAATAGCACTTCTATCAGCTCTACCTATATCTTTACTACCTTGTGTATAATCTTTAGAAGAACTTGAGAAATCAGTAGAATAAGCACCAGTATTAGAAGTTCTTCTGTTAATATTATCTACATCATTTCTGCCATATGTATTGTAGTCTTTAGAAGAGCTTGATAAATTATTAGAGTAAGAATCAGTAGTTCTGTCAGTGTTAGAATATCCTTTATTTTTGTTTTTATTTTTAGTTACATCACTCATATTATTTTTCCCCTTTCACATATTTATTAAAAGAATCTGATGAAGAATCAATACTTATATTAGTATTAGAAGATTCTTTTTTTCCATATTTATTTGTATTATCTAAATCACCTGTTCTACGTGTATAGTCTTTAGAAGAATTTGAGAATTCAGTAGAATAAGAACCTGTAGTTCTACCAGTATTAGAATATCCTCTATTTTCAATAGGGCTATTATTTACATCAGTTTTGTTGGGAACATATTCTTTAGAATAAAGATTTGAATTGTTACCATAGATTTTTTTATTTTCTTCGTTTATTATGTTATTTCCCATATCGTAGTTATTATCAGTACTTCCATGTAGGTTGTTTAAATTTTTGTAGCTATTGATATTGTCATTTGTACTTTTCTTTGTAGTTGTATTTTTATCTTTCATAATCAAAACCTCCTTTACAAAAATATATTGTGTAAATAATCAAAAATATATAACATGTAAAAAAAGTCATTTGAGTGATTAATTTAAATCATTATTATAGTATAATTTAAGGATTAAAATACTATTATGTCGTAATAATATGAAAGAGTAATTAAGTTTAATATTAAGGAAATATGTAGTAAAATAAAGAAAAGATTAATTAAGGAAAAATTTTCATTAGAAAATAAATTTTAATGAATAAGCTGAAGAAATATATGAAAGGGGTATTTTAAATGAAATATAAATTGATTTGTATAGATATGGATGGAACACTTCTTAATTCAAAGCATGAAATTTCTGAATTTAATAAAGAGATGATAAAAAAGGCTATGGAAAAGGGTATAGTTGTGGCAATAACAACAGGAAGATTATATATGTCAGCATTAGTTCATTCAGAGCTTTTAGGAATAGAAACATATGTTATTTCATCAAATGGATGCTATATAAAAAATATTAAGTCAGATGAAGTGATTTATGAATCAACTTTAACCAAGGAACAGTACTATAGAATAAAAGAAATAGGGGAAAAACATAAACTAAATAGATTATATTACAACACTTTTGATACTGTTATATCAGGGGTAAAATTTCCAGAAGACTATGCTTATAAAGTATCTAATGAAATATTACCAGAAGAGAAAAGAATAAAATTCCTTGAAGAAGTAAATTTAGATGAAATATATGATGAATATGATGGAAAAATATTAAAATCAATATTTATAGAAGAAGAATATATTGATAGATTATCTAAAGCAAAGGAAGAATTAAGAACTTTTGAAGATTTAGAAGTAGTTAGTTCTTGGCCAAATAACGTAGAAATAATGCCAGCGGGAACATCTAAAGGAGAGGCAGTAAAAAGATTAGCGGAAATATTAAAAATAAAACCTGAGGAAGTAATATGCATGGGAGATAGTGAAAATGACCTATCTATGATAAAGTATGCAGGACTTGGAATAGCAATGGGAAATGCTATTGATTTAATAAAAGAAAATGCTAATTATATTACAGATACTAATGAAAATTCAGGGGTTGGAAAGGCTATAGAAAAGTTTATTTTTTCAAATTCTTAGTGGAAGAGTAGAGAATATAGAAAGAAAATAAAAAGGCTATGTCAAATTAAATTTAGAATTAACTTGATATAGCCTTAATAATTAAAATAAACTATGAAACTTCACTATAATTTAAAGTCTTCATTATTTTAGTAAAATCTCTACGTAAGGTATTAAAAGCTGGTAAAAGCATTCCAGCAAATTCATCACCTACAAAATTATCATTGGTAGTTAAATAAGTAGTTCTAGCTACAATAGCTTCTTTATCCTTATGAGAATCTAAATAATAATTAAAGAAATAAGAGTATTTATTAAGGTCATTTAATAAATTTAAAATAATATCCTTTAAATCTTCATGGGATTTGTCATCATTGCCTTTCAACTCACAAAGAACAAAGTGAATAGTATTAAAAAAACTTTCATCTAATCTAACAGTGACTACACAAGCTGAATCTTTTTCTAAGGGTTGAACAGATTGTAATATTAATTCTTTATCTGTATCTTTTAATGTCTTAAATGTATGAAGTAAGTTTAACTTTTTTAAAGCATCTAAAAAACTTTGTTTTTTCATTTCATAATTCATAAAAAGTCTCCTTAAAATATAATATAAGAACATTATACAATAATTAAAACATAAAATATACATAAATGTAAATAAATACATAATTATAGTGTACAGATACATCCTCTCTGCCTTTTATCTAGCTATATAGGTTCATCATTTGTGACCACTCACTTACGTAAAGAAGCTCTAATATTTTTTCTACAATAGTTTCTAAAATTTCCAAACTCACTTTGTTCAAACAATAGAAATTTTTTTACGAAACTATTGTTCAAAAATAAAGAGCTTCTAGTACTAGTTCAATGGTCACAGCATTTTGTACCTATATAGCTATCTCGGCAGATGAAGAAATATATTTATAAACGTAGATTTAATTCAGGTGGAATTTTGACTCCATCTGAATGCTTAGTTGTCGTTATCTAGAAGCGTGAGGCCGTTTATCTCCTACTTAAGTGACTATCTAAATCTTGATTTAGTTATAGGAACTTACTCAGCGAGCAATGCGAGTCGAGTTTTCTATAGAAGGTAGGAGTATTACAGCCTCTAGCTATCTGATAAAAGTAATATAAAATAGGGGACTGATTTGATTCAGCCCCCTATTTTATATTAGTCATCTGATTTTCCTACACCTGAAAGTACTAGGTCTTTGTTATGTTCAAGAGCCCAGCTTATTCCCCAGTCATTTTGGAAAATAAGTAAGTTTCTATCTTTAAAGTCTTTTACTTTCTTAGTATCTGATGTTAAGTTTAATGTTTCAGGATCTACATCATCATTTTCTATCCATCTGATATATCTGTAAGCTAATCTGTCCATTTTTATATCAACATTATATTCATTTTTAAGTCTGTATTCTAATACTTCAAATTGAAGAACACCAACAACTCCAACAATGATTTCTTCCATACCTATATGAAGTTCTTTGAAAGCTTGAATAGCTCCTTCTTGTGCTATTTGGCTTATTCCTTTTATGAATTGTTTTCTCTTCATTGTATCAGCAGGTCTTATTCTAGCAAAGTGTTCTGGAGCAAATGAAGGAATTCCTTCGAATTTAAATTTTTCTCCTCCAGCACAAAGAGTATCACCTATAGAGAATATGCCTGGATCGAAAACACCAATAATATCTCCAGCATAAGCTGTTTCAACAACTTCTCTATCTTGAGCTAGGAATTGTTGAGGCTGAGAAAGTTTGATTTTTTTTCCACCTTGCATATGATAAACTTCCATACCTTTTTTAAATTCACCTGAACAGATTCTCATAAAGGCAAGTCTATCTCTATGAGCTTTATTCATATTAGCTTGTATTTTAAATACAAATGCTGAAAATGGTTCAGTCATAGGGTCTATTTTACCTTTACTTGAGTTTCTTGAAAGTGGTGAAGTAGTAAGCTTTAAGAAATCTGCTAAGAATGGTTCAACACCAAAGTTTGTTAAAGCAGAACCGAAGAATACTGGTGAAAGTTCTCCTCTTTGAACTGCATCTAAATCAAATTCATCTCCAGCAATATCAAGAAGTTCAATATCTTCCATAAGTTTATTATGAAGTGGTTCTCCTAAAAGTTCCTTGATTTTATCATCATTAACATCACCAGTAATTGTTTCAACTTCACTTTGTCCGTGATTTCCACCACTAAATATAATAACTTTTGAAGAGTTTCTATCATAAACACCTTTAAAATCTTTACCTGAACCTATAGGCCAGTTCATTGGGTAAGTTTTTAAAGAAAGTTCACCTTCAATATCATCTAAAAGTTCAAATGGGTCTCTAGCTTCTCTATCCATTTTGTTTACAAAAGTAAATATAGGGATTTCTCTTAAAGAAGCAACTTGGAATAACTTTCTAGTTTGATCTTCCACCCCTTTAGCACCATCAACAACCATAACAGCTGAATCAGCAGCCATTAAAGTTCTATATGTATCTTCAGAGAAGTCTTGGTGTCCTGGAGTATCAAGTATGTTTATACAATAACCATCATAATTAAATTGCATAACAGATGAAGTAACGGAAATACCTCTTTGCTTTTCTATTTCCATCCAGTCTGATACTGCATGAGTAGAAGCTTTTCTAGCCTTAACAGAACCAGCCATTCTAATAGCTCCTCCATATAAAAGGAATTTCTCAGTTAATGTAGTTTTACCAGCATCAGGGTGAGAAATAATAGCAAAGGTTCTTCTTTTCTTTATTTCATTAATTAAATTAGACAAAATCTTATCCTCCTAAAGTTTATAAGCTCTAAATTATAAGAAATCTTAAATTTATTCTATAATTATTCCCAATGGGAGAGTAGTTAAAACAAGAATAGTAATAAAGGTAAGATTAAAATTAATAATTAGAACTTATTTATATTTAAATTAAATAATTTACTTAATTGTATATTCTCAATTTAACATTATATCATAAAGTTAAAGAGTAAATCTATGATTATAAAGGAAGTAACAAATATAGAAGAAAGTTAATTTAGATGAATTTTCAACTTTAAATTTACATTTAATAATTAAGGAAAATACTAAAAGTAAAAAGAGAAAAGGTAAATAAGTAATTATTGATTATTAAAAAAGAAGAAAAATAGAAAATTTGCAAGTTAGAAAATTATATTATTCATATTAGGGAAAAAGAGAATGTAAATACATAGAATTTCGAATTTATAAAAAAAATAATTTTTATACATAATATTTAATAAAATGGAATTAATTTAAAGAAAAATACATATTTAAAAATTGGATTTTACTATTAAATGTATCTAATATGTATAAAATATTAACTGAAATATGAATTAGTTTACAAATCATAAGATTAATGAATTAAGTGTAAATGAAAGATAATATTCTTTACACAACATTAACCCACAAATAATTAATTTGATGATATACTAAGATTGTAGCAAGGAACAAAAGCTAAAAATAATAAATTAATAAAAATTAGCTTTAAAAATTAAAATTTAATTATTGTAAAAAACGTAGTTTAAATAGAGTAACTTATAAGATAAATTAAAAAAAGGAAACAGGAGGAAGAAAGTATGATAGGAAGAAGAAGTTTAACAGGTGAAAGATGTCCAGTATCAGGAATATGGAGATCAGAAGGACATGGAAAAACAGCAGTGGTAAGAAAGCAAGGAGAAATAATGCCATCACATAGAAGTAAAGAAGTAAGTTGGAGAATGATTCAACACTTACCTAAAAAGTTAAAATAGTAGAATATTAGTATGGGGAAAAAATTTTAATAGTGATAGTAAACGTTTAAAAATAGATAAACAGGAGGAAGAAAGAATGATAGGAAAGAATATATTAACAGGAAATATTTGTCCAGTATCAGGAATATGGAGAACAGAAGAGTATGGAAAGACAGCTGTTGCAGTAATAGCTGGAGAAACTATGCCAAGCTATAGAAATAAGGAAGTAACTTGGAAGATGATTCAATACTTACCTAAAAAGTTAGGTGAAAAAAAGGCAGAAGAAAGACCAATGATAGGAAAGAAAAGTGTAACAGGAGAAAAATGTCCAGTGTCAGGAATTTGGAGATCAGAATCCTTTGGTAAAACAGCAGTTGCATTAAAACAAGGAGAGATAATGCCTACATACAGAAATAGAGATGTTTCATGGACTATGATACAACATCTCCCGAAACAATTTTAATCTAAAGGAACTATTTCGCAATACTATAATTTAGTATTGTGGGATAGTTTCTTTTATTTTATTTTTTGATAAATTAAGGTAGTTTGATATCTTTTAAATTTCTATATAATTATAGTTATTTTTATTTGAACTAGGTAAGCTAATCTAGCTGCTTAAAGGCAAAAAAAAGAGAGTCTCGAAATAAAATATAATTCTAATTCGAGATAATCTCTTAAAATTTTACAAACTAAAAGAAAAAAGTAGCTTGTCTATTTTTTTTCTTTAGTTGAACATACAGCTTCTTTTTCTTTAAGTCCAATAATAGACATGATTTGTTTAGATCTTTCCTTAGTTTCTCCAGTAAGTACAGTGTATTTAACATGTTCTGAATCTAAGAATAATTTAATAGCATCATCTATAGCTAATGCTATTTTTTCATCTTGCCATCTAACACCATCTTTTTCATAACCAAATTCTCTTGGTACGAAGAAAATGTGATCGTATTTTGGTAGATCACGTAAAGCAAGACTATAAAGGTCGTTAAGAATTTCTATTTCTTTAACAGTTCTCTTTTTATCTCCTAACATAAATCTTCCATATATATAAGGAACAAAAGTTGCATAATCAGTTAAAGCATAATCAAATGATTCTAAATCTTGTTCTAATTTAAGCTGACCTAAATATATTCCATATTGTTCGGCAATAGTTTCAATCATTCCTTTTTCTTTTAGGTAGTCAGTACTATATTCAGTTGCAGCACCGACATTAAGGCCTTTTACTTTTAAATCAACATAAAGTTGCTGTATTAAAGTTGTTTTTCCACATCTTGGACCACCAAGAATAGCAATTCTAATTGGCATGTAAGAAAACCCCCATATGTGTTTAAAATAATATTTTCGTACTTCTCAAATTTAGTACATTTAATTATATCAATTAAAATATACTTTGTCACTTGAAAGAAATGAGAGTTATTAAAATAAAAAACTTCCTTTCTCATTTTATTAGATAGTATTTTAATTCTGATAAAGTCTTTAATTTATTATAAGTTAAATTATGGAATTTGTGGTGAAGAAAAAATATAAATTCATAATTAATTCATTATTTTTCCATAGAAATATATTTAAATAGTGGTAAAATATAACTGTTCAGAAAATGAACAATAAAATTAAAAAGGTGTTTTAGGGAGAATGTTATGGATTATAAATTAAATTTATTTAAGTTAATAAATTCTAAAGATAATCTTAGTCAAAGAGAGATAGCTAACAATCTAAATGTTTCATTAGGTAAGGTAAATGCAACTATAAAACAATTAGAAGAAGAACAATATATAAAAATAGAA
Source organism: Clostridium massiliamazoniense (assembly GCF_001403635.1). Classification (GTDB taxonomy): domain Bacteria; phylum Bacillota; class Clostridia; order Clostridiales; family Clostridiaceae; genus Sarcina; species Sarcina massiliamazoniense. Next base: position 587,195 of record NZ_LN879466.1, read on the forward strand.
AAAATAAATAATAAACAATTTTATAAATTAACGGAAAAGAGTTTTAAAGAGCTAAAGGATAGTGTAAAAAATGCTAGAGAAATTCGTATTAATATTCATAGTGATGATAAATATGAAAATCCTAAAATAGCTGTAATTTTAGCTGCTGGTAAAAAAACTCAATTTGATAAACCTGTAAGTTTTTTAAGTTTAGAAGAAAATACTGTATTAGATAGAGCTATAGAAATATTAAAAAATAATGGTATTGAAAAAATAATAATTGTAGCTGGATATAAAAAGGAATTTTACGAAGAGTATGAAAAAAATCATCCAGAAATAAATTTAGTTTTTAATGAAGAGTATAAGTGGACTGGAAGTATGGCATCTTTAGCAAAGGCTAAAAAATTAATTGATGGAGATTTTATATTATTAGAAAATGATTTAGTTTTTGAAGAATATGCTATAAAGACAGTGGTGGAAAGTTCACATAGAGATTGTATTTTAATAACTAATGAAAGTGGTTCAGGGGATGAGGCATTTGTAGAAATAAGAAATAATTATTTATTTAAAATGTCAAAGGACATACATCAATTTAATAAAATAGATGGAGAAATGATAGGGATAAGTAAATTATCCTTTGAACTTTATAAGATGATGTTAGAGGAATTTCAACAAAATGTAAATCCATATATAAATTATGAATACACTATGCTTGATGTATCTAGAGAGTATAAGGTTGGTTATGAAAAGATTGTGGATTTAGTTTGGGGAGAAATAGATAATAAAAAACATTATGAAAAAATCAAAAAAGTGATTTTACCTAGAATAAAGAAGAAAGAGATAGATTATAAGTTAGATTATGTTAAAGAGGTAGTAAGTAAGTCAATTGATGTAGATATAAAAAATATAAAAGATATTAGACCTATAGGAGGAATGACTAATAAGAACTTTAAGGTAGTGGTAGATAATAATACTTATATTTCTAGAATTCCTGGAAATGGAACAGAAGGTATGATAAATAGGCATAATGAAATGGTGAATTCTGTACTAGCATCAGAAATAGGAATAGATGCTGAAATAGTTTTTTTTGATGAGTTAAGTGGAATAAAAATAGCAAAATATATAGAAGGTGCTGAAACAATAAATAGTGCAATGGCTAGAAGTAAAGATAATGCATTAAAAATAGCAAAATTACTTAAGGAGTTGCATCAATCAAATATAAATATGAAAAATGAATTTAATGTATTCAAAGAAATTTATCATTATGAAGAGCTGTTAGAAAAGGCTAATGGAGATTATTATGAAAATTATAATGAAGTAAAAAAGGATGTATTAGAAATAGAAAATATATTGAAGGATTGTGATGCTATTTTAGCACCATGTCATATTGATACAGTACCTGAAAATTTTATAAAAGATAAATGGGGAAAAATTTATCTTATAGACTGGGAATATTCAGGACTTAATGATCCTATGTGGGATATTGCAGCACATTTTATTGAATGTGAATTCACAGAGGATGAAGAAGAAATGTTTCTTAAAGCATATTTTAATAGCAAAGTTACAGAAAAGGATAAAATAAAAATATTATGCCACAAAATATGTCAGGATTTCCTATGGAGTTTGTGGACATGTGTAAAGGAAGCACAGGGAGATAATTTTGGGGACTACGGAAAAATGAGATATGAGAGAGCAATAAAAAATTTAACAAAGCTAAAGGAATGTAGGATTCTAGCTTATAACTAAAAATTTAATAAGTAAAAAATAAATAAGGGGGGTGAAATTTATGAAGTTTAAAGTGAACGGTTTTGGTCAAGGGATGTTTTCAGCTATTACTTGGGGCTTAGATACAGTATTAGGTGGAGTTTTATTAAGTTTAGTACCTTTTATAGGAACTAAGGAAGCTATTTTTTTAGCACCTTTTGTAAGTGTATTTTTACATGATTTATTTTCAAGTCTTTGGATTATGATTTATTTAACCTTTAAAGGGGAAATAGGAAGATTTTTTAAAAAGGCTATAAAAACTAAAAGTGCTAGATACGCTATGTTAGGTGGAGTTTTAGGTGGACCTGTTGGAATGACAGGATATTATTTAGCTGTTAAGTATATTGGAGCTGGACATGCTGCCACAATATCTTCATTATATCCAGCAATAGGAGCAGTTTTAGCATTTATATTTTTAAAAGAAAAAATAGGAAAAAGGGGTTGGATTGGATTAGCTTTAGCCATATTTGGTATAGGACTCTCAAGTTTTTCTGTTTCAGGAGAGGGTGTGAATTTTCTAGGGGTTGCCTTTGCTTTATTAACTGTAGTTGGATGGGGCTCAGAATGTGTAATATGTGCTTATGGTATGAAGGATGAAGAAATAACTCCAACAGAAGCTTTACAATTAAGGCAAATAAGTTCAGCCTTAGTATATTCAATATTTATTATTCCCATGATAAAGGGTTATGGATTAGTAAAATTAACTTTTACAACAAAAGAAGCTATTACTTTAATAATCTTAACAGCTCTAGCGGGAACAGTATCTTACTTATGTTATTATGGGGCAATTCATAAGCTAGGAGCAACAAAGGCTATGGGACTTAATATAACTTATGTAGTTTGGGCAATGGTATTAGACAAAATATTATTTGGAAGAGAGCTTTCACTTAAAATGCTATTATGTGGAGCTATAGTAATGATTGGTTCATTTATGGTGGCATATCAACCTGAGGATAACATTACAGAGGTTGAAATTGCTCATTAGATATAAGAAGGAGTGTTTTAGATGCGTGCAATTTTACTAGCTGCTGGAATGGGGACAAGATTAAGACCCTTAACGGAGCATACACCAAAATCTTTAATTGAGGTTAATGGGAAACCATTATTAGAAAGGCAAATTGAAGCCTTATTAGAAATAGGGATAAATGAAATAATAGTAGTAACAGGGTATTTAAAAGAGAAATTTGATTATTTAGTCGATAAATACAATGTAAAGTTAGTTCATAATGATAAATACAATTTATACAATAATATTTATACTATGTATTTAGTTAAAGATTATTTAAGAGATAGTTATGTAATAGATGCAGATGTATATATAAATAAAAATTTCTTAAAAAATGAAATGAAATATTCAACTTATTTTTCAGAATATAAAGTAGGTTTTAAGGATGAGTGGAAAATAATTTATGGTGAAGATAATGGTATAAAGGATATAGATGTAACATCAGGGGATGGTCATATACTTTGTGGAGTATCTTATTGGAATGAAGAAGATGGAGACTTTATAGTCAATAAATTAAGTGAAAAGATTAAAGATAGTAATTTTACAGACCTTTATTGGGATAATATAGTTAAAGAAAATATTAAAAACTTAAATGTAAAAATAGAAAAATTGGAACAAGATAGTATATTTGAAATAGATAATTTAGTAGAATTAGAGGATGTTAAAAAAAGGTTAGATTTAGTTAATTATCAGAAATAAAGAAAGTTAAATAAGTACATTGCTTTTGGTAATAGTTAAAAAGTTAAGATAGAAAGGTTATCTCATTAGTTAGAATAAAATTTAACTGTGAGATAACCTTTTATTTTATAAAGTAAAAAATGTAGAATAGAACTACAATATTTTCCAAAAAAATACAAAAATTATTAAGATTTATTTAAAAAAGCTATGTTTTATTTGAAATCTAATAACAAAGAATAAAATATAATTAAATAAAAATCAAATTATACGTAACTCCTATTGAAAGTATTTAGAAATATAAATATAATCAATTATAGATACAAATGCAATATTTTCAAAAAACTGAAAGAAACTCCTTCAATTATTATCGATTTATAAATTCATTATAATTAGGTTTTATTGATTTTAATATATTGCTTTAATGTATTATAATTTTACTGTTAAGCTTATTATTAAACTTAACAGTAAATAAATTAGTAATGAAAATATCACTTTGATTGAGGAGGAGATTATAAGATGTACAAGCTTATAGCTTTAGATATGGATGGAACTCTATTAAAAGAGGATAAAACCATATCTAATAGAACAAAAGAAACATTAGACAAGGCAAGAGAAAAAGGTGTTAAGGTAGTTCTTGCATCTGGGAGACCTATAGAGGGGTTAGCTAAATATTTAGAAGAATTGGATTTAGTAAGTGAAGATGATTACGTATTAAGCTATAATGGAGCTTTAGTTCAAAATGTAGGGAACAAAGAAATTGTTGCAACTAATGGATTAACGGGAAAAGATTTAGAATTACTTTATAATATAAGTAAGGAAGTTGGAGTTAATATTCATGCTTTCTCAAAGTCAGAAGGGCTTATAACTCCAAAGAATAATAAATACACAGAGCTAGAGGCAACTATAAATGGAATAAAGATAAAAGAAAAGGATTTCGACTTAGTGGGGGCTGATGAAGAAATCGTAAAAATAATGATGATAGATGAACCTGAAGTTCTAGAAGGAGCTATAGAAAAGCTTCCAAAGGACCTATATGAAAAATATACTGTTGTGAGAAGTGCACCGTACTTCTTAGAGTTCTTAAATGTTGATGGTAACAAAGGTGAGGGACTTAAAGCTTTATCAGAACATTTAGGAATAAGTGAAAAAGAGGTTATAGCTATGGGGGATGCTGGTAATGATAGACATATGATAGAATATGCAGGACTTGGAGTGGCAATGGGTAATGCCTTTCCAGAAATAAAGGAAATAGCAAATTATGTAACTATGACAAATGAAGAAGATGGGGTTGCTCATGTTATAGAAAAATTTGTGTTAAGTTAATTGAAAAATAAAATTAGTGTTTAGCTACTTATTTTAGGGGGAAGAAAATGCAAATATTAGAGAATGAAAAAAATAGGAATTTGCAAAAGGCGAGAGGAAGCAGTTTATATCTATTTATGAAGAGGTTATTTGATATAATCTGTGCTACCATAGGGTTAATAGTTTTTTCACCATTCTATATAATAATAACTATTTGGGTGAAATTAGATTCTAAAGGACCAGCTTTTTTTGGACATAAAAGAATAGGACAAGATAGAAAAGAAATTAGTGTTTATAAATTTAGGTCTATGGTTATAAATGCACAAGAAGTATTAGAAAATTTCACACCTGAACAAAAAGCAGAATTCGAAAAGAATTTTAAATTAGAAAATGACCCTAGAATCACAAAAGCTGGGGATTTCTTACGAAAGACAAGTCTAGATGAATTACCACAATTAATTAATATAATAAAAGGCGATATGAGTATTGTTGGTCCAAGACCAATAGTACAAAAGGAAATAGATAAATATGGAGAATATGCAGATAAACTTTTTTCAGTAAAACCAGGTTTAACAGGATACTGGCAAGCTAATGGAAGAAGTGACACAACTTATGAAGAAAGAGTACAAATGGATATGTACTATATAGATAATAGATCATTTTGGTTAGATATTAAAATAATATTTCAAACAGCAATATCAGTTATAAAAAAAGAAGGGGCTATGTAAATGAAAATATCTATAATATGTCCTTTGTATAATGCAAAGAGCTATTTACAGCCGTTGCATGAAAAACTCTTATCACAAGAAAAGATTAAGGATTATGAAGTTGAAATAAGGTATGTGCTTACAGAATGTAAGGATAATACAGAAGGTATATTAAAGGACTTAAAAGCTAATTACAAAAAAATAAAAAAAGAAGAATTTTCTCATAGTAAAACTAGAGAAGAAATGGCTTTTGCTAGTGATGGAGATATTATAGTATTTATATCTCAAGATGTAAAAATGAAAAATAATCAATGGTTAAAAAATTTAGTATTACCAATAATTAATGGGGAAGCAGAAGCATCATTTAGCAGACAGCTTCCGGAAAACAATACTATTGAGAAGTATGTTAGAGAAAAGAATTATCCAAAGGAAAGTAGAATTGTTTCAAAGGCTGATATAGATAGATTAGGAGTATTAACATTTTTCTATTCAGATGCATCTTCAGCTATAAAAGCTAGTGTTTATAAAAAATTAAATGGCTATGATGGAAAAAGGTTAATAATAAATGAAGATATGTATCTAGCAGAAAAATTAATAAATGCAGGATATAAAATAAAGTATTGTAGTGATTCAGAAATATATCACTCACATGTATTTACTTTAAAGGAATTATATAAAAGATATTTTGATACTGGAGTGTTTTTTAAACAAAATTCTCAGTTTTTAAATTATAAAAGTAATGAAAGTGGAGTGGCTTTAGCTAAATATGTTTTTAAAGCTGCTCTAAAAGAAAAGAATATAGGGGTATTAGTAAATATATTACCAAACTTTGGAGCAAGGTTTATAGGCAATGAATTAGGGAAGAGATATGATAAATTATCAAAGTCTTTTGTAAATAAATCTTCTCTTAGTGGAAAGGTTTATGAATAAGAATTATAGAAAAATGTTACTTAAGTTTTTAGAAAAGCTTTGTTAGTAGTTATTTAGGCAAAGAGGAGCTTAAAGAAAATAATACATAGGGGAGAATGGTGGCTATGAAAGGAATTATTTTAGCAGGGGGATCAGGAACAAGATTATATCCAGTAACAAAGGCAATGTCAAAGCAAATGACAGCTATTTATGATAAGCCAATGATTTACTATCCAATGTCAGTATTGATGTTAGCAGGGATAAAGGACATACTTATTATTTCAACAGAAAGGGATTTACCTGGTTTTAAAGAATTATTTGGGACAGGAAAAGAGCTTGGATTAAATATAAGTTATGAAGTACAATTAGCACCAAATGGGTTAGCTGAAGCTTTTATCATAGGAGAAGAATTTATTGGTGATGATAATGTAGCTATGATATTAGGGGACAATATATTTTATGGTCAAAATTTTAGTTCACATTTAAAGGAAGCTGCTAAGTTAGAAAAGGGTGCTATGGTATTTGGATATTATGTACAAGATCCTACATCTTTTGGTGTAGTTGAATTTGATAGCGAAGGTAAAGTAATTTCTCTAGAGGAAAAACCAGCAAAGCCTAAATCAAAGTATGCAGTACCAGGTTTATATTTCTATGATAATTCAGTGGTAAAAAAGGCAAAGAGTCTTAAACCATCATCTAGAGGGGAACTTGAAATAACAGATTTAAATAGAGTGTACATGGAAGAGGGGACTTTAAGGGTTGATTTATTTGGAAGAGGTATGGCATGGCTTGATACAGGAACACATTCATCAATGTTACAAGCATCAAACTTCGTAGAAGCTGTTCAAAATACTCAAGGAACATATATAGCATGTTTAGAAGAAATAGCATATAGACAAGGGTGGATAAGCGCAGATGAAGTTTTAGAGCTTGCAAAGCCATTAATGAAAACGGGCTATGGAAAATACTTAGTAGATATTGTGGAAGAAGTAGATGTAGAAGCAAAAACAATAGTTAAGTAGCAAAAGAGGTGTAGTATGGGGAATTTTAATTTTATAGAAACTAAGATAAAGGATTTATATATTATAGAACCAAAGGTTTTTGGGGACCATAGAGGTTATTTTATGGAAAGTTATAATGCTGAGCATTTTAGGGAAGCTGGGCTTACCATGACTTTTGTTCAAGATAATGAATCTAAATCATCTAAGGGTGTTTTAAGAGGGTTACATTTTCAAACTAGGTATACTCAAGGAAAACTTGTAAGGGTAACTAAAGGTGAGGTTTTTGATGTTGCAGTAGATTTAAGAAAAGGATCTCCAACCTATGGGCAATGGGAAGGTGTTATATTAAATGAAGAAAATAAAAGACAATTTTATGTTCCAGAAGGATTTGCTCATGGATTTTTAGTTTTATCAGATGAAGCTGTATTTAATTATAAATGCACAGATTTTTATCATCCAGAATATGATAGTGGTTTATTTTGGAATGATGAAGATGTAAATATACAATGGCCATTAGATAGAGTGGAAAATTTATTATTATCAGAAAAAGATAAAAATCAAAAAAGATTAAAAGAATTAGATTTACCTTTCTTATATGAATAATATCCATGATATATATTTGGGCATATCAGTTCTATGATATAGCCCTTTTTAAAAATGTAATAAAGATAAAGGAGAATTTTCTATGAAAATATTAATTACAGGGGTTAAAGGGCAACTTGGTAATGAACTTGTAGATATAATTAATTCTGGAAGTGCTGAAATAGGAAGTATTTCGGAGAAAGTAAAAAATTCAGAGTTAATAGGATTAGATATTGATGAGTTAGATATAACAAAATTAGATGACGTTAGAAATATTATAGGAAATCATAACCCTGATGTAGTAATAAATTGTGCAGCTGCAACTAATGTTGATGGATGCGAAAGTAATGAGGATTTAGCTTTTAAAATAAATGCTTTAGGTCCTAGAAATCTAGCAATGGTATCTGAGGAGGTAGGAGCAAAATTTGTTCAGGTATCTACAGATTATGTATTTTCAGGAGAAGGAAATACTCCCTTAAAAGAATATGAATTAACAGCTCCAACAAGTGTTTATGGTAAAACAAAGCTTTTAGGAGAGAAGTATGTAAGAGAATTTTCATCAAAGTATTTTATAGTAAGAACGGCTTGGCTTTATGGATATAAGGGAAAAAATTTCGTTTATACAATGATGAGACTTGGAAAAGAAAAAGAATCAATAAATGTAGTGAATGACCAAAGGGGTAATCCAACCAATGCTAATGATTTAGCTTATCACATAATTAAGTTAATAGAAACTGAGGAGTATGGAATATATCATTGTACAGGACAAGGGGAATGTACATGGTATGAATTTGCAAAGGAAATAATGAACCTGGGAGGCTTAAATTGCAAAGTTAATCCATGTACTTCTGAAGAATATAAAACTCCAGCAAAAAGACCTGCATATTCATCTTTAGATAATATGATGTTAAGAAATACTGTTGGTGATGAAATGAGACATTGGAGAGAGGCTTTAAAAAGTTTTGTGAAATAAAATACTAGTTGTCAGTTAAAAAGTTATAGGAATATTTATGAGTGTTTGGTTAATTAAAGGAGATAGATTTAGGAGGAGTAAGAGATGAAAACTTATTTAGTTACTGGAGGAGCAGGATTTATAGGCTCAAATTTTGTTTTGTATATGTTAAAAAAGTATGATGATATAAAAATAATAAATTTAGATAAATTAACTTATGCAGGAAATTTAGAAAACTTAAAATCTGTAGAAAATGATGAAAGACATATATTTATTCAAGGTGATATTTGTGACAAGGAACTTGTTTCGAAGTTATTTAAAGACTATGATATAAATTATGTTGCTCATTTTGCTGCTGAATCACATGTAGACAGAAGTATAAAAGAGCCAGAGGTTTTTGTTAAAACTAATGTTTTAGGAACTGTTAATTTATTGAACTGTGCTAAGGAAGCTTGGGAAATAGATGGACAATGGAAAGAGGGAGTAAAATTCCTTCATGTATCTACTGATGAGGTTTATGGTTCTTTAGGAGAAACAGGATATTTTATGGAAACAACACCACTTGATCCTCATAGTCCATATTCATCAAGTAAGGCTAGTTCAGATTTAATGGTTAAAGCATACCATGATACATATAAAATGCCAATGAATATAACAAGATGTTCAAATAATTATGGACCATTTCAATTCCCAGAAAAATTAATACCACTTTTAATAAATAATTGTTTAAACCATAAAGATTTACCTGTTTATGGTGATGGAATGAATATAAGAGATTGGCTATTTGTTGAAGACCATGCAAAGGCTATAGATATGGTAATTAATAATGGAAGAATTGGAGAAGTTTATAATGTTGGTGGACATAATGAAAGAACTAATATTCAAATAGTTAAAACAGTTATAAACTACTTAAATGAAAATATAGATGAAGAAATAACAGAAGAACTAATTAAATATGTAGAAGATAGAAAAGGACATGATAGAAGATATGGAATAGATCCTAGCAAAATAAAAGATGAATTAGGGTGGTATCCAGAAACAACCTTTGAAGTTGGAATAAAGAAAACAATACAGTGGTATTTGGATAATAAGGAATGGATGGAAAGAGTAACATCAGGAGAGTATCAAAGATATTATGACAATATGTATAAACAATAGAGGGGACTTCAATGAAATTAGTAGATGATTTTAAAATAAGTAATAATAAGTTAGTAAATATCCTAACATATTTACTAATTGCTTCAGTAATATTAATTCCATTTGATAATTTACCTTATTTAGGTAGGATACTTGGAGAATTGAGCTATAAGGGTGCTGTATATCCATTTATATTTATAATTATAATTCTATTTGCAATAACCATTAAGAGTAAAAAAATATATTTTAAAAAATCAAAAGAAATATATTTTCTACTTGTTTATATAGGTTGGATTATAATCAGTTTAATATTTAATATTTCTTCTATATTAAATAATACTTTAAAAGAAAGATCGGGTATATCAAAATTAATTCTTCAATTAATGGTTTTAGGGTTTATGTTATTAATATTTTACTCTACAGATATTATTATAAAATTAAAGACAATTACATTATTTGATTTAAGAAAGTATATTTTATTGTCTTTAATTCCAGTGCTTATTTATGGAACTATAGAACTATTAAATTTATCTGGAATTATAAATTTTTCAAAATTCATAGAAAAAGTTTCCTATCTTATACAGAGTTATCATAGAGGGACTGTTTATACAAAGGGAATAAGAACAGTAACTGGTGAAGTTTCATATTTTGCAATGTATGTATCATTTATATTGCCATGGATCGCAAGTTATATATTCACAGAAAAAAAGAAAAAAAATAAAATATTTTATTCAGCACTAACAGGTTACATTATTCTCTTATTAGTGTTTTCAAAGTCAAGAACAGCCTATGGAATAATGTTTATACAATTAGCTTTATTTAGTATATTTATGTTAGTTTCTAGGATCAATTTAATGAATAAGTTAATCATAATAAGAGCTATTGGAATTTCTATAGTTATGTTTTTAATATTAAATGTAACTTTATTACCTAAAATAGGTGGTGATTCTAATAGTATGACTAAATTAAGTGTAAAAAGTTTAGTAAGTTCTTTAACAGATCCTAACAATATGTCTAATGTAGCTAGATTGGGATTACAAGAATCAGCTATGAAAATAGGAAAAAGTAATCCTATTGTAGGTGTTGGAATAGGACAATATGGTTTTTATGCTCCAAAGTATCTTAGTGAAAAAGCACTAACATCACATGAGGTACAATATTGGATTGATCCTAAAATAAAAGATTCATGGCCACCTGCATTTTCGTTATATCCAAGGATATTAGCAGAACAAGGATTTATGGGAATAATGCTTTGGGTTGTATTCCTAGGATATACCCTAATTAAGGCTATAAGAGTTTTAAGAAGAAAATATAATGATGTCATTGGCATTGCATTAATAGTTAGTTTTATAGGTATACTTATATCTTGGTTTAATGCAGATAGTTTTGGACAAGTTCAATTTTGGATTTTGCTTCCTTTTATAATTAATTATAATAATGAATTAATAGGAAAGAGCTACAATTACGAATAGAGGGTAGGGGGTTATATGAAAAAGAAATTTTCACTAATAGTTGCTACCTATGGCAGGAAAAAAGAAGTAGAGTATTTCTTAAAATCAATTGAAAAATCTAAGTATGACTTAAAAAAGGTTGAAGTTATAATAGTAGATCAAAATGAGGAAATAGATTTAAAACCAATAGTAGAAAAGTTTTCTAAAAAAATATCTATAAAATATATTAAGTCAGAGAAAAAAGGTTTGTCTCTAAGTAGAAATATAGGTCTTAAAGTAGCCGTTGGAGATATTATAGCTTTTCCTGATGATGATTGTGAGTATCTAGAAGATACATTACATATTGTTAATGAAATTTTTAACTTTGATGAAGAGGTTAAGCTATTAATGGGACGAATAGTAGAAAGGGATGGAAGAGATTCACTAAGAAGTTGGTCAAAAGAGAAATCTGATGTGAATAAGAATAACTTTTATAAAAAATGTTCATCTATAACTATGTTCTTTCATAAGAATTCAGATGAATTAAAATTTAATGAAAAACTAGGTGCAGGTCAATATTTTGGTGCTTGTGAAGATAGTGATATTATTTATAAAACATTAAAAAATAAAGAAAAGGCAATATATAGACCAGATATTAGAATATATCATCCACACTATAATCCTAAAACAAATATGGATATTAATAAAATAGGTAGTTATGCTTTAGGTTTTGGTGGGTTTATAAAATCAAATTTAGATATTTATTTATTACTATTGTTTATAAAAGCAGAAGTATTCCATCTATTAAAGACACTATTTTATTTTGTAACTTTCAAATTTGAGGATTCTAAAAAAAGTAAAGAAGCATTTACTAAAAGAATAAGTGGATTTATTCAATATAAAAATTAGTGGGGGGTGTTAAAATGAATATCAAAAGGAAATTTAAGAATTCTATAAGAAATATAATGTTAAATGATTTATTCAAAGATACCGCCTTTGTTAGAAGTCTTATGAGAAAAAGACAAAATAGGATAGAAGATAACAGAAGAATAATATTTCAAAAATATTCTTTAGAAGCTATGGAAGAAATAAATAAAATATTGTCTAAGGGAAATATAGAATTTTGGTTGGATTATGGAACGTTGCTTGGAGCTATAAGAGATAATGATTTTATAGCTCATGATTTAGATTTAGATTTTGGAATGTTTTATAATGAAGATGAAGTTAAAAAAATAGAACACATATTTGAAGAAAGTAATATCAAAAAACATAGAGAATTTTTGTTAGAAGGAAAAATAGTAGAACAAACTTACAGTTATAAGGGATTATGTTTTGATATATTTTATTACTTTACAGATGAGAAGGAAATGTGGACATATGGGTTTACTTATAGAAAAAATAAATTAAAAAAAGTATCTCAAGGAAATAAAGATATATCAGAAGGTTTTGATGGAATGAGATACTTTACTAGAAAAAGAGGATTAGAAACATATAAATTTAAGGGGATGAACTGTTTAGTTCCTGAAAATCCACATGAGTATTTACGATGTAATTATGGAGAAAATTATATGACTCCAATAAAAGAATGGGATTATGTAGAAGCTCCAAGTAATAAGGAACAATTAAATAATAATGACATAAAAATGATTGAATATTTTTAAAAATATTTACAATGACTCTAAAATTAAGTTAATTAAAAGTTAACTTTAAATTTTAGAGTTTTTTATTTGCTTAATTAACTAAAGTCAAGAATAGAGAAGACGATAATTATTAACGTGGAAAAGTAATAAGAAGAGTGTGAATTGATATAAAAAAATATTTTTTATAGATTTTAATAAGGCGAAGGCTTAGGGGGAAAATATAAAATGAGAAAAAAAATGTTAGTGTTATTGATAGTAGGAGCAGTAGTTATTAATAGCTGTTCAGGCATTTCAGTTTTTGCTACAGAAATAAAAGAAGAAAATCAACAAAGTATAGAGTTAATAGAAGAAAAAGAAGGTACTTCTTTTAAAGAAGAAGTAGAAGAAAAAAAAGAGAAAAAAGTAGAGGAAGAAAAAGTAGATGAGAATAAATTAAAATTAAATACTTATGATTCTGATGAAGTAAAAACAAAGTTAGAAGGCAATTATAGAAGTTTTAAAACTCAAAATTATAATATAATGTCACAATCATTGGTGACCGTAGAAGATGCTAAAACTTGGGCAAGAAAAAGAAATGCAACAGAAGAGTTTATAGGATTAGCTGATTTATATTGGAAATATTATAAAAGTCATGGAAATGTTAATCCAGCTATAGCTTTTGCACAAGCAGCTAAAGAAACTGGTTATGGAAATTTTGGAGGAGTACTTGATGCGACTTATAAAAATCCTTGTGGTTTGAAAAAAACATCAGGGGGAAGTGACACAGATCCAGAGGCACATCAAAGATTTGAAAGTTGGGATCAAGGTGTACAAGCACATTTAGATCACTTAGCTTTATATGCTGGAGCAGAAGGTTATCCTAGAGCAGTTACTCATGATCCAAGACATTTCCCATCTATTGCAGGAGTAGCTCCTACAGTAGAAGATTTAAATGGAAGATGGGCACCAAGCCAAACTTATGGAACAGCAATAGTTGGAATGTACAATATTATGATAAGTGAAGCATACAGTGATATTAATAAATTTCAATGGAAAAAAATTGATGGAACATGGTATTACATGAATGGTAAGGGTGAGAAGAAAAAAGATTGGTTAAACTTAGATAATGAATGGTATTATCTTGATGATTCAGGAAGAATGCTTACAGGATGGCAAAGTATAAAGGGAAGCTGGTACTTCTTGAAATCCAATGGTGTTATGGCAAAGGGAATAATAAATGATGGCTATGATGATTACTTCCTTGATATTGACAAAGGAAATATGAAAACAGGATGGCAGTTATTAAATGGGAAATATTACAGCATGCAAAATAACGGAGTTATGAGAAAAGGTTGGTATCATGATGGATATGATTGGTACTTCTTAGATAGAACAACAGGAGTTATGAAAACTGGTTGGGCAGAAATAGATGGATCAATTTATTATTTTAAAGAAAATGGTGTAATGTTAACAGATTGGCAAGTTATAGATGGAAATTGGCATTATTTCTACTCATCAGGAGCTATGGCTAAAAATACTTATATAGGAAGTTATTATGTAAATGGAGATGGAATATGGAGAACAAAAAAGCTTATAGTAGTAGATCCAGGTCATAGTGCAACAGGAGATTTAGGTTCAACTTCAACAATTAAAGGGAAAAAATATATTGAGGGTGAACTAAATATGCAAGTCTCATTAAAGGTAAAAGAAGAATTAGAAAGTAGAGGATACGAAGTTAGATTAACAAGAACAGAATCAAATAAAAACAATATAAGCTTGTCAGAAAGAACGCAATTTGCAAATAATTTAAAGGCAGATGGATTTGTTAGTATACACCATGATTCAGCAGGTTCAACGGCAAAAGGGGTAACGAGTTTTTATAGTTCATATAAGCCATTGTTAAAGGATGAATATATTTTAGCACCAGGTTGGGGAGGAGAAATAAAAAAGGATATAAATCCAACGGAGGAAGCTAAGCTAGGAAAGAAAAAATCAGACCTATCAGTAGTAAATATAGCGAAAGATGGTGGATTTAATAATAGAAATTCACATGATAGAAATCTTTATGTTACTAAAAATACAACAATGCCAGCAGTATTAATAGAGTGTGGATTTTTAACTAATGAGGAAGAAGCAGTGAGGATATCAAATCCTTCAGTTCAAAGACAAACAGCTAAATCTATAGCTGATTCAGTGGAAAAAGTTATAAAGTAAATGTTTTAGTAACTTAACATAATAATTAAAGGAAAAGATGAGGGGATATTTGTGAAGGGAAAAGAAATAAAGTTAATTTTATCAGCATTATTAGTAGTAGGAATAATGGGACATAGTGAAACAGTTAAAGGATTAGAGAGAGTAGAAGTACAAGATAAAAATAATGTTATTCAGTTAGATGTAGAAAATGAGAATAGTGAATATATTTCAGAAGTAATAGAAGAATCAATAAAAGATGAAGATGTTGTAAAAAAAGAATTTAATGATATACAAAAGGAAGAAAAGAGTAAAGAGACAGAACTAAAGAGTGGTTGGAAATTAGAAAATGGAAAGTATTATTTTTATAATAAGGATGGGAGTAAGAAGACAGGTTTTTATACAGATCCTTCAGGTGATACTTACTATTTAGATGAGAATACAGGAGCAATGAAAACTGGTTGGGTTAAAATAAAAGGACTTTTTTATTCTTTCAAAAATAATGGGGTTATGCGTAAAGGTTGGTATAATGATGGCTATGACTGGTACATGCTAGATAAAGCAACTGGAATCATGAAAACTGGATGGTATAAGGATGGACATAATTGGTATATGTTAGATAAATCAACTGGAGTGATGAAGACTGGTTGGTACAATGATGGTTATGATTGGTATATGTTAAATAATAATGGCACTATGAAAACTGGATTTTATAATGATAAGTATGGAGACACTTATTACTTAAATCCTACAACTGGAGTAATGGAAAAAGGATGGGCATTAGATCAAAATAATAATTATCATTATTATAAGGATAATGGAGTAATGGTAAAAGGTTGGTTTACAGAAGATGGTGTTAAGTATTACTTGAAAGAAAATAATAATGGAATAATGGCTACTGGCATAGTTGAAATAGATTGTAAAAATTATAGATTTCAAGATAATGGTGCTTTAATAGTTGATAGGTGGTATGAAGGTGGAACTACTTATTCAGATTTAAATGGAGAGTTTAAAGTTATAGATCCAAGTGATGCAGGATCAGGTATACAATATAATATGGTTTGGTATATGGGAAGTTTAGCTAATAGAGAATCTGTTCATAATAAAGCTATAGCTCTTCATAATGGAATGTTAGAGAATAATTGTGTTTACTTTACAGCCGAATTATTGAGAAGGGTAGGTATATCTATTCCAAATTATATAGCAAATACAGTTCAATTAGAGAAACAATTGTTGAATAGAGGGTGGAAGAAACATACTAATTTAAATAATTTAAAACCTGGAGATATAGTTTTTGCAGGATATACTCATTCTTTTACATTCATGGGATGGGCTGGAGATGGTTATGCTTATGTAGTAGATAATCAAAAATCAACATTTGGTTCAGTTCTTCATAAAAGAAAAATCTTTGAAAAAGATTCTAAGTACGATACTAATAAATCTACTCACTTCTTTAGGCTATAGATAAAGAAATAAATTTAAAAAAGGGATATGTACCAATTTGGTATATATCCTCTTATTATATAAATTTATTAGATGATTAGTTATAATATTATTCAATTCTTTATGAGTTAAAGACAAACAAATATACATTCTTAGATAAGGAAAGATTAAATTTATGTATAGTAAAGCTCTACCTAAATTAAGTTTTTATTTAGATTTAACAAAGTTTTTAAAGATTAGTTAGATAGACTGTATTTTTTTTATGATATAGTAGAATATGGTTTAAATAATTAAAAATTGAAGGGAGTTAAGGAGACTAATATTATAATTCTGTCTGAATTAAGTTTTGGTTTATGTTATTTATTAAAAATAAGAGAAAGTGTATTTTAAATGATAGAGGTACAATAAATACTTGATAAGTTTAGTTATCACAATAGGGGGAAAAATGAAAAAATCAATATTTAGAAATGCAATTTTTAAGTTCATATTAAATTTATTTAATCTAGTAGTGCCTATATTAATAGGTCCGTACATACTTAGGGTTGTAGGTGTTGAGATAAATGGAACAATAAAATATTCTCAAACTATATTTGCATATTTTTTTATATTTGCTGGTTTTGGCGTTTATCAATATGGTCTTAGAGAAATAAGTAAAGTTAGAGATGATGAGAAGAAGTTGTCATCAGTTTTTACAAGTTTATTCGTATTTACTATAGCAACTAATGTTATAACAACTGGAATATATTTAATATATATAATGGCTAATTTTATGAATGATAGTAAGTTGTATGGTGCACTTGTTATTCTTACATTTAATTTACTATCTAATATATTTTATACAGAATGGGTTAATGAGGCTATGGAGAATTATGGTTTTATAACTATAAAAACTATAGTCATAAAAATTGCTTATATAATAGGTCTATTAACCTTGGTTAAATCAAGTGATAACTTAAAAGAATATATGATTCTTTTAGTACTTTCTACATTTTTAAATAATATAGTTAGCTTTATATATGTAAAGAAAAAGGTAAAGTTTGATTTTAGTTCAATAAATATAGTGAGACATATAAAGCCTATGTTTCTAGTTGTAATATTATCCAATGCTAATATATTATATACTCAATTAGATAGAACTATGATAGGTAGTGCTATAGATATAAGTAATGTTAGTTATTATGCAACAGCTCAAGATATTAGCAATATGATAAATTCATTATTGCTAACTTTAATATATGTAACAATTCCAAGGCTTACAAACTATTCAGCGAGTAGTGAAAAGAAAGATGAGTATTTAAAACTTTTAAATAAAATAAGTAAGATGTATCTTATGGTACTATTCCCAGCAGCTATAGGAATGTTCATGTTATCAGGAGAAATAATATTGCTTTATGGAGGAGCAGAATATATAGCAGCAGCACCAATATTACAGGTATTTTCAATTTATATAATAACTTTAGGTTATGAGTCAATATTAAGTAATCAAGTTATGTATGTACAGGGAAAAGAAAGAATACAAGTTGGTGTAGTATTTATAGGTGGAGCAATAAATTTAATATTAAACATACTGTTAATTTTAACAGGGAACTTTACAGAGACAACATCAATAGTTACAACAATGATAGCTAATATATTAGTAATAACAATAGAGTACATATACATAAGAAAAAAATTGCAAATACCAATAAAAATATTCAGTATGGATAAAACAAAATATTTAATATATTCATTAACATTTATACCTACTATAATGTTATTAAAGACATTAAACTTAGGAACAATTTTATTATGTTTAGCATCTATGATAAGTTGTGCCTTATTGTATTTAATAATATTGATAGTTACAAAGGATGAATTTTATTTAGATTTTTTAAAGAAAGTAAATGGAATAATAAAAAAGAAAATAACAAATTAGCTTTAGAGGATGTATCAAAATAGTTAGGTACATCCTTTATTTTTAGTTTTAGACATATAGTTGAATTTATTTTGAATAGAAAAATAACTAATCCAGTAATTTTTAATTATTTTGATAGGTTTAACATATTCTACGAAACCTATGCTTATGCTGCATTTTATTTCAGTTTAGGAATAATTTTAGTTCATAATACAAAATGAATCAATAAAAAACAAAAAATAAGTGTACTAATAATATTATTATTTATCTTAATAGGAAATAATACTTTAGGAATATATTTAATTCATATGCTATTATTATTTAAATATAAGCCAATATTTGCAGCAACAAATATAGGAAGTACTATTGGAGGGAATATAATACTTACAATAATTATATTAATTGTTTCTCTTTTAATAGCATTAATAATAAAAAGAACACCAATATTAAAGAAACTTTTAGAACTTTAAAAAATAAAGAATATAAGATTTTATTTTAATCATTAAAAATATAGTAAAATATTTCATTTAATTGTTAAAATATGTTAAAATATACAATAGAAGTAAAAATATATTGGGGGATTAAAATGAAGAAAAAATTAGTTACGTTAATATTAGGAATAGTCATGGTGGGAAGTTTTTCATCTGTAGATGCTTTGGCTAAAAATGGGGGACAAGAACCAAAAAATGCAGTAAAAGTTACAATGGAAGAAAAAGAAATCATTTCAAAAGAGACAGGAACTTTTAATAAATTAAGAGAAAGGACTACAGAATATATTAATAATGAACAAGGTACTGGTGGAGAAGAAAAAAGTGAAAGAGCACAATTAAATAGAAATTTAAATGGATGGGTTCAATCAGGTTCAGATTGGTATTATTATAATAACGGGAGAAAATATCAAAATCAATGGTTACAAAGTCACGGAGATTGGTATTATCTAGATAATAATGGGGTTATGGTAACTGGTGAAAGGTATATAAGGGGGAATTATTATTATTTTGCTACAAATGGAGTTATGAAAACAGGGTGGCAAAAAAGAAATAATAAGTGGTATTACTATTCATCTTCAGGAGCAGCACATACTGGATGGATTAAAAGCGGAAATGATTGGTACTGTACTAATTATAACGGTGAAGCTATTGTAGGAAAATGGAACGTTAATGGGAAGATATATTATTTCGATAATAATGCGATTATGAAGACAGGATGGGTTAAAATAAATGGAATATGGCATTATTATAAAAGTTCAGGAGAAGCAAGCGAAGGTTGGGTAAAATCAGGGAAAGATTGGTACTATATTAACTATGATGGAAGTGCTTCTACAAATGGACTTTATTTAATAAATTCAAGTAAATATTATTTTGATGAAAATGGAATTATGGGTACTGGATGGTACTATGATTCAAATGGAAATATATATTATTTCAATGAAGGAAGTAATAATACAGGAGCTATGGCAACAGGAACAGTATATATTGATGGAGTAAAATACACATTTAACTCTAATGGGGTATTAATAAGATAAAATTTAATAAGATAAAGTTTAATAAGATAGAGCTTTTTAGTAGAAAGTTAAATTATCAATTTGATATTTAACAGAGGAAAAGCTCTATCTTTATTAATAATTAATTTAAATATATTGTAGAATAAGAATATTATTTATGATATATTATAAAATATATGAGTAATTAGTGTAAAATAAGGTTAAAAAAGTAAGATGAAAATAAAGTTTCTCAAAAAGTTTTATGTAAGTTTAAAGAAATTCAAAAAAATTAGATTAAAGTATTAAGTAGATATAAATCATTAAAGTTGAGAAATCTTTATATTAGTAGTTTTAAGGGAAAAGTAATGAATAGGGGATAAAATATATGATAAAAAGTTCATTGATAGTTTTAAATTACAATGATTCTGCTACTACAGCAAATTTGGTTAAATCAGTAAAATCATATAATACAATTGATAAAATAATAATAGTAGATAATAATTCCTCTGATGATTCAAAAGAAAAACTAAGTACATTAGTGGATGAAAAAATAGATTTTATTCAAAGTAAAGAAAATAGAGGCTACGCTTATGGGAATAATTATGGGATAAAATATGCTGTAGAAAAATATAAGCCTACAAATATAATTATTGCAAATCCAGATGTATATATAGAGGAAGTTGTATTAGAGAAACTTATTACCTTCTTAGAGGAAAATAATGATGTTGCTATAGCTACAGCAACAATGAAAAATTTAACTAAGGAAGGTTATACTATATCACCATTGAAGGCTTGGAAAAGACCAAGTTACATATATTCTTTGTTCACAGCTTTATTTATATGCTCTAAATTTTCGGGACGATTAATAAAGTATAATGATAAATATTTTAATGGGGAGTATTCAGAGGTTTTTGCAGTGCAAGGAAGTTTTTTTGTTGTAAAGGCAGATGTCTTAAAAGAAATAAATTATCTAGATGAAGAAACATTTCTTTATTGTGAAGAAATGATTTTAGGAAGCAAAATAAGTGATAAGGGTTATAAGGAGGTTGTTTTTAATAACTTATATTATAATCACGATCATGGAGTTACAATAAATAAAAATATAAATAAGAAAATTAATAAGTACAAAATATTAAATGAAAGTTTATCTATATATATGAAGAAATATTTAAAAGTAGGTAGAATTAAATTATCTTTATTTAAAATGTGCTGTCATATTGGAATAACAGAACGAAGATTAGTCTATTTTTTTATGGACAAAATGAATTCATAGAAAATAGAATTTAAGATGACAGATTAAAGAAAAGATAGAGGGGGAACTTAAATGAAGTCTATAAATATTATAGGTGCCTTTGATAGATATAATTATGGTGATTTATTATTTCCTATAATTATAGAAGAATACATAAAAAAATATAATTATGAGCTTATAAAAAAGTATAAATTAGAGTATTATGCTTTAGTTCAGAGTGATTTAAGCAAAGTTGGTGGAAAGAAGACCAAGGCTTTAAGTGATTTATATAACAGTAAAGTTGATAAGGGGAGCTATTTAATAGTTTCTGGAGGGGATGTTCTTGCAGCTAGAATTGGAAATATGGATATAGATTTATGCAAGAGTTTCAAGGAAATGATTTATAAGAAGGTGTCAAGAAAACTAAAGGGAATAGAGAATTTTGAAAAAAAATCAAAAAGCTTATTTAATATAGATAGTTCTTTTCCTTGGGTTGTTGATGAAAAAAGCTTCAATGGAAATCTTAAAGTAATTTATAATGCTGTTGGTGGCTCAACTATTGATAAACTACCTCCAAAAGATCAAACTTTTATTATAGATGCCATGAAGAATAGCTCTTATATTTCAGTAAGAGATAATAAAAGTAAAGAAAATATAGTAAATAATCAATTTTTAAAAGGAGAAAAAGTTAATAGGGTTGATGTAGCACCAGATAGTGCAACTATAATGTCTGAAATATTTACTTTAGAATACCTAGAAGGAAAGATAAGTGATTCTACAAAAGAATTTATAAAAGAAAACAAAGAATATATAGTTATTCAAAGTAATAATGCATCACTTAAAAGTGGAAAAGATAAAGAATTAGTAGAAGCTTTAAATAGTATAGGGGCCAGACTAAAGTGTAAAATATTATTATTACCTATAGGGTTTGCTGCAAATCATGATGATAATATAGCTTTAGAAAAGGTAGGAAAACAATTAAAGATTGATTATACTCATATTAAAGAAAATAATATATATGACATAATGTATTTAATAGGAAAGGGAAAGTTTTTTGCCGGGACGAGCCTCCATGGAAATATAACAGCAATGTCCTATGGAGTGCCTCATATAGGATTAAATAAAGAAATAAAAAAATTAGACATGTATTTAAGCACATGGGATTTAAAAGAACAAAATGGATGTATAAGTTTTAATGAATTAAATGATAAAATAGATGATTTATTAAAGATAGATAAAGATACCTTATTAAGGAAAAGAGAAGAACTTATAGAAAAAGTTAAAGAAAATTTTAAAAGAATATTAGCATTAATAGAGGAAAATAATGAGTAAAGAAAAAGAACTTATAAAGAATACTTTAATTTATGCAGTAGGAAATATAGGTTCAAAACTATTAACATTCATTTTGATACCAATCTATACAAAATATCTTAAAGAGGCTGATGTTGGTTATTTTGACATAATTGTAAACACAGCGCTTCTATTATTACCAATGATAACATTTCAAATATCCGATGGAATATACAGATTCATAATAAAAACAGATGATGAAAAAGAAAGAAAAATAATAATATCTAATGGTTATATTATAATAATTCAAAATATAGCTTTATTTACTATAGGATATATTTTGATTTCAATAGGATTTAATGTAAAAAATTCAATATTAATATATTTATATATAATAACTAACCTTGTATATACAGTTAAAGGACAAGTTGTTAGAGCATTAAAGAAAACAAAAGAATTTGCTATGGCTGGATTTGTAGTAACACTGGTAAGTTTATTATTAAATATAGTTTTTATAACAAAATTTAAAATGAAAACAGAAGGATTATTAATAGCATATATAATAGCATTTTTTATAGGAAGTATATACTTAGAATGGAAAGGGAAAATTTTAAAATATTTTTCTTTTGAGGAAGCTAATATAAATGAAAAAAGAAAATTGAAAAAATTCTCTGTGCCATTAATACCTAATGTAATAAGTTGGTGGGTAATGAACTTATCAGATAGATATATGATAGCTAACTTTATAAGTAATGCAGCTAATGGAGTTTATTCTATAGCAAATAAATTTTCTTCAATAATAGTAATTGTAAATAGTTTTTTTTCTCTAGCTTGGCAAGAATCAGCAATAGTTGAGTATGATTCAAAAGATAGAGATGAGTATTATACAAGAATGTTTAATACTTATATGAAAATACAATTAGGTGGAGCTATAGTTTTAATAGCCTTTACTAAAATTGTTTTTAAGTTTTTAGTAAAGGAAAATTTTTATGTTGGATATAAGGCTATACCTATATTATATGTAGCATCAGTTTTCTCAGCATTTTCAGTATTCTACGGAACAGGCTATCAAAGTGCAAATGATACTAAAGGTTCTTTTCAAACAACTATATTAGGAGCAGTACTTAATATAACAATTAATATATTTGCTATACCTATGTGGGGAATTGAAGGAGCTGCTATATCAACACTAGTATCATATTTAGTTGTTTGGATAGTAAGAATAATTCAAACTAAAAAATATTTTTCTATAAAAATAAGTAAATTAGAGTTAATTTCTTTAATTATAATATTGTTAATATTCACAGTAATATACTATGTAAATAACATAGTAGTTGAAATAATCATGTTTATATTATCAATATTAATATTTGTGTTTTTTAATAAAGAGATATTTATCAAAGTATTAAATAAAATAATTAAAAAATAAAAAATATAACTTATGATAAGTAAAGAAAGTTTAAAGGGGGAAGAAAAATGTTGTGTGCATTGATAATGGCTGGAGGAAAAGGTGAAAGATTTTGGCCTATGTCAACTGACAAAAAACCAAAGCAATTTTTAAATTTAATAGGCGAGAATTCTATGATACAGCTAACTGTAAAAAGATTATTACCTATAATTGATATAGAAAAAATATTTATAGTTACATCAAGTGAATATAAAGATCTTATAAAAGAACATATACCTAATATTCCAAATAGGAATATCATAATAGAACCAGAAGGGAAAAATACAGCTGCATGCATAGCTCTTTCTTCTTTTGTAATTAGAGAAATTTATGGGAATGTGAATACTGTTGTGTTACCATCAGACCATTTAATTTTAGATGAAGAAAATTTCAGAAGAGATTTAGAATTAGGAAATGAATTTTTAAATAACAATAAAGATGCAGTGGTGACTATAGGTATAGAAGCAACTAGACCAGATACTGGATATGGGTATATAAAAATAGAGAATAAGAGTAAAAGTATAAACAAAGTTATTAGTTTTACAGAAAAACCAGATTATAAAAAAGCTGTATCTTATATAGAAAGTGGAAATTATCTTTGGAATTCAGGAATATTCATTTGGTCCATAGATAATATTCTTTCATTAACAAAACAATTTTTACCTAAAACTTATAATATATTAAGAGAAGTTCCTGTAAATGAAAATGGTTTTGATTATGAAATACTTAAAAATATTTATAAAAATGTAGAGAGTATATCTGTAGATTATGGAATAATGGAAAAAACAAAAAAAATATATGTAATTAAAAGTACTTTTGGTTGGGATGATTTAGGTAGTTGGAATAGCTTAGCTAGGTATAAACAAAAAGATAGTAACAATAATATTATAGATGGAAGTGTAATTGTCTTAAATAGTAAGGAAAATATAATTCAAACTAATAAAAAAACTTATGTAATGGGAGTGAAAAATCTTATTGTAATAGAAACTGATAATGAAATAATGATAGTAAATCAAAATGATGTTTCTAGAATAAAGGAGCTAAAAAAACATGGGTAAAAAAATAATTGTAAATGGTAGTATAATTCACGAAAAACCTACTGGTCTAGGGATTTATGCCATAAATATTATAAAAGAATTATCTAAAGATAAAAATATAGAAGTTTATTCTCCAGTAGATATAGATGGCGTAGATATTAAGAAAATAAGCAAATATGTAAAACCATCTTATAAAAAAATAGGTGGACTTATGAGGTTTTTATGGACTCAATTTGTTTTACCCTTTAAAGGTGAAAAGGATGACATAATATATCATCCTTTTCAGTACTTATCATTTTTTAGTAGAAAAAAACAAATAATAACTATTCACGATTTTATACCAATTTATTATCCAAATGTGGCCAAACATCAAAATATATATTACAAATATATAATGCCAGTATTAATAAAAAGAGCATATAAAATAATTTGCATATCTGAAAATACAAAAAAAGATTTAATAAGTTTATATAATATGGATGTAGATAAAGTAAAAGTTATATATAATGGCTATGATGAAAATTTATTTAATAATAAGGGAATTAATGAAGAAGTAATACAAAAATATAAATTAAATAAGCCCTATATGGTAATGGTAGGAGCAGGATATAGCCATAAAAATTTAGAAGTAGTAATTGAAGCTTTTAAAAGTTTAAAAGAAGAAAAGTTAGAGTTAGTTATAGTTGGAGGAAATTCAGATTATATAGTTAAGCTAAAAGAATTAGTGAAAAAATATCAATTAGAGAACATAATATTTACTGGATATGTTCCAGATGAAGATCTTAAGGATCTTTATGGGAATTCAGAAGCTTTTCTTTATCCAACACTATATGAAGGATTTGGACTTCCTATATTAGAAGCTCAAGCTTGCGGGACAGCAGTAATATGCTCTAATAATTCATCTCTTCCAGAGGTATATGGAAATTCAGCAATAAGCTTTAATCCTGAAGATGTTAACTCAGTTAAAGATGCAATAAAAATTTTAATAAAGGATAATGAATTAAGAGGAAAGCTTATTAAAGAGGGATACAAAAATATAAAAAGATTTTCATGGGGAAAAACAGCAAGTGAAATCAAAAAAATAATTGAATAATTGGGGGATAAAATGATATATAGAGTATTAGCTATTTTACAAATAATAATAGTGGGTTATATTTTATATAAGTCAATTAAAAAACAAGGTATAGCAATGTTTGGTGATATATTAAAGATAATGTTATTCCTTTGGCTAGGTAACATAGGTCTTTACAATTTACAATTAAGTAAGTACTATTCACCAACCATATTAATAAATTTTACTGTTCTAGCACTTTGCTTATTTATTTATATAGCAGCAAGAAAATTCGAGTTAGTGGAAGTTGATATATTAAATGTAATGAAATTTGAAGATGGATATAAATCTTATAAAATATATTCTATAATAACAACAGCAATATTTCTTGTAGCTTTAGCTTTGTTTTTAATGAACATAAATAAATATGGCTTAGCTATATTAAAGGAAGATAAAATAAATAAACAAAGAATAGATCATTATGCGGGGTATGTAATATATATGTTAGCCTTTGTGGCACAGGTGAAATATATATTATTTAGAAACAGGAAAAAAATATTTGATGGAGTATTATTTTTAGGTAGTTTAGGAATATTAGTTTTAACTTTAAATAGAGGACCTATAGCCTATGTTGTAATAACTATTTATATATATGAGCTTTTTAAATTTGTAAAAGTAAAAAAGGAAATGAGTAAAAAGAAAATTTGGGCAGTTTATGGAGGCTTTCTACTAGCAATTGTGGCATTTATAGTTTTCTTTGGATATATAGGAGATTTAAGAATGGAGCATGTGTTAGCTAGAAAAGGTATAACTATACAAGAACATTATGGTATATCTAATATGATACCAAGTAGTTTAGTTTGGATATATGTTTATTTAACAAGTCCATTGGAAAATGCCGCTTTTGCTATTGCACATCAAGGTGTTGGTATGACATTTTTTAATAACTTATTTTATCCTTTTATAAAATTGTTTGCTAATTTAATTGGTCAAGGAGATGCTTATAAGCAATGGTTATTAAGTAAGGGACAGTATACCCCTTACCTTTGGGATAAAATAGGGTTAAATGCTCCTTCATTTATACCAGATGCTATGCAGGACTTGGGGATATTTGGAGTTATTATATACTTAGGAATATATGTAGCAATAGGATGGTTAGCAATTTATGCAATTAAAAAAAGAAAACACTTTAGTTCTATTGGAGCTTTAATACTTTATGCTAATATTGTTAGTATAGTTCTTTGGAGTGTTTTTCAAAACTCTTTGAGTATACCTATATTAATATTAAATATATTAGTAGTTATAGTATTAGAATTGTTAATTAAATTTTTGCTCAATAAAGTTAAAATGATAAATTAGTTATTAAGTGATTTTTATTTTAGTGTATTGAAAATTAAATTTTATTAGGTTACATTTTTCAAGTGAGAAATGTAGCCTTTTATTATTTAATCAATTTTTAATTTTGTTTTATCTAATTTTTCCAACAAATAAAGATATATTTTTTTAAGTTACTTTAATAATTATGTAAAATAATACTATTATTACTCACTAAATGTATATTTAACTACTTTTGAATAAATAGATTTAATTTATTATATTAGATAGTAGGGAAAAAAGAAAAATATTATAGTCATAAATTTGTTTAAAATTTAATAAGATTTTAGAGAATGATATTAAATAAAAATCTATTTGATTAGGGAATAAAGGATAAAATGTATAATAGAAACTAATTATCCTATTTACGACCTAAATGTTAAAAAATAGTTAAAATGTATTTTAATGATTGAAATGATGTGGACAAGGTGGAAATATGATGGTAGAATAAGTTATGAAATCAAGAAAAAAGAAAATAAACCTAATAATTGTATCTGATTAGATATAATATATCTTGAAAATTAGGTTATAATAACATATTTTAGGGGGAAGTTTTAATGAATAAAAAGGTTATTACAGCGGCTTTAACTGGGGTTTTAACAACAGGTATGGTAGCACCAGCTATGGCAAATACAACTAAGGATGCAGCAACGATATATAGAAATGCATATGATGCAACAATGAAAGCAAAGGACTTTAAAAGTGAAGACGTTAATGAAGTTCAAACTGTTATATTAGAAGCAAGATCAGCAATAAAAGAATTAAAGGTTTTAGCTACAGAAAAAGATAATAAAGAATGGTTAGGAAATGTAAATGACTGGTCAACAATAGTTGATGGAGTACAACAACCAATATTATCAAAAATAATTAAAGTTGTTGAGCCAATGAATAAAAAATTAGAAGCTGGAGAAGCTGTTTCTCAAGAAGAAATAAACGCTGCAGTAGCTTTAATTCCAACTGATTTACCATTAGTTTGGAAAAATGATTATACTTCAATTACAGATAAAGCACAAACTAAATTAGTTGATGAAGCTTTTGCTGCTTTAAAGAAAGCTGAAACAGAAAAAACTGCTGCATTAGTTAAAGAAGCTCAAGCTAAGATTGATGTTATAAAGAAGTCAACTAAGACTGCTGTAATTAAGCAAGCAGAAGTTTTCCAAGGAAGATTAGATGCTATCAAATTATATGATTTAAATATAACAAAAGTTATTAATATAACTACAACAAGTGTAGAAGTTGAGTTCGAAGCTTTAACTGAAGAGTTAAAAGATGTAACTGTAGAAGTTAAAGATGAAAAAGGTAATTCGCATGTTGTAAAAGCTATAAAAGTAATGGATAAGGGTGATAAAACTGCTACATTCAAATTAGAAGAAGCTTTAAAAGAACTTCCAACTGGTGAGTGGACTGTTAATGAAGTTAAATATGATGCTCAAGAGCCAAGAACTGTAGAAGCAGTTAAAAAAGCAGTTTCAGAAGAAAACCAAATAAACTTAATGAAGGCTTTAAATACTAAATACTTCAAAAATGTAATAGAAGATAATGCTCCATTATATATGACTAAATTAAAGGAAGCCGATTCAAAAGATACAATAGCTGAAATTCAAAAAATAATTGAAGATGCTAATCAAAATATAGATAAAGATACATTAATAAAACCAGTTGTAGAGGCTGCTAAAAATCAAAATCAAAGTGGCGTTTTAAAAGGTTTAAAAGCTGCTGGTGTTGAGTTAGTTAATGATGCATGGATAAAAGACTATACTTCAGCTATTAAAACAATAGCAGAAGCACCTAATGCAAAAGTAACATTTAATAATGTACAAGATACAATAAATGCTAAAAATATATCAAAATTAAGTGATTTAAGTTCATACAAAAAGGGAGCAAAAGTAAATAAAGTTGAGGAAGGAATAACTACAGTTAATAATTTCTATCCAGAAAACTCAGAAGCTAACAAAAAAGCTAAAGCAGATAAAGTGAAAGAGTTGAATAAATATTCTGCAATAGTAGCAGTTGTTAGATCTGAAAGTAAAGGTGAGCTAGGTAAAAATTTAAAAGCTCTTGATGCTGTTACAACTGATAAGGAATTTAAATATAGTTCAGTAAATGAAAATATTATGAGTTCTTATGTAGAAGTTTGCGAAGTTGAAGCTAAAGAAATAACAGAAACAACTATATTAACACTTGAAGAAATTACAGGAACTAATGGTATTTTAGCAACTGGACAAGAAAAAGCAAATATTAATGTAACATTAAAGGTAAGTAAAGCTGCAAATGCAATTAATACAGCAGAAGCTACAAGTGCTAATTCAGCAACAGATAGCCAAAAGGAAGAATTTAAAAAAGCATTGATAGAATTAGCTAATACATTAAATGATAAAGATACATTAGATGCAGAGAAAGATATAGTTAGCGATAGATTAGTTAAATATGCTAATAGATTATCACAAAAAGAGGCAACTGACAATTCTGTGAAATTAGATGGATTTACAGATGCTAATGTTAATAATATAAGCTCTGCAGATGCTAGCCTTATAGCTGGAGAAGTAAAAAATTACAATAATACTTTTGCAACAGCAGAAATAACAGAAATTAAAAATGCAGCTGATGCTCCAACGATGTTAGCTAAAATGAAATCAGATGTATTAGGAATTGAAAATATAGAGGATGCAAATGCTAGTGCTTATTTTGCAGAAATAGGTTTGATTAGAGCTGATTCAAACAGTAATTATTCAACTAAAGAACTTCAAAGAGTTGTAGATTTGATAAATGCTAGAGTGAGATTAGCAAGTGCTGGAACTTTAGATAAATTTGAAGAAGAAATAATCAAAATGATGAATCTTAAAGGGATTTCAGTAAAAGGATTAAGTAAAGCACAAACTTCAGATGCAGTTTATGAAATGTTCAAGGCTAAAACAGAATCAACAGATTTATCAACTGTTAAGAAGGTAGATGATTTATTTAAAACAGCTAATACTGAAAGAAGTACTACAATTACAAGTTTAAATGAGGCTATAAGAAATAAAACAGCTTCAACAGTTGTAGGAGAATTAGAAAAAATTTCTGAAGAGTATAAAAATCATGATAATCAAGTTTTAAAATCAGATGTTGCAGCTAGAATAATAGAAAATGCTCCAATAAATTCTGATGGAACTTACAAAGGATATAATTTTGTGAATTATGCTCAAGTAAGAACACTTTTAGCAGAATATAATATAAAATAAAAAATAAACTTAAATATTTAGAGATTGAAGTAATAAGTAAAGGATAGGATTAATTAATCCTATCCTTTGTTAATATGGGGGATTAAATGAAAAAGAGTGTAATTATTACAAGTAGCATTGGTAGAAAAGTTAATGAATTTTCATTGAATTTAAATAATGTTGATGATTTTGAAGAATTACATCTGTCTATGGACCATATTATGGCCAATGGGGCAAAGGCTATAGAAAATAGAGATTATAAAAGGGCTAAGGATTATATGTTACTGGCTGATAAAATTAATGGAGATAAGCTAGATGATAGAATAATTAATTTTAAATTAAGGGTACTTCTTTTAGAAGCAATAAGTGAAATTGAAGTTTCAGAGGATATAATTGAAAAAATAAAAGTATACATAAAGTTAAAAAATATAGATAGTAGAGTTAGATTAAGTTATGATTTAAATTATGATGTTAAAGTTGAAGAAGCTTTGAGTCTAAGCTCTAGTAATTTGAAAAGGGTAGTTGAGGAAGTAAAAAATTACATAAGGAATAATGAAAGATTCAATATAGAATTTTTAGAAGCTCTTGGAGAAACAAAAATAATAAACAATGATAATGAATTGATAAAAAAGTTAGAGAATTCAAGAAAAGAGATAGAGATAAAAATTTTCAAATTAAGCAATGATAGTTTTATAGAGAGATTAGCATTTGAATTAGGAAATAAATTTGAAGATAAATTTTATAAAAGTGATGAATTTAAGGGAATATTAGATTTTAAAGATAAATTAGAAAATTATGAAGCTTTAGCACAGATGACTAATAAGCTTTATTTATTATATAAATTGAACAATAAGGAAGATATAAATCTAGATAATGATTTACATGGGCTTTTAGGATATGACTATTCCATGTTACCAGAAGTTCATAGGGCTACAGTGAAAAGAAATGTAAGAGAAAATAATTACAGAAACATAGATGAATTTAACAATGCTATAAATTCTTTAATTGAAGAAATAAGGTCTATGGAAAAAAGAAATAGTTTATTTATTTAAGACATAGGTGGTAATTATATGAATAATGGGAATTTGATTAATATAAGTTTACAGGAAAAAAGTGATAGAAGTTCTTATCTTAATAATTTATTGTTTGAGGAATTAAAAGAGATAATTTTGACGGAAGAATTATATGAGGGAGCTTTAAGCTTAGTTACAAAATATATATATGTAAATAATTATTTTATAGAGTTTGGTATTTTTATTATTAATAACTCGGAGAAAGAAATATACATTGAAAAAATACCTTTATCTATAATGGAAGATGCAAGAAAGTTAGTAGATTACAATTTAGTAATAAAGGAGAATTTTAAACCTAAAAAAGCTCATTTTCATGAATTAAAAATTCCTTTAGAAATACTAAATAAAGTAGTGGAAGAAAAATCATTAAAGCTAACTTTAGGAAATCTTAGGAACTTAAAGTATGAGGAAGTATATAATTTAGAAATAGTTGATTTAGATAAGGTAGAAAGTAAGTCTATAGCTAGAAAGCTTAAGAAATTTGTAAAAAGTACAACGGGAATAGAAAGAAATTATCTTACAATAAATAAACATTCTATAAGTAAAGATAAAGCAGGAAATGTAAATGTTGTATTATTATTTAGGAATTCATCAGATAAGGATTTAAAGTTAAAAACACTGCCTATAAATATATATACTGAAAATAATTTATTATGTTATAGACAAGTATGCTCATTAGGAGATGATTTTTTAATTCCTAAAAATAAAGGAAGTTTTTATATAATGGAAATATCTAAGGAAGAATTTCCAGTTGAAGCTGTAAGTAATTTAGAGAATTGTAGAATTGATTTTATAAGATAAAATGATAGGAGCTGTAAAAGATTAATTAGATTTTAGAGTGCTTTTGATACTTTAAAGGAAAAGAATTTTTTAAGCTCCTATTTATTATGTAGAATAAATGAAGCAATGTTAATAATAAATAAAATAAAAATGAAAATTATTGTAAATTAAGATAGTAAAATATATACTTTAAGTATAAATTATAGAAAAATACTGAATAGGATGTGTTTAATTGTGATTAAGGGGTTATTAAATCTTTTTGGAGATTATAGCAAAAATGAAATAAAAGTTATTACTTCAAAAATAGAACAGGTAGAAGCGTTAGATAGTGAATTTAGTAAGTTAACAGATGAGCAATTAAAAAATAAAACAGAAGAATTTCGAAAAAGGCTTAAAGCTGGAGAAACTTTAGATGACATACTAATTGAAGCTTTTGCAACGGTTAGAGAAGCTGCTTATAGGGTTTTAGGGATGAAACATTATAGAGTTCAAATGATAGGTGGACTTATAATACATCAAGGGAGAGTTGCTGAAATGAAAACAGGGGAAGGAAAAACATTGGTAGCAACATTACCTGCTTATTTAAATGGATTAGATGGTAAGGGAGTACATATTTTAACTTCTAATGAGTATTTAGCAAAAAGAGATTCTGATGAAATGGGAGCAGTTCATAGGTTTTTAGGATTAACAGTAAGTTGTATACTTCACGAAATGGAAATTGATGAAAGAAGAGCAGCGTATAATTGTGATATTACCTATGGAACAACAAGTGAAGTTGGTTTTGATTATTTAAAAGATAATATGGTTACTGAAAAAGAAGAGAGAGTTCAAAGAGGGCTTAACTATGTCATAATAGATGAAATAGATTCTATATTAATAGATGAAGCAAGAACCCCTCTTATAATATCTGGAGGAGAAACAGAAAGTTCAGATTATTACATAGAAATAGATGAATTTGCAAAAAAGTTAAAAAAAGATATTGATTTTGAGGTTGATGAGAAGAAAAAAGCAGTAACATTAACGCCAGAAGGAATAAAAAAAATAGAGAAATATTTTAAGATAGAAAATTATGGGGATTTAGAAAATGTAAAGTTACAACATCATTTAACTCAAGCAATGAAAGCTAATTATACTATGTCTAAAGATATTGATTATATTATAAACGACAAGGATGAAGTTTTAATAGTAGATTTATCTACGGGTAGAGTTATGGATGGAAGGAGGTTTTCTGATGGTTTACATCAAGCTATTGAAGCAAAAGAAGAAGTTGAGGTTCAAGCAGAATCAAAAACATTAGCAACAATAACACTTCAAAATCTTTTCAGAATGTATAATAAATTAAGTGGTATGAGCGGAACTGTTTTAAGTGAAGAAAAGGAATTTAGAGAAGTTTATGATGTTGATGTTATAACTATACCTACAAATAAGCCAATTCAAAGAATAGATAATGGTACGGTTGTATATAAAACACTAAGTGCTAAGTATGACGCAATAGTTAAAGATATTGAAGAAACTTATAGAAAGGGACAACCAGTCCTTGTAGGAACATCTAGTATACAAAAATCAGAAGATATATCAGCTATTTTAAAAAGAAAAGGAATACCACATAATGTGCTGAATGCGAAAAGTCATAAATTAGAGGCTGAAATAATAAAGGAAGCTGGTAAAGTTGGAAAGGTTACTATAGCAACCAATATGGCAGGAAGAGGAACTGATATAAAGTTACCTAAGGAGAGCTTAGATTTAGGTGGTCTTAAAATAATAGGAACTGAAAGGCATGATTCTGTAAGAGTAGATAATCAATTAAGAGGACGTGCTGGAAGACAAGGAGAAATAGGCGAATCATTAATTTATGTATCCTTAGAGGATGATGTAATGAAAAATTATATTTCAGAGAAGTATAAAAAGATTTTAGATAAATTAGAATTAGATGAAAAAAAAGCCATAGAGTTCTCTAAAATAAATACAGTAGTAGATAATGCTCAAAAGGCAGTAGAAGGGGATAGCTTTGCGGCAAGAAAGGATGTTATTGGATATGATGATGTTTTAGATAAACAAAGACATGTTATCTACGAGCAAAGAAATATAATCTTAGAAAAAGATTCAATAGAGGATGAAGTTTTAAAAATGATAGAATTTACAGTTAATTATTTAACAACAGAATACTATAATGGTAATCAAGATATTAAAAAGGAAACTGAGAGAAAAATAAGAGAAATATTTTTAATAGATAATAATGAGAGACTTTCATTTGCAAATAAAGAAACTTTAGCAGAAAATTTATATAAAAAAGCAAAAAGTTTTTATGATGGGCAGAAAATAAACTTAGGTTTAGAGGAATTTGATAAAAGGCAAAGAAAGGGTATTTTAGATTCTGTTGATAAATATTGGATAGAATATTTAAGTGAAGTTGATTATTTAAAATTAGGGATAGGTTTAAGGAGTATGAAACAACAAGATCCTGTTCAAGCATTTCAAATAGAAGCAAGTGATATGTTTATAAAGGCAACTGAAGTAATAAGAATTGAAAGTACCAGAGAAATATTTAAAAATTTAAAAAAGGTTACTGAAACAACAGTTAATTTAGTTTAGGAGGAAATATGGAAGTAACTAAAAAAAGGTTATTAAAAGAAAGTACTATATGGGTAGTTTTAATAATAATAACATTTATAGGAACTAATATATATAATAAAAATAAGCCAGAAAATATAATAAGTGATGCTTATCAAAAAATATATAATTATACTATAGAAGTTCAAAAATTAGAAAAAAGTGATATAACTGCAGTTCAGGAATGTTTAGATAATGGTAGGAAAGAGTTAAGCAAATTAAGGAAAAAAATAGAACTTAACGATGAAATGAATAGTCAATTTAATAGTTTATCAAGTCAATTTGATAAAACACAGGAAAGTATAATAACAGTAGCAAAAGAAAAAATTAAATTATTACAAGTAGATATTAAAGAGGGAAAAGATACTAAAGATCTTAGAGAAGAAATAAATAATATAATAAAATCATTAGAAAATGGTAATTCTAAAAGAGC
The DNA here is from genome assembly GCF_001403635.1 of Clostridium massiliamazoniense. Taxonomy (GTDB): domain Bacteria; phylum Bacillota; class Clostridia; order Clostridiales; family Clostridiaceae; genus Sarcina; species Sarcina massiliamazoniense. Next base: position 622,797 of record NZ_LN879466.1, read on the forward strand.
AAAATCAGCAGCAGAAAACTTAAATAAAATAATGGATAATTTATAAAAAAGGAGTGTGAAATAGCATGTGGGGGGATAACTTAAAGAAAGTAATAGATGAGAAAAAAATGTACGATGAAGAAGTAAATTGAGGTGCATCTAAAGAAGAAATTGCTAGACTGATAGAAGAAGCAAACAAAAAATTAAATGTAGAAATACCTAAAGAATATTTGGACATTATATCAAAGATAAATGGAATTGAATTTAATGGATTTATTCTATATGGTGTAGATGAGTATTTATTAGAACATCAAATTAATTAAAGTATATATGGATCAGTTGATTCAAATCAAATATGGTATGAGAATGAAGAACAAAAAAAGTATTTATTCCTGGGGGAAAGCAATATTAGTTGGTATGTTTACGAATATAAAAACAAGTGTTTTAATGAACTTGATAATCCATCAGGAAGGGAAAGCAATAAATTTAATAGTTTCTATGAGATGTTTAATAAGATATTAATAGATGCAGTAATGTAATAGTTCATTGTATAATAAATAGATGATTAACTGTATAAAAAATAATAAACGTAGAATCTAGTTAAATCAATAAGAGTAGATGAATTATTGCAAAACTATTTAGGAGCAAAGGTTTTTGGAGCAGCTAATATAGCAGACGATGTAGGGAAAATCAAAGTATCGAAAAACGTGAAAGTAGCAGGAAAACTAAAAAATTCAGGTTTTATTAATAAAATAAAAAATATGAATTTACCAGTAGGTTTTAAGTATAAAGAAGCTTATGGAGTACAATATGCAGGAATTTCAGGAAGTAATATGGAATAAAAGTACCAGCGGGATTAGAAGTCAAAAAGTTAGATGATATAATAAGTTATATTAAATCTAATAAAGTTGGTGGAGTTAAAAATGGTACTAAAACTGAAAAAACTATATCAAAAATAGATGAAATAGAAGTAAAGTTTAATTATAAGACTAAGTATGATGAAGCTGAATTTACTAGGTAATTAGCAGATCAAGAAGCTGGTATAAACAAATTAACAGTTGATAAGGATTTAAAGAATAGAGAAAGATACATTGCTGAAGGTAGAGAAATAGAAGGAAATGCAGCATAGCAAGCAGTAAGAAAAGAAATTAATATACTTCAATGTAAAATTAAAATACTAGGAGGGTAATAGATGAGGGATAATTTATTTAAAGAATATAAAATAAATAGTAAAGTTGATAGCATTTTAATTGACAAATATATAAAAATAATACCAGAAGAATTAATATCTGTATGGGAGATATACGGATTTGGATCTATATTAAAAGGGACTGTCTCGTAGTGGAATTATATTCTAGATTTGAAGACAATCCTCTTTTTGTGTTTAAATAACTTTTATAGATTTTGTTTAAAATATAATTATGCAAAAAACAAACAAAACCTATGATGTAAATTTAACGAAAAAAATTAATACTGCATTAGTTCTAGAATGGAAAATTCTATATATGATTTCTTTGAATTAGATGATGAAAAAATATTATTAAATTTTGGAAACAATAAAATATAAATTAAATAATACTGAAAAGAAGAAAGGAAGACCTTATTAATATTTTGATGAACAAATACTAGCCTGTGTAATATATGGGGGACGTAATAACATAATTACTCTAAAAGAATTTGAATATAAAATTAATAGAGCTACATTATTTAAATATACTATAGGAATTAATAAGGCTCATGATTACTCAACATTATCTTTAAGATTAAATAAAATAGAAAGATTCATCAACCTATGTGTAATAAAAAAATAACATAGTAGAAAGAACAAATAGAATGAAAATTATTTTATTATTAATAAAGGTTAAAAAAGGATGAAGTAAGTTGATATATGTTATATTCAAGGATATAATTTAAATGGAAAATAATATAAAAAAACTATTTTTTAAATAGTATAGAAAAAGATAGAAGAGAAGCTTACAGCTAATTAAGTAAAAGATTTAATCACTTTTTATTATTAATGGGGGGACAAAGATGGAAAGTAGAGTAAATAGGAATAAAAGGAAAAAAAGAAGAAAGCAAAAAAAACTATGGCCTATAGTTTTAATTAGTATGATAGGGCTTTTTATCGCTACTGTTGGAGGGGGATATTTCTATGTTACTAATATGCTTAATAAAATGGAAAAAGTAGATATTAACGAAGGGAATTTAGGAATAGATGATGAAATTGGTGGTAGATATAAAAATGTTCAGAATATTGCCTTATTTGGTATAGATGCTATTGGAAATGAATATGGGAGATCAGATTCAACAATGGTTCTGACTATAGATAGAGATAATAAAAAAATTAAGCTTACATCATTAATGAGAGATAGTTACGTTGATATAGATGGACATGGAAAGGATAAGCTTAATCATGCCTATGCTTTTGGGGGACCAGAGTTAGCTATTAAGACAATAAATGAAACTTTTGGATTAAATATAAAAGATTTTGCAACTGTTAATTTTTCTTCATTACCAAAAATAATAGATATATTAGGTGGAATAGATATTGATATTGATTCTGAAGAAATAAATTACATAAATGATTATATCTATGATATGAATAAGATAAATAAAACTAATGTTCAGAACATAACAAAAACAGGTTTACAACATTTAAATGGAACACAAGCTATGGCTTATTGTAGAATAAGATATACATCTGGTGGAGATTATAAGAGAACAGAGCGTCATAGAGAAGTTTTAGAAAAAATATTTGAAGAGGTTCAAACATTGTCCCCTTCAAAATATCCAACAATATTAAATGAAATATTACCTATGGTAAAAACAGACTTAAACGCAAATGATATTTTGAGCTTAGGTACTGAAATGCTTAAAATGAGTAAAAGTATTGAGCAAGAAAGATTTCCAAAAGACAGTGAAAGTTCAGAAACAATGATTAATGGTGTATATTACTTAAAATTTAATGAAGATAATACTAAAAAGCAAATCCAAGATTGGATATTTAGAGATTTAAAATAGTTAAAAAACTAAATTGTTTTGAAGTAAAAATAATGTTACTTCTTACAATTTAGTTTTATTTTTTTAGAACTATCAAAATAGTAATAAACTTCATTTTTATTTCTTCAATAAATTTTTCTTTAGTATTTAAAAATATGTATAAAATATTAAATTTTCTAAAAATGTATTTTTTTTGTAACTATTTTGAATTAATTGTGTTATACTTGAAGAGTAATAATTTTGAATAATTTATATTTAAAGTAAAATGGAGGGGTTTGATGAAAAAAATTACTATATGTACTTTAATAATTTTAACATTAGGAATTAGTAATGTAGAAGTGGTATTGGCTAAAAATAGTGAAAACGATTTGAAATATAAAATTGATAATATAGAGGAAATATCTGAAGACAAGGAGAAAAATAAAGAAGATTTACAAGAAGAGAGTACGGTTAAAAAGCAAATTGAAGAAGTTAAAGAAAACAATAAATTAAGAAATAAAGAAGAATCAGTACAACCTTCTGGGTGGACTCTTATAAATAATAGATATTTTTATATAGAGAAAAATGGTAGTTTCAAAAAGGGTTGGTATAATGATGGGTATGATTGGTATCATTTAGATAATAATACTGGCGAAATGACTACTGGATGGTATTTTGATGGATATGATTATTATTATCTAAATGATAACGGAGTAATGGCAACAGATTGGTATTTTGATGGATATGATTATTATTATTTAAATAATAATGGAACAATGGCAACAGGTTGGAAAGAAATTAATGGAGACTGGTATTACTTAGAATCAAATGGGACAATGGTAACAGGATATAAAACAATCAATGGAACAAGATACTATTTTGATAATTCAGGAAAAATGGATATTGGTTTAGGTATTGTAGTAGAAGCAAGAAAACATATTGGGAAAAGATATGTTTCAGGTGGGAATGGACCAAATGCCTTTGATTGTTCTGGATTAACTAAATATGTATATAATGAAATGGGCATTAATTTAAATAGGACAACTTATGACCAAGTGAAACAAGGTAGATACGTTTCAAGAGATGAATTAAAACCAGGTGACTTAGTATTTAGTCATGGACCAGCTAATTCACCGGGACATGTAGGGATATATTCAGGGAATGGTAAATATGTACATGCTGCTAATAGTAGAGAAGGTGTAATAGAAAGCCCAATATATGGTTATACAACAGCGAGGCGAATAATAGAATAATAGAATTTTTATTAAGTGTATTTCCTTTATAGTATACAGTTGAAGTAATATAAAACTGTTACTATGAAGGGGATATTTTTTTATTTTTGCATGTATTTCCTATTATTATCATAATAGTACTATTTACCTGATGTTTTAACCCATTGATTTTTAATATACTTGCCATTAAAACCACAATAGTAGTCTCCAACCCATTTATTAATATATTTTTTACTAGAATTTCCCCAGGGGATACAGAAAAACCAGAAACTCCGAATAAACCAAATAACTCAGGGGACATAGAGAAACCAGAAACTTCAGATAAACCAAGTAATCCAGAAGAGTCAGATGAATTGAATAAACCTAATGAACAAGATAATAATATTCAAAATGGAGCAAATATTAATCAAATATTAGGTGGTGAAAGATTACCTAAAACTGGAGATGTAGGGGGAATACATTATTCTATATTTTCCATGTTAGCTATATCAGCTTTATTTGGTATAAATAAAAAGAGAGAAAATAAAAGATAAATAAAATAGGCTAGGCTATCTCAATATTGAATACCATTCTGTTTTCTTGATATTCATGTTGAGGTAGCCATTATCTATTTTACAATTCTTCTTGTGGAATTAATTTTCCATGAATTATAGTTCTAGCATCTTTTTTTTCATAACTACAGGTAACTAATGTTAATAGCTTGTCCTCTTTAGTTATAGTAATATCTTTTTTTAATAAGGAATTTTCCATTATATTTTGTGTATAGTTGAAAATTGATGATTTATCTTTGGACTTATTTATAGAATAGTGGTGACTAGCATCAGAGTTACCATCAACTATAGAAATTGAAAAAACTTCATAGGTATATTTATTTTTTTCATCTGATATATGTATTTGATTATTTTCATTAAAAAAGTTCTTATCTTTAAATTTTTCAAGGTTATTAAATAATTTTTGATTTTTCATATTATGCCCATAGATTATAGTATTAAAGTCATTTTTATAGTTACTTCTATAATCTAAAAATATTGTTCCAGAATCAGAATTCTTTTTTAAAAAGTTTTTTTGTAAGTAGTAAAAATTATCTGTACTTTGAACAACTGGGTAGTTTATGTTAGTATTTTCAATTTCTATCCATAGTTTATAATCATTGTTTAGATCTTTTAATTTCTTATAGCTTTCATTTTCATTTTTATTCGTAGATTTAATTTCTTCTACTTCTTTATAAAGTGTTTCTGATTTTTTATAATCTATAAGCTTAGTGCTAATTTGGTAGGTACAATAAATTAATATAGTTCCTAGTAAAATATTTAACATTAATTTTAGTGATTTATTCAATAGAACCTCCTTAATAAAAATTTATATTACTTATATTTACAATTATATACTAAATATCCATATTATTAAATAAATTAAGTATCAATTCAAGTAGAGTTTTAAATCTAGCTGAATTTTAGTGTAAGTTATCGAGAGAATAGTATATGTTTATTTCTGACTTATAGAAGATTGAGTATTATAGATACTAGTCCTTAGGTAAAAGTAATATAGAATGGAGGTATATTTTGTTTCTATAAAAAATATAAATGCTTAAGAGGTGAGTTACATGAGAAAACACAAAAAAATTATAATTATAATTTCATTTTTTATATTAGGCATTATTTCTTTTTTGTAGGAATGGGGATTTCTGTTTTTAAGTCTATGATTAACAAAGTTGAAAGAACAAATATTGACAATTCTAATTTGGGTATAAATGGTGATTTAGATAATCAATATAATGATATAAAAAATATTGCTTTATTTGGAGTTGATAGTACGGAAAATTCAGGACGTTCAGACTCTATAATGATTCTTACAATTAATAATAAGGATAATAAATTAAAGATAACATCTTTAATGAGAGATTCTTACGTTAGTATAGATGGACATGGAAAAGATAAATTAAATCATGCCTATGCCTTTGGAGGACCTGAACTTGCAGTAAGGACTATTAATGAAAATTTTGATTTAAATATAAGTGACTTTATAACAGTAAATTTTTCCTTTTTGCCAAAGGTTATTGATGCTGTTGGAGGAGTTGAAATTGATGTGGATGGAGAAGAACTTAAATTTATTAATGACTATATAAATGATTTAAATTTTAAAAATAAGACAAATTATGCAACTATTAATAAAACTGGATTACAGCATTTAAATGGTACACAAGCTATGGCTTATTGTAGAATAAGGTATACATCAGGTGGAGACTACAAAAGAAGTGATAGACATAGAGAGGTATTAGAAAATTTAATTAAAAAATCTACTTCAATATCAGCATTAAAATATCCTGAGTTATTAAGTGAGCTATTACCTATGCTTAAGACTAGTCTTTCATCAGGAGAGATAATGAATTATGGATTACAAAGTGTAAAGTTAGTTAATTCATTAGAACAAGATAGATATCCAAAGGATGAAAATTCTGAGGAAGCTATGATTAATAATGTTTACTATTTAAAATTTGATGAAAGAGCAACTATAGAAGCACTTCATAACTGGATTTTTAATTAAAAAACAAGAATAAAGTATTAAGTAAATTTTTAGGACTATCTGCAAAGGAGTAGCACATTTTTAAGTAAACAGTAAAAACAAAATTTAAGCAATTATGCTTTGATATTTATAGTGCTATGTGCATTTATTTTGAGATAGTCCTGTTTATAGTAAATATAATTTTTAAATAGTAAATTTAACTCTTTCTTCTTGGCTTAATTTAGAAAGTTCCTCAACTTTTTCTACATCTAAGGAAAGTTGTAGAGCAAGTTTCTTACCAAGATCTTCATTCATTTTATAAAATAAAGATACTTGACGGTATGCTATATTTTTCTTAATTTCTTTCATATGATCTACTAAGTTATTTAAAAAAGCTTCTTTTTCATCTTCTGATAGCACTCTTTCATAGAGAGCTCTTGGTTGTTCAAAATCAACATCTGCAATTTCCCTTCTATGTCTTTTAAGCTCACCATCACTAACAATTATAGGAAAATCAAAAGAAATATCAGTTTTTAATCCATCTATACTATTAGGATAGTAATTTACATCAGGATTTTCTCTATTATCAAATAATTTTCCATCTCTTTGTTTTGTTTTTGCTTTTGCATTTTTGGGTTGATTTATCTTTAAGTTAGTCACGTTAGCTCCAATTCTGTATCTATGAGCATCACTATAGGCTAATAATCTTCCTTGAAGAAGTTTATCTGGAGAAGGAGCAATTCCAGGAACTATATGGCTAGGTGAAAAAGCAACTTGTTCAACTTCTGCAAAATAATTTTCAGGATTTTTATTTAAAGTAAGTTTTCCAACCGGTATAAGTGGGTAATCAGCATGATACCAAACTTTAGTTACATCAAAAGGATCAAATTTATATTCTTTTGCTTCTTCCTTTGTCATTATTTGAATGTACATTTTCCAACTAGGGTAGTTTCCGTCTGTAATGGCTTTTTCTAAATCTTCTATAGCGTAATCAGGATTTGTACCTTCTAGTTCTTTTGCTTTAGCAGCAGGTAAATCTTCACGACCTTGCTCAGAAATAAAGTGATATTTAACCCATACATAATCTTTTTCATCGTTATACCACATATAAGTGTGACTTGAGAAGCCATTCATATGCCTAAAACCTTTAGGTGTGCCATAGTCTGTAAATAATATGGTCATTTGATGTAGAGTTTCTGGGTTAAGGGAAGCAAAGTCCCAAAATGCATTATGGTCTTTTAAGTGAGTTTTAGGATTTCTTTTTTGTGTATGTATGAAATCAGGAAATTTTATAGCATCTCTAATGAAAAATACAGGAGTATTATTTCCTACCATATCATAATTTCCATCTTCAGTATAAAATTTTAAGGCAAAGCCTCTAGGGTCTCTAGCAGTATCAGCTGAGCCTAACTCTCCACCAACAGTCGAAAATCTTGCAAAAACCTCAGTTTTTTTTCCTACTTTTGATAAAAAATTAGCTTTAGTATATTTACTTACATCATGTGTTACTTCAAAGTATCCATGTGCACCGCCACCTTTAGCGTGTACAACTCTTTCTGGGATTCGTTCTCTATTAAAGTGAGCAAGTTTTTCAGTAAGAAAAACATCTTGAATGAGTGTGTAGCCTTCTTTAGTGGAAAGGCTAGTATTATCATCAGGAACAGGAATTCCTTCAGCATTTGTTAGAAAATCATTTTTCATATTATGCCTCCAAGTTAAATAAATTTTAATCTTTGCAATTCATATATTGCCTTTAATTTAGTGTTAGCATAATAGACTAGTAACATACTATCAACAATAGAAATTTTCTTAGATTATGATTATAAAATGAACTTAAATATAAGTAGAATTAAGATTATATATGAATTTTAGTGGGAGTTTTGGAAGTTTGTTTATCTATGGCTTATAGAAGAGGGGGACAGACTATGGTTATAAGGTCAATAATTTTAAAGGCAATTAAATATATTGTGATGGAAGAGAAGGTGATAATTAACATTAGATTTTTTTCTTTTTCTAAGGCAAAATAAAATAAAGAAACTTAATTGAAAAGGAATATAGAAAAACTATATTTGGGAGAGGAGTAGATTTTTTTGAAAATGCTAGAACTTTGGGAGAAAACTAAGGAGATTTTAGAAGGAGAATTATCTAAGAATACTTTTGAAAAGTGGATAAGCCCCTTAGAATTTCATAGTGCATCAAAAGGAGATGAACTTATTTTAATAGCACCAAGTACTTTGAATAAGAGGGAAATAAAGAAATACATAAGTTTTATTGACAATACTATTTTCTATAATTTTGATTTATATAAATTAATAACAGTAAGATTTCAAGAAGAGTAAGGTTGAGTTAAGTGACTATCTAAATCTTAATTTATTTATAGGAACTTACTCAGTGAGCAAAGCGAGTCAAGTTTCCTTTTAAAAGAAGCTCAGTGCTAAAGGAACTGAGTAACTTCAAGTTACAAAATTATAGATTTGACTATCAGTCAAACAAAGTGAGTTTAGAAATTTTAGTAACTGTTGTAGAAAAATATTAGAGTTTCTTTACGTAGGTGAGTGGTCACAAATGGTGAACCTATATAGCTAGATAAAAGCAAAGAGGATGTATCTATAATTCGATACATCCTCTTATGTTTATTATCAATTGAAAATTGATTTAAGGGTAATATTTAGAAACTACGTTCTTTCTTATTATAAATTTTCATTAAGAAGTATAATGGTATTGCTATAATAAGACCTCCAAGTCCCCAAATAATTTGTTGAGATGATGATTGGCATAATATCCAAAGACTTACTAGTACAGCTATTATAGGTATTACTGGTCCTAGTGGTATTTTAAAGGAACGTTCCATTTCAGGTTTTTTCCATCTTAATACTGGTACTGCTAAACATGTTGGCAGATATTGTGCAAATCTTGAAATTGCACTTATTAAGGCTAAGTGTGTAAATGAACCAGATAGCGCTATTGGAATTGTTAAAACTACTGTAAGTGTTATAGCTAAATATGGAGTTTGGAATCTACCATATTTAGTTAATGATTTAGGTAATAAGCCATCTTCTGCAAGTGCAACTGCCATTCTTGGAGATGAAAATGAAGATGCTACATTTATTCCTATAATTGAGATTAATACACCAAGACTAACTAATATTCCACCCCAAGAGCCTAAGAATAATGAAGAGGCTGTTGTTACAGGTGTTACATCTTTAGCAAGGTTAGGTCCTAAGATACCAATAGAAACTGCTTGTATAAGTATGTATACAATTGAAACGATTATCATTACTATAACAATGGCAATAGGTATATTTTTTGATGGATTATCCATATCTTCTGCTGCAAGTGCAATACTTTCAAAGCCAGTGAAAGCAAAGAAGATTAAAAGAGCAGCAGCACCAAATGAACCATGTGTATATACTCCATGTGGAAATAGAGGAGTAAAGTTATGTAGTTTCATAAAGAAAACACCAGCACCTATGAATATTATAAGAGGAATTATTTTTCCTATAGTAGCAATATTCATTATTATTTTTGTGAAGTTAACTCCAACAATATTAAGTACACCTAAAGCTATTAAGAACAGAACAACGATTACGTCTTTTGTCATACCGTGATCGGCTGCTGGCCAAAATACTGATAGAGCAGTAGTGAATCCAACTGCCATTGTAGCCCATGCTATTACACAAATGGCATAAGTCATAATACCAACTTCAAAGGCTGCAAAGTTACCAAAGGCTTCTCGTGTATAGACATAAGGACCACCATTTCTTTTGAACATTCCACCCATTTCAGCGAAACAAAGTGCTATGGTTATTGTTAAGAATGCATCAAATAAGATTACATATAAGCTGGCAGGTCCTATAAGTTCCATTGCTTTGTTTGGAAGCAGGAAAATCCCACTTCCAACAATGGCATTAAACCCTAAAAGAATGATACTAAGAAAACCTATTTTAGATTTATTTTTTCCCATCGGTTTACCTCTTTCTTTTTTCATTTGTTTTAAAAAGTATATTTAATAGTATTTTTACTTAAATATTTAGTTTTATTTATCAATTGAATTTAAAAAGTATTTAAATAGATTTAGCATTGACTCATTGTTATGAGATAAAGCTTCAGGATGCCATTGAATTCCCATTACAAAGGAGCCATCAATTTTTTCTATAGCTTCAATAATACCATCTTTAGATGTTGCTACAGCTTTAAAACCAGGAGCTAGATCCTTTATTGCTAAGTGGTGTAATGAATTTACTAGGGCTGTTTCACCTAATATGCTATATAACATTGAAGTTTTATCAATATCTATTGTATGGCTTACTTCAGTTCCATGATTGCCTTGAACATGATTTATATAAGTTCCTTCCTTTAAAGAAATATCTTGATAAAGACTTCCACCATTAACAACATTAATAATTTGATGTCCTCTACAAATTCCTAAAAGTGGAATTGATTTTTCTATAGCTTTTTTTGCTAAATAAAATTCAAATTCATCTCTTTCGAAGCAAGTGGCTTGAAGTAATTTATGTGGCTCTTCATTGTATCTTAAGGGGTCGATATCATAACCACCAGAAATTATTAGAACATCTATAAGTTCAAGATGTTTATCAAGAATTTCTTTATCTGTAGTAACTGGTAAAATAATAGGAATTCCGCCAGCTGCAATTACAGAAGAAATATAATCATCAAAAATTTTAATTCTCTTACATCCAGCAAAAGGAGGAAGATCAGTTGCTACTTCTATATTTGCTGATATACCTATAATTTTATTTTTCATATTGTACCTCCATTATTTTTTTAAATTGTATAAAAAAAAAGAACTATAATCAAAAAATAGAGACGAAGACAAACTTCGTGGTTCCACTCTACTTCAGACAAAAGTCCCTCATTAAAAACATCATTATAAATGCCTTAAGCTATAACGGGCTTTACCGTATATCCTTACTAAAAAATTGGGGATATAAACTCCGTAGTGCACTTTCACATAAAATACATGTTAGAAGCTTCTCAGCTACTGCTTCCTCTCTGTAAACTGCAGGCTTTATGTTACTTTTCTACTTCATAGTTTTTCCGACTATCTTGATAGGATTTTAAGTTTTCATAAATTAATTATATTAATTAAATTTAAAACTGTCAACAAAATCAATTGAGAATAAGAAAAAAAGTTAATATAAAGTTAATTAATTGTTTGTTATATATTATGAAATAGGGACTTTTATAGTTACAAAAATATAAAAAAGATTAAAGACAAGTAAAAAAAGTGACTGAATCTCAAAAGAAATTTTCTTTTAAACAGTCACTTTAAATTTAAAATTATTTAATTATCCATTAGGGTATCTACATTATCAGTTGGCTTTGTATCATGCTTTAAAAAATAATTAGATATTATAAAAGCAATTATAAATGGTAGAACCCATGAAAAGCCTATATCACTAAGTGGTAAATAAGAAAGTAAATTTTTTATAGAAGGTACTTTTGTACTTATAAATGTTAAAATACTAAAAAGTAAAGTTGTATATGTGCTATATTTAATTGTTAAGTTACTTTTTAGTTTTGAATCAAATAAGTTAAGTAAAATTATTACTATAGAAACTGGATAAATTATGCTAAGTAAGGATGCAGAGAAGGATATTATCTTATCTAATCCAAAGTTAGCTAAAAATATACTTACTACTGACATTATTATTACATTAACTTTATATTTTAGCTTACCATTAGAAACTCTTTCAAAAAATTCTCCCCCTGCTGATAAGAGCCCTATAGAGGTTGTTAAGCAAGCTAATCCGAAGGCTATGCCAATAGCTAAAGCTCCAAAGTTACCCAAAATAGATTTTGATAGGAATATTAACAATTGAGAATTTGTTAATCCATTAGCTAAATTACCAGTCTTTGCACCTAGGAAAATTAATCCTCCATATATAATAGCTAGTCCAACAATTGCTATAACTGATGCTCTAAGAGTAACACCAATTACCTCTTTATTTTTATATCCCTTTGATTTAACAGAGCCAATTATAAGTGTAGCAAAAACAATAGAAGCTATGGCATCCATAGTTTGGTATCCTTCAATTAATGAATGAGATAATGGTTTTGTGATTGTACTTTGAGAAAAATTACTTATAGGGCTTATAAATCCTTTTGCTAATAATAGAACAAGTATTAGTAATAAAATTGGTGTTAAATACTTTCCAATAGCCTCAATAATTTTTGTAGGTTTTAAAACAAAAATTAAATTTATAGCAAAGTAAACTATAATAAAAATAAACTGATTTACATTTTGAAAGTTTGGTAAAATTGATATTTCAAAAGTTGATGCTGCTGTTCTTGGTATAGCAAGTAATGGTCCAATTAATAAAAATAGTGTTATAGAGTAGACTTTAGAGAAGGTTGGACCAACTTTAGCAGACATATTTTCAAAATTTCCATTATTTTTGGTACAAGCAATTAATCCTAATAGAGGAAGACCGACTCCCATTATGGTGAAACCAATAATTCCGAGCCAATAATTATTTCCCAGGCTTTGTCCAAGTGTTGGTGGAAATATTAGATTACCAGCACCAAAAAACATTGAAAACAAAGCAAAACCTATGATTATGTAGTCTTTAGTTTTACTATTCATAATATGATTCTCCTTTTCGTAAAATAAGGTTTAATAAGGTAAAAATTTAATGAGGTAAAAAGTTTATTAAGTTATTAATATTAAATTAATAATATCAAAATAAATTTACCAATTCAATAAAGAAAAAGTTAAAAAAATAATAAAATTACAATAAAACAATTGTTGAAAAAGTATAATAATTTTTTGAAAGAATATTATCTATATGATAGGATAAGTGTATAAACGTAGACTTAATTCAGATGGAGTTTTGATTCCATTTGAATGTTTAGTGGTCGTTAGCTAGAAACGTGAGGCTGTTTATCTCCTACTTAAGTGACTATCTAAATCTTGATTTAGTTATAGGAACTTACTCAGCGAGCAATACGAGTCGAGTTTCCTATAGAAGATGGGAGTATTGCAGCCTCTAGCTATCAGATAAAATGAGAATTGAAGACGGAGAAGAAAAAATAAGTTAGGTTCCGTTATTATTGAATTTTTAATTTGCTTTATATTAAAGATTAATATAAACTGAAATTTAGCTAGGATAGAGTTAAAACTCCATCTAGATTTTAGTTGGAGTTATTTAGGGACTTATGTCTGTTTATGTTTAGTTTATAAAGTACTAGAATAGACAAGCGTTAGTCAGGGGATGAAGACTTTAATATTATGTATGACAAATTGGAGGAGTATTAAATGAAAGTACGTAAAGCAATTATTCCAGCTGCAGGATTAGGAACAAGATTTTTGCCAGCAACAAAGGCACAACCTAAGGAAATGTTACCTATAGTTGATAAGCCAACAATTCAATATATTATAGAAGAGGCTATAGCATCAGGAATTGAAGAGATTTTAATTATTACAGGTAGAAATAAAAAATGTATAGAAGATCATTTTGACCGTAGTATAGAACTTGAATTAGAACTTGAAAAATCAGGGAAAAATGAGCTTTTAGAAATCGTTAGAGATATTTCAGACATGGTTGATATACATTATATTAGACAAAAAGAACCAAGAGGATTGGGACATGCTATAAATTGTGCTAAGGCTTTTGTTGGAGATGAGCCTTTTGCAGTTCTTTTAGGTGATGATGTTGTATATAGTGAAAAGCCTTGTTTAAAACAACTTATGGACTGTTATGATGAATATAAAACATCTGTATTAGGAGTTCAAGCTGTTCCAGAGAAGGACGTAAATAAGTACGGAATAGTAGATGGTATACACATTGAAGATAAAGTTTATAAAGTTAAGGATTTAGTTGAAAAACCAAAAGTGGAAGAGGCACCAACAAATATAGCTATATTAGGAAGATATATAATAACTCCAGCTATATTTGAAATCCTAGATAAAACTGCACCAGGAAAAGGTGGAGAAATTCAATTAACAGACGCTCTTAAAACTTTAATTGACCAAGAAGCTATGTATGCTTATATATTTGATGGAAGAAGATATGATGTAGGATCAAAGCAAGGGTTCTTAGAAGCTACTATTGAATATGCTTTAAGAAAACCTGAAATAAAAGATGAGTTTATGGAATATTTAACAGAGAGAAAATGGGAAAATAAATAATTAATTAAAAGTGGGGGATGTAGCAAATCAGGATCTACATCCTCTGCTTTTTTATTTTATTACAGGAAATTTAGTATTTAATTAAGATATTATGGCAAACTATAAAGAAAATATGATATTATTTTTATTGAGAACTGAAATTGTGTTAAAGTAAAAAACTTATTATTAATAGTTTAATTAAATTTTCAATTAATTATTTTAGCTTTAATAACGATTATTATAAAAATGGAAGGAGAATATCTATGGAAGATAAGAAGAAGGTTATATTCAGTGGAATACAACCATCAGGAGATTTAACTTTAGGGAACTATTTAGGAGCCTTAAAAAGCTGGGTTAAACTTCAAGATGAGTATGAATGTTATTTCTGTGTTGTTGATTTACATGCAATAACAGTTAAACAAGTTCCTGCTGATTTAAGAAAAAGAACTTTAGAGATGTTAGCTATTTATATAGCTTCAGGTATAGATACAACAAAAAATACTTTATTTATTCAATCACACGTTCCAGCTCATTCAGAGTTATCATGGCTTTTAACATGTAATTCTTATGTTGGAGAATTAAGCAGAATGACTCAATATAAAGATAAAAGTCAAAAGTCAGTTAATTCAGGAGACCCAATAATAGCGGGTTTATTTAATTATCCTGTTTTAATGGCAGCAGATATTCTTTTATATCAAACAGACTTAGTTCCAGTTGGAATAGACCAAAGACAACATTTAGAACTTGCTAGAGATATAGCAGGAAGATTTAATAATGCCTATAGTGAAACATTTAAGATTCCAGAAGCATACATTCCAAAAGCTGGAGCTAAAATAATGGATTTACAAGAGCCAACTAAGAAGATGTCTAAGTCAGGGGAAAATCCTAATGGAGCTATACTTTTAATGGATAGTCCAGATGTAATTAGAAAGAAAATATCAAGAGCTGTAACAGACAGTGTTGGGGTTGTAAATTATACAGATGACCAACCTGGAGTTAAAAACCTAATAAATATACTTGCAACTATAGAAGGAATAACACCAGAAGAAGTAGTTGCCAGATTTGAAGGTAAAGGATATGCAGAATTCAAAAAAGAAGTTGGAGAAGCTATAGTAAGAGAGCTTGAGCCAGTTCAACAAAGAGTAAAAGACTTATTATCAAATAAAAAGGAACTTGAAGAAATCTACAAAGCTGGTGCTGAAAAAGCTAACTACGTAGCAATGAAAACTTTAAGAAAAACTCAAAAGAAAATAGGCCTTATTCCAAGATAATATTTAATTAAGTGTTGGTTATTAACACTTAACTTAGAAAATATTTTAATGTGTTATATTCATATGAATATATAAAAAATAAACTATCTCGAAGTAGAATAATACTACTTTAGAGGTAGTTTTATTTATTTTAATTAGTATACTTTTCCTTAGGTTAAGTTTTTATTAAGTTTATTAATATAATAAGGAATTTATCATTTATTTTTGATATATTATAATCATAGTATTTTATAATTTGCTATTATTTAAACTATTAGGTTTAATTTAAGATTTATAACATTATTTTAATGGGGAATTGTTAATTAACAATATTTTAATTTGTAGTGATAGTTACGAGGGGGAATAGTAATATTATGCAAGATAAAAAAATTCTTATAGTTGATGATGAGGAGCATATTAGGGAACTTATAAAATTTAATTTAGAGAAGAATGGCTATAAAACTATAACAGCCTCAACAGGAAAGGAAGGTCTTGAAATAGCAAAGGAAAGACAAGTAGACCTTATAATTTTAGATTTAATGCTTCCAGAGATGGATGGTTTTGAGGTGTGTAAGGAAATAAGAAGGGAACATACAATAAGTTCTATACCTATAATAATGTTAACAGCTAAAGGAGAAGAAATAGATAAAATACTAGGATTAGAGCTAGGTGCTGATGATTATATGACAAAGCCTTTTTCAGTTAGAGAATTAGTTGCTAGGGTAAAAGCGCAGTTAAGGCGGAATAATAAAACGATAGATGAAAATTTAATAAGATTTGGAGATATATCAATAAATCTTCAAACTAGAGAAGTTAAAAAATTAGATAAAAAAATAGAATTAACTCTTAAAGAATTTGAAATATTAAAATTACTTATTAAAAATAAGGGGAAAATTTTAACTAGAGAAATGTTATTAGATAGAATATGGGGTTATGAATATATAGGTGAAACAAGAACTGTAGATGTTCATATAAGACATCTAAGACAAAAAATAGAGAATGATGATAAGAATCCTATGTATGTACAAACTATTAGAGGGGTAGGATATAAATTTTTAATTGAAGATTAGAGTAATACAGACATTAGTGATTAGGTAAAATATTATAATTACTTTTAAGGGGATAAAAAAGTGAAAACTTTTTATTCCCTATTTATATTTTTAAGGATACAGTGTAGGTGATTAAAGAGTATTTATAATATTTTATATAGTTAATGAAAGAAGTTTAAGAGGAGTGGTATTTATGAAAAAGTTTAGTTCAGGATGTACTCTAGATTGTGCAGATTGTTGTGCTATTGATGTTTATGTGGAGAATAATAAAATTATTAAAATAGAAGGAAGCAAAAATCATCCTTATACAAAGGGATTTATTTGTAAAAAGGGCTTTAAGCATTTAGATTTTTTAAACCATGAAAAAAGAGTTTTTAATCCAAAGCTTAAAGTTAATGGAATTTGGGAGGATATTACTTTTAAAGAAGCTTTGAATATAGTAGCTGAAAAACTTAATTTTTATAAAAATAATTTTGGGAGCAATTCTGTTCTTTATTATGAGCAATATGGTAGTGGATCTCTTTTGAAATCAATTGGTGAAATTTTTTGTAATTTTTATGGAGGAGTTGTTAAAACTTCAGGGGGACCATGTTGGAGTGCTGGAATGAAAGCACAAAAATATGATTTTGGAGATGCTAAAAGCAACAGCTTAGAAGATATGCTTAATAGTAAATCTATAATCCTATGGGGAAAGAATCCAGCTTATACTGCTATTCATACAGCTAGTTTTATTAAGAAAGCAAAGGATAAAGGTATAGAAGTTATTGTAATTGATCCTTTGTATACTGAAACAGCAAAAAAACTAGCAACTAAGTATATTAGAATTAATCCAGGAAGTGATGATGCTTTAGCCTTAGCGATGAATAAGCTTATTATAGAAAGAAATTTATATGATAAAAATTATATAGATAAGTATGTTTTAGGATTTGAAGAGTTTAAAACCTATTTAGAAAGTTTAAATCTAAAAGAGTTAATAGAAATATCAGGAGTATCCTTTGAAGAATTAAAATTTTTAGTTCATAAATATACTGAAAAATATTCTTCTATACATATAGGTTATGGGGTTCAGAAATATAAAAATGGAGGAAATACAGTAAGAGCTATTAACGCTTTAGGAGCGATTACTGGTCAAATTGGATTCAAAGGTGGAGGAATTAATTATGCTAATAAGGTATACCCTAAAATTTTAAATACAGATCCTTATAATAGTGAAAGTTATGCTAAGAACAAAGTAATACCTGTGACTAGATTAGTTAATTATATTAATTCACAAGAGGAACAACCAATAAAAATGGCTTTAATTTATAAAAGTAATATGCTAAATCAATTAGCTAATATAAACAGATTAAAAAATGCCATGGAATCCATTGAATTTAAGGTATGTTGTGATTTATTTTTCACTGAAACTGCAAAGGAATGTGATTTATTTATACCAGCAACTAATGTTTTTGAAAGTGAAGACTTATTGTATAGTTCAATGAATAATCCTTATTTAATATATAAAGAAAAAATATTAGAGCCTAAAAATAAGCTAATGGATGAATATTATTTCTTTAGAGAGTTAGCTAAATTAATGGACATAAAGGAATACCCTATAGTTTCTAAAAAAGAATATTTAGAAGAGGTTATAAAACCTTTAAAGAGATTTGAAAGTGAAATATCCCTTGAATATATAAAAAATACTCCGTTTACTATACACAAAGATATTGCATGGGAAAATAAAATTTTTGATACTGATTCAGGAAAAATTGAAATATATTCAGAAAAGGCAATAAATGATGGATTAACACCAATAGCTATATTGAGCAAAGAAAGACAGAGAAGAAGTGAAAAGTACCCAATAAAATTAATAACAGTTCATCACAGGGACTCATTATCAAGTCAACATTTTATTGATGAAAAAAGAATATGTCAGGGATATATAAATGAGGAGACAGGAAGTTTATATAAAATAAAGGATAAAGACATAGTAAAAGTGAAATCAAAAAATGGAGAAATAGAATTGCAAATAAATATAGATAATAGTTGTGATAATAATGTAATGAAAATTTATGCAGGTTGGTGGGGAAAACAAGGTAATCCTAATTATTTAACTGATGATGGTGAATCAGATATGGGAGGACAAATAACTTATAACGAAAGTTGGGTTTTAATAAGAAGTAATGTTAAGAAATCTTAATTGATTCATAATGTAAATTAACTTAATTATAATTTTCACTTAAATCACTGTTGATATTATAAATTTGTAAGTTTTAGTTATGAATATTATTTTGTGGGGGTACAAATTTATGAAAAAAACAGTAGTTAAGATTTTAACTTCAGCACTTTTAGTTACATCAGCTTTAGGAGCATTAACAGGATGTGGATCAAGTAGTGGAAAAGTTGATGATGCAAAGGGAGCAGCAGGGGAAAATAAAGTTTTAGCAGGAGAAATCAAAGTAGATGGTTCTTCAACAGTTGCACCAATTACAGAAGCAGTGGCAGAAGAATTCAACAAGGAATATAAGGATGTAAAAATACCAGTTGGAGTTTCAGGAACAGGTGGAGGCTTTAAAAGGTTTATTGTAGGTGAAACAGATATTCAAGATGCATCAAGACCTATTAAAGATAGTGAAAAGGAAAAAGCAGATGCTAATGGAGTTTCCTATACTGATTTTACAGTTGCTTATGATGGAATAACATTAGTTGTAAGTAAGGATAATGATTTTGTTGATTCATTGACTAAGGAAGAACTTAAAAAGTTATGGGAGCCAGATAGTAAAATTAAAACATGGAAAGACTTAAGACCAGAGTGGCCAGCTGAAAATATAAAATTTTATAGTCCAGGTCCAGATTCAGGAACTTTTGAATTCTTTACAGAAGCTATAGTTGAGAAAGCAAAAGCAATGAGAAGTGATGTTAATCCAAGTGAAGATGATAATGTTCTAGTACAAGGGGTAGCTGGTGATAAAAATGCAATAGGATTCTTTGGATATTCATATTATGAATCAAATAAAGATAAATTAAAAGCTGTTAAAGTTGATGCAGGAAAAGGAGCTGTAGAACCAACATTTGAAATTATAAAAGATGGGACTTATGCACCTTTAGCAAGACCAGTATTTATATATGTAAATAATAAAAGTTTAGAGAAAGCAGAAGTAAAAGAGTTTGTTAAATTCTATTTAGAAAATGCAGAAACACTTGTAAAAGAAATAGGAGAAATTCCATTAACAGCAGATAAATATAAAGAAGAATTAGCAAAAATAAAATAAAAAAGCTCAATAATAAAGCCTGAATAATAGATGTTAAAATTAGAGATTAGTCAAAGAATGGTGAGTAAAAAATGAGGAATGATGAATAAGAAATAAGAAGTGATGAAGAATAACCAGTGGTAAAAATGCGTAAGGAATAAAAAGTAAAGATGGAAAAGTAAAATATATAAGTATAACAAGAATAAATATTAAAGAATTACTCTGAGGCATTAATATAAAAAATAAAAAAAATCCGTTGCTGTTATGTTATTACAGTGGCGGATTTAATTTTTAATTATAACTTTAAGAAAATAAAATAGAAAATTGAAGAATAATAAATGAGTATTCTTAAGAAATAAGTTGAATGATGTAAATAAAAAGAGAAAAATAAAAAGTAAAATAAATTTTATATAGTGCTGTATATACATCATAAATCGATTTTCTCTATACCTTTCAAGTATACTTAGGACTATTTCCTTATGATTATAGATAAACTATATAGAATATTAATTATTTAAAAGAATCATTGTAGCGTTGTAGTAGAAGGAGTTGATATGGTTTATTTACGTTTTTATTATGGTTTTGGTGGTAAAGCAAATTTTTAATTATCTTTGATTATACTTCTATGTTGTTATGTCATAACAGCATAGAAGATTTTTTTTATTATTTTTATAGTGAATTTTGGAAGGGGAATTTTAGTGAATTATGTAGATTTATTAAAGTAATTGTTGGAATTTCAAAAATGATTTAATATTTTTGATTCTATAAAATGTAAATTTGTTGTTTTTGTGCTGTTATGTCATAACAGAGTAGGAATTTTCTATAAGAGATTTATATGAGAAGGATGAATGGGAAGAGTTCACGAGGGCTTCAAAGCTTAGTGGTGGTAGGATTTTTTATTTATCTACTAAAGAAGGGAGATTTGAGCTATCTTCTAAGGTGGAATATTTAAAGAAAGATTCTAAGAATAGAGCTACCTATAGAAAAATTTAAAGTTAAAAAAATATAGCATAATCTTAACTTAATCTTAAAGTAACTGAAGTGGCTTTTAACAAAAAGAATATATTATATGTATAAAGAGTTATTCTTTGTGGAGAGATTTCAGTTGTTTTGGGAGGACAATTATGAAAAGAAGAAGAGAAAGATTTATGGAGTATACCCTTAAGGGGTTAGGGTTTTTTACTATAGCTATTACAGCTATAATAATTATTATTTTATTTGTTGAAGGGATAGGCTTATTTAAGGAAGTGAGTGTAAAAGAATTTTTTACTGGTGAAAATTGGTCACCACTTATGGAACCTAAGAGCTTTGGGGTGTTACCTCTTGTAAATGGAACTTTGATGATTGCTATTGGTTCTAGCCTTGTGGCTGTTCCTATAGGAATAGGTGCTGCTATTTATTTAAGTGAATATGCTTCAAAGAAGGCAAGAAAAATATTAAAACCAATTTTAGAAATTTTAGCAGGTATACCTTCTATTGTTTATGGATATTTTGCCTTAAATATTATTACACCTTTTTTAAAAAATTTTATTAGTGATATTCAAGTTTTTAATGTTCTTAGTGCAAGTATAGCTGTTGGAATTATGGTTATTCCCCTTATCTCATCCTTAAGTGAAGATGCTATGAGTGCTGTACCAGAACTTGTTAAGAGTGGTGCTTATGCCATGGGAGCAACTAAATTTGAGGTGGTTCGAAAGATAGTTATTCCAGCATCAATATCTGGAATAATTTCATCAATTATATTAGCTATTTCAAGGGCTATAGGAGAGACTATGATAGTAGCTATAGCAGCAGGTGCAAAACCTCAAATGACTTTAAATCCTTTAGATTCTGTTCAGACTATGACTGGATATATGGTATCAGTAGCAATGGGAGATGTAGCAGTTGGAAGTATAGAATATAAAACTATATTTATTGTTGGTGCTTTATTATTCTTAGTTACATTTGTTTTAAATATTATTGCAAGAAGTGTAGTTAAAAGAGGAAAAATTTATTATTAATAAAAATTATAAAATGAGAATTAACTTAACTAAGGTAAATTATATCTAAGGATAGTTGTAAGGTGAATTTTAATGAAGAATATTTTATAGTGAAAATTTTACTTGAATATGATATCTAATATGAGAAGAGTAAGGAGTAAGTTATTATGGGGAAGGATAGTTTGGTTATTGCAGAAGAAAAATTTAAGAATGTTGAAATAAAAAAAGAAGAAAATTTATTTAAGAAATATTGTGAAAATAATATAAAAAAGAGGAAGAGAATTAATTTAATAGTTAAGACTTTACTTTTTGTTTGTACTGCATTTGGTGTATTAATGTTAATTATATTGATAGGATCTGTGCTTAAGGATGGTGTTAAGTTTTTAAGTATTGATTTTTTAACTAATTCAGCATCTAGAATAGCATCTAGAGCAGGGGTTCTACCTGCTATAGTAGGAAGTTTAAGTGTTATAGTACTTACAGCTCTCATAGTTTTTCCTGTTGGCATTGGAGCAGCAATTTATATAGAAGAGTATATGAAACCTGGAAAGTTAAAGGAAATTGTAGAGCTTAATATAGCTAATCTTGCAGGAGTACCAGCAATAGTTTATGGAATTGTTAGTTTAGCTGTATTTGTACAATTCATGCATCTTGGAAGAGGAGTTTTAACAGGAGCTTTAACTTTGGCAATTCTTATATTACCAACAATAGTTATTACATCTAAGGAAGCTTTAAAAAATGTACCTAATTCTTTAAGAGAAGGTTCTTATGCGCTTGGAGTTACTAAGTGGCAAAGTATAACAGGGGTTGTATTGCCCTTTGCTATGCCCGGAATATTAACAGGTACTATACTTTCTATATCAAGGGCTTTAGGAGAATCATCACCACTAATAATGGTTGGTGCAGCTAGTTATGTTACTTTTTTACCAGAAGGTTTATTTTCATCTTACACAACATTACCACTTCAAATTTATAATTGGACATCAAGACCACAACCTGATTTTCAAAATTTAGCGGCTTCAGGAATAATAGTTTTACTTGTTGTATTACTTGGAATGAATGCCATAGCTATTATATTAAGAAATAAATATGAAAAGAAGATTTAATAATTTTAAGGTGGGGAGATTTAGCTATGGAAAGTGTTATTAAGATAGAAAATTTGAATTTTTATTATGGAAGTAAGAAGGCTTTAGATAATATTTCTATGGATATTCCAAAGGGAAAAGTAGTTGCACTTATTGGTCCATCAGGGTGTGGAAAATCTACATTTTTAAGATGTTTAAATAGAATGAATGATTTAATTGATGATATTAAATATGAAGGTAAGGTTATAGTTGAGGGAGAAAACATAATAGAAAGTCATAATCTTATTGAGCTTAGAAGGAAAGTTGGAATGGTGTTTCAAAAGCCAAATCCATTTCCTAAATCAATTTATGAAAATATAATTTACGGACCGAAAAGACATGGAATTAAAGATAAGAGAATTTTAGATGAAATGGTTAATAGTAGTTTAAAGTCTGTTGGACTTTATGATGAGGTATGCAATCGACTGAAAAAGTCAGCTTTTGATTTATCAGGAGGGCAACAACAAAGGTTATGTATTGCTAGGACTATTGTTGGAAAACCAAAGGTAATATTAATGGATGAACCAACTTCGGCTTTAGATCCAGTATCTACTATAAAAATAGAAGAGCTTATAATGGAACTTAAAAAAGATTATACTGTTGTTATTGTAACTCATAATATGGAGCAAGCTGCTAGAATATCTGATTATACAGGATTCTTTTTAAATGGAAAGTTAATTGAATTTGATGAAACTTATAGTATATTTACTAAGCCTAAAAAAAAGGAAACTGATGACTATATACAAGGAAGATTTGGATGATTGGAGTTGTTAAAAATGAAAATAGATAATTTAGAATTGTTTTATGGGAATGTGCAAGCTTTAAAAGGTATTTCTATGAATATTGAAAAAAACAAGGTTACAGCTCTTATAGGACCTTCAGGATGTGGAAAATCTACATTTTTAAGATGTTTAAATAGGATGAATGATTTAATTGATTCAGTAAAAATAAAGGGGAGTATTACTTATAGAGATAGGGATATTTATAGTTATGATGTGTTAGAACTTAGAAAGTATATTGGAATGGTATTTCAAAGACCTAATCCATTTCCAATGAGTATTTATGATAATATAGCATTTGGACTTAAAATACATGGTATTACTAATAAGAAAATAATTGACGAAATTGTGAGAGAATCTTTGATTAAGGTTGGTTTATATGAAGAGGTTAGATGCAGACTTAATAGTAGTGCATTAAAATTATCAGGAGGGCAACAGCAAAGGCTTTGTATAGCTAGAGCAATATCAATAAGTCCTGATATATTGCTAATGGATGAACCTACATCAGCTTTAGACCCAATTGCTACAAAAAAAATAGAAGAGCTTATAGTAGAACTTAAAAAAGATTACACTGTAGTTATTGTAACTCATAATATGCAACAAGCAAAAAGGATATCTGATTATACAGCTTATTTTTATGAAGGGGAAGTTGTTGAATTTGATGAGAGTTCAGTAATATTTAGTAGTCCTAAATCTGAAAAAACTATAAAATATATTTTTGGAGATAGGAAGTTAGGGAGAAAAGTTAGTTAAAAAGTTTTAAATAGCTAATAAGTTTTTATATAGATTAAGGAATACTTTAGGTGTTTCTCCACAAAAATAAAATCCTAGTTTTAGGAATTAAATAAAGTATTCTGGAGTAGCACATTCCCGGTGCTACGGAAAACAAAAGGAGGAGAGGATGTATCAAATTATAGATACATCCTTTCTGACCTTTATCTGGTTTTATTATGGAGCTACTGATTCTTTTTGATCCTCAATTTTAGAATTTTCATCAGCTGCAACCTCTGAATCATAAGGAGATACATATTTAGGATTTATTCTTTTTCTTTCTCCTTCAATTTCTCTTTTTAAACCTTCTACTAAGTAATCAAATTTTTTGTTTACTCTACCTTTGAAAAGCAGCTTTTGTATTATGGTATTAATTGATGTAAATACACCAGGAGTCCCTTGATCTTGAATAAGGGTAAGGTGTGTTCCACCATTTTCTAAGTCTTTAAGTTCATATCTAGATTTAAATGTTGTATTTGTTTTACTTGTTATAACTGTTACTTCGTAAACTTCATTTGGAATATAGTCACTTATTTCAAGGTAAGCCTGAGCTGTTCTTGTAGAATAAGCACCTATTTTCTTTCTAGTAGAAGTACCAATAGCTTCTTTTTCATTAAATCTAGGAAAATCCTGTTTAGCTTGTTTTCTAAATATTTTAAATACCTCATCTCTAGGGTAATCTAAGTCAACTTCATTTATAAAATTTGTTAAGTTAATAGCCATGGAAAAGCACCTCCAAGTAGATTATTATATTAATTATATCATAGAAATTATATAAATTTTAGTAAAATATATGTAATTATACAATATATAATGATATTGCTAAATAAAGTTAAAAAGATTTTATAAAATAAAAAAAGATGATAGGGGAGAACCCACTATCACCTTTTTATTTAAAATTATTTCATGCTTTCAGCAGCAACTTCATCCTCATCACCGATTCTGTTAGCGGCAATAATAAATGGAGCGTACATAACTATTGATAATAAGAATGTACCTAATGCAAGAACAGCAGCTTTCCAATCACCATTAGTAGCTAAGAATGCACCTAGTACTGGAGGTGTTGTCCATGCTGTTTCAGCAGCGATCTTATCAGCAAACGGTATTATTGCGGTAAATATATAAGCTATAGTAACACAGATAGCTGGAGTAAATACAAATGGTATGAACATTAATGGGTTTAATACCATTGGTAAACCGAATATTACAGGCTCGTTGATTTGGAATAAACCAGGAGCAGTAGCAAGTTTAGCAAGCTCTTTGTATTCTTGTTTCTTAGAGAATAAGTAAATAGCTATAACTAAACCTAAAGTAGCACCAGATCCACCATGCATAGCATAAACATCTAAGAAGTTTCTTGTTAATACATTAGGAACAGCAGCAGCTCCACCTTTGTTGAAGGCATCTATATTTTGATATAGTGGTGGTTTATACATTGTGTTCATAGCTGGATCTGTCATGTTTGAACCATGTAAACCGAAGAACCATAATAATTGAGCTAATAATACCATAAATATATAAGTAAATGGAGATTGTCCAAGTTTTATTAATGGATTTTGAATCATTTGCTCTATAAAATCCTTAAATGGAGTACCTATGAAATCAGTAAAGATTACACTTATTATAGCGAAAACCATTATAGATAATCCAGCAGGGAATACAGCAGAAAATGCTCTTGATACAGCAGGAGGTACTTGTTCTGGCATTTTAATAACCCAACCAGCTTTGGTAACCTTTACAAAGATTTCAGTAGCAATAAGAGCAACTATAATACCAGTGAACATAGCTGTTGAACCTAAATCACTAAATGGAATTAATGCACCATCAGTTTTAATTTTTAACATTATGGCTTTTCCAGCAGCATCTACAGCTCCAGTAGCATCTGCACCTTCAGTTATTCTAGAAATTGCTAAAATAACAAAATATGAAGCAGTAGAAGATAATGCAGCTCCTAGTCCATCAACTTCGTATGATTTAGCTAAATTATATGAAATACTAACAACTAAAAATACTGTTATAATTGCTAGGGTACCAAAATTGATTCTTAATAATACAGGTTCAATATACTTACTTAAAGTAGGTTGTATTGATTCTTTATAGAAGGCAATTTTGTTTAATTGTTCCCCGATAAGAGACCAGTCTCTTATTAAAACGTTGTTGATTAAGGATGCCATTGCACCAATCATGTTAATAGCAAGAGTAGCTATAAAACCATCTCTTAAGGCAGCTAAATGTCTTTGACCACCAATAACTGTAGCGAGAGGCATAACGTGTTTTTCAAGCCAGTCGCCAAGTTTGTTTACGAAATTCATGAATAATTCCCCCTTAAATAAATATTAAATTATAAAAAAACATAAAACTTAAAAAATATATAAATAAATATTTTTTAACAAATTTAATTTAGTTAACTATAATAAATATTTATGTTAACTATAAAATATAAAAATAAGACCTGAAAATTTAATTACATTAATTTTATTGCTTGCTCTACTACAGCAGCACCATCAACTTTTCCATAAGCTCTCATATCGATAACTTCGATTGGTTTTCCTGGAATAGCAGTTGAAACTTCTTTTAACATAAATCTAACTTGTGGTCCTAAAAGGATGACATCAGCTTTTGCAGCTTCAGCTTTGTAAGTACCTGAACCAGTAGCAGAAATATCTAAACTTAGCCCTTTTTCGGCAGCAGCTTTTTGCATTTTAGTAACTAGTAATGATGTTGACATACCAGCTGAACAAATTAATAATATTTTTTTCATTTTTTTATCCCCCTCATAAATAAAAAATATCTAAAATAAATTATGACATATATTAGAGCAACTTCTATGCCAAAAAAAGTGGAATGGCTTAATCATTACGTTTTCATAAATAAAAAAAAATAGTGTATAGAGCTTAATGGATAAAAATCCATACACTCTATACACATTGTTATTAAAATAATACACATATTTGTAAGTAATATACTATTAGTTTAAAGCTAAATTTTTCTTATTAAAATTCTTTAATAGTTCTTAAGATAAAGCAAATTTCATCGTCATTAAATTCTAGTTTTGAACAATTATTACTACTATTAAAAAAAGATTTTAGTAGTTGGAATTCTTTTTCATAGGATGATATTATTTGCTCTTTAAAATTGCATTTAAGTTTTTTATTTTCTAAATTGTAGATTCTTTCTAAGGCACAGGTTAAATGAAGGATTAATCCAAGAACTTTTTCTTCTTTTAAATTTTTTTCTATATTTTTATCAATAAAACTTAGAAGGCTAAATATAAAGTTCTTATAATCATTTTCATTTAAAAAGCTTTTGACCCTATCTTTATGTCTCTCTATAACTTCTATGTATAGAGGATTAATTTTAGAAGTATTTTTTGAAATTAATTTTTTAAGTTTTTTCAAGGAGTCATCTAAAAATAAGTCAGCAATAGATATAAAAGGAACTCCATAAATTTCCGGATTGAAGCTTCCAACTATAGCTATAATGTTTTTATCTTCTCCTAAATTATTCACAGAAGAGTAGAATTCATTAATATTATCAATATTAAGAGGAATTATTTGAATATTATTTTTAGTTGTATCTATCTTTTTTTGGATAATATCTTTTATTATTAAGGCACTTCCTTGACCTGTGGAACATACAGTTATGATTATATTATCACTTTTAGCTGTAAAATTTTCCTTAAGATTAGTTATATTAGAGTTAAGATAATTAAGATGACTTTCTTGTACTGAGTAACATATATTATCAATATCTTTATCAATCATTGCTTTTCTAGCACATTCCAGAACAGTAAGGGTAGAAGCCATTTCAATTACTTTAATTTTTATTCCAGTTTCTTCTGATATTAATGGAGCAAACATTTTTAAAGATCCCATATCTATAAGAAGTAGTACACCACCACCACTATGATTAGATAGAATAAGTTCTTTTAATTCTTTGTAAGCCATAGAATCATTTTTATCTAAACTCATATTATAAGGATAAATGTTATGGGCATTAATAAGTTTTCTTGCCACATCAACCATTGAAGTTGCTGTAGAATTACCATGCATAGCAACAATAACAATAGGATAATTGGCTTCATCTAAGTGTGGATTTTTTCCTAAGGTTAAAAACATGGTAATAAATCCAACTTCGTCATTAGGAATTTTAATATTAAATCTTTTTTCTATTTTACTAACAAAACTAAGGGAAAGAGCATATTCTTCTCTATGTTCATCAATAATGGCTTTTAAACTAGGATTATTTATTAGTTTACCTGATTTTAATCTTTTTATAGTGGAGTCTATATGAAGACATAAACCGTAAAATGTTTTAGAAGGAAGAACTCTATCTAATTCTTTTACAGAATTATTAAGGAAATCTTCTACCATTTCTATAATTTCAGGAGAAACTAATTTTGAAATTTCTTCTTTATTTATATTTTCACTAACATCTGAAACTAATTTTTTAAAATATCTATTTATTTCATTAGAAAGAACTACATTAATATCTTGATCATCTATGCCACGCTTTTGGAATTCTTCGATTTTTCCTTCCATAGATTCATAAAAGTTATCTGGCAATTTTCCTTTAACAATTTCAACTACTTCTTCAAAACCATTAGATTTAAAGGAAATTTGCTTATTTTCTTTAACTATAGCATCAATTTCATTCATATGTCTTTTATAAAGTATAAGACCTTGTTTTACATGTGGAGCAAAATCACTATTATCAAGATAGATAGTTTTTTCGCCTTTAGAGATGCACTTTAAAAAGGAGTTTGCACATCCAAGTTGTATATCACTTTTTAATTGTCCTATATTAGCAGAACAATTATAAAGTAAAAGACATCTAAGGCTATTTGGGGTAACTAGAATTTCTTTTCCTATTCTAGATGCTTCTATTTTTAAGAATTCACAAATTAAATCAAAGCGTTCTTCAAAAGTCCTATGACGGAGAGAAGGTAAGGTTATATTCATAGGCATTCTACGTCTAAAAGTTTGAAGGAGAGTAGTATTAGTATTTTCAGTGGTAGCACAGATGATTAATACTTCACTTTTTTTTACAAGTTCAGTTTCACCAAGTGGTGTGAACTCACCCTTATCCATTAAGTAGAATAGCATTTCCTGTCCCTCAGGAGGTAATCTATGAACCTCATCTAGAAATAAAATACCATTATTAGCTCTTTCAACATAACCTATAGTATCCTTATCAGCTCCAGTATAGGCACCTTTTTTGCAACCAAATAATCTAGTTAATAGAAGTTGAGGATTATTGGCATAATCAGCACAGTTAAAAGATATAAATGGCGCTTCAGGAGAAAAAATACTACTTTCTATAGCAAATCTATGCATAAGCTCAGCAAACATAGTTTTCCCAACACCAGTTTCACCAAGGAGCAATGTATTAAGGCCATGGGGAGGATAAAGCATAGCTGCTTTAGCTTGTTGAATACAATTTTTTAAGCTTTTATTTCCTCCAATTATGTTATCTATATTTACTGTGAAGGAATTTTTTTTATTAAGGATATTTGAATTTATTTTATAGAGTACAGGTTTTCCTTTAATTTTTAGTACTTTTCCTTCAGCATATAACTCATTAAGAATTTTACTAACATTAGCCCTTTTTATATTTAATTTTTCAGCTATTTCATTGGTTTCACAACCGAAGTTTGAATCATTATTACCTTGATTTTTAGATTTAATATACTCCAAAATCAAGTCTTTATTTGTGGATTTTTTCATTTATACACCTCTCAAAATATACCATTTTACATTTCAAAAATTTTGACCAAAGCAATAAAAAACTATACTACTAAATTTTTACAATAAAAATGTGTTTAAAGTTTAAAATATTTGTGTATAAAAATTAAATTTTAAAATAAACACATTAATTTTTTATAAAGATAAAAAATGAAAAAATATGTAGGATATTAAGATTTTTTTAAGGAATCTATTAATATAGATAAGCAAAATTTACAAAGAGGTGAAGTGAATATACAAAAAGGTATACACATGTATATACAGAGAGGTTTTAAAGATAATAATATGTTATCTTAAGATAGATTATTAGAAGAATTACGAAAATTGGCATGGTGTTTGCTATATTTATTAAGTATATTAGCAATTATTAAATTATGTAGCTATGAAATAAAAATATTATTAAGAATAAATTTGTTACTATGATTAATATAATTACAACAAAGCATTAAAACAAATATTTATGGGGAAGGATGATTAAAGAAATGAATAAGTTTTTAGTAGTTAGTAAAGGATTACCGCAATCAAGAGCTTTTGAAAAAGCAGCAAAGGAATATGTAGAAAAGAATAATCTACCAATAGAATGGATATTTGAAACAGCTGATAGATATTTAGATGTAGTTAAAGAAGAAGATATAAGAGCCGTATTAATATCACCAGAAGTTATTATAGTTGAAAATAAAATAAAAGCAGATTTAGATACTATTAATGTTGATTATGTAACACTTAAACCAGCAGATTTTGGTCTAAAGAGATTAGATAAAATAATACCTGTTATTGAAAAGTTTTTAAAGTAATTTAAAAGAAAATGGAGCGTCTCAAGAAAAGATTTATTCTATCTTAGAGAAAGCTCCATTTTTACTTTTTATTATTTTAATTTAAAAGAACTCTTTAATGGAACTATTCTGTTAAATACTAATTTTTCAGCAGTTGTGTATTTAGAGTCAACTGTAAAGTAACCATTTCTTATGAATTGGAATTTATCTAAAATTTTAGCATCTTTTATTCTTGGTTCCATGAAACCTTGTTTGATTATTAATGAATTTGGATTTATGTCATCAAGGAAGTTTGCACTATTTCCAGCTTCAGCATCATTTATTAGTGGTTCATATAATCTAAATTCAGCAGGAACATTATCCTTTGCATCTATCCAATGGATAGTTGATTTTACTTTTCTTCCTGTGAACCCAGTACCACTCTTAGTTTCTGGGTCATAAGTACAATGAATTTCTGTTACTTTTCCATTTTCATCTTTTATTACATCAGTACATTTTACGAAATATGCACCTCTAAGTCTTACTTCATTTCCTGGGAATAGTCTGTAGTATTTAGGTACAGGTTCTTCCATGAAATCTTCTTGTTCTATATATATTTCTCTTGAGAATGTAGTTTTTATAGTTCCTTTGCTTTCATCCTTTGGATCAGCAGGGATTTCAAGAATTTCACTTTCATTTTCAGGGTAGTTTGTTATAACTACTTTTAAAGGATCTATAACAGCAGTTGCCTTTTCAGCCTTAGTTGATAAATCATCTCTTATGAAATATTCAAGCATTTGTGAATCTACTGTTGAGTAAGCTTTTGAAACACCTATTTCTCTACAGAAGTTTCTTATTGATTCAGGAGTATATCCTCTTCTTCTAAGACCTGCTATAGTAGGCATTCTTGGGTCATCCCATCCATCAGCAACTCCTGTATCTACAAGAAGTTTAAGCTTTCTTTTACTCATAACTGTATTTGTTATGTTAAGTCTTGCAAATTCTATTTGTCTTGGAACTGATTCCATTTCACATTCTCTTACAACCCAATCATAAAATGGTCTATGATCTTCAAATTCAAGAGTACAAATAGAATGAGTTATTCCTTCTATGGCATCTTCAATTGGATGAGCAAAGTCATACATTGGGTATATGCACCACTTGTTACCAGTATTATGGTGCTCTGAATGAGCAATTCTATATATAACAGGATCTCTCATGTTTATATTTGGAGAGCTCATGTCTATTTTTGCTCTTAATACTTTTTCACCATTTGCAAATTCTCCATTTTTCATTCTTTCAAATAAAGCAAGGTTTTCTTCAATTGATCTATCTCTATAAGGACTGTTTTTACCTGGTTCAGTAAGAGTACCTCTATATTCTTTCATTTCTTCTGATGATAAGTCACAAACAAAAGCTAATCCTTTCTTTATTAAAAGAACTGCTTTTTCATACATTGTGTCAAAGTAATTTGAAGCAAAGAATAAGTTATCCCAATCAAATCCAAGCCACTTGACATCAGCTTTAATTGATTCTACATACTCAGTATCTTCTTTAACTGGGTTTGTATCATCAAATCTAAGATTTGTTTTTCCTTTAAATTCGTCAGCTAATTCAAAGTTTAAAACTATTGATTTTGCATGACCTATATGAAGGTATCCATTTGGTTCTGGTGGAAAACGAGTGATTATTTCTTGATGCTTTCCACTTTCAATATCATCAATTACGATATTTCTTATAAAATTAGATGAATTTGGGGTATTTGACATAATTATCCTTCCTTTTCTTGTAATTTTAATTTCCAACACTCTATTATAAGATTAAAGTTAATAAAAATGCTAGTGTTTAATTTCTGAAACTCATTTAATAAATAAAAATTTTAGTTCATTTCAACATACAAAATTTAAATTTGTATACTCATTCAACTATTTATGAACTGTTGTTTCAAGGGAGAAACTTTAAGTTCAACAAGTTTCTTATTATATAAATTTAAATATATCATAAAAAATATAAACTATCTATAAATATATGTTAATTTTTTGTTATTTAGTGCTTTTTCTGTTCTTTATAGATGATAATGAATGTATAATTATAATGAAAAGTATATAATAATTTAAAATATGATAAATAATTACTTAAAGTCATACTTTGAAATATTTAAAGTAATAATCTGAAATATTTAGAAATTTGAAGATAGAAGCTTTAGGTGATTTCATTTTTAAATTAGGAATCTTGGGGGATTTATGGATTATAAAGAGCTTTATGAGGGACTAAATGAAGAGTTTAAAAGCTATCGTAAATTTGTAGAGTCTAAGCTTCTTGAGTTAAAGGAATCAAACTATCAGTTAGAAAGAAATTTAAGTATATTTGCAAATATTGTCGAAATGGGACGATATATAAGCTTATATATATTTGATGATAAATTATTAGAAAAAATAAATGATAGCATAATAGGGGTGCTTGGAGTTAATTATTCTACAATACATATATTTAATGGATTTTCCTTAGAAGCAAAGGTTAGTAACTGCAAGAGAATAGAAGATGTTAAAATACATTATGAACTTAAACTTTTGAAGGACAGAAAAACTTTTATAATAAATGAGCAAGAAAAGATATTTAAAAGTGATAAAAATAGAGATGAAGTACATTCTTTAATAGCAGTTCCTATAATAGCTAATGAGAGTTTTATAGGATATATAGTTGTAGAACATAAATATTATGGTTTTTTCCAAACAAAGGATATTAAATTTTTAGAGCATATTTCAAATCAAGTGACTATGGCTTTGACTAATAGAAATTTATACAAAAAAGTACAAGAAGCAGCAAAGAAGGATGTGCTTTTAGATATATATAATAGAAAATACTTTTATGAAGTTTTTACTGAAATAGCAAGGACAAAATCAAAGAAGTGTTTTGCTTTAGTTATGGGAGATATAGATAATTTCAAAAAGATAAATGATAATTATGGTCATTTAGTAGGAGACTATGCTTTAAAGCATGTTATAGGAATAATGAATTTTAATCTTAATGATAAGGATGTTATTGCTAGGTATGGTGGAGAAGAAATAATAATGCTTGTGGAAAATAAACAAGATAAAGTTGAAATTATGAAAAAAATAGAGCATATAAGAAATGATATTGAACGATTTCCTTTACGATTAGTTGATGGGAGAGTTGTGAAAATAACAATGAGTTTTGGGGTAGCATTTGTGGAAGAAATAACTGATAATATGGATATAGATCATATAATAAAAATAGCTGATGAAAATTTATATAGAGCAAAAGCTAATGGTAAGAATAGAGTAGAGTTCTAAAATTTTTTATTATTATTTGTATTAGGATGTTTTTATATTTTATCTATACTAATAAGTTTTACAAATTAAGACATAAATAAGAATGAAATTAGGTTTTTCTTTGGGAGAATCTAATTTTTTATTTTATATATGGTATTTGTAGTATGAATATTATGTATTTAGAACTTTAATAGGGAGTTTTATTAGAAGAGAATAAAAAATTATTATAAGAAATTGTGTGAAGTAGTGATTTTTTTACTGTATATATTAATATAATAAAATATAAGAGAATCAAAAATATAAATAGAGGTGATTTTTAAAGTTAGTGAGCTAGTATTAAGTTCTTTAAATATTAAAAATATTTTATAAAGGGGTGTCTGCGATGATAAGATTATTTTGTGGTAAAAGAGGATCTGGAAAAAGTAAGACATTAATTAAATTAGCTAATGACGAAGTAGAAAACTTAAAAGGAAATTCTGTTTATATAGATGACGATAAAAAAAGAATGTTTATGCTTGATAATAAAATAAGATTCATTGCAATGGATGATTATTCAGTTAGTGGATATTGCGAATTTAAAGGATTTTTGTATGGTTTACTTTCTAGTGATTATGATATAGAAAATATATATATTGATGGTTTTGGAGAAATTATCAATAGTAATAATTATGACGGGTTAAAAATGTATTTAAATTCTTTAGAGGAATTAAGTTCAAAATATAATGTAAACGTATTTATAAATATCCATAAGGAATTAGAGGAAATTCCAAGTTTCATAAAAAAGTATGTGGCATGAGTTTAATAAAATTTAGTTAAGATAAAATCCTTAAATAAATATATGTTTTTTAGAGAGTCTTAATTAAATCTTATTAGTAGGTTTAAAAGTATCTAAGGTGATTATTATGAAGATAGTTGAAGCTATTAAAGAGTTTTAGAGCTTCAGCTATTTTAGAAATTTAAATAGCACTTTATTAAAGAGATATAGCTTATTTTTTATTACATAACCATAATGAGAGTTATAAATGTAGACTTAATTCAGGTGGAGTTTTGACTTCATCCACCAGAGAAAAAATAGGAAAATATGTTGACTTATTTAATTTAGAGAAATATAATTAAACCATAGATTTAGGCTTTTTTAGGAGTAACTTAAATTTAGAATTAAATTTTTAATAGTGCATATTTAATATTAATAGTACTTGCATTTGACTTTAATAATGTACTATAATTAAGAACAAGATAAGCTTAAGCTATAAATTTATTATAGCTTTATAATTAAAGACTGTGAAGAGAACTAGTAGAAGTATCTAAACTTAACAGAAAATTGCTGGTTGATGAGAAGCTTTTAAGATATTTACTTTGAATACATCTCGGAGTTATGGGCTGAACTTTACCTAAAAAGGTAAAATAGGTTACATCGGTTAGACTTCGTTATTAGTCTAGTTAAGGTTATGAATATAACTTTTATTCATAACGAATTAAGGTGGTACCACGATAATCTCGTCCTTTGTTGTAGGATGGGAATTTTTTTTTTGCAAATAATTTAAGTTTAATCTAATAAAGAATAAGAAAGTGAGGAATTTAATATGGAAAAAGAAAAAAATGTTTTAGATACCCTTATTGAACGTGGTTATATTAAACAATTTACACATATGGAAGAAACAAGAGAATTATTAGAAAAGGAAAAGATTACTTTCTATATAGGATTTGACCCAACTGCTGATAGTTTACATGTAGGTCACTTTATAGCAATGATGTTCATGGCGCATATGCAAAAAGCAGGACATAGACCAATAGCTTTAATTGGTGGTGGAACAGCTATGATCGGTGACCCAAGTGGAAAAACTGATATGAGAACTATGATGACTAAGGAAACTATAGCTCATAATGTTGAAGCTATTAAAAAGCAAATGGAGAAGTTTATAGACTTTTCAGATGACAAAGCTTTACTAGTTAACAATGCAGATTGGTTATTAAATCAAAATTATGTTGACTTCATAAGAGATATAGGAGTTCACTTCTCAGTAAATAAAATGTTAGCTGCAGAATGTTTCAAACAAAGAATGGAAAAAGGTCTTTCATTCTTAGAATTTAACTACATGTTAATGCAAGCTTTTGACTTCTATGAGTTAAATAGAAAATACGATTGTAAAATGCAATTAGGTGGAGATGACCAATGGTCAAACATGATAGCTGGTGTTGATTTAGTTAGAAAGAAATCACAAAAAAGTGTTTATGCAATGACTTGTGCATTATTAACAAATTCAGAAGGTCAAAAAATGGGTAAAACAGTAGGCGGAGCATTATGGCTTGACCCTGAAAAAACATCACCATATGATTTCTACCAATACTGGAGAAATGTTGGAGACAAAGATGTTGAACAATGCTTAAGATTAATAACATTTGTTCCAATGGATGAAGTAAAAAGATTATCAAGCTTAGAAGGTTCAGCTATAAACGAAGCTAAGAAAGTTCTTGCTTTTGAAGTAACTAAACTTATTCACGGAGAAGAAGAAGCTAAAAAAGCTCAAGAAGCAGCAGAAGCTTTATTCGGTGGTGGAGCAAACTTAGATAATGTTCCAACAATAACTGTAGAAAAAGAAGACTTAGGAAAAGAATTACTAGAAATTTTAGTAGCTAATAAAGTTTTCCCATCAAAAGGTGAAGGAAAGAGAATGGTTCAACAAGGTGGATTATCAATAAATGATAATAAAGTTGAAGATTTCAAAAAAGTACTAGAAGAATCAGACTTTGTAGATGATATGGTACTTGTTAAAAAAGGTAAAAAGAAATACTATAAAATAGTAATTTCATAAATTGAAAATTAGTTTAGATTGATTCTTGATAGATTTTATAACAATTAATAAGAAGCAAAAATAAAAACTTAAAGTTCATAAAATAGACTCTATATAGACTTGTGTAATACATTTCTATATAGAGTTTTTAATTTTTAGTAATATTTAAAATTCTTAATTCTTAATTTTATTTATCGATAATCTTTTTAGTTGGAAGAATAGTTTATTTTGGGGGATTTATAATATGCAAGTTTCAAATATAGAAAATATAAAGCCTATTAAGACTGTAGATAACGTTTTAAGAAAGGGAATTAAATTTAAAGGTGAGGTTAAGGAAATTAATTTAGCTAAGGGGGAAGCTACTTTAGTTCTAAGGGGAGGGAAAGAACTAAAGGCAAAGATTGAAGTTGATATTAGTAAACTTATTAGGGGAAGATCCTATAGTTTTGAAGTTTTGAACTATGAAGGTGGAGAACTTAAATTAACTATAGGAAATCTTAATACGCCTATTAATAAAATAAGTAATAGTTTAGAGTTATTTATGAAGGAGAATAAGATTCCTTTGAAATTTAAGAATATTTTAAAGTTTATGTTAAAGTATGAAGTTCCTTTAACTAAGGAAAATATTAATAAGTTCAGTAATTTTCTTAATTTAGCTGAAAAGCCTGTTGAGGATTTTGAGAAGTCTTTGGAAACCTTAGATAATTATATAAAAAATAAAGTTTCAGATGATTTATATAAAAATATAGATTTTAAAAATGAGTTAAAGGAATGCTTTAAGGAATTATCAAAGTTTAGCAAAGATAACATGGCAAGTCTTTTAGAAAATAATATAGTGGTAGATAAAGAAAATATAAAAAGCTTTAATAATCTGTTCAAAGGAGAAGGAAGTATTTTTGATATAGTAAAAAATATTGAAAAAGCAGGATTTAATGAAGAAATTTTTGGTGCTGTTTTCCATGGTGAAGATGAAGGGGTAAATTATAGTTATACTATAAATTCAGATAATAAAGTGGAAACTTCTGAGTATATTTTTGAGGAAAAAGAGCTATTAAATCATTTAAGTAGTAAAGAGGATTTAGAAAGTAAGGTTCAATTTACTAATAATGAAAATACCAATAAAAAAGAAGTAACTGGGAGTGGATTTGTTAATAATAAACTTAATGAAGAAGTAGTTAAAGAAAATTATATAAGTAAAGATATGAACTATAGAGAGGTTATTGAAGGAATATTAAATTATAAAGAGGGAGAAAATAAAAGTAGTAGTGTGGATTTTAGTAAACTATTATTAAAAGATGAATCTTTCAATATATTAGAAAGTCTAGGATATAATAAAGAAGATATATTCTTGGGGAAAATAAGTAAAGAAAATATAGAAGAAAAATTAAGTGAATTTTTAGATAAAAAGATTGATATAAGTAATAAAGAGTTTGAAGATATTAAAGAAAGAATAAAGCAATTAAAAAACATCCCTAAAGGAAATATTCCTAATGAAAATAAGCTTTTGGAGAATATTCTTAAGAAAGGTATTTATGAGGAAAATAAACTTTTAGAAAATAAATTTTTATTTACAAATGCAAAAGATATAGTGGGTGAAATAAAAAATAAAGAAGAAGAGATGAAAAATATAATTAAGAATCTCATAAAAGAAGCATCATCATCATCTAATAAGTCAGAAGCAATAAGTAATTTAATAAAAAATAATATTAATGATTTTAAGCTTTTTAATGATTTTAGTAATGAGTATTATTATTTAGATGTACCAGTAAATATTAATAAAGAGGAGTATGGAGTTAGACTAGTTATAAAAGATGAAAGAGCAGAGGGAAAAAAAGTAAATAAAAATAATGTGAAACTTGCTTTAACAGTGAAAACTATAAATATTGGTGAGGTTGATGCTTTATTAAGTTTTGTAGATAAAAAACTTAATGTAGAAATAAAAATACAAAAGGAAAATATAGAATATATTAGAGAAAATCTAGGTAAGCTAGAAAAATCACTTGAACTATTAGGATTTATGCCTTATATTTTTGTTAGTGAGAAAGTCCATGAAAAAAGTGATATAAGCACCTATAGAGATTTCTTTAATAATTCTAAAAATAGTATTTTAGATAGATTAATATAGGGGGAAAACATATGGACTACAGAAAAAAAGCAGCAGCATTAACCTATAAGGATAATTTTGATGCGCCAGTAGTTTCTGCTGTTGGAATGGGAATAATAGCTGACAATATAATTGAAAGAGCAAAAGAAAATGAAGTACCTATTGTTTATAATAAGGAGCTAACTGATTTGCTTTGTAATGTAGATGCTGGAGATTCTATTCCATATGAATTGTATGATGCTGTAGCTAATGTTATAGCTTATATAACAGAATTAGATGGAAAAAATAATTAGGAGGAAGATTTATGGCTTTATATGCTATTTCAGATTTACACCTTGCTTTGACAACAGATAAGCCGATGGGGATTTTTGGAGAACATTGGATTGACCATCATGAAAAAATAAAGGAAGCTTGGCTTAAAAAAGTAAAAAATGAAGATACTGTTCTCATTGCAGGTGACATCTCTTGGTCTATGGACATTAAAGCTGGTAAAGCAGATTTAGAGTGGGTTCATAACCTTCCAGGAAAAAAAATATTAGTAAAAGGAAATCATGATTATTGGTGGAGTAGCATAAGCAAGCTTAATGCCTTATATGATGATATGAAATTTATACAAAATAACTTCTTTAATTATGAAGATATTGCCATATGTGGAACAAGAGGATGGATCTGTGAAGGAACAGAGAAAAAATTTACTGAACATGATAAGAAAATCTTTGAAAGAGAAAAAGGAAGATTGAAATTATCGTTAGAAGCTGCAAAAAAAGCAGGATATGAAAAAATAATAGTAATGATGCATTATCCCCCTTGTACAGAAAGCTTAAAGGATACAGACTTTATGGACATATTTAAAGAGTATAATGTTAAAAAGGTAATATACGGGCATTTACATAATGCAGATAGAAAATGGGTACTTAATGGAGAAAGAAATAACATTGAATATTTATTAACTAGCTGTGACTTTATAGACTTTAGTCCTATTTTAATAGAAGAGTAAAAATTCCTTATAAATTTAATAGAAAAGAGACTAAATCGAAAGTAGATTTTTAAGTTTTACTACTTTAGAGTATAGTCTCTTTTGTTTAATTTTGGGATTTTATAATATCTTTCATATCACGGGCCATTTCTTTTATTTTTTGAGAGGCATTTCTTTCAACTAGTAATTCACCAAAATATCTTAAAGCTTCTTGATTTTCTCCTGTTCTTCTTTTTAGTTCCCCTATTAAGTATAAAATATTAAACTGATCAAGACCGTATATAGGTAGACTTTCATTGTAGTAAGTTGAATTTAGTCCTTCTATGGCTCTTTTTAAATAATCCATTTCTTCTTCCTTTTTTTCAAGAAGTCTGTACATCCAAGCTATTTTTAATGAAAGCATTGCTTTGGTACTTTCTTTTGAACCTATAACAATTGCAGTTAATAAAGCTAATTTAAATCTATCTATAGCTGTATTTTCATCATATAAATCTGGGTATTTTCTTGGAGTCCATTTAGAGCTTATTTGTGATTTTATTTTTTCTTTTTGTACATCTTTGATTAGTAAAAATTCGCTTTTCATAGCTGCATAGCCACAATAAGGACAAAGCCATATTTCATAGAAGTATGGATTTATAACTTTATATCTTATAAAAAAATCAGAATCTTTACCTGCTATTATAGCTTTTTTTGCTTTGTTAACCTTTGCATCAAAAACATTATCACAAACGG
Source organism: Clostridium massiliamazoniense (assembly GCF_001403635.1). Taxonomy (GTDB): domain Bacteria; phylum Bacillota; class Clostridia; order Clostridiales; family Clostridiaceae; genus Sarcina; species Sarcina massiliamazoniense. Next base: position 664,195 of record NZ_LN879466.1, read on the forward strand.
GGCAGGTTACTTTTTTATTATATAAATTTTCTTTTAAAGAATTATTAGATAACTTTTGCTTTTGATGATTTAAGTTATTTGTTAAATTCATAATATATGTCTCCTTATTTTAGCAATGTATATAGTTTGATTTTTCTAGTCAATCATTTAAATTATCGTATGGAAATCATTTAATTTTACTCCTTTTTTTGATATAATGAATAAGGAATTTTTATCTTTATGTGAATTGAGTATTAGGCTATTTCTAGTGAAAGAGAATTCTAGAGCTTTATGTTAACTTAATAAAAAAGGTAATATATAATTCAGTATGTAATGAGAATAAAAGGGTAGGTGATATACTTTGGCTATAAATGATTGGAAACAGTTTTTGACACCTTATGAACAGGCTGTTGATGAACTAAAAGTAAAGCTAAGAAGTATAAGAAAAGAATATAGAAGGAAAAATGAGTATTCCCCTATAGAGTTTGTAACAGGAAGAGTAAAAGAGGTTTCTAGTATTTTAGAAAAAGCTAATAAGTATAATATCCCAATTAGCAGAGTTGAGTACGAACTTGAAGACATTGCTGGTATAAGGATAATGTGCCAGTTTGTTGATGATATATATAAGGTAATAGAAATATTACGTTCTAGGAAGGACATGCAAATATTATATGAAAAGGACTATATAAGCAATGTAAAGGTTAGTGGATATAGAAGTTATCACATTGTAATAAGATATCCAGTTAATATGGCAGAGGGAGAAAAAATGATATTAGCAGAATTTCAAATAAGAACTTTAGCTATGAATTTCTGGGCAACTATAGAGCATTCTTTAAATTATAAATATAAAAAGAATGTACCTCCAGAAATACAAAAGAAGTTAAAAAATGCTGCTGATGCTGCCTTTAATCTAGATGAGGAAATGTTAACTATAAAAGATGAAATTATGGATGCTCAAAAATTATTTGAAATCAAATCAGACATTATCACAAATATAATGAATAATATTTTGACTCTTATATCTATAGGTAAAATTGCAGAGGCTTCAAGATATCAAATGACCTTAAACAAATTAATAGAAGAAAGTGAAATTTGGGAACTTAATAATCTTTTAAATAGTATAAGAAAAGATATAGAAAAGTTTAAAGAATTTTAAATATAAAATGAAATTTAATATAGGTGAAGTTTGGAGCAATATAGACTATATCAAAACTGATAGAAGAAGAGTATTCTATTAGTTTTGTGTATGGTCTATTTTCATAGAAATTTTTAAAAATAACTAATGAAATTGGGGGCACTAAATGAGAGACAAGGATAAAAATAAATTTTTTCTAATTAGTTCTATAGTTCTAGTTATAGGATTAGGAGTAAGTACAGCTGCTATGTCTATAAATAATGAAATGTTTAATTCGAAGTTTAAGGATGTAAATGAAGCAATTAAAAATGATGAGATTTTAGAAGAATTCAATAATTTTGAAGTTGACGAAAATATAGTGAAGGGTATATATGGGAAAAGTGGACTAGGAAGAAATTTATATTTTTATAAAATCGGAACAGGACATAAGAGTTTAATAATTAATTTTGGTATACATGGATTTGAAGATGCATGGCCTAAGGATGGTTATGAATTATCAAAGATTTCTGAATATATAATACATAGACTTTCTAAAGAATATGATGGGTTAGATGTAAAGGAATGGAGTATTTATATAATACCATCATCTAATCCTGATGGACTCTTAGATGGCTATACTAATAATGGGCCAGGACGATGTCAAGTAACTAATAAAATTGACTTAAATAGAAATTTTCCAATAGAATTTGAAACAAATAAAAATTATAGAAACTATAATGGAGAGGAACCATTATCTGTGCCAGAGTCAAAGGAGTTAGCAAATTTAGTTTTTAATATTAATAAAGAGTCCGATAGATTAGTTTTATTAGATGTTCATGGATGGCTAAATGAAACTATAGGAGATAGTGATGTTGGAAAATATTTTGATATTGAATTTGGATTTAAAAATAGAGAATTAAATAATAATTTTAAAGGATATTTAATTGCTTATGCAAAAGCTTTGGGGGCAGGGGTCTCTTTAGTTGAATTGCCTAAGCCTAATAATAAAGAGGATATAGAACGTGAAAATTACAAAGAAAAGTTATATAATGGAATTGTAGCTTTGTTAAAAAATTATGATAGATAATAAGAGGATAATTATTATTTAATAATAATTATTTTTATGCTATAATGTTGAGTGTAATAGTAGGGTATTACACCCAATATTATAGCTTTTTTCTTAAGCAAAGGGGGACTCTTTGTTAAGGATAATGAAATATGTAATGTTTGAGTAGGAAGCTCAATATTAGTTTGTAAAAAAAAATGAGGTGTATACTATGGAAAATAAGGATTTATTAGTTGAAATTAGGAAAAATCCTTTAATGATAAAAGATATAAAAAATCCATCAGAGGAAATTCAATTAGAGGCTATTAAGAATAATGCCTTTTTAATTCAATATTTAGAAAATCCATCAAGAGAGATTCAAATAGAAGCAATTAAAAGAAGTCCATCAGCTATTGAACATATAAAAAATGCTGATGATGAAATAAAAAAAATAGCTGTAAGAGCAACATGGAATGTATTAAATTTAATAGAAAATCCAAGTGAAGAGGTTATAAAGGAAGCCTTAGATGCAAAAGGTTGGGCAATCCAATATGTTAAGGATGCTAGTGAAGACCTTCAAGTTATGGCTGTTCAAAAGGATTATGATTCAATAAAATATATAGAAAATCCTTCAGAGAGAGTTCAAATGGCAGCAGTGGAAAATCAATGGGGTGCTATTAAATTTATAAAAGGACCTAGTCTTGAAGTAATGAGAGCAGCAGTAAAGAAAAGTGCTGAGGCTATAAACTACATAGATTATTATGATTATGATGATATTGAAAAATTTGTTGAGGATAATATAGAAGTAGTTAAGTTTTTATATGAAAGTATAGATTTAGATATGGTGGAAACTGTATTACAAGAAAAGTTAAGTAGTGAAAATATAGATAGAGATTATGTTATAAACTTTTTAGAACTTAAGGTCTTAGAAATGGATAAGTTAGGACTTATTAAAGAGTATGGAAGTAAAAAGTGCAAACAAATAGTTGTAGATTATAAATTAAGCTTTTAAGAAATAGAGAGTTGGTGAATTTAAATGAATTACAGAGAAGCCTCAAAGGCAGTTCAATTAGTTTTAGAAATGGGAGAGGTTCCATTAATAATAGGAGATGCTGGTATAGGAAAAACAGCTCTTGTTAAAGATTTGAGTGTGAAAAATAATTATGCATTAATAACTATAGACGGTAACCTTTTAAAAGAAGGAGAAATTGGGGGACTACCTGTTGTAGAAAATAAAAGTTTTAATGGTATAGAAAGAAAAGTTACAATTTATGCTACTCATACTAAGCTAAATGAAGTAGATAAAGCTATTGAAAGTGGAAGAGATGTTCTTTTATTTATAGATGAACTTAATAGATGTGAACATGCAGTTCAACAAGAACTTATGAACCTTATTTTAAATAGAGAAATTAACGGATATAAATTAAGTGATTCAGTAAGAGTAGTAGCAGCTATGAATCCATCTAATAAATATGATGATTATGAAAATTCTAATTATGATGTTGTAGATATGGATGAAGCTCAAGAAGATAGATTTGTATGGATTAACATGGAATCAGATATAAAAGCTTGGATGAAGTGGGCAATGGGAGAAGGAGAAGTAAATCCTATAGTAATAGAATTTTTATCAGCCTTCCCAGAATATTTAAATAGACCAGACACAAGAGAAACTGTAATAGCAACCCCTAGAAGTTGGGAAAGAGTATCAAAGGCTTATAAGGTTTATTCAAAATCAGAGGGATATTCAGAGGATATTTTTTATAATGTGGTAAAAGGAAATGTTGGAGCTACAGTAGCACAGGATTTCATATCATACATAAACAATATAGATAATCCATTAATAAAACCAGAAGAAATATTTATTAGTAATGTACTTAGTTTTGATGTGAAAGAAATAATAGAAAAAGAAAATCATTCAAGACTATATATATTAGCTAAATCATCATTAAACTATATAGAGAGAAATGAAAATAAGGATACTAATATAGATATATTTGCAGAGATGTTAAAGAGTTTCCCAAAAGATTTAGCACTTGCAGTAATGAAAGAAATTAAAAATGAATATAAAGATAGTCTTTATAATAGTTTCTTAGAAAATGATAGATTCCTTGAAGTCTTTTTTGAAATATATAGCTAGAAGTTAAAAATCAAAAAGTTAGATTAAATTTTAGTTAATGTATAATTTGAAATTTTAAACTTAAATGAAAGGAGGGGTTTGATGTCTTTTGAAGAAAGTAGAAGGGTGCTTTGTAGCGAAGCTTTTGAAATTGCAGAGGGAACTAAACCCCTTTCTGATAAATTCAGAAAGGACTTTTTTAAGCTTGTAGAGTCTTTAACTATTAAGCTTTATGAAAGAGAAAGTGGATTCTTTGGGCAATTTCTTGTTCAGGTTAGAAGAGATATTGATTTTACTATAAGTTGGCCTATTTCTACTGTGCCAGGAAAAGGAGAATTTATTATGTCCTTTAATCCTAGTACTTTTCTTGATAATTCAGAAGTAGAAATGGAGGCTTTATTAAAACATGAAATTTATCATATTATGATGAATCATTATGAGAGAGCTAATGTTCTAAAAAATAAATATTCTAAACTTGCTGTTAGTATTGCTATGGACATTTCTATAAATCAGTATATAAAGGATTTACCTCCTTATTGTAGAAGACTTTATGATGTCAATGCGGAGTTTGGTTTAGAACTTGATGAAAATATGACTATGGAAGCTTATGCACATAAAATAGAGGAAGTTATAAGAATTAGAGCTAAGAAGCATGAACCTATTATTAGTAATGATGCCTCTGTTATAAAGGATGGTATTGAGCAAGAAAGTGCCCATGATGGTTGGGAAAGTGCTGGATTTAACTTAGATAGTACAAAGGCACTTACTAGAAAGGTTGCTATTAATGCTTTTAAAGGTGGAGCTCCAAAGGATATTGCTAAGGCTATGGACTTAATGAAAGAAAAGGGAGAAATAAGCTGGCAAGAGATTTTAAGAAGTTTAATAAGCAACACTAAAAGAGGTTATAGAAAAACTATAACTAGAAAAGATAGAAGAATGCCAAATAGGCTAGATTTAAGAGGTAGACTTGCTAATCATATTCCTAAAATTTTAGTAGCTATTGATATATCAGCCTCTATGACTGATGCTGAAGTTGAAAAAATAATAATTGAGATATTATCTATGGCTAGAGCAAAGGATGCAGAAATAACTGTTTTAGAATGTGATGATGAAATTAGAAGAGTCTATGATTTAAAGACACCAAAGGATATGAAACCAAGAAGTAAAAAAAATGGATCAACTAAGTTTTCTCCTGTATTTAGATATATAAAGGATAATAACTTAAGAGATTATATATTAGTTTACTTTACAGATGGTGTTGGTGAAAAGGAATTAGAAACTAGGCCAATAAATATAAAAACTATTTGGGTGTTAACAGATAAAGAAGAGGAATTAAGTCTTGAAAGACCTTTTGGAATTATAAAAAGATTAGAAAGAGAAGAAGTAGAAAAGGTTGAATCTTCTCTTGATATACTTAGAGAAAATATAAACTATTGGGGAAGATGCTAGTTTTATAAATATATATACTAAAAGCATAGGAGATATATGAAGGAGTTTCATATATCTCTTTTTTATATGAAATTTTATATTTTATAGTTCTAATATGTTATTTAATATTAGTGTTATGTGAATAAAGAGAGCTTATTATAATGAAAATGTAAATTTTATAAATATAAAATGGTACTGTAAGATTATGAATTTAGGATTCGTTTTATAATATGAGAAGAGTTAATATTGAGAGTTTTAACAAGAGGAGGGGGAATAATATTTTTTATAGGAGCGAGGAATTTAGCTTTTTATGAAAATATTATAAAAAAGACTTATGGAAGTTAATGATAATAATTTTATAATGAAACTTAAGATGAAGAATCCAAGAGCTTTAGAGTATGTAATTAACGAATATGGTGCAGTTGTTAATGGTGTTGTTAGGAATATAATTGGAATGTTTCAAAGGGAAGAAGAAATTGAAGAATGTATTGCCGATATTTTTATAGGTATTTGGGAGAATAGTGAAAAGTTTAAAGGAAATAAGGAGAATTTTAAAAATTGGGTTGCTGGTGTTAGTAAATTTAAGGCTATTGATTATTATAGAAAAATTAAAAAAAGCATTAATTATGATGAAGTTACAGGAGATGAGGTAGATAATAGTATAAATATTGAAGATGAAGTTATTTTATCAATGAGCTCTAAGGAAAGTTTATTACTTATAAACTCACTTAAGGAACCGGATAAAAGTATTTTTATAATGAAATTTATTTATGGTTATAGTTCAAAAAAAATATCATCTATTTTAGGGTTAACAGTTAGTTCTATAGATACAAAAGTGAGTAGAGCAAGGGTGAAGATTAAAAGAGAATATTGTGAGAGGAAAGGGGAGAAAATTTATGAATAATAACAGAGATAAGGATATTTATGAATTAGCTAATGATATAAATTTTGATTTAGATGATGTTATTGAAATAGAGTTAGATGAAGTATCAAAGAAAAGAGTTAATAAAAAAGTTAAGAAAAGAATTAAGAGGAGTTTTAGTAAGAGAAATAAAGTAATTGCTTCAACTATAGCAACAGCATCTTTGTTTTTCATAGTTATATCACCTTTAGGACAAGAAGTCATAGCAGAAATAAAGGAAAAATTATTTTTTGTTCCAGGAATAGGAGTTACTAATGATGCTAATGCTAAGGTGCTTATAGTTCCCGTGAATTTTAAAAGTGAAAAGGGAAATTTTTTGATTAAAGGTGCAATTAGTAATAATAAAAAGTTAGATTTAGAGCTATGGATTTTAGAAGGTTTTAGTGAATATAATCTTGAACGTGATATAAAAATAAAATTACCCAATAATGAAGTAAGAGTCATAGATAATTATGGTATTGGAAGTGATGGAGGAAAAAAGTGCTTAAGAGCTTCATTTAATAATATTGATAGTAATATAGATTTTTTTGAATTATTAGTAGGCGATGAAACTATTGGAAAAGTTAATTTAGGTAATATTAAAGAAAATAAGTCCATAGGTGATAATAAAGTATTAATTGATGATAAAACAATAATTTCTGCTGTAACTTATGAATTTGAGAATCAGACTTATATAGATTTTATAGGGGGAGAGGATTTTAATTTAAATAATGTAGGATATACAGAATTTAATAAGCAACATATGAAGATAACAGATTCTAAAGGTAAAAATATAAATTTTGATTATTCAAATATATCTGGAAATGGAAAGGAGTTTCTAATAAAGGATAGTTATGATGGGAATTTGTTAGTTGAAATTGATGAATTAGATATAAATTATATTTTAAAAAATAATAAAAAAATTAAAATAAATATTCCTAAAGACGGTGAGAGCGTAGAAATTAATGAAGTTATTAATATAGAGGAGTTAGATGAAAAAATTTTATTAAAAAGTGTTAATAGGGAAGGGAATAATCTAAATTTAAAATTTGATGTTGATAAGTATGGCAAAGAAGATAATATGATAGCAATTATGAGAGGAACAGGAACAATACCTCATGGTACTATAGGAGCTAGTGAAGAGGATAAGTCAATAATTATAAATATTGATATTAATGATGTTAATTTAATAGATAAATTAGCTGGTACTTTTAATTTTGAAATTAATAGTATCCAGCTAAGAAAGTATGGAAAATGGAAGTTAAAATTATAGTCCATTAAATAAATTACTATAATCATAAGTTGAGGTAAAAGCCCTATAGGAATGTCCATTTTGTAGGATAACTATGTTATAGATATTAGTTCCTAGTTTTTTGGAATTGCTTAATAAGTGAACAGTTTTATAAGGGATTTTTTCCTCTATATTTTCTTTATTTATATAAGAAAAGTTTTTTTCATCATTATAGGTTATTTCAAGAGCAATTTGCTTTGATTTTATACTTTTTAAGGAAGAATTATCGAAACAAGCTAGAATAGGTTCATCTATATTAGCAATAGTTTTGGTAATTGTTTCTTCTATAAGCTTTCTTTTTTCTGCTTCATCAATAGATTTAGAGGAATTAATATTTTGAAAGATATAGGTATCCTTAATTTCTTTTATTTCTGAGTTTTCAGTGTTATTAGCATCCTGGTTATTGCTAGAATAACTTTGTGATAAGGTTGATTTTTCAGAAGTATTTTTATTTAATGAATTATTGTTTTTAGAGCAACTAGAGAGAGATAGAGTAAGAAGTAGTGCTGGTATCAATAAGATAAATTTTTTCATATATAACTCCTAATATAAAATAAGTTTTGGTTTTAAGTCTTATTATATAGTCGGTTATTTAAATTTATTTTTTAGTAATGAATAGAAAAAATTAATTAAATAAAAATACAGCTCTTTAAAATTATTAAAATAGAGCTGTATTTTCATATAGTAATTAGTTATAGCTAATATAAATGTAGACTTAATTCGAGTAGAGTTTTAACCCTATCTAAACTAAATTTCAATTTATTTATGGCTATGAGTTTTATGTTCTTCACAACCGCAATCACATAATCCTTCATGAGTATGAGCATGTTCCTCACATCCACAGTGACAAGTATCTGCATGGTTATGGCTATGTTCTTCGCAACCACAGTTACATACTTCTTCTTGAATTTTTTCAGCACATCCGCAATCTTTACACATTATAATATCCCCCTTATTTAATTAATTAACATTAATTATTATAACATAAATAAAATTCTAAAAATATAAATAAATGTAATTTAACATAAAGTATACAAAGTGAAATAGAGAAAGTAAATTCAATTGAATATAATTTATCTAATGATAATAAATTTTCAATTAATTCATAAAGTTACCATTAATTTAATAGAAAAAATATGGGAAAAAGTAATAAAATGTATTAATATAACTAGTGTGAAAGTAATTTGAAGGAAGGAGGTTATGGATATAATAAAAAAGTCAAACAATAAAGGTTTTATTTTTTGGACAATAACTTTATTAATATTACTTGGAGTATCTCTTATTGTTGCTATTGCTATAGGAAGTACTTATATCGAACCAGATATTGTTTATAAGTTTCTGGGGAATAAGTTAACAGGTAAAGAAATTTTTCCAGTGGTATGGGATAAAAGTGTTGAGCAAATCATATGGCAAATAAGGGTTCCTAGAGTGGTATTAGGAATTATAACAGGGGCAGGTCTTGCTATTTGTGGTGTATTAATGCAATGTGTAACTAGAAATTCAATTGCTGATCCGTACATATTAGGAATATCATCAGGTGCATCTGCTGGAGCAGTTTTTATTATTGTTTTTGGTTCATCTTTAGCAGCTGGAGGATTAACTGTTGCATTAGGTGCTTTTATTGGGTCAATTTTATGTGGAGCGTTAGTTTTCATTATAGGAACACAATGGGGAAAAAGTACATCTACAACTAGACTAGTTTTATCAGGTTTAGCTATTTCGACTATATTTTCAGCCATAACTAATATATTAATTTATTCTGCAGAGAATTCAAATCAAGCAAAATCAGCTATGTTTTGGATAATGGGAAGTTTAGGGGGAGGAAGATATGAAGTACTTTTATTACCTAGTGTAATTTTAGTTGGAATACTAATTTTATCTATTATGCTTTCTAAATCTATGGATTTATTATTATTTGGTGATGATAGTGCTGTAGTTTTAGGAATGAATGTAAGACTTATAAAATCTTTGATAATTCTTGGAGCAACACTTTTAACATCAGCTTTAGTTTCCATAACGGGAGCTATTGGATTTATAGGACTTATAATTCCTCATATTTGTAGGCATATATCAGGAAGTAATCATAGAAAGTTAATAATACTTTCAAGCTTAACTGGAGCTGTATTTTTAGTTTGGGCTGATGTCATTGCAAGAGCAGCATTTTCTCCAAGGGAAATTCCAATAGGAATAATAACATCAATAATTGGGGGTCCATTCTTCTTATGGTTAATATCTAGAAATGAGTATTCATTTGGAGGTAAAAATTAATGAAGCTTACAGTTAAAAATTTAGAATTCATCATAGATAAGAAAAAAATTCTTAATGATGTAGCAATAGAAGTTCCAAAGGGAAGCTTTGTTGGAATCATAGGTCCAAATGGTTCAGGGAAGTCAACTTTACTTAAAAATATTTATAGAGTATACAAGCCTAAAAGTGGGGAAATTCTTCTTGATGGAAAGTCTATATTCAAAATGAGTTCAAAGGAATGTGCAAGGGAAGTTTCAGTTTTAGCACAAGAAAGTTCAACTCAATTTGATTTTACAGTAGAAGATATTGTGAAAATGGGAAGATATCCCTATAAATCAGTATTTGAAGATTATTCAAAGAACGATATGGAAATAGTTCATAAAATGATAAAGAGGGTTGGACTAACAGAACATACACATAGAATTTTTAATACTTTATCGGGTGGAGAAAAACAAAGAACTTTAATAGCAAGATCCTTGGTTCAAGATGCTGATTTTTTAATACTAGATGAACCAACAAATCATTTAGATATTGGATATCAAATTCAAATAATGGATATAGTCAAAGCTCTTAATATAACAACACTAGCAGCTATTCACGATATGAACATTGCTTCCATGTATTGTGATTATTTAATAGTAATGAAAAAAGGGAAAGTAATAACAAGTGGAAAAACAGAAGATGTATTAACAGAAGAGCTTTTAAGTACACTTTTTGATGTTAATTGTCATATAGGAGTAAATCCTATAACAAAGAAAAGGTGTATATTTTATATGGGAGCCCATGAACATATTCATGGATTAGGGAAAGACCATGTACATGATGATGGATTTACAGGGATTCATAATCATTAATTGAGAAAGTTATATCATTTAAGGTATAAAATAAAAAAATTAAATTAGGGGAGAATTAAATTATGAGTAAAAAAGCAAGATTAATAGCTATGGGATTATCAATTGCAATGATTGGTGGAGTATTTACTGGATGTTCAAGTAATGAGAAGAAAGAGAGTAATGAGAAACCAGCAGTTGAACAAAAAGAGGGAGAAGAAAGTAAAGCCTTTAAAGAAGTTCAGTATGTTTATGATAATGGGAAAGAGAAGGTAGATGTTAAGGTAGAAAAAGCACCACAAAAAGCAGTTACACTTTCACAATTTATGACGGAGATGTTATTAGCATTAGATTTAGGAGATAGAATGGTTGGGACAGCTCTTTTAGATAATGACATATTACCAGAATTTAAAGAGGCTTATGATAAAATACCTGTAATGGAGGTTGGAGAAGGACATTCAATTTCAAAAGAAGCTTTTGTAGCTACAGGAGCAGATTTCGTTAGTGGTTGGGATTCTTCAATATCAGATGAAACAACAGGAAGTGCAAAGGAGCTTGTAGAAAGAGGGATTGCACCATATTTAGCTAAGTCATATACAGGAGATTCAACAATAGAAGATGTTTATGAAGACTTTTTAATGCTTGGTAAAATATTTGGTGTTGAAGAGAAAGCTAAGGAAGTTGTAGAAGCTATGAAAAAGGATGTATCTGATGTAAAGGCTTCTATTGGAGATAAGAAAGATGAAGAAAAAGTAAAGGTTATGGTTTATGACTCAGGTGAAAAAGATGCAATGGTAGTTGGTGGAGGATTAGGAAATAATCTAATTGAATTAGCTGGTGGAAAAAATATTTATGGAGATCTGAAAAAACCTTATGAAAATGTATCTTTCGAAAGTATAGTAAAAGCAAATCCTGATGTAATATTAATTACAGACTTTTTAGCAGGACAACCAGCACAAGAAAAAATAGATTTCTTAAAAAATCATCCAGCTTTAAAAGAAGTAAATGCAGTTAAAAATAATAATTTCCATGTAATAGGTCTTGCTGATTTATCACCAGGAGTTAGGAATACAAAACTTATTAAAAAAATGAATGAAATTTTTTATAAATAAACTGAGACTTGCATTAGGTAGAGTTTTAATTTTATTTCAATTTTAGTTAAGATAAAAAAAGAGTATCTCTAAAGAGGAAAAAATTCCTCTTTGAGATACTTTTTTAATAAAGGTTATAGTGTCTGGTAAATTGGGTTGAGTTGGAATGACCCTTTAGAAATTAGTGACATCCACCACCGCAACTTCCGCATCCTGAGTTAGCTGGAGCTATAATAGGTTTCACTGAAAGTCCTCTTCCGTCATTCTCTTCTGTTGATAAGAATTGGAATCCTCCAAATTCTTCAGTTAATTTCTTTTCAAATATGAATGTCATGTCTTTTACTTTAACAACATCATCTTCTTCTGTTGGGTCTTCTACACTTATGTTAAATGCAGGACCACTACATCCGTATCCAGCTAAGTTTATTCTTATGCTGAAGTTATCTATGTTATTTTCTTCTAAAAATGCTTTAAATTCATTGTAAGCTTCATCGCTTATTAATATTTTTTCCATATATATTCACCTGCTTAATTATATTTATTGTTTAAATAATATTCAATTTAAAATTCACAATTAAGAATTAAGGAATTAATTCTTAATATAATTATATACTAAATGAAAATAAAATCAAGTAAAACTTGATAAGAATACTCAACAATTATTATTTTGTCAATTTATTCTTACATATATAATTATACTCCTTTTTCAAAATATTATTTATTTAAATAATTTCCTTAGTTAAGTTTTAAATATATAAAAGTGTTAATATAAAATTTATCTCATAGCTAGAGGGTGTAACATTCTTATGTTTTATAAGTAGGAGATAAACAGGCTCATGTTTTTAGATAACGTCCATTAAGCATTCGGATAGAATCAAAACTCTACCTCAATTAAGGCGTTAAAACTCTATGTATATTCAATATATTTTTCGAAATTTGTCTTAAATATGCATAATGTTAGTGAAAAATAGGGAATAAAAAATCTTTTATAAATTACCATAAAATGGTAAAATTGATTTAGATTATATATTATGTTAAGTAATTTTATTTACTTCAATTATTTTTCTACATGTTATTGTAGCATTGAAAAAGAAAATGTGAAGAGTTAAAATAAAATGAATTTTAAATTCAACTTAAATTTTAAATTGGAAGTTTTAAACTATCAACTATTTTTTATTGATGAGTTTATTGGGAATAAAGGGGGACTAAAGGTGACTGGACGGGTTAATCACTTAAAAAAATTAACTAAAAAGCAATATGATATAATTAAGGAATTAAGTTTAATAGGAGCTGTTGTTATGATAGAATCTTTTGGAATTGATGAAGAAAAACAAGATGCTCTTGAAAGTTTAATTTCTATGTGTGGTGGTGCTGAAATTGATGATAATGGAGAATGTATCTTTGAATATGATTTTAATGAGAAGTATTTAAATGCGTATAATGAAGTGATTTTTTGGAGAGGATTAGCTGAAAGATTATCTATAAGAGATACCTTGCTAGATTTGGGTTATAATATTACTGAGGATAATATTGAAAAATATGAAAAAATTAAGAAAATATATTATGATAAGTATTTGAAAGAATTTAGAAATGAGGATTATAGCAACAAATTATTACCATATTAAGTTAAGTATTATTTTTTATTGAAAAAAGTTTAATTTATTATAGAGTTAAAGTTACATTTAAATTATCTAAGAATTTATAATTAGTTTATTTTCATTTTATAAAGGAAATGAGCATATTAGTTATTAGATAAAATAATACAATAGAAAATTTAAAGGAATTATACTATAATTATCTTAATTAAAGAAATACAAGATTTTACAAATTTTAAGTTAGGATTGGAGCAATTTACAATGACACCTTATGTATTAGAGTATTGTGAAGATAAAATAAGAGAATACAAGAAATATATAAATAAAAGAGAAGTAGGGGAGTATAAAATTACCTATGGTAGAAAAAGCAAATATCAAAAGGGATATATGTACGAAAATGAAGATGGAACTAGGGAAGGTTCTATCATATTAAAACATAAAAATAAACTTGTGATGGAAATATCTCCAAAAGAAATACAGGGAACATATGAAGCAATTAAAAATGCTAATGGTAAAGTAGGAGTTTTAGGGTTAGGACTTGGATATTATGTTCAAGAAATATCAAAAAAAGATACTGTTAATGAAATTATAGTTTATGAGCAAAGTAAAGAGCTTAT
>NZ_LN879467.1 GCF_001403635.1 Clostridium massiliamazoniense
AACATTTAGTATATAAAATGACACAATTATAACACAACGTAACACAACATTTAGAAAAAAATAAGATATACACAAAGTTGAAAATCTATTTTAAAGTGTGATTATTACTTGCTTTAAGTATTTAAAAAAATATAAATAAATATGAAAAAATAATAGACCGCAGAATTGGACAATGGGAAGTAAAGAAACACTTATAGAAGTCTGTAAAAAATATAATATAAGTAGTACAGACAAGATAATAGTAACAGCTTGGAATCAAATGGCTTCCTTTAGGGTGGCTGCAATACTTCTTTACATAGGAGTAAAAGATGTACGAGTTTTAAATGGGGGACTTTCTTATTATAGCGCTTTAGATTTTCCACTTTCTACAGAAAAGACAAATGTAATGCATAATAATAATATTAATATAGGCATATTCAACCCAAAAGGAATGATTGTATCTACTAATAAACTAAAAAGATTGTTAAAAAGAAAGAACTTTACTTTAGTTGATAACAGGACTTGGCTTGAGCATATAGGAAAAGTTTCTGGCTATAGTTATCATAAGAAAAGAGCGAGAATTCCAGGAGCTGTTTATGGGTATGCAGGATATTCTGGGTCACAAAGTTTAGATTATTATAGAAATGTGGATGGAACGATGAAGAGCAAGGCTTCAATTAAAGCTTTATGGAAGCAAAGTAATATAAAAATGACAAATAATCTTGCATTTATGTGTGGAAGTGGTTGGCGTGCTTCAGAAGTTTATTTCTATGCCAAGGTATTTGGTTATAAAAATATTTCTGTATATAGTGATGGTTTTATAACATGGAGTAAGGATCCAAGTAATCCTACTGTTACAGGAATACCTAAATAAAATAAAGGTGCTGATTTGATACAGCACCTTTATTTACATTACTTTTATTATCGGACGAGATAGCTATATAGGTACAAAATGCTGTGACCATTGAACTAGTACTAGAAGCTCTTTATTTTTGAACAATAGTTTCGTAAAAAAATTTCCATTGTTTGAACAAAGTGAGTTTGGAAATTTTAGAAACTATTGTAGAAAAAATATTAGAGCTTCTTTACGTAAGTGAGTGGTCACAAATGATGAACCTATATAGCTAGATAAAAGGCAAAGAGAATGTATCAAATTACAGATACATCCTCTTATTATTTAAGCTTTAACTCTATTAACTTTAGGTGGTTTTATAAATACCATTATTAATATTGATAATATAGCAACTAAAAGCATTAACCAGAATGTTGGTTTAAATCCGCCCATAACATTAGCTACAACTCCACCAAGAAGACCACCTATACCAAATCCTTGATATATTACACCATAGTTTTTACTATGATTAGTAAGTCCAAAATATTCACTTACTATAGCAGGGAAGATTGTTAAATTTCCTCCAAATGCAAATGCGATTAAAGCTATAGATACTGTGAATGTTGTCATAGATAAAGGTACAAATAAAAGAATTATTATTCCTATAAACATTAATAAAAATGCGAAAGCTGAAACTTTAGTTCTTGGTAATCTATCTGAAAGGCTACCAAGTATTAATCGTCCTAAAGTATTAAATATAGCTACAAGAGCAACTGCACTTCCTGCCATTGCTGGTGAAAGGTGAGCAAATAAAATACCTATATTTTTTGCAGTACCTATTAAGTATAAACCACTTAAACATGATGAGAAGAAAGCTATAAATAATAGATAAGCTGATGGCTCTTTAAATAACTCAGGCCAATTAAATTCTTTCACAACTGAACTCACTGAAGAAGAAACAGTTTTAGGTGCATCTTTTAAGAATAAAGCCCCTATAAATACAAGAATAAAGGCCATTAATCCCCAGTACATAAAAGCATGTACAATTCCAGTATTTTTAATAAGATCAGCATTAATATATTTGAATATTAAACTTCCTAAACCATAACATCCAATAGATACACTAGATATAACTCCTTTATGGTCAGGGAACCATTTTAAGCAATTTGATAATGTAAGTATATAAGCTATCCCATTAACTAGTCCAACTATTACACCTGCTGAAATATATAATTCAATTAAGTTGTCGAATTTTGGTGCAAAAGCAAGTCCAAGTCCTAATATGATAGCACAAGCAGCAACGACAATTCTTATACCGAAAGTTTCTTGAAGCTTACCTGCAAATAAAGTACCTATAGCTAAGCAAAAACTTGTTATAGAAAAGCTAAGAACAACTTGTTCTAAACTCCAACCATGTAGGTGAGATAAAGGTGCATTAAATAAACTCCAAGTATATAAAGTACCTAAACCTAATTGAGCCAACATAGTTCCTATAAGAATAAGAATTCTATTTGTTTTTTTCTCCATTTTCTTTTCTCCTTTGTTAATTTTTAGACACTCATTGTTTATATATACTTATGTGTTAGCCATTAATAGTTATATTTTACTTAATATTAATATATTATAGATTAAAATAAGTTCTATTATAATTTAATAAAAGGTATTTTCGATAAATAACCTCAATTAAATTAAAAATTTTTTTATATACAATTATGGATATTCATAATAATTATATATTTCTTATGAGAATATAATAGCAAAAGACATGTTATAATAAAAAACAAGTGTATCTGTATTATACAAGAATTTTTATTTGTGTAAATCTATATTAGATTAAATTAATTTAAAGAAAAATATATATATTTATGAAAATATTCATAAAAAACACTAAAAAATTAAATAAATATATAAAAAAATATAAAGAAATTAAAAAAAAATAAAATAAGATTAATTCGCTTAAAATTATTAAAAACAAAGGTGAAATTAATTATTAAATAAGTATTTATTATTAAAATAAATAAAATATTAAAAAATTCAAATAAAAGAGGGAAAAATTACAAAAAATATTGACTGTATTTAAAATACAATATATACTATATTTAACAGTTAAATAGACAAAGAATGTTTCTTATCAAGAGAGGTGGAGGGACTGGCCCTATGAAACCCAGCAACCAAACTTAAGGTTAGGTATCTAATCTAAGAAGTGGTGCTAATTCCAGCCGTATTTTACGGAGAGATAGGAGAATAAATTAATGGGTAGTATATCTTTACGCATTAGAGTTTATTCTCTAATGCGTTTTTTCTTTTAGAAACATCTTTAATATTTAATATTTAATTTAAAATCTTTCAGTGCTATGGTTATAAGTACTCTATTGGGGGGAATAATTTGATTGAAATTAAGGACTTAACAAAAAGCTTTGGTGATGGAGAGGTCATCAAAGGGATTAATTTGAATATAAAGGAGGGAGAAATATATGGTCTTATAGGTCAAAGCGGGGCAGGAAAGTCAACTTTACTCAGGTGTATAAATGGTCTTGAAAGTTATGACAAAGGTTCTCTAAGAGTTATGAGAAGAGAAATTAGTGAACTTAATGAAAAAGAACTTAGAACATTTAGAAAAAGTTTGGGAATGATTTTTCAAGGCTTTAATCTTTTGAATAGAAAAACTGTTTTTCAAAATATAGCACTTCCTATGGAGGTTTGGGGTTACTCAAAGGAAGCTATTAACAAGAAAGTTAAAGAGCTTATAAAACTTGTAGGTCTTGAAGGAAGAGAAAATGCAAAACCTAGAGAGCTTAGTGGAGGTCAGAAGCAAAGAGTAGCTATTGCAAGAGCTTTATCTTTAGAGCCCAAAATATTATTATCAGATGAAGCAACTTCAGCTTTAGATCCAAAAATAACAAAGGATATATTAGAACTTTTATTAAAAATAAATAAAGAACTAAATATAACAATTGTTGTTGTTACTCATCAAATGGAAGTAGTGAAGGAAATCTGTGAAAAGGTGGCACTCATAGAAAACGGAGTTATAGTAGCTGAAGGAGAAGTAGAAGAGTTATTTTTAAGTCAAGGGAGAGAGCTTAAGAGATTTTTAGGAAATAATGAAGAATTGCTTCCTAAAGACGGTATAAATATAAGAATATTTTTTCCTAGTGACTCTTCAGAAAATGCCTTAATAACTAAAATGGCTAGAGAATTAAATGTTGATTTTTCAATAGTATGGGGCAAGCTTGAAAAATTTAAAAGTGGAGTATTAGGAAGTTTAGTTATAAATATAAATAAGGAAGATGAAAATAAAATAATTAAATATTTGAAAAGTAAAGAAATTAGGTGGGAGGTAATTGAATAATGGTAGATATTTTGGGGCAAGCATTAATAGAAACCTTTCAAATGGTTGTATTTTCAACCTTATTTTCATTAGCAATAGGCTTTATCTTAGCAATAGCATTAATAGTAACCTCAGCAGAAGGGGGCTTTAGACCAAATAAGGTCATATATAAAACATTAGATACTGTTATAAATATATTAAGAAGTTTTCCGTTTATAATTTTAATAGTATTTTTAATACCATTTACTAAGTTAATAATGGGAACATTTATAGGACCAACAGCAGTGATAGTACCCCTAACAATTGGAGCATCTCCTTTTGTGGCAAGAATTATAGAGGGGGCTTTAAAGGAAGTTGAGCCAGGGGTAATAGAAGCAGCTAAGTCTTTTGGGGCATCAAATATACAAATAATATTTAAAGTAATGTTAAAAGAAGCAGTGCCATCAATAATTTCAGGAATAACTTTAACTATTATAACTATAATAGGATATTCAGCTATGGCTGGAACTGTAGGTGGTGGGGGGCTTGGAGATGCAGCAATAAGATATGGATTTCATAGATTTCAAACAGATGTAATGGTTGTTACTGTTTTAATACTGGTAATAGTAGTACAAGTATTTCAAAGTTTGGGAAATTACTTTTATAAAAAGTTACGTTAATTAATTTTTTTAGTGGAACATTGTTAGAAGTATAAAAATAAGAAAATGGGGGTATATTTATGAGAAAAAATTCAATTTTATCAATAGTTTTAATGGGGATTTTAGGATTTTCAATTATAGGATGTGGAAGTTCAAAAAATGAAAGTGTGCAGAGTTCAAAGGAAAATGATAAAACTATAACCATAGGAGTTTCACCAGTTCCTCATAAAGGTATTGTAGATGCAGCTATTCCAGAGCTTGAGGGAAAAGGATATAAGGTTGTTGTTAAGGAATTTATTGATTATGTTATACCAAATACAGCTTTAGATAGTGGGGATTTAGATGCAAACTTTTTTCAACATACTCCATATTTAAATAACTTTAATGAAAAAAATGGAACTAAAATAAAATCCTTAGGAGCTATACATCTAGAACCACTTGGAGCATATTCAAAAAAAATTAAGGATATAAAAGAGCTTAAGGATGGTGCTACTATAGCAATTCCAAATGATCCATCAAATGAAGCAAGAGCTTTAAGGTTATTAGAGGCAAATGGTTTAATAAAACTAGATGCTGGTGATACAGTAACTCCAAAGGATATTAAAGAAAATAAAAAGAATTTAAAATTTAAGGAATTAGAGGCAGCTTTACTACCAACAGTGGTTGATGAAGTTGAAGTTGCTGTAATTAATGGGAACTATGCCTTAGAACTTTTTAATCCATCTAAAGATGCTTTATTAATAGAGAATAAAGATAGTGAAGCTTCAAAACCATATGGAAATGTATTAGCAGTTAGAGAAGGAACAGAGAATAGTGAAAAGATTAAAGATTTAAAAGCAGCATTAACATCAGAAACAATTAAAAAATATATAAGTGATACCTATAAGGATGGTAGTGTAATTTCTGTTTTTTAAAGTAATGAATATATATAAATTCTTTCTTTGAGAAAAGTTAATTTAAGGATTCTATATAATGGTTATTTGTTCATAGCCATTACATAGAATCTATTTTTTATCAACTAACTAGTGTCTGTGAGATTCTAATATTTTATAAGTTAAAGATAAATGTAGATATTATATTTTAGATGATTTTTAGGATAAAATTTAGTAAAATTTGCACCTAAGTAATAGCTAGACATAGAAGAAAGAGAGTATAATAGAATTGGAAAGGTGTGAGTAGAGATTATGAATGAAAAATTTAAAGTGTTAAATAATGACGTAAAAATACCTTCTATAGGTTTTGGAACATATAAGTCAGGAAATGATGATGAAACAGCTAAAATAGTGAAATATGCATTAGAAGTAGGCTATAGACAAATTGATACTGCTTCCTTTTATGGCAATGAGGTTGGAGTAGGTAGAGGAATAAAAGAAAGTTCAGTGAAAAGAGAAGATATATTTTTGGTGACTAAACTTTGGAATAGTGATCATGGTTATGAAAATACTATTAAGGCTTTTAATAGGTCATTAGAAAATTTACAGGTGGAGTATATAGATTTATATCTTATTCATTGGCCAAATAAGTTAAATTTAGAAACTTGGAGAGCTTTTGAAGACCTTTATAATGCTGGTAAAGTGAGAGCTATTGGAGTATGTAATTTTAAAATAGGTCATTTAGAAGAATTAAAGAAAGAGGCTAAAATAATGCCTATGGTAAATCAAATAGAAATACATCCTTTGAGTTCTAAGGAAAATATGCTTAAATATTGCAATGAAAATAATATTCAATTAGTAGCTTGGAGTCCTATAATGAGGGGAAAACTATCTTCTAATGAATTAATAAATGATTTAGCAAAGAAGTATAAAAAGACTATAGTAGAAATAGTTTTAAGATGGCATATTCAAAGAGGTGTTGTTCCTATACCAAAGTCATCAAATGAAGAAAGGATAAAAGAAAATTTCAATATTTTTGATTTTAATCTTTCTGAGGATGATATGGAAGCTATAAATTCATTAAATGAAGGTGATAGTGTATCTGTAACGGGAGTTCCAGAGAATACAACTTATATGGATTTTAAGTAAATAATTCAAGTATCTATTTTATTATTAGTTATAGGAGTAGCTCAATTTCTAATAAGTAGTTTTGTGCCTTATGGAATTAGTTCTATTTATAATTTTATCATTAATATTTTGTTATAGTTCTTGGAAACTTTCTTTTGCAAAGTAACTAGCATCATAATGTTAAATTCACTAAAAGAAATGTTAGTTTATTAATAAAAAACTATATTAGGTAAATAATATAGGTGACACAAGAATAAAAGCAAAGGATGGTAAAAGAAATGGAAAAGAATTTAACTAAACATGATTATTCTGTAGGAATTGAAGAATTAAAAGATGAGAATGTAAAGGAACTTATTTATAAACTAGATACTTATGACAATGAGCTAGTAGAAGGAGTAGAAAATGTAAAAATAATAACTGGAGATAATAAGCTTATACAATATCTTGAGGAAAATGATATTAGTCATGAAACTACTTCAGATAATGGTACAAAAGTTCAATATACATTAGTTCTCAAGTTGGAAAAGGGAGATAATGACGTGAATTTTGTAGATAATGAAGGAACTAGCAATAAAATAAATGACATAATTGATGAAATATCAGGTATCATAAAAAGTTTTGATTCCTCTAATAAATAATTTAGGACTTAGAAAGTGAAAAATTATTATATTCTTTTTATAAATATATTAGTAAAAAGAATATTTTAACTTAATGAATTTTGTGATATGATATATTCTTGTAATACAATAAAAGACAGCTAGAATTGCAGTTCTAGCTGTCTTAATGAATATTGTATTTTGCATTTTAGATAAGTCAATTCATTTTATACTAATTAGATTTAACATAATCTTTACTTGCATAAGTATTAGCTCTAACGAAAATTGCAGTTTTCTTAGTTCTATATACATGTCTGTAGAATTTAGTATAAGTATGAATTGATTTATTTTTATAATTTTTTATAGCAAGAACATTATAAAATTTATCAATTTTTACGGTAGGAACCATATCTTTGCTATTAGAATTATTTAATATAACTAATATGGAGCCAGCTAATATTACAAGTGTATATATTACTTTATTTATTGTTATGTTAGAGTGAAGTAATAATATACTAAATACTAATGACCATACTACATAAGTCATATTTAAAATCATAGATTTTACTGGACCTATATCTTTAATACAGGAATAATAAGAAGATAGTGATATAACACCCATTAATGACGCAGTTAAGCATAAAATTAGTGTATAATGATTGGTAGTAATTAAGCTACCAATTAGATTATAACCATGTATGAATGGTAGTACAAAAATTCCAAAAGTTACTCCAGATGTGATAAACCTTATTTGTAACATTTGAAGAGGCGTTATTTCATTATCCTTCATTGCTATTGAACATAGAACACTTTCAGAACCCCAACCGATTATAGGTAATAATGAGAATAGTATTCCTATTATATTCATATGTCCATTATTTCCATTAACACTTAAAAGTGTTACGCCTGTTATACCAAGAATTAATCCTAACCAAGATTTTTTATTTAATTTTTCTTTTAAGAAAATTGCTGCTAGTATGGCACCCATAATTGGATAAGCGCAGGACATTGCTGCTGCATATGAAGAACCTATATACTTAATAGATAAGTAGTATCCACCCATACCTATTGGTCCTCCACATAAACCAACTAAAATAGCATATTTGGCACTTTTACTTTTAAATGCCTTAAAGAAATCAAAAAGTTCTCCTTTTATAATAAAGTATGAAATTAGCCATATAGATCCAATAAAATCGTGTAAAAATACTGCCACTAAGGGTGTAAATATAAGACTATATTTCATATTTGAAAAAGGTGAAAGTGAGAGTACTATACCTGAAATCAGTGTTGTAATTGCCCATGTGATAGCAGAAAATACTCCTTTACTAATACCTTTAAAATTATCCATCAAATTCCTCCTTGTAATTTTAAATATGTAACACACATTGAACCAGTATTAGTAAAATATATTTAAATTCATTTTTATTGAAAACGTATTCAGAAGATGGTAGACATAATAAATTTAATATTATCTATCAATGAATAGGGAAATCCCTATAAAGAATTTAAAGTGAAAATTATATTGAAATTATAACTAGCACAATGTGTGCTGTAATAGTATTGTAACATAGAAATGAATAATTGACAAATTTCATTCATTTTATTAAAAAAATGAATTGATTTAATGCAATAAAACTTAAGAATTGTTAAGGATAATTTTAAGGGATAATTTAATACATATTATCTTAATATAGACTTCTTTGTTTAAGGTGGTATATCAGTAACTTCAATAGATTTCTAGGTGAATTTTAGAATGCAGGTGATAAGTGAATTATGGATAAG
This sequence comes from Clostridium massiliamazoniense, assembly GCF_001403635.1. Taxonomy (GTDB): domain Bacteria; phylum Bacillota; class Clostridia; order Clostridiales; family Clostridiaceae; genus Sarcina; species Sarcina massiliamazoniense. Next base: position 9,156 of record NZ_LN879467.1, read on the forward strand.
ATATGGGGAAAAAGATGTAGGCAAAGTAAGAAAATTGTGAAGATAGTAATTAGGTGTTAAGAGTGAAGGGAATTATGTTATTATATATTTGATTTAGATAGAAAATATATAAGTTGTGGGAGTGAATGAATTAATGAATTTTGTTGCTATAGATTTTGAAACAGCTAATGAGAAGAGGAGCAGTCCTTGTTCTATTGGAATGGTAGTAGTTAGAGATGGAAGAGTAATAGATAAAATATATCATTTAATAAAACCAAAGGAAATGAGATTTTTGCCTATTAACATAGGAATTCATGGAATAAGACCAAGAATGGTTGAAAATGCATTAGAGTTTGATAAAGTATGGGAAGAAATAAAAGAATATTTTAATAATAGTTTAATTATAGCCCATAATGCATCATTTGATATATCTGTTTTAAGAAGGACTTTGGAATTATATGAAATAGAAGCACCTTCATTTAACTATATATGTATAATGAAACTTGCTAAAAATTTTTATAGAGGTTTAGAAAACGCAAGACTTAATACTGTTAATGATTTTTTAGGTTTTGAATTTAATCATCACAATGCTTTAGCTGATGCAGAGGCATGTAGTAACATTTTACTTAATATATCAGAAGAATTAGGAGTTTTAGATATTAATGAAATATCTGAAAGTCTAGGCATATCAATTGGAACTGTAGATAGAAATAAATATAAAGCATCTAGTGTAAAAGGACGAGCTTTAATAAGTTCTAAAAAGGTAGCTGTTAACAATAAAAAAATGCTTTGTGAAGGGTTACATGGAGATATTTTTAAGGATGAAGTTGTTGTATTTACAGGAAGACTTTCAACGATGACTAGGGGAGAAGCTATGTCAGTAATAAGAAGACTTGGTGGAACTACTGGAAGTTCAGTTACAAAGAAAACAACTTGTCTTATAACTAATTCAAAGGATTTAGATGATTTAATGTTTGGTGAAATGAGTACCAAGTTTAGAAGAGCAGTTTATCTAAAAGAACAAGGGCAAAATATTAAAATTTTAAATGAAAATGAATTTTTAAACATAATAAAAAATGAATAGATTTAAGGCAAATATAAGGGTGAAAAAAGAATTAAATACATTTAAAGAAATATAAACATAATTATGTAAATAAAAGACAAATAAAAATACAAACAGATTTGTAAATAAAATAACAAATAAAAGTACAAATAAAAATACAAGCAAAAATAATAATAAAATTTAGGAATTAAGAATCAGTTTGTTAAATTGATATTACTCTATGAAATCTACCTTAAATTCTTTAAATAAAATAAAATAATAAAATAAACATAGATAAATATCTATATTTATGATATTATTAGTTTAAAAAGCAAGGGGGAATTATGAGTGAAATAGATTTAACAAAAGGAAATGTTTTTAATGTACTAACAAGATTATCAATACCCATAATGGGAAGTTCATTATTACAATTTGCGTATGGATTAATAGATATGCTATGGGTAGGGAATCTTGGAAGTAATGCAATAACTGTTGTAGGATCATCTAGCTTTTTTATAGGTTTAGGATACTCAATTAATGCTATTGTAGTTATAGGAACAGGAATAAAGGTTGCACATTCTATAGGTGAAAGAAATGAGACAAATACAAAAGAATATATAAATATGGGACTTATATTAAATTTAGTAATTGGAATAATATACATGCTAATTTTATTTGCTTTTGGAAAGAGTTTCATAGGTTTTCTTGGATTGGGGAATGAAAGTGTTATAAAGGATTCTTATATATATCTTGCTATAAGTGCTCCTATGTTATTTTTTTCATTTTTCAATACTTTGTATATAAGGATATTAAATAGTTTTGGGGATAATAAAACTTCTTTGAAAATAAGTGCTATAGGTATTTTGTTAAATATAATCTTAGACCCTATCTTAATATACTCATTAAAATTTGGAGTATTAGGGGCTTCTGTAGCAACCTTAATATCTAATTTTATAATATTTTTATTATTTAATATTAAAGCTTGGAATATAGTTAAATTTAATTATGAAAATGGAATCAAATATAAAAAGGGGGTTGAAATAATTAAATTAGGATTTCCTATGGCTCTTCAAAGAATAATATTTACTTTAGTGAATATAACCATTGCAAAGATTATTGCTATTTTTGGAGATAATGCCATTGCAGCACAAAAAATAGGATTGCAAATAGAGTCAATAACTTACATGGTTATTGGAGGATTAAATGGTGCAATATCTAGCTTTACAGGGCAAAATTTTGGAGCTAAAAAATATAAACGTGTTAATGAAGGGTATATAACTGCATTGAAAATAGGTGTTATATATTCATTTATGACAACAATGTTATTTATTCTATTCTCTAGTTTTTTAGCAGAGATATTTGTGAAAAATACTGAAACAGTAAATATGGCGAGTAATTATTTAAAAATACTTGGTGTGTCTCAAGTATTCAGTATGATAGAAATGGTATCTAATGGCGTATTTACTGGTATAGGAAGGCCAAGTATTCCATCTATAATAAGTATAGTTTTTACTATATTAAGGATTCCTATAGCAATGATATTAATAAAGCCCTTTGGATTAAATGGAATATGGATGAGTTTTACAATAAGCAGTATTTTGAAAGGGATTACGGCTTCATTGATTTATAAATATAAAACATATAAAAGCTTAAAAATGCTAGAAATTAGATGTGTATAAACTAAATTTTAGTGCTTCTTATTTAGAGTTATATGTTTGTTTACCTTAGACTTATAGAAGGGAGGAGTATTACAGCCTCTAGTTATGAGATAAAAAAGAAGTACTTCAAAGAAGAAGAAAATCTACTTTGAAGTACTCTTATTATTAAGCCTCTTGAGGGGCTTTTTTTAATATTCCAATTAATATTCCTGAAGTTATAGATCCAGCAATTATTGCAAGGATATATAATAAAGGGTTTCCCATTACAACAGGTATTACAAAAAGTCCACCATGAGGTGCTGGTAATTGAATATTTGCAAGCATTGTAAGAGCTCCAGTTAGGGCAGCACCAATTGCGCAAGATGGGATTATTCTTAATGGGTCAGCTGCAGCAAATGGAATAGCTCCTTCTGTTATAAAGCAAGCACCCATTATATAGTTTGTGAAACCAGCTTTTCTTTCATCAGCTGTAAATTTATTTTTAAAGAATGTAGTTGCTATGGCAGTTCCTAATGGAGGAACCATTCCACCAGCCATTATAGCAGCCATAGGATAGTAATTTCCAGTACTTACAAGAGCTATTCCAAAGGCATAAGCAGCTTTATTTAAAGGACCACCCATATCTATAGACATCATTGCTCCTAAAACTAGACCAAGTAAAACTTTATTTCCAGTTCCTAAAGCATTAAGCCAGTGAGCCATTCCATTATTTAAAGCACCTACAGGTCCAACTACAACTAAATACATTACAACACCAGTTATTAAGATACCGAACAAAGGATAAAGTAATACTGGTTTGATTCCATCTAAAGCTTCTGGTAAGATTGCAAATAATTTTTTTAATAAAATAACGCTATATCCACCAAGGAAACCAGCTATTAATCCACCAAGGAAACCAGCACCACTATTAGCAGCAATAAAACCACCTACCATAGCAGGAGCAAAACCAGGTCTATCAGCAATACTCATTCCAATAAATCCAGCAAGAACAGGTATCATTAATTCAAATGCATTTTTACCACCAATTGTATTTAGTAAAGCAGCAAATTGATTATATTGTGAACTAGATGGGTCAGCAGAATGAATACCAAACATAAATGATATAGCTATTAAAATTCCACCACCTACTACAAAAGGAAGCATGTTTGAAACACCACTCATTAAGTGCTTATAAAAACCAGTTCTTTCACTTTTCCCGGAAGGAGTAGAAGAAGTATTTTTATTTGAATATACTGGAGCTTTTCCAGAAAGACTTTCTTCTATTAGTTCCTTTGGTCTTTTCATAGCTTGTACAACTGGAACAATAACAACTCTTTTGCCATCAAATCTAGCCATTTCAACTTGTTTATCAGCAGCTACTATAATACCATCAGCATTTTGATGTCTTCATCTGTAAGTTTATTTTTTACCCCTGTTGAACCATTGGTTTCAACTTTTATATCATAGTTGAGTTCTTTAGCAGTTTTCTTTAAGCTGTCGGCAGCCATATAGGTATGTGCAATACCAGTTGGGCAAGCTGTAACAGCTAAAATATATTTTCTGTTATCATTAGGAGTAGTTTCTTCTTCCTCTTCATCATCTTCAAATTTATCAATTAAGTCTAGAACTTCTGATGGAGTTTTAACTGACAAAAGGCCATTTTTAAACTCAGGATTCATAAGAAGTACTGAAAGCTTAGATAGAGTTTCTAAATGATCAGCATTGGCACTTTCACCAGCAGCTATCATAAACACTATATGCACAGGTTCTCCATCTAGAGAATCATAATCAACACCATTTTTTACAATGCCAAGAGCTAGAGAAGGTTCCTTAACAGCAGAAGTTTTACCGTGAGGAATAGCAATCCCTTCACCAATACCGGTGGAGCTAAGACTTTCTCTTCTTAAAATTTCTTTTTTATATTCTTCCTTATTATTTAATTTACCCGCAAAGTCTAAAAGCTCAACTAGTTGGTCTATGACATCATTTTTATTTTCAACTTTTAAATCTAAGTTTATTGTTGCCTTACATAATAAATTTGATATTTTCATTATTTAGCCCCCCTTAAATTTCTTTTATAGTTATTTCAGAAAGAAGATTTATAGCATCATTTTTGGTACATAAATCTGTTGAAAATGCACTAGCACTTCCTGTTGCAATACCCATTTTAAAGGCATTTACTATGTTTTTATCTTTTATATATTCTGAGAGGAAACCAGCAACTAAAGAATCACCAGCACCTACTGAGTTTTTAACAATACCTTTAGGTGCATTACCTTTAAAAACTTTATTTTCTGTAATTAAAACAGCTCCATTACCTCCTAAGGATATAATTACATTTTCAGCACCCATATGAACTAATTTCTTACCATAATATATTAATTCATCACTATTAGAAATTTCTACATTGAATATTTCTTCGATTTCATGATTATTTGGTTTAATTAAAAATGGTTTTAGTTTTATTGCATCTAGTAAAGGTTTACCTGAGGTATCAACTATAACTTTAACTCCTTTTAGCTTTAATTGTTTTTGTATTTTAAGATATAAATCACTAGGAAGAGAATTTTGAATACTTCCAGCTAAAACTAAAATATCTTCTGAATTTAGATCATCTAATTTGTCAAAAAGCTTATTTAAATCATCATTACTTACTTCAGGCCCAGAACCATTTAATTCTGTTTCTTTTGAAGATTTTATTTTTACATTTATTCTACTATCTCCAGAAACTTTAATAAAATCTGTTTTTACCCCTGTAGATTTTAAAAAGTTATCTATAAATTCCCCAGTAAATCCACCAATAAAACCAAGACATATGCTATCTTTATGAAAATTTTTTAATACTCGAGAGACATTTATTCCTTTCCCTCCAGGAAACTTATTGTCTGAGATTCCTCTATTGACTTTTCCAAGTGTAAAATCATCTACATTTACTAAATAATCTATAGATGGATTTAATGTTAATGTGTATATCATAGCTAATCTACCACCTTTACATCAGTTAAATTCTTAAATTTATTTATTTTTTCATTTGAGGTACTTACTAAAGTGCATTGGTTTATATCAGCAAATTTTACAAAAGATATAGTATCGATTTTGGTACTATCGCATAGAATGAAAGATTCTTTAGATAGTTTTATAGCAGTTTCTTTTATAGAAGCTTCTTCTATATCTGGAGTAGTGAATCCAAGTTCAGGGTGCACACCATTAGTACCTAAAAAAGCTTTATCAAATCTAAATTTATTTAAAAACTTTATAGCTTCTGACCCTAAAACTACTCTAGTAGATTGCTTTAAATTACCCCCAACCATAAAACACTTTATATTATTATCAAGAAGAGCATTTATATGATGTATTCCATTAGTAACAACTAATATATCTTTTTTTGTACTTAAAAATTCTATAAGACTATAAGTTGTTGTTCCGCCATCTAAATAGATACAATCTCCATCTTCAATTAAATTACTAGCAAAAAGTGCTATGGATTTCTTTTCATTTATATTTAAAGAAGATTTTTCATTATAAGATGCTTCAATAGAATTACGTGAAAGTGATTTTGCACCTCCATGAACTCTTTTAAGTTTATTTTCTATTTCTAAGGACTTTAAATCTCTTCTAATAGTAGATTCGGAACTATTAGTAGATTCTAATATTTCTTTTAAACTAACAAAACTTTTTTTATTTAACAAAGATAAGATTATTTCATGTCTTTTTTCTGTGAGCATAATATTATCTCCTATTCAAAATATTTATAATGTTTAAAATTTACCTTTGAATCAAGTAAAAGTTCAAAAGTAATTGTTTACAATACTATTATAAAATAAATAAATATAAAAATCAACCAAAAACTTTCAAAAACAATCAAAATAAATCAAAATCGTTCAGGATGTTTTTTTAAACTAAGAAAAAACCTAAAATTAAGATTTCCATTCACTAGAAACTCATTAATTTTAGGTTTTTATTTGTATTAACTTTCTATTTTATAATCAATTTGTTTATTATCTATGTTTATGTATAGATCTCCTGATTTTATAGGTCCTTCGGTTTCAAAAACAATAGGAATTGAATAATTTACATTTGGTTTAAGAACACCACCTTTGGAAAATGCATCTAAGTAATCAGTTAAATTTGCTTCAGATATTTCCATTGTAGTAGGGTCATCAACATTATATGTTTTCCCATTAGAAGATAATGTAAATGTATTTTTTTCTAAATCTAAGGATGGGATATTTTCTTTAGATGTATTTTTTGCTGATATATATGCAACAAAGAAATTATTATCTGTGCTAGTTTTACTTAAGGTAGTTTTACCCAAAGTTTGAGTGTTTTTAATCTTCTTTACAGTAATATTATAGGATCCAATGGTTGCAGAATCACCTACTGTAGACGTATTGTCAATAGTGGCAGTAGAATGTTTAACAAAATAGTATGATACTGCTCCTATAATAATTATAGCTATAATTATTATAGCACCTATGAGCTTACCTTTTTTTATGGATCTTTTTTCATTAAGTTCTGTCATTATTTTTCCTCCGTTTGTGAAATGAAAGTTTTAGTATCATTGAATTGTTTATGGTATTATCTAAAAGCATACTAATATGTTTTTAAGTTTATTTACTTTTTAGATAAATGTTATATAATTCTTTTGCATAAAAATTATATCACAGCATTAAGCGAATTTTAAGACCATATAGGCTTAAAAAGAGAAAAATAATATTAAAAAAGAAAAGATAATATAGTAAAGTATAAAATAGTAATAAAGAATCATTAAAAATAATTAATAAAGGTGGATAAAAATGAAAAATTTTAAAATAGAAGTACAATATGATGGATCAAGGTATAAGGGATGGCAAATTCAAAAAGGAAATACATCTACTATACAAGGAAAGATAACAGATGTGTTATGTAAAATGGAAAACGAAGAAATAAAGTTAATTGGTTGTGGAAGAACAGATGCTGGTGTACATGCAGAAAGTTATATAGCTAACTTTAATAGTAATACAAGGAAAACTCCAGAACAAATATTAGAATATTTAGAAGACTATTTACCAGAAGATATTGTTATAAAATCAATAAAAGAAGCTAGTGAGAGATTTCATGCTAGATATAATATAGTTTCAAAAACTTATATTTATAGAATAGATAATAATAAATATAGAAATGTTTTTGCAAGAAGGTATGCAACTTATATTAAAGAGGATTTAGATTTAGATGCTATGAAGGAAGCAGCTAAAATTTTAGTTGGTACACACGATTTTAAGAGTTTTACTACAATGAAAAGTAAGGATAAATCTACGGTAAGAACTATAAATTACATAAATATAAGTAAAAAAGATGGAATTATAGAAGTAGAATTCAATGGTAATGGCTTCCTTCAAAATATGGTTAGAATAATAATGGGAACTTTAATAGAAGTAGCCATAGGAGAAAGAAAGGCAGTTGATGTAGAAAAAATTCTTGAAGCAAAAGAAAGAGCAAAAGCTGGTCATACTGCCTATGCCCATGGCTTAACAATGAAGGGGGTGCAATATTAATATTGTAATTCGCAAAAAATAGGGGTTATTTTAAAGTGAAGTTTTTGCTTTAGTTTAAGATAATCCTTATTTATGTTTAAGAATTTCCTTTATTTTAATAAATAAGTTTAATTTTATTTTTAAGTAATGGTTATAGAGTTTTATTATTAGAATAAATATAAGATATAGCAATTTATATTGGTGAAATATGAATTTTGAAGAATTTTTTAATTTCTATGCTGGAAATTTTATTAATAATAATAGAACTAATACAGATAATAGTGATAATAGTTATGACGGTGTAGGGGGATTTGGATGTAATGATATGCCAGGAGGATTTCAAGATTTAGACCCTAATTTTTTTGTAACACTAAGTTCCTTAGTTGGTCTTATATCAGCTCAAAATTTACCTTTTAACCTTCAAAATGCAATAGGAAATTGGTTTGAATTACTCGGTCAAGTTATGTTGACTTATAATGCTCAACAACAATATTTTCAAAATGGTCCAGGGCATTATTATGATGTTAGAAATAAAAACATAGGTAATGCTACTTGTCCAAGCACTTCAGGGCAATCAAGTACCTCTGGGCAATCAAGTACTTCAAATACTTGCAATTGTGAGAAGGAAATAGAAAAGTTAAAAAAAGAAATAAAAAGGTTATCTGAGAAAATAGATAGGCTACAAAAATAAAAAGATATATTTATCATGTAAAATATAAAAAACTAGAAGGAATAGCTATTAAATTGAAGAATAAATATAAAGTGAAGTAATTTTATGTGAGGATTCTATGAGTTTTGAAGAATTTTTCAATACCTATTGTGGTAATTCTAATATTGACTTTAATGGTTTTGGATGTGAAGATATACCAAATGGATTTCAGGATTTAGACCCTAATATGTTTATAACATTAGCAACCTTAGTAGCTAATATATCTGCAAGAGATCTTCCATTTAATCTTCAATATGCTATAGGAAACTGGTTACAAGTAGTAGGTCAAGCTATGGTAGCTTATAATGCTCAACAGCAGTACTTTCAAAATGGACCAGGACTTTATTATGATATTAGAAATAAGAACATAGGCAATGATTCGTGTAAAAGTTCATCTGAGTCAACAGTAAAAAATGATTGTAATTATCAGCAGGAGTTAGTTGAACTTAAGGAACATATAAAAATATTATATAAGGAAATAAGTAGGCTTAAAAAAGAGAATGATTAATTATTGATTATAAAAAAGTAATAAGTTGATTTAATTAAGATAATGACTTATTAATAAAGTACTATTGTTTGAAATGATTTTGTATTAAATTTACAGATTATTTATAATAAAATATTGTAAATAATTTCTTTAATAGTATAATATAAATATAATATGAAAAGGAATACATTAGGTCACATAATGGTGTTAGAGAATTAGAGTTTAAACACAAAGAAGGGGACTTTCTTTTGGTTTGGCTCTTTTTTTATTTAAATATTTAGGAGGGGTAAAATGGGAAGTAAGTTTATTGCAGAAGTTATGGGGACATTCATATTAATTTTATTAGGAGATGGTGTTGTAGCTAATGTAGTTCTCAAAAAAAATAAAGGGGAAGGTTCTGGTTGGATTGTTATTACAGCAGGTTGGGCCTTAGCAGTTACTATTCCAGTATTTATTTTTGCTAATGTAAGTGGAGCACAATTTAATCCAGCAGTTACTATTGCTTTAGCAGCTACTGGCTCAATGTCATGGGCAGAAGTTCCTATATTTATAGGTGGACAACTTATAGGTGCATTTTTAGGAGCTGTAGCAGTGTTTTTTAATTATTACAAACAATTTGAAGCAACAGAAGATCCTGATTCAAAACTTGGAGTATTTGCAACTATACCAGCTATAAGAAATTATAAGTGGAATTTTGTAACAGAGTTTATAGGTTCATTTATTCTTATGTTTGGAATTTTAGGTCTTGGAGCTGTACAAATGGCTGATGGGCTTTCTGCTATATCTATAGGGTTACTAATTTTTGTAATTGGATTATCACTTGGTGGACCAACAGGATATGCTATAAATCCAGCTAGGGATTTAGGACCAAGAATTGCACATTTTTTATTACCTATAAGAGGTAAGGGGAGTTCTGATTGGTCTTATGCATGGATTCCAGTAGTAGCACCAATTTGTGGAGCATTGGTAGGTGCTATATTATATACTTCAGTATTTATGTAAAATACAATTTAAATATAAGATATGAGAGGAGCAATTATGTTAAACTTTAGAAGGATTTTAGAAGACAATCCAATTGTGGCAGCGGTTAAAGATGAAGAACAGTTAAAGGAAGTGTTAAGAACAGAAGTAAACGTTATTTTCGTGCTTTTTGGAAATATACTTAATATAGGACAGATTAGTGAAAGTATAGATAAGGCAGGAAAAGTTGGAATAATTCATATAGATTTAGTAGAAGGACTTACTAACAAGGAGGTATCGCTTAGATATTTAAAAGAGAACACAAAATTTAAAGGTATAATAAGTACAAAACCACAAAGTATAAAGGTTGCTAAAAAGTTAGGTTTTTATGCTGTACAAAGATTTTTTATAATTGATAGTATGTCACTTAAAAGCACTAAATTACATTTAGTAGAAGAATGTGATGCTATAGAAATATTACCAGGTTTATTATTTAAAGTTATAAGGGATTTATCAACAGAAATTAAAAAACCATTAATAGTTGGAGGATTAATTTCAGATAAGGAAGATGTTATAGAAGCACTTAATGCTGGTGCAACTTGTATATCCACAACTAGAGAGGAAATATGGGAAATGTAATTTTTAAAAGTTTTGGCGTAGAAAGTAACTATAAGTAAATTTAAAATGGTAGTTTTTAGTTTGTGATTATTAGTAATAATAAGTAAAATTAGTTCATGGATAGTAATTAAATTTTAATTGATTTTAATTATAGGATTTGTTTGTTATTAAATAAAGGAAAAATTTAGATGATTATAAAATTTAATCTAAATATTATTTCTGAGGGGGATGTATTATGGAAAAGTATATAGTATCTTTAGATCAAGGAACTACTAGTTCAAGAGCAATTATTTTTGATAAAGAGCAAAATATCTTAAATGTGAGTCAAAAAGAATTTACTCAAATTTACCCTAAGGAAGGTTGGGTAGAACATGACCCGATGGAAATTTGGGCAACTCAGTATGGAGTTTTACAAGAGGTATTAGCAAAGAGCAATATAACTCAAGAAAATATAGCTGCAATAGGAATAACCAACCAAAGAGAGACAACGGTAGTTTGGGATAAAAATACTGGAGTTCCTATATATAATGCTATTGTATGGCAATGTAGAAGAACAGCTGAGTTTTGTGATGAATTAAAGGAGAGAGGTCTTGAAGAATATATAAGAGAAAATACTGGTTTAGTTATAGATGCATATTTTTCAGCAACTAAAATAAAGTGGATTTTAGATAATGTTGAAGGTGCTAGGGAGAAGGCTGAAAACGGTGAACTTTTATTTGGTACCATAGATACATGGCTTGTTTGGAAGCTTACTAATGGAAAAGTTCATGTAACTGATTATACAAATGCTTCTAGAACTATGCTTTATAATATAAAAGAATTAAAGTGGGATGAGAGATTATTAAAGGAGTTAAATATTCCTAAGTCGATGCTTCCAGAGGTTAAAAATTCTTCTGAGATTTATGGATATGCAAATTTAGGAACAAAAGGTGGAGTTAGAGTTCCTATAGCTGGTATAGCAGGAGATCAACAAGCAGCATTATTTGGTCAAGCTGCTTTTAATAAAGGTGATGTTAAGAATACTTATGGTACAGGTTGTTTTTTATTAATGAATACTGGAGAGGAACTTGTAAAAAGTAAAAGTGGATTATTGACTACTATTGCTATAGGAATAGATGGTAAAATTCAATATGCTTTAGAGGGCTCAGTGTTTGTTGGTGGTGCTGTAGTTCAATGGGTTAGAGATGAATTAAGACTAATAACAGATGCAGTGGACACAGAATATTTTGCAACAAAAGTAAAGGATAATGGAGGAGTATATATAGTTCCTGCTTTTGTAGGATTAGGTGCTCCATATTGGGATATGTATGCAAGAGGTGCTATTTTAGGTTTAACTAGAGGTGCTAATAGAAATCATATAATAAGGGCTGCTATAGAATCCATAGCGTATCAAACAAGAGACGTACTTGAAGCCATGAAAGAGGATGTTGGATATGATATAAATTGTATTAAGGTTGATGGGGGAGCAAGTAAGAATAGCTTTCTTCTTCAGTTCCAATCAGATATAGTTGGTAAAAAGGTAATAAGACCAATTATAACAGAAACCACTGCTCTTGGAGCTGCATATCTTGCTGGACTCGCTGTTGGATACTGGAAGGATAAAGAGGAAATAGGTAAGTTCTGGTTTGTAAGTGAAGAGTTTGAACCAAAATTAGAAGAAGAAAAGAAAGAAGCTTATTATAAGAAGTGGAAAAAGGCAGTTTCACGAGTAAGAGATTGGGAGCTTGATGATTAATTTTAAAATATATTTTTAAAATAAGGATCTGCTTTAAATCACTATTAATAATTGAGTATATAAAAGGGGCTACCTCATTTTGAGATAGTCCCTTTGCTTATGAATAAGTAATTTGTTAAGATTGTTCATTTGATATGACTTATAAATTATTCTTTACTCTTTAGAAATGTTGGTTTTAATAAAAATTGACTTAATACTATGCAAGTGCACATAGTTATAGCCAATGGCAATAGTTTAGGTAAATTTATAAATACCGGCTCCATTAATAAAATAATCCCAAGTAATGCTATGCTAAAGCTTATATAAGAAAGGTAGCCATATCTTTTAATGTACATTCCAGCTTTATAGCCTTTAACAAGACTATAAAGTCCTAAAATAAATAGTAAAGTTCCAACAAAAACCATAATCCATAATAACATGACTAAATACCTCCCATTGCATATTATATTTATGGTTTACAAAATATAATTGTTCAATACCTTATATTCTTAGATTGTAGAAAAAATATTAGAGTTTCTTTACGTAGGTGAGTGGTCACAAATGATGAATCGATATAGCTAGATAAAAGGAAAAGAGGATGTATCTGTAATTTGATACATCCTCTTTTCTTGTGTAGGTAATAGAAATTACTAAAGAGTTGAGTAGTTGAGTATTATTTTAAATTAGTAGATGTAGTTTTATTAAAGTCAGTATGTGAAGGGGTAATATTGTTTGTTCTTACTGTAGCAAAGCCTTGGTTTATAGTTGATAAGTATATATGACTTTTGTTGAAGTTTTCTGGATTATTAAAGTAATCTAGATGTCCCCAAGTTCTATAATTAGTTGTTGTATATATAGTATTTCCTACTTGTTTTGTTGTTACACTTGTAACTGCTTTTGTTATTGTGTTTGGATTTAGTATATAGCTTGTGTTGCTTTTAGACATGCCTGCTCCACCTTTTGAAATTGGTGTATATGCGCTTGATGCAAATGTACAATCTACATTAACCCATCCTGTAGAAGTTCCTAATGAAGGTAGGTATACTTGATTCCATGCATGTCCACCCCAGTTTTCTCCACTTCCACCATTAGATAGACCACTTATTACTCTAACTTGAAGTCCTTCAGCTCTACACATATCAGCATATAGTTGAGCATATCCTTCGCATATTCCTGTTCTATGATTAAAAGTATAAGTAGCTGTTGATTCATTAGGAGTAGCTGTATTATTGTTTATTGCATTTTCTATGCTTGTACTGTAAGAGATGTTTTGAGCAATCCAAACATAAATAGCTTTTGCTTTTTCTACATTAGTAGTAGCATTAGCACAGATTTTATTAGCTATATTTACTATAGCTGGTGAAGTTTCGTTTAATTGGTTTACTGACTCACCGTTATACATGATGTTTTGATTATCATATGTAACCTTACCATTAAAGTTATTTCCAGCAGTTTCTGATAAGTATTGATAGCTTATATAACCTACAGTTCCTTTGTAAGATACTTTATAAAAATTATTACTCATTCCTAAAACGTTTACTTTAGTGCCTTCTGGTAATACTGCTAAAGTTGTAGAATTACTATTTGCTTCTTTAGTGAAATTAGCAGATTGGCAATTAACGATTTGTGCTGTAAATAAAGTAGCATCATTACTGTTATTAGTAAGGGTACTGTAATTATTTTTATAAGGTATTTTTTGAATCATAGCTGTAGGATTAATATTATTTGTTGTTAACATTGAAACACGTCCTTTATCTTTAGTCTGTAATTTGGAATTACTTTATTGCGAAAAATTTAAAGTATTTAAATAGTATGTTATTAATATAGTGCTATTTTAGTTTTGTTTCAAGAATATGTATTTAATAGTTTTTATTATTTTAATTAAGTAAAATTAACTATTAAAAATAAAATTAACTTTAAAATAATAAATTAATATTTTAATATTAATTTTAATTTAATTAATATAAAAATTAAAATAATTTTAAATGGCTGAAAAGAGCTGTTTTAAGGGAGAACAATGCATAGAAAAATGAATATATTAAATATAGTATTATTGTTAAAGGTGAGCAAAGATTAGTACGTAAAAGAATTTTCTTTAATATTATATTTATGGTATAAATTTAAAATGAACAAATATATATTATTAAGAAGAAAAAAATAGTATATTTAATTTTAATTGAACTTTTAACTAATATTGTAGCTATGGAAAGTTTACCTAGCGATGTTGAATACACTAATAAAAATGTTAATTTTTTACTATATAAGGAAGGAATTAGTAGTGATTATTTTGTCATTCCCTATAGTAGTACACATTATTTAACTGAAAGTGATTTAAGAGGATTAAATGCTGAGGAACTTGAGATTGCAAAACATAGTTATATATTTGTTATTGACCAGTGAAGGGCTTTTTTGGTATACTTCTGTAGATTATTCTATATCTTTGAATAGTATAGAGGAATATAATGTAGGTAAAATAGTTGCTGAAGTGGCTAGAAGATAATTTTAGTTTATTTAATAAAGATAATGGAATTTTCTAATAGTTTATTGGATTAAAAGTGAAATGTTAACAATAGATTAAAAATAGATTTAGTATTAGATTTTCTTATTTTATTATGCTATAATAAAAATAAGAAAACGATTAAATTAAATAAATTTTAAAGTAATTAACTTGTGTAAAGAGAGATGAGAGCTAAACACAAAAGTGGTATTTTTATGCCCTTTTGGTTTAGCTCTTTTTATTTTATTAAATGGGTGATAAGGAGAGATTTTCATGTATGATGTAGCAATAATCGGTTCAGGTATAGTAGGAGCTTCTATTTTTAGAGAACTTACAAAATATGATTTAAATGTAGTAGTGATTGAGAAAGATAATGATGTTTCTATGGGTTCAACAAAGGCTAATTCAGCTATTGTTCATTCAGGATATGACCCAGAGCCAGGAACTCTTATGGCTAAGTATAATGTTGAAGGAAATAAGATGTTTGATAAATTATGTTCTGATCTTTCAGTTCCTTTTAAGAGAAATGGTTCTCTTATTATAGCTTTTAATGATAATGATTTAAAAGTCATTGATGAATTATATAAAAGAGGTATTGAAAATAAGGTTGATGGAATAAGAATCTTAAGTAGAGATGAAGTATTTGAAATAGAACCGAGTTTGAATGAAGAAGTTATAGGTGCTTTATATGCACCAACAGGAGGAATTGTTGGTATCTATGAATTAACAATAGCATTAATGGAGAATGGTATAGATAATGGTGGTGAACTTAGATTAAATTCAAAGGTTGTAGCTATAAATAAAAATGAAGATAAGTTTACTATAAATATAGATAATGGGGATGTTATAGAAAGTAAATATGTTATAAATGCAGCTGGTGTTTATGCTGATGAAATTCACAATATGATTGCAAAGGAAAATTTCAAGATAACTCCAAGAAGGGGAGAATATTTTTTATTTGATAAAAGTCAAGGTTCACTTATTAAGCAAACTATATTCCAATGTCCTAATGAACTTGGAAAAGGAATATTAGTAACTCCAACTGTTCATGGAAATCTTTTAGTAGGACCAGATGCTACTGATATTATAGATAAAGATGATGTTAAAACTGAGGGAGAACATTTAGAATTTATAAAAGAAACTTCTTTTAGGACAACTAAAAAAGTTAATTTTAGAGAAAGCGTTAGAAATTTTGCAGGGCTTAGGGCAGTAGCAGACAGAGGTGATTTTATTGTTGAAGAAACTAAGGATATTAAAGGTTTTATAGATGTTGCGGGTATAAAGTCTCCAGGGTTAACTTCAGCACCAGCTATAGCTGTAGATGTTGTTAAAATCTTAGAAGGTAGTGGCCTAACTTTAGAAAGTAAGGAAGATTTTAAAGCAACTAGAGAACAAATCCACTTTATGAATCTTTCACAGGAAGAAAAAGCAGCCCTTATTAAGAAAGATAGTAGATATGGAAGAATTATTTGTAGGTGTGAAAATATTACTGAAGGTGAAATTGTAGATAGTATAAATAGAACTTTAGGAGCAACCACTATAGATGGAGTAAAAAGAAGATGTAGGCCAGGATGTGGAAGATGTCAAGGAGGATTCTGTGGACCAAGGGTTCAAGAAATAATAGCAAGGGAAAAAGGTATTGCAATAAAGGATATAGATTTAGATAGAAAGAATTCATATATTTTAACAGGTAGAACAAAGTAGGAGGATGGAGTTATGAAATATGATTTAGTTGTTATTGGTGGAGGCCCTGCAGGACTTGCAGCAGCATATGAAGCCTATGAAAATGGAGTAAGAGATATATTAATAATAGAAAGAGATAAGGAATTAGGAGGAATATTAAATCAATGTATTCATAACGGATTTGGTCTTCATACTTTCAAGGAGGAGTTAACAGGACCGGAGTATGCTGAAAGATTTATAGACCTTGTTAATGAAAGAGAAATTGAAGTCAAATTAGATACTATGGTTTTAGATATAGATGAAAATAAGAATGTCCATACTATAAATACAGAAGAGGGATATTTAGTTATAGAAGCTAAAGCAATTGTTTTAGCAATGGGTTGTAGGGAAAGGACTAGAGGAGCTATAAATATGCCAGGAGATAGACCGTCTGGAATATTTACAGCAGGAGCAGCTCAAAGATATATTAACATGGAAGGATATATGGTAGGAAAAAAGGTTCTTATATTAGGATCAGGTGATATTGGACTTATAATGGCAAGAAGAATGTCTTTAGAGGGAGCTGAGGTTAAGGCTGTGGTCGAACTTATGCCATACTCTAACGGATTAACAAGGAATATAGTGCAATGCTTAGATGATTATAATATACCTTTATATTTATCACATACTGTAGTGGATGTTAGAGGAAAAGAAAGATTAAAAAAGGTTATTATAGCTAAGGTTGATGAAAATAGAAAGCCAATTAAAGGAACTGAAATTGAATTTGATGTGGATACACTTTTACTATCAGTAGGTTTAATTCCAGAAAATGAACTATCTAAAAATGCTGGGATTACATTAGATAATAGAACAAATGGATTAGTTGTATCAGAAAGTATGGAAACATCTATTGAAGGAATATTTGCTTGTGGAAATGTAGTTCATGTACATGACCTAGTAGACTTTGTTACAGAGGAGTCAAAAAATGCAGGTAGGAATGCAGCTAAATATATAATGGGTAAAAAAAGAGGAGAAAGCTTTGTTGAACTTAAAAATGGAGCTAATATAAATTATACTGTTCCTCAAAAAGTTGATATTGATGCTTTAGAAGGAAATCTTACAGTGTTTATGAGAGTAAGAGATGTATTTAAAAATAAGGCTATAGTTGTGAGAGATAAGGATAATAATATTGTACAAAGCTTTAAGAAGCAACACTTAGCTCCAGCTGAAATGGAACGAATAACTATTCTTAAGGATAGATTAAACTATAATCAAGGAACTTTAACAATTTCATTAGAGGAGGTAAAGTAGGATTATGAGAGAGTTAATTTGTATAGTATGTCCAAAAGGATGTCACCTATCAGTAGATACAGAAAATTCAACAGTTACAGGGAATACTTGTAAAAGAGGGGAAGTATATGGATTAAATGAAGTTAAAAATCCAACAAGAATAGTTACTTCAACAGTTAGAATAAAAAATGGTGCTGTAATACCATGTAAAACAGAAAATCCAATACCAAAGGCAATGATATTTGATGTAATGAAGGAAATAAATAGTATACAGGTAGAACTACCAGTTAAAGTTGGAGAAATATTAATAGAAGATGTTTTAAAGACAGGAATAAATATCATAGCTACTAAAACAGTTAAAAATGAAGAGGGCAGTAAGATAGAAGAAATAAAAGAAGAAATCTTATTATCAGTATAAAAAATAAATAAAGTGTATTTAAAATATATACTCCTTTTATAGTATACAGTTAGAACAATAAAAACTGTTACTGTGGAAGGGAGTATATTTTTTGTTATTTGCTTATTTAACACTGATTTATAAAGGATTTTGTATTATAGATATTAGATAACAGATAAATTGATACTTTTATGGTATAATTATGTAAATGATGGAGAGTAGGGGAGTTTAGATGGTTTATGAGAACTAAAAATAAGGGAATTAAATATGGTATAATTATAGGAATTATAGTTATAATTTTAGGTGGATTTTTTTATTGGCAAAATAATGGAATAGTTGTAACTAAAATGTTATTTGAAAATAGTAAAATCCCAAAAGAGTTTGAGGGTTTTAAAATTGTACATCTTTCAGATTTACATAATAAAGAGTTTGGAGAAGGACAAAAGAAATTAATGAAAAAAATTCAAGAGTCTAATCCAGATTTAATAGTATTCACAGGAGATTTAATAGATCATAGTAAGAGTGAAAAAGGTGATGAAAGTTTTATAAATTCAATAAAGGATATAGCACCTGTGTTTTATGTATCAGGCAATCATGAAGCATGGTCAGGGGAATATGATAGTTTACTTAATAAATTGAAAGATGCAGGCATAACAGTATTAGATAATGAAAGAACTAAGATTGAAAAAGATGGGAAGTATATTGAAATTATAGGAATTCAAGACCCTGCTTTTTTTAATAATGATAATAAGAAATCCTTTGAGGAAGAGTTGAAAAAATTGGTAAAAGAAGAGGGTAATAATTTTAAAGTTCTTCTTTCCCATAGACCAGA
Organism: Clostridium massiliamazoniense; assembly: GCF_001403635.1. Lineage (GTDB taxonomy): Bacteria > Bacillota > Clostridia > Clostridiales > Clostridiaceae > Sarcina > Sarcina massiliamazoniense. The sequence goes on from NZ_LN879467.1 coordinate 28,493, forward strand.
ATTAATGGATTTATATGTTCATAATGATTTAGATTTAGTATTTTCAGGACATGTTCATGGTGGACAGTTTAGAATACCATTTGTAGGAGGAGTATTAGCACCAAATAGAAGTTTATTTCCAAAGTATACTAGTGGGATGCATAGTATTAATAATACGTCTATGATTATTAGTAGAGGGCTTGGAAATAGTATTATTCCTATAAGGATTTTTAATAGACCTGAAATTATTGAAGTAACCTTAAAAGTAAAGTGAAGTGTGGTAAGTGTGAATGTAAGGCTTATATGAAACTGGAGAATTAATAAAAGGAATAATTTGATAATTACCTATAGAAGTTTAATAAAAAAAAGATTGTTTTCTTGGATAAAACAATCCTTTTACTTTTATATATAAGTATTTTAAAATTATAAGAAAGTAAAAAAATTCCTTTTAGTGCTTAATTATTTTTAGGGAAGTAATTTTAAACTAATAAAAATACAGAAAAAACCAGCTAAGGATAAGGGGATAATTCCTAGGGCAGTTTTAATTTTTCTTAGAATAATAGTTTTCTTTTCTAGGTTCTTTTCTTCTAGAGCAATATTAGATAAATAGTCATAATCGTTGTTTTCAAAAGTTGTAGAGGAGAGGCCTAAAATTCCAGAAAGTATAGCAAAGAATATATACATTGCACCTTCCACAAATAATATATTTTTCATATTGTTTGTAGTTAGGGTTTTAAATAATATACTTGAGATTAATAAGATTATTGTCCAAAGAAGCCCATAAAGGGGATAGAAAGAGATTTCTTTTAATTTTTTTTTATTCATTTAGAACACACCTTAATAATTATATCTAAAATCATTATATGTGAGTTAGAATACTAGTATTAATTAAGTGATAATGTTATAACTCTTATATAATCTTTTATTTTTTTCTTTATTAAATGTTAATAAATTTTGAATGAAAAATATGTAATGATTGTATGTAAATAGTTATACAAATAGAAGGATAAGTTAAAATAGCTATTTTAAAGTTATCAATAATGAGATATAATCATAATTGCAATTGTAAATAAAATTTAGTTCAGAGTGTATTTTATATAGAAAAAATTAATTCTGATAAATTTAAGAGGCAGAATTGTATATATCTTACTTATAAGGAAAATAAGATAATTCAATAAAAGGCTAGTAGATAAATTTTAATAATTTGTAAATGTAGGAGGAGCAAATGGAGGATAAGTTAAGAAGCACAATAGAAGAGATTGAAGAAAAAGCAGAGCAAGCAGTAGAAGGAATGATGGAAGCTCTTGAGAAAATGGCCAAAGAAAGAAAAAGTAAGGCCCAAAAAAGAAAGATAACTAATGATTTAGAAACAATCTTGAAAGCTTGTACAAGAGATGAATTAAAGGATATATTAAGCACTTTAGGTATTAAATTTAAAGCTTCAGATAAAAAGGACAACTTAATAAATACAGTAATTGAAAATTATAAAAGTGCTGTAACAGAAATATTTAAAAAGATAGATAGTACTGTATATGAAGAGTTACAAATTCTTTTAATGAATAATGGGGTTTTAGATAAGAAAATTGATAAAACTTTTAAGGATAATTCTTATTTAGAGAAATTAGGAATGTTATTTTTAGCTTCAGATGAAGAAAAAAATATATATTTAATTGCACCAACAGAAGTATTAGAAGCTATAAAAGAAATAAATAAAAAAGATTTAGAGAAAAATGATAGAATTGTGAATTTATTCAGGGGAATGACATATTATTATGGACTTATTTCTTTAGATGAATTTATAGCTAATATACCAGCAGAGGAAAATTTAAATGAAGAAGATGTAAGACTTTTATTTATGATGTTAGAAGATATAAATAAAGATGGATTATATGTAGATAATAAGTGGAAGAGTGAGTATTTAGAGTACTCTGTAGATTTTGAAAACTTATTAGAGAGTGAAAACTTACAAAATGAAGAATTTAAAAAATTAACATCTAATGAGCTTTTAAAAGCATCAGAGAAGTTTTATGTAGGTAATAAAAAAATATACATGCCTTTAATAAATGTAGTAAAGGAATATTATGAAGCTCCAGAAGAAGCTTTAGAACAAATGAAACAAGAAATATATATGTATTCTCAAATGCATAGTGAAGAGGAATTAAAAACATTTATACTTTCAAAAATAAAACCACAAGCTGAAATAAAAATGAAATTTAGTGATGCCTTACATAAGGTATATACTAGAATACCTTTATGGAAATATAGAGGATTTACAGAATTAGAGAAGTTTAGTCCAGAGATAAGAGTTGTTAAGGTTGGAAGAAATGATCCTTGTCCTTGTGGAAGTGGGAAAAAATACAAGAAATGTTGTGGAAAATAATTAAATAAAATTTAAAAGCAATTATTTTCAACTAGAACAAGATAAATATCGGATACTAAGTGCAAGAGAACACTTAGTATTCGATATTTTGTTTTATTTAAATTTATTATAATTTTTCTTCTTTACATCTATTATAGAAATCAGTAAAGAATTTTAAGCGGCGACCAGAAGTAAAATCTGAAAGTGAACTATCCTTTAGATTTGCTAATTTAACTTGGCGTACAATTATATCATTTAAAGGAACATCATTATAATTTTTCATTATATCATACAGAATCATAAAAGTAGTAGTTCGCCCTATTCCCTCTTTACAGTGAAAGTGTAAATATGAGTTATCAGGTAAATTTTGAACAAAGCTTATAAAATCATTAAGTATATTTATACTTGGAAGTTGACCATCTGTAACTGGCATTCTAATATAGGATAAGTCATTGTTAGTGCATAATGTATATTCAGTATAAGCTCTTTTTACAAGGATAGAACCATTATTATATAATGTGATGTAATCATTTATTTTTAAGTCATTTATCTTTTGAGATTCATCATTTAATATTTCTTCTCTAGATAGTCCTTTGTTGGCATTATTTGAACTATTTTTCCAACTTACTGGGAAATCGTTTACAAAACCATGTGATTCTTCTCTTAAATCAACTATTGTAATTTTATTATCTGTATTAATCTCCTTTTTTATTAATGACAAACCAGGTTCAGAAAATTGAGCACTACCAGAAATATTTAATTCACTTAAGCCAGTATAATTTATATTATCTGATATTTTATCTGAACTTTTTCGAAAATGTTTAGGTAAACCCATATTCTTATTGTCACGAACAAGATTTACAGCTGAGTTATTATCACCAATAACATTTACATCTGAAGTATTATTAACAACAACATTTATATCAGAAGCGAAAGCTGGAATAGTAAAAGCAAAATTATTAAATAATGAAAGTGATATTAATAATATAGCAAGTAAATGTTTAAGTTTATTTTTTAAAAGTCTCATATAAATAGCTTCCTTTCAGCAATTAGTATTTTTTATTATTGTTCTTAAAAAGCTTCTATTTGTAATAAAGGTTACTTTTAAAAATTAGTATTTTTCTTGTTACAGACAATTATTCATAGAATAATTAATATTTTATATAATTCTATAAATTAACATAAAATTTAAAAAAGACTATTAGTATTAGAGTTATTAAATGATAAAATAATTATATATAATTTGATGAGAATATTTTGTATTTATGGGAGTTATTTATGAGTATTAATAAATCGAGGAATAGAATTGTATATATTGTACTTTTTATGTTGGTTATATGTTTAGGTATAGGTTCTAGGAAGTTTTCTATGTATTTACCAAAGTTTATAGCAGATTATTCAGGGGATACTCTTTGGGCTATGATGGTTTACTTAGGTTTTGCTTTTATATTTAACGAATTAGAAGGTAAAAAAGTGCTGATTTTAGCATTAGTATTTTCATATTTCATAGAGTTCTCACAACTTTATCAAGGTCAATTAATAAATAGCATAAGAAGTACAACTATTGGGGGATTAGTTCTAGGGCATGGATTTTTATTTTCAGATTTAATTTGTTATTCAGTTGGTATACTATTAATATTTTATTTGGAAAAAGTATTTTTAAGGATTAAAAGGTGAAGGAGAAGGATTATGAGTAATATTATATTTAGAGAAAGTAAAGAAAGTGAATTAAATGAAATTATAAGCAATATAAAAGAATTTGCAACATATATAAATGGATATGATGTGACTAACATAGATATAGAATCCTTGAGAGAAGCTATTTTTATTACAAAAAAAGTTGAGTATAGATTTATTGAAGTAGATGATGAAATAGTGGGGTATATTATGTATTTCAATATATTTTCTACATTTAAAGGAAAATTGGGAATTTATTTAGAAGACTTATATGTAAAAGAAAAATATCGATCAAAAGGAATTGGAAGTAAAGTTTTTGATTACTTAAAAGTAATAGCAAAAGAAAATAATTATTGTATGTTAGAATGGAATTGTCTAAAGAGCAATATACCAGCAATGGAGTTTTATAAAGAAAAAATAAAAGCTAAAGAGATGGATGCTTTAACATTTTTTAATATGGATATGTAAAGGATAAAGAGAGTAAATGGCTGTATCAAAAATGATATAGCTTTCTTTTTGTATGTTGACACAGCCTTTTTTAGAAATTAAGAATGTATGAATTTATAATTTGGTAAAAAGTTATCTTTTATAATTAAGGATTTAAAGATAGCATCAACTATTAATTCTTTATTATAACGTTTACATTCCCAGCGGTTAGTGATGAAGAAACACTTAATGAGCAAAGATGGACAATTCATTTCCTTTATTAAAGGAACGGTAGAATTTTGTATTATACCTCTACTACTATAGCCTAGAGTCTTAAATCTATTTTGAATTTTTTTTGAGAGTTCGTAGCTTATATCTGCTTTAGAATTAATCAATATTTCATTTCCATGTTTAGCTGGATTTGAAAAAGCGTTTAGAGTTATTGAAAGAAATAAATCTAAGTTTGAATTATTTCCTATGTCTAAAGTAGAATTTATCATGTCATTTGGACTTTTACTTTCCACAGGAGAACAATTAACGACCTCAAAACCTTGGTGCTCTAGTTTTTCTATTAGAAGTTCACCAATTTCCTTTAAAATAATTTCTGGTTTAAGAAATATTTGACAGGAAGGTATATTGTGGATATCTTTATCATAATAAGCATAATCAATTCCTATTTTCATACAAATCTCTCCTTTTTAGAAGTGTATAATTAATTTTAAATATTGAAATTAAAACATTCATATAAGGATTAATAATTTAAATATCTTAATAAAAAATAGATTCTAAGTAATAGTTTTTTAGAGATTCATCTTATTAATGTATTATATGAAATAATTAGTTTGTAAGATATAACTATTATTTGTAATTTATATAGAAAATATGTAAAAAATAAAAATTAATTTGTAAATAAAAGTATTGAGGGGAAACTTTATCTGATGACTAGTTATAAGGGAAGAGTTAATATAAGTTAAAGGGGCTATCTTATAATGAGATTATCTTGCATATATAAGAAGGAGATAGAGAATTTTAAAGGATATTACGCTGTTTAAAGACAAAGGGATTATCTCTAAATAGAAATTTCATTCCACTTTGAGATAATTCCCTTATTTTTATTATTTACATAATAGGTGAGAGAAGTCTAAAAATAGCTTCAAGGAATTTGATTTTTTTAGATCGACCTGAAAATTCTTTTAAGGTAAGTTTTTTACAGTCTTTTAAATCCTCACGAAATTTTTCTTCTAAATGAAGAGCTATTTTACTACTATACATTACAGCATTAGTTTCGAAATTTAAGGCAAAACTTCTTATATCCATATTAGCAGTTCCAATAGTTGAGATGCTTGAATCAGCTACAATTGTTTTAGCATGTAAAAATCCTCTTTCGTATAAATAAACATTAACTCCGTAATCTAAGAGTATTTCTATATAGGGATTTGCAACCCAAGGAATAAAAACTTTATCAGGAATTCCTGGTAGCATTAGATTTACTTCAACTCCAGATAATGCTGCAAGTTTTAATGAATCCATAATTGCTAGGTCAGGAACAAAATAAGGGCTTTGTATACAAAGGGTTTTTTTAGCATTATTCATTATTTTCATATATGTATTCTTTATATGTTCTGCTTCGTGGTCAGGACCAGAGGAGATTATTTGCATTGGTACTTTATGTCCTAGTTCAGTATCTTTATGTTCTTTGAAATATTCAGCAATTGAAGGGCCTATATCTTCTTTTGTGCAGTATGTCCAATCTAGAATAAATCTTTCTTCAATTTCGTTTAAAGCTTCTCCAGTAATTTTCATATGAGTATCTCTCCAATAACCTAGAGGTCCCTCTCCTTTATATTCTTTTCCTACATTGAATCCACCTAAATAACCATAATGTCCATCTATTAGAACAAATTTTCTATGATTTCTATAGTTAATTCTTATATTAAATATTCCAAAAACATTTGGAAAGAATTTTTCAAATTTTACTCCAGCAGCAGCTAATTTTTTCTCATAACTCTTTGAAATTTTATTTCCCATAGCATCTACAAGAAGTCTAACTTGGACTCCTTCTTTAGCTTTTTCACAAAGGGCATCTAATAATAGGGCACCTGTTGAATCACTTCTAAAGATGTAATATTCTAGATGAATAAAATGTTGAGCTTTCTTTATTTCTGCAATCATATCATCAAAAAGTTCTTTACCATCAAATATTACTTTAACTGAATTATTTATAGTATAAAGTGATTTGCAGTTTATATAATTCATTCTAATTATATCTTTATTAGCTTCAGAAACTTCATTTAAGGTTGTATTATTTTTTAATTTTTTTAAGTAGGAATTCTTAACACTATCATCTATTATCTTTCTTTTGAAAAGTTTTTCCTTACTAATATCTTGTCCACAAAATAAATATGCTATGAAACCTAAAATAGGTATAAATGCTAATATTAATAACCATGCCCAAGTTGAAGCAGGATTCTTTTTTTCGAAAAAAAGTAAAGTTATCATAAAGATAAAGTTTATAAAACCTAGTATCAATAAGATAAACATAATTATGTTGTACATTTTATTCCCTCCCATATTATATTTTTACTTTTACATTATACATTAAAATAAATATAATTTTGATTTTATATAACTTCATTTTTGTAATGTTTTTTATGAAATCTTATGAAGTAAATAAGAATTTATGAAATATATTAATATACAATTAGTATTCATGAATAATATTTATAAAACAAAAAATCTATAAATTTACACAAAAAGTTAATGATATTAAATAAATAGCTGAAAAAGTAAGTTAAAATTGATATAATAAAGATAAATGAAGACTTAATTCAGATAGAATTTTGGATTTAGCTGAATTTTAGTGGTTATTATCTAGGGGGATGTGTCTGTTTATTTTAGGCTTATAGAGACCTAGACACTAGTCATCAGATAAATGTTATTTTTAGATTTGGAGTGTATGATTAAAATGAATGAAGAACAATTAAAAAAAGCTAGAAATTTATATAATGGAAGTTGTAGAGTTTGTAAGAGTTGTAATGGAGTAGCTTGTGCTGGTGAAGTTCCAGGAATAGGTGGTAAGGGAATGGGAGATTCATTTAAAAAATGTGTCTGCTTTAGAGAAGGTAAAAATAAATATGAGAGTAATTCACAATGCTAAGAATCCAGATACATCAACAGAGTTATTTGGAAAGAAGATGGAATTACCGCTTTTTGCAGCACCAATGACAGCAATTTCTTTAAATATGGGTGGAATGGTAACAGAAGAAGAATATATAGAGTCATTAGTTGAAGGATGTTTAGGGGCTGGAATATATCCAATGGTTGGAGATACTGCTTTAGATGAATGTTTAATTACCAATGTTGAAATATTGAAAAAATATAATGGGAAAGGTATTGCTTTTATAAAACCAAGAAAAAATGATATTATTTTTGAGAAAATGCAGATGGTAGAAGAGGCTAATCTATATGCTATGGGAATAGATATAGATGGAGCAGGGCTTTTAACTATGGCATTACATGGAAAAGATGTAGAACCTAAAACTATAGAAGAACTAAGAGAAATAAAATCAAAAACTAATGTCCCTTTTATACTTAAGGGAGTTATGACAAAGGAAGATGCATTATATGCAATTGAAGCTGGAATGGATGCTATTGTTGTTTCAAATCATGGAGGTAGAGTTTTAGATCAGACTCCTGGAACTGTTGAAGTTTTACCTGAAATCACAAAGGTGGCAAAGGGAAAAGTTAAAATATTAGTTGATGGGGGAATTAGAAGTGGAGTGGATATACTAAAATGTATTGCTCTTGGAGCTGATGCTGTTTTAATTGGAAGACCTTTTGTAACAGCAGCTTTTGCTGATGGAGCTAATGGGGTTAAAGATTATATAAATTCTCTTAAAAATGATTTAAAATCAGCTATGATATTAACTGGATGTAATTCAATTGAAGAAATAAATGAAAAAGTTTTATATAAAGGCTAAGATAAGAATTAATTAAGAAAAAAATATTTATGGATGTTTAATGAGTAAGGCTATTTCAATATAGATATTATATTCTATTTTGATATAGCCTTTGTATAATATAGGTAGTATTAGTATTTTAGCTAAATGTAATATATGAACTTTTATTTCTTTTTTTTGAATATGTTAAATGAACTAGCTAAGATTACTATTATAGATAATAGTATAATTAGATAATCAACTGAACTGCCTTTAGATGGAGAATTCATTTGATATATTGCAATACATATAACAACAATGGATAATATTATAAGTAGAATCCATGTGTTTTTACTTGTTGGTTGCTTACGACTATATTTTTTTTCTTGATTGTCATTCATAATTAAATTTCTCCTTAGTTTTATAAATATATGTATTTAAAATAATGATTTTTATTATTTTACTAAAAAAAATTCTAGTTAAAATTAAGATTTGAATTTTATTTAAATAAAATCTTACGTTTATAATTATAATTATTATTTATAATTAAAGCAATTATAAACTAAAACTTAATTTAGAGAGAATTTTGACTTTAACTTAATTTTAAAATATGTTAAATTTTACTTTGATAATCTAAATAAATGATTTTCTTATGAATTTATAGTATAATAAGTTAATGATAATTATACATAAATTTATTAAGATGAATTTAATGTATTAAATTCTTCCTTATAATATAGTATAATACTAAGGTATTTAAGTAATAATTAAATATAAAATTATTATATAGTTTATGAATTTAGTTGTTTTAGACTATAACATATTGTTAAATTCACACATCAAACATTAAAATTAAAATATAATTGTGAAGGAATTTTTACTTACAATTTAAATTTTATTTGTGAAAATTTGGAGGATATTATGGAAAAAATTGCGATAGTTACAGATAGTACTTGTGGAGTACCTGAAGAATTTGTTAAAGAGTATAATATAAAAGTCTTAAGACTTAAGATAATTTATAAAGACAAAGAATATTTAGATGGATTGGATATAACACCAAAAGAGGTTTATGAAAGAATGGATGAAGAAATGCCTACAACATCTACTCCATCAGTTCAACAAAGTAATGAAATCATAGAAGAGCTTATAGAAGAGGGATATACACATGTAATAGGATTATTCATTTCTTCAGGATTATCAGGAACAATGAATAGTTTTAGAATTGCAGTAGAAAATTATGAGGATAAAATAAAGTCATATGTTTTTGATACTAAAATGATATCTATGGCAGTTGGCTGGTGTGTAATGGATGCTGCTAGATTAGTTAAAGCAGGAAAGAACTTTGATTATATTTGTAATGAGATACCAGGAATGAAGGAAAGAATAACTCTTTGTTTTAGTGTAGATACTTTAGAATACTTAATAAAAGGTGGAAGAATAGGAAAAGTAGCTGGTACTATAGGTCAAATTCTTAACTTAAAACCTATAATAAATATGGATGAAGAAGGAAAATATACAACTTGTGCAAAGGCTAGAGGTTCAAAACAAGCTTTAAATAAGATGATTGCAATTGGAGAAGAAGCTTTAAATAAGGGAAAAAGTAGAGTTGTAGTAATGACTGGTACAATGGATGAAGAACTTGTTAAATTAAAGGAAGTTTTTGAGAAAAATCCAAATGTAACTGAGGTAACTACTGGAGCATTTACTCCTGTAATAGGTGTTCACTCAGGTCCAAGAATAATTGCTCTTGGGGTAATGGAAGAAAAAGAATATAATTAATGGAAAAATGGGGGAATTAAATGAATTTAGATGGTGGGAAAATTGCTAAGTATACTTTATTAGGTGTTGGAGCTTATGTTGTTTTAAATATCGCTTTTAGGGTATTTAACATAGTTTTTAATATTGCATTTAAAGCTCTGGTTATTGTAGCAATTATAGCGTTTATAAGTTACTTAATGAGGAAAAATTAATAAGTTGAGGATGTATCATAGATACATCCTCTCTGTCTTTTATTTAGCTATATAGGTACATCATTTGTGACCACTTACTTACGTAAAGAAGTTCTAATATTTTTTCTACAACAGTTTCTAAAATTTCAAAATTCACTTTGTTCAAATAATGGAAATTTTTTCATGGAACTATTGTTTAAAAATAAAGAGCTTCTAGTATACTAGTTCAATGACCACCGTATTTTCTACCTATATAGCTCTCGCAGCAGATGAAAAAATACATTTATAATTAAGGTGCTGATTTGATACAGACCCTTTTTATGTTATGAAAAGGTGCTAGATTTAATTGATTAAACTAGCACCTAAATTTAAGATTAATTATTTATGATTAGGAATGTATACATAACCACTTAATGAAACATAGATTTCTTCGTAGTTAGTTCCAGGTACCTTTGGAATATTAGTTGTGTTGTAATTTTGAGTAGCACCTGTTATAGTTCCATCTTGTTCGTTTACTTTTGGTTTGATAGTTATAAGATAGCAAGTATGGCCATCAATAACTTTTGTTTGTGATAAATCAGCAGATAAATTAAAGTTAACATATGCATTGTTAGGTTCAATTGGTGCATTACCAACTACATATTCAGCTGCATTTTTTAATAGCTCATTTTGTTTCTCACTAGTAGTTAAGTTTTTAGAAACATGTAATTGAGCTCCTTGAGGCATTGTTGTTAACATTTTACCTGTTGTACTAACAAAGAAAACACCTCTTAAACCACTATAATTTCCATGTGAATCAGCAAGTTGGCCTGTCCAGTTTTGGAAGTAGTCATAAACCTTGTAATATCTAACTCCATTATAGTCAAAATATTGTGATAAGTTTGTTGTTATGAAATCACCTACATTTGAAACTTTGTCTGTTGCTGATTGGATAGCATTATATAACATAGTTTCATCATAACTGAATTGATTTTGTGTGTCATACATAGCGATTTCACCTGGTGTTAAGCTATTAGGGTTATTTTTTATTAAAGCTTGTTCAGCAGGGGTTTCCTGTTGATTACTTAGTGTAACTCCTTGTGGTAATGAAGAGCTAGAGTTTCCTTTATCAGTAGCATAAGCAACACCGCCTCCAACACATACACAGCATAGTGCAATTATAACTCCTATAACGACCTTTTTCATAAAGTTCCTCCTAGAATATATTTATCTATATTATAATCGTAGTTAGAATATTAAATCTAACTACTTATATTGATGAATTATTGTAGTAATTTAATAGTAGACCTTTAAAATCTAAAATTTAGTTGAGAATTTTATTTAAATTACTTATATAAAACTATAATAATTAATAGTGTCTTTGTCTATTTCTTAAATTTAAGAGTTCTAATAATAAAATATCAAATTATTAACGGTTTGTAAACAAATTATAAATAACTTTTATACAATTTTAAAAATTATGTGGAATTTAAAGGAAGATTAATAAATCTAACAAGATTAAAATTTTAAAATTTATACTAAAATATAAGATATATAATATAGTTTATCAAAATGTTATAATATTTATTAACAAATAAACAAAAGGGAGAAAAAGTTATGGAAAAAATTTATTATAATAATCAATATATAAAAGAATTTACAGCAGAGGTTGTAGATAGTAAAGAATGTAATGGAACTTATCATATAGAATTAGATAAAACAGCATTTTTCCCAGGAGGCGGTGGGCAACATTGTGATCTAGGAGAAATAGAAAATATAAAGGTTTTAGATGTATATGAGGAAAATGGAAAGATTTATCATGTTTTAGAAAAAAAGCTTTCTAAAATCCATAGAGTTAAAGGGAAAATTGATTGGGAGAGAAGAGAAGATGGAATGCATCAACATTTTGGTCAACATCTTCTTTCAGGAATATTTTTCAAGTTATTTAATACCAATACAGTTAGTGTACACTTTGGAAAAGAGATAAGTACTGTAGACATAGTTGGAATATTAACAGAAGAACAGATAAGAGAAGGGGAACTTTTTGCAAATAAGGCTATAGGAGATAACTTAAAAGTGGAACTTTTTGCTCCAACTAAAAAAGAATTAAAAGGATTAAAGCTTAGAAGAGATTTACCTAATACAGATGAAGAAATAAGGATTGTAAAAATAGAAGATCTAGATATAACAGCTTGTTGTGGAGTTCATCCAGCTTCTACTTTAGATTTAAGGATGATAAAAATAAAGAAATGGGAAAAAAACAAGGGAAATACTAGATTAGAATTTTTAGCAGGTAAAAGAGCAATAGAAGACAGTTTAAAGAAGGATAAGTTTTCAAATGAAATATGCAGATATTTAAACAGTAATGAAGAAGAAGCTATAAATGGAATAAAAAATTTAAATACAAAACTAAAGGAAATATTAGAAGAAAAGAAAGCTTTAGAAGAAACTGTTACTGATTATGAAAGAAAAGAAATTATCCAAAATTCTGAAAAGGTAGGAGATATATCTATAATAAGAAAGATATATAATAGAGAAAGCATTAAATACATTAGTAGATTAGCAACAAAAATTGTAGAAGAAAACAAAGCAGTAGTGTTATTTGCAGTTAAAAATGAAGACAGAGTAAATTTAGTTTTTGCTTCTTCAAAAGGTATAGAAAAAGTAAATATGGGAGAGTTACTAAAGGATTCTATATCACTTATAGATGGTAAAGGAGGAGGAAGTAAGAATTTAGCACAAGGAGCTGGAAAAAATAATAGTAACTTAGATGGAGCTATGGATTATGCACTTAATAAAGTTAAAGAGGGATTAAAACAATAATGAATATATAATATAGAGAATTTATTGATAGTAATATAGTAGGTTGGAGTACTACAGCCTCTAGCTATCAGATAAAAATTTGATTTTAGAAAGGTGTTAATCTATGACGAATAAAATGCAATTATGGAAGGAATATATAGAAAAAAATATTAATGAAGAAATAGATGTAGATTTAGAATTGCTTAGAGTGTCTATTATATCTGTAAATGGTAAATCTATATCAGAATATTTTACATTTCAGGAGAAGATTCAAGTGGTAGAATTTTTGAAAGAAGTTGTTTTGCCATCTATAGTTCTTTCTTTATTTTTTGAGGATAAAGATCCATCAATATATTTGTGGAGTAAAGAGGAAGTTAATGAGTTTTTAGAAGTTAATTCAGGATTTTTACATAGGAAGTTGTTAAAATTATATTTGAATAGTTATGATTATATAGACAATATCATGAGTAATGATATAACTGAAGTTATAGTAAATGATTTGGTAAGGTATTTAGAACATAACTTTGAAGTTTATAATTTAGTATTTTTAGGCTTAAGTTATGGAGAAAATACTGATAGTTATTTAAAAAATATTATGGAGTTATATAAAGAAAAAAATCTATTAGATGTTTTAGAAAGAGATTTGAATTCAGTAAATTTATCAATAGAAAAATTAAATTCTATAATTGATAATATTTATGAACATGAAAAAGAAATAAAAGAAGAGGTATTAAATAAAATACCAATAGGAATTTAACTTTAATAGTAAGGGGCGTTAATAGCCCCTTTAGTTTTAGTAGTGAACATGAATTAGATGGAATGTTATGTTTGAGTTACTCCAACCAAGATCATAAGGAACAAGAAGTCTATCTGTGTTATGACAAGTTACTAAGGGATATCCTTTAGAGTCTAAGCCGGTAACAGTAGAAATATGAGTTATTCTTCCTTCTTTTTCGTAAGCAACAAAATCACCTGGTCTCATATTATAAGCTGCTTTATAAATTTGATGATATGGTCCTTTAGCAATATAGGATGCTCTACCACTGCTAACCATATAGTTCTTGAAACCTTGAGCATTTACCCATGCTTTCGTACCATCACCATCAGAATAGTTCCAAATTTTATTCTTTTTAAAGCCACCACCCTCATGTAATATTTGGGATGCAAAATTAGCACAATCGCCACCAACTGAATTAAAATCGGTATATTTACTATTATATTTAAATCCATTTTTATTATCAGAGGCAGCACCACAATATATATGAGCATAATTAATAGCTTTTGTAAGCTTGTCACTTAGATTAACTTCAGGTTTAGTCTTAGAAAGTATAAAGTTTTTTATTTCTTCTGATTTTAAATCGTTTAGTTCTAGAGAATCAGCAAAGGGGTCTGTGTACCATTCTTTTGCTATTAAGAAGCCATCATCATTTTTTTTTATATTGAAATAGTGATATGTTCCAAGTTTAAAGAAATTATCTTCTTCTGAATTTAAATATTTATAATGGTATTCTGTGGATACTATAGCAATAGTACCATAAAGGCCTTTTTCTTTCTCTTTTATTTTTTTTATTTTTATTCGAGATTTTATATCAGTGAAGTTTATTCCCTGCTTTTCTGACCAACCTTTTAAATATTTTATTTTTTTTATTTCATTTTCATAAGCCCAAAGACTTTGTTTTTTATTTAAATCATAAAATTTCTTTAATGGTTCAATGTCTAAATTTAGTATAGCATTATTTCTATCAGAGAATATTTCAGATAGAATAGGCTCTATAGTTTCTAAATTATTATCACTCAAAGTATTTTTATCATGGTCAATGAATTCAACATCTACAAGTGGGGTTATTGGTAGTGAAAATGCATTGATTGTGTTAATAGAAATTAAACATGATATAATAAATAATGATAGTGCTATTTTATATTTCACTGTTAAACCATCCTTTCATTATTTAAAGAATAATGATAGTTTACCCAAAAAAGAAATTATAATTAATTTTTAAAACTATTTAATAAATTAATTTTATTTTTTAATAGTGGGTAATTGATGAATCATATAATTAATAATGTAAAATATTAATATAGTTAAGGAGTTATAATGTTTGATATAAATGAACTATTTGAAGAGATAGATAGGACTAGAGAAGATGAAGAAATAGAAAAAAGAGTGTTTGCTAAAAACGAATTTGATGAAATCTTAAGTGAGTTTTTATGTGAAATAGAAGGATATTTAGGTGATTACTTAAAGGAAAGAACCATAAAAAGCGGAAAAGAAATTTTAGATATATGTTCAGAGTATAGAGAGGCTTTAAAAGATGAAGATATATTTTTATATTATGAGGCTTATGGTAAATTTCTTATTAAGGAATTTGACGAGGCTTTAATCTATTTAAATGAAGCTATAAGTAAAAATAATAAAGCTTATGAGTATTATCTTTTAAGGGGAAAAATATACGAAGAGCAAAAAAAAATAAATGAAGCCATTGAGGAGTACTTAAAAAGTAACGAATTAAATTGTAATAATAATGAAACTCTTAAAAGATTAGGATTTCTTTTAATAGGGGAAGGTGAGAGCCTTGAAGCAATAGAATACTTCCAAAGAGCTCTTGATGATGATAAGGAGGATCACTACATATATAGTGGGCTTGCTGGTGCTTATTATGAGCTTGGAGAAGTTTTACTTTCTATAGAAAATATAAATAGGGCCATAGAACTTGAGGATAAAATTCCAAGTTATTATTATAATAGAGCCCTTATATATAGGATGATGGGAGAATTCCAAAAGTCTATAGAAGATTATAAGAAGACTATAGAAATAGACTCAAATTATTATAGTACATATTTTTATTTAGGGGATTTATATATAGAAATGGAAAACTTAGATGAGGCTAAGTATGTTTTAGAGGAGCTACTTTTAATAGAAGGAGATAACCCAGAAACCTATGTTAAATTATCTCAATGTTATTTTGAGGGAGATGATTATAAAAAAGCTTTAGAAGCTATAGATAAAGCTATAAGTATAGATGGAATAAATTTAGGATATTATTACAAGAGAGCCTTAATATATAAAAACTTAGGGGATGTTGATAAAGTAAAGGAAAATTACAACAAAATATTAGAGTTAGATGGAAATAGTGCTTATGTTTATCATTCTATAGGTGAATTAGCTATTGCACAGGATGATTATGATGAAGCCTTAGAAATGCTAAAAAAAGGAGTTGCTATTGAACCTGATACAGTAAGTTTTTATACTAATATAGGAATTTGTTATTATAATAAAAAAGAATTTGAAGAGGCACTTATATATTTTGATAAAGCAATTGAAATGGCTGTAGAAGATAATGCAGAAGACTTTTTCTATAGAGGTAAGTGTAAGTATTATTTGAATCTAGATGACTTAGGAGAAAGTGACTTTCTCACAGCATCTTCTTTAGAGGAAGATAGTACAGGAGCAATGTATTATTTAGCTTACATTTATTTTTCTGAAGCGAGATATGATGAATCTATAGAAATGTTAAAAAAATATTTAGAGCTTGAAGGAGAAGAATTACTTCCATTAAAATTATTAGGAAATTGCTATATAGAATTAGAGAAGTTCAAGGATGCTAGGGAAGTGCTATTCCATTGTTTAAAGCTAATAGATGATAAGGCTGGTATATATAATGATATAGGTCTTTCATATTATAGAGAGGGAGATTATGAGGAAGCATTAAATTCTTATAATAAATCTATAGAATTAGTAGATAACTATGGAACAGCCTATGGAAATAGAGCTTTAGTTTACGAAAGTTTATCACTATATGATGAAGCACTAAGTGACTATGAAAAGGCTTTAGAAAGTAAAGAAGAAAAAGGTTATTATTATGGAATTGCAGATATATATGAAAAATTAAAGCAATATGATGAAGCTATTAATTTTTACAAAAAAATAATTGAGAGTTATGGAGAAAGTGCTCAGGTTTTAGGAGAAATAGGTTGGGCAGAATACATGAAACATAATTTTAAGGAAGCGGAAGAATATTATAAAAAGGCTATTGAAATGGATGAAGACAATAGAGCCTATATTTACGGAAGACTAGGAAAGGTTTATATAGCAAAAGAAGAATATAATGAAGCTATAAAAATTATAGAAAAGTTTTTAGAGGTAATTTCGGAAGCAGAAAAAGAAGAAACTTCATATTATGATGTTATTGGTGATATGGCTATAGCTTATAATAATTTAGGAATGAATAAGAAAGCTATAGAATGTATAAAGATATGTGAAAAAAGTGATGCCTTTAAAGGTTGGGCCTATGAGTATTTAGGAGATATATTTAAAGAGTTAGGTGAAGTGGATAAATCTATATATTATTATGAAAAAGCAATAAGAGAAGGGGATTTAACAGAAGAACATTCTAATGAAATAATTGAAAAACTTAAAAAGTAATAAAAGATAGGAAGCTAATTAAAGATTAATCAATATTAAATATGAAATTTTAAAATATATTTAATTAGACAACAATATTAAAAAAAATCTATTAAAAAATCAAGAAAAACGTTATAATAGTTTGGAGAGAGTTTTTAAGTTAAGCTTAATATTTTTATAATGAAAGTAAAACTAAAGGGAAAAACTTTATGAACAACAGAAAAAATGTTTAGGAGAGATTAGAATGGATTTAAACTTAATACTTACTAAACTGGCAGAACTTGCAGTTAGTATGGGGTCAGTTGGTATATTTTTATTTTTAATTATTGAATATGGTGGAATTCCTATACCTAGTGAATTAATACTTCCCTTCTTCGGAATATCAGCAGCTGAAGGAAAAACTTCATTAATGGGTATAATAATTATAAGTATTTTAGGTGCATTAATTGGAGCCATAATTTGTTATTATATAGGTTATTTTGGAGGGACAACTTTTCTTAATTGGTTAAGAAAAAAGATTCCATCAATGAATAAGCATTTAGATGTTATGGAAAAGTGGTTTAAAAAGTATGGAAAAGAAAGTATTTTAATTCTAAGATTAGTTCCTTTCGTAAGAACATACATATCACTTTTAGGAGGAGCAGAAAGACAAAGTATGCCTATATTTATTATATACTCAACTATAGGAATAGCTATTTGGAATATATTCTTAATATTATTAGGTTATTTTGTTGGAAATAATATGAATCTTATTCAATCTATAATAACACAATACACTTATGCAGTTGTAGCAATTTGTGTAATAGGTGTACTAATTTATGGATATATGAAAATATCAAAAAATAAATCTGGTGGAAAACATGCTAGAAAAAGAAAGAAAAAATAAGTAAAATTAAAAAAGAGGATGTATCGAATTACAGATACATCCTCTTTAGTAATATAAAAAGTGCTGACTTGATACAGCACCTTTTTTTAAAATAAATTTATATTTTGATTTATTAAATTAGTTACATTTTGAAAATCATTTTGAACTACATTTTTTGCTTGTATAATTTGTGTATAAGTACCTCCAGAATGTAATAGAGCATTGTAACTAATTATAGCTTTAACAAAAGCATTATTGTCAGAATAAATTTCATTAACAATTGGTTCTTCTTCACTTCGTTGTGATACTGAAAGAACATTTGAATATTTCAAAAAGTTATTTTGAAAAGCATTAGCTGAATTAACTGAGTCAGGATATAAATTTACAATATCATAGTAATTCATAGATATTGCAGTATTAATATCAAATCTTTCTATGTTTTTAAGTATATGTGCTTGTTCTTTCATATAACCAGATACAGTATTTAAATCTGGTGGTGAATAATTTTTATAAACTGGATTAGATCCATTTAATTTTTCGATAGTATTATTATTTGTTGTTAATGGCGAAGCATAAACCTTCGTAGAAAATGTATTTGAGCAATTTATAATTAAATAAATAACTACAGCTAAAATAATAACAAATCCTAATACCTTTAATGGAGAAGCCGAATTTCTTTTATTGTAGCCTTTTAGTTTATTACTTTTCTGATATCGTTGAACTCTAGATATTCTAGAATTACTTCCAGAACCATTCATAGGAAAGTACCTCCTGTACAAGTTTATATTTCTTATTAATAAATACTAATAAGAATCCTATATTAAATATACTAGAAATTTTAACGAAATTAATAACAAATACTTAATAAAAATATATCAAAAAGTTAACAAAAAATTAATAAATCATTGTTTCATAGAAGAATAAACTAAATTAAAAAGCATTGTTATATATGAGTTTGGCTTATTATATAATTCACTATAAATTGAATTAAAACTTTCATCTATAATGTTTAAATAGATATTATGGGAAGTTAATTTATTAAATTTAATTAGATTTAGAATCATTAAGGAATTAGGATTAGGCTTGTTTAAATCATATAAATTAACATTAATAATATTATTAATAGTATAAGGAATATTTTTGTCAATAAAAGCTTTATATTCAGAGGAATAATAATTTTTTATAACATAGTCAATAAGAAATTTAGTTTTATTTAGATAGAAGAGAGTTTTATTATTAGACATAAATTCTATTAATGCAAATATTAATAAAACATAATCTTCTAAATTATAATCTTGAGAAATTAAATCATTAACAAATACTATTTCTTTTTTCTCATATTTAGAATGATTAAGGATAAAATCAAGAATATTTTTAGAATGATTCATTAATTCTATGTCCTTAAACTTATTACCTGCATAGGAGAGTGAAGCAGAAAAAAGAGAGTTATTACCTATATCTATATTTTTAGAAATAGATGGTTTAGTTTTTTTATTACTATATTCAATAAGTTTTTGTCTTATAATTTCATTTTTATCTTTAAAAAACTCATTTAATTCTAAATCTTTATCAATTAAATTTAAAATATTTTTTCCTTCGTAATTTCCTTTAATAGTTATATCATAATAAACAGAAAATAAAGGAAAATCTCCTTTTAATATATTGCGAAGTTCATCATAAGAAAAGGTGTAGTAGTCCCTTCCAGTTTGAAGGTCGCAGTATTCACTATCAAAATAAAGAGCAGAGTCTGAAGAAAGAGTATTTTTTATATAAGTGATAAGTTCATAAACGATTTCTTTAAATTTTAAATTATTAAATACTTTAAATCCTAGAGTATAAGGAAAAATAGCACTTGAATTATTATATAAGTTTTTATTAAAATTATTGATTGCTACATTGTTTTCAGAAAAATCATAAAAACCATAATGGATATGATCATATATAGTGCTTTTATATAATGATGTTAAATTTTTTTCAATATATTTTTTCAAAATATTATCATCTTTAACACATGATATTTTTAATAAATAATAGCTATTGAAAAAATCAGTGCTTTTAGAAGGTTCTTTGAAGTTATTATATAAAGAAGAAAAATTATATTCTTTATAGTGAATTGAATTTTTTAATAAATTATCAGTATAAATAAAATCACCTACTTTAATAAATAATTAGTATTTCGTTATTATTATCAAAATTTAAAAAATATATGATAAGAACCTAGAGAAAATTAATTGATTTTTAGATTTTCAATTTAAAATGAAAGTGGAACAATTACTCATAACAATAAGTTAACAATAAATTCAAGTAGAAAATGTTGTAAAATTTTGATTTTTAATATATTATTTAATTGAAATGAAATAATACGAAGTAATATAAATAAAAACAAGGAAATTTGTAGAAAACTTTTAGGATGTAAATATACTTAACTTAAAAAACTTAAGTATTGAGTTAATTAAAGGAATTAATAAAAATGTTTTAGATAACAAATAATATTATTGTATTTAAATATAAAATATAATAAAATTTATTAGGATATATTTATGAAAAAGTTTTTATATAAGTTTTTTATATAAGTAAAAAAAATTTTTATTATGGGGGACATTATGAAAAAAAATTTAGCTAAGGAATTATTATCAACTTTTACTATATTAGAAGAATCTATAAGTCTATACAAAAAAGTTGAAAGGACTTATGATATACCAATGATATTAGATACTAATGTAAGGGAGAATATTAATAAGATATATGAATTAACATTAAAGGCTATAAGGGAAGTTTTAGATTTAGAAAAATTAGATTATGATAAGTATGATATTAATGACCTTATTTTAAAGGGAAAAGACATTGGAGTTTTAACTGAGGAAATTTATGAATTATTAGTAAGTAATTTTGTTCAGTTTAATGATTTAAATATGTATCAACAACATAGTGTTAATTATCTTATAGATTGGTATTATGAAAATAATTCAGAAATAGAAAATTTTAAGAATTATGTAAAAGAAGTATGGGAGAACAAGTGGTTTAATTAAAGAGTACAGGCTATAAAAATATTTGAAATAATATTGTAACAACAATGTTATTTAGGATTAATCAATTGTCATAAAGGATGTAATACTATAAAACTATAGAAGAAGGAGATAATAAAGAGAGGGAAGCATCATGTTGAACGACTTAAATATTTTATTAGATTTAGGATTTTCAGAGATTTGTGATAATGAAAATGTTATAGGATACAAAATATATTTTGAAGATTTAAACAATTTTATAATAGTGGATATGAAAGGTGAGTTATACTTCGGGGTAGAGTATAAGTTTATGGAAGAACTAGGGAATATATCTGATATAGCTGTTAGAAATATGCAAGAAGTTATACCATCTTTAAGATATCATTTATTTAAAAAAATTAATAGTAAGAAAAATTTTGGATTTGCAGATAAATGCAAAGGTATCTTTTTTAGAGATGTAAATGCTTAGCAATAATAGTAGTACATAAATAAATTATATTAAAATTCTTAGAGAATTCTAAGGATTTTTTTTTATACAAATAAAGCAATATAAGCTCAAATTTAATTTAGATAGGGTTAAATTGAATACATGTGAGGTAATATCTTTCAATAGTTCATATAAATAAATATATAATAATACTTGAAATATAATATTATGATACAAGTATTTGGAAAAGGGCATGTTGATTTAAGTAATGAAGAGAAGAAGAAATGAAAAAATTGAGGCTATAAATAATGATGAAGATTATATAGAAGTCCTTGATAGGTTTGGCAAGTTAAATGAAAAATATGGAATAAATATAATTATGGCTAAAAATCAAGATAATAAGGTAATTTGGGGAGATGAGTATAATAAAAAAATAGTGATGCTGAAAAGAAACAAAGTTAAAAATTATGTTTAATAGAAATAATACTTGAAATTATATTGAAATTAAAGCATACTAGTGTAGTAAGATTTAAAATCTTAATAGATTCGAGTAAAGGTTCAGGAATCTTATTTCTGAATTAGTTAAACATAAATTTTAGGAGGAACTTTTAATGAGAGCAACTGTAGATAGAGAAGTTTGTATAGGATGTGAATTTTGTGCAAGTACATGCCCTAAGGTATTTACAATAAAAATGGTTGGAGAGGATGAAAAGTCATTTCCAATTGAAGGTGAAATACCAGAGGATGTTTTAGAATTAGCTTTAGATATAGAAACAAAATGTCCAGTAGCTGCTATAGCTATTGAGGATTAAAATTATTTAAGAAGAATAAAAAAAGAGGATGTATCGAATTACAGATACATCCTCTTTATTATTTCAAATAACTTTGAAATAATAACTAATTGATATTTATGTTAAACAGTGGTATATAAGTGAAATTATATTTATCTCATTAGCAATATTTCAATCTTTCATAAGATGGAGAGAAACAATATCTATAATAGTATCATTATTATATAAATTATTAGTAGATAGAAATGAGAAAATTAGAAAAAAATCTAAAAGATATTAAAAAGCATTAACTCTCAACTTAAGTAAGATAATAATAAAAATGTAATTTACTATAAATGCAGATATTAATACAAAGAAAAAATTATTATAAAAATATAACTTATTTATAAAATAAAGAATTAATTACCAATAAATATTAATAAATATAAAAAAATAAAAAAAGATTATTAACAAATAAATAATCTATTGTTTAATTCTTTTTAGTGATGTTAGAATGAATTTGAAATAAAATATAAAAATGTATAAGGAGGGATTAAATGTATATAATGAACCTTTTTAATAGTGATAAGGGGTTAAAAGAAAAGTTTAAATTAAATGGGCTTGAGCCAATAATTATTGGGGATTTTGAGGAGGTTAAAAAAGAAGAGAATAATTTAAATGTAAAAAAAGAAGATATTGTAGATTATTTAAATAAGTTTAAATTACATAATGAAGCTTATTACGGGTTTAGTGAGGATAAACTTTTAATAAAAGCTTTTAGTTATGAAAGCAATTTAGATATTTATGATTTTTTAAAAGATAAAACTGAAGAAATAAAGATGGGAATTAAAATTCTAAGGATAATGAATCCTAATGCTGATATTAAAGTTGCAAGTAAGAATAAAGTTAATGAAATTGATTTTAAAGCACCTAGTAAAGAAATTATAGAATTTGATAAAGTAGCTTTTGTAAAGGAGTACTTTCACTTTAAAAATATTTCTGAGGTTTTAATTTTGGACCTATTAGATATAGTTTATCTAGGAGAAGTATTTATTAAAGAAAAACAGCGTGATTATGTATATATAACTGTATTTGGAGAAGCTGTTAATGCTAATAAAATAGCTAAAGTTAAAATAGGAACCAAAGTAAGGGAAGTATTTAACGAATTTAATGGTAATGAAAATAAATTAGGAAAAATAGTTTCTGGAGGAGTAATAAAGGGATATCAAAAAGTATCTTTAGATGATGAAATAATAGAAAAGGATAGAAGTCTTCTTTTTCTAAGTGTAGGGGAAGAAAAGAGAAGAAGAGAAAGTCCTTGTATAAGATGTTCTAAATGCTTAAGAATATGCCCTAAAGGATTAAATCTAATAAAGATCATTGAGTTATGGAAAGTGAATAATGAGGAAGAATTTATAAAATTTGGTGGAGAAAACTGTATAGAATGTGGATTATGTACTTATATATGCCCAGCTAATATAGAATTAAGTCATAAGATATGTACAGCTAAAAAGAATTATACCAAAAAATCAAATAATGAAGAGGTAAGGAGTGAAGAACTTGTCTAAGGGGAATTTTGCTTTATCACCAGCACCTTACATAAGAAAAGGAAGTAATATTAATGCAATTATTTTAGATTTTATTATAGCATTAATTCCAGCATTTTTTGCAGGAGTTTATTTTTATGGACAAGCAGCTATAAAAATAGTTTTAGTTTCCATAATTAGTAGTTTAGTTGCAGAGGTCATATGGAATAAACTTGTTAAGAAAACAACATACTTAACAGATTTAAGTCCAATAGTTAATGGATTAATATTAGGATTGATTTTACCAACTCATCTACCAATTTGGATAGTTGCTATAGGTAGTATATTTGGAATTATAGTAGTAAAACAATTATTTGGGGGTTATGGTCAAAACTTCATGGAACCTGCTGCTGCAACTAAAGCTTTTTTAATAGCATCATGGGCAGCTGTAATGGCAAAACCAGTAGTAGATACTGTAACTTCTGCTTCAGTAGAAGTAGTAGAAGTAAGCTTATTAGAAAAGTTTATAGGACAAAGTTCAGGAAATATAGGGGAAGTTTCAGTTTTAGCAATTCTTATAGGAGCTTTGTACCTGTTAATAAGAGGAAGAATTAATTTTAGAGCACCTATAGCTTTTATATTGGTAGCAACAGTTTTATGTTCTTATTGGGGAAAAGATTTATTGCTTCCTGGAGCATTTTATTTTTCAGCAGTTTTTTTATCAACAGATTATGCTACAACACCTATGACGAGAATGGGACAAGTTATTTTTGGTGCTTTAGCAGGGTTACTAGCTGCCATAATTGCAGTTAAGGGATATAATCCAGAAGGACCTTATTATGCAATTATTATAATGAATTTAACAACACCTCTTATAGAATATTTAACTACTAAGAAATATAAAAAGGGGGTTACTAAGTAATGAAAGAGAATTTAAAGCTTGGGGGAATACTTCTAGGAATAACATTAACAGCAGGAGTTCTTTTAGGAGTAACTAATGAATTAACTAAAGAAGCCATACTTGAAAATTCTAAAATAAACAAAGAGGATTTAGCTGTTATAATGCCAAAGGCAACAGCTATAGAAGATACGGATATTAAGTTGAGTGAAGAAGGTCCTATTAAAGAAGCTTATAAGGCGAAATCTGGGGAAAATGAAATTGGATATGTGTTTAAAGTTACAACAAAAGGTTTCCATGGTCCTGTTGATTTATTTGTAGCAGTATCATCAGAGGATAAAGTAACTGGAATGAAAGTTTCATCACATTCTGAGACACCGGGGCTTGGAGCTAGAATAGAGGAAGAAAGCTTTAGAAGTAAGTTTACAGACTTACCTATAAATGAGCTTGTAGAAATAGTAAAAACAACACCAAGCAAAGAAAATGAAGTAGATGGGATATCAGGTGCTACTGTATCATCTAAGGCTATCGGAACAGCAATAAACGATACTATAAATTTTTATAAAGAAAATATAAAAGGTGAAGAAGTTGAAAATATTCCAGAGCAAGATGCTACAACTGGTGCTAGTGAAGGCTCATGGTAGGAGGTGTTAAAAATGAGTAAATTAATAGAGAGATTAAAAAACGGTATTATAAAAGAAAACCCTATATTTGTTCAAGTTTTAGCTATGTGTCCTACATTGGCTGTAACTACAAGTGCTGAAAATGCAGTTGGAATGGGTATAGCATCCACAGTAGTTTTAATATTTTCAAATATGATAATATCAGCAATAAGAAAAATTGTACCAGATAAAATAAGAATACCAGCATATATAGTTGTTATAGCTTCCTTTGTAACAATATTAGAAATGCTTATGCAAGGTTATGTTCCAAGTCTTTATAAGTCTCTTGGAATATTCATACCACTAATAGTTGTTAACTGTGTGATACTTGGTAGAGCTGAAGCTTATGCTTCTAAAAATCCAGTATTACCGTCAATATTTGATGCTATAGGAATGGGACTTGGATTCACAGTTGCATTATTTTTAATTGGTTCTTTTAGAGAAGTATTAGGAGCAGGAACAATTTTAGGTATTCAAGTAATGCCAGCAGCTTATAAGCCTGCATCTATAATGATACTTGCACCAGGAGCATTCTTTACTTTAGGAATTCTTATGACTATATTAAATGCAATTAGTTTAAGAAAAAATAAAAAACCTATAAAAGATAATTGTGGTGGAGGATGTAGTGGATGTTCATCAACTACATGTAGTGTTAATTCTAAAAATAGTGATTTAGAACCAAAAGGAATAGAACTAAAAAAATAGGAAGTTAAGGGGGAAAAACAATGGAACTATTTATTATATTTATTAGTGCAATGCTCGTTAATAACTTTGTTCTTTCTAAGTTCCTAGGAATATGTTCATTCCTTGGAGTTTCTAAGAAGAAGGATGCAGCAATTGGAATGGGGTTTGCAGTTACTTTTGTAATGATATTAGCATCAGTAATGTCATTTTTAGTATACAATCAAATACTTGTAAGATTTAATTTAGAATATCTTTCCACTATAGCTAATGTTCTTGTTATTGCAGCTTTAGTACAGTTTGTTGAAATGGCTATGAAAAAAATTAGTCCAGCTTTACATAAAGCTCTTGGAATATTTTTACCGCTTATCACTACTAACTGTGCAGTTTTAGGAATGACAGTTTTAAATATTCAAGAAGGATATACGCTTTTACAATCAGTAGTAAATGGTATTGGTGCGGCAGCGGGATATATGTTATCCATAGTATTACTTGCTTTTATAAGAGAAAAAATTGACAATAATGAAAATATACCTACGGTTTTTAGAGGGTTACCAATAACATTATTCACAGCTGGATTAATGTCTATTGCATTCTTAGGATTCCAAGGATTAATTCATTAATAAAGGGGGAATTACTATGGCTATTGTATATGCAGCATTAAGTTTAGGAGTATTAGGGTTAATATTTGGTGTTTTACTTGGATTTGCATCAAAAAAGTTTGAAGTTAAAGTTGATGAAAGGATACCTAAATTAAGAGAATATCTTCCAGGAGCAAATTGTGGAGGATGTGGATATGCAGGATGTGATGCTTATGCTGAAGCAGTTGTAATGGATGGAGCAAAGGCAACTTTATGTTCAGTTGGTGGTGCAGATGTAGCAGAAAAAATAGGAGAAGTTTTAGGAGTATCATTAGAAGTAGGAGAAAAAATGACTGCTTTTGTAAAGTGTAATGGAACTTGTGATAAGGCAAAGGAAAACTTTGTTTATGAGGGAATTACAACTTGTTTAGAAGTAGCAGCTTTACAAAATAAAGGTGGTAAAGCTTGTACTTATGGATGTTTAGGATTAGCTAGTTGTGTTAAAGTATGTGAATTTGGTGCTATAAACATAATTGATGGAATAGCTAAGGTTGATAGAGATAAATGTACTAATTGTGGTGCATGTATAAATATTTGTCCAAAAGGATTAATAGAATCTGTTCCAGTAATGAAAAAAGTTAGAGTAGCATGTAATTCAAAAGATAATGGAAAAGTTGTAAGAAGTAATTGTTCAGCAGGCTGTATAGGCTGTAAGATTTGTGAAAAAGCTTGTCCTAAGGGAGCTATAAGTGTAAATAACAATTTAGCAAAGGTTGATTATTCTCTTTGTGTAAATTGTAAGCTATGTACAAAAAAATGTCCAACTAAAGCAATAAGGGATATAACAGAAAAAGTAGAGATTAATAACTAATAATTATTAAGCTTTATGTTTTAAGTATGTTTTGAGTGTAACTCAATAAAACTTAATTCATATGGCTTTTTTTTGTAACAGTTAACAATAAATAAGCTTTTAAATGAAGATAGTTTTAAGTATAATAAATTTATGGGAGTTATGTTAAATATGTTATATGGTCATTAATTATGCAATGAAAATTAAAATTTAAATTGTTAAAGATAATTAAAGTAATGACAAGGAGAACATATATGAGAAATAGGAATTTTTATTTTTTCCATAAAGAAAAGTTTTATATATACAGAGAGGATATAAGTGATGATAGGTCTATAATAATAAAAATTGAAACTTTAGAAAAGTTTAAAAAAGCTAAATGTATTATTACAACTTCTGAAAAAATAGGAGCTATATCTGGAATTGAAACATTTTCTATGGGAGCAAGCGCTAAGATGTTTAAGTGGCAAATACTTGATGCTGTAGAAGATAATATAAAGGAGAAAAGCAATATTATAGGTGAAGAGGAAGGATGTATTGAAGATATTAAAACACTTATAAGAAGTAAAGTACCTAAGGAAAAATTAGAAGTAATAGATGATCTTATGGAAGTAATAGATGATAATGCTCATGAAATGGAATTAATAGAAAAAAAGAAATTTTCATTATTCGGTAGAAAATAATTTAATAGGTAAGAGTTAGGCTATATTAAGGATTACAGGAAAAAACTTGTGAAATTTAATGTAGCCTAATTTTAAGGGGAGATATTATGAATTTATGTGAATTTAATTATTCAAAGGTTTTAACAACATTACAACAATTAAAAGATGTTAATTCAAAAATAAATAATACTTTAGACGAGCTAAATAGAATATTAGAGAGTGAAGAAGAGTTAAAATTTATAGGGGAAAGATTATACTATACCAATATAGATTTAAGAAAAAATATTATTAATATTTCCAATTTAGTAGAATCAACTAATAAATTTATTTTAGAGGAAAAAATTATATATACAAATTATGAAATAAATAAAATAGAACAGATTAGTGAAGAAAAGGGTGATAATATTACAAGTTACGTTGAAGATGCTTTAGAGCTGTTGAAACTTATATAAAAAGTAAGAGAAGTTGTAAAATATAGTATACTATTTTAAAATATACTTATTGAAAAATGAAAGGAAGTACTAAAGTTAATGAGAATAAATAAACTTTTTAGTAATTATGGAATCTGTTCTAGAAAAGAAACTAATAAGTTAATTGAAGAAGGAAGAATAACTGTAAATGGTGAGAAGTGTATAGCAGGGCAATGGGTAGAATTAAGTGATATTATATTATTAGATGGGAAGGAAATAGAAGAAAAAGAAAAAATATATATTGCTTTAAATAAACCAAGAGGGATAGTTTGTACAGCTTCAGAAATGAAAGATAATAATATAATTCAATATTTAGGTTTAAATCAATATGTATTTCCTATTGGGAGGTTGGACAAGGATTCACAGGGATTGATTATACTTACTAATGATGGTGAATTAGCTAATAAAGTACTAGAGGCTGAAAACAATCATGAAAAGGAATATATAGTTACTTTAGACAAGGAGTTCACAGATGATTTCATAGAAAATATGGAAAAGGGTGTTGAAATATTAGGGCGTATAACAAAGCCTTGTAAGTTAAAAAGAATAGATGAGAGAACATATTCCATAATATTAACACAGGGTTTAAATAGACAAATAAGAAGAATGAGTAAGGTTTTTGGATATAACGTTGTTAAATTAGAAAGAATTAGAATAATAAATATTATATTAGATGACCTTGAATATGGTAAGTGGAGATACATATCAGAGGATGAGATTTCTAAGTTAATAGCTGAATTTTAGAAAAAGAAAGGAAGATTATTGATGGATTTTAAAGAAAGAACTATAAAAAAAGAATTACTATGTAAGGATAATTTTTTAACATGGAATTTATTAGAGGTTGAACTTCCAGATGGCTCAAGAAGTAAGAGGAATTTAATAGAACATCCAGGAGCAGCAGCTATATTACCAATTTTAGATGATGGAAAAATTCTTTTAGTAAAACAATATAGAAAAGCCATAGAAAGTGAAACATTAGAAATTCCAGCAGGAAAGTTAGATAAAGGAGAAGCACCAGAAATATGTGCAAAAAGGGAACTTGAAGAGGAAACTGGTTATAAGGCTAAAAATATTGAGTATTTAGGGAAAATAGCAACAGCACCAGGTTTTTGCAATGAAATTATACATTTATATAAGGCAACAGGATTAACAAAAGGCGAAAAACATACAGATGAGGATGAATTTACAGAGAATATTTTAGTGACAATGGATGAATTAAAAAAGATGATTAAAGAGGGCGAAATAATAGACTGTAAAACTCTATCAATATTAGCTTATTTATAAGCTATGACTTAATTCAAATAAAATTTAAATTATTAAAATTAGAAAGCTTTATACTAGTTTTTTGGAAATTAGTATAAGGTTTTTTATTAATTGATTAAATCCTAGTAATATAGTATTATTTATTTAGGATAAAAAATAGAATAATAATTATTATATAATAGTTTGTATAGATAATCATATGGAGGATAAGATATGTTAAATATAGGATGTCATTTATCAACAACAAAGGGGTTTGAAAATATGGGGAAAGAGGCAATTTCTATAAATGGAAATACATTTCAATTTTTTACTCGTAATCCAAGAGGGGGCAAAGCAAAAGCTATAGTACAAAAAGATATAGATGCTTTAAAGGAATTAATGGAAAAAAATAATTTTGCAAAATTATTAGCACATGCACCATATACTTTAAATGCTTGTTCTGCTGATGAAAATACAAGAAACTTTGCTAAAGAGATGATGATGGATGATTTAGTAAGAATGGAGTATTTACCTAATAATTTATATAATTTTCATCCAGGAAGTCATGTTAAACAAGGAGTGGATGTTGGAATAGAATATATTGTTCAAATGCTTAATGAAGTAATTAAACCAGAACAAACAACAACAATTCTTTTAGAAACTATGGCTGGAAAAGGAACAGAAGTAGGAAGAACTTTTGAAGAAATAGCAGAAATAATAAGTAAGGTAGAACTAAAAGATCATATGGGAGTATGTTTAGATACTTGTCATGTTTATGATGCTGGTTATGATATAGTTAATGATTTAGATGGTGTATTAGAAGAGTTTGATAGAGTAATAGGTTTAGAGAGATTAAAGGCTATACATTTAAATGACAGCAAAAATCCTTATAAAAGTCATAAGGATAGACATGAGAAGATTGGAGAAGGTTATATAGGAATAGAAGCTATAACTAGAATAATAAATCATCCTAAGTTAAAAGGAATTCCATTTTTCTTAGAAACACCAAATGAACTTGATGGATATGCTAAAGAAATTGAGTTATTAAAAAGTTTATCTGATAGCTAGAGGCTGTAATACTCCTATCTTTTATAGGAAACTCGACTCGCATTGCTCGCTGAGTAAGTTCCTATAACTAAATCAAGATTTAGATAGTCACTTAAGTAGGAGATAAACAGCCTCACGCTTCTAGATAACTACAACTAAGCATTCAGATGGAGTCAAAACTCCACCTGAATTAAGTCTACGTTTATATAATGAATAATTTTTATTAATATAGTGAATTATACTGATGATTAAAGAAAGTCTAGATGAGACATTTTTTAATTATCAGTTTTTTTATTATAAACCTATCAATAGCTATAAAATTTAGCATAATAAGAAGGAGAAACAATGAATATTAAACATCAAAATAGAGATACTAAGTAGAGAGTTTATTTAGTGATGAATTTATAAAAGATAAGTTTTTACTATAGTAATTATATTTTATATTTTCATAACTAAATTTAAAGGAGGTATTTTTATTTGAAAAATGATATTTTAGAAGTAATTCAATTAAGTAAAGATGAATATTTAGAAGTGAAATCTAAAACTAATAACTTTTTCAATATTACAGGTGAAAAATATGTTTTAAATGAAATTAATGCAAAAACAGAGGATTTTTTATTCAATGTTAAATTTTTGAAATTAAATACAGTGCCAATTATAGTAGGAACTGATAGTAAAGGAAGAGTAGATTATGCATCAATTGATGGGAAATACCTTGATACTATAACTGAAGAAAAAGCTACAGAGGCTAAAGAAGTTTTTATGTTAGCCAAAAATAAAATTCAAGAATTCACAGAGTTTGCTGTAAAAAATAACATTAAATAAAGTAAGACAAAACAAAGGAGAAATTGAAATGAATGAAATAATAAAAAATTTATTTGATGAAAATTTAGTAAATTACAATGAAGATATTGTTCCAAAAATATCAGTTTTTACAGGAGAAGACATAACATCTGATGTATATTATTTTAAAGAAAATCAAGTTTTAAAAACTCATAGACATCCTCATGGAGAGCAAGTATTTATATTTTTAAAAGGCGAAGGTAAAATGACTGTTGGAGATGTGGAAAAAGAAGTAAAAGAAGGTTCTACAGTTATGGTTAAAGCCGGAGAGTGGCATGAAATAGTAAATGGAGGCTCAGGAAATATGGTAGCAGTACAAGTTACTAAAGTAAATGCTGGGGCTGAGTATAAATAATTAATAATATGGTTGTATTAGATAATATTTTATTAAATCTAATATGACCATTTTTTATAATTATTAATGAATTTAAGCTTAGGTGAGTATATAAAAGAAAAATGTTAAATTTTGAATTATATATGAGTAAATTAATAAACTTTAAAATTGATTTTGATGAAGTAATAGACTATAATAAAATAGTTGATTTTATACAACTATTTTACTAATAAGAAATACATATTATTTTATGAAAAATAAGATTATATTCTTATATATAAAGAAAGGACAAGCTAATGAATACAAAAGAAGAAATTTTTAAAAGAAGATGGTTAATTCTATTTAGTGTAGTATTAGTTACATTTATGTGTTGTCTTGATGCAAGCATAGTCAATGTAGCATTACCAGTTATATCTAAAGATTTAAATGTTTCAATGTCAAGTGTACAATGGACTGTTACAACATATCTTTTAGTTATATCTGGATTGATTTTAACCTTTGGTAGATTAGGTGACTTAAAGGGAAAAACAAAAGTTTTTAGAACAGGCATTATAATTTTTACATTAGGATCATTACTTTGCGGATTATCACATAATATAGTATTTTTAATAATCTCAAGAGCTATTCAAGGATTAGGAGCAGCATGTACTATGTCTGCAAGCCAGGGAATAATAACATCTATCTTTGAAGGTAATGAAAGAGGTAAGGCACTTGGAATATCTGGTTTAGTAGTTGCTTTAGGAACTATGATTGGACCAGCTTTAGGTGGAATAATATCTCAATTTGCTTGGGAATATATATTTCTTATAAATATTCCAATTGGTATTGTTGCTATAATATTAGCATATAAAGTACTTCCTTCTGTTGAAGTAAGACATAATAAGGATGAAAAACTAGATTTCATTGGAGCAGCTTTATTTTTAATAACTGTAGTCGCTTTAATATTATCTATTACTGAAGGTAGTATTTATGGTTATGGTAATGAAAAAATTGTTATAGGTTATATAATTTCATTAATTGTATTTATATTATTTGTAATAAGTCAAAGAAAAATTAAATCACCTATGTTAGATTTTTCTATATTCAAAAATCATAGATTTTCTAAAGGAGTAACAACATCATTCTTAGTATTTACCGCAATAAGTGCTTATACAATATTATTACCATTCTACTATGAAGAAGTTAGAGGTATATCTCCAGGGGTGAGTGGATTACTTATGATGGTATTCCCTATAATGATTTCAATAGTAGCACCTTTAAGTGGAAATTTAGCAGAATTTATTAGAAGAGATAAATTACCTGTTATAGGGCTATTATTATGTGCTATAGGATTCTTTTTATTAAGCACTATTTCAGTACATACTCATATATATTTAATACTTATTTATTTAGCAATAGCAGGAGTTGGAAATGGTTTAACACAAGCACCAATGAATACAATTGTTATGTCATCAGTTAAACCAAATAAATTAGGTATTGCAGGAAGTGTTAATGGATTAGTTAGAAACTTAGGTATGATATGTGGTATAACATTTGGAACATCTCTTCTATATGAATTGATGAGTCATAAATTAGGCTATACAGTAAAAGGATTTATTCCAGGAAAAGGAGCTGTATTCGTAAGTTCAATGAATATTGTAAATTTCTTATCAGCAATACTTTGTGTTATAGCTATGTGTACAGCTATAAGTATTATGCTTAAAATAAATAAAGAGAAAAAAGCAGAAGTAAGTAAATAAATTTATTTATTTATAAGTTATGTCATTTAATAATGTTGAATTAAGTGACATAACTTTTTTTTATGTAAATAATTTAAAAAATATCTTATGATTGTATAAATTGATAAAAGAGCTATAATACCATTTTAGAAGAAATATGTTAATATTTTCTTATGGCGATATTGTTTAACTATGTTAAAAAATGAGAGGTGAGTGGGATTAATATATATAAATATTTAGGAGGACAAAAATGAAAAGTAAACTTTCGAAAATGTATGAAATGTTAAATGAAATAAAACTTAGAATAGTCTTTCAAAGTATTTTAATAGGTATTGCAGCAGGAGTTCTTATATCAATATATAGGGTGGTGTTAGATCATGTAATGAAGCATACCTATGAAATATATAGGTTTTTAGGGGAAAATAAATTTTATATAATTTTTGGAATATTAGTTTTAATGCTAATGAGTTACATTGTAGGTAGTTTTGTAAAAGATGAATCAATGATAAGTGGTAGTGGAATTCCTCAAATAGAAGGTATACTTACAGGGCATTTTAAGGAACCATCACCAGTAAAGGTTTTAATTTATAAGTTTGTTGGTGGTGTTATAGCCATAGGATCTGGATTGTCATTAGGAATAGAAGGACCATCAATTCAACTCGGAGCTACAGTAGCAGATTTATATGGTGGAATAACAAAAAGGTTAAAGATAGAAAAAAGATTTTTAATTTCAAGTGGTGCCGGT
Source organism: Clostridium massiliamazoniense (assembly GCF_001403635.1). Classification (GTDB taxonomy): domain Bacteria; phylum Bacillota; class Clostridia; order Clostridiales; family Clostridiaceae; genus Sarcina; species Sarcina massiliamazoniense. The sequence continues at coordinate 63,327 of NZ_LN879467.1, forward strand.
GCAGGTCTTGCAGCAGCTTTTAATGCTCCATTTGCTGGAGTAATGTTTGTTTTGGAGGAAGTACATAAAAAATTTACTCCTATTTTATTTGTTTCTGCAATAGCTGCATCTGTATCATCAGATATGGTAACTTGGGCATTTTTTGGACAACAACCAATATTATTTGGACGTATATTAAAACCTATGCCTGCAAGGGATTATCCATATCTTATAGTTTTAGGAATTATAATGGGGTTTGCAGGAGTTATATACAATATAACATTAGTTAAAACAATGGGACTATATAGTAAACTAAAAATATCAGTAAAATATAGAATGATGATACCTTTTGTTTGTGCTATGTTCTTTGGAATATGTTTTCCCCAAGTTTTAGGGGGAGGATGTTCTTTAATAAATAGCATATTAGTTACAGGAATGGCATTAAAAATTGCTATAGTTCTTTTAATAGCTAAGTTTGCATTTTCAATGATTAGTTTCTGTTCATCTACACCAGGAGGAATATTATTTCCTTTATTAACTTTAGGCTCATTAATAGGTGTTATTTTTGGAAATATATCAATAAGATATTGTGGGGTAGACCCTGTTTATATGATTAATTTTGTTTTATTTGCTATGGCAGCAATGTTTGCATCAATAGTAAGAGCTCCAATTACAGGATTAATTTTAGTTTGTGAAATGAGTGGATCATTTACAGAATTTGGAGCTATAGCTTTAGTATGTGGAATAGCATATTTAACAGCTGAATTATTAAAAAATGAACCTATTTATGAATCATTATTTAATATGAGATATCATAATCAAACTAGAATTCCAAATGAAAGTAGCAAAGATTTAATAATTTCTTATATAGTAGAAATGGGTTCATCAATAGTTGGAAAGAAACTGAAGGAAATAAACTTAGTAGAACATGCTTTAGTAGTATCAATAGAGAGAGAGGGAGAAAGTTTAATACCTAATGGTGATGATATTATTATGGCTGGAGATACAATTAATGTAATGGTTAGTGAGAAGAAGGAAATAAAATTAAGAGAAAGACTTGAAAAGATTTGTGTTTGTGAAGAAGAATGTTTAAAATAATAGTATTAATGTAGTAAAGAGGGAGAATTTTGGGTATAATAAGATTAAAATTAGCACTAGAAAAGGAGCATTTTTATGGCAAGTATAGATGAAATAAAAGCAGGAATTAACAATTTACCTAATGTTAAAGATATAGATTCATTAATAGCAGAAGGAAAATGTGAGTCACATGATACAATAGCAGAGGCTATAACAACTTATTTAAATGACCTAGGAGAATATATCCATCATGATGAGGATGAAGAACATAGTCCTTTAGAAATTATCAACCAAAGCGGTATTGTTAATGTATTAAAAGAAAAGGGATATGATGTAGTATTAGAAGAAAATGATGGAGATTATTCAATAGGTGTAGATTGGTAATATAACAAATGGTGAACCTATATAGCTAGATAAAAGGCAGAGAGGATGTATCTGTAATTTGATACATCCTCTTTTATTAATTATTTAAAATTTCTCTATCACTTTTTACTTTTTTTACTTTTATGTATAAATAGCTAGCAATTACAGCTGTAATAGGTATTGTTAAAAGCATTCCAATACTTCCAGCAAGGGATTGTAAAAGCTCTGTTGAAATAATTTCTTTGGAAATTATTTCGGAAAAATTTCCACCATACATTAAAAGTAATAAGATAGTTGTTAAAGAAGAACCTATATAAGCTAAAATAAGTGTATTAGTCATGGTTCCCATTATATCTTTTCCAATAGTAAGTCCAGATGTAAGAGATTTTTTAAAGGTAACATCCTTTACTTCCTTACAAAATTCAAATAAGGAAGAAGCAATAGAAATAGCAACGTCCATAGTGGCACCTAATGCTCCTAATATAATAGCTGCAAAGGTAAGTGCTTTTAAATCAAATGAAGGTAAGTTCATAGCAGCACTTGTATTCAAAAGTAGAATACTATCTTGGCTAGAAAGTCCTGTTAAATTAAGTACCTTATTCATTAATAATGTTATTAATGAAACTACAAGTACACCACCTATACATCCTATTGCAGCAGCAAGAGATTTTTTAGTATATCCACTTACAAGTGGTAAGGTAGTAATTATTATAAAAATTGCTGTTAAAATAGATGTAATATAAATATTGTATCCAGCAAAAATAGATGGAATAAATAACATAAAGATAGAACCACAAGTTATTGTTAAAGAAATAATAGTTTTTAGTCCATTAATTTTACCTAAAACTAATAGACCTATAAAAAATAAAGCTATTAAAAAAAATAATCCATTAATTCGATAGTGATCCCCTAAAAAGATACTATCTTCAGTCTTGTGAACTACGAATTTATCTCCAACATTTATTGTATTTTCCTCATATCCAGGAATACCCCCAGATAGTTGAGAGGCAACGACTTCTTGTCCTTTTAAATCTTTATTGAGTATTTTTACACTTACGCTAGTAGAAGTCATGCCTTCACTAGTTTTTTCTGTATCTATTATTCTAGTTACTTTACCAACATAATTTGTATAATTATCAGTTCTTAACATGGATTTTCCGTTGTTTAAAAAAAAGTAACCAGCAAATATTATAATTGTAGAACTTATAATAAGTATTAAGTTTAGTATATTGGTCGTTTTTTTATTTATATTTAAAATACTAATTCCCCCTTTATTTAAATTTCACTAAATTAAGTATAATAAATAGTTATTAGATATTTATTAACAAAGAAAAAAAAATAATAAATTTTACTTTAAGAATAAACTTTATTAAACCACCTAGAAATAGTATAATTAACAAGACAAGATGAAATTTACTTAATTTAGGAGTGATATTCAAATGATAAATGATATACTTAATAGAATTGAAAGTGAAAATGGAGAATTAGAATTATTATATAGTAGACATGATGAAAGTAGTTATGGATATGTTGACTTTTCATTGAAAACTATAGATCATAGTGATGTAGTTTTAAGGGTAAAAGAAGAGGAAATGAATATATTAAAGTTTTTATTAATATATAGAATTGTGAGTAATTCAGATGAAAATCTCTTCGAAAAAATGTCTAAATTACTTGTTTTAGAAAATGATAATATTGTAAATCTATTATATATCTTAAAGAAAAATCAAATTGATTTAGATAAGAGTATAGAAGATATACTTAAGTATAGAAGACATGATTTAGTAAGTAATTTATTAAATTCCTTAAATAATGTTATAGAACAAATAGATACATATAGTTTAATTAATATTACAGTTGAAGAATTAGACTCTTTATGCAAAGAAGAATTTTATATAGAAAAATTTAAAAAAGCTAGATATAAAGTTTTTTCATATATGGCTGAAGAGTTAATTGAGTCAAGAGAAGATGGATTAACTAAAGAGGAAAGAGCTTTAGTTAAGTCAACAATTTTATCTTTAGCACTAAGAAAAAAAGAAAATCTGTATTATATAACCAAAGAAATAATTAGGGAAATGACAAGTGATATAAAAGATAAAATAGAATTAAATAGTGAGAGAATACTTGAAGGAGTAAAGGAACATAAGAGTTATAGAGGATATGAACTAATTAGTAATTATGATTCAGATACTTTAATCTTAGAAGAAAATAGTGATTTTTATAGAAAAGTAGATATATTATTATTTATTATTCCATTTTTATATTGTGAAGTTAAGGAAGAGGAAGAAGAAATAGAATATTTAGAACTAAATGAGAATGAAGAAGAACATCAAGAAGATGGAAATCAAATAAATGAAGAAATTATTGTCAATGAACTAAGAAAATTTAGAAAAATAATTCCATCTGCAAAACAAATGACTGAACGATATTATAATCGTAGAAAAGATATTATAGATGAGCAGTTTAAAAGAATATTAGAACTTTTTAATAATGTTGATTTAGAAAGAGCTATAAAGGTTGATTTTATTCCTATAGAGGAAGTTAGAGACTATTTAATAGAAGAAGGATATCTATTAGAAGAGCATAGAGAGGAAAATAAAACAACAATAAGCTGGTAGCAAAGAATTAAAATAAGGTGGTAATAATGAAATTTGTTAAGTGGAAAAGTATAAAAATATTGGCATTGATAGCAACAGGAATTTTATTTATTATTCCTTATACTAATAAAAGTTTTTCAAATAATTTTACATTGGTGTTAAGTGGAGTAGCATTGACAATTTACATAATCGCAGCAGTTTTTGAAGAAAGAAAAAAACAGGGCATTGGTAAATTGGTATAACATACTTATAAATAAACTGAGACTTAATTCAGATAGAGTAGTAACTAAATCTGAATTTTAATGAAAGTTATTTATGGACATGTGCCTGTTTAACTTCAGATATAGAATGGAGTTAAACAGATACTAGTCATAGAAGAGTTAAGCTAGTTAAGAAATTTTAATACATCTCCGTTTTTAATGGAAAAAAGAATATTTTATTATTAAAGGTAAATAATATAAATATATATTTTTGGGAGATGAATTAAATGAAAAGAAGAATATTTCAAATATTATATCTAAAAGAGGATACTTTAAGTGATTTAGACTTACTTTATGGATGTCATCATAGAGTTATGCAAGAATATATGAAAAGGTTTAAACTATTAGATAAATTATATATAAATGAATTTATAAATTTAGATTCAAAGGATTTGGAAGAAGAATTTATTTTAGAGCGGATACCAATACTAGAAAGATTAGTTCCTTTTAGCATACTTAAGATATTAACATCAAGAGGATCTATTAAATATTTGTATAATGATGAAGACATAAATTTAATAAAATTATATTTAGAAGTTTGTATTGAAGGGTATAATGAGATTTATGATGATATAGAATTGCTTAAATTTTGTAAGAATATAATAAAAATACTTCCTAATGTTTCAGATAGTAAATATGTAATAGAGGATTATGGAATTGCTATGATGTTTAAAGATTTCATATTAAGTTATTACAAAGATTATAGAGTTAATATAAATCCTATGATAAATGTAATTATTTTAGAAATAATAAGATTTTATATAGGGAAAATTCATGGAGTAATTATTGTAGATGAACTACTAGAAGTATACAAGAAGATTATTGTATATTGTGAAATTCAAGTATATGGATATATAGTCGGTCAAATAAGAGCTGGTTTCACAATAGAATTAATAAATGATTTAGTTAAGTATTATAATAATAGAGATATTTTAGCAAATAGACCTTACTTAAGATTTATATTCTTTTATATTAAAGAAGCAAAGGTTGGAGAGGGCATAAGAAGGAATATAGGAAGTGATGAATTAATTAAAGTGGAAGAAAGATTACTAAATGCTTATGAAAATAGATTAAAACAATTAGTAAATAGTGTAAAGTAATAATTTTTATATAAACTTAGACTTAATTCAGGTGGAATTTTGACTCCATCTGAATACTTAGTCAAAGTTATTTATAAGCGAGAGGATGTTTATCTCCTATTTATAGAAGATAGGAATATATTATAGCTTCTAGCTATTAGATAAATTTAAAAACTTTAAGAATATAATCAAAAGTTATCAAGTGTGGATGCAATATAAAGAATATTATTTATATATAGAATTTAATTTTGAATATATATCATTTGAAATTTTTGCTATGATTTCACAAGCAGCATTAGAGTTATCTTTTAAAATAACTTCTTTTTTTTCTCCATTAGTAATAGGAGTATCACCTATATTTTTAGTTAATATAACTAATATATAATTAATGTTATCGCCATAAATTATACCAGCATCATGATAATAACCAAAGTTTGTTCCTATTTTATGAGCTACTTTATCATAAGGTAAATATTTATCTAATCTATCATGAAAAATAGTATTCTTTAAATGTTTTATAATATCTTCGTAAATTGGGTTATTATCAGGATTATCATAAAGTCTTTTTAATAGTACACCAACTTGATTAGCTGTTAAAGTTCCATTTGCAGCTGCTTTCCCAGTTATTTTTTCATAATAAGGTCCTGCATATCCTCCAATTTTTCCGAGCATTCTAGCAGCAATGTTATCAGAATGAGTCATAGATAATTCAATAGCTTTTTCAACTGTAATAGGATTTATTTTTTTTTGATTTTGTAATATCCCAGTACCTTCTTCATAATCGGTATTAGGATTATAGCTTATAAGTTTATCTTTACTTAGTTTACCTTCATGGATTAAATCAGCAATGCTCATTACATTACCTAATTTACGAACACTAGCCCCTTTAAAATATTTTTCATCATTTAAGGAGTAGGTTGTACCAGTTTGTAGATTTTCATAATAAACAGCTATATTATTTCCATAATTACCTATGTTATCAGAAATAGAATTTTTTACAGCTTCAATTTCCATTTCTTTTAATTGTTCTGGAGTAAGTTTAATTTCCTTTTCCTCTTCTTTTACGTCAGTAGTAGTTGCTTCAGTTGGATTAGATGGCTTCTTTTTTTTACTAAATGTTTGTTGATTAGCAATTGTAGCTAAAATACCTAAAATCACTAAGGTAGATAAGGTTATTATAATTACATTTTTATTTTTCATTTTGTCCCCCAAATAATTAATATCAATGCATTTAATATTTTAAATTTAATTATATTTAGTAAATATAAACTTGGTTTTAATTGAAAGTAAATAAAAGGTAACTTGGTCTTTATCAAGCAATAGCCTTATATTATTCAATATATATTTGTAAAATATAGTTAATTTTATACTATATGTTTATTTTTTAAAATCTATAAAAAGCACTAGAGAAGACTATTTTATTTGGTAATTTTTATTTTTTATTAAAAGTATTAGCTATGTAGTGTAATAGAAACTTATGAGCTACTAGTTAATTGATAAAATTGTAAGGAAAATTTGAAATTTGTAGAATTTAATAATATAATAAGTAATAATATATTTATGAATTGGAGGATTTCTTTATGGCTACTAAAAAAGAAATTATGGATTCTATTATAACTTGGGATGTTATAACAAATGATGAAAATGGTAATCCTATAGAGTGTGTAGAAGTAACATTTCCAGATAGAATTATAGATGTTAATATGGATACAAGAGAAGTTAATATTGGTTTAATAGTGAAAAAAATATTAGAAGATGATTTATATAAATAATAGATAAAGGCGTAGAATCTAAACTTTTAGGATTAGATTTTACGTCTATTTTTAAATAGAATAACTAAAGAGGACAAGGAGGTCTTATTATGATAAAAAGAAAGTGGCTTAATAGGGATGAAGTGAAAACAATTTTAGAAAAAGAAGTAATTATAAAATATAGAAATGATGAATTTTTCACTGGCTATGTTTCAATATTAGATTTAAAAAAAGTAGAAAAAACTACTATAGTTAATATATGTGGAAAAGATAGATGTGTATTGAAGGATGGACATAAATGGGTTCAATGGTTACCTAAAGGGGAAAAGTATTCTGTTATAGCCATATATGATGAAAATAAATATTTAACAGAATGGTATGTTGATATATTAAAAAATCAGGGTACAGAGGAAAATGGAATGCCCTATTATGATGATTTATTTTTAGATGTTGTTATATTTAGGGATGGTTCTATGATTTTATTAGATGAGGATGAGCTTTTAGAAGCTTTGAATAACAAGGAAATTACGAGAGAAGAATATGATTTAGCCTATGAGGAAGGGAAAAAGATTTTAAATAGGTTTAGAGATAATATAGACAAAGAAGTAAAATATACGGAAGAAATGGTGAGTTATATTGAAAAGTAAATAATATAGTGAATTATAATTGATGGGTTATATCTTGTTGTATTGATATAATCTATTTTTTTGTCATTAAAGATTTTAATAGGAGGGGGATAAAGGGAGATTTAATTCAGGGGGAGTTTTGACTTTGATTAAACTTTAGTGAAATATCTCTAAGTTATAGAAGATTAAATTATTACAAATTGCTAAGTGATCGAATAAATTTATCCTTAATTAAAGAGTGTTTTTTGTTAATATAAAGAAAAACATAAAAAAATTAAAAAATATATACTATTAATTACCAATATTTGGTATTATATATAATATAAAGAATATAATATTAGTTAGGGGTTTTATTATGGGGTATAAGTTTATTAATGTTGATATAGAAAAGCTAATAATAAATAAGGAAAATCCAAGATACCAATGGGTAGAATGTGAATATGATGCTATAAAAAATATAATATTAAGGCAACAAGAAAAACTTTTAAATCTTATAGAAGATATAGCAGAAAATGGAGTTAACCCTTCAGAATTGATTATAGTTGTAGAAGAAGGAGAAAATTATATTGTTTTAGAAGGAAATAGACGTGTTACTGCCATTAAATTAATAAATGATTTAGATTTATATGCAGATATAGATAGTAAATTTGCAAATAAACTTTCTGTAATATTAAGTAAGAATTCAACTAGGGAGATAAAAGGAATTAATGCTATTTTATTTGATAGTCGATTAGAAGCAAATAGATGGATTAAAATAAGACATACTGGAGACAATTCTGGAGTTGGAGTTCTTAAATGGAGTAAAGAACGAAAGGAAAATTTCATTAATGAAAATAGTAAAATAAATAGAATATATGGAATATTAGATTATGTAAGGGAATCTAAGTATTATGATGAAAATTTGAAAATGCAGTTAGATGATGTAAAAGTAAGTCAGCTATCAAGATTATTAGATGATCCTCATGTTAGAGAGACTATAGGTTTAAGGCTTAAAAATAAAAAGTTTTATAGAATAGTTCCTGAAAAAGAATTATCTAAAGGATTAAGTAAAATACTTTATGATATTTTAAATGGGGTATTTAAAGGAAGAAGTATTTCAACTAAAGAAAATAGATTAACCTATATAGAAGGTTTTTTAGGAAATCAATTACCTTCTTATAATAATGGAGAGGGGGAAGTTAGTTCCTTAACTATTACTGATGCAAAGGAAGATAACTGTATAGAACGGGATACTGAGCAAATGACATTAAAAGATTTTAATATTATAGATGGAATAGCAAAAGAGGAAAAAATGGAAAAGTTAAGAAGTCAAATAAAAAATAAAGATATAGTTTTAACTACATCAAAAAGTAATAGAAATAAAAGAAGATATCTTATACCAAGTGATTTCAATATAAGAATAGTAGATAAGTCAATAGATTCCTTATATAAAGAGCTTAAAACATTGGATATAAAGAGATATTCTAATTCAGTGGAAGTTTTATTTAGAATGTTTTTAGAAAAAATAGTACTGAATTATGTTGAAAAAAATAATTTAGACTTAAAAAGAGAAGAGGGAGAGTTAGATTTAATAGAAAATTTAAAAAGTATAATATTAGATTTAAAACATAAAGAAAAGTTAACTTTAGAGGATGAGGCTTTTTTAGAAGAATTATTAAAGAGTAAAAAAGGAATATTTAAATTTAATACTTTTAAAGAGTATATTTTAAATAAGGATCTTTTTATAGATATAGTTCAATTAAAAGAAAGTTGGGATTTAGTAGAGTGTGTTATTAAGGAACTACTTTAAATGATAACATTTAAATTTTATTTAAAAACCACATAATGCATTTATGTGTAGTACGAAATATATTAAGAGTGGAATATAAAGATAAATAAGACTGTCTCAAAAGTGGAATTAAATTCTACATTTGAGTACAGTCTTTTCTTCATATTTAAATGATATAATATCAAATTGTATTATGATATAGTTCCTTTCTCTGTTAGTGTCTAGTAAGGAATGTTGAAGTACTATAGATATAATAAATACTATTTATATACTTCTTGTATACGTTTTAACATGGGGTAATTTTGAAATTAGAATTTATTATTATAAGAAAAATCCAAAAAGAAAAACGATAAATCCTAAAATACGAACTAATATGGTGGATTTTTGTACACCTAAATATTTAAATGTTTCAGGAGTAGAAAAAGGAAATATAACAATCATTATTCCAAAAAATATAAAAGTGATAGAAAGAATTTTTTCTCCTAAAGCTTTACTTGGAATAGAGATTAAAGCACATAAAAATGTTAATATGCAAACCAATATAATAACTCCTATAAATAATTTAGAGTATTTTTCAGTATAGTCAGTGAATTTTATATATTTATCCTTACAGTATTCATTACAGTAATCTTTATCATAAGTTAAGATTTTGTTGCAGTATGGACATTTATTTTCTTTCATAAAAACCTCTTTTAAAACTTATTTGTATAATTTTACTTATAAGTAAATTTTATCATATAAAATAATAAATTAAATAGATAAATAAAATATTTAAAAGATTATTAATTATTAAATTTATGTGTAAAAATTAAAGTTATTTATAAAAGATTAACATATTAAGAAATATAAGTAATATTATATGGTATTATAGTATTAAATTTAATATAAGGGTTGAGGAGCGAGGATATTTGTAGGATATGAAAAAAGAGAAGGAATTTATTATAATTAGATATTTAATGCTAATTTTTATAGCTATGGAAATTTTATTTAAAAGCTCAACTGTCAGTGCTATTTCAATTATATTTATTGCTTTCTTTGTGGTAAATAATCAATTGCGACTTTTTTATTTAAGTGAAAAACAGAGTCTTTTTTCTATAATTTTAGAAATTGGAATAGCTAGTTACATTAGCATATTTTTTTGTGGAACTATTGTTTTATATTTATTACCAGTAGTAATAGATTGGTTCGTTGTATTAGAATCTAGGAATTCAATAATCCTTTTAATTTTAGCTTTTATTTTTAATACTTTAATTTCTTTTAAAGAGGGTTTTTCTAGTATATTAAATAATAGTGCCTTTCTTTCTTTAATAGTTATGATTATGTTATATTTACATAAGGAAAATGAAAGGAAGTTAAGTGCCCAATTTCTTTATGATAAATTAAGAGTAACAGAGAGGGAGCTTAGAATAGCCAATAGGAATTTGGAGAATTATGCAAGTTCTATAGAGGAGTTAGCTATTTTAAAAGAGAGAAATAGAATTTCCAGGGAAATTCATGATAATGTAGGACATGCACTCTCTACTACAATGATACAATTAAGTGCTATTGAAAGGATAGCTAACAAAGAAAAAAGTGCTATTGAAAATATTGCTTGTAATCTAAGAGAATTTGTAAAAGATAGTCTTGATGATGTAAGAAAAGCTATAAAAGAATTAAAGCCAGATAAATATAATGAAGTTGAAGTTATATTCAAGATAGAGGAGCTTTTAAAGAATTTTGAAAAGATGACAGATATAAAAATTATATATAGAATATCAAAAAATAGATGGTTATTAAATTATAAACTAAGCAATGTTATTTATAGAATAATACAAGAAGCTTTAAGCAATTCTTTAAAGCATGGAAAGGCTACAGAGATAAGAGTTATTATGAATTTTTCAGATGAAGGATTGGTGCTTTTAATTGAAGATAACGGATTGGGTTGTGATGAGGTTATTTATAATGGAGTAGGATTAAAAGGCATAGAGGAAAGAGTGAGAGAAATAAATGGAGAATTAGAAATTTCTACTTCAAAGGGAAGTGGCTTTAAAATAAAATTATCCATTAATCGTAATTATGAATGTAATTAAGGGGAGATTTTTTTGAAATTATTAATTGTTGATGATGAAAAATTAATTAGAGAGGGACTTAAAATAATACTTTCAACCTATGATGATATTGAAGTTGTAGGTCTTGCATCTAATGGATACGAAGCTTTAGAGTTTTGTAAAGACAATGAGGTTGATGTTGTACTTATGGATGTCAGGATGGATAAATGTAATGGAGTTCAAGGGACTAAGTTGTTAAAGGAGTATTTTCATGACATAAGGGTTTTAATTTTGACAACCTTTGAGGACAATGAGTATATTCATGAGGCATTAGGTTATGGTGCATCTGGGTACTTACTTAAAGATAGTTCCCATGATCTTATATATAACGGAATAAAAAGTGCATATAGTGGAAATATTGTTGTTAATCCTAAGATAGCTAGTAAGATGTTAGAAGGGATTAATAAAAGGAATTTTGATGAAAATAGTTTTTTGTTACAGGAAAGAGAAGTTAGAATAATTGAGGAAATTGCAAAGGGTTATAGTAATAAAGAAATAGCAGAGAAATTATATTTATCAGAAGGGACAATAAAAAATAATATAACCAATATATTATCTAAATTACAACTTAGGGATAGAACACAAATAGCAATATTTGCTTTTAAAAATGGAATAGTGACTTAAAAAGTGACTTAAGTCACTTCAGGTAATTACTTTAAGTTATAGAATACCTTCAAAGCTTAGATTAAGATAGGATTATAAGCTTTTGGAGGTGTTTTTTTATGGCAATAATTAAAATTAAAAATGTAACAAAAAGATTTAAGGATAAAATAGTTTTAGATAATATTTCTTTTGAAGTGGAGGAAGGAGAGATATTTGGATTTATAGGTCCTAATGGTGCTGGAAAATCTACACTTATAAATATAATAAGCACCATACTAGAAAAAGAAAAGGGAAAAATAACTGTAGATGGGTATGATATTGATAAGGATTCTATAAAAGCTAAATCGGTAATTGGTATTGTACCACAGGAAGTAGCTTTAATAGAAGAGTTAAATGCCTATGATAATTTAGAGTTTTTTGGAGCACTTTATGGACTTAAAGGCAGAGTTTTAAAGGAAAGAGTAAATGAAGCCTTAGAAATTGTAGGACTTTCAGAAAGAAAAAAAGAAAAGGTAAAGAAATTTTCAGGTGGTATGAAAAGAAGGCTTAATATTGCAGCTGCTATTATGCATAATCCTAAGATTTTAATTATGGATGAGCCTACTGTAGGAATAGATCCCCAATCAAGAAATTATATATTTGATTTTATAAAAAAAGTAAATAAAGAAAAGAAAGTAACTATCTTATATACATCTCATTATATGGAGGAGATAGAAGAGCTTTGTAGCAAAATATTTATTATGGATTTGGGCAAAGAAGTTGCTTCTGGTACAAAGGAAGAAATAAAGGGACTATTAATGAAAAGTAAGAGGATAAAGCTTAAGGTACAAAATATAAAAGTTGAAAGTTTAATGAGCTTAAATAAAATTTCTACAATAAAAAATATTGAAAATATAAATAACCAATTAATATTAACAGTTAGTAAGGAGTTTGTTTTAGGAAAACTTATAGAGGTTTTAGAAAAAAATAATGAAGTTATAGAGCAAATTTCCTATGAGGAAGTTAAATTAGAAGATGTATTTTTAAATTTAACAGGGAACTCTTTAAGAGATAAGTAAGGGGGAAATGTTAATTGTTTATTTATTTAAAAACACAATTTAAGCGATATATTAGTAATTTTCAGCTTAATATTTTATATATAGTTATAGTACCTATAGTTCTTTGGGGAATAGCATATATTTTTCATGGATTTATGGAAAAACAACCTGTAAAGGTTAAAGAAATTAAATATAAAATAGAGGATAATGACAATAGTGATTATTCAAAAAAATTAGTAGCCTTTTTAAAAAATGATGATTTAAAAAATATTTTTATTGAAGACAATAATCCAACTATTAATATAACAATAAAAAAAGGATATGGAAAAGTCATAGAAGAATTAAAAAATGAGGAAGTTAAGTTAGAAATTAAAGAAAATATAGGAGCTAAGGGAGACGGGGCAAAAGCAAAGAAAATAATAGATAATTATCATAATATGATTTATGAAAATTCTATAAAAACTAATGGGCTTAATCATATAAAAGATAAAACAATAAGCAGGAATAATTATAAGAATATAAAAGGAAATAATCCTGCTAATTTAGTTAGCTTATTATGTTCTATAATAATATATTCTTTTGTAAACTTATTTTCAAATAAAAAGATTCAATCTATTTTAGAGAGAGTAGAAGGTACTCCCAATAAAAGAACAAAAATATTAGCCTATGATTATGTATTTTATACTTTATATGCCTTGATGTGTATTTTATTATATTGCTTTATTTTTAGAATTATAAATGTAGCATTTACTGGATCAGTTCTAAATATTATAATTTCTTCAGCTATAGGAGCTAGTTTTGTGGGAGCTATAATACTGTTTTTAATTGATATTGTTCCGAAGAATATTAGAATACCTTTTATTTATTTTATTTTTATGGCACCTTTATTTTTTGGAGGAATATTTATGGAAAAAATAGATTGGTTAAGTTCACTTTCTTTAACTGAATATATAGGGAAAATATTTATTGATATTGATAAATATGATAATTTTTCAAATTCAGTAACTTATATAAGTATTATATTAGGATTAGCTTTGTTATTTTATGGAATAACATTTATTTATAAGTGGAGAAAGGAGAATAAAAATGAAAATACTATTATTAACTTGGATTAATATAAAGAGGTATTTAAAAAACTTAGGGGTAATAGGTATGTTGTTTATTATTCCAGTAATTTTAGTAACAGCTATGTCCTTGATTAATCAAAAACAATTAAATGGAGAAAGTATTGAGAAAGAAGCTTTATATATAATTGATAATGACAAAAGTGAAAAGAGCAAAGAATTAATAGATGACTTTAAAGGATATAATGTAATTGTAGAGGATGAAAAAGCTATAATAAAAAAGGTTGAGAATAGTGAGATAGATTTTGCTTATAAAATAGAAAAGGGATTTGAAGAAGCATTAAATGAGAAGAAGAGTCCTAATATAGATCAATTAATAGGTAATGAAGATGGCAATTTTAAGGTAAGTTCAATAATAAATAATTTCATAAATAAAAATATAGGCTTAAAGGAAGTTAATCCAATAGAAACAGTAGGACTTATAATAAATGAAGAGGCAGATAAGTTTATAACTGTTATAAATATTATGATGATATGTTATTTTATTATATTATCAAATACCAATATAGTTATGGATTTTCTTAAACTACGAGAAAATAAAATTTTGAAAAGGGTTATTGGAACGCCAAATAAGAATTATGAAATAATAGGTTCAATGTTTTTAGCTATATTTATTTTACAATTTATATCATCTTGTTTAATATTATTTATTATAAGTGCTATTTTAAAATTAGATGTTTTGATAATGTCAAATATATTTTTAGTTTTAATTTTAAATAATTTATTTTCTACATCAGTAGCAATTGTAGGAACTAGATGGTTAAAAGAAAAAGGAGCTGTAGAAATTATAGTGTTATATGGATTAGTTAGTTTTATATTAGGAATTATACCAGTTGTAGCTAATATGATTGGTATAGAGATTTCTGTAGTTATAAATAAAATAGCTATGATAAGTCCTTTTTATTGGTTTGGTAATATATTAAATAGTAAGGATATAATATTAAGCTCTTTAATAGTTATAATAATAACTATTTGCTTTTTCACAGCTGGTAGTTTTAAATTAAGAGATTTTATAAAAGAATAAGATGTAAAAAGAATGCATTGAAATTTCAAGGAAAATTTTTTATGCGTTCTTTTTATTTTATATTTAAAATAAATTGTAAATTTTGGTTAAAATTTTTAATAGAATAAAGGTTTTTTTATATGCAATAAAGAATTTAATATTAAAAAGATTCGAAGGGGTATTCTTATGGGCTATAAAATTGATGAAGTTAGTAGAGAACTAGGAGTTAGTGAAAAATCTATATTTAAAAGAATAAAAGATAAAGATTTTAAAAAATATATCTATATTAGTGATGGAACTGTTTATATAAAAGATGAAGGTATTAAGTACATTTTAGATAATGCCTCTAAAGAGGAAATGTATATAGAAAATATAACAAGAATTAAGGAAATAGAAGATATTAAAAATAATGAAATAATATACTTACACAAAGAAATAGAAATATTGAAGTTAGAAAAAGAACATGCTGAATCAATGTTAAATTTAAAAAATGAACTGTTAATAAAAAAGGATATGGAAATAAATAAATTAAAGGAAAAATTAATTGAAATGAAGGGTTTAGAAGAGCGTTACAATAAATTATATGGAAGGATGAGTGAACTCTTAAAGGATAAAAGCAAGGAAAAGAAAAAGAGAACTAAAAGAGGTTTTTTCTAATAAATTTATTGAATTTTGATGAAACTTTAGGCTATAGAATATATTGTTAATCTACAATTAACAATAAGTTTAATTAATGGAATATAATACTATGGTAGAATTAGGTTAGGTGGCAATAATGCATTAGATAATTATTTAGATAAAATTTTGAGGGGGACTAAAAATGGGGAATATTGTTATTATTACAGACAGTGCTTGTGATTTAGAGATTGATTATATAAAGGAAAATAATATAATTTTATTACCATTAACCGTAGAGATAAATGGGGTTAGCTACAAAGATATTATAGATCTAAAGCCAGAAAAATTTTATGATTTAATAGATAATAAAAATGCTCTTCCTAAGACATCTAATCTAGAACTTTGTGATTTCCAATCTGTATTTAAGAGGGAATTAGATTTAGGAAATGAAATACTTTATATAGGCTTATCATCAAATTTAAGTAATACATATTCATATGCTGAAAAAGCTACTGATGGTTTAAATGTTAAAAAAATATGTTTAGTTGATTCGAAAACAGCAGCCTTTGGGCAAGGATTATTAGTAAAGGAAGCTGTGAAATTAGTTAATGAGGGACTTTCACTTAGAGATATTAGAGATCATTTAGAAGTTTTAAAGGATAAATTAGATTATTCAGTAATGATAAATGATATAGAAATATTGGAGAGAAGTGGGAAAATATCTGGTATAAAAGCCCTTGCAGGAGAGGCATTAAATATAAAACCAATTATAACTATTGATGATGGTAAAGTTAATATATTAAAGAAGGTTAAAGGAACTAAATCTGCTATGAGATTTCTTCTTAAAAGATTAAATGCCTTTGAAGTTAATGAAGAATATCCAATTATAATATGTTATGGTTCAGACTTTGAATTAAAGGAAATGATGGAAAATAGACTAAGGGAGTTTAATTTTGATTGCAAAATAGAAAGTATGCAAATAGGTGCAACTATAGGTTCACATACTGGAAAATCAGGAGTAGGAATTTTATTTGTAAGGAAGTAAGTCAAATAATTAGGGCTATATCAAAGACTAAATTGTTATTTAGTTATGCTTTGGTGTGGTCTTTTATTTTTGTATATGTAAATGCAAATCTAAAATTAAGAAAAAATTAAGATATTAATAAATTAAATATTAAGATTTTAAAGTTAATATAAAGAACATATCTAAAGAGAGAATAACTTTAAAAGAAGAGGAACTATTAGAAAGATTTAAACGAGGAGATGAATCTAGGACTACACAGGGAAGTGGCTTAGGTCTTAACATAGTAAAGTCTATTATGGAATTGCAAGGTGGTAAGGTTGAAATAAACATTGAAGATTTATTATTTTCCATTAAGCTTTATTTTATTATATAGTAATTTTAAATATAGGAGAGATGTATCTATAATTCTGATACATCTTCTTTTTTAGTTGGCATGATAAAAGTAATATTTACTTTTTAAATTATGCAACAATTTATAGGTAAAATTAATTTAAAGAATAAGGAAAAATGGAAAAAGTACTAATTCTATATTTTAATATTACAAAGCTTGAGAAAATTTTATTGAAAAGGTATACATATATTACATATTATGTTATAATTGGAATTGAATAAAATAAAATGTAGAAATAGGGGGATTTTATGGACAATGTATTTTTTAAGGAGTTTCTAATGATTAGTGAACTCAAAACAATTTTATTCTTAGGTATATTGGTATTATTATTTACTGTAATGAACAAGTTTCAAAAGAAAAAAGTCGATTTTTCTAAGAGAATGCTTATTGGTACGGGGATTGGATTAATATTAGGTGTACTAATTCAAATTGCATCTGGATTTGCCAGTGATCCAATGAAAATTACATTTGTTAGTGAAACAACTAAATGGTACAGCTTAATAGGTAATGGATTTATTGACTTAATTAAAATGCTTGTAGTTCCTTTAGTAATGGTGTCTATTGTTCATGTTATTATAAACATGAAAGAAGGTAGTAATATAGGTAAACTTACTAGAAATTCTATTATTGTAACCATGGTAATGGTTGTTATTGCAGTTATTGTTGGTCTTACTGTTGGTATATTATTTAATGTTGGTAGTGGTATGAATGTTTCAGGTGGAACTTCTGAAATTAAAGAAGTAAAAACAGTTGTTGATACATTAAGAGGGTTATTACCAGCTAATCCTACTGAAGCTATGGTAAATGTTAATATTATAGCTTTAGTAATTTTTTCTGTATTCTTTGGACTTGGAGCTAATAGAATGAAGAAAAAATACTATGAGGTTGTAAAACCTTTCTTTGATATGGTTAATGCTCTACATAAAATTATTATGAGCGTAGCTATGACTATTATAAAGTATATGCCTTATGCTGTTATTCCTTTATTAGCTAATACAATAGCACAAAGAGGTATTTCTAGCATTTTAGATGTTGGTATATTTATAATTGCTTTATATACATCTGTAGTAATAATGTTTGTTATTCAGTTGATAGCTATATCTTTATTTGGCTATAATCCGATAATATACTTAAAGAAAGGAATTTCTGTAATGGTTTTAGCATTTACATCTCGTTCAAGTGTTGGCTGTTTACCAGTTACTATTGAGACTTTAGTAGATAAAATGGGTGTTAATGATGGAACAGCTAGTTTTGTTGCTGGTTTTGGTACAACAGCTGGTATGCAAGGATGTGCTGGTATATTCCCTGCTTTATTATTAGTATTTGTTGCTAATGTAACGGGGATGCAAATCGATTTGACTTTCATAGGAATGGCTGTTATAGTTGTGACATTAGGTTCACTTGGTATTGCAGGAATTCCAGGAACAGCTACTATGGCTGCATCAGTTGCCTTATCAGGGGTTGGCATGGCTTCTTCTTTTCCTTTAGTTAGTCCAATACTTGCTATTGATCCAATAATAGATATGGGCAGAACATTAATCAATGTTACTGGTGCTTTAACTAATGCTATGATAGTTGATAAAACATTAGGAGAAGTTGATATGGAATACTTTAGAAATATGAATCCTAAGAAGCAATTAGAAACTCAAGAATAGAGGTATTTTAGACAATTAGAGGGGAATTTTTTATGCTAAATAGAGAAAAAGAATATATAAAGATATTAAGTGAAGAACTGATTCCAGTTATGGGATGCACAGAACCTATAGCTATAGCTTATGCAGCAGCAAAGGCTAGAGAAGTACTAGGAAAAGAGCCAGAGAAGATGCTTGTACAATGCAGTGGAAATATAGTAAAAAATGTTAAAAGTGTTACTATTCCTAACTCAGGTAATTTAGTTGGCATAGAAGTGGCTGCTATTTTAGGAGTAACTGGTGGTGATGCATCAAAGGAACTTGAAGTAATAAATGAAGTTACTGAAAAAGCAGTTGAAAGAGCTCATAAACTTATTAAAATAAAGGATTACTGTAAAGTTGAATTATTAAAAAGTGATGTTCTACTGCATATCATAATTACAGTATTTAATGGTAATGATAGAGTTACTGTAGAGATAAAATATAGTCATAATAACATTTATAAAATAATTAAGAATAATGACATATTATTTGAAAATATTGAAGAAGAAGGTAAATATCTTGGGATTTTATCTGATAGAAGTGTTTTAAATGTAGCAGATATAAAAGAATTTGCAGATAACATAGAAATAGAAAAAATTAAACCATTGCTTGAAAAGCAAGTTAGCTATAATATGGCAATTGCTAATGAAGGGTTAACAGGTAAATATGGACTTGGGATTGGTAAGATTCTGTTAGAAAATTATCCAGATAATATTGTTACAAGATTAAAAGCTTATACAGCTTCAGGTTCTGAAGCACGTATGAGTGGATGTACTCTTCCTGTTGTTACAAACTCTGGAAGTGGAAATCAAGGTATGGCATGTTCTATACCAGTAATTGTATACGGTAGAGAAAAAGGATTTAGTGAAGAAAAAATTTATAGAGCTTTAGTTTTTTCAGATTTAATAACTATTCATCAAAAAACGTTCATTGGTAGATTATCAGCATTCTGTGGTGCAATAAGTGCTTCTTGTGCTAGTGGTGCAGCTATAACTTATTTAGAAGGTGGTTCTCTCATACAAATAAAGAATACTATTATAAATACCTTAGCTAATATATCAGGGGTGGTATGTGATGGAGCTAAAGCATCATGTGCATCTAAAATAACCTCAGGGTTAGATGCTGCAATAATGGCTCATCACTTAGCTATGAATGATAGAGTATATGAGAATGGTTGTGGATTAGTTAAAGAAGATGTTGAGGATACTATTACAACTATAGGTAGACTTGGTAAAATTGGAATGAGAGAGACCGATATTGAAATTCTTAATATGATGTTAGGTAATTAAATATAAATGGAGGATGAAAAAATGCGTGTAGTAATAATTGGAGGTACTGCTGCAGGAATGACTGCTGCAGCTAAGTTAAGAAGAGTTGATACTGAGGCAGAAATAATTGTTTATGAAAAGAGAGATTATGCATCTTTTGGTGCCTGTGGTCTGCCTTATTTCGTAGGAAACTTTTTTGAAAGTACTAATAATATGATAGCTAGGACTAAAGAACAAATTATAGCTTCTGGTATAGAATTATTAGCTCAACATGAAGTTGTTAATATTGATGTAAATGAAAAAAAAGTGATAGTTAAAAATCTTTTAACTGGTGAAGAATTTAGTGATAACTATGATAAGTTAATGATAGCTACTGGAGCGACTCCAATGATTCCACCAATTAAGAATGTAGAACTTGAAAATGTATTTACTCTTCATAGTATGGAAGATGGAATAGCTCTAAAAAAAGCAATGGAAAATCCAGAATTAAAAAATGTTGTAATCATAGGAGCTGGTTTTATAGGATTAGAACTTGTTGAAGCAGCCAAGCAATATGGTAAAGAAGTACATGTTTTCCAAAGAGGAGATAGAATCCTTGATGTGGCATTTGATAAGGAAATAACAGACATTCTTGAAGAAGAACTTTCAAATCATAATGTAAATTTATCTATGAATTCAACAGTTACAGAATTTAAGGGAAATGAAAAAGTTGAAGGTGTTGTAGTAGGAGATAAAACTTTTGATGCTCATATAGTTGTACTAGCTACTGGTGTTAGACCTAATACTGGGTTCATTGCTAATACAGGAATTGAAATGAGTAAAAATGGAGCTATTATAATAGATAATAAAGGAGAAACTTCTATTAAAGATATTTATGCAGCAGGAGACTGTGCTATAGTTCCTCATATGTTACAAGAAAATAGTTATATTCCATTAGCTACAAATGCCAATAAACTTGGTAGAATTGTTGGTGAAAATCTTGGAGGTTTAAATTCAGTATATCAATCTGCTTTAGGTTCAAGTTGTATCAAAGTATTAGATATGGAAGCAGGACGCACTGGTTTAAGTGAAGAAGATGCAAAAAAACTTGGAATAAACTATAGTACTAAATTTATATCAGATATGAACCAAACAGATTACTATCCAGGTCAAGAAAAAATTTATGTAAAAGTTATTTATGCTAAGGACAGTAAGGTTTTATTAGGAGGGCAAGTTGTTGGTAAGAAAGATGCAGTACAACGAACAAATGTCCTTGCAACAGCTATTTATAATAAAATGACAACTGCAGAACTTGGAATGTTAGATCTTTGTTATGCACCTCCTTTTGCTAGAACATGGGATGTGTTAAATGTAGTAGGTAATGTTTCTAAATAAAATAATTAAGTAAATTACTTTATTTATTAATGATAAAGGTGATTGTATCAAGGTGGAATTAGGTTCCAAACTTGATGACAATCACCTTTTTTGCTTTTAAAGAAATTTTTATAAATTTTATTTAAAATATAGTTATATAAAAAGTAAAATTTATAATATGAATTTAACCATAAATATTGTAAAAATTATTTCTCAGCAAAAATAACATTGTTTTCCTTTATCATATTTGCATAGCTATTTTTATATTTTTTCATAAGATTGTATTCTTTTTCAGTAATAAACTTGTCATTTCCAGCTTCATAATCGGCAATTGCTTTATTAGCATTTATGGTTCTAAACCCCTTACCTGTAGACATTGGATTAATATCTATATAGGTTGGAATATAAGAAACTGTCTTTATAGCATCTGAGGAAAATGGATTTGCTTTGTCTATTCTTAAATCCACATTAAGTATTATTCCTGTATCAGAAAATTCTTTATTTTGGTTTCCGGTAAAGTTACCAAGCGCATAAGCTACAACACCTTTTTTTTCTTTTCCATCTTTGGTTACAATCATTTCCTCAATAGGCTGGACTACATGGGGATGATTTCCTATTATCAAAGAAGAGTTTGTGTTTTCAAAAATCCATTTAGCAAGCTCTTTTTGTTCATTACTAGGCTCTTTTTGATATTCATTACCCCAGTGTAAAAGTGTAACCATAAATTCAGCTCCACCTTCCTCTAATTTTTTACAATCTTTAAGTATTTGTTCCTTAGCTATTAAGTTTACAGCATATTCTTTTCCTTTTGGAATAATATTCCCATTAGTTCCATAGGTGTAACTTACAAATCCTACATTGGCACCTTTTATATTTTTTATATAGGGCTTATCTCTATCTTCTTGAGATTGAGAGGTTCCTATATAATCTAAGTCATAATCTTTTAAATAATCAATAGTCTTATTTAATCCATTGATTCCTCTATCTAGGGAGTGATTGTTATTTGTACTAACTAAATCAACTCCAAGAGTATTTTTCATGGCATATCCAAGTTGTTCAGGAGTATTAAACATAGGATATCCAGTATACTTGGAATTAGCTCCAGCAAATACTGTTTCTAAATTTGCAATGGTGAAATCAGCATTGTTTATATAGGGTGCTATATCTTCAAACATTGGGTGAAAATCAAAACCATCTATAGTTTTCATAGAATTAAAAACTGTATTATGAACAAGCATATCACCAATAGCATTTATAGAAAGATCTACATATTCATTTTTCTTTTCTTCAACTTCTATGGTGGAGGTATTTTTTTTTACTTATGTCTTTTTCTAAGTTATTTGTAGAGCAACCTACAAGAGTAAAAGAATATAAAAGTAGTAAGAGTAATAATTTTTTTTCTATCATTAGCAAAGCTCCTTGATTATTTTTTATTATATTTACTTGAAATTAGATTTGAGATTTTTTCTTAAGGTAGTTAAAGTAGCTTTCATAAGTTATATAAGATATTATTACATATAATGATTTTATTTACAATAATAGGTAAGTTTACATTTATCTGATAACTAATATCTGTAATACTTAGGTCTATTATAAGCTGGAGATAAACAGATATTCTTCATTAGATAACAATCATTAAAATTCAGCCAAAGTTAAAAATTCATTTGAATTAAGTTTAGAGTTATGTATATTTATAAATAGTGATAATAAGTAGTTGTTGAAAGTTAAATGCTTTTGATTCAATATTAAATTTAATTTTTATAATAGTTAATAAAAAATGAATATTATAAATAATGCATAATAATTAATAAATTATGTATAAATATTAAGAAGGATATAGTATAATAAAGTTATAAATTTTATGAGGAGGGGTTTGTAAAATGAAAGTCAAGTTATCATATTTTAGAAATTCAGGTAAAAAATTTGGAGAAGGTGAATATAACACTGAAGAAACAAAAATGACTAGTATAGTAAATGAGGTAAGGGGATTAAAAATAAATAACACATTACCAGGAATAAAAGAATTAGATGTTATAGTGTTAGTAGAAGCTAAAGTAGAGAATGAATTAAAATCACATTTAGTTATATAGGAATAATATTTAAGTTTAGACTCTATAGTTTAAATTTTATTGCATAAGAACCATATCAATAGAAAATTTAATGATTTTCTTAAGAAAGGTATGGTTCTTTTTTTATTTAATCCCTATTGATATAATTATGTTAGTAAAACATATTTTTACTAAAGTTTAATCAAAGGAGGAAGAGCAAAGCTCTTAAGGTTACTATGGGATTTTCAACTATTATTTTAATAATTTTAGCAATAGTAATTATAGTATCAACTATATCTAATGCATATTTAAAGAAGAAAGAGAAGGATAATAAGGAAAAATAATTTTTTTCTTTATTAATGTAAAATAGTGTATCAAAACCAATTTTTTTTAATATACTTATAGTAAAAAAGGGGTAACGGCTATGAAACTTTTACTTTTTTTAGCTGGGAATAACTTTTCAGCTGTAAGTGTTATATTTACTATTATATTTTTAATAGTTATTTGTTTTGTTATGATAGAGTTTATGTTAGCTGTGACTAGATGGAGCTATAATAATAAACAACCCATAAAAACAGTATTTGCTATAGCAAAAATAAAAAGAAAAGATTCCGTTAATGGTACTTATTTTATAACCTTCAAGCTAGATGATGGTAATAGCATAGAATATCAAGTTAATTTTAGGGAATATACCATGATTGATGAAGAAACAAGAGGATTGTTAGATTATAAAGGAAGTAGATTCGTTCGGTTTAGAATGATGTAAAGTACGAAGTATATGGAAAAAATAAAATAAAATGATATATTTATATATAAATACAAATAGTGGAAGGTGGGGGAGAAATGAATTCTTCAAAAGGGATTATAATTTTAACTTTTACAAATATATGTTCTAAGGTACTGTCTCTTATATACATACCCTTATTAACTTTAACTATAGGTGATTTTGGGTATGGGATTTATGCATCGGCCTATAATGTTTATGTATTTATATATATGATAACTATAGCAGGGGTTTCTACAGCTATACCTAAATTAATGGCAGAGTATAGTGCAACAGGGCATGAGCGAGACGCATCAGCTTCTTTTAAAATAGGAAGAAATATATCATTGCTTATGGGGATAACGATGACTATATTGTTATTTTTGTTTGCAGTTCCAGCTTCAAAATTTGTTAATAGTAGCAAATCATATTTAGCAATATTAGTTCTTTGTCCTAGTATATTTTTCACAGCACTTATAAGTGCATATAGAGCCTATTTTCAAGGAAGAACAAAGTTAAATGCTATAGGAATTTCTCAATTATTAGAACAGGTTTTAAATGTAATATTTAGTGTTATGTTTTCTTATTTGCTTATGGGTTTTGGAATTGAATATGGTGTAGCAGGGGGAGCTTTAGGAACTACCATAGGAGCTTTGGGAGCTTTGGTATACTTGAAATTTGCTTATAGAAAAGAAATTAGAACTAAAAGAAAGACTAAAAAAAGAAAGAATTCAAACAATTATATCTTTAAATATATAGTTAGATATTCAGTACCTTTAATATTATCAACGGCATTTATTTATGCAGGAAATAATTTAGTTGATATTAACTTAATAACAAGTGGGTTAATGAAAAGTGGTCTTGACCATAAGGCTGCAACTATAATGTATGGACATTTTAATAAATATATGCAAATAATAAATACACCAATGATAATAATAACATCTCTATCCATATATATTTTACCACTTATATCTAAAGAAAATGCTTCTAAAAATAAGAATCTACTTAAAAATTCAATAAGTAGATTAATAAATTTAGGATTTTTAATAGCTTTACCAGCAGCAGTTGGAATGTCAATTTTAAGTGAAGAAATTTTCACTGCTATTTTTGGACCCAATAGAATAGGGGCAGCACCTATTATGAAATATGGCTCATCAGTATTTGTATTTTTATCAGTATACTATTTAACTAATACTATGATGAATAGCTTAGGGAAAGTAAAAGAAGGTGTTTTTACATCATTTATAGGGGTAATAATAAAAATTATATGTGATTTTATTTTTATACCAATAGGTATATTTAATATTTATGGAGCTGTAATAGGCTTACTTTTAGCTAATTTAACTATGGTTATAATGAATATGAAGATTATAGAAAAGCATATAAAGAGTAATGGAATATTAAGAAAAGCTTGGATTAAGCCTGCTATAGGAGCAATTATAATGGGAGTAGTAGTTATTGGCTCAAAGTTGTTAATTTTAGGGACATTAAAATCTATACTTGGAGTATATATAGGTAACCTTCTTGCAATGGTTATAATAATATATCTAGGTGCTTTGGTTTATATAAATATAATGTTATGTATTGATGGCATAGATAAAGAGTTGTTAGATAAAGTACCAAAGAAAATAAGTATCTTATTTGGAATTAAAAATAAAGTAATTCAAAATATATAGCAATAGATTAATTAAGTATAATCCCAGTTGGAAAATAGTCAATGAGAATTTCAAACTGGGATATTTTTAGTTTAACTAGAAAAGACTCAGTAAGTAAAAACTTATAATTTATAATAATTATATTGAAATATAGAGTTAGAGAATTTTTGTAATTAATTATGTTTTTTGATAATATTTAATTATAAACTTCCATTTAATTTAGATAGTGTTAAAACTATATATAAAATTTAATGGAAATTATAAGATGAAAATTTATTTTATGTATAAATAAAAGAGGAGATTAATTATGAATATAACAGTTGGAGTATTTGCCCATGTAGATGCTGGAAAAACTACTTTTTCAGAGCAATTACTTTATCATGGAGATGCAATAAGAAATCCAGGGAGAGTTGATCATAAGAATTCTTATTTAGATAATCATTATATAGAGAAAGATAGAGGAATAACTGTATTTTCTGATATTGGGATTTTTAATTATAACAATAAAAAATATTATTTAATAGATACACCAGGACATATAGATTTTTCGCCAGAAATGGAGAGAGCTATTTCTGTATTGGATTATGCAATTTTAATAATAAGTTCTGTAGAAGGAATTCAAGGACATAGTGAAACAATTTGGGAAATATTAAGAAAAAATAAAATTCCAACATGTATTTTTGTAAATAAGATGGATAGAGAGGGAAGCGACTTTGAAAAGATAATAGAGGAAATTAAATTAAAGTTAAGTGAAAATATAATATGCTTAAGCAATGAATTTAACTTAGAAAAATGGAATGATTCTAATATTGAAGAGTTAGCTCAATGTGATGAGGACTTGTTAGTTACCTATTTGGAGGAAGGATATTCTAAAGATTTATGGAATAAAAGTTTAATAAAATTATTTAAAAAAGAAAAGATATTTCCTATTTTTTCAGGAGCAGCTTTATTGGATAAGGGAATTAAAGAATTTTTAGATATATTCTCTGAAATAACAGAAAGTAATTATAATGAAAAAAGTAATTTTACAGGGAAAGTATTTAAAATAAAATATGATGAAAAGGGGGAAAGATTAACATTCATAAAAGTATTAACAGGAGAGATAAAGCCAAAAGATATAATTAGCTATAGTCAGGGCGATAGCTTCATAGAAGAAAAAATAAACTCAATAAGACTTTATAATGGAAATAAATTTGATGTCCTAGAAAAATCTGTGGCAGGTGATATTGTAGCTGTTTTAGGAATTAGTAGTTTAGAGGCTGGAGATGGAATTGGCATTGAAAGTAATAAGGAATATAAAATGGTTCCAACTTTAAAGTCAAAAGTTATTTTTAATGATAAAATAAATCCAAGAGAAATTTTAAAATATTTTAAAATTTTAGAATCAGAGGATAAGAGTTTAGGTGTAACTTGGAATGAGGAAGCAAAAGAAATAAACATTAGTATAATGGGAGCCGTTCAATTAGAAGTTCTTAAAGAGATATTAAAAGAGAGATTTAAGGTAGACATAATTTTTGGTACCCCAACTATTTTATATAAAGAAACTGCTTTAGGAGAAACTATGGGCTGTGGACATTTTGAGCCTTTAGGTCATTATGCAGAGGTAATAATGAAAATAAAAGAAGGGGAAAGAGGTAGAGGAATTAAATTTATAAATAAGTGTCATGCAGATCATTTGACTGTAGGACATCAAAACCTAATAAAAACACATATATATGAATGTGAACATAATGGTATTTTAACAGGGGCTCCAGTAACAGATTTAGAAATAACTTTATTAACAGGTAGAGCGCATAATAAGCATACAAGTGGAGGGGATTTTAGGGAAGCAACAAAAAGAGCTTTAAGACAAGGGTTGGAAAATATGGACAATAAACTTTTAGAACCTTTTTATAAGTTTAAAATTGATGTTAATATGAATTTGATGGGAAGAGTGATTTCAGATATCCAGAAAATGAAAGGTGAATTTTTAGAACCAAAAAACAATGGAGAGAGAGTTACCATTGAGGGAAGAGGACCTGTAGCCACATTTATGAATTATGCATTAGAATTTCAATCATTTACAAAAGGAAAAGGAGCTTTAAGCTTAGTTTTTGATGGATATGATTTTTGTCATAATGAAGAGGAGATTATAGATAATATTGCTTATAATAAAGATGCTGATATTAATTATACATCAACATCAATATTTTGTTCTAAAGGACAAGCTTATTTAGTAGAGGGAAAAAATGCAATGAAGGAAATGCATTGTTTAAAAAAATAAGTTATTTAATTGAGTAAAGTTAAAGTTTTATCTAGATTTTAGAAATAATTATATAAGAATAGGTGTCTAGTTCTTTTCAGAGTATAGAAAATTAGAGGAGCACAAATTCTAGTTAGCATAAAAATAGAGTATTTCAAGATGGAATTACATTTTGAAATACTTTTTTGCTTTTAGAGTAAATAATAAAACATTCTAGTAAGAACATATTGGAACTTTCTTTACTTTAAAAGTAGTTTTAATTAAAAAATTTATTTTTATATTAATATTATCTTAAATAAAATACTCGTAAATGAGTCTAATTACATAAAAATAAATACTATTATTATATTAATTTTAAAGGAGATGATATATTGGTAGATATATGTTTATTAGGAACTGGCGGTGGAATGCCTATGCCTTATAGAGATTTATCTTCACTTTTAATAAATTTTAAAGGCCGAAAAATTCTTGTAGATTGTGGTGAAGGAACTCAAGTAGCTATGAGAAAAATAGGTTGGGGATTTAAATCTTTAGATATTATACTTATAACACATTGCCATGGTGATCATATAATTGGTTTGCCAGGTTTATTATCTACTATAGGAAATAGTGGAAGAGAGAAACCTATAATTATAATTGGTCCTGTAGGAATTAAAGATGTTATAAATGGATTAAGAGTTGCATGTCCATATTTGCCTTACGAATTAATAGTATTAGAAAATCCTTCAACTATAAATTTAAAATTAGGTAAGGAAAATATTGATTTAGTTGATTCACTTAATTATGATATTTCAATTAATACCTTAGAATTGGAACATTCTGCCCAATGCTTAGGATATAGCTTCTATTTTAAGAGATTAAGAAAATTTAATGTTGAAAAGGCCATTGCTAATAATGTTCCTAAGGAACTTTGGAGTAAACTTCAAAAAGAAGAAAAAGTAGTTATAGATAATAAAATTTATGATTCTAATTTAGTTTTAGGAGATGAAAGAAGGGGAATTAAGTTAAGTTTTATTACTGATAGTAGACCTTTAAATAGTATTCCTGATTTTATAAGTGAAAGTGATTTATTTATTTGTGAAGGTACCTATGGAGATGATGGGGATATAGATAAAGCTATAAAGAATAAACATATGACATTTAGTGAAGCAGCAACTCTCGCAAAAAAAGGTACTGTAAAGGAGTTATTATTGACACATTTTAGTCCAGCAATGCTAAATCCCGATGAATTTTTAGAAAATGCAAATAATATATTTGAAAATACACTTTTAGGAGTAGATCGAATCATTAAAACTTTAAATTATTCCTAAAATAACATTGTATTATGTACATAAAAATAGTATATTTAGTAATATGTGAATTTTTTTATTAAAATTTAATTAAAGGACTGATAATTGTGAGTAAAAATAGTAACAATAAAAGTAATTTAAAAACAGGTAGACCTATTATAAAACTTAAGTTTAATAATACTGAAAAAATTATGATTACTATTTCTATAGCTGTGACACTTTTAATGTGGGCATATGTATTGCTTAATGTAAAACAAATGCCAATGACAATACCTACTCACTTTACTATGAGTGGAAAACCAAATTCTTGGGGAAGTAGGAATACAATATTTATAATGCCCATTATATGTTCTGTTGTAATTGGACTATTAATATCTATAAGTAGATTTCCTAGGTTTTTTAATTATCCCATAAAAATAACTGAAAAGAATGCAGAGAAGCAATATAGAAATTCAGGGCAATTAATGTTAGCGTTAGCTATAGAACTTCCTTTAGTATTTTTATATATAGAATATAAAATTGTACAAAGTGCTTTAGGACTATCTTTAGGCCTTGGAAATTATTTCTTTACTATATTTATAGTTATAATATTTGGAACTATAATATTTTTTACAAGAAGAATGAGAAAATTAGGATAATAATTATCTTTAATTTAATAAATTATATTAAGTATTTAAAATGCGTAATAATTGGAGGATTAGGTATGAATAAAGAAAATACAAAAGAAGAAGTGCTAAAAGCATTTAACTTTAGATGTGCATGCAAAGAATTTGATCCAGAAAAGAAAATATCAAAGGAAGATTTTGATTTTATATTAGAAACAGGTAGACTTTCTCCAAGCTCATTAGGATTAGAACCATGGAGATTTGTAGTTCTACAAAATAAGGAATTAAGAGAAAAATTAAAGCCTATATCATGGGGAGCTCAAGGGCAACTTCCAACTGCTAGTCATTATGTTATATTACTTGCTAGAAATAAAGAAGAGATGACTTATAATTCAGAATATATAGATAAAATGATGAAAGTTACCCATAAAATACCTCAAGATATAGCTGAACTTAGAAGAAATAGAATAGAAGATTACCAAAAAAATGATGCGAAAATGTTTGATACAGACAGAGGTGTATTTGATTGGGCATGTAAACAAGTATACATAGCTATGGGAAATATGATGACATCTGCAGCAATGATAGGAATAGATTTATGTCCAATAGAAGGATATAATAGAGATGAAGCAGAAAAAATACTTGAAGATGCTGGTATTTTAGATAAGAGCAAATTTGGTATAGCTTGTATGGTGGCATTTGGATATAGATTAAACGAGCCAAAAAGAGCAAAAACGAGACAATCTATTGAAGAAATTATTCAGTGGGTTAATTAATAAAATGTAATAATAATTTATTTTAGTAGAATTTCTTAAATTACTAAAATAAAAAAATGTATAAATAAGAGTAAGATTTATTATTAAATATTTAAATCTTACTCTTATTTTTATAAAAAATTTAGTTATATAATAGTAGAATATATATATATATAAGGTGAAGAAGAATAAAGAAAATGGAAAATAATTTTAATATATGGGTATTGATGGGTAATTAGTAAATATACTTATTTGCAAAAAAAGTGTATTATTAATGTGGATTAATTAACAAAGGATGGAGTAGATTTATATGAACAAAGGTAAAATCTTAGGTATATTATTAATAGCAGGAGCTTCAATTTTTACAGTTAGAGGTGGAGCTCAACTAAATATTAATAAAACCAAAATTAATAATAATGTATTATTAGTTAAAAATAATACAACTAATTTAAAAAAGACCTCTAATTCTACTTTAACAAAGGAAGAAGTAAATAGTTTAAAGAATAAAACTATAGAAGTTCACGGAATGAAATTTACAGGGTTGAAGGCAGTTAAAATTGCACCTGATATGTCAACAGGTGAATTTGTAGCTATACCAGGTTTTGATCCAAATGGATTTGCCTCTTCAGTAAACCAAGAATTATATAATTATGAATTAAATCCAGCTAATGATCAAGCTGCAATGAATGAAGCAACTCAATTACATGGTGGAGATCCAACAGATACTTGTGTTTATTTTCAATCTTCAGCTTTAAGAGCTATAGGTGAAGATGTTCCTTATTATATAGGATATACAACACATTTAGAAAATTGGTTAGCTAATAATGGGTGGACAAGACATACAAACTTTCAATTCATACAAAGAGGGGATATTTGTTTTGCAGGAACATATCATACATTCTTATTTATGGGATGGGAAGACAAAGCTAAAGGAATAGCTTATGTAATGGGTAATGAAAGCTTCACAGAACCTTATTATAGAAACAGAAATCTTAATGGACAAAGTCCTGTAACATATGGAAATAATTCTTATTACCAAGCAACATGCTATTGGACTTATGGACAAGGATATACAGGACCAGTAACAGGAAACAATCCAGTTCACCAAGGAGGATATAATGCAATAGGAACTGCCACAGCAACATCATCATTAAACATACAAGCAGGACCTAACACTTGGAGTAATGTAATAGGAAATGTTCCTAATGGTGTTACAGTACCAGTTATATCAGAAGATGGAGCTTGGTATAAAGTTTATTATAATGGAGTTACTGGCTGGATAGATGGAAACTATACTGATGGATTAGATGAAAGCTTAGGAAAAGGAGCAGCACCAACAGATATGCCACAAGGTGATAATTTAACAGTAACTTCACCAATAGGATTATGGTTAACAAATGGACCAAGTGCTGAAAGTGGAAATATAGTATTATTACCAAATGGAACTCCAGTAAAAGCTTTAGCATTTCAAAATGGATGGTACAAAGTAAATTATGAAGGAACTATTGGTTGGTTAGATGCACAATATACTAGTGCTAATGGTAAAAACATATTACCTAACACTTCTGTTCCAAAACAACCTCAGTCAAGAACATTTACTCAACATGAAGTCAATGGAACGGTAACAGTTGACTGTGATGGATTATGGATAAATGAAAATCCTTTTGTAAATGATGGAAATATAATAATAGTGCCACATGGAACAAAGTTACAAGCTACAGCTGAAAGTAATAACGGTTGGTATAAAGTAACTTATAAAGGACATACTGGATGGATAGGTGGTTCACCTTACAGTTCATTTAAACCATCTTCAGAAAAAAGCTATACAGTAACAAAAACATTTACAAATGGAGATTATGTAACAACAACAACTTCAGATCTTTGTATGAATAAAAAACCATTTCCAAATGATGGGGTAATAACAGTACTACCAAAAGGAACTACAGTTAAAGTTGTTGCTGAAAGTAACAATGGTTGGTATAAGGTTCAATATAAAGGGCAAACTGGATGGATAGGTGGACCTTATACTAATGGTGTTAAGGAACTTCAAACACAACCTAAAGGAAATCAAATAAATCAAAAAGTAATAGGTAAAGTTGAAGTAACAGCAGATGGACTATGTTTAAATGAACATCCAGCACCAAATGATGGAATCATAACAGTACTAAGACATGGAACAGTAGTGCCTTATGTAGCAGTTTCAAGTAATGGTTGGTATAAAGTTATATACAATGGCAAAGAAGGATGGATAGGTGGTTCACCTTATTCAAAAATAGTAAATGATAATAAGGGAAATAATGATAATCAATCTTCAAATAATGTAATAGGAACAACAACAATAACTTCACCAATAGGCTTATGGGAGTTAAATTCACCATCAATGGCTGGTGGACATCTACAAGTTATCCCTTATGGAACAAAAGTAAATGTTTATGGAGAAAATAATGGATGGTATGAAGTAAGTTATAAGGGACAAAAAGGATGGTCTTATGCTAAATATACAAGTGGTTTAAATAATGCCAATACATCGTCACAAAAGGCAACAGTAATTTCACCAGTTGGATTATGGTTAAATAGCACTCCTTCAGTAGGAAATGGAATAGAAGTAATGCCATATAGAGCAACTATGACTATATTAGCTCAAGAAGGAAATTGGACAAAAGTTAATTATAATGGAACAATAGGATGGTGTTATAATAAATATATAACTATAAATAATTAATTTTTAAAGAATTAAGCAATCAAGGATTAATCACAATATTGATATGCTCTCTTTATAGTATGCAGTTAAAGTAATAAAACTGTGTCTATGAAAGGGAGCATATTTTTTATTGAGTTTATAAATATAGTTATTGCCTATTCAATAAAAAATAATTTACCTTTATAAAATTTTTATTAAAAAATATTTTGTAAAGGTTTACTTAGAGATTAAGTTTTGTTATAATTCATTTATGGTAATTATTTACAATTTGGAGGGGTATTAATGAAGTTTAAAAAAATTATAGCAATGACTGTATTTTTATCTAGTGTTGGTCTTATAACACCAGCTTACGCGGAAGAAGTTAACATAAAAACAGAGAATAGTATTGAAGCTATATCAGTAAGTAAATCTGAATCAAAATTTGGTGTTGGTCAAGGAATTCTTTGGCCAGAGCAAGTAAATGCACCTTTTGTAGATATGGTAGCATGGGTAAATAAACCAGATTACAATAATAATGGTGTTGCAGATTTAGAGCGTATTTCTATGGATACAGGTGTTAAATTTTTTAATTTAGGATTTATAAATTCAACGGGAAAAGGTGTTGTTGACGGTAAAATAGACTGGGGATGGGGTGGTTACACCGTATTGAGTGAAGCTAATGGAAAAAATGACAGTCAATATTTAGGAATAAAACAATCAATAAAAGAATTAAGAAATTTAGGTGGAGATGTTACTATTTCCTTTGGAGGACTTAATGGTGTTCCTTTTTGGTCAGCTACTCAAGATGTAGATGTTCTTTATAATACTTATTTAGATATAGTTGAAGGATATGGATTAACTAGATTAGATTTAGATATTGAAGGTGGGGCTCAAAACAAGGAAAATAACAGGGCAAATGCAAAGGTAATAAAAAAATTACAAGAAAAGACAGGAGTTAAGGTTGTATTAACTTTACCAGTTTTACCAAGTGGGTTAACAGATGTTCAATTAAATGTATTAGAAGTATACTTAAGTGAAGGTGTTGATGTTGAAGTAGTAAATTTAATGACAATGTGTTATGGAAGTGGAACTCTTTTACCGGGTGAAAACTATGGTACTGGATCTTTAAGAGCAGTAGACAGTACAATGGAACAATTAAAAACTTCTTACAAAAAATTTGCTAATAAAACATTAACTACGGAACAAGCTTATGCTCTTCTTGGAACTACTCCATCTATAGGCTATGAAGGTGCTGGACATCCAATTTTCACTAAAGAATGGTCAAAATTAATAGTTGATCATGCTAAGGAAAAAAATCTTGCAATGACTTCCTTCTGGTCTATGAATAGAGATGCACAATTAACTCCTAATGAAGGTGTTAATAGTCAGTATGAATTTACTAATATATTTAAAGAATTTGGTGGCACTCCAACAGATACAGATAGAAAACCTGTTATAATAGGTGCAGAAAATATAACTATAAATAAGGGAGATAAATTTAATCCAATGACTGGCGTAAGTGCTAATGATAAGGAAGATGGAGATTTAACTAGTAAGATAAAAGTTTTAGGAGAGGTAGATATAAATAAAGAGGGAGAATACAAATTAACTTATTCAGTTGCTGATAGTTTTGGAAATATATCAACTGTTACTAGAGTTGTAAGTGTTATAGATCTTAGTAATGGTGAAAAATTTGATTTTAATTTTGAAGTAACCCAAGATTGGGGTAGTGGTGGTAGCTATAAAATGACTTTAAAAAATAACACAGGAAAAGATATAACTGGAGGTTGGAAAGTAGAACTTGAATTTGATAAAAAGCTAAATAGCTATTGGAACGGTGGATTTAGTGCTAATGGTAATATATATACCTTTACTAATTCTAGTTGGAATACAGAATGGAAAGCTGGAGAAACAATAACAATTGAGGGAGCTTGTCAAGGTGGAATAGGAGGTAGTAAACCTACTAAAATAAAAGTAAATGGCTCACCTATAATTAATAATGGTGATTCTATAGAGAAATCAGAAACTTCTGACAATAGTAATAGAGATAATACTTTAACTAATTGGAAATCTAACGTAAGTTACAAAAAAGGTGATGTAGTTAAATTTAATGAAAAAACATACCAATGTATTCAAGGGCATACATCTCTAAATGGTTGGGAACCTACAGCAGCTCTTTCATTATGGAAAGTTAAATAGTAAGTATAATAATAAAGGGACTACCTAGAAGAATATTAATTTTCTTCTAGGATAGTCCCTTTTTAAATATACTGTATAAAGTAAAACTTTACTATTAATCTTTTATTTAAATGTAAATAGTATTATAATTGTTAGGAATGTTAACTTAATGGGAGGGAAAAGGTATGACATGGTTTTTTTATGCTATATTAGCTGCAATTTCTGCAAGCTTTGTAACTATATTTTCTAAATTAGGAATAAATAATTTAAGCCCATCTTTAGCTGCAACTGTAAAAGCTATAATAATGGCTGTATTTTTAATAGGAGTTTCTGTAGTTAGAGGAGACTTTGTAAATTTCACTACAGAAATAATAAACTATAAGAAGGACTTTTTATTTTTAATATTAACAGGGGTTTGTGGAGCTTTATCATGGCTTTTTATGAATATTGCATTAAAGTATGGGAAAGTTACGCAAGTTGCCCCAATAGATAAATTATCTGTAGTTATTACAGTTATTGTATCAATATTAATATTTAAGGAGTCCATATCTATAAAAGGAATGTTTGGTGTTATACTTATAGCAGTAGGGTCAATTTTAGTAGCACTATATTAATTTAACAGGAGGGCTCAATGATTGAATTATTTAAGTTCACAATAATATCAACAGTAGGTATTGTAGGTTCTTTTATAGTATTAGGTTTTCTATTAGGCATAATAGAACAACAAACAGAAAGAAATTTATACTTTAAGTTTGGAAATAAAGCTATTATAATTACTGGAATTTTAGGGACAACCATACATGAAATAGGTCATTATATAATGTGTAAATTATTTTTTCATAAGGTTACAGATATAAAACTTTTTTCTTTGAGAATAGAAGGAAATGAATTAGGACATGTTTCTCATTCATATAATAAAAAAATATCTATCAAAGAATCGGAAACTTTTTTATAGGAATTGGTCCATTAATCTTTGGAACTTTTGTAATGATATTATTTTTTAAAATATTATTGCCGGAAAGTTTTCATAATACAATTTCTAATTTTAACTTAGAAAGTTATATGAATTTATCTAAAAATTTTAACTTAGTAAATTTTCTAATAGATTTATTAAAAGATGCTATGTTATTATTATTATCCATATTTAAATTATCTAATATTATTTCATTAAAATTTTGGATATTTTTATTTATTGCAATATCAATAAGTACTCATATGTCACTTAGTAGAGCAGATTTGAAAAATTCTTTTGATGGAATAGTATTTATATTTATAATTAACTTTATAGTAAGCTTTATTGTTACTGTTTTTAATATCAATATAGCCACTTTAACTTCAGTGATTTTGTTATATAATATATTAATTTTTGTATTTTTACTTTTTGCTATTATATTTTCAATTATCGGTTTTATAATTTCTTTTATAATAAAAGTTATATAAAAAAGGGATGTATCTATAATTTGATACATCCCTTTTTTAAGTTATTAAGACCTATTTATCAAATAATAAATTTAATACTTTCTCACCAGCTTTTCTATTCTTACCTTTGTAAGGGAAACAATGTATATGAATAGCTGGATTAAAGTTAAGTTCAATTATTCCATAGTTATCTTCAGTGGCAGGTTCTGATATGTCTTGTAACATAATATCTATTCCTGTTATTTTAGCATTTAAAGCTTTTGCAGCATTAATTGCTATATCTTTATAGCTTTGATGCATTTCATCAGTGAAATCTAAACTATCTCCACCAGTACTTATATTTGAATTTTCTCTTAAATAAACTGTTTCATCCTTTTTAGGAACATAATCAAAATCTAAACCTTGATTTTTTAAGAATAAAGCTTCTAAGTCTCCAAGTTTAATTTTTTCTAATGGTTTTACATAACCTTTTCCTCTTAAAGGATCTTGATTTTTTATTTCAACTAATTGTCTTATATTAGAAGTTCCATCTCCTGTTACATTAGCTGGAACTCTATGAAGTATCCCAACTACTTCATAATCAACAACTAAAAATCTATATTCTTTACCAGGTATAAATTCTTCTATAAGAATTGATTTATCTTCGCTAAAAGCAATATCAATAGCCTTAGAGAAATCATCTAAAGAATATTTGTTCTTAAATATTGATATTCCTAAACCAAAGTTTGTTGTTTTAGGTTTGATAACTATTGGTTTATCTTTATATAATTCAAAATCACCTAATGCCTCTTCTTTATTAATATAGTGATTTCCTTTTGGAACTCTTACATTATTTCTTTTTAGAACGGTTTTAGTTACCTCTTTATTTTCCATAACTAATGCTGTAATATAACTATCTACAGAAGTTTTAGTTGCTTGTTTTACATATTCTTTTTTTCCATTGAAAGATAATTCTATAAAGTTTTCAACTCTATCTAAAATATCAAATGATATTCCTCTTTTAATAGCATCTCTTACTAAAATTTGTGTTGATAATTCTAAATCCTCAAAACCTCTTAGTGAAAATGGTCTAGATTTTGAAAGTTCAAGAGATTCCTTCGCTACTTCAAGATGAAAACCTATAAAGCTATTACTTTTTATTTCTCTTTTTATTTTATTAGCTGTTAAGTTTTCAGGGTTTAAAATCATTTCCTTAGCTTCTTCAAAAATAAGTTTATAATCCTCTGTTAAGATATTTAATGATTTTAATAGTTCTTCAACTTCATTTAATAAATTAATAGCTTTGTTTTTGAATTCACTATTTTTATTGTTTATACCTTCGTTAAAATCTTTTATTTCTTGTTTTTGCATGTCACTTATTTCTTGTAATTTCTTATTAAAATCATCTTTTGAAATTCCAGAATTATTTTTAAATGCCATATATATAATGAAGCCATGAAGTAGTTTTAAAGTTTTAAGTGAAACACCAAATTCAGTTAAAGGATTTAAGTCTAAAAATCTAAATTCTAGATATTCTATACCATTATTTATTAATGAATCTAAATCTTGATTGTCTTTAGGATTTTTAAGTCTTATATGACTGTAATATTCCTTTTCATTATATAAGACTCCATCAGCAATTATTTTTCTTAAATCTGATACATATTCTTCAAGTGAATTATAGGAAACAAAGAAATCTTCTTTATTTTTATATCCACAACGACTAGTTCTTAAAGAGTTTATATGCTTAAAATAAACACTATTATCTTCAAATTTTTCAGCTGAGTTTACGCACTTTTCTATATAAGTGTTATGGAATACTGGGCTAGCCCCTGTTAAGTAATTTAAAATCCATTCGTATTCAAAGAAGTTTCTAGATAAATTTAAATATAAATTATTTTTAAAATCTTTAAGAGAATCATATTCTTTGGATTCTTCAAATAATAATTTTATAAAATCATCTTTAAATGAAAAATTAAAATGTATCCCTGAAAGTAATTGTCTTTTTTTACTGTATTTTGTGACAAGGTATTTTCTATAAGTTTCAGCCTCTGTACCATTAAAATCAGCTATAGGGATTAAATTTTCTTCTGGAACTATTGGAGGATTACTTTGTGGCCATAGAACTTCATCTTTAAGTTCTATAGAAACTATATCATTTAATGCTCCCATAAACTCATAAACTTCATTAATACTATCACATGTTGGAGTAACCATTTCTACTTGGCTTTCTGAAAAATCTGTTTTTATATAAGGATTATTCCACTTATCTCCAAACTTCTTAGGATGTTTTGTTAGAGCTAATGTTCCATCTAAATTTACTCTTAAATTTTCTTTTTCTAACCCAAAGTTACATTTACTTAAATAATGGGTTAAATTTTTATTGTTTATTATTTCAATTAAATTTTCTCTATATTTTTGCATTTAGCACATCTCCATATTCTTTCGTAAATTGTATTATCAAATCAATAATTAAAATCATTACAACTTTCATAATAAAATATAGATGTAATTTTAAAGTACATTTATATTAGTTTTTTCTACATATGTAAAATATATAATAAGTTTTATACCCTGTCAATATTGAAGTTATAGCTATTAAGTGCATATATATATGTTTAATTTTAAATAACTGTTCAATGGTGTTAAAAATCATATAAATAGATAAATTTCTATATAAATAGACTAAGTTATCTTAAAATTTACTTTTAATTTTTAGGTGAAGTAATAAAGGTTTCAATATATTTTATATTTAATATATTAAATATAATTACATAAGCTGTAAAAATTATGAAAATTGAGAAGAAAAAAAAGTAAATTAATTTTATTATAGTTTTAGATTCCTTCAAATTAAAACATCCCCTTTTGAAATGATTAATCTTAATTCAGGTGGAGTTTTAACTCCATCTGAATGCTTAGTCGTAGTTATCTAAAAGCGCGAGGATGTTTATTTCCTACTTATGTTAGGGGGATTACAGCCTCAAGCTATGAGATAGAATAAGTTTTAACATAATTTATGCTATATATACATAAATTGTATATATTGATTATATGTACTAGTTTTATAGGGGATTTTTATAAGAGGGGGAGTTATATGATAACTAAAATAGAAAAAGCTATGGGTAAATTTAAAAATTTTAATGGGGTTGTTAAAATATGTTATGATGATAAACCAATATTTGAAAAGGCTTATGGCTATTCAGATAAGGAAAATAAAATAAAAAATACAGTAGATACAAAATTTTTAACTTGTTCTATTACTAAAATATTTACAGCATTATCAATAATGAAACTTTATGAAGAGGAGCTTTTAGATATTGAAGATCCAGCTGTAAGATATTTAAATGATATAAATATTAATTGTATTGTTAAAATAAAAGATTTATTAGCTCATAAATCAGGAATTAATGATTTCATTATGTGTAGAAATGAAATTGATTTATATAAAGATTTATATCCAAAAGAATTATTAGAATTTATATTAAAAAAAGAAGGGCGTTTTTATCCTGGTGAAAACACTTTATATAGTAATACTGGATATTTAATTTTGACTTTAATCATAGAAAAAGTAACAGGAAGATTTTATGAAGATTATATAAAAGAAAATTTCTTTACTCCACTTGAAATGAATCAAAGTTCATTTTATGGTGATAATAATGATATGGCAATAGGTTATATTAATAAAAGAAAAGTTGCTTTATTTTCTTCTACAGTCTTTTATGGCTCAGGAAATATAATTTCTACAGTAAATGACTTATGGAAATTTATGAGTGCTGTAAAAAGTTATAAAATCGTTAGTAGAGAAACTTTAGAATTAATGACTGAAGTTCATGGATATACGGGACTTTATAAGTATGGTTATGGTTTTTTATTAAATGATAATTTTAGAGAAAAGTCTATAGGACATAGCGGAACTTATCCAGTAGGATATAGCACTATAATAAATAGTTATGAAAATAGTAAAATAACAATTATAGTTCTCTCTAATGATATAAAACCAATTAAATTATTTATACCTGGTGTTGCCAATGCTTCCTTTATTGAAGGAACTATAATGGAAGAAATAACAGGAATGAAACTAAATAAAATTTTTAAATGTATGTAGATTAAAAATTTTATAAAAATTAATTTATTTATTTTATTAAAAGTATATTTCAAAACTCTATGATTATAAAATTCTAAAATATTAAAATTAATGAATATAGTTCTATTGTTATAAAATTAAAATTGAATTAAAATAATAGTATATAGAAAAATAACTCTTATAAATGGAAGTGGTACAAGTGGATTCAGAAGAAAGAAAAGAATTAGATATAGGGGATATAACATTAAATTATTATGAACGTGGAAGTGGAAAAACTTTAATTTTTATTCACGGAAATGGACTTAGTAGCAAGGTTTTTAAAAAAATGTATATGTATTTTTCAAGATTTTATAGAGTTATAGCTATTGATACAAGAGGGCATGGCCTTAGTAAGTCAGGTAATATACCATATACAGTAAATTTACTTTCTGAAGATTTCATAAAATTTTGCAATATAAAAAATATAAAAAAAACATCTATCATAGGATATAGTGATGGTGGTAATATTGCATTAATGATAGCTAAAAAAGAGCCGACAATGATTGATAAACTAGTAGTTATTTCAGGCAATTATAAAGCTGAAGGAGTAAAATTATGGTTTAAAACTTATGTATTAACATCAAAAATACCATTAATATTACTAAAAAGATTTTCTGAAAAAGCAAGGATTAAATTGTGGAGACTTAATTTAATGATAAGAGATATAGGAATAAAAGATGAAGATTTAGCTTCTATAAATACTCCAACTTTAGTTATGTGTGCTGAATTTGATGTTATTTCTAAGAAACATACTGAAACTATACATAATTATATAAAAGGATCTATAATAAAACTTGTAGAACATTCAACGCATTTCAATATAGTATCTAAGGAAAATTCTCTTAAAATAATAGATAAATTCTTAAAAGTGAATTAATGTAAATATGATGTTTTAAGTACAATATAATATGATATAATATAAATATAACAAATCTACATTAGATAAATAATCTATATGGAGATTTGTTTTGTTTTGTAAAATATTATTAGTTAATAAATATAAATAACTGTATTGAAACTGTATAAGCTTTAATACAGTTATTTAATGATTGAATTTAATAGAAAAGAAGTGAATATATGAAATTAGAGGGAAAAAAACAATTAGAAGTTGACGATATTATATTAAATTATTATGAAAAAGGAGAAGGAGATACTATAATATTTATTCATGGAAATGGAATGAGTAGTAAGATTTTTTCTAAGATGTACTTTCATTTTTCTAAAAAGTATAATGTAATTGCCATTGATAGTAGGGGACAAGGGTTAAGTTCAGCAGGAAAAAAGCGTTATAGTTTATCATTATTTGCAGAGGATATAATTAAATTTTGTAGTATAAAAAAAATTAAAAAAGCAATTGTTATAGGTTATAGTGATGGTGCTAATATAGCTCTTTTAATAGCAAAAAAAGCTCCAAAGCTAATAAAAAAAATGGTTGTGATTTCTGGGAATTTTGCTGTAAATGGAATACATACCTGGTTTATACTATTGATTAAAATATACAAAAAAATATTATTAAGTCTAAAAAAATATTATAGAAAATCAGAAAAGAAAATATGGCTTTTAGATTTAATGTTAAAAGATATTGGTATTGAAGAAAATGACTTAAGAAATATTAATATTCCAACATTAATTTTATGTGCTGATCTTGATGTTGTTTATGATTTTCATACAATTACAATTCACAAAAATATAAAAGGATCTTTTTTAAGAAAAATACGAAATTGTACTCATGCAAACATAGTAAATAAAAAAAATTCTTTAAAAGAAATTGATAAATTTCTTTTAAAGGATACAATAAAGGAAAATATGAGTGCTATTTCAGCCTAAGTGAGAAATAAAAAAAGAATTTTAGA
This sequence comes from Clostridium massiliamazoniense, assembly GCF_001403635.1. GTDB lineage: Bacteria > Bacillota > Clostridia > Clostridiales > Clostridiaceae > Sarcina > Sarcina massiliamazoniense. The sequence continues at coordinate 106,600 of NZ_LN879467.1, forward strand.
AAGGTTTGTTATGTTTTTGGTATATTCTAATAAATAGATTATTTAAGGTTAAGTACTAAATAAGTAATTGGACTGCTTCAAAAATAGGAATAAACTTCTCTTTGATTGCAATCCAATTATTTGATTTAATAGTCTAAATTAAATAATTTATTAGAAATATCATTTATGTTTTCACCAGTTACTACTTTAATAGCCTCTTCAAAATTATTCTTTTTCAATGAGTCTAATATGGAACCTATAACTTCATATCCATAATTTCTTATTAAGTAACTTACAAATATTACACTTTGATTATAAAATAAATCAGGATTATCATTAAATATATCATTGATATCAGATAACTTAACTGTTGTTTCTAATGTTTCTGGTATATATCCATTTCTAGAAGAGATTCCGACATATTCAGCAATCCCTTCATTAAACCATAAAGGTATAGTTTTAGGAAATAACTTATTTTCTTTTAATTTGCTATTAATTAAGAAGTGAGTATATTCATGAGAAACTAATTCTGTAAATTTTTCATTTTTATCAAGATTACTAATATCTGATACAGCTGTACTATTTAATATTGTTATAACATTATTATGGAAATAAACATAGCCTAAGCTTTCGGAATACTGCTTATTAAATTTAGATAGTAATCTTATTTGTGGTTTACGAATATCCGTAATTTTTAACATTTTCATAGGGATAGAACATTTGTTCTCTAATATATAAATTACTTCATCTATATCAGACTTACTTTCCATACAATCATATAAAAATAAATATTCAGATACTTTAATTTCTGAAAGATCTGAATAAAAATCACCATTAAACACCTCTATAACTTTAGAAAGGCTTAATATTGATAATTTAGTATTAAAATTACTAAAAATAAATAATAAGCAAGCTCCAAATATAAATATTTTAAATAATGATGATTTACTTCTTTTTAAAAATTTCATTAACATACTCCTATTTTTTATTTTAATAGCAATAACTTCTGTTTATAATTATTATCTAAATAAAGTAAATATATTCATTAAATATTAATTTATATCATTTCCCATTACTTTTAATAACTCGGTAAATTCTTTTTTTATATTTCTTGCTATTGTTTGAGCGCTAGGACTACTTGGATTTGAATTAACTTCAAAAAAGTTTCCAGTTTGAATTATATCTAATTCGCTTAATATATAAGTAATGCTTTCATCATACTTTTTCATGTAATTACTCATTAAAACCACCTCCTAGAGTAATATCATAATTACTTAAATATATGATTTATGAAGGAGAAATATAAGTTAAAGATTAAATTTACTGTATAAATTATTTGTTATAAAAGAATACTTAATAAGGAATGCTATTTATAAAAAGAAAAGAGGAGAACTTATGAAGAAAAAAAAATATATTTTTCTATACATATTTCTTTCATTAATTATTGGATTTTCTTTTGTAACAATTAATGCAAAGACTTCTACAGCTGAAGAGGTTAAAAAATTCAAAGTATGTATAGACCCTGGACATCAGAAAAAGGGAATCAATATTACAGAACCTAATGCTCCAGGAAGCTCAATAAAAAAACCAAAGGTTTCGTCTGGAACTAGAGGTGTTGCTACAAAAAAATGGGAATATGAAGTAAACCTAGATTGTGCAAAAATATTAGAAGAATTATTAGATAAAGAAAGTTATGATGTAATTTTGACTAGAAACACCAATGAAGTAAGTATAAGTAATATTGAAAGAGCTAACTTAGCAAATGATTGTTCATCCGACCTTGTAATTAAAATTCATTGTGATAGTATAGGAAATTCTTCTAAAACAGGGGCTTCAATATTAATACCAGCTAAGAATAATAAAAATACAGCTGCCATATATGAAGATAGTTATAGATTTGCTAGGGAACTAGAGACGGAGTTAAAAGGAAATGGTATAAAAGTAAATGGTGTTTTTGAAAGAAATGATATGACTGGGTTTAATTGGTCTAAAGTTCCAGTTGTTACTTTTGAAATGGGATTTATGAGTAATCCTAATGAGGATTATATGCTAAATAATAATGCCTATCAAAAAAAATTGATGGAATGCGTAAAAAGAGCTATAGATTCTTATAAATTAATTGAAAATTAAATTTAAATATTTTATATTTTTTATTCAAATAAAGATAATGTAATGGTAAAATATAGGTGGTGATTATTATAATTTAGGGGTTGGAAATTTGGAAAAGAAGTTTATAAAACTAAGAAAATTTCTTTTGATTTTATTGTGTATTTTAGCTTTCTTTACAATTTTCAAAATATTTAAGGGAAAAAGTTTTTTTGATACAATTGTGGAGTATCAAAATGATATATATTCTGAAAATTCTCCTATAGAAAGTTTAGATTATAAAAGTTATTTTGCAAAGTATGAAGAACATATACCCGTAAAATATGATGAAATAGCAAAGGTAAACTCTAATGAATACATTGTTAAAAATAAAGAAAATATATACAAATATAACACTAAAGAAGAAAAAGAAGATCATATAACTACTTTAATAGACAAAAATAAAGATGTTTTTGAAATTATTGCTAATGATAAGTGGTTAATATGGGGAGAAAGTGAAACTTGGGAAAATGAAGAAAAAATATTTTATAAATGGGATATTTTCTTCAAAGATTTAAATAAAGAATCCACAGATATAAAAAAAATAGATAGTGGTGAATTTAACAGATTTAAATCTGAACAGAGAAATTTTAATTCATTGATTCCTGATAGTTTTTGTATAGAAAATGATAAGTTTCTTTATAGAAAAATAATTAGATCAGAACATAAAAATAATAACATAATAAGTGATTTAGTTACTAGTGAATTAGTACTATATGATTTAAATAGCAATAAATTAAGTACTATATATGGATTAGGGGATGTAAGTATTGAATTAATTAGCAACCCTAAAATTAGTGATAATATTATTGCATTCGAAAAAAGAACTTTACCAGATGGAAAAGGGATTTTTAAAAGAACAGAAATCTATACTTATAATATATTAAATGGTGAAGTTAAAAAAATAATAGAAAGTAAAAATGTGATTTCTTTTGATTTAAATAAAAAAAATCTTATAGTTCTTTCTGGAAACTCAGATTTAAGCATATATATATGCAATCTTAAAGATAATAAAAAAATTAATCTCCTTTATAAAGGAAGCAAAGCTGAAAAATATATATGTGATAAAAATGAACTTTCTGAAATTTATTCTATTGAGTTTGTAGATGATAATAATATAATTATTAATTATAGACCTATAGAAAATAAATTAGGAATTTTAGTGTATAACTTAAGCAACAAAAGATTTTATAGTTTAGAAGAAGATATTAATGATTATATAGAGGATAATAAATATGATAATCCTTTAATTAATGTAAATGTATTTCAAGATGAAATTAGAATTCAAATAGGTAATTATATAAAAAAAATTACTGAAAATAAAAATGAAAATATTGTAACATTTCTACCTGTAAATAATGAAGAAATTAATCCAACTATGGATAATTTGGATAATAATATTATTTATTATAAGTATTTAATTTATAAATTAAAATAATTTATAATAAAATTACCTTTTTTTTACATTTTTGAAGGTTTTTTTATTCTTTTGTAGAATATATAATTAAGAACTTTTAGAATAGAAAGAGGGGAATTTTTATGGAAATGGATATACAAGAAATAACTTTATATAAAAATCTTAAAAGAAGATTAAAAGAAAATGAATCGTTTAATAGATTTGAAATGGAACCAGTTGAGGAAAGTAAGGAATTAGCCTTAATAGAAGAGGAAAGAGAAGGAGTAATAGAAATTGATATAAGTGATGTTAGTTGCGAAATTGATGATTCATATTCTAATATAATAGATATTGAGTGCCATAATTATAATGAAGAGGAGTATGAACAAACCATATTAGAGTTAAAAAATGAAATATTACTCCTTAAAAATGAACTCAACGAATCTAATGGTGAGATAAATAGATTAAAATCCATATTAACAAGAGAGCAACAACTACATTTTAATGATGAAACTGAAATTAATAAACTAACAGCAACAGAAAAGTTACTATTAAATAAAAGAGAGGAATTATATAGAAGAAGTAATTTAAGGAAAAAAAATTGGTTTAAGCAAGTTTTAGGATAATATAAAAGAGCTATATTATAGAGCTATGGTTTACTTAGCTTTATAATGCAGCTCTTTTATTATTTTATTAATTTAAGACTAATTTAACAAAAAATAAGTATATTATAGAAAGTATTGCTAATATAGACAAGACACTAACAGATGCACTTAAAATTTGTTTTTTATTATCTTTTTTCATAAGTTCCTTTTCCTTTTTATTATTTATAACAATTATTATTACAAGACATAATTAATTTATTCTAATATTAAATCAATTTCAATAGATTTAAAGGAAACTTAATATTATGTTCACTTAATTAAAAAACTATATATATTTAAGTTAATTATTCTCAAACTAATAAGAAAAATATAGTATAAATTAGAAAGAATATACTTAAAATGTTAATACTATCTAATATTATTTCATTAATTATCTGGTAAAAGTATAAAATAAGTAAAAATTTATTTGAATTCGGTTAAAATTTAGTATAAAATAAGGTTAAGATACAGTTTAAAATTATGATAAATTTGTTTAAATATAGATTAATAATTCAATAATAAATAGATTAGAGGAGGATTAACTTAGTTTATGGAAAAGAAAGATTTGCGACTTTATTACAAAAATCAATTAGAACTTGGTTATGCTTTAAGAGATTTTATAGATGCATATTTTCAAAATAAGGTTTTGGATAAAGAATTAGAAGATAAAATTAATGATGTTATAGAAGCTAATAAAGATAAATTTTATAAGGGTAACGACATAGCTCAAAAACCTAAGCAAATACTAGGAAAAACGAGATTAAATGTTCTTTATGGAATTTTAAGCAAAAAAGGGGGAGAGCTTAATGAAGAAGATAGCAATATTAAATAACAAAGGCGGTGTTGGGAAAAGTACAGTTGCTGTTCAACTTTCCCATGGACTATCAAAGTTAGGGTTTAAAGTTATTTTATTAGATTTAGATGGTCAAAATGATTCAAGTCTATTTTTAGGAATAAGTGAAGATAAGTATAAAAAAACTTTCTTTGATTTAATGGATAAAAGATCTGAAGTATCTGTAAGAGATTGTATAATTGAAGCAAGAGAAAACTTAGATTTACTTCCTAATTCACATATAGAAGAAATAAATGCAGAATTTTATAGAGAATCTAGAATTGATTTAATTTTAAATGAAAAACTTAAAGATTTAGAAGAGATGGATTATGATTTTATTATAATAGACTGCGGACCTCAAAGAACAAAGGTAAATGATGCTGTACTTTGTTATGTTGATAATATAATAATGCCAGTTCAAGTTGAAGCTGCTGCTGTAAGAGCTTGTGGTAGCATTTATGAGTATTTAGCTGATTTAAGATTATCACCAGATAAAATATCATTAATAATCCCAAATATGTTTGATCAAAGAACAAAAGATGCAAAGGAAAATTTAAATTTTCTTTATGAATTCTTTAGTGATATGGACGATATAGTTACTAATCCTATTAATAGAAGAATAAAAATTACAGAGGCTGGAAAAATGGGTAAAACTGTTTTTGAATATGATGAAGAAGCTGCCTCACAATTTTTTGATGTTCTTGAAAGGCTGGTGAAGAAAATTGGCTAAAAAGAAGGAAAATTCCTTAAATCATAATTTTGAAGCGTTAAAAGCTCAGATGCAAGCTAAACGTAAGTTAGCAGAAAATAGATTTGAAACTAGCAAAAGTGAAGATACAGATGAAAAAAAAGAAGAGTTTAAAACAAATATTACAGAATTACCTTCTATAGTAGAAGAGAATAGAGATAATTTTAATGAGAAGTTTGAAGAAGAATATGTAACACTTAATATAGTTGATGAGGATAATAATATTCAGCATGATAGAAATGAAAAGGAATCAAATAAAGAACAGCAAGTTGAATATGTAGCTAAAAAAACAGGTGTTGTTTCTGATATAAACATTAATAAAATAGTTATAAAAAAGGTAGAAAAACCTGAAATGCCTAAGAGAATAACTTACTATTTAAGACCAGAGACTATAAAGAAAATAGATAAATTTTCTAAAGCCTCTGGGATGGGAAAATCAGAATTTGTACAAAAAATATTAGATGAAGTACTTAATAATTTAGAAATTGAAAAGTAATTATTTAATTACCTGTAAGGGGTTGTTCGCACCAATCCCTTATTTTTTTGTTACTATTAATTGGATTTCTTCTATAATATTATTAGGTACTTTTATAATATATTTTCCTGAAGTCCGTAATTTATACTTGTTTATAATATGAAATTTTAATTTATAATCAATTAATTCTCCTTTAGCTATATTAATAAAGAAATTATCATCTTTTTCATGATTTAAAAGGTCTATGGTTCCGTAGATATAAGATATATTATTATCTCTATGAACATTCATTTCTAAGTCATAATCATTTATTATTTCTTCATAATCAATATATAAATTACTCATATTAAAGTTATTATATATTTCTTTAAATGAAATATTAGTATTTATAAAATTATTCAAGTTTTCCTCCTAAAATTAATTGCTACATTAAAATATATTCATAACTTATAAAAAAAATAATTCTTTACAATAATTAGGGATATATCTATAACTTTGATATATCCCCTTGAGTAATATATGCCCCAAATAATACTTAAGAAATAGTTATTTCTATGAATTTAATATAGTCTGTGGCTTATTTAATATCTTTTAAAATTTAAGAAATGTTAGATTTTTTTAAATAATAATATATTAATATAGATGCTATTATAGAAATTAAAAATAGTGTTAATAATAAAAATACTGAAAATATTATCCCTTTATCCCCATAATGGTTTATATAAATCGGACACGACATGGATACTATTCCTATAAATAAGTAGTATAAAGCAAAAATATCCGCCATTAATTTTTTGTTTTTGATTTTGCATATATTACTTTCATCTAAAGTACATATTAGGTTTAATTGTTTCTTTATTCCTATTTGATATGAAACAATTATAAACACTAAGGCTATTGCTCCAAATATTATATAATGCATAACAACACATCCTTTAATAACCTTATACTATATAATATTATAAAACTCTAATTATGTACTATAAAATTAAATAATTATCTTCTTTAATTTTATAAATTTTTAAAACTCTTAAATTATCTAGAAACGTGAGACTGATAATAGCCTCACGCTTCTAGAGAACGCCCATTAAGCATTCAGATGAAATCAAAATTCTCACCTGAATTAAGTTCTACGTTTGTGTAGTCATTTAAAAATTTAAAGGATTTAACTCCACAGCTTTTTCTAATTCTTTATTATTAACATGAGTATATACTTGAGTTGTAGAAATTGATTTATGACCTAAGGTAGTTTGAATAGTTCTTATATCTACTCCAGCCTTAAGCATTAATGTGGCAGAAGTGTGTCTAAGCTTATGAGTAGTGTAGTGTTTATTGAATTTTGAATTTTCTAAAGCGTTACTTACTAATTGTTCTACAGTCCTTTTACTTATTCTCTGTTTCCTTTCACTTAAGAATAAAGCATCCTCATGTCCTGGTTTAACTATTAAATCATCTCTAAATCTAATTTCTTTATACTTTAATAAAGCTTCCATTACAGCTTTATTAAAGTAAACAATTCTTTCTTTATTTCCTTTCCCTATTACAGTTATAGTATTATTATTTAAATTAGATATATTAAGAGAACATAATTCAGAGAGCCTCATTCCTGTATTAAGAAAAATAGTTAATATACACCAATCTCTGATCCAATTCCTACTATTAACAGAATTAAGTAAAGTTCTACATTCTTCTTCTGTTAAATAAACAGGTAGTCTTTCTTCTAATTTTGGATTTTCTAAATCTTGTCCTATATCTACAGCTATTGTTTTAGCTATTTTATATGAATATGTCAAAAAACCTTTTATACTTGCTATTTTTCTAGATCTTGTTTTAGCATTGCAGCCTCTTTCCTCCTGTAAAAAATTCAAGAATTCAAAAATATCCTCAAGTTCTATTTGTGATATAAATTCTTTTTTTAAATCTGAAATTTTAACAGTTAATATATTAACTTCTTCATCTTCATTATCATATTCATAATCATCATAATAAACTCTTAAAAATTTTAATAATAAAGATAAATCAGATTCGTAAGCTCTAACTGTGCTTTCAGAGGCCCCTTTAATTGCTTTTAAATAAGAAAGATAACTATTTAAAAATTTAGGTATATTATTATTCTCTTTAACTTTCTTTTTCTTTATCATAATATCTCCAATTTATTTATATTTTATCTGATGACTAGTGTTGTAATATTCCAATCTATAAACTAGAGACAAATAGACACAGGCATCTAGATAACTTTCACTAAATTTCAGATAGAGTTAAAAATCTATCTGAATTAAGTCTTATTTTATATATTCTTATTATAACAAAATATAAAATAATTACCTTAAATTAAAGAAAATTTTATCTAACTTTAAATTTTTTTCATAATTAGAAAATACAAGAAAAACAGAAGTGTTTCTATAGAATACTTCTGTTTAATAAATTAATTATTTATTTATTGTGTTTATGACCGTTACCAGCACCTGTTTGCTTTTTGATTTCATGAAGATTTAAACTTCTATCATTTTCATGTACAACAGAGTGGATATGAGCACTTTTATTTAAATTTTTATTATCTTGTTCTTTTACGTCTTTAGTTGTTGGTACTTTGCTAGAATGTTTATAACCATTACCAGCACCTGTTTGTTTTTTAATTTCATGAAGATTTAAATTTCTATCATTTTCATGTACTACAGAGTGAATATGATCGCTTTTATTTAAATTTTTACTGTCTTGTACTTTAGTTTTAGTTTTTGCTACATTCTCAGAATGTTTGTGGCCGTTACCAGCGCCTGTTTGTTTTTTAATTTCATGAAGATTTAAACTTCTTTCATTTTCGTGTACTACAGATTTTATTTTTTCGCTTTTGTGTGTTTTTTTATTCATATTAATTCAACTCCTTTATTTGATAATATAAAATAACATAAATATATACAATCTATAACTGTTGATACAATTTAGAGTAATATAATAAAAAATTGCTAATAATAAAATATATATTGTCTTTATATAATTAACCGATATTTTATTTACAATATTACAAATTAATTTACATATTTTAAAGATATTTATCCTATAAAAGGGTATTATTTATAATATTTATATATTTTTAGGGATTTTATATTATTTAGAATAAAAAAAACATTTAATTTCTGATTTTTTTTAGAATAAAGTCCCAAATTTATATAAAAGTATAATTTTATCAAAAATAATTAATTTTTATATAATATAATAAATATTTTTTTATCTGATGACTATTCTCTATAATACTTAAGTCCTATATACATTGAAGATAAACAACTACACTTCCTTAGATGCTTTCCACTAATTAAAATTCCTCTTAATTTTGTATAGTAATTTGTACTTTTTATATTTTGTTATAAAAGTTAGATTTAGTATTATTAAAAAAATAGAAAAGTAATTTACATGTATAATATTACAAAAATACTTCTAATAATTTGATATTATTACCAAAATATTAAATTTATATAATGCTATAGATAATAATATTACCAATAATTATGATAATGAATCAAAGAATGTAACACTTAAAACTAATGGAAGTAGTAATTCTGAAGTAGAAGAAATTACGAATAATAATAACAATTCTGATAATATAAAAGAAACTACAGGAACAAACAGTAAAAAAACTACTTCAGAATCTACAAGAGCTGTAAATACAACAAAATCCATTGGTTATAGTTATGGAACTAGCAGTGAGTTAGCTAATATAAGTGGAAATTATCTTTTATCTAATTTCACTAAAGGAAGCAATACAAATTGTGCACAATATATAAGTGGTGTAACTATAAATTCAAACGGGGTAGTTTTGGATAATGATATAAATGGCAATAATATATATTCAAGTTCAGATAGAATGAAAGTTTATCCAACTACTGCAAGTGAATTTAAAATTCTATTTGGAGTGACACCAAAATCTCTTGGATTAGAGGGGAATAACTTTAATGTTGATACTATAGGAAATGTGTTTATCTATCAATTGCCAAATAAGAATATAGTATTTTCCTTTGAAAATATTGCTGGTTTTGCAATTAATAATTCTAATGCAATAAAGCCTTCTAATATTAGTAATTGGTATGGAATATATACAATTAAAAATAAGGTGGGACAAATTAATGGATTTAATTCATATGGAATAAAATCTATTAACTTAACTGGTAAAAAGGTAGTAATCGGAGCTAATGAATTTAAATATGGAACTACTGTGATTCAAAATCCACAATACTATATTTTAAAAGTAAATCCTAATAGCCTAAATGGTAATGGAACATATTCAGGAATAGAATTAACTAATGGGGAAGGATACTTCCTTGCTGTATTAGGAAAAAATGAAAAAATGACTAACTTCTTATATGATGGCCTTCCTCCATATATAGGATGTACATCTGGAGCTTGGGCTGCTGATATAGCAATGCCAATAATATTAGCTCCTAATGGGACAATTCAAGTTATGAATAATAATGAAGAATTTTATTCAACTATTAAAAATAGTTAAATTTAAAAACCAAGAATTTTTTAGTTTCTTGGTTTTTGTTTATGAAAAATTAAAATAAAAAATCCTTCTATAAATAAATTATATCAACACATAAATTTACTAGTCACAATAAGTTTTGGGTTGTTCTAAGTATGTAGTTTATCGGTAAGGATTTCATATTAATTATATAATTCTATATATAGAGCAAGAAAAATATTACAAACTATTTATTATTTTTAAATTATATATAATACGTAATACATTTTGTTGTATACAATATATATTACAAAAGTATACATGTTGTATACTAAAAAAAGAAATATATAATAAATTGATAATGAATCTCAATCTAGTTTTTTGAATTCAACAAGGTTCAATTTTGGAGAGAAAATGAATTTTAAAATCTGCAAAGATATAAAAATATAGAGCGAAATGATTTTAGGGTTTAATTTTAGTTGTAAATCGAATCACTGTTTTAGATGTAATCACTCGAGAAATAGAGTTGTTTTCATAGATAAATTCATGTATAGATGTTGTAAATTGATATGACTACTGCAAAATTATCAACTTAACATATAACATTGCGTGAAATAATAGTTTCACGCAATGTTTATAGCTGAAAAAGCTAGTTGAGAAAGTCGATTTTTTCGAGAATTCTTAATAGTATTCATACTAGTGCGATTGAATACCCAAGAAAATTCTGCATTATTATCTTTTAATAACCATTTTCTTAATATATATTTTTGAACCTCTTCAATATACTCAAAATTCACTATATCTAATTCTCCTGCCCTCATCATTTCTATATTCTTACTTATCAATGATTCTACTTCACAATCATCAATTATTTCTAATATGGTACTTCCTATAATATTATATACTTTTTGTTCTAAATTACTTTCTTGCATTAACTCTCTGTATTTGTGATAAAATTTCTTAACATAAATAATATCATGTCTAAGTATTCCTTCTATTATTCTATGGTAGTTCCAATTCACAATATCACATCCTAGCTTAATATTTATTTTTCTAAGAAATTTTGTTAAGTTTTTACTTTTATAGTTTTATTATAACACCATTTATAATTATTCATCAAAAAGAGGTTTTACATTATATTAATGCAAAACCCATTTTATTAATAATTTTCTTTTATTATATTTATAACATCATCCTTTGACATTTTTAATTCTTTCATAGAATTAATAAAGCTATCTATAGATTCTTTAAGAAGTTCTTCTTTTATTACGTTAATAATATTTTCATCTGTAGTTATTTTACTTGGAAAATTTCTAACTGTTTCTATCAACTTCGATCCCTCCATCTCTCTATATGCTCTTTGTACAGTATTAGGATTAACCTTAAGCATTTCAGCTAGTTCTCTTCTTGAAGGAATAATATCACCTGGAAGTAATGTTCCTATAACTAAACTAACTTTAATATATCTTATTATTTGTATATAAATAGGTTCTTTATCATTAACCTTAAAATACAACTCAACTCACTCCCTTCTATTCTTTTTGTAACCTTTCTATTATTTAACTTCTAAATTAGCTCTAGAATTTCCACTCAATTCTAAATTCCCTTTATACAAAATGCTTTTATCCTTTGAATTTAATACTTCAATAATATAACTCCTTTTATTATCATCAGTATATTTTGAAATATTGTCAATTTTATAAATTTTATCATCTCTTATAGTTATATCAGGAATTTCACTCCAATATTGTTCAATAGCAGCATAACCACATTCTATTATTTCTCTGCTTTCTAAATTTATGGCTGAAATAGCTCTTGCTTTATTAGCATCTTCAGAATTTAAAAAATAAAGATATCCCTCATTAAATCTTACACTTTGATCAAATTTTATAATGCTATTATATTTTCCAGTTTTGTAATCACACTTGAAAAGTTCATTACCATTACTCACGTACAAGTCATTTTTATCTGTCATAGCATAAATATTACTAGAATCATTTTTTATATTATAAGCCTTATAATTTTTCTTGTTAACATTCATCTCTAGTAAATTTGAATTATAATCTCCATGAATATTACTACAATTTAAAACCCCATATAAAATTCCATTGTCACTTTTTAAAAGCTCTATTCCAACAAATTCAGATTTATTAGTTAAGTTACGCTCCTTTTCTTCTAAAGGAATAATAATTTCTTGAACCTTATTATCTATACCTTTATAAATATAAATATTATTATTTTTTACTCTTGCAAATATCTTTTCTCCTTTATTTTCTATAACTTCACTTCTATTATAACCTTTCATTTTTTTATAGAATTCCTTATTTTTATTAATTTCTTCCCTTGTAAGCAAAAATTCATCATCAACATCTGTTAAGTTACTTAAGGTAATTTCATCCTTATTTATTTTTATAGTATTTCCTTTGCCAATGCTTTTTGAAACTACTCCCTCAATAGTATCAGTTAAAGCAGATCTGCTTCCAGAAATATCTGTTAATCTTAAATTGAGCTTATCTAAGCTTAATTCCTTATAAAAAACTCCTGTAATACTCAAAGCAGATACTCCTAGTAAAACACCTATAATAACCTTTTTATACTTCATTTTACCCCACCCCTTTATACATGAACCAAATTTTTAAATAAATAATTAGAAACTCCTATAGATAGTCCAATTACTACAATACAAAATATATTAATTAAAGTTAAATAATTATAAGAAAAAATAAAATTCGATAAAACTAAAAGTAAAAATAACATTCCAAGCATTGTTAAAGCTAAAATTATAGCTATAGCAGTTCCTTTAATTACAGAACTTCTATTAAGCATAATTAATAAAAAAATAAAAGAAATCATAGCTATCATGAATAATACCGACAAAATTAGTATCTCTGTATTAATAGAATAATCCATATTAAGCATATATTTAAAGAATCCATCTATTGAAGTTGTACTAATTCCCATAATATTATTTAAAATAAAACTCTCTAAAAATATAGTTCCAAAACACATACCAAATAATATAAATCCAAAGGTACATACTGCTAATACTTTGCTTAATATTATTTTTAATCTACTTACAGGTAAAGTCATCAATGTAAAAATAGTTTTCTTTCTTCCAAACCATTCCTTAAGCCATATATAAAAAGACATAACAGCTATTAAAGCAAGTACGACGAAAATAGAAACTACTAATCCATTCAATAAAAAATCATATATGAATATTGCATTAGCTTTATCTTTGTTGAAATCCATATTATAATTTGTTTTGTATAAATATAAACGGAAAGCTGAATATATTAACTTAGAAATAAGTAATCCTATAGTAGAAATGAATATAGGTAAAAAGATTCCATTAACCTCATGAGAATATAAATCTAAAAAACTTCCCTTTTTTTTATTTACAGCTAACTTCATTTTTATATACCTCCCTCATTTTTTCTACAATAGATAGACCTTCTTGCTCTTTTACATCTTCTACATCAAATTGGTATATTACTTTCCCTTCATTAAGTAATATAACCTCTTCTACAATATTTTCTATTTCATTTACTTCATGAGTTGTAATTATTATAGTCATATTTTCATTTATATTTTCTATTATAGAATTTATAAATACTTCTCTTGTAAACATATCTATGCCAGAAAAAGGTTCATCTAATAATAAATACTTAGGTTCTCTAGCAAAGCCTAAAATTAATTTAACTTTTGCTATATTTCCCTTTGATAAAGTAGCTATTTTTTTATTTTTATCTATTTTAAAATTTTCTAGCATCTTATAGGCTTTATCCATATTCCAATTTTCATAAAACTTGTCCATAAAATTAAAACTCTCTTCAACAGTCATATAACCATAATAAGTCTCTATGTCTGCTATTAATGCTATATGCTCATAAACCTTATGATTAAGTTTTATTCCATCTATTAATATTTCTCCTTTATTCAATTTTATAAGCCCTGAAATTGCCTTAAGTGTTGTTGATTTACCAACACCATTAATCCCTAGTAACCCTATTATCTTTCCCTCTTCAAATTTAAGGTTCACATTATCTAAAGCTATAACCTTTCCGTACTTTTTTACCACATTTTTTACTTCTATCATTTCTTTCCACCTTCCTTAATGTATTAATCCACTAATACAGTCATAACAAAAAAATACATTTTTTTAAAAAATTACTTTATGAATGTATTATAACAGTAATACACCTAGAAGTAAATATATTTTTTGGGATAAAATACAATAAAATTATTAAAATCTTATTGTATTTTACATTTGCAGTTTTATTATCTTTACTTTAATTGTGCTTTTTCATTTAGTTCTACAAGAAACCTACTTATTTCAAAATATAATTCTAGTAATTGATTAAATTGCTTTTCTGAAAACTTTTTCCTCTTCATATATGTTTCTTCTATACCAAAACAAACACTTTCAAATATATTTATGTCATTTATTATTCTGCTTTTAAATGTATATAATTCCTTTGGAAAAGAAATATCTTTCATTAAGAATAATATATGCTTTAAATTTCTTATGTTAAATAATAATAACTTTTTTGCATCTATTTTTTCTTGAATAATACTTGATATTTTTCTTAAAGTAATTTCTAGCAAATAGATATGATCATAAAACTCTTTGGCTTCATTATTTTCTTTACAAATATTTATCATAAAAACTCCTTTCCATAGCTTTATAAATTATATTGTAATTTTTATAAATTAATGAATAATTCTTTAATTATTTTATGTAAATTTTAAGAATTTATATATATTTTTTACTTTAATTTAGACTTTTTAACAATTAAATAGTATAATTACTTAAAGAAATAATAAAACTAAAGAAAAAGGAGTAAATAATGAAAAAAGAACTTATTATAAGAAATACTATAATATTTCTTGTAACATGTTTATCAACAATAGCTTCAGGAACTTACTTAGGGAAAGAAAACCTAATGGTTGGTATTTTTGTTTTTATAATGTCTTTATTCATATTAAACAAAAATTTTACAGGAAGTCCTTTAAGAGTTGCATTTAAAGTAATTTCTTTAACACTTTTTATAGGTATATTCCCTTATTTAGCTAATTTAAATATGTATACAGGAATATTTATAAACTTTTTTGCTATATTTGTAATGCTATATTTGTTAGTATATAACTACAAAAAAACAATATACTTTCCATTTTTAATGGGATATACTTTATTTTTAAGTAGCCATGTATCTGAAAAAGGATTTCCTTTAAGAGTATTAGGTCTAGGTTTAGTTGGTATAGTTGCTTTTCTTATACAAATATTAATAAATAGAAAAAAGGCAGGAAAACTTTATATTAAGAATTTAAAAGGGATGATAGGATCTTTGGAAGAAATGCTAGATAGCATAATAACTGAAAAAGATTATTCTCAATCTTTAAAAAACTTCAATAATTATAGTAGTAGTTGGAATAATAATATATTTGAAAATAGGGATAATAGCTTTTACTTAAATGATAAAGAACATGTAGAGCTTAACCTAATATCATCTCTAGAAAAATTAGAACACCATCTTGAAAAAATAAAAATAGATGAAACTAAAATATACATACTAAGCAAATTTAAAAATATTGTTTCTAAATTTAAAGATTATGAAAAATCTGAAGATAATTTTAATTCTATAAACAACGAAATATATAATCTTATTTCTGAAAGTAAAGAATTAAAACCTAATAGCTATTTGCTTTTTGAACTTATAGAATCATTATATATAATAAATAGCTTACTTAAAGATCTAAATGAAATAGATTATAAAAAAGTAAAATTAAATCAAGAAGAAAGAAAAATAGAACT
Source organism: Clostridium massiliamazoniense (assembly GCF_001403635.1). GTDB lineage: Bacteria > Bacillota > Clostridia > Clostridiales > Clostridiaceae > Sarcina > Sarcina massiliamazoniense. The sequence continues at coordinate 123,087 of NZ_LN879467.1, forward strand.
TAAGAACTTTAGAAAAATCTTAATAAATAATCTAAATAAACATTCAGTAAGATTTACTTTTGCTTTTAGAACAGCTTTTTTACTTTCTGTTACCTATTTCATAATTCAATACTTCCATATAAGAAATGGTGTTTGGATGTTGTACAGTATCTCAACTATTAGTCAACTATATGATGATAATGTTAAACTAAGAGCAATTCACAGAATAAAAGGAACCATTATTGGAGCTCTTGCATTTTTCTTTTTATTTTCTGTATTTCCAGAACCAAGTGCAAGATTAGTAATAATTCTTATAGCTGTTTATATAACTCCATTTATGAAAGCATATGATAAATCAATGATTTGTTTAACAATACTTATTTTAGGCCTTGCAGCAATGTCTTCACCAGACACACAAGTATTAACTATAGATAGAATACTTTATTCATTTATAGGGGCTATAATTGCTTATGTTGGAAGCAAAATAATATTCCATTACAATATAGAAAAAGAAACTAAAATACTTGTGGAAAAGTATTATAATTTAGGAGTGTCAGCTATAGATATAATTTTATCAGTTGCCTATGATGAAGATGCTAAAGCAAAATTTAAGAATTTAGTGTTGTTAGCTCCAATTATAGAAAATAAGCTTTTATTAAGTAATACAATTTTAGATAATGAAAAGCTTAATGAATTCATAAAAGAGGAAAGAAATATAATTAATTCATTAAATTATATAATAAATAAAGTTGAATATGGAGATTCTACGCTTCGAGAAAACAGAGTTGAGCGTCTTAATAATCTAAGTAATATGACTAAAGAATTAGAAAAACGTTGTTACAATTGTAATAACTGTACAAAAGATATAGTAATTGATTCTCTTAAACATCATTTTGAAGATATTGAAAAAATTAGTGAGAGACTTATTTATGTAACTATTTGTGAAGTAATACTTTCTAACAAAACTTGCTTGGATATAAAAAATCAATTATTATTATAACAAATTGATTCTCCCTGCATATAATAATATATATTAATATTTGGGAGAGTTTTTTATGTCTAAAAAACATAGACGGCAAAAAAGTTGTTGTTGTTGTGACCCTTACTCTGTAGATCCTTGTGTGTTTAATACACTTCAACAAAGTCAGCAACAAAATCAACAAATACTTTTTATATTGTTACTATATGCTTTGTGTATAAATAATACATTCAATTCTAATATATTATGCAAGCATGATAAACTAGAAAATTACTTGATCTGTAGCCATGAGTTATTGCTTAGAAATGCTATAAATAATTGATTTGTAATATATAAATTAAGCTTAGAGCTATTTAAAAACTCTGAGCTTATTTTTATTTAAAAGTTATATAATTGTATATCTTAGTTAAAATCCCTTCTCCATTATTCTCTTTATAAAAAAATCTCTTTATTCCTTTTTTCAATACAAAACATTCTATGTTCAGTGTTCTAGCATAAAAGTACATAGATGGACTTCTTAATCTTCCTCTTGAACATCCAAAGATTAATTCTTTCTTTTTATTTTCTGATAATTTAATAAGTTCTTCTTTTATAGATTTTCTTTTATGAAATAGTGCTTTAAAAATTATAAAAAAGGCTATTGGATAACATTTTTTTATTTTTTTGTGTTCATCTTCATTTATTATTTCTATATTATATTGAAACAAAGGCATCTCCTTAAATTCTTTTTTAGTCCTTACATCTATAGTTATCATATTACTATCTATATCCTCTAAATCTATAAACAAATAAGCACCTCACTTAGTTAAAATTTTTAACTATATATTATTTTATGTATTTCCTTATATTTTGTTTCAAAAATAATTAAATTTCTATAACTTTTTTATTAATCTTGTTTTTAATTAATTACTGCAATATAATAGTAATCATATATAAAAGACAAATACAATTAAGAGGTGATACATTATTGAACTTAAAAGATTCTAAGATGAAATTCTATTTAATTATAAGTTCTTATATTTTAATACTAGGGTTTCTACTTTATAATTTTAAAACAGTTTTTGGATTTTTTTCATCAGGATTATCAATAATAAGTCCTTTTATAGTTGCTTTTGGAATAGCATTTGTAATTAACTTATTAGTAAAATTTTTTGAAAAAAGAATTCTATTTTTTCTTAATAAAAGTAAAAATAATTTTATAAAGGGGACTACAAGACCTCTAGCAATAACCTTATCATGGCTAACAATAATAGGAATTATTGCTGCACTTATAACCTTTGTTTTACCAGAACTTCTAAAAAGCGTTTCTACACTTGCACAATCTATTCCAGGTTATTATAAGCAAAGTGAAGACCTTTTAACTTCTTATCTAACATCTAAAGGTGGTTCAGAAGAAGTTCATAAACTACTACAAAGCATACTAACTATGTGGAAGGATCTTTTAAATGCATCGACACAAATAATAGGTACATTAGTATCTCATGCTATAGAAATAACAATATCTATAACTACTAGTGTTATAGATATGGCAATTGCTTTAGTATTCTCTATTTATTTACTTGCAAATAAAGAAAAACTTTTACTACAAACAAAGAAAATACTATACGCTCTCTCACCAAGTACTAAAGTAGCAGATTCTATAATAGAAGTTGGTAGACTTACTAATAGTACATTTGCTGCATTTATATCAGGTCAATGTATAGAAGCTGTCATAATTGGTACACTTTGTACTATAGGTATGTTTATATTTAGACTACCATACGCTCTATTAATAGGTACTTTAGTTGGAGCAACAAGTATTATACCTATATTCGGTGCATTCTTAGGAACAATACCTTCTGTGTTTATAATATTCCTAATAAGTCCAATAAAGGCTTTTTGGTTTATTGTATTTATATTGGTTCTTCAACAAATAGAAGGTCATTTAATCTATCCAAGGGTTGTAGGTAACTCTGTTGGGTTATCAGCAATTTGGGTTATATTAGCCCTTGTAATTGGCGAAAGCGTTGGAGGGGTTCTTGGTATATTTATAGGCATACCTCTATTTGCAGTATTCTATAAATTATTTGGGCGATATGTAAATAATAAGATAAAGAAAAAAAATATAAACATAGAATAAGTTAAAAATACAAAAAGGATTGAAGGAAGTAATTCAATCCTTTTTATTGCTATAAAGCCTTTAAATTTAATTTGCATATATGTGAAATTCAATGTATATTTAAATTATAAAAAGGAAAATATAAAATAAGTTAGTAGTTAAATTTAACTTAAGGAGTGATTTTATGGAGAAAATAATTAGTAAAGATATTTTTATGAACTTTTCCCTTGATAATTACTATTTTACAGAAAAGTCTATAGTTGTTGCAACAGTTAACTATTTGAAAAGCACTAATAATAACTGTTCTTTTATAGGATTTGATTCTTTAAATAATCCTATACTTTATGTTAATGGCTTTAATTACAAACTTAAATATCAAAAAAACCCTTTAGGTCTTATTTCATTTCAAAGTATAGACTTAGAAGAGGTAAGTATTCTAAAAGATTTAATTAAAAATTCTAAAGACGCAATTATAATACATGAAAGATTAAGTGGTATATATGATTAAAAATATGATGCATCTAATTATATTCTCAATTTTTTAGATTTTTATTAAAATTAATATATAAAAAAAGGAGTGTACTTTATACGCTCCTTTTTTATATAAATATGTATTATCCAAATAATAATTCCTCTTCATTTTCATTCTCTGTTATACTTATTACATTATTAGAATCTGAAATTTGTAATCCTATATTACTTCTTCTTTCCATTAAGTAAGAATCTCTCCAAACACCATATTTAGTTTGTGCTATTTTTTCTCTGTATCCTACTTCTCTAAATCCACATTTTAAATGTAATTTCTTACTTCCTATATTATCTACTATAACTGTAGATTGAAGTGTCCAAAATCCAGCTTTTTCAGACATATCAATTAAAGTGTTTAATAAAATAGTACCTATACCTTTACCTCTTTGTCCATTTTTTATATAAATACTAACTTCAGCAACTCCAGCATAAGCCTCTCTATTATTTATTTTAGTTAACGATGCAAAACCTATAACTTCTTCAGCTTCCTTAATAATTATATTAAATCCCTTAATATGATTTTCTATCCATTGCTCATAAGTTGGAACTTCTCTCTGAAATGTTGTAACTCCATTATCTATTCCATCTTGATAAATCGCTGCCATTTCGTCCCAATATTTTCTTTCCAATTGAACTACTTCATATCTTTTCAATTATACATTCCTCTCTTCGTTTAATAATTTAGTGCAAGTAATATTGTATTATAAAAAAACTCATAAGGGAATAGTTTTTTATTTAAATATTTAATATTTTTAAAGAATATTTATTAAGAATGTTAAATATATGTTTTTTCATTCTTTTATAGATAGTATTTATAATATTTCACATTAATTTCTTACCTGTTTATCACATTTATATTTACATATTAAGTATATAATGTAAAATAATATTATAACTTTTATTTGGAGGGATATTATGAAACCTATATCTGAAAAATATTTAAATATGACTATACTAAAAACCTTGAAAGACGATATGTCTATATATGATAGTAACAACAATATACAAAATGCTACTATTTTCTATACTGCTTTTGGAACTGTAATAAGTGGACAATCTACTGAGAATGACTCCATTAAGTTATCTGAGTTATTTTTAAGTGAAAAGAAGAAAACTATAGAAAATTTTGGTGCTGATTCATTCAGAAATGATGGTGAAATAATCTGTGTGAAAAACGCATCTATATTACAAAATAATGGGAAAGTTATATATAACGATTGTCTCTTCATACACATTGATTCAATATTAGGATTTTCATTATGTAATTTAGAAGAAGTCAAAAAAATATTTTAGACAATTAATATTAAAATTTTTATATTACTCTTTATCTTAGATTTATAGAAAATTAGACTGTTACAGACACTAATGATTAAATAAAAAAGTCCTATTAAATAAACTAAGATTAAAATACTACAGACACTAGTCATTAGCTAGCTTCTTTTTCTCTGTTTATTTAATAGGGTACTTATATTTATAATTTTTCCATTCTATATCCTATTTCTTTATTAGCAAGTCTATACCCTTCTTCTATTAGCATAGAATCATCTTTATTTTCCCCTAGTATATTATCTATAGTCAATTGATTTCTCTCAGGAAAATATTTATCTAAAAGCATAGTTTCAATTTCTTTTTGGGTAGCTAATTCTTCATTATGTAAAATATGCTTTATATTAAATCCTAATTTATCTAACTCTCTTCCAACAAGTATAGCTCTATGACATCTAACTGGCTCCTGCATAGCACCTAATAAAACTATGTTATAACCTTTTTCTAAACCTACCTTTAATCTCTCAATTCCATTTTTAAAGAATATTTCATCTTTAACCACATTAAAATCAGCATATCCTTCTTCGTTATATGATTCTCTTGTAGTTCTCTTAGCAGCAAACTCTTTTGCCATATATATGTATACATAACCTAATTTCCTTAATTCTATGGCTAAGTCTTCCTTATTAAATTGAACATTATATTTAGAATATGGTATACCTCTTATATCTACAATTACATTAATTTTATATTTCTCTATTCTTTTTATTAATTGATCAAAGCTATAATTAGAATGACCTATTGTATATATAATATTATCCTTTATCATTTCTCTATCCTCATCTTAAGTTAATTTATAAGTACAAATTTATACCTTTATTTACTTAATGTCAATTATAAAATTCGTATTTATATGTTATAATAATTATTAATATAAAGAAAAAATCCTAGGGAGTGAAGAAATTTGGGTATAGTTAGCTCTATAATTAAAAATATTGCTAAAATAATTGCTGTTACTGGCAAAATAGTAATTATTTTAATAGGAAAAACTGTAATTACTTTAACTAAAAATGATAATTCAAAAAGTTCTTCCTCTGAACATAGTTACAAAAACTTAGCAAAAATATTCGAAAACATTACAATTGAAGCTGGCGATTTCACTGGAAATATTATAGATAAAATAATATCTTCTATTTCATCTAATTTTTCTTCTTATAAATTTAAAAATATCCATAGTGAAATGGAAGAAACTTTAAATAAAGATAAGGATCCTTACTTAAAGAAATGCAAAGTGGGAGAAACCTTAAGATTAGAACATGAAAAATTTAGCCTATATAAACCAAACTCCATAGCTGTTTATAAAGGATTAGAACATTTAGGATATTTAAATGAAGAAAGTAGCAAAATTCTTATTCCTCTCTTTAATGAAGGATATACTTTTAAAGGAAAAATAGAAAAAGTTATAAAAGGAAAAAAAGGAAGAGGTTATAACTTGAAAATTTTAGTTTCACAACTATCTGAACCTACAAAGAAGTAAGTAAAGAGTTACTCTTTACTTACTTCTTCTTTATTATGAGTTTCTTCCTCTTCTTCTTTATCCTTATTATCAAATGATATTTTAACCTTTAAAGATTTAAATAGTTCCTCTTCTATATCATTTAACAAATTTGTTGTTTTTACTTTATGTTCTAATGCCATATTTCATTCCTCCTTCAATTTTAAAATATTAACAAATGCTATTTTCTTACATAAATATGGTTAACAAGTTATAAAGTGAATACTACTTTTAAACTTTCATTAAAATTTATTATGCACAAAAAATTATTTATTAGTTATATAATGCACTATAATATATTAAATTTTATTAATTATGTGGACAGCTATAATTAATTTATTCTATAATTAATTATTATATCATAACAAAGGAGGCTTTAATATGAAAAGGATAGCTGATTATGACTTAAGTGATTTTAAAAAATCATTTGATTTGGTAATGAAAAAGGAAGAAAAAGATGCTCTTAAAGGAATAAAATATGTTAATTCATTAACAATAGATGGCAAATATAAAGCTCTCATTGTAAAAGATCAATGTAATATGCATTATTACGTTTTTGATAATGGAAATGGTGCTGAAGTTTTTGATTATGACATAGAAAATGAAAAAATAGGTGAAATCTCTTATATATCTATATCAAATAATAATTCTAGAACCTTAATAGCTGATGCTATTAAAAAATTCTATTATGACTATTTAGAAGCGATTCAATAAGTTAAAATATTCAGAGAAGGCTTGTACTAATGAAAAAGAATAAAAAAACAAGAACAAGAAAAAATGTTACTAATTATAGAACAGCTACAGTGAGTAGAGGTAATTCAATTCACCAAAGAAATAATTCAAGAATTGTTAAAAAAGCAACAAGACGAAAAAAAGTGAAAATTAATAAAGCTAAAATTTATAGAAACTTAGCTATTATTTTTATAATTATTATTGCAGTAGGTGCAGTGCGTATATATCTATCACAGAGAGCTTTAGCTAAGCAACAAGCAATAGCAGCAGCACAGCAACAACAAAAAGCTGCTCAAGCAGCTCAAGCTACAACAACAAAAAAAGATGAATTTTTCAGCAAAGAAAATACTGTTTTAAGTGATTTACAAAGATATAACCAAAATGTCGGTTTAGCAATGGATTATCCTAGTAGTGAAATTAATATATATCCAGACTCTTTAAATGCAGCTGCAAGTTTAAAAAGTAATTTAGAGAACTATGCACAATATTTAACCCCTGCTGAAATTTCATCTATAACTGACTTTGTAAATAATCTTATTTCTGCAAATACAACATATATAAATGATATAAAAGCTTATATTAAAATGATTGACTCACCAAATCCAAATATGAATGCAATAAAACAACAAAAAACTACTATAAATAATGATTATACCAATCTCAATAACCTTATAAGTAAAAATCAAAATATTTTCCAATCTAAATAGTTAAATACACTCTAAATACTAAAATTAAGTATTTAGAGTGTTATTTATCTAATCCTAGTCTTTATAATACTTCAAGATTCTATAAACTAAAGATAAATAGATATATATTACTAGATAACTTCCACTAAAGTTTATCTAAAATAAGAATTCTATCTAAGATTAAGTCTTAGCTTATATCCTCTATATTTAAATAATCTGTATATATGCCATCGGCTCCTCTTTTAATAAAATTTATAGCCTCTTCTTTAGCATTTATAGTATGAACATATACATTAGCATCCATATCTTTTACTTTTCTTATAAATTCATCATCAAAATCATATCCCCACATAGATACTGCAAATATATTTTCCTTTTTTATAAATTTTATAATTTTTTCTTTTTCTTTTGAAACATTAGTAGTATATAAACCATAAAAAACTATAGGAAAATCTCTTATTTCCTTTAAATCATAGTACATTTCTTCACTTAGAACTTGAGGTATTATTCTATTTATTATTTCTTTATTTCTTAGCTTTAATTTTTTATCTATGTAGCTAAAACTTTCTTTAATTTCCTTTTTATTAGGTTCTTTAATATCTAAAATAAAAAATACATCTTTATTTTGTTCTAATAAATCTAATAATAAATCAAAATCTATGGAAGTGTATTTATTCAAAATCTTTGAATTTTTGAATTCCTTTAAAGTTAATTTATCATTTAAATTTCCCTTATTAAGCTCATTTTTGTTCCAATAATGCCTTAATACCAAATGTTTATCAGATGTCATAACCAAATCAACCTCAAAGATTCTAATCCCTTTATTATAATTTTCTTGAAAAGCCTCTAAACTATTTGTATATGCCGTTTTATTTACAGCTCCCATGGCATGTGCTACGATTTGTTGATTTTTTATTTCATTACTATAATTTCGTTTAGCTATAACTATGTAAGTAATTAATATCATTAATATAGAAGCATATGCTATCAATTTATAGAAAAATTTATTTCTTGTAAACATATTTCCTCCTCTATATGAAAAATTATATATTTATGGTTTTAATTTTCCTTTTAAATAATAATTTTATACATTAAATAAAAAAGAACCTATGTGTAGACTCTTTTTATAGTATCTACCATATAGGTTCTAGTTTATATTTAAACTGCTTCGTTTTTAACTTTATTTTCTATTCCCTTTAATAAATTATATATTTCCTCTGTTCTCTTTTCTGCATAATGGTTATACCCTATCTTTTCAATCCAACTATTAATAGGCATTCTTCCATAATAAAGTTCTATATTTTCTCTTTCATCTAATATTAATTTTAAAGTATCCCCATTTACTCTACTATTATCTATTTCTGATATATTTTCTAATTTGTAGATTTTATCCCCAAAAAATTCATCTTCTAAGAAAATGTCTCCTGTTTCAGTAACGTTAATATCTACTATTGTATTTTCTATTATTGAAGTTAATAACTCTTCTCTTTCTTTTATTAATTTACAAGCCTCTCTAGCTAATTCAAATCTTAATTCCTCTTTTTTGTTAATAACTTTTTTATCCATAGCTGTTACTCCTTTTAGTCAAATTCTTTCCACACTTATATAATAAGTAATATTTTAGAATTCCGTATAGACAATTAGTTAAATTATTTTAAATAATACGCCCTTTTTAACAAAAAAGTTCTTTAAAGAAGTTTTCTTAATAAACTAGTAATAATTCTGTCTTTATTTTTTAACATTTATAAATTCTTTTATTTAATTAACAATTTATCATAAATAATTCCATTATATTAATATTATCCTTTTATTTTTTCTATTTTATTGACTATTAATAAAAAAAATCGATTTGAATATAGAAATTTATTTAAGTTATAATTTTAATTATAGTATATTATGACATCGGAGGAAAGCAAATGAATAAAAATAAAATAGCAGGATTGGTTCTTGCAGGAGCTATAATCTCAGGTGCTAGCACTGGAGCAAGTAGTTCAATTATAAAATCCCCAATAAAAACAAAAACTTCAACTAAAAATGAAAAATTATTAGTAGCTGATCAATCAGTAGAAATGGATTCTACTGCAGTTGTTGTAAATGGAGACAACTCATTAGTACTTAAAAACAATGTAAATGGTTCTATAGTAAGTTATCTTTCAGCTGGTGAGATGCTTCATATAACATCTAAAATCGGAAATTATTATAAAGTTACAGTAGAAGAAACTGGTGCTACAGGATTTATTTCTGCAAGTAATGTTGAAATAATTCTTAATGGAGAAAATTCAAACTTTACAGCCTTAAATGAAAATGGACATGTTATCAATGTAAGTAGTGAAGTTCATTTAAGAGGTAAAGCTTCTTTAAATTCTAATATAATAGGATTCTTAAAAAATGGAGATAATTTCAAAATATTAGGTAAAGAAGGACAATGGTACAAAGTAAATTCAAATGGTCATATTGGATTTATATTCGAAGAATACGTAGCAAAAGATTCTAATACTACTACTATATCAGTTAATACAAATGTTTCAACTTCAACGCCAAATAATAAGACAGTAAATAGTACTGTAACTTATTCAAATGAACATAGTGCTAATACTTCAAAAAATACTATGGTAGAGAATACTACAGTAAAAAATAATAAAGTACAAGAAGTAAAGCCTTCAATTACTTCTGAGAATATTAATAATACAGCAAATACTAATAATAACAATAACAATAATAATACTAAGAACACAAAAAACGCTACTACTGTTGTAAAAACTGTATCACATAACAATAATAACAATATTGCAAAGAAAAACAATGAAAAAAGTAGTGTTATTCATTTGATAAATAATTCTAATTCTGAAACTGGAACAGCTACTATAAAATTAATAGATACTAATACATCTATACCACTTGCTAATAAGTCTGTTTCTATAGATGGTAAAAATTTAACTACTAATTCAAAAGGGGAAGTTAGTCTTATAAAATTAAAACCTGGACAAACAACATTAAATATAAGTTCATCTAATTATAATGCTACTACGTTAAAATTAGATGTAATTGCTAATAAAAATGTTGATGCTACAGTTAGATTAACTCCTGATAACGGAACAGCATTACTAACTTTCTTAAATGCTGGAAATTCAAGAGCTATTGCTCATATAAATGTTTCTATTGATGGAACTACTTATACTACTAATTCAAAGGGAGAAATTCTTCTTAAAGATTTAGAACCAGGAAATCACACATTATCAATTTCAGCTAAAGGTTTTAATGACACTACTGCTAAAGTTAACATAACACCTGATGGAAAGGTTGTTGGAAATATAAATCTTTATCCTAAAGAAAATTTAATTTCTTTTATTAGTTTAAATCAAAATCTTAATAAAAAAGTAGACAATAGTTCATTAACTACTAATACAAATAAAGCTGTTAAAGAAACTGAAAATAAACCAGAAGTAAAAATAAGTACAATAAATAGCACTAGCATAAACACAGAAAAGACTAAAACTATTACTAATGCAGATACTAATAAAACTTCAAAAGATCACGTTACAGTAAATACTGATGATCAAAATACTAAAGAAAATAACAATAACGTGGTTAAAAACACAAATAATACAACTAAGAATAATGGCACAAGCAAAAATGATAATATAACTGAAAATAATAACAATAGTAATAACAATGTAAATACTACTTCTAAGAAAAATTCAACTTCTACTATTGCTAAATCACATAATAATTCTAGTGAATCAGTGAATCATAAAGAAAACAATAAAGTAAGTACTAATAATAACAATACTAACAGTAATAATAGCAAAGAGAACAATAATGAAAATACTCATGTTGTAAATAACAACAACAGCAATAATAATAATAATACTGTGAACACTAGCAGTGGAAATAATCATAAAATAGATAATAATACTACTAACAACAATAACAGAAATCATGTTGTAAACATTCATAATAATGAAAATACTCATGTTGCAAATAACAACAGTAACATTAATAATAACAAAAAAAGTGAACATGTTGTAAATACTAATAATTCAAGCAATAGCAATAAAAATGTTGCTCCTAAAAAACAACAAAATGTATCTTCTAACAACAATGAATCTACTGCACAATTACAACAAGCAATTGTTAAATATGCAGAACAATTCTTAGGAAGACCTTATGTTTGGGGTGCAACAGGTCCTAATGCTTTTGATTGCAGTGGGTTAACATCATATGTTTACAGACATTTTGGATATAATATAGGACGTACAACTTATCAACAAATAGATGCTGGTACTCCTGTATCATTAAATGACTTACAACCTGGTGATTTATTATTCTTTGGTAATCCTGAAGCACCTGATCACGTTGTTATGTATATAGGAAATCATCAATATATACAAGCTCCTCAACCTGGACAATGTGTTGACATATCTTCTTGGAACTGGGGCGGAATAGTAGCTGCTAGAAGAATCGTTTAATAAAAAAACAATCAATAAAAACTCTATCATGGCTTATAGTTCGCCTATGATAGAGTTTTTTATTAATTCTATTTGCTAAAAAACTATAAAGATATTAGAATTATATTGTACAATATAAAAAACGGAAAGGTTCAATTACTATGAATTCATTAAAAAATCCTAAAGGTGTATTTATGCTAGCTCTGGTATTATTCGGAATAATATTCATAATGTCATTAATAAATGCTAGTTACATTACATCTATTTGTTCAATATTATTCATAATAGTAATAGGAATAAACTTATCTTTAAATAAGTTTAATATATCTGAAAAATCAAGAAAAGTAATTTCTAATATATTAATGATTATTATTTTGATTTTATTAGCTATAGTGTTATATTCAATGTTTGACAGTATACATATTATTAGACTAAAAAATAACTATTAAAAAAATGGGCTGAATTCTCAGCCCATTTTTACTTCATAATAATTATCTTTCATAATCTCTCTCTTTAATAGAAAATTGCTAAACTTTTTCATTATCTTACTATAACAGATACACCATCAGGTATAACAGTTACAGTTGCATCTTCACCTTTTATTTCAAAAGCCTTCTTTAAAGCCTCTTCAAATGTAAATGCATGTTGCATATGCATATTTTTTATCATTTCTGGATCACACATATCAGTAACCATAATTACAGTAAACTTATCTAGAATTCTAGCAAGTATTTGGAATTCCCATTGATCTGGTACAGTTTCATTTCTTGGTACTTTTGCTATTTTATCTAAAAGTGCCTTTGGACTTTCAGCACCAGCTACATTATCATAAAAAGATTGTCCACCATGACCATCATTACATGCAGCTACCATTATTATTACACCATCTTCTTTACAATTTGCCTCTGCTGCTGTCATTCCCTTAACTGCTTGATAAATATTTTGGTCTAAAGGATATCCTCCATTTGTAGATACAACTATATCAGATGGTGTTTTTTCTACTTTAGCTAAACTCATAACAAATTCACAACCTGTTAAATGAGCCTTCGCACTATCTCCAGCAAAAGCATTTATAACTTTCTTTTCACTATCTATAACAACATTTAATATGAAAGCAAGTTTTGATTTTTCTGCTGCATAAAGCATATCTTTATGAATAGGGTTGTTAATAAGAACACCTGTTCTTGCATTAGGACTTGCTATAAATTCACCGCAATGATTAGCCATTATAGTTTTGGCTGATGCTACTCCAGGAAGTACACTCTTTCTTCCCCCTGAAAATCCTGCAAAAAAGTGTGATTCTATAAATCCTTCTGAAATTAATAATTCTGTTTCAACAGCAATTTTATTTATTATTAAATCTCCACCTGAAGGTAAAGTTCCTAAGTTAACCATCATACTATCATCTGTAGAAATATGGTTCACTATTTTTTCATTTTCTACTATTTCAATTCCAAATTTATCAATCATTTCTTCCCTAGTTGTAGGTCTGTGGAATCCTGTTGCTATTAATATTGTTATATCTATAGTAGGGTTAACTTTTCTAATTCTTCTAAGTAATATAGGTAGAGTTACCTTACTTGGAACTGGTCTTGTATGGTCACTTGTTATAAGAACCATATTCTTTTTCCCTTCAACTAACTCTTCAAGAGTTTTGCTTCCTATAGGATTATCTAATGCTCTTTCTACTATTTCTTCTTGTGTTTCTGTTACTTTAAATTCATCTGCTTTAGATTCTAAAACTCCAATTAGATTCTTTTCAGGAATTTCAATATCAATTAGTCCTTTATGATAAGGAACTTGTAGTTTTTTCATTAATCTTTCTCCTTAACTTTTCTTTAGTATTTGAAATTTTTAAGATTTCTCTTTAAGATTATACCACAATTATCTCATTTAATTTATTTTAATTTTTATCTCATGACTAAATCTTCTATAAGCTGAATATAACTTAAAGCTTATTTATCATACTAGCGCTATATCCTGCTCCAAAACCATTATCTATATTTACAACAGTTATACCACTAGCACAACTATTTAACATTGTTAAAAGAGCTGTTAGACCATTAAAATTAGTACCATAACCTACACTTGTTGGTACTGCAATTAAAGGTTTATCAATAAGACCTCCTACAACACTTGCAAGTGCACCTTCCATACCAGCTATTACTATAACAACTTTAGCCCCTCTTATTACATCTAATCTATTAAATAATCTATGTATACCAGCTACTCCTACATCATAAACTCTTTCAACTTTATTTCCAAAAACCTCACAAGTTATAGCTGCTTCCTCTGCTACTGGAATATCTGATGTTCCTGCTGTTACTACAGCTATATAACTTTCTGTTATTTTCTCATCATCTCTTTTTATCCATAGAGTTCTTGATGTCTCATTATATTTAGTTCTAGGTTCTATTTTAACTATTTCATCATAAATATCTTTATTAGCTCTAGTTCCTAATATATTTGAATCACATCTACTTAACATAGCTTTTATAATTTCAATTGCATGTTCATTAGTTTTTCCTTCACAATATATAACCTCTGGATATCCAACTCTTAAAGCTCTATGATTATCTATGTTAGCAAAACCAAGTTCTGTAATGTCTAATGCTGAAATTTTTTCAACAGCATCTTCTATTTTAATTTCATCACTCTTAACCTTTTTCATAAGTTCTTCTAGGCTTTTTTTATCCATTATACTACTCCTTTACATTTAAACTTCCTGTTTTATATCCTTCCATATCTAAAGTTACAAACTTAAATCCAAAGGACTTAAATGCTTTAGATATTTCTTCTAATAAAGTTTTATTTAATATATCATCCATTAACTCTGGATTAACCTCTATTCTAGCTAAATCTCCGTGAACACGAACTCTAACTGCTTTAAAGCCTTTACTATGTAAATATTCTTCACCTTTTTCTATTCTATCTATTTTTTCCTTAGTTATTTCTGTACCAACTTCCATTCTTGTTAAAAGACATGCGTACGCTGGTTTATCCCAGGTTTTTAATCCTAATTCCTTTGAGTATTTTCTAATTTCATCCTTTGTTATATTTAATTCCTTTAATGGGCTTTTAATATTAAGTTCAGAAAGAGCTTTTAGTCCAGGTCTATAATCTTTTGTATCATCTATATTAGTTCCATCAATTACATAGTCTATACCTAATGCTTTACTTTCATTTAAAATTTTCTCAAATAAATTTCTTTTACATAAATAACACTTATTTGCTGGATTAAATTTTATATTTTCAGGCACTTCATCTATTTTGATAAAATGATGAGTACAATTTAAGTTCTTAGTTAATTCCTTAGCTTCGTTTATTTCCCACTCTGGTATATAAGGTGATACTATTGTTATAGCAACTGCATTATCACCTAATACTTCTTTACAAACATTAAGTAAAAATGTACTGTCTACCCCTCCTGAAAAAGCAACAGCTACCTTACCTAAATTTTTTATATATGCTCTTAATTCATTCAATTTATTCATATTTAAATTCCTCTGTTTTCATTCTTAATTTTTTCATATGTGTATAATATGTTATTATATACTTCATTTAACGATAAATTGTTTTCTATGGCAATAGCTTTACAATAATCATACTCTGGTTTTACTCTTATTATATGTCCATTGTATTTTGAAAGCTTAAGTGGAACAAAGCCATACTTAGATTTTATTTCTATTATTTCTCTTTCTAATTTAGTTCTATCTATTCCTATTTCTCTAATTCCTATAGTTGATGAGTTATTAAATATTATATTTTTTAATATATCTTTATTTTCATAATTACATATAACAGAAAGTTTTATTGCTGGACGTTGTTTTTTCATTAATATATTAGTGTAAAAAACATCTAAAGCCTTAGCTTTTAAAAGTCTTTCCATTAAAAGTTCAAATTCTTCTCCTCTCATATCATCTATATTACATTCTAAAATTAATTCTTTATCTTCTTCATTTCTTTTATTATTTTCTAATTCTCCTAAAAATACTCTTAAAGCATTAGCCATAATTTTATTATCCTTTTGACCTATACCATAACCTATTTTTAATATTTTAAAATTCTTTTTATCAGTAAAAGTTGAAGAGGTTCCTTTAATAATAGCAGCCCCTGTTGGTGTTGTTGCTTCAAAAGGAACATTCTCAGCTCTTATAGGAATATTCTTTAAAATTTCTGCCGTTGCTGGAGCTGGTATTGGTAACATTCCATGGGCTGAATTAACCATACCATAGCCAATTTCTATGGTAGAACACTTAACTACATCAGGATTTATATATGAAATAGCAATAGCTGCTCCAACTATATCAATTATAGAATCAATAGCTCCAACTTCGTGAAAATGCACTTCACTTATAGCTTGGTTATGTATTTTTGCTTCAGCTATAGCAATTTCCTCAAAAATATGCAATGCCATATCCTTAGCTTTTTCACTAATCTTTGAATCTTTTATTATAGTTACAATATCCTTGTATGTTCTTCCATGTACATGATTATAACTATGATTGTGATTATGACCGTGATTATGAAAATTTAAATCATTAACTGTAACCTTCGTCCCACTTATACCATTTTTAATAGACCTTTCACAGCTTATATCAAATTCATCATTTAATCCTAATTTGTCTAGCTCTTTAACTAGATAAGAAAAAGGAACACCTAAATCAACTAAAGCTCCTAAATTCATATCTCCACTTATTCCTGAAAAGCAATCATAATATAATATCTTCATTGGTATTTCTCCTTATCTTTATCCTACTTTAATCCATTCCATTCTAAATAAAGTTCTAAAAATTCATGCCTTTTTATAGCGAGTTTTTTCATTTTCTTTATTAGCTATTTTACTAACTCTTTCTGCATGATAATGATCATGTCCTGAATTATCATCTTTTAATATTACCCTTGAGTAATCTTTTATTCTATCTAAAATCATATTAAATCCTTTCAAATTGAATATTAAATAGTATACAACAATTATATAACATCAATAGTATTTAAGTCATCTTTGTATATTTTTTATCGAACTTGATGAAAAACAAGTAAAAGACCTCTATTTACTTATTTAGATAGTTTTTCTTTTTTATTTTTAATTTAATACTCTTTTAAGAGTATTTCTAATACGAATATATTCTGACAATAAATATAAAAAGAAACCTAATAATTTCTATTTCAAAGAATTATCAAGTTTCTTATAAGTTTTTTTATTAATCACTAATAGTTTAATTTTAATCTTTTCTAAGTTAAATATAAGCAAGTTCAAAATTCTAAGTTATTTTAATTTATGTATCTCAAAATAAACATATAATTATAATAAATTGATTAATTTCTTTTTGAATAGGGAGAAAAATGGAACGCCTATAATGGTTACAACTACAAATTCTCCCATCATAACTTCTAAAATTGATAACACTAAAGGTAGATTATAAAAGTTATTAAGCATTAATCCTATTATTAACCCATTTATTATACTTGGCCATATTGATGATACTATTAATGAATACTTACTATCCTTTAAATATTTTTTTGTTTGTATTATTGCTAGACAGCTTATAAATGTAGCTAAGGTTCCAAATATAACATCCCCAATGCCATTTGGACCTAACATATTAGCAATAAAGCATCCCACTGTTAAAGCCCATGTGTAAGAGGAATTCATAAATACTAATAATACTAGTATCTCTGATATCCTAAATTGAACATTTAAATAACTAATAGGTGCTAATCCTATAGTTAATGCAGCATATATTCCTGCTACCATAGCTAACTTCACTAATTTCTTTACATCTTGATTTTTATTCAAACTAATCCCCCCCATTAATAAAAATAACATTCAAAATTATATCATAGATTTTACCATAAAAAAAAGAGAACATATAAATATAATTATCTAAATGATAAAAAGGAGCTTTGTTAAATCAGCACCTTAATTTATATTATTTCTTCATCTGCTGAGATAGCTATATAGGTACAAAATGCTGTGACCATTGAACTAGTACTAGAAGCTCTTTATTTTAGAAACTGTTGTAGAAAAAATATTAGAGCTTCTTTACGTAAGTGAGTGGTCACAAATGATGAACCTATATAGCTAGATAAAAATCAGAGAGGATGTATCTGTAATTCGATACATCCTCTTTTTCAAATAATCTTTATGCTACTTTTTTTAATTTATTAGGTATAAATAAAGTTACTACAATTGCTATAGCTGCTATTACTGCTAATGTTATAAACATCTTCTCAAAACCTTGGTTCATAACATGTTGGTAAGTACTTTCTATTGTATTCTTTACTTTATCTAACTCTAATAAATAAGTGTTTTTCATTTGTTCTACAGCATCTGCTGGTGATACATTAGGTGGTAATTTTCCCTTTACTCCAGCTTCTATTTTTGGTGCCATAGTTGTAAATTGTTTACTTACGAAATTTTTCATTATAGGGAATATAGTTGTAACATTGGCATTTTGGAATGCATTTACCATTGATGAACTTCCTGCACCAGCATTCATAGATAAAGCCATTCCATGAGCTTTAGGAAGTAATGGCATTATTTTTCCTGGCACCTTTGTTCCTGCTTCAACTATAAATCCAACTAAAAGATTTGGTGATAAAGCTATTCCTAAAGATCTTATAAGTGATAATGTTGATTGTGCTGATCCTATTTCATCCTTAGGTACAGAACTTTGAACTACATAGTTAAGAGGTGTTCCCATTGTAAACCCTACTCCTAATCCAAGGAATGCTAATCCTATTATTAATGCAGTCATACTTAATGTTGATGTTACAATAAATGCTAATGTTAATAATCCTATTAATGAACAAATAAATCCAAATAATAAAACTATTTTAGCTGACATTTTGTCTATAAGTCTTCCACCAAAAGGAGCTGCAAATCCAGAGAATAAAGCCATTAAAGTTACGAAATATCCTCCTGAACCTAATTTTAATTTTAAAACATTACTACAGAATTGAGGTAAGAATACAACTACCATAAGGCTTGCTCCTACTAAAAATGCTATAATAAACACAGCAACCATTTGTCTATTTTTAAAATATTTAAGGTTTATTATTGGATCCTCAGCCTTAGATTCAACAAATATAAGTATAGGTAATAATATTATTGCTGCTATTAAGTAAGGATAACATCCTATTGACTTAAAACTCTCCCCTAGTTTTACAAAATTTAAGTTTGTTATAAATAACATAAGAGATATAATAAATAATCCTGATACTACACTTCCAGCAAGGTCCATTTTTTTCTTTATTCTTTCAACTTTAGGTATTTTTATTCTAATTAAAGCAATTAAAACAATTAAACATATTGGAAGATTTATAAAGAATAATATTCCCCATCTATCAGCACCCCAAGTATCTAAAATAAATGATCCTAATGATGGTCCTATAAGAGTGGCTATTCCATTTATTCCACCAACCATTCCAAGAGCAGCTCCTCTTTTTTCTGGCGGGAAACTATCTCCTATAAATGCAGTAGCTATTGGAAGTACTCCTCCAGCTCCTATAGCTTCTATTACTCTAGCAATTAATAAAAATTCATAACTTGAATAGTAATTTGATATTCCACATAGGAATGATCCTACTCCAAATATCAACACACTAATTGTAAACATTAATTTTAAACCATTTCTATCTGCTAGTTTACCTATTATAGGCATAGATACAGCATAAATTAAAGAATATAATGTTATTATCCATATACTAGCATCTGCAGAAATATGTAAGGTATTTCCCATTACAGTACGTGCTGGTGAAATTATAGCAGTATCTAAGGATCCCATAAATATACCAGCTAAGAACATTATAAGCAATACTTTAGATGATTTCTTATCCATTTTTTTCTCCTTTGTATAAATTTAAATAGTTATAATTTCCAATAAAGATTATTAATAAATAATCTTTATGGAATATACTATAATCTATTACCTTAGGTTATAGTCAATAGTTTATTAAAAGTTTTGTAAAAAAATAAGGTTGTATAAAACAACCTCACTTTATTTACAACTTAATACATTAATTAAACTTATAGCAATAACTATAAGACTACAAACTTTAACAACCCATTCTATACCTGAACCTGTTTTGAATGGACTTAAGCTAACTTTAAACTTAAATAGTGGTCTAAATAAAGGAACCCCTTCTCTAGTTATCATATCTAAAACTATATGGCTTAAATAACCAATGTTTACTCCTAATAAATATACTTGAATATAACCTAACATATCCATATCATATTCTTTAGTTAAATATAACGTTATTATTATAATAGCTAAAATAATGTATAGTTTATACTTTTTAACTTCTTTCTTTCCATGCTTTATAGGCATACTATTTAATAGAAAAAGAACTGATGATGTCATTATAAAGGAATTTATTATGGCAAATACTAAAATCTTTTTCAGTCCACCACCTACTCCTAAATATCTTTCTAATTCACTTCCTAAAAAAATGGTAAATATACTGAATAAAACCCAAGCTAATAGGGTATGGGTTCCTCCTCTATGGCCAAAAGTTCCTGCTATAGCTTTTGAAACTGGTTTTACTCGTCTTCCTAATGTACTACTTGGTGAATCTATATCTGGTATTAAACTCCCTATTGCTCCTCCTGCCATAGTGACACTTACGAATAAAATTGGATCTTGTATTGGAATATTTAATACTTTTTCTATAGCTACGGTAACTAATGCCCCTGCTGCTATCCCACCTAGTCTATGTGTCGGTCCTAACATATGATTTCCTTTCTTTTATTTCTTTGTCTTATAGTTACTCAATATAATAATAAACTGTTCTAAATATCTAACAAAACTTATTATTACCTAAATAACTTTTTTCTAGATTTTGTTTTATTTTATAAGAAATTATACCATATTTTCATTTCAAAAGCGAACTTTTGTTCCCATACATTTTATTATTTGTAAATTAAATTAAAAAAGCACACCTAAAAAGAATAAATTCCATTTAGATGTACTCCTATTTTTTACAATTTATTGAGTTACAGCGCTATTTTCATTTGATGTTGGTGCGTCAGCATTAATTGATTGCTCTTTTTGCCCTTCATCCTCTGTAATATTAGCATTATTCTCCTCTTGATTTTCTACCTTTTCTTGAGTATTATTTTCTTTGTCTTTACTTTCATTTGTATTTTCTTTTGAAGGCGTTGTCTCTTCCTTATTAGTTTCATCCATTATTTGCTCTGTTGCTGTATCTGTTACTTGATCTTCCTTTATATTTCCATTGCTGTCATATTGAATATCACTATTTGTATTAGAAGATTTATCACCTTTAAATAAATCACCTATCCAAGAGAAGAACTCTTTTATTTTGCTCCATAGCTTTTCAAATATTCCACTTTCCTTTATCTCTTTTCCCATTTCCTTTAAAGTTTCTTTTAAATTTTTATTCATTTGATTTAAGGATTCTTTCATATCATTATAATTATAATCTAACTTATTTATATCTGACATAAGTTTTACAACTTGAGCTCTTTCCTTTTTAGGTAATTCAACACCATAATTATTAGTAATATTTATTACTATATTTTCAATATCAATATCATTTTTAGGTGAATCCTTAATTACTTGCGTTTTTATATCATTTATTATTACAGCTGCCTCATCTTTATCAAGTTTAGTTCCATCTTCTTTAGTAACATTATTCCCTAAATCAGTTGTAACTTTAATTTCATCTCTAGCTGCTTCTTTTTGATTCAATGATAATTCTTCCCCAGTAGCATCTTCAAAGCCCTTCAGTATTCCTGCAAGAGCTGCTGTTCCCGTTACAGGATAAGGCGCAGAAGCAATTACATTTGCATCTGTTACACCAGATGTAAGTAATGCATTCATTAACATAGTAGGAGTAACCTCAGTTAAATTATTTGCTTTAACTCTAATACCCCCCTTATCTAAAACTTCAACATAAGAACTAGAAATAGATTTACTACTTGCTGGTACTGGTTTACTTCTATCCATTCCTAACTGAATTCTTATATCATCATTGGTTATTTCTATAATCTTTGCTTCATTTTTATTAATATTGAATTCATTTAACATTTGTTGTTTTTGAGCTTCTGTAAGATTTGCTCCTAAACTAACTGCCTTTTGACTACCTTGTGCAAAAACCGATGTTGCCATAGTACAAATGAAAGCTGAAGTAACTCCTAAAACAACTAACTTCTTTTTTAAATTTTTACTAATCATTTTATCCCCCTAAATACTTTTATTAGCTTCTCAATGAAGCTCTAGGTCTATAAGTCGTATATTTTACTACTGTAAGATAATCCCCTAAATCATCCTTAGTTTCCCTTAAAGTATTTTTCCCTTTTTATTCTAATCAATATATTATAGTATATTAATTTCATATAGCTTTCTAATTAATAACAAAATAATAACCTTTTAATTATTTTTTTATTAATTATATACTTTTATCTTTAATAAATGACTATTTTAATAATTTATTTAAAATTAATTTACTTTATTCCTTTTTCGTTACATAATAATTTAAATATTTTTTTATCTCTATACCCACAATTCCAAAATTCTGAATTTCATTAAATTCTTGAAGATTAAAATCTCTATCTACTCTTCCTTGAACTAACTTAAATGTAATTATTCCTTTTCTAATATCCAATAATAAACCTACTCTTGTATTAATTGATACCTTTAAATCTCCTATATCAATTAATCTTCCAGAACTAGGAACGTAACAAAGCCCTTCTATGTATTCAGCTCCTAAGCCTTCATTTAAATCAACTTCATCTCCATTTAGCATAGTCATTTCATCATATACTGCTGTTGTCACAGGTAAATATATCATTACATCCTTACCTAATAATTCTTGTATCATTTCATCTTCTAAACTACTGAATTCTCTATCCTTATCCACTAAGTATATCTTTTCTCTTTTTCCCCTTCTATCTAATAGAAACTTATTTATATCCTTTATATAACTATAGATAAACCCAACTAAATCAAACTCTTCTTTATTTAACATAATTTTTTCCATTAAAACTTCTCCTTTGTCCTAATAATTCACTTATTTATTCTTCATTCAATAAAATTAAAGCTTCTATATCCATGTAAGAATTAAAAGTTTCACCATTGAATTAATTTTAAATCTAAGCTAATTCTTATTTTACCATAATAACTAAAGCTTTAATAACTTTATAAGGTTTGCCTTATATTACAACTAATAGCTGAAATACTTCAATATTCTATAAGTTTAATTAACATAAAAAAGACTATCCCAAATATACACTTTGAGATAGCCTCTTTAATATTATACAAAATCACCATAATGCTCTTTTAAATTATCATAATTTTTATCTTCTAAGTCTCTTATTATATTTACAGTTATAACAATCCATTCTTTAACCTGATAAAAAACACCCTTTATTAATCTACTACAATTATCTATACCATAAGGCTCATTAGCTGTTAAGATACCTTCCTTTAGCTTTATAAGCTCTTCGTTTAATTCTTTAAAATTCTCTAAATCTTCTTCAAAATTATTGATTACTATATTATTAATCTTGAGTAACATTTTTTCTATGGAACTTAATATACTAGATTCCAAAGTTAAAAAGTTTTCATGTATTAATTCATCCTTCATAAAACCCTCCATAGAATAATAAATCTAATATTCTCTTTTATTTTATCATAAATGCTTTAATTTAAACATAGTATTTTATTTAATTTTCTTCTCTATAAAATCAAAATCTATAATCTTACATTGACCATTTTCTAGCTTGTTTTTTTTCTTACTCTTCATTAAACTACGCTTTAATATATTATCAATAATATATAGAAAAATTCCTCCCCATAATGTAAAATAAACATTAAAAAATATTGACAATAGTATACTAATAGCCGAAATACATACTAATATATTTTCTTCTAATAGAAATTCTAATTTCTCATTTACAGATTCTCCCATAAAACCCTTGCCCCTTAAATAAATTTTATTTGTGAACTAGTATCTGTAATATTCCCATCTTCTATAAGCCTAGGACAAACAGATACAGTTACCTATTTATACCCTATCCTTATACCAAATTTTACTATTTTAATTAAGTTTATTCAATATTATTATAGTAAATCTCTATCACTAAAGTGACGTCTTTCCCTTATTACTTATTTAATCCTTGCTTTCAAATTATTTATTCATTATTGTAAATAATTTATCTAAATCATTTTTTGTAGATTCATTTACTCTTTCAATATTTCCACCAAAACCAATTTCTAAGCTTTCCTTAGCTAATCCTTCCATAACTTCATCTACATATTTATCAACTTTTAAATCAAATGTAAATCCTGTTTCATCAAATCTCTTCTTTCTTCCCTCTTCATTTAAATTAGTATCAACTGCTGGTGGAATAATTTCTATAACTTCAACCTTATCTTTAAGTTGATATCTTAAAGACATAGTAAGAGAATGCATTGCTGCCTTTGTAGCACAATATATAGGTACATTTGCTAAAGGTGTAAATGCTAATCCAGAACTTACATTAAGTATTGCTGGATTTTCATTATTCTTAATTATTGGCAATAAATCTTTTATTAAATGTATAGGTGCTTCTAAATTTATTGCTATTTCATCCATTCTTATTTCATCATCTGTATTAAAGTTAACATCTCTTTGTATTCCTGCATTATTTATAAGTATATTTAAATTTCCATAGTTCTTCTTTATTATATCTATCATATTATTACGTTCATCTTTATTACTTACATCACATTTTATTACATCTATTTTAGGATATTTTTCTTTTATATTTATTAAGTCTTGTTCTCCTCTTGCACAAATTATAACATTGTTATCTAAATTCAAAAATCTTTTTGCTAGTTCTAACCCTATTCCTTTAGATCCTCCAGTAATTAAAATTGTATTGTTATTTAACTTCATAATTTTCTCCTTAGTTTATTAATATTTTTATTTTATCTTGCACCTAGCGTCTATAAATGCTCTATAAGATACATTTAACGGCCACATATTCCTAGATAATTTTCACTAAAATTCAGATAAAGTTTTAGCTCTATCTGAATTAAGCTTTCATTTATATTATAGCTTATTTTCAATTATCACTTAATATTTTTCTTAAGAATATTTTCATTTATTTAAATTACTATATTTTTTCTAACAATAAAAGTGATTTTTTTCTTAACTTTTGTTAAAATAGTATTTGTTGATTAAAATATAATAACTTGGAGGCAATCTAATGATAAAAAAAGTATTTCTAGCACTAACTGGAATATTAATAGTTTGTGATTTAATATTTATAGGAGTATCATTCACTTCTAAAAGCACTCCAGCAGCTAGCTCAAATTCAGTAAATCCCTTATATTCTAGTAATAATGATGGGGTTAGCCCTACTGATGTAAGAACTATAGTAGAAAATAAAGCTAAGGGTGGAATAGTAACATCATTAACATTCGACCAAGAGAAAAAGCAATATGATGTTAAGGTAGATACTCTTAATGATACTTATAGTGCAGTTGTGAATGCTACTAATGGTGATATAATAAGCTTTAAAAATGATGATAAAAAGCCAAATGTAGATCTTGATATCACGCCAACTAGTTCTACTACAAATGGAGCTAATTTTATACCTGCATCAAAAGCTGTAGAAATTTTAAACAAAGAAGTTCCTGATGGTACAATTAATGAATTAACTTATAATATAGTAGGAATCACTCCTCAATATGATTCAACTATAACAAAGGACAATACAAAATATTATGTTGATATAAATGCTACTACTGGTTCTGTGATTTCAAAATATAGTGAACCTTTAAGCAAAGAAAATTCTTAAAAAAATACTATCTATGAGAAAATAAGACTATCTTAGGTGAATAAAGCTTTGCCTAAAATAGTCTTTTTATATTTACTTCATATTATTTAATTTCTTTATTAGTTTACTATATACAACTTGCATATGTGGTTCTTTTTCAGTAAAGTTCAATAATTTATTAATATCAATCCACTTAACAGCGCTATTTTCATCTAATTTTACTCTTAAATCTTCCTTTTCACTTGCTTCCACAACATAAGCTACCGACAAATGTAAATGGCTTGATATAAATTTCCCTCTTTTTATATGTGACTTTACTGGTAAAACATCTAAAGCGAAAATTTCCTCATTTACAAATTCTATATCTTTTACACCTGTTTCCTCCTCTAGTTCTTTAATAGCTACCCTTTTAAAATCACCATCTCCATCACAGTGTCCACCTATCCAACTCCAACTATCATATATATTATGATAAACCATAAGTACCTTATCCCTATTTTTATTTACTACAAATGTAGAACTAGTAAAATGTGCTATATTATTTTCTCTACTTAATAAATCCGAAAATTTATCCAGAGCTTCTAGTATCAAATTTTTATCTGCCTCTTCTTGTTCATTAAAAGGTTTATAATTCAAAATAATATTTTTTAAATTCATTATTCTCTCCTAAACTTCATTTTTCTAATAGATAACTTATACTAAAATTCAGATTAAATTTTTACTTTACCTTGAATTAAGGCTCCTTTATTAATTCATCTTTTTCCTCCGTTGATTCAATTTCTTTAAATTTTAAATAACTAACTAAAAAGAAGAAAATTGATATAATCATAATTGCATATATTTTATAAATACTATATGGAAACAAAAAGTCCCCGATTGGATATATTTCTGATATAAAAATTAATGCTGCTGGAGCAAAGTATTCTCCTGAATACCCTATTGAATAAATAAAATAATAACTTATAGAAACTAAAGTAGTTATAATCCAAAAAAAAGTGCTATATTCAAAAAATAAGAAATTTTTCTTTGTTTTTTGTATAATATAAAACCATAGAACTACATAAAGAATACTTATAACAAAACTAAATATACTACTTTGACCCTTTGATATAAAATTTCTAAAATTTAGTATCATAGTAACTACAATTAATATTAGTATATAAATAGTTTCTTTATTTTTTTTAAAAGCTTCTTTTATTTCTTCCATAAAAAACCTCCAAATTATCAATTTAATAATATTAATATATCATAATTGTAATTTTTTGGAAATATTTTATGTAAACTTTATATTTTTTTACCCTAATTATGATTAAAAATTTTCTAAATATAGAAAAAAGACTGTCTTTAAAATAAAATTCAATTTTTAAGACAGCCTTCATAACTTAATTAACTAAATTTAAGAATATAGTTTTTTGTATGTATTCGCATATTTTTGAACTTTTTGAACATAATTAGCAGTTTCTGTATAAGGTATACTATTTAAAGTTACTCCATCAGAAGAATAAGCTGAATTATTAAGCCAACTAGCCACTTTAGCTCCTCCCGCATTATACGCTGCTGCAACTAATTCCTCATTATTACTAAATTGTTTGCTTAGGTATTCTAAATACCAACATCCAAACTCAATATTTATTTGAGGATTATAAAGCATAGATGGAGTAAAATTTGTTATTCCTAAATTTTTTGCTATAAATTCTCCTGTAGAAGCAGTTATTTGCATAAGCCCCATAGCACCAACATTAGATTCTGCATTAGGATTAAAACCACTTTCAGTTTTTATTATTGCTCTAACGAACATTGGATCCATATCAAATTTTTCACTATACTCTACTACATAATTATTATACTTTTCCGGATAAAAATATTTTTTCATAATATGAGTCTTAATTGGACCATAAGTCATAATACATAGTATGACTATGATAATAAATGCTATTAATTTCTTCATTAGTTACTCCTAAAATTTAAATTCTTCTTATAAACTATAAAATTAACCCTTAATTTATCACCTTCTATTATTAATACATCTATTTATTGTATTAATTTGCTTTAATTAGATTACTATTTATTTTAACATCTTATTCCCTTAATTGCATTAGCAATTTTAACTGTTTTATAGAAATATTTTTTATTTATAGGTATAAATAAAAAAGTTTTACTAATACTATTATTGTAGAAGTTGCTTTAGATAATTTCTACAAATAATTTAAAATTTAAGTTTACTAGGGGATATTAGTGCTTTACTTATATCCTCTAAAATTTTTATTAGTTTTTTAATTTATAATTAAAATTAAAGAAATCTATTAGAAAAACATACTATTTCTTGTTCTTTTTTCAATTATTATAATATTACTATAATAAGATTATCATATATGCTATAATTTTTATAAGATTATATATGGGAGCTGATTAAATTGAAAAAAAACAAATGCCTACTTATTCTTATAGTAATAATAGCTCTTTTAGCAATTATTGCCCTAATTACAAGCTCATATATGATAATGAATAGTATCTTCAATGCGAATCAAGGAAATACCTTATATAGTTTATATATACCTAATCCCATATCACCTAAAGTAGTATAATAATTTATTAATGAAAAACTCTACCAAATTGATTTGAATAAATTTTACTTCCTCATACTACAATAATTATGTTACAAAATATTAACACATCACTCCTATTTTAATCTTATTATCTTTTTTAATCTTTCTTTTTAAAATTCAGCTTATCTCAAATATTTATATTATCTAAATAATAAAAAAGGATATCTATAAAAGTAAAATTTATACAACTATACACTAAACTTAAATGCATGTTTTACAAATAAAATACTCTTTATAGTATCCTTTATTAAATATTATTAAAACACTTATTTTTTATTATTTTTAAATAATAATACCATCAAGAATGATAATATTGTTAATCCTATAAATACTGAGAATCCCATTGGAAATCCAGTATTACTATTTCCTGATATAAATGTAGCCATTATTGGAGGTATTACAAATCCACCAAAGGCACCTATACCACCAATCCATCCAGCAGCTCCACCAACTGCTTCTGGTACAGCTTTAGGAACAATTTTAAATACTGCTGCATTAGCAATTCCCATTCCAACTGCTAAAAGAGTTAAACCAATAAATGCTAATGGTAAATTATGAGCAAAAGTTAAACATATTGATCCAACTATAGCTATTACTAATGAACACTTTGATACTATTTCTCCACCAAACTTATCTGATAAAGTTCCTCCCCATATTCTTATAAGGGATGTTAATAGTGAAAAATATGCTGTAGCAAGTCCTGCTGTTTTTATATCAAATTTAAAATATGACATCCAATAATTAGGGAACCAACTTGTTAAGGCTAAAAATCCTCCAAATGTAGTAAAATAAACAATAACTAAAGGCCAAGTTCTCCAAGCTTTAGCTGAAATAATTAAACTTTCAACTGCATTATTGGTAGGAAATAACTCTTGTCCATTTGCTTTTGCTATTTTAATAGCTTCTTCTTCATTAACTCCTTGTTTTTTTAATTGGAAATATCCTGCATTTAAGGCAACAATAGCGTATACTATTGTTCCTACTATTAAGAATATAAGCCATGCTAAGTATGAACCTGATAATCCTAACATAGGTAATGCTAAAAATGGTAATAATATAGAGAATATTCCAGGTGCTAGATTACCAACTCCTGCATAAAATCCTAATGCCCACCCTTGTTTATTTTGTGGGAACCAATAGGATGTTTGACCTACTCCAACTGAAAATGTTGCAATACCACATCCTGATAAAATACCAAGTAAAAATAATATCCAATAATAATTGCTTAAATCATCTCTTTGAAATGCTATTACATAATATAAACCTGCCATTCCTATTATAGATAATATTAAAAGAACTAGGAATGGTTTTTTTCCACCTGTGGTATCAACCCATGCTGAAAAAGGGATTCTTAACAGTGACCCTGATAAGGATGGTGCTGATACTAACATGGCTAATAAAATAGGATTTATTCCATGAAATGCATGTTTAAAAATTGTTGCTGTTGGTCCATAAAGTGATACAGCTGCAAATCCAACAAAAAAACCTATTGTTGGTCCTAAAAGCCCTCTCATCATAGAACCTTTAATTAAATTTTGGTAATTTCCTGCATTTCCATTTATCTTTCGATTTTCCATTGCATAATGCCCCCTATATTCAATTGTTTTATTTTTATCAATTATGTTATTTATTTAACAAATAACACCTTTTATTATAAAGAAATTTAATATTATTTCAATATTTTTTAATTTCTTTATTTGTTTTTGATATTTTTCATCTATATGGTTCTATATTGTTAATAATTTTACGAATTTTAATCTCTATTCTTTGTATAAATAGGTTTTTATTAAAAAATTATCATTTTAATTTTATAAATTTATTAGAAAAATCAATAAAAATTATTAAAATATAAAAATAACTGTGATAATTATCACAGTTATTTTTATATTTATCTATCTTTTACTTAGTAACTTTCTCTAAAGCAATTAAAGCTGCACCCATTGCTCCACAAATTTGAGGCTCTTCTGCTATAAATAATTTAGTATTTAACTTAGCTTCTATTTCTTTTACAACCCCTTCATTTTTGGCAACTCCACCAGTCATCATGTACTTCTCATTTCTTCCAACTCTATCTACAAGACCTACTGTTTTTCCTGCTATAGACTTATTAACACCATGGATTATATCTCTCTTTTCTTTATTATCAGCAATTAATGATACAACCTCTGACTCAGCAAAAACTGAACATACACTTGTTATATTTAGGTCTTCTTTAAATGTTAATCCTTCTGTTGACATCTCAGCTAATTCTATTTCCAATGTTTTTGCAATCATCTCTAGAAATCTTCCAGTCCCAGCAGCACATTTATCATTCATAACAAAACTTTTTACATTCCCATTTTCATCCAGACTTATAGCCTTACTATCTTGTCCTCCAATATCAATTATTGTTCTAACCTCTGGATTGAAAAAGTGAGCTCCCTTTCCATGACAAGTTATCTCTGTTACATTTTCATCAACAAAGGATATATTATATCTACCATATCCTGTCCCAACTATCATTGCTAAATCATCTCTTTTAATTCCAGCTTCTTCAAGAGCTAGATTTATTGACTTTTCAGCAGAATCCATACTCTTTGCTCCTGTTCTTACAATTACACTACTTAAAACATTCTTATCTTTATCTAAAATAATTACATTAGTTGATGTTGAACCACTATCTATACCTGCTACGTATATTTTCTCTTTATCAATAATCTTCTTCATTTTTATATTCCCTCCATTTAATTGCTCATTAAATGCTTCTATACGAGTTTTTATTTGTCCATTACTTTGATTAGTTAAATCAGTTTCAACTTTTAAAATTGGAATTCCAGCCTTTTGTAAATTTACATATTCAAAAGAATAATGATCACAGAATTTGACTGTATGATAAACTATCCCTTTTAACTTTGGATCCTCTATTAAGGCTTTTCTATTTGTTGTATCAGCCATTCTCATACAAGGAGTATAGGATAGTATTTCATCAGCATACCATTCTATAGCTTTCTCCACATTATCAAAATTCTTTATATGAGTTAAATAATGTTCTCTAGAACAAGTTTGATTTACTAGTGGATAAGGTAAATTTTCTTGAACCTTATATAAGAAATCCTTTGAAGCCTTAGCCCCTAAAACTGCAATATAATCGCTATCAGGTGTACCTTTAGCAACATATTTATATAAACTATTATTAAATTTATTTATATCAAATTTTTTACCACTAAATTCTTCATATGCCTTTATGAACTTTAAAATTTCTGTCTTAAACATTCCTTTTGCGCAACAGTTATTTTTTCTTGGTAAATCCATCATATAAATAAACTTAATTGATGGTATTTTATCTAAAGTATCTTTAAGTCTCTTTATTGAATCACAACAGTTTACTAAAAATACCTTATCTATTTTTTTATCTATTATCATATCTAAGGCTACCTTACTATAGGAACACATTGTTGGATGTAGATATTTTTCAGACTTTGAAAATTCCTCTATATTACTATCCATTATAAATCCTTCTTCATCAAAGGCATCAAATACAGCAAAAGGACTATATTTACAAATACAAGCTATCATTATTATTTTCCTCCATTGTTTTCTAACATCTCAAAAAAAGCCTCTAATCTAGTTTTATTTTGACCCTCTTGGCTATTTCTTCTATCCACAGCATCCCCATCAATACTAAGCATAGGTATACTATTTTCATTTAACATATCCTTTAAAATTAAAGTTCCACCACTACTTTCCTTACATCCCCAATGACAAAAATTAACTACACCATCTGCATTTAATTCTTTTGCAAATTTTACTATATTGTTTCCTCTTCTTTCAAAAGGCCCATTATAACTATTATTAATTATTTTTCTCGCAATAGAGCCATAAGGATCATTTACATCTAACTTATGAAGATAATCAACATTCATATCTGATATTAAAAGCTGATAATCCTTATTACAATCTAAATATTCTCTTATAGATTCACTATAAAAAGGAAGTACATGTGCCCAAAGAATTTTTTTCTTTGGCTTTAATTCTGGGTAATTTTCTATATCCTTTAGTAACATTTCATAAAACTTAAGAGTATCTTTTCTTCCCATCCCTGGATGAGTTGTAAATACCTTAAACATCTCACTTGTTACTGTGTTTGGAAAATACTTATTTTTTAATAAGTTTAAATATTTTTCATGATATTCTATAGTTTTATTTTCTGTTAATATTATTTCCTTTAATTTATCTTCATTTAATTTTTCTTTTAAATTGTCCTCAATGAAAGTAACCATCTCTTTTAATTGTTCTTTAACATATTCCTCGCCGTCCTTAGAGTACTCATAAGGAATATCTAAAACAAAACTCTCAATTCCATAAATTTCAGATGCTAATCTAAAAGTATTTACATTTGCATCACAAGCTGTCGTTGTTGTAATAGCAAATCTAGGTGTTGGTAATACTTTAGACATTGCAGCTCCAACAAAGGTTTTATGATAAGAACATAAACTCTCTGTTATTCCCTCTCTCTCAGCCCTATCTATAAAACCATCTTCACATTTTGTTCCTGATAAATATGATGACATTGCTTCAATAAGTTGAGGATACATATCAAAAGCATGTAAAAATTCAGTAGGAGTAAATATATTTACAAATGCAGCTCTATCTGGCTTTTTTAGAGGTTCTAAGGTAAACTTCATACATAGTTCAGATAGGTAATTTAATGATTTAGGTAAATTTTTATCTCCTTTAAGTTTCAATGATAAGTACTGCAAATTGTATCCTACTTTTAAATATTTAAGTACTTTATCTGGATTATCCATATTGTTTTTTAAAATATTACCATAAGTTTTTATAACATCCATAATATCATCCTTTATTTTTTCAAATTTCTCCCATTATCTAATTATCTACAAAAAAATAACTCGATATACGTTACTAAATCGTTAAATAAGTTACTAAATTGTATCTTTTTAATTTTATTTCATATATTATTCTTTTTCAACCTATACTATCTAAATATTAAAAAATTATGATAAAACAACATATTTAATCAAATTATAGTAACTTTAATATAATACTTAAATTATAATTAATTAATTTAGAGAAATTAGCTCTGTTTATACTTATTTCTTTATTTAAATCCTTCTTGTATAACACTATTTTCTTATTTTATAATATAAATAAAGACTCTCCATAAACTTTAGAGATTCTTATATGAAAATGTGTATTTATTTTAGACTTATAGAAGATTAAAATATTACAAATACTAGGTATCTAGGGATGTGTGTTTGTTTATCTTCAGCTTATATAGACTTTAGTATTACAAGCATTAATCATTTAGATAAAATAATTTTAAACTAAAGAAGAAAGAAGGATTTTAATACAATGGTAAAATCAATAAACGTAAATGATATAGACAATATAATAAACGATATAAAGCTTATAGATATAAGAGAACCTTTTGAAACAGTACCAAAAGCATTACTTAACTCTGTTAACATTCCTATGGAAACCTTATTATCTAAACCAAAGGAATATCTTGATATGGATAAAGAATACTATATAATTTGTCATTCTGGTGCAAGAAGCCTAAGAACTTGCTCTGAATTAGATAAAGAAGGCTTTAACGTTATTAACGTCGTTGGTGGAACAGCTGGTTATACAGGAACAAAACTAAAATAATTTTATTTGGATAAATTTGATTAGTATCTTATTAAAGTTAAAGTACAAAAATAATATTATGCTAGGTTTAACCTTAAATTTAAATTTTCAATATTAAGGAGTGTTAATTATGAACTTTGATGAATTAGCAAAAGAATGGGATAATGAAAAGAATCTTACAAGAGCAAAATCAATAGGTGATGAAATAAAAAGATTATTGGATAACAAAAAAAGTTTAAGAGCCATGGACTTTGGGTGTGGAACAGGTCTTGTTTCATTTTATCTGAAAGATTATTTCTCTGATATATTATTAGTTGATTTATCTGATGGCATGATAGATGAAGCTAATAAAAAAATCCAAGATACTAAGGTAGAAAACCTACATACTTGGAAGGGTAACATATTAGAATACAATGAAAACAAAAAATTCGATGTAATTTATGCACCTTTAGTATTACATCATATAGATAACTATAGAGAAATAATTGTTAAGTTAAAAAATCTATTAGAAGATGGTGGTTCACTTATAATAATAGATATGATAAAGGATAATGGTGCTTTCCATAAAGGTTCAACTGTAGTTCCAATGCACAATGGTCTTGACCCACAAGTTATTAAAACTATGCTTGATGATATAGGTTTTGATTCTATTACTGATTCTAATGAATTTTTTGAAGGTATTAAAGAAAAAGAAGGTAATACTGTTCACTTTAAATTATTTAGTGTTTCAGGAGCAACAAAATAAACAAAAGTTAATTGAAATAAATTAAAAAGGTGCTGTATCAAATCAGCACCTTAATTTATATTACTTTTATAAATGTATTTTTTCATCTGCCGAGATAGCTATATAGGTACAAAATGCTGTAACCATTGAACTAGTACTAGAAGCTCTTTATTTTCGAACAATAGTTTCGTTACGTAAGTGAGTGGTCACAAATGATGAACCTATATAGCTAGATAAAAGGCAGAGAAGATCTACCTGTAATTTTTATACCCTTCTTTTTTTACTCTCCAACTACATTTAAGATCATTTCTTCATTTACTACCAAATCTTCCTCTGCACTTTTGTTATCAACATACTGTTCTAAAAAACTAGAAACTTTTTCCCAATATAATTCTGGTTCTAAAACTATAGATTGTGCATGTCCAGCACCATGAACAACAAATTTTTCCTTTGGACATTTTGCCGCTTCATATAGCTTGTCTAACATATAATAAGGCACAAATTTATCTTCATCTCCATGAATAAATAACATTGGAATCTTTGAGTTTTCAAGTTGTTTTATAGCTGAAGCTTCTCTTAATCTATATCCAGCCCTTACTTTTGTTATAATATCAGCAACTGTTAACACAGGTCTTTTAAGAGCCTTTTGGTTAAACATCTCAATTTGATAACCAAATTCCTCCCATGCAGATGTATATCCACAATCTTCTATAGCAGCTTTTACATTAGGCACTAATTCTTCTCCAACAGTCATCATAACAGTTCCTGCTCCCATTGATATTCCATAAAGAACAATTTCAGCATTTTTGTCTTTTTCTAATATATAATCAATCCATTTAAGTATATCCTTCCTATCATGCCATCCCATTCCTATGTATTTTCCTTCACTTTTACCATGTCCTCTTAAATTTGGAGTTAAGACGTTGTAATCACTTTCCTTAAATTGTTGAACCAGATAAGACATATCCTTACAATTCCCAGCATAACCATGGATTGTTATTACCCACTTATGACTTTCTTTATTAGCTATTACTTCACACCCATGCAATTTTAATCCGTCATAAGAATCTATATACACATCTTTATAGTTAGATTCATTTTCAAACCATCCTATATATACCTCTTCTAATTTATGTATTTCCTTAGATACCTCTTCGTGTTTCTTTTCTGTATCACTTGTAAACCTCTTATAAAAGTCTGTTCTCTTTTTTGGATCTCTATCTAGGGCTATATCATAAAAGTAATTACTTATAGCTCCTATTGCGCCTGCAGCTGCAATTCCAACTAAAGATGTTGCCCCTATTATCGCTAAACTTTTCTTTTTCATACAAA
Source organism: Clostridium massiliamazoniense (assembly GCF_001403635.1). Classification (GTDB taxonomy): domain Bacteria; phylum Bacillota; class Clostridia; order Clostridiales; family Clostridiaceae; genus Sarcina; species Sarcina massiliamazoniense. Next base: position 159,443 of record NZ_LN879467.1, read on the forward strand.
CTCATCTCCATCCCATTTAAACTTTATTAATATTTTATTAATATAATCATAACATTTTTGTTGGAGATGAGTTTTTTATTGATTTATAATTTTTCAAGAAATACTTGTTAAAATTGTATCACTTAAAATTTATTTTATTATTTAAAAATACTTAATCACTTTTTTAGAGATAATTTTTTTATTCTTTTAAATCTTTTTCATAGATTTCAATTTCTTCTTTTTTACTCCTCACTTCACTTTCATACTCCACTAAACCAGTATCTCTATGAAAAGTAACCATACCTTTCTTCAAAAATTCTTCTATGGATTTATTACTATTTAAATCTTTCTCTTCCAAAGCTATAAAATATGGTATATCATTTTCAAAATAATTTACTGAGAACACCTTGAAACCATTATAATTCTTTTTCCTAAGAATATCTTTCATTCTTTTAGCCACTAAAATTGCTTTTTCTTTATCTTTCACACTTATGTCTATAGCCATAAAGTCATCCATATCCTTATTATACTCAATATCCCTATCTCTATATTTTCCTTGCTTCACTATAATATCTACAAACAAAAAATCACTTTTGGAATTATCTATATCTAAATTTAAAATATCTTTAAGTTCTCTTTCAAGCTCCTCACTAACAGTTTTTGAGAACCTTCTTTCTAAATCCAAATCTTCAAGATAAGGACTTTCTTTATATTCATCATAAACTCTACCATATTTCCAATCTTCTATACAAAAGTCCAATCCCTCTTCCTTTGACTGTACTCTTGCACTATATCTACCAAACTTAAAATCAAAAAATACATCATAAACTTCAAAATCCTTATTAGGATATGTTTTTTCTATATATTTAATAATCCTTGATTTTGTTATAGCCTTTCCTATAAAATTACCATTAAATGAATTATATAAAATAGCTATCACAGAAATTAATACAATTAAAACTAATAACATTATTTTTTTCACTCTTGACCATGTTCTCATAAACCCTTCCCCCTTTTTTTCTTAAATTAATTAAACATCCCATTAAATCTTCTCCATCATCCATCTTTGCTCCTTGTTAAAAAGGAAAATATCTGTAGATTTTATTTCTAGGTAACCCATATTATTACCTTATAATTGTTCTACCTATTGATTATTTTCCCTCTTCTTATATTTTTAATATAGAAAAATTTCGTGAAATTTCATAAGCTAAGTTATTTTTCTTTTTTTTAATGATATAATAAATATAAATATGAACTTTGTGTAACTAAATTCATATTAAAAATTATTTTGGAGGTTTATTTTATGAACGGAAATTGGAGCTTAACTGAACTTTATAATGATTTCAATTCAATAGAGTTTAAAAATGATATGAAACTATTAAATGAAAAAATAGAAAGTTTTAAGAATTTTGTTGATAACATTACTTCTAGTTATGATAACTTAGAAGATAAATTAATAAATTACATAAATGAAACTAATGAGTTTAAAAATCTTTCAAATAAGCTTTTAATGTATTCTAACCTTGTTGTTAGTGTTGATACTAAAAATAGTACTGCCTTAAAAACTTTAGAAATAATAGAACAAAACCTAGCGAAAATGGCTGATTCTTCTGCTAAGTTATATAAATGGATTGGTTCTATAAATAATTTAGATGATGTACTGTCTAATTCTGAACTATTAATGGAGCATAAATTCCACTTTAATGAAATAAAAGAAATGAGCAAATATTTATTATCTGAAAAGGAAGAATTACTAATAGCTCAAATGAGAGGTTCTGGGTCTTCATCATGGACAAAACTAAAAGACCTTGAAACATCTTCTCTTTTAGTTGATATTATTCTAGATGGAGAAAATAAAAGTCTTCCTCTTAGTGTAATAAGAAATATGGCATTTTCTAATGATGCTAATATTAGAAAAACTGCTTATGAAGCTGAACTAAAAGCTTATAAAAAAATTGAAAATTCTGTAGCTGCTGCCTTAAATGGTGTTAAAGGTGAGGTAATAACAGTTTCAAAAATAAGAGGCTACCATAGTCCACTTGAAGAAACTCTTATAAATTCTAGACTTGATGAAAAATCTTTAAATGCAATGTTAGCAGCTATGAAAGAAAGCCTTCCTATGTTTAGAAAGTACTATAAAAGAAAAGCTGAAATTTTAGGACATAAAGGTGCTTTACCTTTCTATGATTTATTTGCTCCAATAGTAGAAGGTGAACCAAGCTTTACTTTTGAAGAAGCTAGAGATTTTATAGTTACTAATTTTAGCACTTTCTCACCTAAATTAGGTAACTTTGCAAAAAGAGCAATAGAAAATAATTGGGTAGATGTATATCCAAAGGAAGGGAAAGTTGGAGGAGCTTTTTGTGAAAACCTTCATATGATAGGTGAAAGTCGCATAATGCTTAACTTTGGTGGTACTCTTAGTGATGTTATAACTCTTGCTCATGAATTAGGTCATGGATATCATGGAGATTGCTTATTATCACAAAGCCCTATAAATGCAGATTATCCTATGCCAATAGCAGAAACAGCTTCTACTTTTTGTGAAACAATAGTAAAAAAAGCAGCTGTAAAAAATGCTACTCCTAAAGAAGCTTTATCAATTTTAGAAAAAGAAATATCAGATTGCGGACAAATAATTGTTGATATTTTAAGTAGATTTCTTTTTGAAAGTGAAGTTTTTGAAAAAAGAGCAGTTTCTTCATTAAGTGCATCTGAATTAAATGAAATAATGCTTAAAGCTCAAAAAGCTTCTTATGGAGACGGACTAGATGAAAACTTCTTACATCCATATATGTGGGCTTGTAAACCACACTACTACTATGCAACAACTAATTTTTATAACTTCCCTTATGCCTTTGGTTTACTATTCTCAAAGGGATTATATGCTGAATATCTAAAAAGAGGAAATGATTTTGTAGAAGCTTATGATCAATTACTTAGTGTTACTGGTAAAAATAAACTTTCTGATATAACAAAATTAATGAACATTGATATTCAATCCACAGATTTTTGGAAAAATTCATTAAAATTAATAGAAGAAGATATAGAAAACTTCATTAAACTTAGTAAAGAAATTTAATTTTTTAAAAAGGATGTATCAAATTATAGATACATCCTTTCTGCCTTTTATCTAACTATATAGGTTCATCATTTGTAACCACTCACCTACGTAAAGAATCTCTAATATTTTTTCTACAACAGTTTCTAAAATAAAGAGCTTCTAGTACTAGTTCAATGGTCACAGCATTTTGTACCTATATAGCTATCTCGGCAGATGAAAAAAACACATCTATAAAAGTAATATAAATTAAGTGGCTGATTGACACAGCCACTTTTCTAATATTAATTATACTTTTTTTTATTATATCTTTTTCTATATAACTTGTGCAGATAAATTGTTATCATAGCACTTATTATTCCTAATACAATCCCAGCTAATACATCACTAGGATAATGAACTGTTAAATATACCCTAGAAAAAGCTATTAAACAAGCTAGTATTATACTTGGCACAGCTGCTTTTTTCACATAATAAGCTAATATTATAGCACATGCAAAAGCTGAGGATGTATGTCCTGATGGAAAAGAATAAGATTGTGGTTTTTTTATCAATAAATCAAGATGTTGCAATGTATTAAAAGGTCTTGGCCTTTGAAACATATGCTTTAATATTACTTCTCCTAATATAGTGTTTATTACTAATGCACATAACATTAATATTCCAACTTTTCTAAACTTATTAGTGAATAGTAAAGCTATAGCTATCAATATCCATATTAATCCCATGTTACCTAAATTGGTAATAAAAATCATTATTAGATTTAAAAAATGATTTTGAACATGATTTTGCATGAAATATAATATGGATGAATCAATATTTTGTATTAATGCCATACTACTCCCCCTTACTGAATAATATTTTAAATAATATAACTTATTGCATTAGCCACTATTAATTTTAATTTAATTATTAAGAAGCACAGTACTCACCATCTACCCATCCAATATTTCCATTGTAATTAACTTCATACCATCCGTTTTCTTCTCCTATTACCTGAAGTTCAGTGCCATAGGGTAAACATGTTATGACACCTTCAGTGCCATTTGGGCCATAAGTCATATATAACCCTATAGGAGATGCCACTGTTATTTCTTTATTTTTATTTTGGCTAACACTACTGTTATTCCCATTATTTAAGGTTGTTGTATATTTACTATCAATCCATCCTATTTTACCATTATAAGTGATTTTATACCAGCCATTATATTCTCCAATTACATTTACCCTTGTTTCATAATTTAAACATGTTATGTTTCCACTATTCCCACTTGGTCCTTCTGTCATCCATAATCCAATTGGTGACTCTACTACAACACTTCCCATTGATTTAGAATTTCCATCTTCACTACTTTTCTCAGTATTACTTTCAGTATTACCTTGTGTTGTATTACTAATTTTATCACTAGAAGAATTATTGTTACCATTGAAGTTTGCTGATGTTGTATAAGCTCCATCTACCCAACCTACTTGTCCATTATAGTTTACCTTATACCAACCATTTTCTTCTGCTGTTGCCATTACCTTTGTATTGTATGGTAAACATACTATATTCCCTGAGTATGGTTTTGGTCCTTTTGTCATCCATAACCCTACTGGTGATTCTATAGTTATTTCTTGTCCTACATTTTGCCTTGCTGTTTTAACTGCTTTTTTTGCAGTTGATTTTTCCTTCACTGATTTTGTTGGAGTTACATTATTAGATTGAGTTTTTAAAGCTGATGTATATGCTCCATCTATCCAACCTTTTTGTCCATTATAATTTATTTCGTACCAACCATTGCTTTCCCCGATTACATTTACTGTAGTATTGTAATTTAAACAAGTTATATTTCCACTATATGGTCTTGGTCCTTCTGTCATCCATAGTCCTACTGGTGATTCTATTGTAACTTGACCTAATATGTTACTCTTTGAAGAAACCTTTTTAGTAGTGTTAGTGCCATTACTATTTGAATTGTTACTATTGTTACTACTATTATTAGTATTAAAGTTAGCTGATGTTGTATAAGCTCCGTCTACCCAGCCTACTTGTCCATTATAGCTTATCTTGTACCAACCATTTTCTTCTGTTGTTGCCATTACCTTTGTATTATATGGTAAGCATACTATATTCCCTGAATATTGCTTTGGTCCTTTTGTCATCCATAATCCTACTGGTGATTCTATAGTTATTTCTTGTCCTGCATTTTGACTTGCTTTTTTATCTGCTTTCTTTGTAGTTGATTTTTCTTTTACTGATTTTGTTGGGGTTACATTATTATTAGATTGAGTTTTTAAAGCTGATGTATATGCTCCATCTATCCAACCTTTTTGTCCATTATAATTTATTTCGTACCATCCATTACTTTCTCCAATTACATTTACTGTAGTATTGTAATTTAAACAAGTTATGTTTCCACTATATGGTCTTGGCCCTTCTGTCATCCATAGTCCTACTGGTGATTCTATTGTAACTTGGCCTAATATGTTGCTCTTTGCAGAAACCTTTTTAGTAGTGTTAGTGCCATTACTATTTGAATTATTACTACTATTGTTATTTGAATTATTACTATTGTTACTATTATTAGTACTAAAGTTAGCTGATGTTGTATAAGCTCCGTCTACCCAACCTTCTTGTCCATCATAACTTATCTTATACCAACCATTTTCTTCTGCTGTTGCCATTACCTTCGTATTATATGGTAAGCATACTATATTCCCTGAATATGGCTTTGGTCCTTTTGTCATCCATAATCCCACTGGTGATTTAATAGTTATTTCTTGTCCTGTATTTTGACTTGCTTTTTTAATTGCTTTCTTTGCAGTTGATTTTTCTTTTACTGATTTTGTTGGAGTTACATTATTAGATTGAGTTTTTAAAGCTGATGTATATGCTCCATCTATCCAACCTTTTTGTCCATTATAATTTATTTCATACCAACCATTACTTTCTCCAATTACATTTACTTTAGTATTGTAATTTAAGCAAGTTATGTTTCCGCTATATGGTCTTGGACCTTTTGTCATCCATAATCCTACTGGTGATTCTATTGTAACTTGACCTAATATATTGCTCTTTGAAGAGTTTCCACTATTGGTTGAATTATTATTAGTAGTAGAATTACTTCCTTGATTTATTCTTGATAATCCTGTTGTATATTCTGAATAAATCCATCCATATCTTCCGTTATAATAAACTTTCTCCCAGCCATTATTTGTTTCTTCAAAAACAAAAACCTTCGTTGCATTAGGTATACTTGTTATGCTATTAGAATTAAATAATGGCACATAATTCATCTCTAGACCTTCTAAGGAATTTATAACAGTTGTTCCTATAGCCTTACTTACACTTGGAGGTATATTTGCATTTTCAACATTTTCAGACTTACTCTCTGTTGGATTTCCTAATCCTGTTGTATACTGACTATCTATCCAGCCATATTGTCCATCATAGTAAACCTTATACCATCCATCTTTAACTTCTATTACATTTAATACTATGTTATCACCTATGCAATCTAATTTAGCAGTATTTGCACTAGGTCCAGCATTCATCCATAATCCTACTGGTGATGTTATAGCAATTCTCCCAATCCATTTGTTTGTTGGAGCATTTTGAACTGTTCCTCCTGTATAGTTCCCTGTATATTTCCAGAAACAAGTTGCTTTATATTGGTTATTCCATCCATTACTTGAATTAGCTACTTGACCATTAAGATTTCTATTTCCATAGCTTGAATTAAACATATAAGCTTCATCGCCCATTACATAGGCAATTCCTTTAGCTTTATCTTTCCATCCCATAAATAAAAATGTATGATATGGTCCTGCAAAACATATATCACCCTTTTGTATATAATTGAAATCTGTCTCTCTTTGCCACCCATTATTATTTAAAAAACTTTCTAAATTTGTAGTATAAGACATGCTGTCTGGAACAGGAACACCTATTGCCCTTAAACAAGAAGATTGAAAATAAACACAAGTATTTTCAGGGTTTCCATTATGTAGGCTTATAGCTTCATCCATAGCTGCTGTTTGGTTTGCTGGTGAACTTTCATATTCATATAATTTCTTATTTAGCGGTGATGCAAATCCATTAGGATTAAAACTTAGATCAGCTGCAAAACCATTTTCCTGTTCTGGAACACCTATAAATGCTGTAGTTATTCCTACCTTATACTTTTGTGAATCTGTTGAAGTTGCAGAACTTTGCTTAGTAACCTTCATAGGTCTTGCCAACAATACTTCATTAGCAGAATCTTTTCCTATATGTGTTGCCCCTGTTGCACCTACAGCTGTCAGCGCACTAGCTATAGCAATAAGACCAGTTAGTTGCTTTCTATTCATTAATCATCCCTCCATTTTTCATTTGTTGTTAATTAATAATTCACATTATACTTTAATTGTTAATATTTTTAAATTCTAGTTCTTTGATAATCTCTAAAAATTTACAAGTATTCCTAGAAATATTTCCAATAAAAACTCAACTTCTATAACAAAGTATCACAGAAATAAATTATTTACCACTTATAACTAATTAAATGTATATTAAATTACTCTTATTATTAAAATGTAATAAAAAAGTAACAACAATTTATCTGCTGTTACTTTTAACTTAATCACAAATTTATTTTTTTCTTTTTTATATTTAAAATACACCTTTTCCCTATAGTATTATAACAAGCATTACAGGAAACACATTTTGGAGCTTTCAAATCTCCTTTAGCCCATTTGTTTATTAAATCTGGTTCTGAAGTTAATGGACGTGATAATGAAAAATATTCTATTTCACTATTTTTAAGTATATCATCCATAACTTCAAAGTGTCTGTTACCTCCAACTAGAATTACAGGTTTATCAATGCTTTTACTTAATTTAATAGCATAGTCTTTAAAATAAGATTCATTCTCTTTAGAAAGTGCTACTCTTCTTCTTGCTGCTCCTAAGTTATTTTCTTTAACATCTTTTATAGATTCATTTCCTCCAGTTACTTCAATAGCATCTATCCCTAATTCCGCTAATTTTCTTGCAACATATAAACTATCTTCTTCACTTAATCCATTAAAGCTTGTATAATCAGCTGAGTTTATTTTTATAAGTATTGGAAACTCTTTTCCTACAGCTTCCCTCATTGCTTCGTATATCTCAAAAATTATTCTTCCTCTATTCTCTATAGTTCCGCCATATTCATCTTCTCTCTTGTTATAATAAGGTGATAAAAATTGGCTTAACATGTATCCATGACCACAATGTATTTCCACGCCATCAAATCCAGATGCCTTAACTCTCTTTGCTGCCTCTGCATACTTAGAAACTAAATACTTTATCTCATCTTTTGACATTTCTTTTGCCATAGTTCCAGTAACTTCATTTTTCATAGTTGAAGGTCCCCATATAACCCTTTCTCCAACATTAAAATTTGTCATAAAGCCACCATAAACTATCTGCATTATTATATTGCTGCCATGTTTATGAATCATATTAGTAAAATCTTTATATTCATCTATAAATGAATCATTATAAATACCTAACATATTTGGATTTGGCTGTTCATCTTCAGTAATAAATGTATACCCAGTAATAATAGTTCCTACGCCACCTTTAGCAATTTCTTCATAGACATCGCTTAATTCTTTTGTTACATGTCCTTTTTCATCTGCTAAAGCTACCCATAAAGCTCCTCTTAAAAATCTATTTTTCATCTCCATATTTAAAATTTTTGTTTTATCAAAAAGTGTTTTCACAAAATCAACTCCTAACTCTATTTTAAATAGTACATGTACTAGGTTGTTAACTATAAAAAAATATATAATAATATAAATCTTTTAACAAGTACGCACTTTAAAGTAAGCATAGTTACCTTAAAGTTAGTATTTTGAATTTTTCTTACCTTTCTCTATGTTATTTTAGACATATATTTCTATTGATGCTATAATAAAAAAACATAATTAAACCAAAGAGGTGACTTTTCTTGATAGAATACAAAAATAAAAAATATGTTTGTTTACTCGACTTAGGATTTGAAACAATTAGAGGAAAGTGGAAAAGTGTAATTCTTTGTCATTTATATGATGGACAAAAAAGATTTTTAGAACTCCAAAGACTGACTCAGGGAGTTAGCCAAAAAGTTCTTACTGAAAAATTAAAGGAACTAGAATCTGATGATTTAATAGAAAAAGTCGTCTATGCAGAAATTCCTCCAAGGGTTGAATACAAATTAACAACTAAAGGTTTAGAGTTAGCTGAAGCTGTAAAACTTATAGAACATTGGTCTACAAAATATTATAAGGATGAAATAAGCACAAACTAAGTCCCTATTTCTTAGTTTGTGTTGTAATATATTTTTCGTTTGTTTTTATAATAATCATTTACGAGTATTTTATTTTAGTGTATTTAATATAAATAACACCAAAATAAAGGAGATATATTGGTAAACTCCATATATCCCCCTTATTGCCTATTTATTTTATAACTAATATTTGTTATTCTCTAAATTTCTATTAACCTAAGATAAATAAATACTCTTCCTAAATAACTTCCACTAATCATTCAGATGGAGTCAAAACTCCACTTAAATTAAGTCTATGCTTATCTCCTATATTTTTGATTTAAAATTATTCCACCAGAAAAGTTAATAAAAATAGGTATTATAATCCATAAAAAAATGATCTACGAACTAATATTCCAGCTAATCCTATTATTATAAATAATATTCCTGTTACAACTAGTAATTTAATTTGTGCCTTTATATATTCCTCAACATCTTTTACTCCATTAACTCTATTTTCTTTATATATAAATCCCTTAGGTAACACTGGTGATAAACAAAGAAAAATACCTAATATAATTAATATAACATCAGTTGACATTTTCTCTCTCCTAATCATTAGTTTATTTATAAATTTTAAATAGAATTTAGTAACCTAAATTCTCATTTAAAATTATGACATGCATCCTACCCTTTGTCCCTTCTTCTTTTATTAAAGTATACTTTTTGCATATTCTCTCTTCACTTTTACAATCCATACAGTATCCTATTTTAGAACAAGGTGTTTTTCTATCTAATCGCTTAGCATTTGCTGGAGCTGAAATAGATTTATTCCTTTCAATAGCCTCATCTACATTTTTAACTAATTTATTTACTCCACAAATAACAATAACTTTATTAGGCCCATATAACATAGCTGCAACTCTATTACCATTTCCATCAACATTATAAAGATATCCCTCTTCAGTGATTGCATTAGTACTTGTTATATAAACATCACTTAACAAACTTTCCCTAAATATATTAACTACTTCTTCCCTTGTTAAACCTTCTTTATATCTATCTAAAAAGTTATATCTACCACTTCTTAGGTAACTTAATAAATCAAGTTCATTCAATGTTGCAGACCCCCCAACAGCTACCTTATCTCCTTCTAGACTTAAAGTTTCTATTATTTCTATTAGTTCCTCTCTAGTATTTATAAAATATGAACTTATATTATTTTTCTCTAAATTCTCCATAGTTCTTTTTACCTTTGTAGCCATAAGCCACTCCATATTTTTATCCATTCCTAATTCCTCCTTATTAATCTAACCGTACTTATATTATAAAACAAAAATATCCAAAAAAACTCAAAAATACGAATTAACACAAAAAGTTGCATCAAATTATATAGCTAAAGCTAAAATTTGATGCAACTTCCTCCTATTCCTCTACTTTTTCTATTACTACAAAGAATTCACCGCAATTTCTACATATTTCTACAAATACAATATAACTACTATCTACTTTACCTGCTTTTTTCATCTTATTAAAAGATAAATTTTCATTTTCCTTGCTAATATTGCTTGTTACATATTTATTATCTTTAGTATTTATGTAAAATTGATACTCTAAAAATGGAAAAAATTTATCATTTTCATTTCCAAAATTACAACTTTCACAAGGTTCATCATAATAAGATTTTTCAAACTTAATATTCTCCTTACTTTCATTTAGTAAAGTTAATATTTTATCTAAATCTATATTCTCTACAGGATACTCTTCATCATTTATTAAATCAAGAAATCTCTCCTTATTTAGTATAAATTCTTTTCCTTCAAATACAAATTTATAATCCATAAAATCCTCCTAATGATTAATCAATTCTACAGTTCTCCATTATTTATTCTTTGAATATAATTTTCCAACTCAGAATCCATATAATAATATTTTGATTTAATTTCTTCTAATTTTACTTTAAATTCTTTTCTTATTTTTTCATTTTTTAATATGTTATCAATTAAATCTATAACTAATTCGATTCCACAAATAGTTCCTCTTGCTATATTTTTATCTTCATCGATAAATCTACTAGAAACATCATTTAATCTGGTAATTAATTTTCCCTCAACTGCATCGTATACAAGAACTTGCTTTTTTAGAAATAATACCTCTTCCTCTAAGTATTCCCTATGTTCCCCCATTATTTCTAAGGTATCATTTAATAGTATTTTCAATTCAGAATCCAATGCCATTCTCCACATTTTTCTTGTTTCTTTTTCTCCAACTATTATTCCTTGAAGCTGTTCATTTAATTCCTTTAAGCCTTGTTCCATTAAAATCCCTCTCCTTAGTACTTTTTCTTAAGTATCAATATTTATTATACATCTCTTTAGTATTTTTAAATATACTTAATTTTTCATCTGATGCCTCATGTCTGTAATGCTCCGATGTTCTATAAATTTAATGCTAGATAACTCCATCAAAATTCAAATGTAGCTTTAACTCTATCTAAGTTAAGTCTAAGTTTATCTATATAGTATCAATTGCTCAATCCATTAATTCCATAGACGCCACCACTTTTTACTTTTTCTATAATTTTGTTGTCTTTCCATTAACTCTAATCTTTTTATCCTTAAACGCCTATCTATTTCACTTAAGTTTTTAATATCTTCATTTACTATACCTTCATTTTTATCAATATACATAGGAATTCCCCCTTAGATTTTTATTTAATTCTAACATTATAAAATTATCTTTAATTGTATATGTTTAAATTAATGTTTTATCCTATTTATATCCTAAAAATTTAAATTTTATTCTAAATTGCATTAATTAAAATATTAAGACAACTTTAAATACTGTAAAAACTACAATAAAAATATAAGGTCTATAATAAAAAACTCAATTATATAAACATAGATTTAATTACTACCAAAAAATTCTTTTCGTCTTTGCTTATTAATATAATTAATAGCTCTCATTTTGAATCTTTCTACTTCTCTACAATTATAAAAATTCATTAAATCAACTGATAAAAACATTAAATCTACTATCAAATAATTTAAGTCTTTTATGTTTTCACTATCAGTACTTTCTATGCTCTCTATACTACTTTTTAACTGTTGAATTTTCATATTATACTCTTCTAATAAGTTAAATTCATCTTTACTCTCAAAATCAAAAACCTCCTTATTCACCATTTTTTCAATAAATTTACTATAATCATTATTTACTTTTTTATATCTTTCATAAATATCTAATAAAGTCATATCTCATCCTTTAATATTATTTAAAGTACTAAATTAATTTTTAAGAACTATTTACCTAATCCTTAATATATTTACTTAATTATTTAAAAATACACTTTAAATAATATCCCTTTCATCATAATATTTATCTAATAATTACTATATAATTATAACAAATAATATCTCTAATATAAATTTTTTATCTTTTTTAAAACCTCAATTTATTGAATAAAATTTAAATTCCTTGAATATATTAAATTTGAAATCTAATTTACGAGATGATATACAATGAAATTTAATAAGTTTGCCTATAAAATCTTAATAAAAAAAGGACATAAACTTTTTAATGAATTTAATGATAATACTAAAAATCCTCTAACTGTGAATTTCAATACTTTAATAGAAATTTTAAAAGATAATAAAACTACTGAATATGGTCATATCCATAAATTCCAAGATATTTCCACTATTGAAGACTTTAAAATGATGGTTCCTTTAAGTGATTATACAAATTTTAAAGATTATATAGATAGAATGGCTAATGGTGAAAAAAATTTATTACTTAGTGATCCTATTGAATTTTTTAGTCATACTTCCGGCACAACTGGGTATCAAAAATTAATTCCAAACACAAAAAAATCGAGAACAAATGCTTCTAAATATATGGGCTTATTAACTCAATTTATAGTTTTTGATTACCTAAAATATAAATGGACTTACAAAAAAGGTCTTATGCTAACAGATATGCTAGAAACCAATAAAAGTTCTGGAGGTATAACTATAAGTTCTGCTACTTCTGGTGGAATGCGAGGAATAAAATTTCTAATCCCTTATATCTGGACATCCCCCTTAGAAGTTATGAAAGTAAAAGATAGGGAATCTTCTTTATATCTTCATTTACTTTTTGCTCTTGAATATAAAGACTTAATGTATATTGGAGGAACATTTATTTCTTCAATTCTTGATTTGTTTAGAATTCTTGAAAGTAACTATGATAAACTAATTTATGATATAAAAACAGGCACAATTAATAAAAATCTTAATATTTCAAATGAACTAAAAAAAGCTATCATGAAAAAACTAAAACCTAACCCTGAAAGATCTAACTATTTGCAAAAAGAATTTAAAAAAGGATTTAAAAATATAGCAAAACGAATATGGCCTAATCTTAATGTTATTATAACTGTAACTGGTGGTAATTTTTCAATTTATGATAATAAAGTCAAATACTACATCGCTTCAATCCCAATATACTCCAGTGCCTATGGAGCTTCTGAGTCCTCTATAGCTATAAATCCATACCTCAATAAGGTCTCTTACGTTTTGCTACCTGATGCTGCCTTTTTTGAATTTATTAAAGAAAATGATATATTTCTGAAAAATCCTAAAACCTATAACTTAAATGAACTAGAAATAAATCAAAACTATGAAATTGTTGTAACAAGCTTCAATGGATTATATAGATATAGACTAGGTGATGTAATTAAAGTTATAGATTTTTATAATAAAAGTCCTGAACTTATATTTTTATATAGAAAAAATCAACTTCTTAATATGGTATCTGAAAAAATGACTGAAGAGCAAGTTAAGAATGCTTTGAGTTCTCTTGAAAATAAATTATCACTTAAAATAATAGACTATTGTACTAGTCCAAATAATTCAACTACTCCCGGAAATTATCTTTTTTTCATTGAATTAAATAAAGACTTTCCTCATAAAAAGAAACTTGAAGAAATGTTAGATTTAGAACTTTGTAATTCTAATAAAGCCTACCATCGGTTCAGAGAAAAAAATGCTCTTAGTAGGGTTCAAATAATATTATTAGAAAAAGGCTCCTTTGAAAAATTTAAAGAATTTTTAATAAAAAAAGGAGCCTCAAAAAACCAACTTAAAATTCCAAGAGTGATTACATCTAAAGAATTATTAAATATATTTAATTATCATTCTATATAATTATTATTATTTATAGAACATGTTATTCATCGCCTCTATAGCTGATGCATTTCTTATTCCTGGTGAAAGATCTGCTAATCCTATTACATGTATATTATTATTTTTTATAGCAGTTACATCTTTTAGTGCTGGATTATTTTTAAGAAAATCTATTTTCTCCTTAACAGGTTTCCCAGCTAAATAATCAGTTACTATAATTACATCAGGATTTTTCTTAACTATGCTTTCAAAAGATACTGTTTCATATGGTTTACTCAAATCTCCAAAGACATTTTTTCCACCTGCTAAAGTTATTAAGTTATTTGGTAAGCCACCACCTACAACCATAGCATCTTTTTCTCCTGAATCATAAATTAAAACTTTAGCCTTTTCTTCTTCTGTCTTTTTACTAACTTCTTTTTCAACTTGTGCTATTCTATTCTTCATTTCTGTAATTACAGAATTTGCATTATCTTCAACATTAAATATTCTTCCAAGCATTGCAAAATCCTCATATACTGTATCAACTGTAGCATCTGGTCCTGCTGATTTTGCCATAAATGGTGCTATCCCTTCATTTACAAGCTCCTGAGCAGTTCCTGTTGTATCTGCTGATATAGAAGCTTCCCATCCACTTACAAAATCAGGTTTTGTAGCCATAAATGCTTCTTTTGATATTGAATGACCTTCTGCAACCTTTAATACAGGTATTTTATCATAAGCGGCCTTAAATTGTGGTAATATAGGATTATCTAAAAGAGCAGTTCCAACCATTCTATCCCCTAAATTTAAAGCTAATAACATTTCTGTCATGAATTGAGAAAGAGTTACTGCCCTTGTAGGTGCTTTTTTAATTACTACATCAGCTTTTTCCTTTCCATTATCAAAAACATAACTTACTTCTTTGTAACTTTCATCATTTTTTTCTGTTTTTATCTCATTATCCTTAGATCCTTTTTCTACTTTTGCTCCACATCCTACAAAAACTCCTGAAATAACAACTATTGATAATCCCATTAACATTAATTTTATTTTTTTATTCATAACTTAACACTCCCTTACTTATCTGTTGTTTCTTAATAATTAATAAACAATTCTCATTATTTTTTTATATGATAATAATAATGCTTTATCATTTAAATCCTTTACTTTTCATAAAAAATAAATTGCATCAAGTAATAATTAATTATTACTCATATAAAATATATGTTTCTTATTTGTTATTGGATTAACTCCTATATAACAATTCACACCAAATAAATATTTTAACAATTCTTCTGTTATAATCTCTTCACATTTGCCATTAGCTACTACTTCTCCATCCTTCATTGCAATAATATAATCACAATACATAAGAGCTATATTCATATCATGAATAGCTGATAAAGTGGTAATATTAAGAGTTTTAACAATATCCATTACTTGAATTTGATAGCCTATATCTAAATGATTAGTTGGCTCATCCAAAATTAAAAATTCTGCATTTTGAACTAATATTCTTGCAATTAAGGTTCTTTGTTTTTCTCCACCTGAAAGGGTATTAAAATTTCTATACTTATGTTCACTAAGCCCAACTCTTTCTATCATTTTAGAAGTTATATCTAAGTCTTCTTTAGAATAATCCTCAAATATTGATTTATAAGGATATCGCCCCATTTTTACTATATCCTCAACAGTAAAATCAAATTGTGTACTACTTTCCTGAGCTAAGACTCCAATTTCCCTTGCACATTGTTTAGAGGACATTGTAAGAAGCTCTTTATTATCAACATATATTTTCCCACTAGTAGGCTTGTATACCCTATATATATTTTTTAATAATGTTGATTTTCCTGAACCATTAGGACCAATTATTCCAACAAAGCTTCCCCTTGGAATTTCCATAGATATATTATTTAAAATTCTTTTATTTTCTATAAAAAATTCTAAATTCTCAACTTTAATTTTAATATCTTCCATTAGTTTCTCCCTCCAAATGAATATTCATTTTTAGAAATTAACCATAAGAAAAATGGTCCACCTATTAAAGATGTTATAATCCCAATTGGAATTTCTCTAGGTGAAAATGCAGACCTTGCTATAGCATCAGCCCAAATTAAAAATATAGCACCTGTTATTGATGAAAGTATTATTAATTTTCTATGACTACTTCCTGATATATATCTACAAATATGAGGAATAACAAGTCCTATAAAACCAATAGCACCTGTTATAGCTACTAAAGATGCTGTTAGAATTGTAGCTAAAAGTATTATCACAGATTTTACAACCTTTACATTCATTCCTAAAATAATAGCACTATCATCACCAAATAATAATAAATCCATAGATTTCGAAAGAAATATTGATGAAATCATAACAATTAATAAGATAATAATCGGTAGATATAATTTCTCGTATGTTCCTCCACCTAAGCTTCCCATTATCCAAAACATAGCTGATTTAGCTTGATTAGAATTTTTAGCAGAATAAATGATTATATTTGTTATAGCTGAAAAAATTGTTGAAATTGCTAATCCAGATAAAACTAATCTTGTTGTAGATGTACTTCGTCCCCATTGTGTTCCTATAACAAAAACCATTATTCCACATAATACAGCCCCTATAAAAGCTCCAAATGCAACAGATAATCCAGTGCTTACTGCTATTGTTGAACCAAATACTATAATAAATACAGCCCCTGCTGAAGCACCTGATGATATCCCTAAAATATAAGGATCCGCTATTGGATTTCTAGTAACGCATTGCATTAAAACTCCACAGGTAGCTAATCCTGCTCCTGTAACTAAGCCTAAAATTACTCTTGGTACTCTTATTTCCCATATAATTGTTTCTATGCTTTCACTAAAATTATGAGAGCCTGTTAATTTACTGCCTAAAACATTGTATACAACTTTTGGCTCTATATAGGTACTCCCTATTGCAATACATATAATCACTGATATTATAAGTAATGCCAATAAAGCTATTACCCAAAAAGCAAATCTTTTGTTACTCTTTTCTTTAATTTTTTCCATCGTCCCTCCATTCTTTCTACAACAAATTACTTAAAATTAGCTCTCCCACATATTATAAACTAAAAAATATAGATTATTAATAGATTTTAAAGAATATTTTACAATTAAATATCTTTTTTTTTATTTATTTTATTTTTATCTTCTTTTTATAAGTCTTTTTTAAAAATTTCATTAATACAATAAAAGAAATTACAAATATTTATTTATCAACTTATTCCTTCCAAATATCTTTTTAAATAAAAAAAACTATTATTTAATATTTTAAATAATAGTTTTTTCTTTTATATTCAATTATAATTTACTTCCTAAAAACAATAAAACTGATAATATTATTAACATTATAAAAATCAACAAAGTACTTTTATCTTCTTTACTTTGAGCTAATACACAATTATTATTATTTTCTAAGTTTCCATCTTTTAAATTTTTTATTAGATATAGTATAAAGCCAATAATAATTATTATTATTAAAAAATACATCTTTAGCCCTTCTCTCCAAATAACTATATTAGAGTTATAAACACTTAGATATTACACTGCACAATATTTATTTAATAATTAGTAGCTTTTATATTTTTCTTTACTTAATATTCTATATTACATAATATGATAGTTCCTTATATTATGTTTATACATAATTGTATTTTTAGGGATTTATCCCATTTCTCTCGAACTTTTTACCTCAATACCAATAAATCTTACTCTCTGTACTATTATGCCCCTTATTTCTTACTATATGATACTTTTTCTTCATCAGCTATAATTTGAATATCCTTAAACCATTTATAAATAAACTCCATAACTTCATCTTTACTTATCTCATTAAGTAATTCATGTCTACATTCCTTAAATAACTTAATATCTATATTTTCTATTTCAAGATCTTTATATTGTTTATATAGTCTCTTTACAGATTCTCCATTTTTTCCAACAGGATCTTTTTCTCCTGACAAAACTAAAATCGGAAGTTTTTTATTTATATTTTCTAATCTATCAACTTTATATAGCTCATGTATTCCTAAAAATAAATTTCTATAAAAATTTATAGTTGGGACAAAAGCACAAAGCTTATCATTTATGTACTTACTTTGCTCTTCTTCATCTCTTGTTAACCATGCAACTTTTGTTTTAGGGTTGTCTATATTTTTATTAAAGCCGCCAAAAGCAAAATTATCTATAAACTTAGCAGCTTTTCTATCACTTATAAATTTACTTTGCATGGTTGATACAAAAATTCCTGTTTTTACATCTACTCCATCGTTTTTTGCTGATCCAGATAAGATTATTCCATCGATTTCACTTGAATATCGTATAATATACTCTTGTCCAATAAAAGATCCAAAACTATGTGCAAATATATACACAGGAATCTCCTTATATATTTCTTTTATATAGTTTGTTATTATATACTCATCTTCTACAATACTATTAAACCCATCATCACCTAAATATCCTAATTGACCATTTTTAATTGCTGTTTTACCATGCCCTCTATGATCATCAGCAAAAACAATTATATCCCTATTATTTAAAAACTTTGCAAAATTTTCATATCTTCCACTATGTTCAGCCATTCCATGAAATATTTGCACAACTCCTCTTGGATTTATAACATCATCCCATATTCTTAAAAATATTTCTTGTCCATCTTTTCCTTTTATGAATGTTTCCTTACTACTCATCATACTCATCACCCTCATTTTATAATTTAATTAAAAGAAATTTACATAGTTATATTCTAAAATAATTATAACATTTTTTATACTTTTTTCTACCTTCTCTAATTTAACTATCCTCTTAACTTCTAACACTTTCAACTATTCAAAAAAGATTATTATTAAAAATTAAAAATTATTTACAGAAAAATTTTATATAATATGGTAAAATTAAACTAAATAAATTTATTTTAGGAGGATTTTCTATGTCAAAGTACAAAGTTGGAGATGAATTAATAATAGTAAATGATCCAACTAAGGAACAAAAAGAATTAAAAAATATAAGTAAACTAACTATTGAAGATAATCTAGCAACTTTAAGTTTAGGAATAAAAATAATTGATATTCAATATGATGAACCTAATGTAACTTTAACGTACAAAAATGTAAACAATGATGTAAATAAAGTTTTTGCAGTTTGTACTGATATAAAAAATTTCGATCATCAAAAAGTATTGGAAAAAGCATTGTTAAAAGCATTTCAACAAGAAGTAAATCATATAACAGTATTAAAAAACTCTAAACTTAGCAAGTAAAGAAAGAGAATGTATTTTTTGTACATTCTCTTTCGCTTCCTTTTGATAAAACTTTTGAATAAATTTAACTTTTTTTATTATTTTGTAATTATTGTATTTTATAATAAACATATAATTAATTAATTATTTACTAACTAGCATCTATAATACTTCAAGGTTCTATAAACTAAAGATAAACAAACACAAGCCACAGTTTAGTTTTAACAAAAAATATATAATGATCTTTACCTAGGAGAATATAATGAAAAAAGAAATTATTTTTATTGTAATTACATTTTTAATAATAGGATTTATTTTACAAAAGACTAATATTTACGAATTTACATTAAATATAATCGCTAATAAAGAGCTTAAAAATAAAATGAGGAAAAAACCTAGTAAAAAATTATATAGAGGTTTTTACGCTTTTGGAATTTCAATCTTTTTTGTGCATTGGCTTAATAATAAGTACTCATTCCCTTTATTTTTAGAATCTCTTGTAATATTTGCTCCAATAATCTATGCAATTTTTATTATAAGAAAATTAAATAAAGATAGTTCTTTAGAATCTATTATAGATATAATATTTGCTGGAATAATTTCAATTTTATCCACTATTGCTTTAATATTTATATAAAGAGGCATGAATTAAAGAAAATTCTTTAATTCATGTTTTTTATTTATATAAAACTTTAACTCTATTTAAAATTAAAGCTTAATTTATTACTTTTAAAATCCTAATATATAGATTATATTATTTATCATATCAACTACTCTAATTATCTACCTCTCTTTTAAAAACATAAAAACTCAATAAAATATTCAAATATATTTCGTATTTTTTTCTTATTATTAACTTTCACTTGACATTTCAATATATATAATCTAATATTAACATTATAAGAACGAACTTTATGTTTTATATTTATAAAATTATTCGTATAACAAAGGATGTGTAATTAAATGAACTTCTATAAAAGTTTTAGTAAATTCCAAAAAGTATTTTTTATATTCTTCACAGCTGCTAGTATTATAACTTTTCTACTTCCTTTATTCTTAGGAAAAGACTCTCTTTCTAGCGTTTTTTCTCCTTTAGGAATAACAGGTCTAATTTGTACTATTTCTGGAATATTAGTTTCCATCTATACTGCTAAAGCTAATATCTATGGTTATGTTTGGTGGATTATAAATACTATAACGTTATCAATAATTGCTTTAGTAAGCAGCTTATACGGACAATTTATTGAAAACTTCTTTATAGTATTACCACTTATAATCTATGGTTTTATAGCGTGGAAATCTCATATGTCAAAAGAATCAACAAATAAAATTTCAATAAATACACTTACAAAAAAACAATGGTTATACGCTATTATAGTTTCAATAGCTTGTTTTATTGCTTATGCTATATTTTTAGATAAATTACCTTTAATTTTCTATAAATTATTTGACTTTAGAATTTCTGCTGATCCACAAGTATTCTTAGACTCCATAACTGCAACCTTAACAATAATGGCCGTACTTTTAACTGCTAAGAGATATGTAGCTCAATGGAACTTTTGGATTGTATCTAATTCTTTAGGAGTTATAATGTTCCTAATACAAACTATACATGTTGGAGTTGCTAATCCTTCTATTTTTGTAGGTGACTTATCAAATACCTTATCACTTCTTCAATATTTAATCGGTTCAATTTATGGTTATATTATGTGGAGAAGAATGTACAATGAAGGAAAAAAATCTAAACTTCACTTAGTAACTCAATAAAATATAAAAAGATCCTCTATGAAAAAATCTTATCTTCATAGAGGATCTTTTTTATATTATTTATGACAACTTTCACTATTTAGTCATTTACTATTTTTTTCTTCTAAATAAGAATAGTCCACTAATCATTGCCATTATACCTGCAATTACTCCAGCTTCTTTTGCTGTATGCTCAGTACCTTGTATATTTAATCCAGTATGTGGTAATACAGTTTGTACTGTACTGTTATCTTCATTAGGTCCATTTACTAAATTGTTATCAGTATAAGTTGAACCTGTTGAGTCATTAACACTTGAGCTATTAAATGGAGTTTCAGTGCTTCCATTTGTGCTTGTAGTATTATTTGCTGTTCTAGCACTTGATGTGTTTCCAGTTACTATATTTCCTTGTCCATTATTATTAACTACTGGAATATTGTGATTTACATTTGAAGTTGCTGAAGTTTTAACTTCTCCACCATTTGCGCTTGCATGTGCTGTAGCTGAACTATGAGCTTCTCCATTTCCACTTACAGTAGCATGAGTACTTGTTGAAGTATGAGCCTCATTTCCTGTAGTTCCTTTATTATCATTATGATTTACATCAGTTTTCTTATTTGTATCTTTTCCTGTTGATGGTTTAACATCTGGTGTTTTGTCCTTACCAGTATTATCTCCAGTTGAAGGTCTTGCTGTATTATCCTTGTGTTCTGGTGTTACCGGCTTCACAGCTGTTGTTTTGTCTGTATCTTTTCCTGTTGACGGCTTAACATCTGATGTTTTGTCCTTACCATTATTATCTCCAGTTGAAGGTTTTGTTGTATTATCCTTATGTTCTGGTGTTACTGGCTTCACAGGTGTTGTTTTATCCGTATCTTTTCTTGTTGATGGCTTAACATCTGATGTTTTGTCCTTACCAGTATTGTCTCCAGTTGAAGGTTTTGCTGTATTATCCTTGTGTTCTGGTGTTACCGGCTTCACAGGTGTTGTTTTATCTGTATCTTTTCCTGTTGATGGCTTAACATCTGATGTTTTATCCTTTCCAGTATTATCCCCAGTTGAAGGTTTTATTATATTATCTTTATGCTCTGGTGTTACTGGTTTAACTTCTGGTGTCTTATCAGTTGACACCTTAGTTATGTGATACACTATATGAATATCTTTCTTTCCAAATACCTTTGGCAAATCTTTTTCTGAAACTGTATGTCCATTAACAGTTATATTTTTTACCTTATAACCTTTTGGTATTGTTGGTGTATCTTTTGTTATAGGCGTTCCTACATCTCCAATTACTTTAATTATTGGCTCTTTTGCCCCCCCAACAACATTTACTGTTACAGTTGTTTTATCCTTATGTTCTGGTGATACTGGTTTCACAGGTGTTGTTTTGTCTGTATCTTTTCCTGTTGATGGCTTAACATCTGATGTTTTGTCTTTACCAGTATTGTCTCCAGTTGAAGGTTTTGCTGTATTATCCTTGTGTTCTGGTGTTACTGGCTTCACAGATGTTGTTTTATCTCTATCTTTTCCTGTTGATGTTTTGTCCTTTCCAGTATTATCTCCAATTGTAGTTTTTGTTGTACTACTTGATGTAGAGCTTCCAGCTCCTGTAGTATTTGATGTGCTACTTCCACTTGGTGTAATTACTGTTTTATAGTTGTAAATTATAGTAACTCCATTTGGTTCAAATTTTCCATGATAATTCTCAAAGTTTTGTACATCACTTGGAGTAGTTATTGTCTTACCATTTACAGTTATACTTTCTAATTTTAAATACTTATTATGAGGTAAATCATAACTAGCTGTTTTTCCAGGTATACCCTGTAATTCTCCACTTCCATATGGTGCACCATTAATCTTTATTTCATATTTTAATGATCCTTTTTTTTCTACATTTTTTCCTATAACATATTTAACAGTTTGTATCTTATCTGTTATTATGCTTGGTAAATTGTGTATTAAATCTTTGTCTTCTTTTGTTGTTAATGTCTTTCCGTCTACTATAACTTTAACTATATGATATCCTTTTGGAGGTGTATAAGGTTTTAAGTTTGTATCTGCTCCAACTTCACCATTTGCAACTACAGTAGGTTCTTCTATAATTGTACCTTTTGTTGTTACTACTTCTTGTTTTACTTCTCCTGTAGGTATCTTAGTTATGTGATACACTATTTTGCTTGGAATATTTCCATATACCTTAGGTAAATCTTTTTTTGAAATTGTCTGTCCGTTAACAGTTATATTTATTATCTTGTATCCTTTTGGTATTACTGGAGTGTCTCCTGTTATTTTACTTCCCACATTTCCTGTTGTTGTAGTACTTGAGAATATTTTTGTTCCATCTGTAACTGTTACTGTAGCTGATGATTTATCAGGTGATACTACATAAGTAAGTTGACCTTCCTTATCGCTAGGTATTGTATCTGGTAACATATAAATTACCTTACCTCCAGTTACTGTTGATATAACCTTTCCATTATATAATACCTTATCTAAATGATATCCATTTGGAATAGCTGTTTTATCACATGTTACTTCACTACCTTCTGGACCTTTAGCAACTATTGTATCTTTTACTAATGTCTTTCCATCTTCTGTAACTACTTTAGCTTTTATATCATTAGGTTGATTTTCAACTAAATGATAAACTATAGTCTGATCTTTATCACCATAAGTTGTTGGAACTTTATCTACTATTTTACCATCTACAGTTATGTTTCCTATATGATAACCTGCTGGAACATTCGGAGTAGTTATACCATTATCCTCACCAGGCATACCAGGTTTAGTAGTTGTAGTTGATATAGTTTTATTCCCTTCTACAACTTTCACTGTATCCTGTACAGGAACATGTTTTACAGTTATGACAATGTTATTGTCACTTTCTTTATTCGTATCACTATTATAAGTTACTTCATATTTACCATCTTTATTAGGTGTAACTTCTTTACCATTAATTGTTACCTTAACTATTTTATATCCTTCTGGAACATTAGGAGTTATTACATCCTCTTTTGAATCAGGTTTTCCACTTCCTACTTCCTTTGAAGGAACTAATGTAACAACTTTTCCATTGATATCTGTTACTACTTTTGCATAAGTTTTGTCTTTTACATTCTTAGCTATTGTATAAGTAGTTGTATTATCTGTGTTACCAAAAGCTTTTGGTACACCATCCACCCCTTTAGTAGTATTAGTTACGTTAACTATATGATATCCTTCTGGTATTTTGGGTACATTTAATCCAGTTTTACTTCCTGTATTTCCTGTAACTGATACTGAAGGCTCTGCTGGTTTACCATTTTCATATACTACTTTAACTGTATCTGTAGGTTGTTTACCTATTGTATAAACAATTGTTTGATTGTCTTTCCCTTGTGTAGTTGGTACTTCACCTTGTGGTACTTCCTTTCCATTTACAGTTATTTTAGTAACTTGATATCCTTTTGGTAATTCTGGTAATCCTGTATTTACCTTTGCTCCTTGAAGATTTGTTGTTGTCTTACTTGGAACAACATTAGTACCATTTTCATAATGTTCTTCTACTGTAGTAGTTGGATTTTTAGCAATGTTATAAACAATATTTTGATCATTTCCTGTAAATTTACTTGGTACTCCAGTAGTTATTACTTTACCGTTGTCTGTAATATTTACTATATGATAACCTTCTGGTATTTTGGGAGTTTTAAATCCTGTATCTGTTCCTTCAACTCCTGTAGCTGTAGTAGTTTTACCTACTTGAGTTATTACTTCCTTACCATTGCTATCTGTTGAATGTTCCATAACTTTTACAGTATCTGTTGAAACTTTACCAATTGTATAAACAATTGTTTGATTATCTTTGCTTTGCGTTGTTGGTACCTCATTTTGTGGTACTTCTTTTCCATTTACAGTTACTTTAATTACTTTATAACCACTTGGAAGTTCTGGTAATCCTGTGCTTACCTTTGCTCCTTGAAGATTTGTTGTTGTCTTATTTGGAACAACATTTGTACCATTTTCATAATGCTCTTCTACAGTTGTTGTTGGATTTTTAGCAACAATAACTTCTATCTTATCATCTTTCTCTACATTTTTATTATCTGAAAAAGTCTTTGGTAAGTTATATAATCCATTTGCATTTGGAGTTATAACTTGGTTATTAACTGTTACTTTTACTATATGATAATCCTTTGGTATTTCAGGCATATTAACATTAGTATCACTTCCCGGTGCTCCACTTGAAACTACATGACTAGGAGTTAATATATTTCCTGTTGTTGTTTTTACATCAACATATACCTTATCAGTAACATTTTTAGCTATTTTATAAACAGTTGTATTATCACTGTTTCCAAATGTATCAGGTACACCTGTAACTTTATCTCCATTTCCATTAGTTATACTTACTATATGATAACCTTTTGGTATTTCTGGAGTGTTTAATCCTGTTTTATCACCAGTGTTTCCTGTAACTGATTTACTACTTATAACCTTAGGAGTGCTACTTCCTGGAATAAATTCTTCTACTTTAACTGTATCTGTAGGTTGCTTTCCTATAGTATAAACAATTGTTTGATTGTCTTTTCCTTGTATTATTGGTACCTCATTTTGTGGTACTTCTTTTCCATTTACAGTTACTTTAGTAACTTGATATCCCTTTGGTAACTCTGGTAACCCTGTATTTACCTTTGTTCCTTGAAGATTTGCTGTTATCTTACTTGGAACAACATTAGTACCATTTTCATAATGCTCTTCTACTGTAGTAGTTGGAGTTTTAGCAATGTTATAAACAATATTTTGATCATTTCCTGTAAATTTACTTGGTACTCCATTAGTTATTACTTTACCGTTGTCCGTAATATTTACTATATGATAGCCTTCTGGTATTTTTGGAGTATTAAGTCTTGTGTTTGCTCCTTCAACTCCTGTAACTGTAGTTGTTTTACCTACTTGAGTTGTTACTTCCTTACCATTACTATCTGTTGAATGTTCCATAACTTTTACAGTATCTGTTGAAATTTTTGATATTACAAACTTAATATGAGTCAAAGTACTATTATTTAGTATTCCTACAGTATTAAACCACTCTTTAGATACTTTTTGTCCATTAACATAAATACCATCTAACTTATAGCCTAGTTCTTTCATAGCTTCTTTATTAGTTGCTAAATTAATTTTTTCTTGCAATTCTTTTGGTGTTAAATCAGATTTACCATCATTATCTGGACCATGACCTATAAGATTATTTAAGGAAATCTTTTCACCATTATAATTAATAATATTACTTAAAGCACCACTTGATATTGCTTGTCCATTTAAATCAACTACTTTCGAAATCCAATCATATGATAAATTTTCTCCCGGTGGAGTTAAATTAACAATATTACTTGTTGAGCCTAAATTACTATCAGGAGTATAATACTTAAAAGCTGAATTAACTATTTGATAAGTATTTCTATTTATTCCTGTCAAATGAACATTATAATTTATATAAAAATCTTTTCCAGGTTCTATTGTAGGAGCAACAAAATAAGCAACCATCCTTGATAAATTTGTTTTTCCCGGTATATATCTAACCCATCCACTTCCTGGACTTTCAATATATTTAAGTTTTCCCTTTAAATCAAGTGCATTTGTATTATCCAGTATATCTTGATTAACAGAATTTAATGCTGATTTAGGTAATACCCATGTTGGTGCACCACTTGTATCTAATGATAAAAGTTCACTTCCAAGCCCTCCAACGCTTGTTGCTCCTTCATTACCCGGTAAATTATTTGAACCTACTGTTGGGATTTGACCAACAACAAAATATTTTTTAGTTTCATATTTTCCATTATGAATGACATCCGTAAGAGTTACATTACCACTAGAATCTACTCCATTAGAGTAATGCATACATTCATTTGAAGTTTCTCCAGTTAAAACTTGGCTATTAAATAATACTATTTGACTAGTAGCTCCTCCCTCAAGCTCACTTGAATTCGGATTATTATTATAATTATAAACTATTCCTTGATGTCCCATTTTACCTTCTAAGTGAGCTGAAACAGTTATTGTTTGTGGTCCAAATGTAATATAATGAGCTTCAAATTCAACTCTTGGTTGAGGACTCATATTAAATCTTTGAGGAAATCTTATTAATATCCTATTTCCCTCTATTTTATAATCTTCCTTTGGAACTGTTACTCCATTTATAGTCACTGGTGAAGTTAAAACAAAAGGAGCATCCATATTAACATTTAAAACTGTATTTTTAG
The DNA here is from genome assembly GCF_001403635.1 of Clostridium massiliamazoniense. Taxonomy (GTDB): domain Bacteria; phylum Bacillota; class Clostridia; order Clostridiales; family Clostridiaceae; genus Sarcina; species Sarcina massiliamazoniense. Next base: position 187,136 of record NZ_LN879467.1, read on the forward strand.
TATATTGTTCTGTAATTCCTGAGCCATAACCATATATATAAAAATAGAACTTATGGGAATTATCTAACCAACTTACTGGATGATTCTGAACTATATTACCAGCACCTTTAGGACTATCTATGGTAGTAGTGACTTTTTCATAAGCATATGTAATTGCACTTGATATATCATGTGATATGCTACCATATCTACTTTCAGTAGTATAATAAGTACCATTTCCCACTGGTCCTTCTACTGGCTTTTGATCATATATATCTTGGTTAGTAATATTATCAGGTGGACTTAATAAAAATCCAGAAAATTCTCCATTATTTTTAATTATAGTATCACTAGATAAAGCCCCTTTTTCAATAGCATGTCCCATATTTTCTTTTTCTTCTTTACTATAATTTCCTTGCAAAATTCCAAGAGTAAAAACTCTATTAATCATAGGAGTCCATGCACCATGTATAGGTATTTCATGATAATAGCCTACCATATTTAATGGATTCCCATTATACTCTTCAGATTTATAGGTAAAATTTATTTGTGGAAGTTCTTCACCACTTTTATACATTTGAAGTATTTTATCATAGGAAAAAGCTTGGCCAATTCCGCTCATATCTCCATTAACTATCCTTTGAAAAATAGCAGCTTTTTCACTAGGAGTTCCTGTTAAAAGTATATTTTCTGCATTTTTATTTAAGCTAACATAAGTTTGATCTTTAATTGCTATAAGATTCTTTCCATCTATAACTACCATATTTCCATCTGAAAGTAGGGAACCAGAATAAATTTTATATTTCCCAGGAACTCCAGCACTAAGCTTTGAAGAAAAGGTATCATAAATATTATACCAACCACTAGCCTGTGTCCCTTGTGACATAGTAAAACTATCTCCTATAGCATTTTGAGTTAAAGTAGCTGATGCTGAATCATAATTAAATGTTGTTGTTTTATTTAAATCTATATTAGTATTATATTTTTCATTTAGTGGAACAACAGTAATTTCCTTATTAAGAACTCCATTGGTTTTTGTAACCACCTTAAATAATCTATTTACCTGACCTATTAACCTAGAATCAACTGTATAAGTACCATCTGGATTTACAGTAAATCCTGGAACCTTTAAAGGAATTATATCAATATCCTTTGAATCTGGATTATCTATTTTAAAAGTTATAGACTGAGGCTTGTAATTGGCTGGATTATATATGCCAGGATTATTTGGAGCACTATTCCCATTATTTAAGTCAATGTCTAAATAACTTTCATGTTTGTTATTTTCTGAATGTGTTATTTTAAGTCCAGCATATACATTATCAGTATAATGATTTGTAAGTAATATATCAGGAACTTTTATAGGTACTACTTTCTCCTTATTCCCTACCATTGCATGTATTTGAAAATTAGGATTTACTTTTACGTCCCAATCAGCATTTCCTACTCCTACTATAGCTGTTATAACAAAGGTAGAAGTGGTATTTAAATCTTTTAATTCACTTAATTGTACATTAATAGATTTTAATAACTTGGCTGCTGCTTCTTTTTCTTTTGGGTCATTAGAGTTTTTCCCCATGTATTGTGCAAAAGGATTAGCTGTTAAATACAATTTAGGTATCTTATAAAACTTTCCTGTTTTACTACTTAAGGATACTGCTATTTTATAAACTACTTCTGTATTACTAGTAGCTATATTTGTAGTTTTAGGAATATTATTTTCTGGTATATAATTACTATTATTAGTAAATCCAGCAGCTGATTCTTTAGTAATATTAATATTACTAATTTCTATATTTAAGTCATTTGGATTTATATTATTAGTTGAATCCTTAGAAGCAACCTTCTTTGCCATTAATAATTTTTTATTTACTCTATTACTTTGATGTATTGTAGATGTCATTGAAATAACGCCAGCCATAGTAGCCATAGCTACTAGTGACTTTAACTTGTCACTTTTCAACTTCTTTTCCTCCTTAGTTAAATTATTTATTACTTTTATATCTAAAATAATAAATCTCTAATAATTTATTTTACTAAAATAATTCAGCGAAATAAATGACTATTTTCTTACAACTTCATTATTTAAAAATATCCTTGAAAGTTATATGCTCCAATGATATTTTCTTATTTTTATATTATCTTTTTATTATATCTACCCTTAAATATAACATCAAGACTTATTTAACTTATGGTGATTTACAACTATTTTACCCATATATTTTAATTACTTGATAATTAATTCATTCCTTGATTCATTTTTATATTCTTCAATAAACCTTAAATTTAACTTTTCTAACGCTTTTCCATTTTTCAATAGTTTAATTGTAAAACTATTGATACAATACTCTGTATAAATTAAATACTTAAAGCCACTATTACCATTTGTTTTTGACATCAATTTTCTAATTGTAACTATACACCATTGCAGAAAACAAGTATATAAGAATAATATTTAAACTTACCCGTGTATAGTTCCATGTATTATCATAACCATCCCTAACATAGCTATGTCCAATATAATAAACTATTTATAATAAAAACTATTATCTTTGCTTTAATAATATTTTCTCTCACTATAGACCTTATTAATAAATTCTTTAAAATTCCATTGAATATTTCTTATTTCTTCTAAGTATAGCTTACACTCTAACCGTAAATTCAACTAAAAAAGGAGGTTGTTATATAATCATCTGCTCCAAAACCAATGCCTAAAACTTTATCAGAATTAAATCTTAGTTTATTCTTTTTTGCATGTAAAACAAAATCCTTAATAAATTATTTTACTAAAATAACTCAACGAATTCTTTCCAACAAAAAAGACACTCTTACGAGTGCCTCTTTAATCAACTTTTAATTTATGCTACAGTTTTTTCTTGAACTACTTCTTCATGTTCTTTTTTACTTGAAAACATAAGTTTTCTAAGCATATCTACAGGTATTATTGTAGCTGCTAATAATATTATAATTGGCCAGTGTTCTATAGCAATTGGTGTACAATTAAATATTGAACCACCAACATAAGTTAATACTATTTGTACAACTACTATAATAGCCATTACTTTTATGAACTTCATATTCTCTTTGATGTTTTCAAAAATATTTAAGCTTTCACTTCTTACATTGAATCCATTAAATACTGCTGCAAAAACGAATATTGAAAAATACGCTGTCATTTGTTCTCCAGTCATTTTATTAGCTGTACTTCCAAACATATTCATGAAATATGGTGATTTTAAGAATACAAAACTTAATATAGTTACCCAAGCACCTGCAAATAATACTTGTCCCATCATTTTCTTTGAAACAATACTTTGAGTTCTTGACTTTGGTTTTTCTTGCATGTACTTTCTAAGTGCTGGCTCTGAACCTAAAGCTAAAGCTCCTAGACCATCCATTATAAGATTTATCCAAAGTATATGTGTTATGCTAAGAGGTTCTTCTATACCGAAGAAAGGTGCTATGGCAGAAACTGCTACAGCAGCAACATTTATAGTTAATTGGAACTTTATAAACTTAAGAATGTTATTATATATTGTTCTTCCATATAAAATAGCATTTTCTATAGATTTAAAGTTATCATCTAATATAACTATATCTCCAACTTCCTTTGCAACATCAGTACCTGATCCCATTGCAAAACCAACATCGGCTCTCTTTAAAGCTGGTGCATCATTAACTCCATCACCAGTCATACCACAAACAAGATTTAACTCTTGTGATAATTTAACCATTCTTGATTTATCAGTTGGAAGTGCTCTAGCTATAACTCTTAAATTTGGTATTAACTTTTTAACTTCATCATCTGAAAGCTTATTAAGCTCCTCTGATGTAAGAGCTACATCTGTATCTCTCTTTATAAGCCCACAATCCTTGGCAATAGCCACAGCTGTTTCTTTTCTATCTCCTGTTATCATAACAACTTGAATACCAGCATTTTGTACTTCTTCTATAGCCATTTTAGCTTCTGGTCTTACATCATCTCTTATACCAACAAAACCTACGATTACTAAATCATCTGGTAATGTATTCTCTACTAAATTACTTTCACTATAAGCAAAAGCTAAAACTCTCATAGCCTTTACTGCTAAAGCATCTATTTTTGCATTTATTTTTTCTTTATCAATTTCAACGACTTCACCCTTAGTATTTAAATACTTAGTAGCCTTTAATAATAATCTTTCTGGAGCTCCCTTATAGAATGTTTTACCATGCATTTCAGAAGCTGAATATTTATTAGTTGAATTAAATTGTTGGAATTTATCAACCTCAATATGTTTATACTTGTTTACTTGTGCTTCTGTTAAGAAATTAAGAAGTGCTTTATCAGTAGCATTTCCTCCAATAACCTCACCCTTAGCATCAAACATTGCATCTGTATTTTTTCCTATACATAATGAAATTACTTCTTTTATTTCTTCGCTGGTTTTATAAGAATCTTCTATTTCACCATCAAAGAATTCTACAACTTCAAGTTTCCCCTTAGTTATAGTACCTGTCTTATCACTAAATAATATATTTAATGAACCAGCTGTTTCTATACCTATTGGTTTTCTAACTAAAACATTTCTCTTAAGCATTTTAGATGTATTATTCATAAGAACTATAGCTATCATAAGTGGTAATCCTTCTGGAACTGCCATAACAACTATAACTACTGCAAGCATAAGAGCATTTAAAACATCTTTTAGCATTTCAATTCCACCAATAGACATATAAGCTGAAACTCCACCTGCAAGTAATACCTTATGAATCATAAATGATCCGCCAATAACAATAGCTCCAATATATCCAAACTTTGATATTTTATCGGCAAGTTCTGTAAGCTTTAATTTTAGTGGACTTTCAACATTGTCCTCAGCCATATCTTCTGCCATTGAGCCCATAACTGTTTTCATACCAACTTTAGTTACTGTCATAAGACCAGAACCATTAACAACTACTGCCCCTCTAAATAAAGAAGATTTATCCACAAAAATTTCACCTGTTATTGCAACTTCTCTTTCAATATCACCTTCTGAGTAATCTACTACAGGTTGCTTTTTACACTCTTCAGCCTCTCCATTTAAGGCAGAGTTATCAATACTAATCCCTCCATCTACTAAAAAACCATCTGCTGGTATTTTATCACCAGATTGAAGAATCACAAGATCTCCTACTACAATTTCATCCATAAGAATTTCTATTGCTTTACCATCTCGATAGACCTTACACTTATCTTTCTCTGCATTTTCCTTTAGCTTTCTATACTCATTATCTGAAGCTATTTCTGTTTTTGCTGAAATAATAGTAACTAATAATACAGCTATAATTATTCCTACAATTTCTCCTATTTGAGCATAACCAAAAGCAGCCATCACAGCCATAATCATGGCAATTGCAATTAAGAGCTTTATCATAGGATCTCCAAAGGCATCCTTAAATTTATCCCAAAAAGTTTCTGGTGCAGCTTCATGGATTATATTATCCCCATACTTTTTTCTGCTCTTTTCTACTTCCTCTTGATTTAATGACTTAAACATATATCTACCCCTAACTTTATTTAATTTTTCATGCACTATAGAGGGCTAATGAAAATATTAAAAACTAGAGATTATAATAGAAATCAGCCTTTGAGTTTATATAAACTCTTAGCTGATTTCTCAATATATCAATAATTATTAATACTTATTTAGCCCTCAAAGGACTTAAAGCTAATTATTGATATAAAGCTAAAATATCATTTAAATCACCTATTTTACCTTCACCAATAGCTTTAAATTGCCATTCCATTCCCTCTCTATATAATTCAGCAAATATAACTGATGTAGCTGTTGATCCATTTTCTTTCAAGTTAAATCTACATAATTCTTTTTCACCTTGTAATTCATCCATAAGTCTTACATATGAATTGTTTATCATGCCAAAAGTTTGTCTCTTTTCCTTTGCATTATGAATAGTTACTACAAATACTATTTTTTGAATGCTCATGTCAATTTGAGATAAGTCTATATTTATTCTCTCATCATCACCATCTCCAGCACCTGTTCTATTATCTGCTCCAAGTACTATACCTTGGCCTTGCTTATTATTAAAGAAAATAACATTTGATACAGTATTAAATCTATTATTTACATCTAGTAAGAAAGCTGCTATATCAACATCAAAATCAGCTCCTCCTGTTGCAATATCCCAACCTGCTCCAACTACAACCTTTTTAAGTCCTGGATTTCTCTTTGTTAAATCTAATATATCATTTTTTTGAAGATTTAAAGTAATACCACCATTTGAAATATTATTGGTATTATTCCTTGAATTCCCAAGATTACTTCCTAGATTTCCAAAATTCCCACCTAAATTAATCGCCATAAAAAACACTCCTCTTATTTATATCTTTCAAATAAAGTTGATACACTTGCTTTCATTAGCTCTCCAACGGCTTTAAACTTCCAGTCATCATTATCTCTGCTTAATTCTGCAAATACAATAGCTGTATTGTCTCCACCATCATCAGTAAGATTATATCTACATAACTCTGAATTTCTAGAATCCTCATCTAGAAGTCTTACATAAGCATTTTTAACCTTTGAGAAACTTTGTTTTCTTCTATCAGCTTGATAAATAGTAACTGCAAAAACTATTTTTTCACAACTTGAAGGAATTCTATCTAAAGATACAGAAATCTTTTCATCATCTCCATCTCCCTCACCAGTTCTATTATCACCATGAAGGAAAATACCAGTTCCTCTTTGATTACCAAAATAAATTAAGGAATTTTTTCCACTTACTCTTCCATCCTTATCAAGTAACAATGCTACTAAATCTAAATCATAGTCCTCTTGAAAACTAAAAAAACCTTTTTTAACAACATCCCAACCAACTGCAAGAACCACATTTTTAAGTCCTGGATTCTTTTTTGTTAAGTCAAGCACATCATTTTTTTGAAGATTTAACATATAAAACACTCCTCTTTCATTCACCGATATAAAAAATTAAATATATAATGTTGTGAAGAGTTTATCCTCTTCACCTTTAATTATTAATTAATGCTACATATATAATGAAAGTATTCCATTAAGATCAGCTATTCTACCTTCTCCAATAGCTTTAAATTGCCATTCCATTCCGTCTCTATATATTTCAGCAAATATAACTGATGTTGCAGTTGAGCTATTTTCCTTTAAGTTAAATTTACAAACTTCTTTTTCATTATTTTTTGAATCTAATAATCTTATAAATGAATTTTCAACCATTCCAAAAGTTTGTCTTTTACTTTGTGCTTCATGAATTGTAATAACAAATACTATTTTTTGAATATCACTTCTTATTTGTGTTAAATCCATCTTTATTCTTTCGTCATCACCTTCGCCAGCGCCTGTTCTATTATCTCCTAAAAGTTCTATTCCTTGCCCTTTCATATTGTTAAAAAATATTACATCATCTGGAATATGAGCTACCTTGCCATTTTCATTTAACAAAAATGCTGCTATGTCAAGGTCAAAGTCGAATCCATTATTGGCAACATCCCATCCAGCACCAAGTATTACTTCTGTAAGTCCTGGATTTTTTTAGTTAAATTTAAAACATCATTCTTTTTAAGATTTAATGCATTTACATTATTTCCACCTAATCCTGTAATTCCACCTAAATTGATACCCATATTAACTCCTCCTCAGAATATATTTAATTAATTGTTTATATTATAACTCTATTAAAGGTAAAAATAAACTCTTTTTAAGATAATTATAATCATATTTACAAAAATTAATTTTTAAACCCCAGATATATGTTTTTTCATGTCAGCCTTTATAGTTTCAAGTTTATAAGAATTTTCTTTTCTTTGTTGTCTATTTGTTTCTTGAATTGCTTTAGTATCTTCTATTCCTTTCATTATAGTTTCAAAGGATTTTTGTAAAGTTTCTATAGATACTGAGCTTCCTGAAGATAGCTTAGCAATTTCAACTGATTGTCTAGCAGTATTAGCTGCATTTCTCATAATTAATTCATTAGTCTTATCATCAAGTTGCTTCATTGATTTTGCTTGAATTTCTTGTCTCTTTAATATTACAGCTTGTGCTAAGCATTGTTTAAATATAGGTAATGTCACTATAAATGATGAATTTATTTTTCTCATTAAATTGAAGTTTGACATTTGAATTGTTTGAATCATTGGTGCTGCTTGTATAGCAACATTTTCTGCTATTTGTAAGTCATAAACCCTCTGTGCCATCATATCCTTACTTACTTCTAATTTTTGAATAAGCATTTGCTTCTCTTCTTGGTTTAATGAATTATCATATGGTATTTGATTTAAATAATTGTCTATTTCTTCTATAGCCATTTCTCCAGCCACAATATATTTTTCTAATTGTCTATAAAATTCTAAATTTCCATCATATAATCTTTTTAAATGTGAATTGGCTTCTCTTATATCACTCTCATACTTTTTAAGAAGAACATATACTTTTTGAACCTCATAACCCATAGTGTCATATTTTTGGAATAACTTAGCTACAGTATTACCAACACTTTTGAACATCTTTGAAAACATTGAATCAGGTTTTGCATTTTCAAGCTCTTTAACATCAAATTTATCCATTATTTTTGTAAGATTATTAAGCATCTCACTTGCTTCTTCTGCTTTTACTGATTTCATAGAATTTAAAAGCTCATCTGATATTTTAGATATATTATCACTTGCTTGTTGTCCAAAATTTATAATTGAGTTTGTATTTTGTATGTCAACTTCACTAGTTAAAGCTTGAACTTCTTTCATTCCTCTTAATCTTTGTTTATATTCATTTATTTCTGCATCAACAGAAGGCATTGCATTACCCTCTATATTCATAGGAGCTTGACCATTAAAATTCATATTCATCCCTTGAGCCATAGAATTATCCATAGGATTCATATTTTGATATCCCATATTCATTTGTCCATTTCCATAACCTTGGTTCATGTTATTTTGATATTGCATTTGTCCTTGATTTTGATAACCCATTCCTTGGTTTTGATAATTCATATTTTGTTGTCCCATAGGTTGACCTTGTTGAAAATTCATGCCTTGTCCATAATTCCCCATGTTTTGGTTTTGTTGTCCATTATATCCTTGGTTATATGAACCCATATTCATATTTTGCCCTTGATTTCCATAGCCCATATTCATTGATGTATCACCATAACCATTATTCATATGTTGTCCATACTGATTATTCATTTGTTGATCATAGTGCCCATTGATTTGTTGCCCATATGGATTGTTCATATGTTGACCATATTGATTATTCATGTAATTTCCTTGGTTTCCCATTGAGTTATTCATATTAAAACCATTATTCATATTTTGATTTATTTCACTAGTTCTTCCATTTGGATTTTCGCCTTCAAATTCTACATCTATAGCTTTATTCATGTTTAATTCTTCATTATTATTCATAAAAAAGTCCTCCTAAAATTTACTTATTTAGAATCCTTGAAAAGAATCCTTGTTTGGAAATTAATATCTTTTTATAATGTGAGTCATAACTCATGTTTTCTAATCTAACCTTACTTACAATACTAGAATTTAATACATTATCTATATTAAGTAATCCTGATGGATTAAATATAACAATATCAATTCCTATAGTATGAAGATAACCTAATAACATAAGCATTGAATTACTTATTCCTTCTTCATTATTAAGATAAATACTTATCTTAGGTATGGATGAAGTAAAATCAAAATTATCAACTAACCTAACTATTTGTTCATTCATAGAAAGTATTAAAACTAAAAGCTTTAGTTTTTCTTCCTTACTTAACTCTCTAGCAAATATATCTTTTCTAGTAACAGTTTCATTAAATTTATTTAAAAGTAAATTTTGAACCTCTTCACTATACTTAGTAAATCTGTAACTAGGCATTTTTTTAATTTCTTCTATATCAAAACTACCGTCACTAAGCTGACAAAACATAAGTTGATACATATCATCATTTACTCTTCCTTCATCTGAAATAGCTCCTGTATTAAAGAATAAAGTATTTTCTGATTTTGTACATAATAAAACTAATTTTTGATATTCTACTATGTCCTTATATTGTCCATCTATTTTATAAAAAAAGCAAGGTACACTTACTGTATCTCCCTCTACCTTGAATCCTTGTCTAACTTTTGCTGGTTCATTCCAATAACTTTTTATATCTTCAACAATTCCATCTATAAGAATGCTTTTAGTATATCCTGATCTAAATTGCCATGGCATAAACATACCAGTTCCAGTAAATAGTTCTGTTCTTATCTCTCTTTCTATCTGTTTTGTTATACTCTCAACATTCTCTATTACTTTTCCTTGAGCCGTTCTCTCCTTGAAGCTATCTATACTTAGTATCCCCATATACTTTTCACAAATACTAAGCTTATCCTTATCTATATCTTGGAAAAATTCTTCCTTAAGTGGATTTATATAAATAACATCAAATCCCATTTTATAAAGCAATAAAAGAAAATATATGGCATGTTTTTCTATATTCCCATAGTATATACATTTCGGAATGTAATCACTATCATATTTTATACTTTTTAAATAACTATATCCCCACACAATAAGTTTGGTTATAAAATTATTTCTTACACTATCATTAAAGAAATTTTCATTAGCTATAGCTAAATTGACCACATATTCTAATGCACTTAAAAACTTCATATTAGCTTCTTGATTATCTAATATGGTTATATCTTCTTTAGAGAGATTGAATATGTTCATATTTCCTAGTTCATTATAAATGTATTGTATAAGCTCCATTTCACCTTTAAGCTCTAATTCATTATCAAAGACAAGTGAAACTTCCTTATTTTCTAAACATTTATTTTCTAAAGTTTTTAAAACATCATTATAATTATTTGGATTTTTAACTCCTATAAATCTATAAAAATAGGGTTTTATTTCTGAAAAATTATTTTCCCTTTCAAAATTCTTTCTAAACATAGAGTGAGCTATATTTATAAGTTCCAAATCATTCCCTCCCTCTCATTTATTTATCTAATGGCTCCTATAATTTTCTGCAAAGTTAAAATAAGCACAAGCCCCTAGATAAACTTCCACTAAAATTCAATTAAAGTTAAAACTCTATTTGAATTAAGTCTCTATTTTATAAATACTAAGCTAATTAAATCCCTTGTATTCCTTATATTATAACATTTTTAGAGTATATTTTTACTTTAATATTTGTTAAATTCTTTTTAACAGAATTTTCTTAAGTAGCTAATTATATCTTCTGTTGAAAAAATTCCTTCTTTTTCTGTAATATAAGAATTTTCATGTTTAAAGCTACTATGTTTTGGAATTATAGATATTCCCCTCTTAGTAAATTCTCTATCAACCTCACTATCTCCCGCTGTAAAAAGTTTTTTTATGTCATATTTTTCAATAATATAATCCACTGCATTAATTTTATTTATTCTTTCATCTATTATAAATATTTTTACTCCTATATGAATTACTTTGATTTTCCTATGAAATTTATCAACAAGCTTTAAATAATTTGTTTTTGCTTCTTCTTCTGAATCGCATTTTATTGTCACATAAAAGCCCTCTATGTTTCTTATTTCTCCATAAGTTAAATTTAAAGATTCTATATAAACAATTTCTTTTTGCACCTCTTCATTACTTTTTATCTTCCTCATTTCCTCTTCCCAAGAATTATCTAATTCTCCATCTACATATATTTGTGCTCCATTACTACATATAATTATTTTAGGATTATATTCTCTAATAAAATCAACCCTTAGAGTTTGATTTATGTTTCTCATGGTACAAGGAATAAACTTAAAATGTTCAAGTTCTAAAAGATTTAGAAAATCACTATAACTTTTTTCAGTCATATAAGTTATTTCCTTTTCTCCAATACTCTCTACACATTTATACCCTTTATTCTTTGAATGTATTAAAGTTCTATCTAAATCTGTTATGAAATATAATTCCTTTTCCATTACTCCTTCTCCTCTATTATTGCTACTGCCTTATAATCACTAAATTGAAGCTTGTCTATCTTAATGTTTCTTTCCTTAGCTAATATTATTAATTGCTGTAGGTTCTTATCCTCATAATCCTTAATAAGCAATAGCTTTGGTTTTCTTCTTAATAAAACTCTAGATGCTTCACCTATACTTAACTTTATGTTATTTATATTCTTAACTCCATAAAGGTCCTTTACTTTATTAACTACATCCTTAGAATAGTTTTTATCAATTTCTTCCATTTTACCCTTCTCATTTATAGTAATATTTTTAAACTCTTCTACTATGGCATCCACATATATTTGTGAAAAGTCCTCTTTTTCTAAGTAATTAATATTTATAGCACCATGGAAATCCTCTTCCATAATAAACTCTTTATTTAATATAGTTCTACTAATAAGACCACTTACAGTAGAATTTAAAATTGAATTTGGAACAGAGATATCCTTCCTTGTTCCATAAATAGGACATAATTTAGCAGGATCTGCTATAACTGCTAAAGATGAATCTACTTTACTTTTATTTATAATATTAAACTCATTTATAGACTTTTCTAATTCATTTATTATGGAACCTTTTCCAGTCCATCCATCTACAAATTGTATATTTCCATCTTTCTCTCTTTCTAAAATGTACTTTATTGCGTTAAAATCTATTCCCTTTCCTCTTATTATGGAAACACTGTAATGTTTTATATTAATATCATATTTATATTTTAAATACTTGCTTATAAGTATTCCATAAGGTGTTCCAGCTCTAGCAAGTGATACTAAAACTAGGTCATTACCTTTTTTCTTATATATACTTTCTGAAACTCTCCCTATATATCTAGCTATATTTGACTTTTCACTTTCTAAAAGTTTTAAAAATAAAGATTTTAACTCATCACTTGGACTACTTTCCTTTGAAATAAAATTAGAATAACTTATTCCCTTTCCTATAAGCTCTTCCTTTTCCTCTATAGTTATTTCTTTTAATACTCCTGTTAAATCCTTTAAAAGAAAAATACAATCATCTTTATAACTTCCTTTAACTAAGTTCATCTAATCATCTCCCATAAATCATCTCTAAATTATAATTTGAATATGACTAAATTATTTGTAAGCTTTAAATTTATATCATCTTCAGTTAATAAAATTACCCTATCATAATTGCTTTCACAATAACTCTTGTTATAAAAATAATATTTAACACCTTCAAAATCAAAACAATGCTTTTCCCTTATAGGATATCCTTCTATGTCTTTACAATAAATTGGACTTCTTGTAGTAGATTTAAAATAAACATCTCCCTTTAAACAAGCAGCCACTCTTGATGGTATATATATGTTTTCTCCATGCCCTAATACTAAGGTTTTAGATGAAATACCAACTTCTTCTTCAATAGCTCTAGCAATGTCCTTAGCCCTATGTTCTATATTTCTTATTTCCTCATGACTAACTCCAAATCTTCCAGTACTTCTTATATATGACTTAACACCATTTATAATTTTATAATTACAACGCTCTAGCTTATTTAAATTTACTACATCTAAACTCTGTCTAATTGCACAACCATCACTATCCTTAAAAACTTCCTTATTATTACTTTCAATAGTACCAGAAATCAATGATAATACATTTATTTTAATATTTTCTTCTTTCATAAACTTTTCACATAACTCTTTATAGTCAGAATTTCTCCAATCTAATAAACTTAAAATAATATATTCTTTTACATCTGATATAGCTTTTAACTCTCTTATTATATTTAACATTGACTTTCCCGTAGTTATTTCATCATCCACTAAAATAATTCTATTAGCATTTTTAAGCTTATCCAAATCACCTAAAAAGCACTTATGAGTAGTAGCATGAGAATGTTCTTCTTCAAATTTTAAAATTGACTTAAGTTCTGTTATGTCCTCTCTCGTTGTTGTAATATAATAAGAATTTTCTATTGCTGAAGCAACTGCCATCCCTAAGCCTGTTGCTGTTTCTGCAAAGCCAATTACTATATCTTTATTAGAATTTTTATAAATATCATAAAAGTCCTCTTTTATTAAGACATTGTCCCCTTTTATTAAATCTATATACTTTTTAGTACTATTATTTTTTCCATATAACCTTGAAACAAGTAAATACCCTGCTACTCTACATATATCTGGCTTTACCTCTATATGCTTTCCTAAAACTTTACTAACAAAAAGAAAATTCCTCTTTTTATTATTTGCTCTACTTGCCATAACTACTAAGTCTTTAATATCCAATCCATAAACATCGTTCTCTATAGTGATTTTCATAAGTCCTCCCTCTAATTAACTCAAAACTTCCTTAGGTCCAATATTTAATAATTCTTTATTCTCTTCGAAGTTCTCTTTCATCACCCCAAAAACTTCTGCTCTTTCTACAATCTTCTTAGCCCAATTTAGATGTGGTGATATTTCATTCATTTTATTATCTCCATGGCCCTTAAATACTCCCCCTCCAGTTTTACTTTTTAATATATAAATAGCATCCTTATAATCTTCATAACTTACTATATAACTTAAATTAACATAGTCAACCTGATATGGGTGTATTACTGTTTTTCCTATAAAACCATTTTCTATATCCATTTTTACTTCTTTTTTCAATCCTATTACCTCTTTAGAGTTAGGATTGTCAGAAAAATATTCCCATACAGGTCCAGAAAGAACATATCCCTCATGAGCCCTTACAAATATATTTATTATATCTATAAGGCAATCTGATACTACTTTTATGTCATATATAGTTGAATTAACCGACCTTCTTAATCCAAACTTAGAAGAAAAATCTGTTCCACCTACTCTCACATTAAGGACAATATCTTTATATTTATCTAACAACTCCTTAATTTCAAGTAAAACCTTCATTCTACTTTCTTTGTAAATTATATTTTCACTTTCCAATATAGGCATTATATAAAACTTTTCATCTAATCTCTGAGTTGTACTTATTGTTTGCCCTATATATTCTTCTCCATTTTCCACTGTAAATTTAGGAAATACAAAACCTGTTATTAAATTAGCCGTAGCTTTCTTCATTTTTGAAGTAATACTCTTAAATTGATTTACATTTCTAACCCTTATAAAAATTAATGGTATATCCTCATACTTTAACTCTCCACTTTTTAATTGGAGAGAAATCTTATGTAAATTATTTATAAATTCATATTCTGCCTCTAATACATCATCTTCATTTATAGCATCTTCAAAACATACTGTTACTGTTGTGCAATTCCCAAGAAACCCATCTTTTACTTTACTGTAAATATCCATTAATCCATTCATATAAAGATTTGCTCCAACAGCATATTTTAAAAATTTCTTATCACTATATTTATTAAAACTTTTAGGCACTTTAAAAAATAAATCCTTATCTACATTTTTAAAATTTATCAAAGTTAATCATCTCTCCATCCCAAAATAGTAATATTCTAATCACTAATCATCTGCAATAATAGTTTTAAGAAACTCTAATATGACATGATTATTTTTCTAAAACTATATACTTTTTCATAATTTTATTGTAAAAACATTCTTTTCTTTAATCCATTTAAAGATTCTTTTACTCTTTTATTCATTATACACCAATTTTTTACTACAATATTTAATTTTATAATTTATTAAATTCCTATTTATATCTTTATAACAATTAAGTAATATAATTAATTTAATGATTATAATTTTTAGGAGGATTTTAATGAGAAATTTAGATTTTACAATAGCTCTTTTTTCTTTAGTATTATATCTTTTTACCAATAGATCTCATTATATCTGTGCTATGAAAAGTTATGACGATGATGAAAAAAGTCATTTATATAGTAAATTTAGTCTCATTTCAAGAATATACGGTAAAATTTCATTAATATTTTTTGCTTATGGCATGATAGGACTTACATTAAAGCTTAGTGATACCACTATAATTTCTTATATGATAGCAATACTTACAATTCTACTAACTTACTTAGCTGGAACAAAGGCTAATGAAAAATTATTAAACCAAGCTTATGAAAAAATAACAAAAATAAGAGATAATTAAATATTTTAGAGGATGTATCAAATTACAGATACATCCTTTCTTTCTTTTATCTAGCTATCTCGGCAGATGAAAAAATGCATTTTTAATACAGCCTCTTTAAATTTCTTATGAACTTTTCTTTTTAAAAGTTATTTAATTTAATAATATACTTTTCTTATTCTTTTTTAACTTTTACTATAAAATAGGAAAATATATATTTATTTCTATTTAATAAAGGAATTTAAACATTTTCATAGAATATATATATTATAATATTATAAATCTTATGGAGGTGCCTTTTATGGACTTATTATTAAAGGAATTAGACGAAAGATATTACTACGGAGAATGCCTTAACAATGGTTCTCTATGTGCAATAGAAAAAGTAAAAGAATTAATGAATTATAAAAATAATTTAAATGAACTCCTTGAAGCAATAAATATTGAAGAGGAAAAGTTTAGAAACTTAAATACTAACAAAGCTAGTGATATTTATGTAAAAGGATATCTCTTTGAACTTAATTACATTAAAATTAGGATTACTGAACTTAATGTAGCTTAATTTCTTTTTGAACTTTGTGAAAACGATTATATATTAATATATTTTTATTATTAACTAATAAAATGGAGCTTTACAGACATTAGTCATCATATAAAAAAGGAGGATATATCAAATACAGATATATTCTCCTACTTTTATCTAACTATATGACCTTCTTTAAGAATTAAAAACAACTCAACTTTAAAATTTAATTTAATTCTTCCTACTTTTAAATATCTCTAAATGTAATATTTTCTCTTAAAGCAATCACTGCTGCTCCTATAAATAATAAGAATGAACTTATTAATATTAGAATTATATATTTAAAGACACTACTAAAAGGATCTCCCTGTTGTAAATTATAAATATATTGCATTGCCCATCTAGTTGGAAGAAACATAGATATCTCATTTATAGAATTAGGAAATAATTCTATAGGTACAAATAATCCTCCTAGCATTGTTAATAACCAAACTATTATATTACTAAGCATTGCTGAATCATCCTTACTTAATAACATTGAAATTAATTCTAATGATATTGCAAATGCTCCTATTGAAAGTAGCACTATAGCTAAATCTATTATAGATATGCCTAAGTTAATCTTCACACAATATTTTATTACAATAAGGGATATAGCTACTTGAATAGCTAAAACAGTAAGACTGCTTAATATATTTGCAAAGAAATATTGCCACTTACTAACTGGAGCCATAAATACTCTAGAATACACATTGTTCTTTCTTGCATCACCTATTATTTTAGTTCCTCCTATTGCCATAGAGAATATAAAAAATATTAAAATTCCTAAAAATTCTCTTATACCTTCATAATTACTTTTTACATCACTAAGATTATTTTCTTTTATATTTACACCTTTATTGAGATAATTACTAACAGCATCTACATATTTATCATTATTCCCATTTGAAGCCTTTGCCATATAACTTAAATTAATTAATGTATTATTTATTATAGGCTCTATAGATTTATAATCACTGTTATTTCCAATAGTTTTTATTTCTATTCCACTATTCTTATTGTCTAAAAGATTTTGTTGAATATTGTTGGGTATAGTTATTACTAAATCTACAACTTTATCTTTTAAATCTGAATTTACATCACTTGACTTAATTTCAGTTAAACTTATAGAGCTATTTCCCTTTAGGCTATCTAATATAACTTTAGAAGAAATATTATTACTTTCATTGATCACTCCTACTTTTATAAGAGATGATGAACCTGAACTAAAGACATAAGAAAAAATAACTAACATTATAATAGGTGCAAACAGTATTAATGCAAAATATTTTCTTCTTTTTGTTATCATTCTATTTATATTATCTAAATAAAGAACTTTTAATATATTCATATACTATCTCTCCCTTCTCTTGCTAATTATCACTAGCATGAAAATAAATAGTATTATGAAGGCTACATCTAAGCCTGTACTTATTAGCAAGTTTCTATAAGTTCCTTGATAAATATAATCCATTATCCCTTTATTTATCCATCTTAATGGTGATATTTCAGTAAGATAATTAAAAATCTTTGATATTGAGTTCACACCACTATAAATAGGTGTATATGCTCCACCTAAAAATGCTAGTATAGGGAATATAACTGCTTTCAACAATCCTATAGCTTTTCCTGAATTTCTAGCAAATGAACATATGACTTGTCCTAAAAGTATGCTAGCAGTACTTAAAATTAATATTGACCCATAGGTTATAATAGGATTTCCCCAATTCACCTTAAGCACGTACATTGAATATAAATATGCTGGTATTGTCACAACTATACTAACGAAAAAGTAACCTATTGTATTTCCCAATTGATACTCTAACTCTCCTATTCCAGCAAGTTTTATTCTATTTTTTATTCCTTTTCTTTCATCATAGTCTATAGCTGCTAATGGAGTTATTGCCATATATAATACAAATAAAGTTATATCTGTTATTGCATAATAATCAAATGAACTCGGAGCCTTTGCAGCTGGAAGTTTTTCTATTTTTACAGATTGTTTTATATCATTACTTTTTAAATTTTCCATAGTAATCACTGGATTAACTTTCATAGCTTCATCTATTGCATTAAATCTTTTCACTACAAAATTAACTACACCATCTACTATAGCCTTTTCTATAGGTTTCTCTATGCTATTAAATATTTCTATGTCATTTCCATTTATATATATAAATGAATCTTTATTATTTTTAACCATAGCTTTACCTGAATCTAAACTATTTGTAGCTTTAAATTCTATATTAGAATTTCCTTTAAAATTATCTAATACTTTTAAAATCTCTGAGTTTTCCTTTGATGGATTATTAGCATAATAGTAAACAATTGATTTTTTAATATTTTGATTACTAAAATCTCCTTTAAGTATTCCTCCTAAAACAGTCATAAGAATTATTGGGAAAAATATCATAATAATTAAATTTCTCTTATTCCTAATGTAGTTTTTAAAGGCTCTTTTTCCTATGTTTATCATAAAAAACCCTCTAATCTCTAAGCTTTCTTCCTGTTAAATTTAAAAATACAGTTTCTAAATTTACAGTTTCAAAGCTTATATCTAATATATTACTATCTTTTCCAATAATTCTAATAATATTATCTAATTTTTTACTATGTTTTTCTATCTTTATAGATAATAGATTTCCTTCTATTTCTACATCAATTACTTCTTCTATAACTTTTAATTGTTCCATATTAATATTATCATTATTTTCTACTATTATATTTAGAACCTTATAATCTCTTAAACCTTCCTTTAATTCTTTTGGAGAACCTTTTGCTATTATTTCACCATGGTCTATAATAGCTATATTATTACAAAGTGCTTCAACCTCTTCCATATAGTGCGTTGTATAAATAATTGTTGCTCCACCTTCATTTAACTTTTTTACAAATTCTAAAATATGATTTCTAGATTGAGGATCTATCCCTACAGTAGGTTCATCCATAATAATAAGCTTTGGACTATGAGCAATAGCACAGGCAATATTTAACCTTCTCATCATTCCACCAGAAAATTCACCTGCTCTTTTATCTTTAAACTCTAAAAGTCCAGTGAACTCCAATGACCTAGTTATAGCTTCCTCTAATTTTTTTCCTTTAAGTCCATAAAGACTTGCAAAAAATTTAACATTTTCATAAGCACTATAATTCTCATATAAAGCTATGCTTTGAGGAACCAATCCAATTTCTTTACTTATTAACTTTTTATTTTTGTTTAAATCCTTATTGAAAATTTCAACTACTCCAGAAGTAGCCTTTAAAATACCACATATAATACTTATAGTTGTACTTTTCCCAGCTCCATTGGGTCCTAACAGTCCAAAAATATCTCCTTCATTAATTGATAGTGATAAATCCTTAACAGCTAAAAAATTTCCATATTCTTTTCTAAGATTACTTATTTTAATAGCATCCATAAATCTCCCTCCTTTTCTTTTGTTTACTATGTAATGAATTATACAAATTTACTTAACTAAATAATAGTTACTAAAGTAATACTTTTAGTAATATTTTTAAAAATCAAAAAAGTATAATCATTTATACAAAAAGCTCTATATAGAATTGTTTTTACACAAATCTATACAGAAAAGTCTTATCTTCCATAACTAAAGGGCGTGGAACGCCCTATTATTAATTATCACAAGTATTGATTGTCTATTTATAGGAATCATAATTCTTTCTGTAAATGTTTTTTTCAATATTAAGGATATTAAAATTAGTAACTCACCATTGATATTTACATTCAGAAATTTTCTAAGAAATGTATCAAAACTTAATCTCGAAAACCTAATATTTTCAATGGTTTCATTGTGAAGAAATTTTAGTAAAACATAAGCTGCTAGAGCAATAAATATCTGATTATAAACAGCGTTTTCCGTGGTTCCGAATAAATTTGTAACATTTAGATTCTGTTTTATAAATCTGAAAAAACACTCTACATTCCATCTCGTTTTATAGATTTCAGCTATTCTATCTGGGTCAATATTCCTAATGTTAGTACAAACCTGTATTAGCTTACCTTTATAATCAGAGAACGTAACAACTCTAAATCTATTTTCAGTTTTGAAAAATTGAGTGTTTTAATTATAACAATACAAATTAATTGCTTATTATTACATTAAATTACATAGCTATGATAATTGTAGTATTAAACTTCAGTTTTATGATGTATAATATTATATGGAGTAAAATGGAAGGACGAAAGATGAATAATCTAAAAAAAGAATTAGTATAGACTTTGAAAAACACCCATACATCAAATAAAAATGTAATGATATAACAGTTTGTATAACTCACCTTCATATAATTTAAATTTTATTTTTATATTTAATTACTAAAGACAGCAAGGAGAATAACATGAGTAAAAAAATTAACCAACAAAAATTAAAAAAAGTTTTAATACTTGATATAGTGCTATATATAATGGCACACTTTTTTGACAAACCTAAGACGGCTTTTTTAGATTTAATCATATATATACTTTTATTCATAATGGGAATATATTCAATATATTTATGCTTTAGCACCCAAAAAAAATGATGAGTCTTTCATTCAAATATAACTTTTTGACTAAATCTTCTTGTGAAATCAAAGGAGGATTATCCTCTCTTGATTTTCTATCTCCTCTATGTTTGTTAATTCCTTTAATCCTCACCAATTCAACTATACATTTAGCCATCTTTATAGGATTTATAAATATAAATTTAACTCATCTTCTCTATCTTCAATCCATTTTTTATTATATCATTAATATTATTATCTTTAAAAATGTCAATTGAATTTATCTTATTTAAAATATCATTATCTATCAATACTGGAAAGTTAAATATATTTATATCTTTTATTTTTTTCTCTTTCTTATATATATATCGCCTAATATACTATCAATTTTATTTTCATCAATATGAGAAATTATTTTTTTCTTTGAAATCTGAACCATACTATATGAATTTACTCCATCAATACTATTAACATTAACATATTTTAATCCGTTCAATTTTTGTAATTCATCCATTACTTTCTTCTTGATTATAATTAAAATTTCTGTATGCAATTTTTTTCTACACTCTATTGAAAAGTCATATTTATTGCCTTTCTAATTATTCTTCTCTTCTATTGCTATACTCCTATTCATATCATTTTGATGAGTATCCTATTTCTTTTTAATCTTATTATTTTCACTATCATCTATAATAACAAAAGGATATATTCCAACAGCCCTATTCTCTTTCACAGGTATTTGTTTGGTTTCCTTACTATCTATTCCTCCAGAAAAACATGAATCAATTAATAAATCATTTTTAATCAAAAAAGACTGTGTATCTCCTAAGTCTTGAATATATTTTTCATCATATCCAACTTTGGGTTTACACAGTCTATTATAAATACTTATACCTATATTTACTTAACTAAAATCTCTTCTACTTCTGCAATATACATTTCATGATAATCTTTTTCTGGATACCAATGATTACATAAATCAGCATCAACAAAATTCTCTGGTTTTAAATATTGTGAATAAAGCTTTTTGCACACTATTACTATTTTTCCTTCTTCAAAGTAAGGTTTTCCCTTAATATTATTAAGAGTTAAACCACTCTTACTTATTTTATCTTCATCTCTTCCTGATACACTACCTAAATACCCAAGTTCTTTTTTAAAGCTTTTATCAAAAAAGGTTAATGTAAATCTACCTTCATGATCTATAAATTCTTTAGTATAACGTTGTGGTCTAACAACAATATATGCTACGTTTTTTCCCCACATAACACCAAGTCCACCCCAAGAAGCTGTCATTGTATTAACTTGTCCCTCTTTTTCTGCAGTTATAAGCATCCAATCTTTCCCTATTAGTTTAAAAGCACTTTCCTTTAAATCATCAACATTTATTTCTTTGAAATTTTCCATTAGTATCTCCTCCTAAAATTTTAATCTCTAAAACATTCCTTCATTACTCTATAGAAATTTTTATAACTTATTTTTTCTATATATTCCTTAGAATATCCTCTTTTTTCTAGTAGTTCTATTAAGTTTTTAACTTTTGTAGCATTTTCTAATCCTCTAGTATTAGAATTATCTCCAATTTCCATATGATTTCCGATTTCTTCTTCTTCAATAAAATCTAAAAAGTCAAATCCAAATCCTACATGATCTATTCCCATTACTTCTATCATATGATCTAAATGATTAATTAAATGCTCTAAATCTTGCTTGTCCACATTTTCATCAATGAACTCTCTATATGAATTTAATCCAACTAATCCACCTGTTTTAGCAACAGCTCTAAGCTGATCATCTGTTAAGTTTCTTTTTACATCACAAAGTGCTCTACAATTTGAGTGTGAAGCAATAATTGGTTTTGTAACTACTTCACATATATCCCAAAAAGTTTTTTCATTTGAATGAGAAACATCCACTACTATTCCTAGTTCCTCCATTCTTTTAACAACTTTAGCCCCTTCCTCAGTTAAGCCATAATCATTGCTTTGAGGTGCTCCAGCTCCAAGTTTATTTTTTTCATTCCATGTTACTGAAGCATGTCTAACTCCAAAATTATATAAAGCATCAATAAGTTCTATATCATCTTCTATAGGACTTAAACCTTCCATACCTAAAACAATAGCTAATTTTCCATCCTTCTTAGCTTTTTCAAAATCATCAAATTCTCTAATATGTTTTATTATATCTCTATTTTCATTAAATTCATTTGAAACTGTTTTTATAAGTTCCATAATTCTTTTCTTTGGATTATCTGTATATGGAGGATCTACCCACATAACAAAAATACTTCCTGTTATTCCACCCTTGTTGAATTTATCTAAATGTCTTCTTTTTATTATATCCTTCTCACCTTTTAATCTTCTTTGTACTATGTCTGTACATATATCTGAATGTCCATCAAATATCATAGTAAGTTCCTCCAATCTTGTCTATGGTTTATTGAATATATTATATATTAATTTAATTACAACCTAATTACAACTTTTTAACTTATTAAGAATTAGATGTATTAATATTAGTAAAAATCCAATAAACCATAATTTTTCCCAACCTTAATAATTATAATTTTAAAACTCTTTATTATACAAATAATAAATTTACTAACTTCTTAAATATATCCGTATTATCATAATACCCTATAAAATTTTCAGAACCATTTCCCATTGCATAAATCATAACTGGCATTCCTGTATGGTAATATGAAGTCCACCCTAATCCAGCTTTATTATTTAAAATATGCGTAACTGTTACTGAAAATGGATCATAAGAGCCATAAAGTATTTTTTCCTTTTCACTTTTGCTTTTCTTATTACTTTTATCTTTTATACTTTCATTAAATGCTTTTTCAAGCTTATTATACTCATAATCACTTAAAACTAAATCCTTATATTCATTATTATTTGAGCTTGAATCATTCTTTGTTATTAAACCAAAGTTCTCCTTTACAAAAGGCATTACATCATTTATATTTTCCTTTCCTTTATGTAGTTTTTTATATTCTTCTATGTATTGATTTAATACAACTTGTGATACTTTTTGTTTCTCTAATAATTTAAAATTTGTGTTATATTTATTCTTTGCATTACCTATGGATAATCCCCCTGTTTCATGATCTGCTGTAACAAGTATTAAAGTTTCTTTTGGATGTTTATTGTAAAATTCTATAGCTTCATTTACTGCTTTATCTAAAGCAATAACTTCTCCTATGGCTGTCATAGCATCATTAGAGTGGCAAGCCCAATCTATTTTTCCACTCTCCACCATAAGGAAAAATCCCTTATCATTTTCAAGAACATCTATAGCCTTTTTTACAAAATCCTTTAATTCTAAGTCCCCTTTTTTACTATCTATTCTATAAGGCATAGATTTAGAATCTTCAATTGTAGGACTAATTGCATAAACAGGTCCAGAGCTACTATTTAAATTTAAAATATCATTTTTATCTTTTATAATTTTATATCCATTTTTCTCTAAAGAATCAAAAACTTCTTTTTCCTCCATACCATCTTTTAAAGCTAAAGAACCACCTCCAAAATAATCAACCTTACTACTTGCCATTTGCATAGCTATATCATTAACATTTCCTCTTGAGCTACTATGAGCATAAAAAGCAGCTGGTGTTGCATGATTTAATGAAACTGAAGTAACTATGCCAACCTTATAATCATTCTTTTTAAACTTCTCTACAAGATTTTCAGGGTGACTCTTTAAATCTCCTTTTAAACCTATAACACCACTATAGGTTTTATAGCCATTTCCAATTGCTGTAGCAGTAGAGGCTGAATCGGGACAATAGGAAGTTAAATCATGAGTAGTTACATTTCCCACCACTGGAAACTTAGTAAAACCTAATCTTTCTAACTTTATTTCCTTATTACTTTTACTCCCCAAATATACCTGTGTAGTATTAACTTGTACTTGAGACATTCCATCTCCTATAAATAAAAACACATATTTAGGTTTAGCTATAGAAGTGCTTCCATTCTCCCCCTTTGCTATTACACCAAAGTTTGTAAAAAATATAGATATAATTAATATTAAAGATAAAATTGCTGAAACTTTTTTTGTCCTTTTCATAAAATCATCTCCTAGAAGTTTATTTCCCTGATCTCAAGGCTAAGTATTCCCATTTTATCTATATATTATTTAATAAAATTCGAGGGCTCTTCTCTTTATATCCAGCATCTAAAACATTAAAGTGTTACAAGCTCCTAGTCATCAAATAAAATACTCATAATATCATAGTAATTTTATATTTTTTATCTTCTAAAATAACTAATTAAAAATCAAAAGGGACATACATATAATTTTGGTATCCCCCTAATATCTTATAAACTAAAGCATAATTCAGCTAAAGTTAAACTCCACTTTTAAATCTGCCTCCACTTGTCTTTAATTTGTAGAAGATTGGAGTATTACAATACTAGTCCTCAGATAAGTTTAGGCAATAGTTTTTTAATTTGTTAATAGCTCTTAAAAAAGAAATTTCTGTTCCTAATGCTACTAAAGTTACAGTAATAGCAAAGATAAATAGCCATACACTATTATTAACATTAAGAGCTAATGAAACTACTATAATTTGTCCACTCCCCACAATTAAAAATAAGTTTAATATTCTTCTAAACTTTTCATTTAACTCCGAATTGTAATCAGTAACTATATAAGTTACTATCCCTTTTATCAAATTATAATAAATCATAATGTTTATTGATATTGTAACAACAGCAAAAATCAAGTTAAATACTGGATAGTCTTCGGAAAAATCCACGTAATTATTGAGAATTATTATATTAAGAATACATACTATAAGAAAATTCCAAGTTCTACTTTTGGCTTTTGAAAAATACTTCTTTTCATCATCTAAATACTTTAATGAATTTAATCCAACTATAATAAATATGGCACCAATAAAATTGGGCATTATATCTATATTATTCATATTTAAATCTATAACTATAAATAATAATCCAATAAAAATTTTATTAATTGCATTTCTCATACACTTCCTCCTTTACTGTTGTATTTTTTCAATCTCCTTTATATCCTTAAGGGTCAATTTATTAAAATCATTTAAGTCTGTAAATCTACTACTTACAACCCTATCCTTTTTTCCATCATTGATTATTAAATTAATTCTTTGATTTTTTATTCTTTCAAAATTTTTTTCTTTTGATTTTATGCTTATTTCTACACTTTCTTTGTCTTCTACTTTTAATGGGAACTTTACGTCATCTATTTCTTTTCCATTTATATAGACAAAATAATTCTTCCTTAAAACTCCCATAGACTTCATCTCAATAGCTTTTAGTTCTTCTCCCTTTCCTAAATAAAAACTAGAATTCCAACATTCACTATTTAAACCACTCATGGCATATTCATTTATAAACTGCTCTTCACCATCTTTAGTTGCATATACTTCACCTATATCAATAAGTTCTTCTTTCAAATTTCCTGTTCTCTTACTGCTTAAAACAAGCTTAATCTTTGTTATTGGTTTTAACAAGAGTTCATCCTTTATCTTTTCATCTTCTAACGGCATTTCCAAAATGAATTTTGTTCTTTCTATATATTTATTACCTTTTATGAATTCTTTTCCCTCTATACCTCCCCTATACATAAGGGTTTCATCATCAATAAAATTATAATCTCCATCAAATTCACCATAGTCTCCTACTTTTAATCCTAAATTATTGAACTCTGGTAACTCTCCTCTAAGTATTTGATACTCATTATCACTAGAATTTTTTACAGAAATCACTTCAATAGGTTCCATTCTATAAACTAATTTATTTTTTTCCTCACTATTATTCAACACCTCTTCATCTCCAGTATAAGTACCACTCTCTTCATCAAAAGCATTCTTATATAACTTTACTTCTGAATAAGTTTTTAAATATAACGGCTTTTCTAGCTTATTACTAAAATAAA
The DNA here is from genome assembly GCF_001403635.1 of Clostridium massiliamazoniense. Lineage (GTDB taxonomy): Bacteria > Bacillota > Clostridia > Clostridiales > Clostridiaceae > Sarcina > Sarcina massiliamazoniense. Next base: position 214,107 of record NZ_LN879467.1, read on the forward strand.
AAATTAAATTCACTAGTAGTATAGTTACTGCCAGTGAATACGCAATAAAAATCCCTTTCTTATTCACCATATTCCCCTTTCTCTAAACCCTATTTATCTTTAATATAAAATATTTTGTAATTATTTTCAATATAAAATAATATTTTCCATATAGTGTTAATATTTAAGATCTTATTATCTCTTCTATATCATCCTTTAAAATCCCTACCTTTTCTAGAAATATAGGCTGTTTCTCTCTTACTTATTGAATATTCCCTTAATATAAATAAAATCTTAACTTTTCTAAAAACAATGTTAATTTATCGTAAAACAATAAAAATAGATTGATTTATTTAAAAATAAATAGTACAATCAAAATAAAATATAACTTTAATATGATTAAGGAGAATAACATTGTATATTATTTTTTACATTTTAATTTTTTTAATCCTTTTTACTACACCTATTTATTGGTTCTATAAATTAATACGCTGTTTTTGCAATAAAAGTGAAGTCAATGGAGTAAGCTTAAAAATAGAATATGTTTTTACAGTAATAACATTTATAATTTGTTTTTCTTTGTTTTCCTTTATAAATTCTATGGTCAAAACTGGACTTCCTTTAACCAAATATGAGTTTGACAGTGCTCCTTTAGATATGTATACCCCTTTATCATTTGACCACAGCTTAACTTTATTAGTCTTTTTTACTTTAGGAGTAATTGCTTATTATCTATTAAAATCAAGTAAAATTGACTTTGCTCCTATTCCTTATGTGATTCTTTGTAGTATAGTAATAATTAATATTATTTTTTCATTGTTAATCTTCACACAATTATTAAGTGTGAAAGACTCTAATGATATTGTCCTTTCTCCTATATTGATTATTATAGGTCTTAATTACTTAGCTTTAAGCTTTATGTATATATCGCTTCTTAAAAGTAAAATGGACAATGTAAGAGTAATAGAAGAACATCTTAATAAAAAATTTAAGAATAAATGGTTTAATAAAATTTATGTTTTTTTTATAAAATATAATAATAAGCCTATACTTTGGATAATTACATTATTTCCTGTTTTTATCATCATTCAATTAATTCTTGTTCTATTTGGTCAACAACCAGATAGTTTCATTAAGGTATTTTTTGATACAAGCAACTACACATATTCACAAGTAATACCACCAGATCCTATAATAATTCCTGGTGATTCTCATTACTTATGCACCGTATCTGCTAGAGGACATAAAAAAATAGTTAAACCTTTAAGAGCTGGAATAAGAGGAAATAAAAGAATCTTAGTTAATAGACAACTTCTAATAGCAAATGCTTTTGAAAATATTTTAGAGCAATATACACCTAAAACTCATAAAATTATTAGATATATTTATGATAAATATGGATATCCACTAAGTAAACATATAAACACTAAATTTTCTGCTGATTTAACTTACTTTCTCATGAAACCTTTAGAATGGATTTTTTTAATTGTGTTATATTCAGTTGATAAAAACCCAGAAAATAGAATTCATATACAATATAGTGAATTAAGAAAATAAAATTTAAAAAGACTCCATAAGAGACTTTCATCTCTATGAAGTCTTTCTATTTAATTTTTATTATGTCTCTATCTTAATCTACAATTTTATCAATACTAAGATCTAGCTTTCCTTCATCACTTATATTATTTATCTTAATCTTAAATCTATCTTGGCAATCTCTACATATAGATTCACTCACTCTATAGATTTTTCCATTAATAATCATCTTTAGTTCATTATCCCTAGCACTTATAGTAGAAATACCTATTTGCTTCGCCTTTCCACCTTTTACAGATTTAATATTAGTAGTAATTCTCCCACTACTATTTTCATAAAAAAATTCAATATCCTTTACTTCTTTTTTGCTATTATTAATTACATTAAGAATAAATATGCTACCTCCAAAAAAACTAAAAGACCGATATATCAATTTCTCCTCTAACAACATAAATATCCCTCGCTTTTATACCTTTATTTATCTTTTATCACTTAAGAAGTTCTATATAATCATATTAAACAATATTTTTTACCATGTAAATATATTCCATAATTTGTTCTATAAATATTATAAACTCCTTAACTTATTTAACATAAATTTTGTAAAATTCATCTTATCACTTTATTTTTATTAATATTTCCTATATTTTTTTCTTCTTCTTCAAATTATTGAATAATATATTAGCTATTTTACACTAGAAATGCAGGTAGAATTTTAAATCTCCACCTGCATTTAATCTTATATTATATTAAATTATCTTCTTGTAATAATTTGAATAAAGTTGGCTCTAAATTAAATTTATTCATCAATGACTTAACTTCATTTAATGCCTTTTCTCTTTTTTCCTTAGACACTTTTCCCTTTGATGCTCTTATAAGTATGTTTTTTGGTGAATGGGCTATATCTATAAATTCTAAAAGTTGAGTTTTATAACCTATGGCTTCCAGAAGATTTGCTCTTACAGCATCTGTCATAAGTGCTGCTACTCTTTCTTGAACTATCCCATATTTAGTTAATATAGATAATTCATCACTTTCTATTTGTTTATTAAATTCATGTTGACAGCAAGGAACAGAGAATATCATGTTTGTATTCCACTTTATTGCATTATATAATGCAAAGTCTGTTGCTGTATCGCAAGCATGAAGTGTTATTACCATATCTACTTTATTATTATATTTAAATCCATTAATATCACCAAGTTCAAAATGTAAGTTTTCATACTTATATCTTTTTGCTATATCATTACATTTTTTAATTACATCAGCTTTTAAATCTAAGCCTATTATTTTAACATCTATGTTTTTAATTTTTGCAAAGTAATAGTACACTACAAATGTTAAATATGATTTACCACAACCAAAATCTAATATTGTAAGCTCTTTAAGGTCTTTATTTTTCACCTCATCATCTATAAGTTCTATAAATCTATTTATTTGTTTGTATTTATCATATTTAGCTTTAACAACTTTTCCTTCCTTAGTGAAAACTCCTAAATCTATAAGAGGTTCTATAATCATTCCTTCTTTAAGTATGTAATTTTTTTCTTTGTTATGTGATTTCTTAACTAAAGCTTTATTATCTGATTTTCTCTTATTTAAAAGAACTTTACCCTTTTTAGATATTTTAACATCAAAAGTATATTCATCAGTCCAAGCGCCTAATTGTTTATAATTATCTTCTATATACTCATTAACCTTTTCTTCTAAATCTTCAAAATCTATATTTTCATGGAAAACTTGCTTATCAGTATATTTTTCAATTTGATAAAACTCTCCATTCTTATTTTCCTTTAATGAAAAAACTATTTTATTAAAATCATAGTCCTTATTTTTCTTATTACTCAATACTATTTTTATAACCTTTGAAGCTGTTATTTCACCTATTATTTTCTTTAATTCTTCCATATTTAATGCACCTTATCTCTCAAAATTTCTTTAATATTTTATCTCATAACTAGTGCCTACACTCTTTTTTTATTGAACAAAAAACTAATGTTAAGCCCTAGATAACTTCCTCTAAAATTCAGATAGATTTAAAACTCTGTCTAAATTAAATCTCAGCTTATATGATACACTAAAAAAACCATCTATATCAACTTAAGTTTATCTATTAACCTTATATAATATTTTTTTAATTATTAATATGAATTACATAATTTTATATTATAATTTCCTTTTAATTTAATTTTTATAATAATTTTGCAACCTTTTAAGTACATTTTTAGTCTATTACTATGAAACGTTTCTAATAAGACAATTAAGGGGAGGTCTTACTTTGATAGATGAACTAGAATTAAAAAAAGCTAAAAAAGAAGATTCTGAAAGCTTTTATTTAAAGAAATTTTAGAATAGCTTTAAGGGGGCTGTCCACAAACAGTCCCCTTATTTTACATCTTTAATTATAAATATAAAAATAATAACTTACTGAACTACCAGCTTAAAGATACTTTATCTTCGCTTACTTCTATTTTATAACCTTTATCTCCTAGTATTTTTATAACTTCATCTAAAGGTGTGAAGTCTAAGATTATAGCTTCGTCTATTTCTACTGCTTTAAGTACTTCTCCAATTTTTTTAAGTTGTTCTATAATTTCTTTCTCTTTTTTAGCTTTCATTTTTCTTATTATATCCTTAGCAGGAATAAGCTCGTCTATAACTTGATGAAGTTCTACACTTTCTTCTAAATCTTCTTTAAGTTCTTTAGCACTTTTTATGCTTTCAACTAATATTTCTAACTTTTCATTAGATTGAGTTGTTTCTTCTTCTTTAACTTCAGCTTCTTCTATTTCAAATCTACTTGCACTGAAATTTGGAAGTTTAGATTTTTCGTCTTTTTTTGTTTTTACTTCTTTTGTTTCCTTTACTTCTTTTGTTTCTTTTTCTTCTTTACTCATATTTTCTTTCTCCTTATCATTTGCTATTATAAGAGATTCAAATTTTTCTATACATTGAGAAAAACTGTAACCATTTTTATTAGTATTTTTAAATTTATCTGAAAAATAATTATAAATATCATCTATAGAATTTATTACATCCATTATTTTAGCTTCATCAACTAAATTTTCATCGTAATAAACTCTGGCCAATTCTCTTAAATCTTGTCCTACTATTTCTCTACACTTCTCATCACCTATAGATCCAAAAAAGATAGAATATTTAGCAAGTTTCTTTTCCACTTCATCTAAACTATCAAAATTATTTGAATCTAAAATAAGTTCTACAGCTGTAGATTTGAATAGTAGTTTTCTTAATTCACTATAATTATTTTCATTTACAATTCCTTTTTGAATTATATTCATATCTAAAAATTCTTCTGTAATTGTCTCATTTTCTATATAATAATCATATAAATCCTTTAATAATAAAGCTATAGGCTCTTCACTATCCTTACCCATCACATCTTTAAATTTCTCTAGATGCTTGTCTATGTTTATATTTTTTTCTGCTAAAGCTAATAACACGTTATTTATTATTAAAACACTTGGAACATTAAAATTATTTGTTATTGGTTCTAATTGATTTAAATCACTATATTTCTTTAAAGCATATGAATATATTAATACTTTAAGAAAATCACTTTCTTCGTTACTATTAAATTCTATATTTTTAATTTCACCATTTTCATTATATAAATCAAAATCTTTCTTTAATTTCCCATCTATATATAACATTTTAATTTCATAATATTTATTTTCTAATTTTTTTATTTCCTTGATGAAACCATTATAAAAAATCATCCTTAATCCCGTCCTTCATAGTTAATTGCCAATTTTACATAAGAAGATTTATTTAACCCTCTATTTTAATTTTTATTACTTAACATATTATCCCCATATATTTCAATTTCAAAATAAGAATTTTTAATATCATCATATACATTAATAGTCTATAAAAACTTCATTTCTATTAATTGTAATTTTATTTGTATATAATATGTTAATTATATTTTAAAATTAATATCTATAATTGTCTACTATATTGTTTAAATATAGTATATTTTTTATAATTACTATATTTAATCCCATATTTATCCTTTTGTTTAGTAGTTCTAATTTGAATTGTGAAATACTTTTTTTAATAATCATTAACTATGTAAATCTTTAAATGAACTTATTTTAAATGTCTTTAATTGTATTTTTGTTAAAATATAGTACATATCATACTTATTTTATTAACATTTTTAATATTTTGTTTTTTTATTTATTGATATATGAATTTAGTTGCGTTAAAATTATATTGTTGGACTTAATTTATATTCTACATTTAGAGGGAGAAACAATGGATTCAAAAAGTTTGAATAAAAAAAAGCTTAAGGAATTTTGTAAAAAGGAAGCAATATTAATAATTGCAGTAATATTAGCTATTATTACCTCTTTTATATCTCCTCCAAAGCTAAGTTATATTAATTTTGAAGTATTAATTTTACTATTTAATCTTATGGTTGTTATTACAGCCTTAAAAGAATTTAAATTCTTAGATTATATTGGGACAAGACTTCTTCATAAAGATAAAAGTTCTAGAAGAATTTATTTTATAATGATAATGCTAACATTTTTTAGTTCTATGCTAATAACTGATGATGTTGCATTAATAACATTTGTTCCTCTTAGCTTAATCTTATCGAAGAAAGCTAATTTTAACCCTGTTAAATTAATAGTTTTCCAAACAATTGCTGCTATATTAGGATGTGCTTTAACACCTATGGGAAGTTCACAAAACTTGTACATTTTCACACATTTCAATCTTACAAATGGACAATTTTTCAGTGCAACTTTACCTATGACTATAATAGCATTCTTATTTTTATTAGTATTAATATTTTTCCAAAAGGACCGTACATTAGATGTTGTTATTGAAGAGGTTCATGTTACTAGTCAAAAATTGATTTTTTCATATCTAGTACTATTTTTAATAGTTGTAGGTTCTGTATTTCATGTGATTAATTTTCAACTAGCTTTTTGTTTAATAATTATAATAACATTTTTTGTTGACAAGAAACTATTTTTAAAAGTAGATTATTCTTTATTAATCACATTTACTGGCTTTTTTATATTTATAGGTAATATCTCAGCAATACCAGCTGTAAAAACTCTTATATCTAGTTTATTAGTTAATAAAGTCCATACTTACTTTATCGCACTTGGACTTAGTCAGGTAATTAGTAATGTACCTACTACTTTACTATTAGCATCATTTACCCATAACTATAAAGCCTTATTACTCGGAGTAAATGCCGGAGGACTTTTTTCATTAATAGGGTCTATGGCTAGTATAATTTCTTATAAATTTGTAATAGCCCAAACAAACACTAGTAGTCTGACCTATGTAAAGACATTTGCTTTATATAGTATATTAGGCCTTATAATATTAATTCCATCTGCTTATGTTTTAATAACTTGTTTTTAGTATTTAGGTATTTATTTAAGATTTTATTATTTATATAATAAAACATATTAATTCTAAAGCAAAAAAATAAAATATTGCAGAACTATTAATATAACTAAAGAACAAAAGGAGTATCTTCAAAGATGGTAAAATTCCACTTTGAGACACTCCAATTTTATTTTAAGTAAATAAAAAATATAAATTCATTAGTATTGCTAAATTCATTAATACTCTAGATACAATATAACATTTCACTTTTATAAAATTTGCCACAACAGCTAAAAGAGCTAAAAATAATATCATTGCCTTTTTTGAATATAATTCCGTTCCTGTCATAGTATAATTTATATAAGTCATAGCAAATACATAACAGGTCATAAAAGCAAATATAAAATTACTTTTCTCAATATCCTCTTCTTTATAAAATAATAAAAATATAGATAATCCCCCTAAAATTAATGTAGCTATTTTCACCACTAAAATTCCCATATATTCCTCCAAAAAATAAGTTGTATCAACTTATATTGATACAACTCTAATATACTTAATTAAATTACATAGCTTCACTTATTCTAATACATCTGTCTAATATTAAATACTTATTATTAAGCGTATCTAAAAGCTTTATTTCTTCCCTAATTAAATCCTCATTATAATTAAAGACATTTAGCATAGCTTCAATAAAATCATCACTTAAACCTAAATTCTCACTTAATGCTAACATATATAATATATAATCATAATATCCTGATTTATTCATTAAATACTTAATAGTCTTATTGCTTGCTTTGCTTCCTACTAATATATTATCTTTAATTAGTTCTTTTCCTACTTCAGACTTAAGCACCTTATAATATATTGATAAAATAGTAATAGCGGAGAAGCTCTCTTTATCAACAGTTAATAGTCTATTTAAAGCCTTTTTAGTTATTATATCATCATCACTATATTCATAAAAATATTTCATAGTTGAATCATAAACTTGAGCAGCTAAAAACTTATTCATATTTTCTATATTTGTACCATCTGAATAATTGCATAAAAACTCATATATTATTAAGTCACTTTCAGTTGTTGCACATTTTTTTATATCTAATATATTCATCATAATTGGCCACTCCTTTTTCTCTCATGTTTTGCAATATATTTCATCTATTAAAAGATTTACTTTATTCCTCTGTTTTCTATGATTTAAATTATACATTGAATATTTTTATAAAGTGTATACAATAAATGAACCTTTTATTAAGTTACAAGAATTTAACCTAAACTTTAAAATTTATCAATATCTATTGATTTTTTTGTAAGTTTTATAAAATAAAATCCTCTTTAATATTAAATCAAAAATGAATAGGTAATTTTAGATATATCTTATTTTGATCCTAAATCACACTTATTTTTACATAATTATATAAAATTTGAATATACTATTTTTACATAAACTATAAAATTAATTTATAAGGAGATTTCAAATGAAATTAAAAAATATTATTGTACCTTTCATATTTTGCCTTTTTGTAGGGACTTTACTTCACTTTTCCTATAACTTATTTGATAATATAAAATTTATAGGTTATTTTTCAGCAGTAAACGAAAGTATTTGGGAACATACAAAATTAGCCTCTTTCTCAATTTTATTTTATAGTTTAATTTTTTATATTAAGAATAAAGGAAATTTAAACAACTTTTTCTTAGGAATCTTTTTAGCTATGTTATTTAGTATTTTAATAGTTCCTATACTTTTTTATCTTTACTATTATTTCACTAAGAAATCTATTTTTATATTAGATATATCTATATTTGTAGCAGCTTGTTTAATTGCTTCTTCTACTTTTATTTATATAGTTAATTTAAAAAATAATTTTACAATTTTAAATGTTATTTCCTTTATTTTTATATTAATTATTATCTTTTATATAGCTAAATGGACTTTTAATCCACCCGACATATTTATTTTTAAAAGTCTACCTACTAACTAGCTTCTGTAAATTTCACCTTTTTATAGAATAGAAATATATAAACACATATGCTTCCTTAAGGATTACTAAAATTAAGATAGAGCTAAAGCTCTATCTTAATTAAGACTTAATTCATTTGTAAGCTTTAAAATATATTAACTTTACAATGAAATTAATTATTTTCATTGTAAAGTTAATTTAAAAAGCTTATTATTTTAACGCTTTTTTATTGATTTCTATTTTTATCTTTTCATATCGCTAACCTATATCTAAAATTGATAATGACTAACTATTGATTATTAATTCTCACTTATATAAAATAAAATCACAAATTAATTTTAAGAGGTGATTGCAAATGATAAAATTATATACAATGAATGATTGTCATTGGTGTACTAAAGAAGAAGAATATTTAAAATCTACCGGAAAAAAATTTGATATTATTAATGTTGAGAAAGATTCAAAAGCTAAAAAAGAAATGATTAATAAAAGCCATCAAAATCAAGTTCCTGTATTAGATGTAGATGGTAAAATAATTGTTGGATTTAATAAAATTGCTATATCTGAAGCTATTTATGGATATACTTGGTCTTAAATAAATAAAATTAAAGTAACTGCATAAAAAACATCATAATCTGTTTATCATTTTTTATGCAGTTACTTTTTATCTAATTACTAGTATCAATAATACTTTAAAGTTTTATAATCCAAATAGAGAAATACAAAGCTCTAAATAACTTTTTCTAAAATATAATATCAGAGTAAAATTTTACGTAAATTAAGTCTTAATCTATAATTTCTTTCATACTAACTCAAAAACTTCCTATTATACTTCTAATTCTATTCTCCTTTAATAAATCATCAAAACTTAATTTTCTCTTATTTTTTTCTATACTATACTAATTATAAATATAAAATCAAATATAATCTATTGATTATTAAAACATAGTTATATACAATTAACTTAGAAGTGTGGCAATATTTATCCCTTATGCTAAAAAGAATAGAACTATCTTGTTGCTACATAATTACAAATACGAGGTGATTACAAATGATAAAATTATATAGAATTGAAGGATGCCATTGGTGTGATAAAACTGAAGAATACTTAAGAGGCACTAATAAGGAACTAGTAGTTATTGATGTGGAGAAAGATCCTGAAGGAAAAAAAGAAATGCTTTCTAAAACTAATGAAAATTCTGTTCCTGTTGTAGATATAGATGGAACTATATTTGTTGGATATAATAGAAGACTTATGTCTGAAGCTATTTATGGTTATTTTTGGTAATATATAAAATTTATTTTTTATTTTTTAAAATTATATTTGTATATATGCATTTTTAGGATATAATTATATATAGATAGAAAAATTTAAAACAAATTATCTAAACAGAGATAATTTGTTTCCCTTATATAGCTAAGTTAATCGTTTGCATTAATTATTGATTTGGACGAGCTTCTTGGTATATATTAAATCTAAAGAAAAAGTAAAGGTGGTCTTCAATATGAACGAAACTATAAAAGAATTAAGAAAAGAAATTGAACATGTAAGAAAAGAATTAGAAGAATTAAATAGTTGTAAAGAATCACTAACAAACACATATAAAAAGTTAGAGCAAATAGAAACATCAATAAAAACAAGAGCTATAATTCTTGATGAATTTCTTGTAAAACTTGATTCTACTGACTTAAGCAAAGGTGTTAATTTAGATGAATTAAAACCTAGTAAAAGTAAAAAAGCCTTAGAAAGTTATTTAGATTATTTAAATACAAACCAACAATTTAAAGAAGAAAACTCTGAAATAGTATTCCAACATTATGTTCAAGACTTAATGAAGGATGAAACTTTTATAAACAAAATGAATGAAGATAAAAAGTAATACTATTATTTTAGAGTATTATGAAAGAAGCCTTAAGGTATTATGGGGAGAAATTTCTTCCCTAATATAACTTTAAGGTTTTTTATTTGTTAATTTCTATCTTTCCATTTTTACTATATAATATAAATTAAATGGATTTTATCTCATGACTTGTGTCTGTACTCCTCTACTGTTCTATAAACTAAAAATAAAGAAACACAAGTTCCTAGATAGCATCCACCTAAACTTAGGTAGAATCAAAATTCTATCTGAATCAACTCTCAAATTATCTTGGAGGTATCTTTATGTCTAAAAATAAAATTTTTATAGTTGAAGATGAAGAAAAAATGGTAAAAGAACTTATTCTAACATTAAATAAATATGGTTATTCAACTTCCTTTAGCTTTGACTTTGAACATATTGTAGATTGCATAATCAATGATAACCCTCATTTAGTTTTATTAGATATTAATTTACCATATTACGATGGGTTTTATATTTGCCGAGAACTTAGAAAATCTAGTAATATCCCAATAATAGTTGTTACTAGCAGAGATAGTGATATGGACGAACTTATGAGTATAAATCTAGGAGCAGATGATTTTATAACCAAACCTTACAATACTCAAATACTCCTTGCTAGAATTGGTGCTCTTTTAAAAAGAACCTATAATGATAATACTATTGAAACATTCAAGCTTAGGGATCTCATCTATAATTTATCCACTAGTGAAGCAATTTTTTCTACTAATAAAGTTGAGTTAACAAAAAATGAAAGTAAAATTCTTTATATTTTATTCCAAAATAAAGGGAAAATAGTATCTAGAGATAAGATAATAAAAGCTCTTTGGCAGGCTGAAGAATTTGTTGATGATAACACTTTAACTGTTAATATAAATAGACTTAGAAAAAAACTTGAAGAAATAGGAGCTAAAGATTATTTACAAACTAAGAGAGGTCAAGGTTATATACTCCTATGAAAACACTAGAATATTTAAAGGATAAAATTATATTTGTAATTATCACTATATTAACCTTAATATTTACTGCTTTTCTTTTAAATTCCTTGGGTATAGGTTATTATGCTATTTTTTTTGTAACATCTATAAATTTTATAGCATCTATATTATTTTATATTGTTGATTTTCTAAAGAAAAAAAAATACTATAATGAAATTTTATTTAACTTAAATGCCCTAGATAAAAAGTTCCTTATTTCTGAAGTAATTGATAAGGGAAATTTTCCAGAAGGAAAATTATTATATGAAATTCTATCCATTACTGATAAATCAATGAATGATGAAGTTTCTAAACTTAAAATATCCTCAAATGAATATAAAGAATATATTGAAACATGGGTTCATGAAATTAAAACTCCTATATCTGTTTCAAAACTTATTATAGAAAACAATGAATCTGAAATCACCAATAGTATTGATGAAGAGCTAGATAAAATCGAAAATTATATAGAACAAGCACTTTTTTATGCTAGAAGCAATAACTTAGAAAAAGATTATATTATAAATAGACTCAATTTAAAATCTACTATTAATAAAGTAATAAAAAGAAATATGAATACTTTAATAGAAAAAAATATAAAAATTAATTTATTTGATTTAGATTATGAAGTTTACTCGGATACTAAATGGCTTGAATTCATTATAAACCAACTCATAATAAACTCAATAAAGTATATGGATAAAAACAATAAAATTCTAAAAATATATGGAACTAAAAATAAAAATTCCATATCATTAAATATTGAAGATAATGGAATTGGTATAAAGAAAAAAGATATAATCAAGGTGTTTGAAAAGGGCTATACTGGTACTAATGGTCGTATTTTTGGAAAATCTACTGGCATAGGACTTTATCTTTGTAAAACTTTATCTGAAAAATTAGGTATATCAATTAATATAAAATCAAAGGAATTTGAAAACACTATAGTAACCCTAAACTTTCCTATTAATGATATGGTAACATTCTAATATAACAAAATTGTAAGGTTTTTGTTATGCTCTTCTATGGTTGAACCTTCCTATAATCATTAAAATTAAACTATAGAAGTTCTTAGGAGGTTATATTTAAAATGAACAAAGAAATTTTAAAAGTCTGTAATATTGAGAAATATTATGGCAAAAAAGGTAATGTAGTCAAAGCTATTAATAATATTAGCTTTTCTGTAGATAAAGGTGAATTTATTGCCATTATGGGCGCTTCTGGAAGCGGGAAAACTACTCTTTTAAATTGCATTTCAACTATAGATAAAGTTAGTAGTGGTTATATCTATTTAAATGAAAAAGAAATAATAAAACTTAGTGAAAAAGCCCTTGCTAGATTCAGAAGAGTTTCTCTTGGTTTCATTTTTCAAGACTTTAATCTTTTAGATACATTAACTAATTATGAAAATATTGCTCTAGCCTTATCTATATTAAAGATAAATCATAAAGAAATTGACGCTAGAGTTCAAGCAATTTCTAAAACACTTAATATATCTGATATATTAAATAAATTTCCTTATGAAGTATCTGGAGGACAAAAACAAAGAATAGCTGCTGCTAGAGCTATTATAACTAATCCATCTTTAATTCTAGCAGATGAACCTACTGGTGCTCTTGATTCTAAATCTGCAAAAGATTTATTAGAATCAATGGAGAAACTTAATAAAGATTTAAATGCCACTATAATGATGGTTACCCATGATGCATTTACTGCTAGCTATGCTAATAGGATATTATTTATAAAAGATGGACAAATATTTAATGAGTTAATTAAAGGAAATGATTCAAGAAAGGAATTCTTTAATAGAATAATTGAAGTTATCGCCTTACTTGGAGGTGATAATAAAAATGTATTTTAATTTATCATTAAAAAATATCAAAAGAAGCTTAAAGGATTATACAATTTACTTTCTAACACTTATTTTTGGAGTTTGTATTTTTTACACCTTTAATTCAATAAACTCACAATCTATAATGATGAAATTAAGCGAGTTACAGAAGGTTCTTTTTCAAAATATAAATATGGTTATGGGAATTGCTTCTGTTTTTGTTTCCTTTATTCTAGGCTTTCTTATTCTTTACGCTAATAGTTACTTAATAAAAAGAAGAAAAAAAGAATTTGGAATATATATGACCTTAGGCATGGAAAGGGGGCATCTTTCAAAAATAATATTTATTGAAACCTTACTTATTGGATTTTTATCTCTATCTATAGGGCTTTTCCTAGGAGTTATACTTTCTCAAGGTTTATCAATATTTACAGCTAAACTTTTTCAAGTGCAATTAACTAATTTTACATTTACATTTTCACCTTCAGCAGCTATGAAAACTATAGGTTGTTTTATAATTATATACTTAATAATTTTAATATTTAATAACTTTTCTCTTAGAAAAATAAAACTTATTGACTTACTTAATGCTAAAAAGAAAAATGAGAAATTATTAATCAAAAATATTTGGATATCTGTTATATTGTTCTTTATAAGTATTTTTATGATTGGAAGTGCTTATTATATGATGCTCAAAAATGGAATAGCCATAATTTCTCCTCAAATTATTTTTCCAGCTGTTTTTCTTGGTTCCTTTGGAACTTTACTTTTATTCTTTTCATTTGCTGGCTTTATACTAAAATTAGTACAAACGAGAAAAAAATATTACTTAAAAGAACTTAATATGTTTATTATAAGACAACTAAATAGTAAAATAAATACAACATTTATTTCAATGACCTTTATTTCATTGATGCTATTTATTTCTATTTGTACACTTTCTGGAGGTCTTGGCATAAATAAAGCTATAAATAGCAACCTTAAAGATCTATCACAATTTGATATGACACTTTGGAATTTTAATGGTAATAATATAAGTAACATCTTAAAGAATAATGGATTAAATCTAAATGATTACACAAAAGATTATTCTGATATTGAGTATTATACAAGCAATATCCATTTCAATAGTCTTTTAACTCCTTCTGAAGAATCAACTTTAAGTAATTATTATCCTATAAAAACTAATGAGGCTGTTCAAGTTATTAAACTATCTCAATTAAATCAAACCTTAGAAATGTTAAATAAAAAGCCTATATCCTTAAAAAACAATCAATACGGAATAGTTACGGATATAGATGATATGGTTAAACCACTTACCAATGTTCTAAGCAAAAATACAACATTAACTATTAATAATAAAACTTTAACCCCTGGGATTCTTACTCCAGTTAATGAAGTATTATACGATAGTACTATGAAAGCTAATATAGCTGTAATAGTTGTTAATGATTCAGTTCTTAATGGTCTTATAGCAGTTAATAGTTATTTAAATATTAATTCAGATAATAATATTTCAATTATAAGTGAAAAAATTAGAACTATTCAAAAAAAATATGCTAAAACTAAGAATCCTATTTACGGTATGACAAAAACAGAAATGATAGAAAATTCTTTAGGTCTTTCTGCTATGGTATCATATCTAGCTATTTATCTAGGACTTATCTTCACCATTGCTTCTGCTGCTTTATTAGCAATTCAACAACTAACTGAATCAACAGATAATGCAGAAAGATATAAACTTCTTCAAAAGGTCGGTGTTGATAATTCAATGATAAATAAATCACTTTTTATTCAAATAGGAATTTATTTTTTAATCCCTCTTGTAGTAGCTTTAATACATTCTATAGTTGGTTTAAAAATAGCCTCAACAGTAGTAGAAGTATTTGGTGCTATTAATATAACTAAGAATATTATAATAACCTTACTTTCAGTATTTCTTATTTATGGTTCTTACTTTTTTGCAACCTACATGGGTGCCAAAAATAATATAAATAGAAATTTAAAATAAAAATAAAAGACCCCAATGGGAAATACTCTGTTTCCATTGAGGTCTTTTTGTATTTTAAACAATGATTAAGGAAGTACTTTTCCTGCTGAGCGATAAATTTCATACCACTCTTCTCTTGTTATTTTAATATCTGAAGCTTTACATATTTCCTTAAGTCTTTCTATATTAGTTGTTCCTGTAACTGGCTGTATTTTAGCAGGATGTCTTAAAAGCCATGCATATGCCATAGTATTATTATTCACTCCATATCTTGCACCAATTTCAGTTAATTTCTCATTGAGCTCTTTAAATTTAGGATTATTTAAAAATGTTCCTTCAAAAAATCCATATTGAACTGGTGACCACGCTTGGATTGTTATATCATTCAGTCTACAGAACTCTAAAACACTATCATCTCTATTTATAGATCCATCTATTTCCATATTAACATTCAATCCACAATCAATCATAGAACTATTAGTTATACTTAATTGAAGTTGATTAACTATAATTTTATCTTCTAAATACTTATTTAAAAGTTGTATTTGCATTGGATTGTGATTGCTAACTCCAAATTTCCTAACTTTACCTGAATTAACCAAAAGTGAAAATGCTTCTGCTACCTCCTCTGGTTCCATTAATGTATCAGGTCTATGAAGTAATAATATATCTAAATAATCTGTATTTAATCTTTTTAGTATATTATCTACAGATTCCATAATATATTCCTTTGAAAAATCAAAAAAACCTGCTCTTATTCCACACTTGCTCTGTATTACAATTTCATCTCTTTTAGATGATTTCAAATCTAAAACCTTTCCAAAATTTATTTCTGATTGTCCTTTTCCATATATATCAGCATGGTCAAATAAAGTAATCCCTTCATCTAAAGCTGTCTTTATTAATTTATCTACAGAATCCTTTTCCATATTAGCTATTCGCATACAACCTAAAGCTATATTTGATGTTTCTACATTACTATTACCTATATTTATACTCTTCATAAAATCCCCCACTTAAATTAATATATATTATTGATAATTGATAAAAACAAGAAAATATTATAATTCAACCCTGTTATATTTTCTCATTTTAATTTGTAATTCTAATTATATCCCTTTTATCCTTTTTCTTCTACTATATTCGTAAATCTTTTTAATTCTTAAAAAACTCATTCTAAAAAATTAATTAATACATATTTTCATCTCTTTCTCACTTTTTATAATATAATTTACTTTTTGAAAACCTTTTTTTCTATTAAAAGTATTTTTTCTAAACTATAGTTGAATTTAAATTTAATTTGTTGTATTATAGGTAATTGTGGAAGAAAAAGCTATAAATTTAGTATTGTACTTACTGTAATACCAAATTAAGCATTTATAAATATTTTATTATAAATATAATGTACTAGCTTTGGATACACTAAACATAGGATAATTTAAGACTTAATTCTAACTTATTAAATTAATATGAACTTATATTCCTAATTCTTTATAAATTGATAATAGATTTTTAGTCTAAATTATCTAGAATTATGTCACTCTTTATTATTATCAAAATATCATAGTGACTAAAATTAAATAAAAACATAGGAGGAAACAAAAATGGCAATGAAAAAAGCTCTTGCAGAATTTATCGGAACATTTGTACTTGTCTTTATAGGTACTGGTGCAGCTGTTCTTGGTGGTGGAATTCACGGCAGTATTGCAATATTAGGAATAGCTATGGCTTTCGGTTTAGCACTTATGATAATGTGCTATAGCATAGGTACTATTTCTGGATGTCACATAAACCCAGCTGTTTCTGTGGCAATGTTTATAAACAAAAGAATAACTTTAACAGAACTTATTTATTATATAATTTCTCAAGTACTTGGTGCTATATTAGGTTCTGCTATACTTTTTGCTATATTAAAATCAGGTCATATGCCTGTATCTAATATGGGACAAAATAGTTTTGGACATTTTGCTACATGGGGAGTATTCTTAACTGAATTTGTACTAACATTCATTTTCGTATTAGTAATTTTAGTTGTAACAGGAAAAAAAGGAAATACAGTTGTCGCTGGAATAGCTATTGGTTTAGCTTTAACTACTGTACACCTTGTTGGAATCCCTATAGATGGAACTTCAGTTAACCCAGCTCGTAGTATAGGGCCTGCTATATTTGCTGGTGGAGTTGCATTATCTCAATTATGGGTATTTATAGTTACACCTATATGTGGAGCTATATTATCTTCAATAGTAAGTATATTTGTACTAGATAGTGAAAAATAATATGTAGCATAGCTATATTAAAGCTTATAATTAATTATTTGCTTTTAATATAGCTTTTTTATTTGCTAACTAATATCCATAATACTCTAATTTTCTATAAATTGAAGGCAAACAAAGATAGTTTCATAGATAATACTCTCTAAAATTCAAATAGAGACTTACTATCTTGATTAAATCTCAATTTCTGTAAGTTCTATTATTATGGTATACTTTTTATGTAATAAAACTTAAATTACTGCTAAATAATATAAATTTTGTTAAGGAGAATCCATACTATGTTAGAAAATGAAATTAAGTTATGTCTAACACAAGAAAATTACCATGAAATCAAAAATATCTTTTTTAATAATAATGATTTTAAAAAAATTCTACAAATCAACTATTACTACGATAATGATAATAATGAATTATATAAAAACAATATAACTCTGCGTATACGTCAAATAAATGATACCCTCACTCTAGAGGCTAAATATCCACTTGAAAACAACGGCATAATAAAAAGAAAAGAAGAGCGCTCTGTAACTTTACATAACTTCACTAATAGCATAGATTTAAATAATTCCTATATAAAAGAATATATAGGGGATGTAAGTCAATATGGACGGGTAAAACTTTTAGGTTCATTAGTCACTGAAAGATATAGTACTCATCCTTATCCTTGGCTTAAGTTAGATTTAGATTATAGCATGTATCTTGGTAAAGTTGATTATGAATTAGAAATAGAAGTATTGTCTGGATATGAAAATGAAGCTAAGGAATTTTATAAGGATTTATTGAGTAAATATCCATTAAGTACTTCTGGTAAAATTAAACGTTTTAGAAAAGCCTTATCCCCATAATAAGGAATCTTAGGTTCCTTATTATAAGGTTTTCTCTTTTAGGATATTGCTTTAATTATTATATATTTCATACTTTTAAACAAAAAACCTTTGACATCTTATTTACTTTTTATTAATATTATTAATGGCTTAAAAGAGAAATTGTTATAAGATGTATTCTATCATCTGTAATAAATATTTTTCACAAAGGATGGACATTAAAATGAAGTTTTATAAAAATTTCACTGCTTTTCAAAAAGCATTTTTCTTATTTTTTACAATAGCAAGTATAATAGTATTCCTATTACCTGCTTTTATTCCAGGTGGGCATATTGAAGAAGTATTTTCAGTGCTTGGAATTATTGGAATCATCTCTACTTTATCAGGAATACTAGTATCTATTTATACTGCAAAAGCAAGTATTTCTGGCTACATATGGTGGTGGATTAATACTGGTACCTTTGCAATTATAGCTTTAGCTGGTAATCTATATGGACAATTTATAAAGAACTTTTTAATTCTATTACCATTACAAATTTATGGATTCATAGCTTGGAGAAGAAATATGAATGGAAATAACTCTGAAGAGATTGCCATAAGAAAATTCACAACCAAAAATTGGATATGTGCTATTATAGGAGTTATTATTTGTTGGGGACTATATGCTATATTCTTAACTGAATTGCCAAATATACTTAATTCACTATTTAGCATAAAAATATCTAAAGATCCACAAGTTATATTAGATTCCTTTACTTCTATATTAACAATAACTGCAGTTTTCTTAACAGGAAAAAGATTTATTGAACAATGGTATTTTTGGCTTGTGTCAAATACTTTAGGAGTAATAATGTTTATTATACAAACTGCACATGCTGGTATATCAAATCCATCTATGTTTGTTGGTGATTTATCTAATACCATATCAATTCTTCAATATGGAGCTGGTGCTGTATATGGCTTTATATTATGGAGAATAATGTACAAAGAAAGAATGATTAATAACTCAGTACTAAAAAAATAAAAAAGAGATATGCATTTATAAGAATAAATTAAAAGAGAGGTTCATTTGATAGAACTTCTCTTTTAATTTATTTTATTAATATTATTCACAATGCTAAAGTTTTATCTGATAGCTAGAGGCTATAATACTCCTATCTTCTATAAGTAGGAAATAAGCAGCCTCACTGTTCTAGATAAGGATCATTAAGCATTCAGATAGAATCAAAACTCCACCTGAATTAAGTCTACATTCATGTACTATTAAACCTTATTTGTTATTTAAGTATGATTTAAACATTGAAAAAGATGTATAAAAAACAACTCCAATGACTAGCCATATTAATATGTATAATGGTAAACTTTTAACCACTAATCCAGCTATAAGTACTCCTATGGAACCAAAAAAAGCAATTATTAAAGATGCTTTTTTGTCATAGGCCTCTTCTTTTATAAATTTAATTGATGCTACTGGCATTAAAAATGCACAAGACCCCATCATTATAGGAAATGCTACCCTTGGACTCATTCCTAAAGCAAATATAAGTGCCATACATGGTGCATATAAACCTATTCCAACCATCATTAATGCTCCTAATATAAAGTTAACAATAATAGCTATAATTAATTTATATCCTACTAATCCTACTGAATCTCCGCCAACTGGGAATAATCCTATTTGTGATAAAAGCATGATTATTGCAACTATAAACAAGGCAATACCCATAATTATTTGGATTCTTCTTTCATTAAATTTAGAAACAAATGTAGCTCCTATAGTAGCTCCTAATATTGCTGCTATAATCATAGAAACTAATGTAATTGGCGATACTTTAACAGACTTTACAAAAATAAAAGCCTCAAAAATTGTAGGTATTGTACAAGCAACATTTAAGGTTCCTGGCAAAACCCTATCATTAGTAAGCTTAAAAGTTTTTATAAATGCCGTTAATGTAGCAAAAGAACCAATTCCTAAGGCATCAAAGAAATTAGAAATAAATCCTGATACAGCTGTTACACTATTTTTCTTTTCCCTTAATTTGATACTTTTTATCTCTCTAGATGAATCCTTTAAGAGCACAAATAAAAAATAAAATCCAGCTAATGCAAGTAAAATTAATATTATTTTAGTTAAAAAGTCCCGTTCCATTATTCCTCCTAAGTTTATCTTTTGTTTTCTTATTTTTTTATAAGATTATACCATTTATTATAACTAAAAAAAATAAGAATGTACCAAAATTTTTAGTACATTCTTATATGTTTTTTATTTCATTAATTTACAAATGTTATTTGTAAATTCAACAGGGTCCTCTATACTAAGCCCTTCTACTAATAGTGCTTGATTGTATAAAATATTAGCATATAAGTTAAATTTATCTTTATCATTTTCAAATACTGATTTTAATGAATTAAACACTTCATGATTAGTATTTATTTCAAGGATTTTCTCTGATTCAATTTCTTGATTATTAGGCATTGTTTTTAATATTTTTTCCATTTCTATTGAAATGTCACCACCACTTGCTAAGCAAACTGGTGAATTCTTTAATCTATTTGAAGCTTTTACATCTTTAACTTTGCCAGATAAAGCTTCTTTTAAACTTGCAAATAAATCTTTATTTTCTTCAGTTACTTTTTCTTCCTCTTTTTTATCTGACTCTATTCCTAAATCTCCGCTAGATACTGATTTAAATTCTTTTTCTTTATAATTCATAAGTATTTTTATAGCGAATTCATCTATATCTTCTGTGAAGTATAATATCTCATAACCTTTATCAAGAACCATTTCAGTTTGAGGCATTTTTTCAATTCTTTCTCTTGTTTCACCAGAAGCATAATAAATATACTTTTGATCCTCTGCCATTCTTGAAACATATTCATCTAAAGTTACCATTTTCTTTTCTTTTGATGAATAGAACATTACAAGATCCTTTAATTCATCTTTATGAGCACCGAAGTCATCATAAATTCCATATTTTAATTGTCTTCCAAATGAATCAAAGAATTTCTCATATTTTTCTCTATCATTTTTTAACATTGATTCAAGCTCATTTTTAATTTTAGTTTTTATGTTCTTAGCTATACGATTCAACTGTCTATCATGTTGTAATAATTCTCTTGAAATATTTAATGATAAATCTTGTGAATCAACTATCCCTTTAACAAATCCAAAATAATCTGGTAAAAGAGCTTCACATTTTTCCATTATTAATACACCATTTGAATATAGTTCTAAACCTTTTTTATATTCTTTACTATAATAATCATATGGTATATTCTCTGGAATATATAATATAGAATTATAACTTATCATACCATCAACACTTATATGCATATGTTTTAGCGGTTTGTCAAAGCCAAATCTTTTTTCAAAGTAGAAATTATTATAATCCTCTTCTGTTAACTCTTGCTTATTTTTTCTCCATATTGGAACCATACTATTTAATGTATCTTCCTCTATATATTCCTCACGTTCTGAATCACTATTTTCTTTTAATTTATATTTAGTAACATCCATTTTTATTGGGTATCTAATAAAATCTGAATATTTCTTTATTAATGCTTTTAATTTATGTTCTTCTAAATAATCATCGAAGTTTTCATCTTCATTATTTTCTTGTAACTCTAATATTATCTCTGTTCCGAAATCATCTTTAGATGCTTCACTTACAGTATAGCCGTCAACCCCTTCAGACTCCCATTTATAAGCCTTATCACTTCCAAAAGCCTTAGTTATAACAGTTACTTTCTTTGCAACTAGAAAAGCTGAATAGAATCCAACTCCAAATTGCCCTATTATATCATAACCTTCCTTTGCTTCATTTTCAGTTTTAAATTGAAGAGAACCACTTTTTGCAATAACACCAAGGTTTTCATTAAGTTCTTCTTCAGTCATACCAATACCTTTATCTACTATAGTTAAAGTTCTATTCTCTTTATTTGGTATTAACTTTATAAAATAATCACCTTTATTAAATGTTAATGAACTATCTGATAAAGTTTTATAATAAACCTTATCTATAGCATCACTAGCATTAGAAATCAATTCTCTTAAAAAAATCTCCTTATTTGTGTAAATTGAATTAATAACAATATCTAATAGTCTTTTAGACTCAGCTTTAAATTGCTTTTTTTCCAATTTAATCCTCTCCTCTCAAAGCAAAACCTTCTTATTAGCACTTATCCTTGCCGAGTGCTAATTCCTAATTCTGTTATATCACTCTTTCAAATCCATGTCAATATTTTCTACAATTAGTTTACATTTAAACTTAAATTAATAATTAAAAATATAATAAAAGATGTATCAAAAATCACTTTTTTATTTGATACATCCATATTTTAAATGTTTATTTTAATGAAGTCATTTCACCCCAAATAACTTTTATTAACTCAGAATTTTGTTCTATTTTCCATTGACCTTCTTTTTTTAATTAAGCTTATTTTGCCCTCTCTCTCATCTATCTCCATTTTTTCCATAGCTTCAACTAACATCTTATTTATCATTTCCTCAGTTTTCTCTATTGTTATTTCTTCTCCACTAAATACACCCTTAAGCCCCTCTTCTAAAGCTTTAGATATATAACTTTCTAAAACTTTCATCATATTAGGTCCTTTTACTTTTACATCTACAGTTGCCTTATCCCCCTCAATTTTTCCTCTCCTGTTGTCCAAGTAATTTTCTTAAAATTATCTACAATTATTTTTTGTGCTTTCTTAATATTTTCATCTGAACCTTCCACAAGCCCTTGATTGAAATCTACAGGAGCCTCTGATAAAAGTTCTGTTACCTTTTTATCATCACCTTTTGAAATCCCCTTAAAATAATCATTAACAGCAGTCTTAGGAGAAGATGTTTCACCAGCACAACCATATAATATTACTCCTGCTGTAAGTACTGCTACTGAAACAGCAATTACCTTCTTAACACACTTATTAATTATTTTTTTCCCCTTTAAAAATTAAATCAATATAATGTTAACATGTAAATATGGAAGAATTCCTCTCATAAGGTTAAATTTTAATTAACCTTATAGCTTTAGTTTTATTTAAGTTTTTAAGTAATTTTACTAAGATAACTAATTCTCACTTTATTTTATATATAATACTCCATCTCATTATCTAAATCTAAGCATCCTAAATAGCCACCATATTCTCTAAAAGAACAACCACAATCTATATAAATATAAGATTTTCGCCTCAGTATTTTCCCATCTTCCTCTATACTTATAGTAGGTGTATGTCCACATATTATTTTATATTTACAATGGTATTTCTCATTACCTATATGATTTCTATACCATAATAAGTTTTCACTTGGATTATAATCTAATATTTCCTTTAGTGTTGATTTTTCATCTGGTATAGTCAAGCCTCCATGAACTAATATAAAGTTATTAACAGCCTTATAAACCGGTAATTCTTTTAAATATTCATATAAATTCTTCTGATATTCGATTCCTTTAAAAATCAATTTAGCTCTTATATCATCTATTCCATATTTAAGTTCTATACCATTTAAATCCTTAATAGACTTAAAGCCTTCTTCTTTAAAATAATTCTCTACTAATTGTTCATGATTTCCCTTTATGAGATGTATATTTTCATTAGCAACTATATGCTCATAAATTTCTAAAGCCTTACTACCTCTGTCAAATATATCTCCTAATATATACAATTCATCTTCCTTTGAAAACTCAATTAAATTGAGCATTTCAATATAGTCATCATAACACCCATGCAAATCAGACATTACATATCTAGACAAAGCTAATCACCCACCTACACCATTTAAATTTAAAGTTCCATCATATCATAATATCTATCTAAAACTTCCATAAATTCTAAAACACTAAAATTTCTCCCTACTCTAAAGCTTTCCTTTCCATCAACATATAAAATAAGTAATGGTAATGAAAAAACACTGTAATCAGCAGCTAATTTTACTTGTTCTTCTCCATTAATAACACCCATTTTAACCTTTGGATATTCTTTTATTATTTCACTAAGCTTTCCCTTAATAACATCACATGCCATACAGGTGTTTCCAGTAAAATAAATTAATGAAATGGATTCATTATTTATTAAATTTTCTATTTCTTTATTTGTTTTTATTTTATTCATCCTTCTTTATTCCTTCTTTTACTTTTTATAATTTTTTCTCTGATCTTAGTCTATAAGCTAAATATAAGCAGATATAACCCACTAAATATAGAGTTAAAACTCTACCTAAATTAAGTCTACGTTTATAAACTTATGTTTTTATTCTCTATATTAATTCTTAGTCTATACTTAATAATATACCTCAATAAATATCTGCAATTCTTCCTATTCCAATAACTCTTCAACATAAATTTCTCAATAATGCTAATAATATAATTATATAATATAGAATTAATTTACTTTAATTTTGTATTATATAAATAAATTTATTGAAAGGACGATTTATATGAGTAAAACAGGTACTGAACCAGGTGTAGGCACTTACATATGTACAAATTGTGGACAAAAAGTACATTTAGATGATGCTACAGATAATCTTCCTCCATGTCCTAAGTGTAGCGGAACTTCATTTAGACCTTAACATACAAAAAGGTGTTATTTTAAAGAAGGAAAAATCTATCTTTAAATAACACCTTAAAATTAAAATTCTAATTTATCAATTACTTCTATATGGAGTTCTTTAGCAAAATTAAGTCCCTTTTCTAAGTCTTTTAAGTGTTTTGGATCATGAGCATCAACACCTAAAATTCTAGTAACATTATATTCCTTTGATAGTTCCCAAAAATCCTTTATAGGATATTGATACCTTGTCCCATTATTATATTTAATAGTACCTCTATTAAATCCATTTATATTTATTTCAATTGGTAAATTCATTTCTTCTGCTGTTTCTAATATTCTTCTAGCTTGTTTTATAGCTTCCTCATCCCAATCTCTATAGGACACTCCAAAAAGGTCTGGGTGAGCAATATACTTAAACAATCCAGATTTCATTGATTTTACAACATGGTCAACATAAGCTTCTAGCATTTCTTTATCTAAAGAAACACCACCTACATAAAGCCATTGCCCTTTATATGGGAAAAAGTGAACTCCTAATAATAAATAATCAACTTCATATTTTTCTTTCAACTCATTATAAAGCCACTGAAAATCTTCAAAATACTCACATTCTATTGCTTTTCTTATAGATATTTTATGTCCATACTTTTCTTTTACTTTATCAATTTCCTTGAAATATTCAGGTAATTCTTCATATTTCATTCTAAAAGCATTATCTATATCCTTCCCTGGGTGAGGTAAATGGTCTGAAAGCCCTATTTCATCATAATTTTCTTCTATTGCTGCTATTACATAATCCTCTATAACTCCAATTGCATGATTACATCTTTGATTATGTGTATGATAATTAGTTTTCATATATTCTTCCCCCGTTTCTTTCTACATTAATCTTTAGATTTATCTAATTATTAGCATCTACAACACTTCAATATTCTATAAACTGAAGATAAACAAACACAGTTCCTTAGATAAGACTACTGTCATTTAGTTAGAGTCAAAGCTCTATCTAAGTGCTCTCTTAAATTTCTATTATTACTTTAAAAAACTAAGCAATATTCCCGCATCTATATAATAAAACTTTATATTATAATTAGCACTTCCTTAAAAATTATATCACATTTATACATATATAATTAACAACTCTTTCACTACCAAATTATAGCTTACTTAATAATGTACTTTTTTAAAGCAATTCTAACTGAATCTGCAAAACTTTCTGAAGCGCCCCAATCAAATTTAAATAAGCCTTCTCCACCACCACTTCCAAAAGAATAAACTCTAACTACTCCTTCAAAATTATCTATAGTAACAGTTAAGGATACATGATTAGCTGCTCTCCAATAATGCTTTACAAAAATTAGATTCACAACTTTTTTTCCATCACTCTCTATTATTCTTTCATTTACAAGATCTCCTGTAAGACTTCTTCTAACAAGCTCCTTTTTTAAAAAGGAAACTGTTTCTTCTAAGCTTAAACTTACCTTAAATTCATTTTTCACTATAATTCCCCCTAAAACCAATTCTTCTTGTTCCTTTTCTTTCTTTAATATATTCTATTTTAAAATTAAAAACCCTTTTACTATATATAATTATTAACTTAATACCTCCTTTAATTTATCTAATAAAAATAGGACAACATTATATTTAACAATGTTGTCCTATTTTTATTATTCTTTTATTAATTATTATTAATACTCTTTTCTACTTCTACTGGTACTGTAACAATACTATTAAATATTTTTCTGAACATAGCCATACTAAATGGTGGTAAAACTGCCATAAATACTATTGAACAATATAAAACTATACTAGTTACCTCTCTTCTTACAACTAGATAGGTCATATATATAATTATTAAAGCTGAAATTATTGTTAAAATAGTAATAAATTTTGATACTACTTTACTTTCAAAATTTTTATTATTCATAATTGCTCTCCTCTTTATAAGTTTTTATTATTATAAAAATCTATTCTAGCAATAGCTCTTTGTAATGCTAAATTTATTCTTAATTCTTCTATTACATCATCTTTCTCATTAC
Organism: Clostridium massiliamazoniense; assembly: GCF_001403635.1. Taxonomy (GTDB): domain Bacteria; phylum Bacillota; class Clostridia; order Clostridiales; family Clostridiaceae; genus Sarcina; species Sarcina massiliamazoniense. Next base: position 241,343 of record NZ_LN879467.1, read on the forward strand.
TCTTAGATAACCTATCTTCAGCTCTTTCTTTTGCTAGTTCAGCCCTTTTTATGTCTATTTCTTCTCTAGTTTCAGCAGAATCAACACATAAGGTAACTACATTATTACTTACTTCTATCATACCACCTGAAACAAAGTATGATATTTTATTATCTTTATCATCAGTTATAATCAGTTCACTAGAAACAGTTGTTGATAGAAAATGTTGATAGTCCACATTTATAGAAAATTCACCTTCTGAGTTTTTACATATAATGTTTTTTACTTCTCCATCATATTTTTTAACATAGGGAGTAATAAGTAATAACTTAAAAGTTTTCATATTAACCCTCCTATTTATTCATTTGTTTTGCTTTTTCAACTGCTTCATCTATAGTTCCAACAAATAAAAATGCTGATTCTGGTAAATCATCATGTTTGCCTTCAATTATTTCTTTAAATCCTCTTATAGTCTCTTTTACTGGAACATATCTACCTTGCATGCCTGTAAATTGTTCTGCAACAGTAAATGGTTGAGATAAAAATCTTTGAACTTTTCTTCCCCTAGAAACTATTAATTTATCTTCATCTGAAAGTTCATCAACACCTAATATAGCTATTATATCTTGAAGTTCTTTATATCTTTCTAATATATTTTTAACACTAGTTGCTACATTATAATGTTCTTCACCAACTATTCTAGGGTCTAATATTCTAGATGAAGAATCTAATGGGTCAACTGCTGGATATATACCAAGTTCAACTACGCTTCTTGATAATACTGTTGTTGCATCTAGATGTGTAAATGTTGTAGCTGGTGCTGGGTCTGTTAAGTCATCAGCTGGAACATAAACTGCTTGTACAGATGTTATTGAACCACTTTTTGTTGATGTTATTCTTTCTTGTAAGTCACCCATTTCTGTAGCAAGAGTTGGCTGATATCCAACTGCTGATGGAATTCTTCCAAGTAATGCTGATACTTCTGATCCAGCTTGTGAAAATCTGAATATATTATCTATAAATAAAAGCATATCTTGACCTTGGTCTCTGAAATATTCTGCCATTGTTAATCCAGTTAAAGCAACTCTCATTCTAGCACCTGGTGGTTCATTCATTTGTCCAAAGACCAATGCTGTTTTATTTATAACACCAGACTCTGTCATTTCACCTAAAAGGTCATTTCCTTCTCTTGATCTTTCACCAACTCCTGTAAATACAGAAAGACCACCATGTTCTTTAGCTATATTACTTATAAGTTCTTGTATTAAAACTGTTTTTCCAACTCCAGCACCACCAAATAGTCCTATTTTACCACCTCTTTGGTAAGGTGCTATTAAATCTATTACCTTGATTCCTGTTTCAAACATCTCTGGAACAACTGATAAATCTTCAAATACAGGAGCTTGTCTATGAATAGGATATTTAGTTTTATACTCAACATCCCCCTTGTTATCAATTGTATTTCCAAGAACATTAAATAATCTTCCTAATACTCCTTCTCCAACTGGAACAGAAATTGGCTTACCAGTATCTATTGCATCTACTCCTCTTTTTAATCCCTCTGTTTCTTCCATTGCAATTGTTCTTACTATGTCATCGCCAACATGTTGCTCAACTTCACAAACCAATATTCTCTTCTCTAGTTTTATATGAATAGCATTATATATATTGGGTAGATTTCCATTTTCGAACTTTATGTCTACTACTGGACCTATTACTTGTACTACTTTTCCTACATTATTATCCATTACTATACCTCCTTATTATTTTTGCGCTTCTGCTCCTCCAACTATTTCTGATATTTCTTGAGTTATTGCACCTTGTCTTATTCTATTGTATTTACTTTGAAGTTTTTCAAGAATATCATCTGCATTCTTTGTTGCTCCATCCATAGCTTGCATTCTAAAATTTTCTTCACAAGCTCTTGAATGTACCATTGCATTTATTAGTTTTCCTTCTAAATATCTATATAGAAAAACTGATACAAGCTCTTCATCCGGTACTTCTGATTCAAATATTTCTCTTTCATTTTCTCCATTTATTACATTCTCATCATTATCAACCAAATTATTTGTATTATCCTTTGTAAAAGGGAGTATTATACATTCATTAACTTCTTGATCAATAGATGATTTAAAAACTGTACTTATTAAACTTATTTGACCAAATTCATTATTTAAGTAAGCATCGAGAATTTTACTACTTATAGTTCTAGCATCTTTTAAATCTAAATTTTCCTTGAAATCAAAAAATTTATCATAAATTGTAAAACCAAATTTTTTTAAATAAGCTTCTCCTCTTCTACCAATAAGAAATACACTAACATTATTTTTATTATCACTATAAGTATTATTTAAATAAGTTGTTACATTAGCATTAAATCCACCACATAGCCCAGAATTTGATGCGAATAAAACAATCAACTTTTTCTCACTACTATTTTCATTTACAAAAGGACTTTCACAACCGACCTCTATAGCACTAAATATTTTATCTCTAATTCTATCTAAACTATTAAAATACTCATCATTTACTACAAGTAAATTTTTAGTTTTTCTTAATTTTGCTGTTGCTACTAAACCCATAGCTTTTGTTATTTTTTTAGTACTTTTAACACTTTTTATTCTTCTTTTTATATCTAACAATCCAGCTGCCATTAACTCACTCCTCCCTTCTGTAAATAAGGGATTTATACCTAAATCATAATATTTAAAAATCTAGGTATATCCCCTATAAATTTCTACATTTTTTCTTTAAATATATTTTTAAATTCTTGAATTACATTTTCCATTTTTTCTTTAAATTCATCAGTTAATTTCTTTTCTTTTTGAATAATACTTATTAAATCTGTAGCATTATCATGTATATACTCTAAAAATTCTATTTCGAACTTTCTTACATCAGTAACTGCAATGTCAGATAAATAATCATTTACAGCAACATAAATTATAAAGATTTGATCTTCCACAGACATAGGCTTATATTGGTCTTGTTTTAATATTTCCACTATTCGTTTTCCTTTTGCCAGTCTTCTTTGAGTATCCCTATCTAAATCTGATCCAAATTGAGCAAAGGAAACTAATTCCGTATACTGTGCAAGCTCTAATCTTAAAGTACCTGAAACTTCTTTCATTGCTTTTATTTGAGCATTACCACCAACCCTTGATACTGATATCCCTGCATTAACTGCTGGTCTTTGTCCTGATAGGAATAACTCTCCTTCTAGGAATATCTGACCATCTGTAATTGATATTACGTTAGTAGGAATATATGCTGAAACATCTCCTGCTTGAGTTTCAATTATTGGTAAAGCTGTCATTGAACCACTACCCAGTTCCTTTGAAAGCTTAGCTGCTCTTTCTAGAAGTCTTGAATGTATATAGAATACATCACCTGGATAAGCTTCTCTACCTGGTGGTCTCCTTAATAATAACGCCATTGTTCTATAAGCAACTGCATGTTTAGACAAGTCATCATAAATTATAAGAACATCTTTACCACCATACATGAAATGTTCTCCTATAGCACATCCTGAATAAGGTGCTATATATTGAAGAGGTGCTGAATCTGAAGCTGTTGCGGCAACTATTATTGTATAATCAATTGCACCCTCTTCTGTTAATGTGTTTACTATATTTGCAACTGTAGATTGTTTTTGTCCAATTGCAACATATATACAAATTACATCTTTTCCTTTTTGATTAATTATAGTATCTACAGCAATAGCAGTTTTACCTGTTTGTCTATCTCCAATTATAAGTTCCCTTTGTCCTTTACCAATTGGAACCATTGAATCTATAGCCTTTATTCCTGTTTGTAATGGTTCATTAACTGAACTTCTATCTATAATGCTTGCTGCTGGAACCTCTATTGATCTATGACTTTCTGCTTCTATAGGTCCCTTCCCATCTATAGGTTCACCTAATGAATTTACAACTCTTCCTAATAAGTTTTTTCCTACAGGAACCTCCACTATTTTTCCGGTTCTAGTTACTATATCGCCTTCTCTTATACCTTCTTCTTCGCCAAGCAATACACATCCAACATTATCTTGCTCTAAATTCAGAGCCATTCCATATACATTATTAGGGAATTTTAATAATTCTCCTTCTACACAATCATCTAGTCCGTGAACCCTTGCAACACCGTCACCGATTTGAATAATTGTACCAGAATCTACTTTTTCTAATTTTTTTTCATACTTTTCAACTTCTTTTTTTATTATAGAAGTTATTTCTTCTGGCTTTATATTCATATGTTCACCACCTTTATCTTTTATTTACCATTGAATTTTTTATTTCATCATATTGATAAGCCAAGGTTCCATCTATAACCTTATTACCTATCTTTAAATAAACACCTCCAATAATACTTGTATCTATAACTTCTTCAAGCATTATCTTTTTGTTGTATTGTTTCTCTAATTTCTCTATAAGTTTTGTACACTGTTCTTTTGAAAGTTTAACACAGGTTTTAACAGTAGCTTTAACTGTATTATTTTCCTCTAACATAATAGCTTCAAGTTGATCAAACTTTGATCTTAAATTTGCTATTCTATCCTTTTCAATTAAAAGATTTATAAAATTTAATAAATCTTCATCAATGTTTCCTTTAAATATTTTATTGATAAAATCCTTTTTCTCTACACTACTTATTTGAGGATGTTCTAATACTTCTTTTAACTGTTCGTTCCCCTCAATAATTTCACAAACTTCCTTTAGTTCTGAAATCACTTGAGAAACTTTATTTTTTTCTTTGGCTATTTTATAAAGAGCAACAGCATATCTTCGGTCTAAATATTCATACATATCTAAACACCTACCTGTTCAATAAACTTGTCTATTATTTCTTTATGCTTTTTCTCATCTATAATTTCACCAACAGCTTTTTTAGATATATCAATAGCTATATCAACAGCTTCTTGTTTAAGTTCATATCTCATTTTTTCACTTTCTCTTTGAATATCAACTTCTGCTCTTGTTCTAATAGAATCTGCTTTTACCTTTGCATCATTTACTATTTCATCAAACTTTTTCATTGCTTGTTGCTTTTTCATCTCAGCAATCTTTTGAGCTTCTAAATTAGCATTCTTTAATATTTCCTTATTTTTTAGCTTTAACTCCTCTGATTCCTTAAGATTCTTTTCAGTTGTAGCAACTTTATCTACAATGAGTCTCTCTCTTTCTTCTATCACTGCTTTGAGTTTGCCCCAGAAAACATATTTTAATATAATAAGTAATATTATAAAGTTAATTATTGTCGCTAGCACTTGTTCCCAACTAATTGCCATATTATTTTAACCTCCTTCCAAAGGTTATCTTTAAATATTGTTATTTAACAAATAATAATATTATCGCAATAACCAATCCATATATTGCAGTAGCTTCTGCTAATCCAGCTCCCAATATAAATGTACTTTGAATCTTTCCCATCATTTCAGGACGTCTACCAATACCTTCACAGGCACCTTCTGCAGCTATACCTATTCCAATACCTGCTCCTATACTTGTAACAGCAGCTAAACCTGCTCCTAATATTCCTATATCCATAACTTAACCTCCTTTAACTAGATTTTTAAAATATTACTTAAGATATTAACTTATTATGCTACTTGTAGAAGTTTAAACCTATTTAACAAATAGTATTATTATGGCTATTATTAATCCATAAATAGCAGTTGCACCACAAAGACCTGATGCCATAATAAAAATAGCTTGTATTTTACTTGCCATATTAGGTTGCTTAACTGTTGCTCTAATAGCCCCTGCTGTTGCTATTCCAGTTCCAATTCCTCCGCCAATCCCTGCTAATGCAGCGATACCAGCAGCTAAAAGACTTATATCCATAGCTTGTACCTCCTTCTACTTAACAAATATTATTATTATGGCTACAACTAACCCGTAAATAGCGGTTGCACCAGCAAGTCCTGTACCCATTATAAATAAACTTTGAATCTTTCCTGCTAATTTAGGTTCCTTGGTCATTGATTTAATAGCCTCTGATGTTGCTATTCCAGTTCCAATACCACCACCTATACCAGTCATAACTGCAATCCCTGCTGCAACCATTCCTATACCAGTCAACATAAAACTACCTCCTTATAAAATTTTAATTCTAATGCTCAACCTCCAATTTAATGTTAATAACAACTAACATTACAAATATTACTGTTTGAAGTGCTCCATCAAATAAATCAAAGAATGAATGTGGCATTATTGGAAATCCTATTTGAGCTACCCAAGTTATACTATATAACCACTTATATACTAGTGACATAACTATAGCGGCTGCTAGCATATTCCCCCAAAGACGTAAACAAAGAGATAAAGGGAATACAATAGCTTCCATTATGTTAAGTGGTAACATAGCTGCATAAGGATGGATAAAACCTTTGAAATATCTTCCGATTCCTTTTCTTTTAATTGCAGTTCCATGAATAATCAATATTGCAATGATAGTAAAGCCAATTACTACACTTAAGTTTCTTGTTGGCGGTCCAAATCCAATTAATCCAAGACAATCCAACATGAATAAAAATAAAAATAATGTACCTACAAAAGGAACATATCCATGGAAATCTAATCCCATGTTGCTATCAACTAAATCTGAAATATATTCATAAATCATTTCTAGAATACACTGTAATTTCCCTGGATTTTCTACTTTAAATGTTGTGGCCAAACCTCCTAAAACAACTATTAAAAATAGCATTACAAACCATTGAATTACTATATCAGCATTTATAGCTAGAGGTCCTATATGCCAAATGAACAAGGGTCCAAAAACATTCATCTTCTCACCTCCTAATATAAAAATTATAAAATTGATACTTTAGTACCTAAAAGGTTCTCTAATTTAATAATTATCAATTTTATTTCGCATTAATAAACATTTGCAATATTTTTATTGCAAAGTTTCATTTTATTTAATACAAGTACTTAATACCTGTATTATTTTGTACTTAAAAGGATTAAAATGAATAAATTTACATATTTTTAATTATTTCATTCCTATTTTTCTTGTATTTTTATCCTTTTTTTAATACAAAACGCCTTAGATTTTCCTTTAATTTCTAAGTGCACTTCATGTTTTTTATTATAGAACTATATTTCTTCTTTTTTAAATCTTAAATTTAACAGTATTAAATTAAATATAAATCTAAATTCTCGTTAAAGTAAATTATATTTATTTTTCTCTATTTTTCTTTGTATTTCTTATATTTTAATATAAATATTCTATTTTTGAATTTATTAAATAATATAATTCATTTTTCAGAATATTCAATATATTTTTATGACAATTCTGGTTTTTAAAATATTTTAATGCTAATCGTATACATTTATTTTTTTCATTTTATTTACTTATTAAAAATAATTATCAATAAATTTTTAATAAATATCTCTAACTTAAAATTAAATTTATTTTTTAATTTAAATAAATACTTTTGAACATCATCTTTTCTTTTCATTCACAAAATTTACATTTAATTTAATAAAAATACATAAAAATCTATTTTTTCACTTTTATATCCATTGAAACCATCTATTTTATCTTATTTATAATTATTTAAATATAGCCTTTAAACTCTACTCTTCTTATATCCTTAAATACTAAAAGTAATTTAATTAATATGCATATTAATTAAATAATTATAAAAATGCTTTATATTTTTACAAATTATTTATGATTTATATAATTCTAAAATAAGTGTAGCAGAAATAAGCAGTGAATATGGCATGCAAAATCAACTATAAATAGATAGCTAAAGAATAATAAAAAAGTTAGTTATAAGAAATTTATGGCAATTAAATAAATTGCTAAAGAAAGATAAAATCCCTAAAATTAAAGAAACAAACTCATTCATCAAGCCTTATAATGTAATTCATATTCCTCAGATTAAGACTGTGTCTTCAATTTCCTTCAGATTCCATCTCATACTAGATACACTTGTTATTGAGTATTGATTCCCTATAACAAGTCCACAATTGACTTTCACCGTCAAGTTATATACATACCAGGCACGAAAAAAATAACCACTCATAAACTAAGTGATTATTAAATACTAGAATATTATATTTAATTAGGAAACCAAAAATCCATCTAACATTTTATTAAAGAATTAATTAGTCAGTTATGGTTTTCCCCTTATATATATTTATTAATAAACCTATTAAAAATAAATTTAATACAATACTTTGTCCACCAGTATTTACAATACTAGTTGCTGCTGAAGTAAAAGGAAGTATATTAAGATTCATAAATATGCTCCATATTACTTCAACTGATATTATAGTTGCTATTACAAATCCTAAAGACTTTCCATAATTACTTTTTGAAACATAAGCAATTCTTATTATTCTCCATAAAAAATACAATAAACTTAAAATTATGATTATCCCCACTAACCATCCATAATTATAGATAACATTTGTTATTGGATACCCTTGTCCTAGCATAAATTTGCTATTTCCTCCTGCTCCTATTAATTTTGAATTAGTGAGAACAGTTCTTACCCCTTGAAAGTTCCATGAATTTTCATAAATCATATTTATTGTTATACCTAAAGTTGTTATGAAAAAAAGTGTAATATTTATAATCGATACTATTATTGTATATTTTTTATTTTTACTATTTATATAAGTGATAATAGAGTAACTTATTGCATAATACGCAAACATAATAGCAGAATTAGTTGTATACCTCATAAGTATTAAAGGAAATATACCTATAAATCCAGCTATCCATAAGTTTCTATGACTATTCCAATCTATTTTTTTATAGAATCCTGAAATAGCAAATAAAAATAAAATTGCTACTATTGGTAACATATATAAATTTATTGGTCCACACACAAACATCGGATCTGGATGCGCCATTCCTTTTTGATTAAAATATACAAGTATACATAATATTATAGATAATATATACATTCCTATTGAAAGTCTTCTTATTTTTCTAAAATCAAAGAATATTCCACCTATTAAAAATAGTATTCCTAATCCTATAAAAAATAAGTCCCTAACTACAATTTCACCACTTGGAAGCTCTATTCCATGCCAAACTAAACTTATTGTGCCCCAAGTCCCAGGTTGAAAACTATTTTCAAAACTATAAGCACTTAAAACACCAAAAATAAGGAGTATAAAAGAACATACTATTAGTTTAAAATCAATTTTAGCCTTATGCACTTTATTAAGTTTTTTTCCTATGTCTGTGGGATTCCCCATCTCTTTTAAGGCTAATTCCATAGCCTTATCTCCTTCTATCCCCTTTCTTTTATATTGATTTTCTAAATCCTCTATATGAGATTTCATTTCTAATTTTATTTCTTCATGTACTCTTTTATTTTTTATCAAAGAACAAACTCTATTTAAATACATGTTGACCTTATCTTCCTTTAACTCCATATAAACGCCTCCCTATTTATTAATTTTCTATCACTTTTTATATCTTCAACAACTTCTTCTTTTTCCTTTAAATAAGCATGTCCTTTTCTTGTCACCTTATAATACTTTCTTTCTGTATCCTCTTCTTTAATCCAATAGGAACTTATAAATCCTTTATTTTCTAAAGAATGTAGAGTTGGATATATACTTCCTTCTTTATTATTTAGTCTTTTACTAGCAATTATATTAACCTCTTTTACTAAACCATTTCCATAATTATCAGAGCGTTTTATTAAAAGTAATAATAAAATTGGTAAGTTATTTTTAATCCATTCATTACTTTCCTCTTCTCTTATTGTCCCTAATATATTACTTAATATTTCATCTTTACTAGCTATATTCTTATTAATAGATTTTTTTAATAAAGCCTTCAAAATAATCACCTCTATATATTAAATTTATCTTTCAATTCTTTTATTTTTCTATATAATCTATTTTTTACAGTAGATTCACTCACAGAAAGTACCTTTGCAATTTCCTTTATCTTCATATCCTCTTTAAAATAAAAAATAAATATTTTCAAAGTTAATAGATTTCCACCTTCTAAAAAACTCCATATTTCATCACAAAGAATATTATCTTCATAATTCTCTGTTATTTTTAATGCATCATCTATTACATACTCCTGAATATCATTTCCTAAAGAAAATATAGGTATATGGTTCTTTGCTAATGCTACTATTCCGTAAGTTTTATAAATTTCATTTCTAGCAATAGTTATAATGTATTTTTTAGGTTCTTTTATTTCTTTCTTTTTCATAGCTTTGTAAAAATTCAAATAAGTATTTTGAATCAAGTCCTGAACATCATCTATATTTTCACATTTTGATACTATATATCTGAAAACATCCTTATATGTTTCTTCATATATCTGAACTAATTTTTCTTCTAAATTTTCCAATTAGTAACACATCCTTTGTTAAGCGCTTAATTAGCATGTACACCTATAATGATATATAATTTTCCTATTTAGTTTCAAAATTTTTAATATTTTTATTAATATTACCTAAAAAGTAAGATGAGGATGTATCAAATTACAGATACATCCTCGCTGCCTTTTATCTAGCTATATAGGTTCATCATTTGTGACCACTCACTTACGTAAAGAAGCTCTAATATTTTTTCTACAACAGTTTCTAAAATAAAGAACTTCTAATACTAGTATTTTGTATCTATATAGCTATCTCAGCAGATAAAAAAATACATTTATAAAAGTAATATAAATTAAGGTACTAATTTGATATACTCCCACCTTTGATTAAATATATTATTTTATTGTGTAAGAGTTCTTCCCTTATAAATGTTTATTAATAGACCTATTAAAAATAAATTTAATATCATTTCAACACCTGAGTAAGTTATAAATATTGTTGATAATTGCACAAATGGAACTATATTTAAATTCATTAATATACTCCATATTATTTGAACAGAAATTATTATAGAAATTGAAGCACTTATTGATTTTCCATAGATACTTTTAACTAAATAAGGTATTCTAATTATTCTCCAAGTGAAATACAATAAACTCAATATTGTAACTACACCAAAAAGCCAGCCGTAATTATATATAATATTTACTAAAGGATAATGTAATCCCAATACTAAATCCCCAACCTTTGTACCTGTTCCTATAATCTTAGCCTTATCAAATATATTATTTAATTCAAAGTAACCTGTAATAATAATTTTCTTTCTCACTAAATTAGTTCCTAAAAATATTATTATCTCCATTATTCCTGTTATAAATATTATAATTTTGTTTTTACTATTAAAATATATTAAAGTCATTAATACTATGCTATAACATACGTACATAGGCAGAGATTCTATATCTAATCTCATTGCTTCTAATGGAATTAATCCTAAAATAATAGCTATAGCTACATTTATTTTTTTGTTCCAATTTATTTTTATATATAATCCTGAGAGAGCAAATAAAGTCATATAGGGCACCAAAAGCATAAAAGGTGATGATGCCATTCTTCCAGTTGGTATGTTTATTCTTATATAAGACCATATTTCTATTATTAAAGCAATACAATACAAGAAAATTGAATATTTTTTTATTTTTCTAAAATCCCACAAAAGTCCTATTATAAAAAATATAATACCTATAATTATATAAACAATATTATTCATAAGATATGTATTTCCCATAATGCTACTTTGTCCCTTATCAAAAGTGGCTACCCCTAAGAAACCAAAAATAACTAGAAAACATGCAGTTATTATTAATTTAAAGTCTATTTTAGCACTGTGAATTTTATTAAGATTCTTACCTATTTCTTTAGGATTTCCTAAGCTTTTTAATGCTAAATCAGTAGCTTCCTCTTCCCTCTTTCCATCTCTTTCGTAGCCTCTCTCTAATTCTTCTAAATGAGCTTTAATTTCTGATTTTACTTCTTCATGTACTCTTTTGTTTTTTATTAATGAACAAATATTATCTAAATATCCATTAACTTTATCTTCCTTTAATGACATATTAAATCCTCCCTATAAAAGCTATAACAAATCTTATTAAGCGCTTAATTAGCATGTACACCTATAATGATATATAATTTTTCTATTTAGTTTCAAAATTTTTAATATTTTTATTAATATTAACTTATAATACAATTTACATGATATTATATTTTTAAAAGGAGGGAATTACTTATGATTATAAAGGATTGTATTTATGGAGAATTTGAAATTGATGATATCTTATCTCAAATTATTGAAACACCTGAAATTCAAAGATTAAAAAATATATATCAAGGAGGTTCAAGTGTTTTAGTTAATAAATATTGGGATGTTACTAGATATGAACATTCTATTGGTACTATGCTTTTAATAAAAATGTTAAATGGTAGTGTAGAAGAACAAATTGCTGGGCTAATACATGATATTTCACATACAGCTTTTTCTCATGTTGTTGATCGTGCCCTTGATTATAAAAATGAAGATTATCATGAATACTTATTTGAAAATATAGTTAAAAATTCTGATATTCCAAAAATTTTAAAAGCTAATGGTTTTAATATTGAAAGGATATTAAATGAAAGCAATTGGTCTATTCTCGAAAAGAAAGCTCCAAAGCTATGCGCAGACAGAATTGATTATACTTTAAGGGATTTATATCATTATAAAAAAATAAACAAGAAAGAAATAGAAACTTTTTTAAATTCTTTAATTTTTAAAAATAATGAAATTATGATTAATTCCGTAGAAAGTAGCATTTGGTTTGTTAATACCTATTATAAAGAAGTCATAGGCTATCTTATGAATCCTCTAAATTTATATGCTTCTCATAATCTTTCTGAAGCAATAAAAATTGCTCTTAAGTTAAAAATTTTAGATAAATCTGATTTGCTTAAAACTGATAGTGAAGTACTCAATATTTTAAAAAATTCAAATAACCAATCTATATTAAATTTAATAAATGAATTAGATACTAACTTAATTGTTATTGAAGATAAAACTAATTATTCTATATACCAAAAAATAAAAATGAGAATTGTTGATCCTACTATTTATATTAATAATAAGCCTTATTTGTCCTCAGAAAAATCCAATATAATAAAAGAAATTAACACTAAAATGATAGAAAAACTTACAAATGGAATTTGCATTAGAAAAATTTCTATTAAATAAAAAAAGTTCCTTGAAATTAATTAATAGTAAAGACTGTGTATTCACTGAATATTGTACTACCAAAATTTAGTTTTACACAGTCTATTATACATACTTTATAAAAAATTTATTCTTTCATCTAGAAAATCCACCCTAACTTTCTATTCTTATTGATAATCCTGTATCTAATCCTTTAGATAAATCTATAACTTTTCCAGCAATATTTGTAATCTCTAAATTATTGTTAGAATTTAAGTCTAATTTATAATCACCCTTAGAAGTATTTTCAGGAATAATCCCTTCTAAAATTACTTCTGTAGCTTGTTTATTTTCTTTTACATCGAATTTAATTTCATTATTATTTAATGTAGCAGTAAAATTAGTATTTCCAAATAAACTTACAGCTTGATCAAATTTTAGTTTAAGAGTAATTTTATCTAAGGACTTATAGCTGTCTTTATTATCCATAAGTTCAGCAAAAGATAACTTAGCTGGTTGAATATTTTCAGTGAAATCTGATTTTATATAATCTAAATTCATTTGAACAAATTCTAAAGAAAAATTTGTATCACCTTCATAAAACAATCCAATATTCCCATTTGATAATTGACTTATAGATGAATATGCAAATTTTCCTGGAACAATAACTTGATTATATTTCCAATCTATTTCATATTTTTTTCTTCCATTACTATAAACTCCACTTTCATTTAATAAACCTATTCTTACTGTTCCATTTGTTCTATTTGATGAATTTGGATTTGAAAATATAATAGCTTTTTTCTCATCAATTAATCCATTATAATTAATTACACTTAATTGACAATAAGGTTCCCTTAAATTTTTATCTTCATAAACATCACTATCCCACGTTTCTCCTCCATCAAAACTAGTTGCAATCCTAACATAATTTCCTGTATTTCGCATAAACATTTTTAGTTGACCATCAGGCATTTCAACAACTTGAGCCTCTGTTAATTGATTTCCACTACTTATAGTGTCTGAATTTTCACTTTGTCCATCTCTTGAATCATTAGGAGACTCCCCTAACTCCCAAGTATCACCATGATCATCACTATACATTATAGCACTGGATTGAAAACCTTTAGAATTCGTATAATATAAAGGAAATACAAGTCTTCCTGATTTTTCCCCATTTTTTATTTGTATCCCTACTCCAGGGCCAGCTCCGATAAATCGCATCCACTCTTTTTTTACCATTCCAGATATTATTTTAGGTTCGCTCCAAGTTTCACCTTCATCAGAACTTTCTATTATACTTAAATAAGCTGTACCTAGTGCCTTTAAAGGTGACTCTGCTAAAAATGTATTTGATATTTTTACACCGTTCTTATATAAATTATTATTACAATCTACTGTATACTCTGTTTTTTCTCCATTATTCTTATATATATTGCCATCTGGCTTAATGTAATATTTATTTCCTTCCCCCCTTTGACCTAATGTTCCAGCTCCATCATATAAAAGCATACATTGTTCACCTTCAAACATTTCAAATCCTGTAACTGTTTTATCGCATTGAGGGAATCCATAATTTTCAGGAAATGCAGTTATAAATAAAAATACTTTTCCTGTTTCTTCATCCTCAACCATGCTTGAATCTATTACAGATGCATTACCTGGATAATCAATAACTCGCTTTGCTTCTTCCCAGTTTTTTCCCCCATCCTTACTTATTCTTATCCCTGCATCAATATTTGCTGGTGAGTCTCCTGCATGATTATTTCTAATATCTGCTGCCGCAATAGTGGTTCCTGATTTAGTTGTTAATAATGATGGAATTCTAAAATTTTTTGAATTTAAGTCTCCAGTATTAAATATCTTCTTTGTATCTGATATAAAAACATTTTCAGGAAGTGGTGCTTTATTAGTATGAGTTTCTAAAGTCTTCTGAATTATATCTTCATCATTTATTAATGTTGAATAAAAATTTAAAAAATCAATATTACCATTCATCAAATATTTATTAGCTGTTCCAGCTCTTTCTGTTTTACCAATATTAATACTATTTAAATTATTTATGTTTTTTAAAAATTTTGTAGCACTTGAAGCATCAAACTTTATTTTTTCACCATTTAAAAATAATGAATACCCAATATTTTTTTCTACTTTAAAAGCAAGAGTATTTATCCCTTTATTTAAATTACTCCCTATAGATCCCTTAGTATTTCCAGATTCATTTCTTATTTCATAGCCAATCTGAGTCCCATCTGTCCATATATGAAAATGTTGATTTTCTTCATTCTTATTACTTACACTAATTAAAGATTGAATTTTTCCAACATTATCTAATTTAAATCTTGTTATAATGGTGCCTTCTTCTAAACTTTCTACTTGACTTAAGTATTTATTTAAATTCATCCCATCACCATTTGTTATTTTAATATTATTAACTGAAAATATCTCTTCTTCTGCCATAATCTCTTTACTCTTATTAATTCCTGTTGTGGAATTTAAATTTGTCATAGCAAATGTAGTACTAGAAATTATATTATTAATAATTATAGCTGTAAGTATTACTTGTACTATTTTTCTTTTATTCAAATTACACACCCCTTTTACACTTTTTACATTATATTCTATTACACTACATCAATTTATAGTAATATTTTTTTAAATTTTAAATTAAAAAGTTTTTTCATCCTCACTATCAAAACTATTTTAAATATTCTTGCACAACATCCACTCTTCTTTATAATATAAAAACTAGAATTTCAATATTATTAAAACTCTAGTTTCTTCTTTAATTATATTAATTTATATTTATATAATAATTATCTAATTTTTCAAATACTTTTTTTGATTTTATAATCATAACCAACATTGCTAATGCTACTATGAAGAATCCTATTTCTACAATTAAGTTACTAACTCCATTACTCACTAAAGATACTGCTATAAAATTTACTAAACCATGTAACATTATTGATACTAATAAATATACTTTTTTCCTTTCTTTTATAGCATATAAAATTATTATAGTTAAGAATACATGAAGTATCATTGCACTAATTCTTTCTACTCCACCTAAAACTACATCTAAATTAGTAATATTCTTAAATATATCTATTATTTCACTTTCAGATATACCAAATTTTGAACTATTAAAGGTTCCATTATTTATTGCATTAACTATGGACATATTACTTATATTAGTAAGTCCAACTATAAGCATGGCTTCTATTCCTCCATGACCTAACCCAAAAGCTATACCATCCTGCCATGTCCTATTCTTTTTCAAACCCTTAAATCCTATAAATCTACCTATTTCCTCAAAAATTCCTGCTGTAAATGATAAAAATATAATATATACTACAGGATAAAATATTTGCATATTTTCGTACCAAGGAAATTTAGGTAAAACCACTTGAATTATAGGTAATCTCAAAATTACTTGAGATACTACAAAAACAAGTACTCCCATAAAATATGGTTTAATATACCTTTTCTTTTTTAAAAGAATATAAATTAAAGAACATAATGGAATACCAACACTTATAAATATAGACAATATAAAACTCCAATTTCCTATTGAAATTTTCATAAAAACACCCCTTATAGCTATTTTCACTCTATTTATATTTTTACTCCCCTAGGTTAATTCCATTATATGTTTGTAAATTATTCACTACAATCCCATTTACATTACTTACAGTTTTTTATACCTAATATACAGTCTTTCCTGAATCCTAAACTTTTTCCTAATTATATTATTACTATAAACATAGACTTAATTCAGGTGGAGTTTTGACTCCATCTCAACGCTTAGTCCTAGTTATCTAGAAACGCGAGGCTATTTATCTCCTACTCTTATACAAGATAAGAGTATTACAACCTCTAGCTATGAGATAAAAAACTCTAACAAAGACATATAAATAGTCCTTTGTTAGAGTTTTACTTTCTAATTCTTATTTTTTTAATGTTATATTTTCATCATCTTTTTTTACAATTTTATAATTTCTTAGTTGATCCAATACTTTAACAGACCCTGCTGATGCTGCTATCTTCACAGCTGCTGTTGATGTTGATGCTCCAAGAATTCCAATAGCTGTAGGTACAGTAAATAAATTAGCAACATTAGAAAGTCCACCTGATGCTGGAGTTGCTAAAAGCGCTGCCACTGAAGTTCCTATGGCTGCAATGGCAATTGTCCAAGCCATTTTTTTAGTTGCCTTTATTCTTATGACTTTATTTTTTAAATCTCCTTCTATTATTATTTCATCCACATTATTTTTTATAGCATTTCCTAAGTCCTTTTCATTATTTACTCTCATAACTCCACCTTCTTTAGTAAATCTTATTCTATTTAAATACAGTTTCAATTTATATTATTATTCTAACCACTATTAATAAAATTACCACCTCTACTTTTCTAAAAATAATAAAAGAGAATATATTAAATTTATAGATATATTCTCTTCGCCCTTTAGCTAGCTATATAATCTTTGTAAAGGTAAAATTAATATATTTATTCTATGTAGCTTTTTATAGTTACTTCATAAAAATCCCTGCTAATTTATTTTCCTTATTAAATGTTGTTGTTAATTGTACTTTTCCCTTTTCAAATTTTAAAACACTTATAACTATTGCAAGGTCATCCTTTTCTTGAAAGACCATCTTTTCTATTTTCTCATACTTTCCAAGATTTTTAGTTACCTTTTCCCATGTCTCCTTAATTGCATTAACATTTTTTTCACCCTTTACCTCCTCAATTCCATCTACAACTATTTCTTCATATTTTTGATTATTTAATTCATCAACTATGTTCTCTACAGCTTCTCTTAATGTTCCTTCATTAAAATTATCACTTAATTCTTCCACTCCACAACTAACTAATATTGTTCCTAATAACATTACAACTAAAACCTTGCAAATATTTTTCATTATTTTTTCCCCCTAAAAAATATGATAAATTTACTTAAAATCAATTGGAATCACTATATTAACTTTAAAACAATTCTCTTCAGAACTAACCTTCATATTTCCACTATACTTTTCTATAGTAACCCTTACATTTTGTAATCCTAAACCACTATGATTTTTCTTTGTAGTTTTAAATTCATTTCCATCCTTTAAAGGCTTACTCTTTAATGAATTATGAGTATTTATTACAAGAAAGTCATTAAACTTATCTACTTTCAAATATATTGCCTTATTTTCATCAAAGCCTTTAATCTCATCTATAGCATTATCTAATAAGTTAGTAAATATTGTTGTTAGATCTATATCCTTTATAAAACCTAAATCAACATCACCTATTTTACAATCTAATTTTATCCCAAGCTTTTCAGCACACTCTGTTTTATCATTAATAATAATATTTAAAACTTTATTATAAGTATAATATTTCTGTTCAAGCTTATTAAATATTTCATATAAATCTTTAGTATAGGTAGTTGCTGCTATTTCTTCCCTATCTTTATATAAATTTTCAATAGTTTGAAGATGATTTTTTATATCATGAATTATTTTTCTAGAATTTTTATACTTATTCTCTAGAGAGTTATAGTATTCATAATTAAGATTAGCTTGTTGTTCGTATAATAACAATTCACTTTTCATTTCATTATTTTTTGATATAGATTCAAATACTTTAGTAATAAATATATTTAAAAAAATAATTGAAACTACATTAAAAAGCAAAAATAATGAATCCTCAAGAGAAAAATAAACTTGAATATACATAGTAAGTGTAGTTACATAGATAATACTAAACATAGGCAATATTAAGAAACTAAAAAATTGAACCTTATTTAATTTTTTAATCTTCTTCTTTTTATAGAAGGTTATAAATAATCTTGATACAACTAATTTTGAGATTTGCAATATAATTGTAGATGCTAAGAAGAAAATTTCACTACTGTAAAAATTAATAGCTCCTCCCCAAAAAAACACGCTAATTACATAATTAACTATAATCTCCCATACAAGTAATAAAACAAAAAACAAACTATAATATAAAATATATATTTTATTATTATTATAAAGAAAATAACCTGCAATAACTGTAGAAACCAAGGTTATTATTATATGAATTATTCCATTATTAAAAACAATAGAACTAATTATTAACCCTAAAGTAAATACCAAATAACTTATAACATAAACATACTTTTTCTTATATATGGTTCTTCCAAACTTGCTCATAAAATCAAAGACTATATAAGTAGAAAGAAATGCGCAAAAATAGCTTAAAATTATAAGTATTACTTGAAATGAACCATTCATAAATAGCTCTTCCCCCTCTATGCCATAATACGTTTTTCTAAAAACATATTAAATTCATCCCTAAATTCTGTAGACTTTTTTTGTGATAATGGAATTATAGCTCCATCCATCATAAAAATATCATAACCTTTTATAGACTTTACATTAAATAAATTAACAGTAAAGCTTTTATGAGGCATACAAAAACCATATTCTTTCATTCTATTTGCTATATTTCCAATAGTCTCTTTTATAATATAACTTTCTGTTAGGGTCTTTAACTTAACACGTCTATTTATATATTCAAAATAACATATATCAGTTAAAGCTATTCTAACTACACCCTCTACAGTTATGAATTCTATAATTTCTTCTATCTCTTCACTTAAGTAAGCAAGAACTTCATCTAATTGATTATGAATATCCTCTTTTTTTATAGGCTTATTTAAATAGCCAAAAGCATGTACACTAAAAGCTAAATTCATATAATCTGTATAACTAGTAACATAAATTATTTTTACATCCTTATCATATTTTCTTATAGCCTTAGCAGTTTCAATACCATTCATATTATTCATTTCTATATCTAAAAAAATAACATCAAATTGTTCTCCCGCACTTAAAAGTTCTTCCCCACTATTGTAAGTATTAATGCTAAATTTAACATCCTTGTACTCCTCTATAGCTTTCCTTATTTCATAAATAATCTTTTCATCATCATCACAAATTGCAATCTTAAACATATACAAATATCTCCACAAATTAAAAGTTAATTTAGGAGAAAGTTTAAACTTTTTTTAAATTTTATCCTAAATTTCCAAAATATTCATGTAAATATCATACTATATAATGGTATAAATTACAAATAATCATATCATTATGAACACTTTTTAATTTTGAATTTAAACATGCAAACAGTAATCATTGCTATTGAACCTAATATTAAGCTAATCATTCCATTGATACTATTATTTCCATTTAAAACTGCTCTTGTAACCATAAATTGCATTGAACTAAAAATTATAACTAATTCTAAAGCCAAAACCTTCATAAATATTAATTTTATTTTTTGCTCTTTTTCTAATAACTCAACAACCCTCTTTGATTTTTTAGTAACATGAGCGAAGAAATTGCAAATAATTAAAGCAACAATACTAATAATTGAGTAAGTAAAAATAAAAAACTTATTTGAAACATATCCCCCCAATATTCCATCAAGTTCAAAGTGAGTTGGTACACTATTAGGAATGTTCCCTAAACTTAAGAAAGTATCTGTTGCTATGGCAACAACAATTACTATTGATATAAAATCTATTACTCTATGATAACCCTTTCTTTCCTTATTAATTTTTAAATCACAAATTTCCATTTTAATTCCCCCTCAATTCCTTTTGATTTTACTCTGTTCCCTAGGTTGATTTTATTATATATTTTTAGGAAAAATAGTACAATATTACTTGCACAACATACAGTTTTTAATACCTAAAGTACATAAACATAGACTTAATTTAGGTAGAGTTTTATAAATTACTATGATTTTGTACACACTATAAGCAAAAGTTTAGATTGCTTATTAATACACTAACCATTTTAAGGATGTGATTCTTTGGATATTAAATATATTTTAAAAATTGTAATTTATATATTATTTGCTTTAGCAATACTCATTGCTCTTTTTGGTGTTTTATTAACTGTACTAGATTTTATAAAATCTGAATTAAAACCTAAATCATATATAGATGTTGTTAAAAAAAATACTATTTTAAAGAACAAACTTGCATCTTACATACTTCTCTCATTAGAAATCCTTGTAGCTGGTGATATTATAAACTCTACAGTAAGACCAACTTTTGATGATCTTATTACTTTAGTAACATTAGTTTTTATAAGAACTCTAATTTCCTACTTTTTAAATAGGGAAATTAACTCCTCCGAACTTTAGAATTTTATATAAATATCTACTAACATTCAGATAAAATAATAAGCTGTACTAGATTAATTACTTTATCATTCCAGTACAGCCTTCTTATATATTTATTTTTTAAATTTTTTTAAATTCTTCTAATGCATTTGTTGTGGCAACTTTCTTTTCTATTGCTTCATCATAATTTTCTTTAATTATTTCTGCATAAATCAACTCTAATATAAACATTTGAACAAACTTTGACATTATAGATCCAGTTTCAAAAATAGTTTCCATACTTACATAACTTAAGTTTATATCTGAAAGTCCCTTAAGAGTATTTTCTCTACTTTCTGTCAATGAAATAACCTTTGCCTTTCTTGACTTTGCTAATTCTACAGCTTTTAAAATTTCTCTTGTTTCTCCAGTATGAGATATAGCAAATATTACATCTCCTCTTTCCATTATGGAAGATAACATCAGCATAGTGTGGCTATCACTTATTGCAACACTATTTATGCCAATTCTCATAAACTTATAATTTCCATCCTGTGCTACTATTCCTGAATTCCCCATGCCAAAAAAGTAAATTTTTTTCCCATTTAATATGGTTTCTCTAGCCCGTATTACATCCTTATAATTGAGTTTTTTCAATGTTTCCTCAATAATATTACTATGACTTACAAATAGCTTCTGAGCTGTTTCTTCAACTGGCTCATCTATACTTACCACTGTGTTGATAAAACTTTTTCTACTACTTTTGGTAAGTTGTTTTGCTAAAGCTAACTTGAAGTCTTGATATCCAGAAAACCCTATTTTTCTTGTAAATCTAGTTATTGTTGCCTCTCCTAAAGATACTGCATTTGCTAATTCTGATATTGACATATAAACACAATCCTGTGCATTTTCATTTATATATTCAATAAGAACTTTATCACCTTTACTTGCTCTAAATTTTGTATGACAAATACTTTCTATTATCCCCATAACTCTCTCCAAAATAATATTATAATCAAATATATGTCTTATATGGTTATATACATATTTTCAAATGATAATAACTATAAAAAGTCATATATAATTATATTATATATTAAAACTTATTTTTCAGTAAGCTTTATAAATTTATAAAGAGCTCCTATCAATCCTGCCTTATTACCAAGCTTAGCAAATCTTATTTTTGTATTACTAATAAACTTTTCTGGCAATATCCTTTTTATTTCTTCCTCAAATAAAGGTTTTAAATATTCTTCTTGCTCCATTATTCCGCCACCAAGTATTATTACCTCTGGATTAACTATATAAACTATATTTTCAATAGCCTTAGAAATTGATTTAACAAGATTACCTATTTCTTCAATTGAATCCTTATCCCCCTCCTTTGCTAAATCAAAAATAATTCTTCCATTAATATTTTCTTTTCCTTTTCTTTCAGCTACAGCTTTAACTAAAGCTTTAGTTGATGCTACAGATTGTATATCTTTCCCTAATATTTTCATATATCCAATTTCTCCAGCTGAATCAGAAGCTCCTCTTATAAGCTTATTATCTATAATTAAAGCTCCCCCAAGTCCTGTACCAACAGTTAAACAAAATCCACTATTGAAACCTTCTCCAGCACCTTTCCAAAATTCTCCTAACGCTGCACTATTAACATCATTCTCCACTGTACAGGGAAGATTGTACTTTTCATTTACTAACTTTTTAAAATTAGTTCCCTTATAATTAGGAATAGTTGGTCCTGCATGAACTATTTCTGAAGTCTTTGAAGAGACAACTCCAGCAGTTGATATAGCTACTCCTGAAACTTGAAAGTCACTTATTAACTTACCTATTAAACTGTCTACATCTTCTAAAATAAAATTTTCAGTAACTGTTACCCTAGTTTTTATTTCACCAGTTCTTACTATAGTAGAATCTAAACTTAAGACTCCATACTTAATATTTGTCCCACCTATATCTATTGCTATTATATTTGACATTGTAACTCCCCCTAATAAACTATTACCTTTTCTAAATTCTTAAAAATTTCTCTTGCTTCTCTTATACTCAAGTTACTAAAATTATTATGAATTTCCTCTTTTTGATGGTATTTAGTTATTCTTTTCCCTCTTCCTTTAATTTATCACCTAATTTTATCAAATTCCTTTTATAATAAACAGGATCTGTTCCATACTTTCCATCACTTTCTCCTTGAATCCAAATAGCATACTTCTTATTTATATTATAAATTTTCCTAAGCTTTTCTAATGCTCTTTTGTATTTTCTCATGGCATCAACTAAATAATTGTATCTATCATACCTCCAATTCTTTATTAAAGACCCCTCTATAGTACTTTATATAAAGCAGATTTTTTCTCCTACTTCTTTACTCCACTTAACTGAAAAACTCTGAGCTATAGTTCCATTACCTCTAGATAATTCTAAAAATTCCCCCCTATGAATCAAAGACTATATCAAATTAAACCCTTTAAATAAATGTTATAAATATCTTTAAAACATCATATTTAAACTAAAGTTATTTGATATAGTCTAATTTGACCTTATATTATAAATTAATTATTCAACTTAACCTTGAAAATTACCTTTTCTACTTTTTCTGGCTCATCAACTATTAATCCAGTCATATGAATATCCTCTGGATAAAATATAGCGAAATCACCCTTTTCTAAGATTAAACTCTGCTTACTTCTTCCTTCAAAGGAAGCAAAGTCTCCTTCTTTATCATAATTTAATCCTTTAAGATTATTACTAAGATTATAATTTATTCTTTCCTTGCCATCTAATATAACATGAATATCTATATAATCTCTATGCCCTTCCCAGAATCCCTTAGAGTCTTCCTTTGTCCCATAAGAAACCCTATTAAAAAACATATCCTTTCCATCAATATCATGTGTTCCCTTTTTGTAATCAATTAAATTATTTGAAATAGCATAATCTAAAGCTCTCAATATATTTTTATCTAGTTCATTAATTACAGATATATTATTTAAATTATTAAATATCATAAACAAACTCCTTTATTTCATAGCTTTCACTAAAATTCACCTATAGTTAAAACTTTACCTAAATTAAGTTCTATCCTATACTACTCCTCTACCTCTGATATTAATTCACTTTCTGAATCATTTGCTGGTTGAGTTAAGTTACTTACAATAATTCCAACTATAACAGAAGTAGCTATTGTAATAATTGAATAACACCATGCTGATACATCTGATACTCCATACTTTAATATAACTACTAATACAGCTGATGTAATAAATCCTGCATATGCACCTTGTTTTGTTGCCTTTTTATAGAATACTCCAAGTACAAATATTCCTGCTAAAACACCTAAAACTAATCCCATGAATCCATTAAACCACTCATAGGCAGATTTAATGTTTCCATTTGCTAATACTATTGAAACTCCTATAGCAACTATACCAACACCTAATGATATATATTGAGCTATTTTTGTACATTTCTTATCATCCATATCTTTACTTATATATTTTTGTACATCTAATGTCCAGCTTGTTGCAACTGAATTTAATCCTGTTGATAAAGTTGATTGTGCTGCAGCATAGATAGCTGCAAGTAATAGTCCACTGATTCCAACTGGTAAATGATTAGCTATAAATGAAGCAAATATTTGATCCTGTTGAGCTGTTTGTAAAAATTGTGGGTTTTGATTATAATATACAGATAACCCTGTTCCTATTAAGTAAAATATTGTTGCTATAGTTAGAGATAATACTAAATTTCCATAAGTCATCTTTTTAAGTTGTTTCATATCTGTTGTTGTAGTAAATCTTTGAACAATATCTTGGCTTGACACATATGAAGAAAAAGTATTAAGTCCAGCACCAACTATTATTAAGAATACACTTGACTTTAATATATTTGGATTAAATAAAATATCTTCACTGCCTAAAAATTTTCCACCAGTTGTTAATGAAGACATTATTGAACTAAAGCCACCATCTATTGAACCAATTAAGAAGAATAAAGCAAATATAACACCTATGAATAAGACTGCACCTTGTACAAAATCTGTCCATAATACTGATTTAAGCCCACCTGTATAAGAATAAATTATTGCTATAACACCCATTACAATTATTAATACATTTATATTGATTCCTGTTAAATTTGCTAAAACCATTGATGGAAGATACATTATAATAGACATTCTTCCAATTTGATAAATTATAAACATTAAAGCTCCTAATATTCTAAGTCCTTTATCTTTATATCTTATTTCTAAATAATGATATGCTGTATCTATATCATATTTACTATAAACAGGCAAGAAAAACCTTATAGTTAAAGGAACTGCTATAAGCATTCCTAACTGAGCAAACCATAATAACCAAGTTCCACTATAAGAATTTCCTGCTAAAGATAAGAAAGAAATTGGACTCAACAATGTAGCAAATATAGATACTGAAGTAACCCACCAAGGAATCTTACCATCACCTTTAAAGAATTCCTTTCCTTTCATTTCCTTTTTAGAAAAAGCAAGACCAACAAAAAGAACTGCTATAAGATAACCTACTAATATAATAAAATCTATAGTAGTAAACCCCTTCATAAATTCCACTCCTTAAATTTAATTTTATTTGATAAATAGTGTCTATAACACTCCAATCTTCTCCAAAACAAAGTTAAATAGACATGCACATCTAAATACCCTCTACTAGAACCTAAATTCTATATTGATTAAATCTCATACTATAAAACCTTTACATAGAATAGCAAAATAATAAATCTTAAATGGGGACTTTATGAAAATTATACTTAAAATTCCCTGTTTCCAAATCTCATGTCCCCATATCTTTAATTACATATTATATATTATTGAAAATATTTTTCATTTATTTCTTTAATTCTTTTACTCATAGCCTCTGTAGGTGCTTTCATAGGTTGTCTACAATATCCAGCATCAACACCTTGCTCTTGAAGTAATCCTTTAAGTGTTTGATATAATCCATTTTCTAAAACATCTGTTATAAAGTCATTAGTTATATGCTGAATCTCTCTCGCCTTTTCTATATTTCCAGACTTAGCTGCTTCAAAAATTTCTTTAGCTCTTCTTCCATTAACGTTAAATGTTGAACCTATTGCTCCATCTACCCCAAGTACTGTTGCTGGCAACATCATTTCATCAAAACCAGCATAGATTAATTTATCTGGAAAAGTTTTTCTCATTCTTTCTAATAAATAAAAATCAGCTGCTGTAAATTTAACTCCAATTATTTTATCATTTTCAAATAACTCTCCAAATTGATCTAAAGACATATTTACTCCTGTTAAAAATGGGATTGAATAAATTATCATTTTATTATCAACAGAATTTATTATTGTTTCATAGTAATGTTTTATTTCACTAAAATCGAATTTATAATAAAATGGTGTTACAGCTGATAAGGAATCATAACCTAAGTCTGTAGCAAATTTTGCTAATTCAACTGCTTCCTTTAAGTTTACAGAACCAACTTGAGCTATAAGTTTAACTTGTCCCTTAGCTTCATCCATAGCAATTTCAAAAATTCTTTTCTTTTCTTCAGTAGAAAGCATGAAGTTTTCACCAGTACTTCCTCCAACATAAAGACCATCTACTTTACATTTATCAATATTGTGTCTTACTATTTCTCTAAGTCCTTTCTCATTTAAATTTCCTTCCTTATCAAATGACACTAATAATGCTGTATATATTCCTTTCATTATTAAAATCCCCCTTTTTTATATTAATAAAATTATTTTAAATTTAATTATTTTCTA
This sequence comes from Clostridium massiliamazoniense, assembly GCF_001403635.1. Lineage (GTDB taxonomy): Bacteria > Bacillota > Clostridia > Clostridiales > Clostridiaceae > Sarcina > Sarcina massiliamazoniense. Next base: position 268,286 of record NZ_LN879467.1, read on the forward strand.
AATTATTATCTCTTCTATAAATCTTTCTGTTATTTCCTTAGGTCTTGTAATTGCTCCTCCTACTACTGCTGAATAAGCACCACATTCATAAGCTCTTTTTAAATCACTTGGTGAATGTATCCTTCCTTCTGCTATAACTGGTATTTTAAGATCATTACTTAAACGCTTTACTAAATCTAAGTCAGGACTCTTCTCTTGCCTTGAATAGCTTGTGTATCCTGAAAGAGTTGTAGATACACAATCAACTCCTAAATTCTCTGCATCTATTCCTTCTTCATAAGTTGATATATCTGCCATTACTAAAATATTATTGTCATGTATATACTTTATTAAATCCTTTACATTTTCACCATTAGGTCTTTTTCTATGAGTTAAATCTAAAGCTATCATTTCACAGCATTTACTATCCACTAATGCTTTAACTTCCTTCATTGTAGCTGTTATATATATATCAGAATCACTATAAGATTTTTTTATTAAACCTATAATAGGCATATTAGTAACTTTTTTTATTTCTATAATATCATCAATTCCCTGAGCTCTTATAGCCTTAGCTCCCCCTTCCTTAGCTGCCAATGCCATACGCCCCATTATAAAGGAACTAAATAAGGGTTCATCCTCCAAGGCTTGACAAGATACTATAAGACCTCCTTTTATAAGATCTAACAACTTATATCCCCCTTTCATTTTTACCATTTATTACCTGTATTAATTAGATTATATAACATTAATTTTCATAAATCAATATAAATTTTATATTTTTAGAAAATTATTTTCATTTTTATTTATATTTATTACTTTTTAGCACTTTGAAATGAAAATTAACTTTATATATATTTTATATTACCAAAATTTTAAAAATAGAATACTTTAAAGAAATTTTTTTTCATTTTTTATTCTCAATAATTTTAAATTAATCTTTTAAATTCTTAAAGCTTTTAATGAAATCTTTAAGGCCCTGCTCTACTTCGTCTCTACTAAATGAACCTTTTTCTAAAGCTTCACCACTTTTAAGTGATAATTCATTATAAAACCACTCTTCAACTTCTTTTACTTCATTAAAAAGTGTTTTTCCTAGGTTTTTCCCAAAGGTTTCTACCAAATCTAACATATAATCATTTTTCATAATTTCTATCCTCTCTTTAATCACTCTTTCTATTATCATTTTAAAAATTCACTAAATAGTCTATTTCATACTATTTATATTTTCACCACGACATTTCCCATTTATCACCAATAATAACATATATATTGACCTTAATAAATAACCTTCTACCTAAAAAAAGTTGATTCCTGTTAATACAGAAATCAACTTTTATCTAATTCAATATATTATTTGTTATTAAAATCTTTTTGCAGCATTTGTTGCTTTTTCTATTCCTTCTTTAACTTTTCCTTCAACATCTGCTCCCATAATATCTAAGTTTTCTATTGCTATAGTATCTATATCTTGAATTCCAAAGAAAGCTAATATTGTTCTTAAATATTTATCTCCCATTTCATAAGGTGCATCACCATATTCTCCACCTCTAGCTACTATATGAACAGCTTTTTTTCCATTTAAAAGTCCAACTGGACCTTCAGCCGTATATTTAAATGTTATACCACTAACACTTACATAATCAATATATGCTTTTAATATAGCTGGAATACTTAAATTCCACATAGGTGCTGCAATTACATATTTATCAGCTTCTGCAAATTCATATGCATATTTTAAAATTGGATTATTTTTGCTATTTTCGTCCTTTGGCCCGAATAATTTTCCTAAATCTTCTGGTCTTAAGAAGTCTATATTTTCTTTGTATAGATCTAATGTTACTATTTCATCATTTGGATTATTCTTTTTATATTCCTCGATAAACGCATCTGCTACCTTAAAACTTCTTGATTCACCTTCTGCTTTTATGTTTGCTTTGATATATAAAACTTTACTCATCTTCAGTTCTCCTATTCCTATAATTTATTTAAATTCTTTTATTAAAAATTCATTGTGCCAAATTTACCATTTTCAAAATCATTATAAGCTTCATATATTTCATCTACTGTATTCATTACGAATGGGCCGTATGATACAACATTTTCTTTAATTGGCTTACCACTTAATACAAGAATTAATGAATCTTCTGAAATTCCTTCTACTGAAATTTCACCTTCCACATTATCAAATAAAATGAAATCATCTTCTACATAATTCTTTTCATCATTGATTTTAACTTTTCCTCTTAATACAAGTATTGCTGTATTAAAATCACTTGGCTCATTTAATGTTATCTTTCCCACATTTTTTAATTTTATGTTATAAAGATTTACATCAGTGAAAGTACTTGCAGGTCCTTTTACTCCATTAACTTCACCTGAAACAATGCTAAGTTCAACTTTATCATCATCAAGATTTAAAGTTCCCATATTTTCTTTAAGTAATGTTTGATATTTAGGTTCACTCATTTTTTGGTCTTTAGGTAAGTTAACCCATAATTGAACCATATGAAGAACTCCACCATTTTTACTAAATTCTTCTTCATGATATTCTTTATGCATTACTCCTGATGCTGCTGTCATCCATTGAACATCTCCAGGTCCTATAACTCCATGATTTCCTTTATTATCATGATGTTCAACTTTTCCTTCATAAGCAAGTGTTACTGTTTCAAATCCTCTATGTGGATGAGCACCAACTCCTCTTCTTACTGCCGATGGTTCATAATAATGTGGTGCATGATAATCTAATAATAAGAATGGAGATAAACGTTCTGCTGTTTCTCTTCCTGGTGAAATATATTGAGATACTCTAAATCCATCCCCTACCATATGAAATCCTGATCCTTTAAACGCTTTTTCTATAGTTCTAAATTTTTTCATTAGTATTCTTCCTTTCTTACAAATTTTAAATATCTAAATTTAACACTAATTAGTGACAATTACTTAAAATTTTTATTTTATGTCAATTTACTTTATTTATTTTTATTTGTTGTTTATTTTCCTTACTCATAATATATCACTAACTAGTGATAAAGTCAACACTATTTTTTTATTATAATAAATAATTCATAAAATAAAGAACCTCTCCCTAATATTATAAATCTTATAGCACTATATACACCTGTTAATTTATATATTATTTAGTCATTATCTAAAGAATTTCAACGTATATTAAAATAAATAAACTATATTTTAAATAAAATTTTTTAATTTAGGAGTGAACTAATTAATGGATGACAGTACTATTACCCTGATTATTTCAATTGCTATTCTTATTTTATTTTCTGCATTTTTCTCAGCAACTGAAACAGCTTTCTCTAGCTTAAGCAAAATCAGGCTTAAAAATTTAGCTAATAACCATAATAAAAGAGCAAATGAAACCTTAAAATTAACAAATGATTTTGATAAAATTTTATCTACAATATTAATAGGAAATAATGTAGTAAATATCCTTTCTGCTTCTTTGGCAACTATAATTTTTACTAAATATTATGGAGATTTCGGTGTTAGCTTATCTAGTATAATTATGACTATTATAGTTCTTATTTTTGGAGAAGTATCTCCTAAAAGTATAGCAAAGGAATCTCCTGAAACGTTTGCTATGTTTGCTACACCTTTTCTTAAAGTCCTTATGTTAATATTAGGACCTATAAATTATTTTTTTGTACTTTTAAAAAAATTATTATCTATAGTGATAAAGGTAGAAAAAAATGCTGCTATTACAGAAGATGAACTCCTTACTATTATAGAAGAAGCTGAAAATGATGGTGGAATTGGTTCTAATGAATGTAAGTTAATAAAATCAGCTATAGAATTCAATGACTTAGATGCTGGAGAAATAATAACATCTAGAGTTAATATAGTTGGAGTTCCTAAGGAAAGTACTATTAAAGAAGCAAAAGAACTTTTCCGTGAATCAGGCTATTCTAGACTTCCAGTTTATATAGATACTATTGATAAAATAACAGGTGTAATACATCAAAAGGATATCTATAATGAATCTTTTGATAATGATTCAAATATAGAAACTCTAGTAAAGCCTATAATTTGTACTACCCCAAACACTAAAATTTCTGAACTTTTAAGAAACTTCCAATATTCCAAAAATCATATGGCTGTTATTGTTGATGAATTTGGAGGAACTGAAGGAATTGTCACTCTAGAAGACATATTAGAAGAACTAGTTGGTGAGATTTGGGATGAACATGATGATATTATAGAATATTTCAAAAAAATAAATGATAATGAATATTTGGTATTATGTACAGCTAGTTTATCTGATTTTTTTGAGACCTTCAATTTAAATGTAGATGAAGAAAAATATGAATCTCAAACTATAAATGGTTGGGTTATCGAAGAGTTTGGTTATTTACCAAAAAAAGATCAGTCTTTTAAATATGAAAATCTACAAATTACAGTAGCAAAGATTGGTTATAGAAAAGTTGAAGAAATTATTGTTCGCTTAATACAATAATTTTTATCTATCGATTACTCTCTTTATTCCAATCTTTTATAAGTTAGAAATAAAGAAATACATGTCCTTATGTAGCTTTCATTAAAATTCAACTAGAGTCAAAACTCTTTCTAAATTAAATCTCAATTTATATAGTCATCAAATAAAAAAGCCTTGAGAGGTACCGGCGAAGGACAACCTCTCAAGGCATATAGTGTTTTGCACTATGTCTCGTAAAAATTATATTATAATTTCTGATAAAAATCAACACTTTTTTTCATATTTATATTTTTTAATTTTTACAAATAAACTCTAATTCATTATCATCCTTAATATTATATGTTATCATTCTTAATTCATCATCTTCATAAGCAAATATTTTAACTTCCCTATCATGAATTTCAACATCAATATCCTCTTTACACTCTGCATCTGCCTCTATGTTTATTAAATTATACTTTTTCTTAAGTTTTAGTAAATCTTTAATTAATTCATTGTTAGCATAATTATCCATACATCCTCTTACTCCTTTTATAAAATTCAACAATTATATTTTACCTTTTTCTCTTATATATAAAATATATAAAATGGAAATATTGTATTAATAAATCGTTTAAATATCTAAAAGCAGTTCTGTATAATTTTCAATAACATCATCAACCATCATTTTAATAATACTTGGTTTAAAATCTAATTTTTCTGGTTTTATAACTATCCTTCTTATAAAGTTTATATATCCTTCATCATCCTTCTTAACCCCTGAAAAATATATTGCTTCAATTAAAATTGGCTCCTTAAGATAATAACAGTTATCTATTATAGTGTTTTTTATACCTTCTATAGTTTTAAATCTTTTTTCTCCCATTTTTAAGACTCTCCTTGCACCAATTTAAAATTTGTATTAATTAAACTATATTTCTATTATATCTTGCCATTATGAATTCATCATCATATTTACCATTTCTAATTGCAGCATACTTCTTTATTCCTTCTTCAACAAACCCTAAAGACTTATATAAATTTATGGCTCTCTCATTATCACAAAAAACTGATAATTCTAATCTAACAAGCATAAGCCAATTATCTGCTAAATCTATTACTTTTTCCAAAAGCATTCTCCCAATTCCTTTTTTTTGATAATTTTTATTAACCATAATTCCAATTACTCCACAATGTTTTAATCTAGGATTTTGAGAAATAGATAGTCCACAAATTCCAACTACTTTACTTTTACCATTTTCAAAAATTTCTGCTACATAAGTATGATCATTATTCCCTAGAGATTCTATAAATTCTTCTGATTTAGAAATTCTCTCACTAGTTATAGATAAAATATTTTCCTTAACCCCATCCATAACTCTCATTTCATTAATATCTTTAGCATCTTTAATATGAATTGCTCTAATAATTACTTCCATACTTATTCCTCCATTTAATTACAAATATTATTATAAATTATAACACTTTCATAAATTTAATTATATAACTAATTCTATAACTACTATTTTTTTCAAGATTACAAAATTGTAATTTAAAAGTAATGTTTTTCAATATCTAATAAAGAATACTCATCTTATAATTAACATATAAATTCTATCTCTTTGTCTTAGACTTATAGAAAATTAGAATATTACTGATGATAAAACACTTACAAAGGGGGACATAATAGTGAATAGCACTCTTAAAGAAAATATCTCAGATATAAGAGTTACACATAATACTAAAAATTCTATAAAAGAAATTACTGCATTTATCTTTGTAGGAACAAGTAACACTTTACTAGAAATAGGAACTATGAATTTATTGTGGTGGCTTACAGGTATTTATAGCGGAAATATAAATTACTTATTTAAAACTATAACATTTTTAATTTGTTCAACTGTTGGTTATTTTTTAAATCAAAAGGTAACATTTAAGTCTAAAAGTGGACTTAAAGATTACCTTAAATATGCTGCTGTATTAGGTTGTTTATCTCTTATTGAAGCTGTGATAATATCAGAATTCACCAAAATATCAGTTTCATTTGTTTCCATTGAAGCTTGGGCAAATATTGTTAGCATTATTGCATCCTTTCTAACAGGTATACTAAATTTCTTTATTTCTAAATTTATAATTTTTAATAAAAAATAGTCACTTAAAAATACATCATTAGAACTTGATATATCTATTTTTATAAACGTAGACTTAATTCAGGTGGAGTTTTAACTCCATCTGAATACTTAGTCAAACTTATCTAGAAGCGTGAGTTTGTTTATCTCCTACTTATAGAAGATAGGAGTATTACATCCTCTAAGATAAATATATTTTTTTCATCTACCGAGATAGCTATATAGTTGCAAAATGCTGTGACTATTGAACTAGCACTAGAAGCTCTTTATTTTTGAACAATAGTTTCGTAAGTGAGTAGTCACAAATGATGAACTTATATAGCTAGATAAAAGGCAGAGAGGATGTATCTGTAATTTGATACATTCTCTTTTTAATTACAATAATTAATATGTACTCTTCTAAAAATTAACATTTTTTTTATCTTAGTTTTATACTTTTTACATATTATTTCTATAAAATAATATTTAACTAATATTGATTAATTAATTTATTTTTGTAATATTATTCAAATTAATTAATATAAAAATAAATTAAGACTTAGTTTTAGATAGAGTTTTAATTCTATCTAAATTTTAGTCAAGACTTTATTGTAATTTTTAATGGAGGGGTTCTATTTTGAAAAAAATATATATTTTATCTACCTATACAGGCACCATGTTATCATATTTAATAAAGAAAAAAACAAAAGTACCGTACCCCCATGTTTCAATTGCTTTAGATAAAAATTTAGATGAAGTTTATTCTTTTGGAAGATTACATGTTAGTAATCCTATTTTCGCTGGATTTGTTAGAGAATATATTGATGACGGTTTATATAAAAAGAAATTTAATACCCTATGTAGAGTTTACTCTATTAATTTAAGTAATGAACAATATAAAACTTTAATAAAGAAATTAACTTACTTCAAAGAAAATGGACGTAAATTTAAATATGACGCCAAAGCATTACTTAAATTTCTATATAATGAACCGAAAGAAAATGATAAAAAATATGTTTGTTCACAATTTGTAGCTTATTTGTTAGAAGAAGCTGATGTAGATATTTTTTATAAACCTTATTACTTGATTACTCCTTTAGATTTTTATGAACTAGATAATCTAACAATTGAATATGAAGGTTTATTAAGTGAATATAGAACTAGTCTAAATAAAAGTACCCTTGAAAAAGACTATATTTCTATACTTGTATAAACTAAAACTAAGACTCTATATAGGGTGATTCTTCATCAACCTATATAGAGTCACTTTATCTATTCTAGCAATATACTAATAAATATATCTACTATTTTAGGATCAAATTGTGTTCCAGAACACCTTTTAAGTTCTTTTATTGCATCCTCTTTACTTTTAGCCTTTTTATTATATACCCTTATATTAGTCATCACATCATAAGAATCACAAACATTTATTATTCTAGCTAACAAAGGAATTTCTTCGCCTTTAAGCCCTATTGGATAACCTTTTCCATCCCATCTTTCATGATGATAAAGAACACTCTCAGCAATGTTTTTTAATTCACTTGATGCCATAACTATTCTATATCCCTTTTCTGAATGAGTTTTCATAATCTCATATTCTTCTTCTGTTAAAGCTCCTGGTTTAAGTAATATTCTCTCACTCACTCCTATTTTCCCTATATCATGTAATTCAGCTGCAATTGTTAACTCATCTATTACTGATCTTTCAAGTCCTAACTTTTCTCCAACTCGTATAGCATTAATCATTACTCTCTCTGTATGTTGTTCTGTCTCAACACTTCTTATTCCTAAGCCTATTTTTAAGGAATTTAAAACAGAACTTTTTATACTTCTATTTTGCAATAATTTTTTCCTATATACTTTATCTTCAGCTTCTTTTACTACTTGATATATATCCTTCTTATTGTTATATTTCACAGCTGTTCCTAAAGCTATACTTATATTGAATAAGTCATTATTATGTTCTTTACATCTCTCATATATCTTATATTCCAATTCTTCACAATATTTTAGTGAAGTATTTTTTATTGTTATTATAAATTCATCTCCACCAAACCTAAAGACTTTTCCACTTTCACCACAAACTTCTCTTAATACTTTTGCCACAGCTTTTAAGAGCTTATCCCCTTCATTATGCCCTAAAGTATCATTCACTAATTTTAATCCATTTACATCCCCCATTATTACTCCTAGTGGAAAATTTTCTTTATTATTAAATTCTCTTTCACACTCTTCAAAAAATGTTCTATTTTTAGTCCCCGTCAAAATATCTGTATAACTCAAATATTCTAATCGGCTTTGTATCCGCTTACTTTCACTAATATCAAGAGCTCTTCCTATTATTCCTTTCACATTACCATTAATATCTAAGAGAGACATTTTTACAACTTCTTTTACATTCTCCTTATCTTCCTCATCTAATACTATCTCTCTACATATAGTTTCTTTTGATAAAACTACTCTTTTATCATCTTCTAAAAACTCCTCAATTTGTTTTTTATCAATATTTAGCTCATAATCATTCTTTCCAATTATATTATCAAATCCTCGTTTTTGATAAAAATCTCTATATTCCTTATTTGCATAAATATATTTGCTATTTTTATCTTTACAAAAAACCATGCCTGGAAGTATATCCATTATTTGCCTTGTTATATTTTTTTGAAATTCTATTTCTTTCTCTTTTTCCTTAATTTCACCTACATCTGTTATTATTCCATATATAGCTATAATTTCTTTCTCCTTATTTTTTAAAGGTATCACTATACCCTTTTTATAGCCTTTATCTATGTATAACTCTTCTATTTTAATTTCACCACTCTCTAAAACTGCAGCTGAACACTTAGTCAAAACCTTACTAATTTCTGGCTCATAAATTTCTTCATTTGTATAACCAATTATATCTTCAACTTTTTTATCAGTTAAATCAGCATAACTTTTATTAGCAAAAATAAATCTTAAATTTGTATCTTTTATCCACATTGGAAAAACCATATTTTCTGCTAATAATTTATATATATCTTCCATTTATTTCCCCACCCTACTCATCATAAGTAAAAATTTTTTTATATTTTATAATATTTTTATACACTTATATCAAAAAAATATAAAATTATTCCAGTAAAGAGATATAATATCTCTCTTTTATAATAATAAATATTCGTAACTGTGTAAAATTCTATATGAATTACATTTTCTACTTTATATTAAATTAAGCCTAATAAATAAAGTACAACTTTATTTTCAAATAAAATTATAATAGATATTAAAAATTTTTAAAACTAGTTTTTTATCATTCATTATATTTTTCTACAATAATTCCTATAGATACTTTAATTCTAAAATTTATCTTACAGTAATTTATCTAATAACTAGAGGCTATCACTCCCATCTTCTATAAATAGGAGATAACAGCTTCATGCTTCTAGATAACTGTAACTAAATATTTAGATTGAGTCAAAGCTCCACCTAGATTAAATCTATATTTATTTATTGATGACTAATATCTGTATATTCAACTCTTCTATAAATAGAAAGGAGCCTATCATCAAAGAATGGATTTTAAATCCACATTTGAAATGCTCCTTATAATAAAACTCTTTTTAATTCTCCGCTTCCTCATTTAACAATTCTATAAATATATCAACAATTTTAGGATCAAATTGTGTTCCTGCACACCTTTGTAATTCTTTAATTCCTTCCTCTTTGTTCATTGCTTTCTTGTAGGATCTCTCATTAATCATAACATCATAAGAATCACAAACATTTATTATTCTAGCCAATAAAGGTATCTCTTCTCCCTTTAATCCCATAGGATATCCTTTACCATCCCATCTTTCATGATGATACAATACACTTTCACCTACATCTTTTAATTCACTTGAAGCCATAACTATTCTATATCCCTTTTCGGAATGGGTTTTCATAACCTCATATTCTTCATCAGTTAATGCTGTTGGCTTTATAAGTATACTTTCACATATTCCTATTTTCCCTATATCATGTAATTCTGCTGCTATGGTAAGCTCATCAATAGTAGATCTCTCAAGACCTAGTTTTTCTCCAACCTTGGCGGCACTACTCATAACTCTTTCTGTATGTTGCTCTGTCTCTACACTTCTAACTCCTAAACCAACTTTTAATGAATTCAATATTGAACTTTTGACACTCTTATTTTGTAAAAGCTTTTTCATATATAATTTATCTTCAGCTTCTTTAATAACTTCATAAATATCTTTATTTGAATCTTCCTTAACTGCTGCCCCTAAAGATATACTTATATTAAATAAATCACTCTTATAAGCTCTACATCCTTCTATTATAACTTCAATTAATTTTTCACATTCTTTAATTGAACTATTAGGAACTAATATTACAAATTCATCTCCACCAACTCTAAAAACTTCTCCTTTTCCATCACAAGAATCTTTTAAAACCTGAGCTACGGCTCTTAATAAATTATCTCCTTCTCGATGACCAAAAGTATCATTTAGTATTTTAAGTCCATTAACATCTCCCATAATAAGACCTAAGGGTAAATTTTCTTTCTTACTAAATTCCTCTTCTCTTTCTTCAAAAGATGTTCTATTATTAACACCTGTTAATATATCTGTATAACTTAAATATTCTAATCTTTTTTGTATCATTTTATTTGCTGTAATATCTAAAGCTCGTCCTATTATTCCTTTTACTTCACCATTTTTTCCTATAAGAGGTATTCTTACAACTTCTTTTATTAACTCATTTCCGTCTTTTTCTTTAAAAACCATCTCATTATGTATTGTTTTTTTAGATTCTATTACTTCTTTATCTTCTTCAAAAAAGCTAATAGCGTTTTCTATATATCCTTCTCTATTTATTTCTAAATCAGTTTTTCCTATTATATTATTCACACCTATATTACGCTCATAAAAATCACGACATTCCTTATTTGCATAAACATATCTACTTTCTCTATCCTTAAAGAACACAATTCCAGGAAGCAAATCCATCATTTGTTTAGTTAATCTTTTCTGAAATTCTATCTCTTCCTCTTTTTCCTTTATATCTCCTATATCAAGGAAAATTCCATATATAGCAATAACATTGTCATGCTCGTCTTTAAGAGGAACTATAGTTCCATATTTATAGCCTTTATTAGTATACATCTCACCAGCTACAACCTCTCCACTTTCTAAAGCAGCTTTAGAACATGCAGTAAATATCTCACAAGTGGCTGGTTCGAAAATATCCTCATTTTTATATCCTATAATCTCATCAACAGTTCTATCATTTAAATCTGCATAACTTTTATTAGCGAAAATATATTTCAACTCTGAATCCTTTATCCACATTGGAAAAATCATATTTTCAGCTAATAATTTAAATATATCATTCATTTATTTCCCACCTTGTTTTCTTTAGTAATATCTCATTAATTCATAGTAGTAAATAGAGTTCATAATATTTTTCAATTATATACAACATTTTTAAATATATTATAATAAAATTATAATATACATTTGATAAAAATAAAACAATTTATTTTTATTATCAAACTATTTTACTAACAAATTAATTTTCTTCATCTTTTCTTTTCATTTGGAAATATTATCTATAGATATATTTTATAACTCAGCTTTTAAAACCTGTTCCTTGAAAAATTTAGAATAAAAAAATGACCTTATCTATTGATAAGATCACTTTTTTCTATGCTATTAAATAGCATTTACATAATTTCCATCTACCCACCCTATATTACCATTATAATTTACTTTATACCATCCATTTGAACTTCCAAGAACTGTAGCTACACCATTATTGGGAATTGCTAATATAATTCTATTATTTGTTCCTGCTCCAGTTCTAAGATTTAATCCTATTGGTGAATTAACTCTAATTTTAGATACACTATTATTAGTAGTATTGTTAGATGTATTATTATTTGTCATATTTGTTGTATATTGTGCAAATATCCAGCCTACACTTCCATTATAACTTACTTTATACCATCCATTTGAACTTTCAATTACATTTACCACTACATTATTAGGTAATACTGTAATTACTGCACTATTTGTTGTTGCTCCTGCTCTTAAATTTAATCCTATTGGAGAATTAACTTTAACTTTCATAGCTTGATTTTGTTCAGGCTTACTTTCTGGAGTATTATTTTCAGGTTTTCCAGTGGAACTTATTACTTTTGTATATGCACCATAAATCCATCCTGTAGTTCCATTATAATTTACCTTATACCACCCATTTGAACTTTCTATTACACTAACAACTACATTATTTGGTATAGCAGTTATTACATTTCCTGATGTACTTGGAGAAGTTCTTACATTTAACCCTATAGGAGATGTTATTTGAACTTTTGTTACTGAAGTTGATCCCTCTGGTTTCACTTCTGGTTTTACTTGGGGCTTCTCTTCTGGTTTTACTGTATTTCCGCCATTACTTGGATTGCTTACAACTGTTGTGTATTGTGCAAATATCCATCCTGTATTACCATTGTAATTTACCTTGTACCATCCATTTGAACTTTCAATTACATTTACTACTGCATTATTAGGTAATACTGTAATTACAGCACTATTTGTTGTTGCTCCTGCTCTTAAATTTAATCCTATTGGAGAATTAACTTTAACCTTCATTGTTTGACCTTGTTCTGGTTTTGTTTCTGGTTTTACTTCAGGTTTTGTTTCCGGCTTTTCCTCTGGTTTTACTTCAGGTTTATTTTGTGCTTCAACCTGAACGTAATCAGCACTCACATAAGCTATTCTTCCATTATAATTTATTTCATACCAGTTTCCTTCTTTTTTAATTATTCCAACCTTATCACCTTTTTTCAATGAACCAATAATTGCTGAATTAGTTGATGCACCTGCTCTTACATTTAATTCATTTGCAGTTACAACTCCACTTTCCTTTGCTTCTGGTGCTGGTGTACTATTATCTGGTTTATTGGTAGAATTATCTGGATTTATATTTTCACCAGTTACAATTTTTTTAGGACTTATGTTTATACCATAAACATAACCTGTACCATTTTTATATTGTATCTTATACCAATTTCCTACTTGATCTATTATTTTGACCTCTGTATTATAACTTAATGTTCCTAGAATTTCTCCTTTATCAGATGCAGAAGCTCTTACATTTAAAGTTCCTGAAGTAACATTTCCAAGCATTACTGTATTCTTACTTGGAAAATTAACTTTGTTACCTGAATATCTATAAAAACAAGTAGTAGGATATTGATGTTGATCTTCATTTTCTGGATTTTGCCCATTTATATTTCTTTCATGATAATGTGAATTTCCATAAGCAGCAGCTTGGTTATCAACAATATAAGCTAATCCTTTTTCTTTATCCTTCCATCCCATGAATACATAAACGTGATATGGTCCTGCAAAACATATGTCACCCTTTTGTATATCATCTAAGTTAGTACTTCTTACCCAACCTCTAGATAGAAGATTACCTTCTAATATTGTTGTATATGCAGTAGATGTAGGAATATCTACCCCTATATTTCTAAGAGCTGTAGCTAAGAAATATACACATGTATCACTAGCATTTCCACCATGTAAATTAACAGCTTCTTTCATAACAGCCTCTTGATTTGCTGTTGATGATAAGTAATTGTATAATTTTTGTTGAAGCTCTGGAACTTGTTCTTCAGCATATCCACTACCTGATTTGATTGGAGTTCCTATATAAGCAACTTCAACCTCTCCACCATCAATTCCTTTATTAGAATTTTCTCCATTATTACTAACATTTTTAACTTTTACTGAATTATTTTTTACTCCATTACTTGATTCCTTTGATGCTTGTCCACTTTGATTTCCTTGTTGTTCTACTTTTGTAGAATTGCTTTTGCTTTCACTAGTACTCTCTTTTAAATTCTTACTATCATTTTTTGCTGAAGTTGAAGTTTTGCTATTTTCTTTAGTTATATTTGATGATGAATCTTTGCTAACTGCTTTTGAGTTAGCACTAGCACTTTCTTCAATATTACTCTCTACATTTGTTTGTGAATTGTTATTCTCTTCATTATTACTTTTATTATTTCCATTATTAGAAACTAAAAGAGTAATATTTTCACTTTTATTAAGGCTTTGACTAACTGCTGAAGTATTGTTAGCTGTAGTCTTTAAGCTCATAGCTCCTGGTATCATCACTGGTAATGCTGCTGCACATATTATTGTTAGTAACTTTGCTCTGTTCATTAAAAAAAATCCCTCCATAAATGTAAAACTCTTGTTGTCTCTAGAAACATGTTCTTTTTTCTCAATAATAATACTCTTAACAATTACTTTCAACTTCCGTATTAACCTTTTATTATAATTAAAGTAAAATAATATATTTTTTGTATAAGTAAATTTGAATATTTGTAAATAAATAGATAATAACTTATATAGTTAATAAATACAGGAAATATTTATTAATTTTTAAAATATTATAAAAGAAAATAATAAAATAATTGTTTATTCTACTTATATATTAATAAATAAATTTACTAATATGTTATAAAAATTTATTTTTTTAGGATTTTTTGTTCATATAATAAATAATTAATAACTATTTATGAACAAAAGTTAACATTTAGGTTCTTTTACATATTTTATCTCATAGATAACTCCTGTAATACTCCTCTCTTCTATAAGTACCTTCCCCTTCTAAATAACTATCACTACACGTTTAGACAAAATCATAACTTTATCTAAATTAACTTTCAATTTATAAAATTAATTATAAATTAACAATAAATTCATATTAAACCCCCCTTTATATAGTAATATATACTATATAAAGGGGGGTTTTTTTATGACTAGAATAGAAATCAAAGACAAAGCTAAATCAGCTTTAGAAGGAAAAAGAGGTAATGCAGCACTATTTTTATTTATAGCTACCATTATTTTCATTCCACTCAATATCTTATTATCTCTTATACCTTTTGTTGGTGCCTTACTAAGAATAGTTCTTAGTGCTATTTTCATCTTATCCATAACATTATTTATTACAACCCTTTGTAATAGTAATGAAAAATTATCCTTTAAAGAAGGAATTCCTAATTCAAATTTAATTACAAAATCTATAATAGTAACCTTTTTATTTTCTTTAATTATATTTTTAGTTATGCTTCCTACTATATTTTTTATGGTAATGTCTTTTTTCTTTAACTCTGTAGGATTATTAGCTATAACTTCAATATTATTATTTTTGTTTGCTCTATTTATCCAAGTTCCTATGATATTTCTTAATTACATAATAATAGATAATCCTAATGCTTCTATTGGTTTTATCATTACAGAAGCTTTTAAAATTTCTTTTAAAAATTTAAAAAGAATAGTTGTTATGTCATTGAGTTTAATTCTTTGGGATTTATTAATTGTAGTAACTTTTGGATTAGCTTATTTTTATGTTAGACCTTATATTGTATCAATATACTACTTTATGTATAAGGATATTATAGGAGAAAATAAAGCTTTGAATTTAGAAAAATAAATACATATTAGAAAGAGTGTCTATACAAAAAAATCCATTTCTAGTAATAGATACTCTTTTTTTATTGACTTTAAGCTCTATCTGTTCTATATTATATATAACAGATAGAAAGGGTGATAACTATATTAATTAAAATTGATTTTGAAAGCAACGTTCCCATTTACTTCCAACTAAGAAATGAAATAATAAAGGCTATAGCTAGAGGAGAATTGCTAGAAAATACCTCTCTTCCATCTGTTAGAACTCTTGCTAATGAATTAGATATAAATATGCATACAGTTAATAAAGCATATAATATCTTAAAGGAAGAAGGCTATGTAAAAATTGATAGAAGAAAGGGGGCATTAATAAGCTATGCTTTTAAAAATTTTAATGAAGAATTCAAAAATACTTTAGATGAAGAATTAGAAATATTTATAGCTCAATCTGTAGCTAGGGGTATAGAAAAAGATTTAGTCATAAATAAAATTAATAATATTTTTTCTAAATATATGAAGGAGTAATTTTTATGGAAAAGACAACTTTAATACTAAACTTAATTGTTAATATGATTATACTTTTATCTATTTTTATGGCTTGCTACTATGTTAATGACTTAAAAGGTCAAGGAAGACTTTTATTTGGAATAAGGCTCCCTAAAGATTACAGTAATGATTCTAAAATACTTGCTTTGAAAAACAAATATAAAATAAACTTTTCACTAGCCTCCATATCTTTATTTATTCTAAGTTGTATTTTTCTAGGAAATATTAACTTAGAATTAGCAATGGTTACATCCACAGTTGGAATTGCAGTTATTTCAATAATCTTTTATTACATTGGTTATAAGAAATTATTAAATATAAAAAATAGTGAAAATTGGAGTAAACTTTCTTCTAAAAAAGTTTATGTCTCCATTGAATCACCAGAAAATTCTCAATATATTAACCTTTATTGGTTTGTTATTCCACTTATTATGGGAATAATATCATTAATTTTAACTCTTTTATTAATTAACAAGCTTCCAAATGAAGTACCCCTTCATTTTGGTTTTAATGGTGCAGATGAATTTGCTATGGGCTCTAAGTTAAGCACTAAATTACAAGTTCTTATACTTCCTCTTGTAAATTTATTTGTTACTTTCATGACATTTGCTAGTGTTAAAAACCACATAAAAAAACCTGAAAAACTAAATGGAGGTAGTATTTCTGAAGCAAAAAATTATATATTAAAAGAGAAAAAAAACACATCCATCTTTACTCTTTTAACTAATTTTATAGTATCATCTATATTGCTATATACAAACTTAGCTGTAATAGGATTAACTAAAATGAATTTTTATAGTTTAATCCTTATAGTTTTACTACCAATCCTTGTTATTTTAATATCAATCCCTTTATTTGTTCATAATAATCACACAAGCACAAATAAAATTAATGGGGATGAAGAAGATATTTATATAGATGATGATTCTTCTTATAAATTTGGTGGTCTTTTTTACTATAATAAAAATAATCCATCAACTTTTGTTCCAAAAAGAATGGGTATTGGTTATACAATTAACTGTGCATCTACTGGGGGTAAATTATTTTGGATAGTTTTTGCCTTATTCATCATTGCTGTTATATTTTTAGGACATAATTAAAAAACATAGTGGGGCTATATCAAACTTATAGATATAACCCCTTTAACATTTAAAATACCTTAACCCATAAAAGTAATTCATTTATAGAAATTACTTTATTCATCTTATGGCATTTTAATTTCTCTCTTTATTTTTTTATATTAAGTCAAAATTTTTTCTCTTTCTTTATTTCTAATAAAAATTTTATTCATTGGCACAGTAATAAGCTTATTGTAATATTCCTTTAACTTCAGTGATATAATGCAAGTTAATAAAAATAATAAAACTATATAGATATTATAATTTATATAAAAACTAGAAATATACAAAATAACATTTGCAATTCCTATAGCTATGGGATGACTTATATATAACTCTAAATTAAATTTAAAATACTTTTCCTCTAAAAAACTAATCTTATTATATTTATATTCTACAAATAACCATAAAGAAAAAAATCCTATTATATTGTAAATAAAATTTATTTTAGAATTTGGTGCCCCTATTAAATAATTAACAGCTCCACCCTTCCAATGATTATTTAAAATAATGGAATTATAAAAAATAAAATATCCACCTGTAAAGATATATATTATATTTCTAAATTTAATTAACATCATAGCTGTCCAATCTGCTTTTTCTGAAATAACTCCCCCTAATATAAAATAATATAACCATATAATTAAACTTCTATCTCTATACTTATAATACAAACTTGGTAATACACTCTCTAAATTATGTATTTGGCTTATAATTATAAAATGTATTATTCCTAATAAAATCAATATTACTATCCACTGTTTATTCTTGCATATAAATTTAACTAACCAAAGGAATAATGGAAACAATAAATAAAATCTTATAAGAGTGTTAAGATACCACAAATGCGAAAAAGAGGACCCAAATAAAATATCATTTATAAATAGAGAAATAGAGTATTTCCCTGTAAATATTTTAGTTGGTGAAAAGATAACCACAGATGATATGTACACTATAAGTATCTTTGTAAGTTTATTCTTATAAAAATCTTTTATAGATAAATTTTTATAATTCATCATCATAAGAAATCCACTAATAATCATAAAACTAGGAACTGCTATTCTAGTAAAATTAAATATAGTTCCAAATACTAAAGTTGTAAATCCATTAGCTTTATCTGATTCTAATAACCATCCTACTGTATGTTGATATATAACCCCTACTGCTAATATAAGCTTCATAATATTAAAACTCTTTGTAAAACTCTGCATACAATCCCCCTATAAACATAGACTTAATTCAGGTAGAGTTAGGGCTCCATCTGAATACTTAGTCCAAAATTATCTAGAAGCGTGAGACTGTTTATCTCCTACTTATAGAAGATAGGAATATTACAACCTTTAGCTATCAGATAAATCATCACAAACAATTATACTTCATTACTTTCCATCTAAACCATTATAAGGATAAAATTAACAATAAGTTAATTTGTATTTAGTTTAATTAACCTCAATTATATCTATAGATGAACCTATATAGCTAGATAAAAGGTAGAGAGGATGTATCTGTAATTTGATATACTGTAAAAGAAGCAGAATTCCAAATAATGAAATTCTGCTTCTAAACATATGTAAATTACTATCCTATTAACTTATTTATATCATCTAACGTTATCATTTGCATTTCTTCTACATTTTCAAAATCCATTGTTTTGTTTTCCATTAATCTATTTGCTTGGATTTTAATCATATCTTCAAATAGATTTCTAACAAATCTTCCATTAGAGAAGTTTTCTGTCTTATTTTCTACAGTTTCTTCAAAGAATTGCTTCATCTTTTCTGCAGCTTCTTCTGATAACTTAAATTGATTTTTATCACAAAGTCCTTCAAATATTTCATTTAATTCCTCTGCATTGTAATCTTCAAACTTTATAAATTCTTTAAATCTTGATTTTAATCCTGGATTAGAATTTAAGAACTTTCTCATTTCATTTTCATATCCAGCAACTATTACGACAAGATCTTCTCTATTATCTTCCATTAATTTAAGAAGAGTTTCTATAGCTTCTTGACCAAAATCATTAGCTGTATCTTTATATAAAGTATATGCCTCATCTATAAATAAAACTCCACCAATAGCTTCATTTACTTTTTCTGTTACCTTTTTACTAGTTTGTCCTACATACTCAGCAACTAAATCAGTTCTGTCCACTTCTATAAAATGTCCACTCTTTAATAAGCCCATACTTTTATATATTTTAGCTATAAGTCTTGCTATTGTTGTTTTACCTGTTCCTGGATTTCCTGTAAATACAAGATGTGATGTCATAGGTATTACTTTAAGACCAGCCTTTGATCTTATTTTTTGCATATTAATTAAATTTATTAAGGTATTTACATTTTCCTTCACACTATGTAATCCAACATAAGAATTTAATTCTTCTAATAATTCTTCTAAGCTCTCACTCTTGTCGTTACTTTCATCATCTTCTTCATAATCAATCTCTATTACTTCCCCATTAGTTCTATACTCTTTTCCACTAACTAAATTCCCATTAAGAAAGAATCCTTCTTGTCTATCACCATTGCTGAAATAATATGTAGCTTCTCCTGTAGGGATTCCATCAACAAATTCACCTTCATATCTTTCCTCATCATCTAATAGGCTTAATATACCATAACCATGCATTTTATTATCAGAAAACTCTCCTTCATAATAAATTTGTCCTGCTGAGTTTTTTATTGTCCCTTGACCATTTAACTTCCCATCTTTGAAAATACCTTCAAATTCATCCCCATTTTCTGTCCTAAGAACTCCAGGTCCTTCCATATCTCCATTTACAAAGCTTCCTTCATAGATTACTTCTCCATTAAAACTTCTATAAATTCCTTCGCCATGCATAAAATCATTTACCCAGTCCCCGTAGGCAACTGCACCATTATTCATAACAAATTTTCCCTTACCTTCTCTTACACCATTAACAACTTCACCCGTATAAGTTCCATTCTCATACTCAATAACCTGAATCTCTTTTTTTTCACTCATCATTAGCTACTCCTAACCTTTGTTGTCACTATCCATTATAAATTATATTATTAAAATTAGCCAAAATTTTTACTAAAATCTGAATAATTTACTCATATATTATTTTATATCTAAAGTCAAATATATTAAAGATATAATATTAACTTTTCAACTAAAGTAATTTATAAATCCTTACCTAATTATTAACTACAACTTTTTCTGTAGGTAAATTCTTAATTACTATATCTCTTACTCTCTCTGTAAGAGCTGCTTCCTCTTCTTTTGATAAATTCTTTGTTTCTATTGGCTCTCCATAAACAATTCTTATATGTGTTGGAACAAAATCCTTTGTGTCTTCATAAGCTCTTGAAGCTCTTTCTATACTTACAGGTACTATAGGAACCTTTGCCTTTGTAGCAAGTTTAAAGCTTCCCTTTTTAAATTCTCCAACTTCTCCAGTTTTACTTCTTGTTCCTTCTGGGAAAATTGTCATAGAATATCCATTTTTAATATTTTTAACTCCATCATTTATAGACTTAATGGCATTTCTAGGATTTTCTCTATCTATAAATATACTTCCAGTCTTCTTTATCCAGTAACCTAATATAGGCGTTTTTTCAAGTTCTTTCTTTGCAATAAACCCTACATTCCTATCAACTGTATGAAATATTAAAGGTATATCTAATATACTTGTGTGATTTCCTATAAATACACAAGGTTCCTCTGGTATATTTTCGATACCTTCTACTTCTAAAGTTATCCCTATAATATCTAAAGTAAATTTACTCCAATCCTGTGCTGCAACTTTAACATATTCTCTAGCTGCCTCTTCCCCCTTATGTTTAAGTAAGTAGTTACACTTAATCCCCTTTGCTCCTGTTCCTAACATATATGCTAAATACTTAACTTTCTTTAATTGGTTAACTAACATAGTAACTTTTATCCCCCTTATGCTTAATAGTTTCTACATTAAAATATATTCTAAAAAAACACTTTATATCCTCTCTGATTTTTAATTATTATATCAAATATTTATGAAAAAATTGAAAAAGTTTACTATTATTAAAAAATTATTAAAATAGAATTCTTAATTTAATTCTACTTTTAATAGCTTTCTTAAATTCACTTCCTAAATTTTAAATAAATGTAATTTAAAAGCAAAAATTAAAGGATAGTTCAAAATCACATTTCTTTTGAACTATCCTTTATTCTTATATTTCTTTTATCATTGCTGGTGATAAAGCTTCATTAAGTGCTTCTGTCATTGTTGGATGTGCATATATTCTATCTCTTAAATAAGTATATTTGACACCTAAATCCATAGCAAGTTGAATTAAATGTATTATCTCACTAGATTCCTCACAAATCATAGTAGCTCCTAATATTTTTTCACTTTTCTTGTCTATTATTATTTTTATAAATCCATCTGTTTTTCCTAACTGCTTTGCTCTAGGTATAGCTTCCGTTGGCATTTTAGCTACTAATATATCATAATCTCTTGCCTTTGCTTCCTTTATATTTAGCCCAACTCTAGAAAATGCAGGATCTAAAAACATAGCGATTGGTACATTTTTCCTATCAGTAATTTTTCTAGTTTTATCTCCATATAAATTATTTATAACAATTCTATAGTCGTCTAAAGATATATAGGTAAACTGTGGACCTCCATTTATATCTCCTAATGCCCAAATATTTTTAATATTAGTTTCTAATTTCTCATTTACTTTTACAAAGCCTCTATTATCTAACTCAATAGCTGCCTTTTCTAAGTTTAACCCCTCTGTATTAGCCTTTCTTCCTGTAGCAACTAAAATTATATCACTGTATAGTTCTACATCCTCTCCATTTTTTCTATATAATAATTTAGCTACCCCATCTTCATCCTTAACTTCTTTTATTTCAACATTATTTATTATTTTTACATTTCTTTTTTCTAGTATTTTTATTATTTCTTCTGAATCCTCTTCATCTTCTCTAGGTAATATTCCTTGATGATTATTTAAAATAGTTACCTCACTTCCAAAAGAACTATATATTCCTGCAAATTCAAGACCAATAAATCCAGCACCTATTATTGTTAATTTCTTAGGTAGCTCTTTTAAATTCATTAAGCTCTCATTATCATAAATTCTTTTATTATTTTCAATACCTTTTATGTTAGGTATAAATGGCTTTGAACCTGTATTTATAAATATTTTTTCACCTTCTAATAATAAAATCTCATCATTCATAGTTTTTACTTCTATTTTCTTATTATCTACAAAGGATCCAATTCCTTTAAATATAGTTATATTTATATTATTATTTAATTTATTATAATTAGCTGTTCTCAACTTTTTAATTAAAGTGTCTTTATCCTCTATTGCTTTTATATATTTAATTTGTTTTTGTGAAAAATCATTAAAATTATTTCTTCTTATAATACTTGCTTCATTTTCTAACTTCTTAGTTGGAATACAAGCTTTATTTATACAAGTTCCTCCATACATTTCATCTGACTTTTCTATTAATGCTACTTTTTCTCCTCTATTTGCTAAATCTACAGCAAGGGTTTTTCCTCCCTTTCCAAAGCCTATTATTATTGAATCAAATTTATTTATCATACTATTGCCCCCTTATTAGTTATATATAAGTTTCTTTGTTCTAAGAATATTTTTATCTCATAACTAGTACCTGTATCCACAATTTAAATATAAACAAATACATATCCCTAAATAACTTTTTCTAAAATTCAGATAAAATTAAAAATCTCAGTTTATTTTCTTATCTTACATACAATATAACAGCACATATAAAACTTCTCAATTAGGCACTTTTTTGTAACCAGTATTCTTAATTGTCACAAATAAGATTTTTATCACTCCAAAATATCATTTTTTCCATAATAGGAAGTAAAGTTAATCCTGATTCACTCAAATAATATGTTGATTCAACCACATTGTTCATTAACCTTTTATCATTTATAATAATCCCTTGTTCTATTAATAAATCTAATTGTTGAGTAAGCATTTTTTTACTACATCCTTCTATTGCTCTTTTCAGTTCTCCAAATCTCATTTTTTTATCTTTTATTTCCCATATTATCGCAGCAACCCACTTCTTTCCTAATATACCTGATAAAGCTTCAACTGGACATTCATATATGATTTTCTCTACACTATACACATTATTCCCTCCACTTATACTTTTTAAAATTAATATATCATCAACATCTATTAATAACCATGTATTTTTTTTACTTATTATTTAATGCTCAAATGAGATTAATATATTTACTTAATAAACTTATACTATATATTAATTTAAATTTACTTTATCTTAAATAATTACTAGGAATTATCATAGGAATATAATATAATCATAATATATTTGTGAGGAGGTTAATTTTCTATGAACAACACGCTAACTGAGGAAAATATAAAAAAATTACAAGAAGAATTAGATTATAGAATGACTGTAAAAAGGGCTGAAATAGCAAAGGAAAAACTTATTGCTGCTGCCCATGGAGATAGATCTGAAAATGCTGAATATAAAGAAGCTTGCAGAAATTATAGAGAAAATGATAATAGAATCCAATATTTAATGACTATGATTTCAACTGCAACAGTAATTGATAGTGAAAATGTAGATAAAACAGTACTTGGAATTAACAGTAAAGCAAAAATTAAATTTGTTGAAGATAATGATGAAGATGTTATAACACTTGTTACAACACTAGATATGGACCCTGAAAATATGTGCATAAGCGTAGAATCAGACCTAGGCAAAGCTTTATACGGTAAAAAAGCTGGTGATGTAGTAGAAGTTATTGCCCCTGGAGATAAATATACTGTTGAAATATTAGAAATTCTGTAAATTTCAATTAAAATGCTGTATCTAAGTAACTGGTTATATCACTCTACTTTTGAAAAGTTATAGTATATAATAATTATCTTTGATACAGCTTCTATTAATAAATTATTCTTTTATTTAGCACTTTCTATGAGCTTTTCCATAGTTTCTTTATTCATACCACCAGGGACATATTGTGTTATGTATCCCTCTTTATCAATTATAAATGTTGATGGGAATGCATAAACTCCATACTGAAACATCATGGAAGCTCCTTCATCAAAAACTACAGGAAAAGTATAACCATTTTTCTTAAGAAAGTTTTTAATATATTCTTCATTCCCTTCTTCACCTATATTAGGAGATGCAACTCCCAATATAACCACATCATCCTTATTGTAGTTATATTCTTTATATAATTGTTCTATATATGGCATTTCTTTTCTACATGGAGGACACCATGTTGCCCAGAAATTTAAAAAAACTACTTTTCCTTTATAATCACTTAATTTATGTTCCTTTCCATATTGATCATATAAGGTAAAATCTATGGCTTTTATTTTTTCACTATTTTTCTGACTATTTATCGCCGAGTCACTTCTCTCTTGATTATTTATTTCTTTATTTCTCTCTATTTGATTAATAGTTTTATTCTTTATGTTAATCTGTTCTATTGCTCCACTATAAGCATTTACAACTATAACTCCCCCAGAAATCACAAGGATTACTCCACCTATGATTTTTATTTTATTCATATATTTTTTTACTTTATCTAAAGTGCCAAATAATTTATTATAAAATAAAGAAACTAATATAAAGGGCACTATAAACCCAAGAGTATAAACTAATATCAATCCATTTGAAGACCAAAAATTACTTGAACTTGATGCCATAATAAGAACTGAGGCAAGTATTGGTCCTATACAAGGAGTCCATCCAAAACTAAATGTAAAACCTAAAATAAATGCACTTAAAGGATTCATTTTCTTTATTTTTGTACTAAATCTCTTTTCTCTATTTAAAAATCCCCATTTTATTATGCCCATATAGAATAATCCCATAATTATAATGATTATTCCTCCTATTAGCATTATTATATCTTTATTATTCTTAAAAAATAAACTTAAAGCTTTTACTGATGACCCTAAAATAAAGAAAGTTGTTGAAATTCCTAAAACAAAAAATAAAGTATTTTTGAATAAAGAACTTCTAATAAATCTTTGACTTTTTAAATTTTCTACAGAACTATTAGATAATATACTTAAATAAATAGGTATTATTGGTAGTACACATGGCGAAAAAAAAGAAAATATTCCTTCTAAAAATAATACTAAAACTTTCAACATTTCCATAACTTATATTATCCCCCAACTTCACTCTTACTTAATGACTAATTTCTCGCATTTTTCTGTCTTCTATAACAAAAAGATAAATAGCTTTCTCTTTAAATAACTACCACTAACCATTCAGATGAGGTCAAAACTACATCTAAATTAAATCTAGGTTTATATAAACTATACTAACACTTCCATAATTTATCAATTAGTTACTTTTTAGTAACTATCATTCTATTTCTACCTCTTTATAAATTCTTTTTTTATATTTATTTAAAAATATTATTCCTATAGTATCAGCTAATGCCCAACCTATAGGCACCGAAAACCATATTCCTTTTTCCATTAAAAATGTTTCAGCTAAAATATATGCTAAAACAACCCTTGTCCCTAATGATACTATAGTTAGCAATATAGAAGTTTTTAGCTCTCCAAGCCCTCTAAATAAACCATAAAACATAAATAAAAATCCTATTAAAAAATAAAATATAGAAACTATAGAAATATATTCAACTCCAATTCTTATAACTTCACTCTCACCTTTATTTACAAAAAGCAACATCAAATTCTTTGAAAATATTAAAATTAAAGAAGTTGTTATTATAGAAAATATTATTATAACTTTTCCAGCTGATTTTATTCCATCAATTATTCTCTCCTCAAGATTTGCTCCTTTATTTTGGGCAACATAAGTTGAAAAAGCATTTCCAAAATCCTGTACTGGCATATATGCAAAGGAATCTATCTTCACTGCGGCTGCAAAAGCTGCCATTACTATAACTCCAAAACTATTAACTAAACCTTGAACTATTAATATTCCTAAGTTCATTATAGATTGTTGAATTGAAGTTAATACTGAATATCTTATTACTAATAAAAAACTTTCTTTTTTTAATTTTATATCTCTAATTGTAAATTTTATAAAAGTAATTTTTTTTAAAATATATATAACAACTAAAATTGCAGATATTCCTTGAGCAATAATAGTTGCTAATGCAACTCCCTTTACTCCTAAATTTAAGTTAATTACAAATATTAAATCTAAAAAAACATTTATTATTGATGATATAATTAAAAAATATAATGGTCTTTTAGAATCTCCAATTGCTCTTAACAAAGCTGTTCCTAAATTATATACATAAGTAAATACTAATCCTACTAAAATAATAATTAAATATGACTTAGAATCTTCTATTAACTGTTGTGGCATATTAAATAAAGTCAAAATATTGTCTATAAACATTAAAGAAACTATCATTAATATAATTGTAACAAAACCAATAACTATAGTTGCTGTTATAGTGGTTTCCTTCATTTTTTCCAATTCCTTCGCTCCATAAAATTGTGATAATAAAACAGAAACTCCCATAGACAATCCTATTATTATGGATGTTATAAATACAATTATAGCAAAAGAAGAACCTACAGCTGCTAAAGCATTAGAACCTATAAATTTTCCAACTACAATAGTATCTACTAGATTATACACTTGCTGAAATATATTGCCTAAAATCATAGGAAAAGCAAAATACAATATTAATTTACTTGGTTTTCCTTTAGTCATATCAATCATATTAATTCCTTATCCCCTTTATTTTTAGATATTAATATAAAATGTGCTTCAATTTAGAAATAATTTTTAATCATTTACTAAATTAAAACACACTTTATATATCTAATTTTTAATCATTATATTTAGAACTTTCCACAATTATTTATATATTCATACATCTCTTTATCATTTTTTTCTAACAATACTTTATCTAAATTATATTCATCAATAATCCTTACCCTATTTTCTTCTAGGATTTTTTTTACATAAATAAAAGATTCTCTAATATTCCCAGTCAATATTCTAATAACTTCACCATTTATCAATGTTATTTCTATGCTAAGTCTTCCATCATTTCTAAATCTTATTTCTTCTTCTTTCCCTTCATAATCATACCTTGGGTATATTCCCATTGCTTTAGTTTCATAGCTATTACCTATACTTAGCTTAACATTATTTATTTCTTCAAAAGGAATTTCCCTTGAAGGTTTTAACACAGCATTAGTTATTAAATTCCTCCCAAATAATTGAAAACTATTATTAGTTAACTTACAAGAATAACTTGCTTCACTATAATACTTACTTTCATTCATTTTTTCATCAATAAAAAGAATTGCCCTTACTGGTTTATTTGACTTAGAATCCTCATAAATTTTCATAAAATCCTCCTTAAATTTCCTTTTCTTATAATTCTCTAACCCTTTATTAAACTTCTCTTCCTCTTTATTTTTCTCACCCTTTATTTTCATATAAGTCTCCTTATTGTATGTAGCTACATCTTTAGTATATATTCCAATATAAACCATTTCAATATAATCAAACCAAGTTGTCCAAAGTTCTTTCTAAGATGCCAAATAACAAAAAAATAAGATGCTGTATGAAACAAACACCTTAAACTTCTATTGCTATATAAATTAAACTACTTTTATAACTGTATTTTTTACTTTCAAATCTCCATACCCCTTTTTAGTTGACAATGTACTTTTATCTTTATCTCCTGTTTCTGTTGCAAATACAGCTTCATTTAATTCTATCTTTATATTATCCTTTGGATTAGCTGAACTCTTTAATTTAAATATTAATTTAAAAGGCATATCCTTTTCATCTTTTTTGAATCCATCTTTATTGTATGCATTTTTTCCTACTGTTGTATCCAAATACATTGCTTTTATTTCTCCTTCTTCATTAGCAAGTTTTGCATTATAGGTCCAATTTGGCACTTTAAAAGTAGCTTTACTCTCTCCTTTTTTATCATAATCATTATAAGTTTCCATTGTTCCTGATGCTAAACTTACAAATTCTAATTTATTACTATCAAATTTTATAGAAACACTTGCAGCTGGATAAATCCCTTCTGGTAACTTACTTAAAGTTACTGGAACTACTATTTCATCCTTTGAATTTGCCTTTACTTCTTCCTTTGGTCCTTTTAACATCAAAGTTGGGACTAATGCTTTTGTCACTAAATATGATAAAGTAACCCCTACTATAACCAATAGAAAAATTATAGCTTTTATCTTCTTCTTTTTTAAATTCTCAATTAAAATTCCCTTCATCACTGCTCACTCCCCTATTTATAGCAAATATTTTTTCACAAACTTTCTTTTTATTTTTTCCTCCTACTAACCTAGATGCCAATATGGCTGTTATTGGTATGGATAATATTACTGCTATCCCTCCAGATAGACCTTGTACAACTTCAATTACTATTAAATCTATATTAATTAGTTGTACATAAGGGAATTTATACATGAAATACATTATTAAAATATTTACACTACTTCCTGTAAAGGCTAAAATTAAAGTATTTGTCATGGTTCCCATAATATCTTTACCTATATTCATTCCAGATTTAAAAAGTTCATCTTTAGTCAGCTTATTATTTATACTTACTATTTCAAAAATTGACGATGTTATAGACATTGTAGTATCCATAATGGCACCTAAAGAAGATATTAAAATACCAGAAAAAAGAAGATTTTTCACATTAAGGGCCGTATTAGCTGCAATAAATAATAAATCTTCAGCCTCTGCTGTATTATAAGTAGAAATATTAGTAATTTTTCCAAAAACTAAAGCTATAATCCCTGAAATTATAGTACATAATATACAACTAAAAATTGCTACTGCAGTCTTTCTTGTTAATCCATTTAATACAATCATAGTAATGGCTGTTGATAATATAACAGTAATGGTTGATGCCATTATTGGATTAATCCCCTTAATAACTAAAGGTATAAATAAAAATATAACTAAAATCATAGTAAATATTAGTGAAAATAATGACTTAAAACCCTTCGATTTTCCAAATAAAAGAACTAAAAATACAAATATTCCTAATAAAATATAAATTGCATCCTCTCTATTATAATTAACTATTATAGATGTCTTGAAATTATCATAGCTAGAAACTACTATTTTACTCCCAACCTTAACTGGTCTATTATCAACCCTTCCAACAAAATTAATAAGTTCAATAACCTTATTTTTGTTATTTCCAGTTGTTATTCTAGCTTTCACATACTGCTTTCCTATATTTATATACTTAAATACTGGATCTGGCTCTAATATCTCCTTGGAAATACCTATAATAACAGCTTTTTCGTATTTATTTCCTATTTCCGCATCCTCAGGAATCTTATAAGTTAGCTTACTATTTAACTTATATAAAAACAAAGAAAAAATTAGAGTAAAAATAGTCCATAAAATAATAGTCTTTCTTTTTTTAACAATTTCTATAAAAAAATTCCTCATCTAGAATTCCTCTCACCTTATAACTTTTAATATAATAGAAGGGATATATTAAATCTATAATTTCATAAGTAGAAATTTACTTTATACATCCCTTCTAAAAAAATAAATACCCTTAACTTAGTTCTGTCTAAGTCTTTACTTGCTTAAAATACCAAATTCTTTTCCTGATACAAAATTATCTACAATATTTATAGCATCCCTTGTATTCACTCTTCCATCTCCACTTACATTTATGGTAACCATATCTTTTTCATTTACATCAATTTTCCTTAACCATGCACTAACTGTACCCAAAGCATCTTGTGCATCTATTCCATCATTATTTTTATCTCCAAAAATTAAATTATTGCTCTTAGTATTTCCTTCTGATAAGGTATAATTTTTTATATTTGATAGTTTTTCTAAGCTCTCATTTTTATTAACTAATGCTACATAGGTTACTTTACCTGTTTTCTCAGTAAATTCAGGGCTATAATAAAATTCTACATCTCTATATTTAACAGATTTATCATTTGGAGTTAAAGTGAATTCTATTGCTACTGCTTTTTTATCCTTTGGGAGCAAGTCATTTTCTTCTGCACTATATAACTCTCTTGCAACTACAGTTCCTTCTTCCTTTTGAACAAATGTTATTTTACTTTTTGCCTTACTAGTATCATAATCTATATCAATATTGTCTTCACACCTTAAGGTTAATTGGGACATACTTACCAAAGTACTTTCATCTTTATTTTTATCTTCTTTCAAAGCTACTGTTAAAGTAACTACATTTTTATCTCCATCAATATTATTCACAAATATAGGTTCATCCTCTAAATTAGCAAGAGCTATACGGAGTTTATTTTCTGAAACATTATGATCCCAATTACTCGCCTTTATTACTTTATTATTTAACTGAACATCTTTTACCTCTAAATCTTCTGGTATATCCAAAACCATTTCTGAACTTCTTATTACAGAATCTGTTGGGAATTTATTTAGTGATACAGGTATTTTAAACTCAACTCCTGCTTTTCCTTCAACATTATTAATATTAGACATTTTAGCCATATACCCATCCTTATTTCTAACCATAGTCATTGAATCATATAAGTATTTGTTTGTTGTTATTTCATCTTTTTCAGTATCATATTTAAACATATAAGTGTTTAGCGTTACTTCTTCCTTCGATACTTCCATTTCTACAATAACTTGTTCCTTTTTAATATCACTACCTGTATCTGTAGAGTTTACATCTAAAAAACTATAGCCTGGAGCTAAAATATCCCCTGTCCCAACTGTATAGTTCTTTTTTGAATACCACTTTAATCCCCCAGCATGACCTCCAACCATATATAAAGGTGCATTTAAAGGATTTATCACATTATTATTTTCATCTTTAGATGGATTAGCATTATAACCATCTTCATTTATAAAACCTCTTGAATAAACATGGTCATGCCCTTGCATAACTACATCAACATCTAATTCTGAAAATACAGGAGCCCAGTATTTTCTTGCTTCAATAATGTCTGAATCCACAATATGCGAAGCCCCAGTATATATAGACTTATGAAAGCCCACAAAAGTCCATTGATTTCTTGCTTTAGCCTCATTTACAGTTTCTATTAAATGTTGTTTTTGCTTTTCTCTAGCCTCAGCACTATATCTAGCTTCTTCAAGATTCAACATTATAAAAGTTGCTGGTCCATAATCATAGGAGTATACTATATTTCCTGCCTCTGCTGGTGCATTTATATGTCTCGTTAAACTATTATTATCATGATTTCCTTGTACTACTGAAATTAAGTAATTTCCAAACATATCTTGTCCACCAGTTGGAAAAGCTCCCTCATTATTAAATAATTGTTCCCATTGTGTTTCTGTTGTAGCTTTATCAGTTATATCTCCAGCTAAATATACAAATGATAAGTCCTCACTTTTATTTATCTCTGCTAAGGTTGCACCCAATGCCTTTGCATTACTTTCATTAGATACCTGTGTATCTGCTATATAAGCAAATTTAAAGCTATCTTTACTTCCTTTTGCTGGAGCTGTTTTAAATTTACCTTTAAAAATATTGTCTCCTGTTCCCACTATATATTCATAATTTGTATTAGCCTCTAAATTACTAACTCCTATTTTATGAAAATACTTATTAGCATTTCCTACAGAATTTTCTCCCTTAACAATTACTTTTTCACTACTTCCAACTTTATTTAAGGTAACAATAGTTTCAAGATTCCCCTCTACAGTGGTATAAGTAATATTAACCTCACTTGATGGATTATCTCCCATATGAACATTTACTTGCTTTGGAACTTTACTATCTTCAACTTTAACCTCTAACTCTTTACTCTCTTCAGCCACTACTGCTACTCTAGAATCTTCTGCATAAGTTATCCTTCCATCCCCTAAAGAAATAACTGTTGAAAATGTTGCTAAAGCTAATAATAAACTAATTTTTCTATTCCTCTTAATCATTGCAAATTACCCCCAATAAATTTATTTGAAATACTTAAAATCTTAACTCTAAATATTTCCTTTTCTCTACATTTACAATGTTACTAAAGGAAATTTATCCCTATATTATATTAATGTTGTTTTTTGTTAATTAATTGTTATAAAAACTTCAAAAACTCTATGTAAAAATACCTTTAGATAAATTTACATAGAGTTTCATAGAATTCTATTAATTTTTAAAGCCCTAAGTGTAATATACTATAATTATCTTTACAAGCTACATCACATAGGTTTATTAAATCATCAAAACATTTTATTACTGTTCTTTTTTCTAATTTAATTTTTTCATATTTTCCCTCTCCATCTTCTCCAGTAAAAGTATATAACCCTGTTAAAATAATTTCATTAGCCCCTTCATTAAATATAATTTTCCAACCTTTGAATATTTCCTTTATCTTTTTGACTTCCTTATTTTCTATTACACTATAGCCACAATAAGCTAATTCATTTTTAATTTCACCATTTGGCCATTTGAATTTTATAAAATTTAAAGTATCTAAAATATATAAAATAACATTATCATCTACATTAACATAGTTATATAAATTTAAACTATCCGAATTAAAAAAGTCGCTTATTAAGTTACTTATTTCATCTTCTTTTAAATCTCTATTCATTAACACAAATTGATGTTTCTCCATTATATTACCTCTTAATTATCTTACCTTTTTTCTCTAATAGTAAAAAATATAGAAAGTCCATACTCCTTATTATTTTCTGCCCATATTTCCCCTGAATGAGATTCAACTATATTTTTACAAATTGATAGCCCTAATCCAGCTACCTTCCTACTTTTATCAGAAGTATATAAAGTTTCAAAAATTTTCTCTATATTTTCTTCTGAAACTCCTGTTCCATTATCACTAATCTGAAATAAAATATAGTCATTTACTTTTTTAGCCTTAATTTTTATATTTAAATCATCTTCTCTTTTATATTTTATACTATTATTAATTATATTTCCAAAAACTCTTCTTATTTTAGCTATATCTATATTCAATCTACTATTTCTATTTTCACATTCCATGAAAAATCCAACTCCAGCCTCAGTTAATTCATCACAATATTCATCTCTTATAATGTCACAAAATCTCCCAAGTTCTATTTCATCCATATTAATATCTCGTTGAAGATTATAATCTAAATATTCATCAAATTCATTTATTATGTCTTTTATATGTTCTGACTTAGAATATATGATTTTTAAATATTTTTTTCTTCTCTCTTCCTCAATTTTTCCGCTTTGCAATCTTTCAGCAAATCCCATAACTGATGTAAGAGGTGTTTTAATATCATGTGATATGGATGCTATTATCCCATTTTGTTTAGCTCTCTCCCTATCTATATCCTCAGCTAAGTCAACAAAACAATTGTGTAACCATCCAATTTCATCATGTCTTTCTATACGCTTTGGTTTTAACCCTAGTTTATACTTCCCCATACTCCTACTAAGTTTTTCTATAGGTTTAACTAAATTAAAATATATCATAAGAGCAAGAAGCATCAATATACCACTTAATATTACTAACTCAGCTTTTAATAATGTTTTTATAGGTTCTATAACTAATAATGTTTTAATATCTACTGGTTTTATAATCTTCACTAACATGTTCTTATTATCTTTATTAAAGATTGCTGTAACTTGCTGATTTAGTATATCTTCATTACTCCTATTTTTCTTATAGAGTTCACTTTCATATAAACTACTCTTATTTTCATCATTAAAGAAAAATATAAGATTACTATGATTTTTCTCAAAATCCTTTGCTATTTCCTCAATGTTTTTTCCCATTTCTATTTCTCTAACAACTTCATTGATTTTATTATCTAACATTAACTGCTCATCTTTAAAATTTTGAATCATTTCCTTAGATACATTTATTTCAAAAAAACCTATAATAAATATTATATTTCCTATAAATGCTAATAATATGGATAAAATCAACTTTTTTCTAATACTCATTATAACACTCTACAGGCTTAACAAACTTATAGCCAACTCCCCAAACAGTTTTTATATATTTTGACTCCTTATCTATTTTATCTCTTAAGTTTTTTATATTTACTGTAACAGTACCTATATCTCCATAATCAAATCCCCAAATATGATCAAAAATTTGCTCTCTTGATAAAACTCTTCCAGCATTTTCACAAAGATAAGTCAATAATTGAAATTCCCTTGAAGATAGCTCCACCATTTTTTTATCAACAAAAACCTCGTAGCTTTCTTTATTAATTTCTATGTTTCCAATATTAATAATTTTCTCTTCAATTGTCTCTCCTCTTTTTTCTCTTCTCAAATGCGCTTTAACCCTAGCAACTAGTTCTGCTACAACAAAGGGCTTTGTTATATAATCATCTCCACCCATTTCTAATCCAAGCAATGTATCTAAAGTATTTTTCTTAGCAGTTAAAAATATTATTGGACAACTAACTTTATCTCTAACTTTTCTACAAAATTCCAATCCATCCATCTTGGGCATCATAATATCAAGTATAATTAATCCAAGCTTTTTTTCCTTTTTAACAATAGAAATTGCTTCCTCTCCATTATGTGCCTTAACAACTTCTAAACCTTCATCCATTAAACTATCTGAAATTAATTCTGTAATTTCTATATCATCATCTACTATTAATATTTTTCCCAAAGTAACCACCTCAACACTAATTAACTTTAAATTATATATTTATTTATATGTAGATAGGATGTATCTCCCTTAATTATTTTGATACATCCTTAAACATTTTTATTATTTTTTAAATATAGCCTTTATTCTATCAATGAATGTTTCACTTTTTTCTTCTTCCTTATTCTCTTGAACAGTTTCTTTTTTTTCTATAGCATTAGTTCTTATAACAAATTGTACCGCCCCTACATTGGTGTTTTTTTCAGAGACAAAGGATTTAGGTTTAAAATCACTATTAGAATACTTTTCCATCATTTCATCTATTTTTTTATTAACTTCATCTGGTATATCTCCAGTTTTACTAGCCAATTCTCCAGTTCCAGATTTTATAGCTTTAGCCCCATCATTTATATCCTTTATTCCATTTGAAAGAGCATTAGCTCCACTCTTAAATGCTCCTGTTGCATCATTTAATGCACCTGTTCCTGCTGAAAGCCCACTTACTCCACTTTGTAATTCATCCATAGATTTATTTAAGGTACTTGCACCTGCACTAATATTTCCAATGCCATTATTTATTTGATTATAAGCTGCTGATAAGTCATTTGCTCCCTTTATAACAGATTTTATTTGGTTCATCTGCTCTGCTGGTATAACTGAACTAAATGAATTTGCTACACCTTCTAATTTGTTTAATGTAGCTGCATAATTATCTAATTGTGTCTTAAAATTATTAGAACCATCAGCAAGATTGCTTACTCCATTGCTTAAGTCATTTACTCCATTTTTAATAGCTCCTATTCCTGTTTCTAATTCTTTAGCTCCATTATTTAAATCACTAACACCTTTTGTAAGTTCACCTGTCTTTTTAGATAATTCATCAACACCTTTTTTATATTGAGCAGTTCCATTTTCTAAGGATTTTGCCCCCTTATCTAAATCATTTATTCCCCCTGAAAGCTTATCCATTTTATCTATAATCTCATCCTTACCATCAATTTCTACATCCATTCCCATAGTTATTCCATTTATTGATATAGGATCCATCTCAAAATTTGTTACATCAGCTGTAATCTTATAAGTCTTTTCTTCCCTTGGAAACTTTATATAGGTTATGCTTTTTGTTGCGCCTACATTTGCTAAAGTTCCCCCATCTGCCACTATATTTTTACAAAGTTCCGTATCTAGTGCCATTGATATTTGAAGGGCATAATTATTAAAAAATATTTCATCAACATTAGGATTTTTCTTCACATCTAGTTCTATTTCTAGTTTTCCACTTTTTCCACCTAAATCTTCAGGAGCTATTTCCTTTCCATCTAGCTTATACTTTAAATTTATATTCCATGGAATATTCTTGTCCTTTAGACTTCCTTCATAATAAAATTTTCCCTTTTGTAAACTTGCATTAATTTCACCATTATTATATTTCACTTCATCTGTAGTTGATATATTTTTCACTTCTACATATTCTCCATAGTCTACTAAATCTCCTCCTTTTTCTAGATTAAAACTATTAACAACATAGGCACCTTCAGTATCTCCCTTATTATCTAAAGTTATATAAACTATTTCATCTTTTTTATAATTATTTCCTTCTGCTAAAGCTGTAATATTTCCTAACATAGCTGCTGTAATAGTCATTGGTATTATAAATTTAATAGTTTTTTCCATTTTCTATTCCCCCTTATAAAATGAAGTTTTTAAAGTTGTTTTTTCGATTATTTTATCGCATATTACAAGTAACATAGGTAAAAAGAATAAGACTAATATAGCTG
This sequence comes from Clostridium massiliamazoniense, assembly GCF_001403635.1. Taxonomy (GTDB): domain Bacteria; phylum Bacillota; class Clostridia; order Clostridiales; family Clostridiaceae; genus Sarcina; species Sarcina massiliamazoniense. The sequence goes on from NZ_LN879467.1 coordinate 305,287, forward strand.
ATAAAACAGCTCCTCTCCCTAGTAACATTCCAATTTCTGCGATTACTCCATTAGTTGAAATTTTTCCTAAAATAAATCCAGCACTTGTCAATATAGAAGCTGATGTTAATATAGATCCTGTAGTATCCATAATTGTCTGCTTAGCTGCATTAATTTTGCTTAAACTCTCTCTGTTCTCTATATATCTATTGGCTAGTAGTATTCCATAATCTACTGTAGCTCCTAATTGAACAGAACTTATGACCATAAAACCTATATAAGCTATGCTAACCCCTTCAATATAAGGGAATGATAAATTTATCCATATAGAAGATTCTATAGTTAAAAGTAATAAAATTGGTAAAGATAAAGACTTATAGGTTAATAAAATTATTAAACCTATAGCTAAAATTGATGCTATATTGATTATCTTATTATCTGATATAACGACATTTTTCATATCATAAACACTAGAACTTGCTCCTGCTAAATATGCGTCTTTACCATAATATTTTTCTCCTAACGCCCTAATTTTTTCAACAATTTCAAAGGCAATATCACTTTCTTCTTCCATATTTAAGTCTAAAAGAATTCTACTATAGCCTTTAGAAACAAGAAGCTTTAAAGTGCTCTCTGGTACAAACTCCTCTGGTATTTCAGTTCCTACAGTCTCGGCATAAGCTGTTATTGAAGAAACCTTATCTAAAGATTTTAATTCTTCTACAAGTTCTTTTTCCTTCGCTGGATCATTAGATGGTATAAGCAATACCAATTGATTTGACTTTCCGAATAGTTTATTTATTTTAGCTTCTTCTCTACCAGCTTCTGTATCTTCTCCACTGGTCATAGATGACGCTCCATAGGTAAATTTATTGTTTCCTTGTGCCATATAGGTAGGTATTATTATAATAGCAATTATAATTAACACTGGTTTCCCAACTTTAAGTATTACTTTACTTAATCCACTAAAGGATGGTAAAAATGATCTATGCTTAGTTTTATCAATAATTTTATAGGTATATACAGTGAGAACTGGCAATAAGCACATTACTGATAATAAACTAAATATAATCCCCTTAGACAATACTAGTCCCATATCAGGACCTATTTTAAATCTCATAAGCATAAGAGCTAAAAATCCTAACATAGTAGTAAGTCCACTAGCAAATATTGAACTAAATGATTTTTTCATAGCTTCTAACATCGCCTCTTTTACATCAAGCCCTTCTTCTCTAAACTCAGAGAACCTGTGAAGTAAAAATATTGAATAATCCATAGAAACTGCTAATTGTAAAACCGCTGCTGTAGCCTTAGTTACAAAGGATATTTCCCCTAAAAATATATTTGTTCCAGAATTTATTAATATTGATATTCCTATAGTAAGCATAAATAATATTGGTTCAAAATAAGAGCTTGTACTTATAATAAGTATTAAAAATATTATAGGGATTACTATAGCCATTACCTTTGCAATTTCCTTAAGAGTAGTTGATTGAGCATATTCTATAGTTGCTGCTGATCCAGACATAGAACCTTTATCTCCTATAATATCCCTTATAGTATTTAGAGGCGTTGATAAATCACCTTCATCCACAAGAACAGTAAATAAGGCATTTCCATCCTTATACCATCCTTCAATATCACTCTTATTGATAAACTTCTCTGGTTGCTTTATATCAACACTATCATCAAGCCAAGTTACCTCTTTTACACCTTTTACCTTTTCTATTTTTTCTTTATAAGAAAGAGCTTCAGGAATAGATACATTTTCAACAAGAACCCTTACATTGGGTGGTTTCTTATCAAAAGCTTCATCCATTATATTTATAGCCTTAGTAGAACTCGAATCCTCTGGTAAATAATCCAAAATGTTATAATTAATATTTACAGCTGACATCGAAAAGATACTAATTATAGATAATCCTAAAAAAATTGTTAAAATAATTTTTTTATACTTTAATATTTTCTCTGCAAACCAATTCATAATTTCCCCCATTAAAACTAATATGAAAAGTTAATAACTTAATTTAAACATACCATTATAGTAAAAACTTTTTCTTAACTTCAAAATAAGTATAAAACTTAAAAATTAAAATTTAACAGGTTAAATATTAAAAATTATTAAGAAGAAATCTACAAAAAATTATTCTATAAACTTTATTATTATTTTGCAATTATGTTATTATTTTTCTATTGCAAATATAATTTTTTAAAGTTAATTATAAAAATAATAATATCGATATAATAAAAGATTTTTTATTAAATTTTGATTTTCATAAAAATTTTTAATATCTATTTTTTTCTAATTAATTAATAATATATTCACATCATTTACAGTATATCTTTAATATTCTTCAATATATTACCATAAAAATTTTCAAATAAATCAGCTGCATATATTTTGCAAATTGATTATGTTATGCTAATATTCATCTTGTTAAATAAAATACAATCACTAAGGAGATTAATATCATGAAAAAAATTCAACTATCAAGTCTAATATTAGGGCTAGGATTAATAGGAAGCATGGGATTAGGAGTAGTTCATACACAAACATCTTCAACTGCTACTAATGTAAAAAATGTAAGATTATTAGTTAATTCTAGACATGCTTGCGTAATTAATGGAAATGGAGATTTATCTTTAACTAACGCAAATGGACAAGTAATTGGATATGTTTCAGTGGGAGAAATGTTAACTTTAGGACAAAGCTCTAATGAAAAAACATTTGTTACAGTTCAAGAAACAGGTGAAACAGGATACTTAGCAAATTCCAATATAAAAAATATTACAAGTGCTGTAGGAGAAAACCTTGTAAAAACAAATAGAAAAGGATCTGTAATTAATGTTTCAACAATTCTCCATGTTAGAGCTAATGCAACTATGGATTCTCAAGTTTTAACTAATTTAACTAACAACACTAATCTAACTATTACAGGGAAAATAGGAAACTGGTATCAAGTAAATGTTAATGGTGTTAAAGGTTATATATTTGATGAATATATTGCAGAAAGTTCAATTAATCAAAATAATACTATAACAAATTCTAATAAAATAAAAGAAACATCAACATCTAAAGAAAATAAAACAGTTTCAAACAATACAGATATTTTAAATAATAATAATAATAATAATAATAATAATTCAACTATACAAAAATCTAATTCTTCTCACAAGAAGACAACACAATCTAATACAATAAAAGCACAACATAAAAGTGTAACTGACACTTCTAAAAAAGCTTCTAGCAACACCAATAATAATTCAAATACTATAGAGGGTAATGGTATTGTAAAAAAATTAGGAACTGGCTACTATCATGCTAAACTTCATAGTGCTCCATCATCATCTTCTAGTGGATATGACCTTACACCTGGAACACAAGTTCAAATTCTAGGAGAAGTTAATGAATTTTATCATGTAAGATTAACTAATGGAGACCTTGGTTACATCTACGCACCTTATGTAGAACGTACTAATTAATAAACGTAGAACCGTACTATAAATAAGTGCGATTTTTACTAAAATTGGATAATTAAATATTATATAAAGTTCCTCAACGCAATAAAAAATTTAATGTTGAGGAATCTTTATTATTAGTAAGTATCTTTATTAGTTAATTCTTTATTTGAGATACCTAAAACTATTGGAGTTGATTTATATCCAATTCCCATACGGTCAATTCCCATGTCAATTAATTTTAAAAAGTGTTCTTGTGTTCTTATTGCACCAGACCCCTTTACCTTACAACGTCCTTTAGCAGTATCCATCATTATCTGAATTATTTCTGGTGTTGCTCCTTTTCCTTCGAAACCAGTTAGGAAGCCAGTTGATGTTTTAATGAAGTCAGCGCCTGCTGAAATTGCTGCTTCAGTAGCATTTTTTACTTGCTCAACATTTAATGCATCTGTTTCAAAAATAACTTTAACGATAACATTATATCTATGACATACATCTACAACTGCTTTAATGTCTTCTTTAACTTTATCCCAAAGTCCACTTCTAATCCACCCATAATTAGCAACTATATCTAATTCTTCAATACCATAAGAGCAACATTCTTCAGCTTGAATAACTTTGGATTTTGTAGTTGATGTACCAAATGGGAAATCACAAACTACACATATACCTGTTTTTGTACCTTTTGTTAACTCTTTTGCTATTTCAATTGATGATGGGTTTATACAAACAGTTTTGCATTTGTAGTCTATACCCTCTTGAATATATTTTTTTATTTCTTCTTGGGTAAATTCAGGTTTTAAAACCGATTGGTCAATATAAGAACCTAATTCTTCTAGTGTCATTTCAATAGCTTTTTTTGTTGGTTTCATATTTCATTATAGTGTTTAATTTTAAATTTAGTATTTATAAAATTAAAAAAAATACTATTTAAACACCCTCCTTTGATTTAAATTCTATTGTAGTTTTACTACTTTGTCAATAATTATTTGTAGAAAAACTATTTAAGGAGGATTTTATGTTAAGAAATATTCTTGTAAGGCAATCAGCTGGACTAACTAATGTAATTAATGCTAGTCTATATGGAATCATTAAAGAAAGTAAAAGAAATTCGGAAAAGTTTAATAAATTATACGGAATGGTAAATAGGATAGAGTGATTTTTAAAAGATAATATTATTGATTTTGAAAAATACATACCAGAAATTGAATATTTAAAAATGACTCCTGCTGCTTTTCTTGGGTCTTGTAGATATAAATTACTGGATAATTTTAATGATAATATATATATAAAATTATTTTCAAAATTAAAAAAAATGAATATAAAATATGTACTGTACATAGGTGGAAATGATTCTATGGATACAGTACATAAATTATTTCAATATTCAATACTTAATTGGTGAACGTATTTCTTTTATTGGTACTCCAAAAACGATAGATAATGATTTAGTAATCACAGACCATACACCAGAATTTAGAAGAGAGCAAAATATGTTGCTACATCTGTAAGAGAGATTTCATTAGATTCTGAAGTTTATAATACTCAATCTGTAATTATTATAGAAATTATAGGAATGTATACTGGATGGCTTACAGCTAGCACTGTACGTTCAAGAAAATATAAATCTGATAATCCAAAGTTGATTTATTTTATATAAATACCCTTTAATGTTAAAAATATAGCATAATTGGAAGAAAAGTTGAAAGAAGATAAAAATATAGTTGTTTGTGTTTCAGAAAATATAAGAGATAATAATGGGAAATTTATTTGTGAATATAATGGTAGTTTAAATAAAGATATATTTAGTCATAAAAATTTGACTGTATATGCTAAATACTTAGAAACTATAATAAAAGATAGATTAAAAATAAAAACTCGTTCTAGTTGATGTGAAGTGTGTTTGTAATCATAAAAAGCTATTTCCAAAAGATTGGATAACGATAAATGGTACCGATATACATAGTGATTTTCTTAAATATATAAATCCTTTAATTGAAGGAGAACTAGATAAAAAATGAAAAATGGACTACCGATATTTTGTTATAGAAAATAAATTATTTTATATTTATATAAAAAATAATACCAACCATAATTTTTGTAGTTTTACTATTGAATAATGAGATATAATTAATAAAACTATTAAAATTAAGGATGTGTATAATTTGGAAAATAATGAATCATATGAACAAAAAATAAAGAATGTATATAATATTTTAAGTCCTTCAGAGAAAAAAGTTGCAGATTTTGTTTTGTCAAATGGTTATTCTATATCAACGATGTCATTAAATAAATTATCTATAGAGATAAGATTAAGTGAACCGACTATTATTCGATTTGTAAAAAAAATAGGATTTACTGGATATAGTGAATTTAAAATGAATTTAATGAAAGAATGGGGTAAAGAATCTGTATCAGAAAAAGGTGAACGTAATGTGTTAGTAGACTTGCATATTGATAAAAATGAAAAATTAGAAGATATACCACAAAAGATGATAGGAATTACAATAAAAGCATTAGAGGATACCTTAAAATTGATTAACTTTAAAAAATATAGAGAAGCAATTGAGTTAATATCTAATGCTAATATCATAGATGTATATGGAGTGGGGAATTCGGGAAGTATAGCAAGTGATATAATGAATAAATTAATTCGTATAGGATTAAATTGCAGGTCATATCCAGATAATCATGTACAACAAATTTATGCAAGTCACTTAACTGAGAAAGATGTTGCAATTGCAATATCTCATTCTGGAAATACCATAGATACAGTCAATGTATTAAAAATTGCAAAAGAATCTGGTGCCAAGACAATTGCACTAACAAATTTTAGGGCTGCGGCTATTTCTAAATATGCAGATATTATTTTTTATACTGGAGATACAGAAACAACATTTTATAGTGAAACAATGGTTTCACGTATATCACAATTAGCGATTGTAGATATGCTTTATATGGGAATATTATTAAATAATTTTGATTCATCTATAAAGCGACTTGAAAAAGTAAATACATTGGTAAAAGAAAAAAATTATTAAATTATAGTTAAAATATCCAATTATTGATTATAAAAAGTAAATATAGTTATCTATAATAAAAAAGAAATGTATATTATAAATTTGAAGACAATCCCCTTTTTGCGTTTAACCGACTTTTTATAGATTTTGTTTAAAATATAATTATGCAAAAAACAAACAAAACCTATGATATAAATTTAACCATAAATACAGAAAATATTCTAGATAAAAATTGTATGGTGAGAACGCTAAATTGCTCTATTAATAATTCAAAAATAAGAAATTAAGTAATATCTACAAAAAAGGGAGAAATCCAGCGGTAGAACCACTTACTATGCTAAAAATAATAGTTTATGCTTACATGAAAGGAATATATTCTAGTAGAAAAATAGAAGATGCGTGTAAACGAAATTTAGATTTTATTTAGTTATTAAAAAATTTAAAACCACTTACACGAAATACAATATGCAGATTTATAAAAAAGATTTCTCTACTTATAAAGAAAATACTTAGTAAGTTTATTAATTTCTTTCATCTATTGATTAAATTAACTTTAAAAATATCTTCATTGATGACACTAAAATAGAAGTATATGCTAATAAATATTCCTTTGTATGGAGAAAAACGATAGAGAAATCTAAGGAAAAATTACAAGAAAAGATAAAAAATTATTTTTTACTTTATGGAGTTTCGGTTAACGATGATTATTTATATTGCCTATCAATTTTTGAAAAATATTTAAAATAAAAGATAAGTAATGAAGCTATAAAATTTGTTTATGGCAAGGGAAAAAGAAAATCACCGGTTCAACGAGAATATGAAATAATAACTGAATATATAGAAAAACTTGAAAGGTATTGCACTTATGAAAAAATCTTAGGAAAAAGAAATAGTTTTTCTAAAACAGATACTGAAGCCACATTTATGAGAATGAAAGAAAATCACATGTTAAATGGGCAATTAAAACCGGCTTACAATATACAAATAGGAATTGCTTCTAGATATATAGTAAATTTTATGGCTTCTCAAGAAAGAACAGATGTTAATACGTTAATTCCATCTTTAGAAGATACATCTAAATATCATAAATATAAAAATATAGTTGCCAATGCAGGTTATGAAAGTTTAAAAAATTATAGATATCTAAATAAAAATGGCTATAAGTCATATATTAAACCTAGTAATTATGAAATAAGGAAAAAAAATTATAAAACTAAAATAGGCAATATTGATAATATGACTTATAGCTCTAAAGGTAATAAATACATATGTCCTAATAATGTAACTTTAAATTATAAATATACGGGGAACCGCAAGAATAAAAGTGTTTTTGAATATCCTGTAGATGTTTATGAAGCAGAAGATTGTAGCAATTGTGAATTTAAATCATTATGTAAAAAACTAATAGAAATAAAACTATTCAAGTAAATAAAGAATTTCAATTAATGAGAAAAGTATCAAATGAAGACATAAAATCTGAATATGGTATTAAACTTAGGACAAACAGATCAATCCAAGTTGAGTGTGTATTTGAATTAATAAAAGAAAGTAGAAAGTTTAGAAGATTTTCATATAGAGGATTAAAAAACGTTTAAACGCAATTTTTATTAATTTCATTAGCACATAATATACTCAATTATATTAGCAAAAGAGAAACAGGTAGATTAAAAAAGCACTTATTTTAATACTCTTCTATATTTATCCAAAGGTATCTTTGATACCTTTATTTGTCGTGCATAAAAATCAGCTGAAGTAAAAGAACCGCCTCACAATACTAAATTATGGCATTGTAAGACATCCCCTTCTTCTTCTATGTTAAGAAATGTTGGATTGAAGATATTGAATTTAGATATTATATAGAGATAGGCTTATCATTTATAACTACTCACCTACGTAAAGAAGTTCTTTAAATAATAAAAGCACTTGAAAAATAAGGTGCTATATTATTTTTCGTTGTAGTGCCTATTTGTGAATGATATAATACGAATATAGAAAGGTAAAATTTTGAATTAACGGAGGTTATACAAATGTTTAAAAATAAAAAATTTTGCGGGGTATTATATTAGCTGTATTGTTAATTTGTACAGTATTTATAGTGTATTCTATTGTAACAAATCCCTTAGGTAAACATAATAGTATCTTTTCACTGGCTGTTGCAGCAGGTTTTATTGTACTTGATGCTGATAATGAAAAAAAGAATAACATCATTAATTCATTAAAGTAAATCTGAGTTTTACAATTTCATCCTCACATTTTCAAAGCAGTTAGTCATTTCGATTGGTATACTGAAATTCTCTACATTAAGACATGAGATACGTATAGAAAATTTGAATATAAATACTTAACATAGCTAATCCTATTTATTAATTATATTTATAGGATGTGTGTACAAATGAAAAAATATATTAAACTCTCTATTATTATTTTCTTAATACCAATACTTTTTTTCTTATTTAAGGAATATTCTTTTGCTGATAGTTCATGTAATTTTGAAAATAATCTGCAAAGCTCTAGTTCTTATATTAAAAATTCCTTAATTCCCAAAAAACTATATGTTATTTCAGACAGCAATATGACCAAAGCAGAACAATCAATGATTGCTACTCTTCAGGGCATAGTAGCTAGTAAATCCCATGACCAAATTTATATTCTTAGTGATTCAGAACCAGATTATAAAATATGGCTTGAAGATTTAAAATATAATTACAATGTAAAATATAAAGTAATAAAAGACCCTTGGAAATTATTAAAGAAATTCAATTCTTATGTAGATGGATATGTATTATACTCTACCTTTAATCCCCCATCTATAAATAACGCTTGTACCCTTGCTTCTTTAAAAAATTCTTTAGCTATAGATGAAGCTATAGAGTATAAAGTAAAAGAATGTGGAATAAAAACCTTAATTGAGGATTGTAGAAGTACAGATAAATATTGGGCTTTTAAAAATCTTTGGAACTCAGGATTAAATCACTCAACAGTTATAGAAATTTCTCCTGATAAATTCATGGCTCTAAGAGATTATGCTATAACATCTAAATCTTTAGTTTTTTATGAAGATGAAGTAAATAATCCCTCTTTAAGAGAATCAATTTTTAAATCTATGGATGAAAATGGACATTGTCTAGGCTGGGGACCTGATGAACATACCAATGTAACAATAGCTTCCACTTATGGTGTTGATATGGTTGCTGCTGATTGGTCTTATAATCTTTCTGTATTAAGCTCTTTTCCTTCTTTACCACAACAACAAAAAAGAAATAATGACTATAAAGGTGAAAATGGAGTCCATTATGTTACATTTATTATGTCTGATGGTGATAATCAACAATGGATGCTCGGTAGTAATTACAATTCTAAAAACTACTTCGGTTCTCCTTACAGAAGTACTTTTAACTTAGGTTGGTCCATAAATCAAGCTATTTATTACTTAGCTCCAACAGTATTTAATAGATATTATCAAAGTGCTAGTTCCTCTAAATATTTTGATAACTTTGTCACTGCTCCTTCTGGAAATGGATATATGTATCCTAGTAAATTTCCTTTAAATAAATTAAATAGTTATACTTCTATACTAAATGATTATATGAAAAAAGTTGATCAAAATTATGTTCTTATATTAGATGATGAAGCTCTAGATAATATAAATCTTTGGGATAAATATACTTGTCATAATAATATAAAAGGCTTACTTTATCTTAATTACGAAAAAAACAATAGCTATAAAGGAAAAATAGTTTGGTCTAATAATAAGCCTGTGGTATCTTGTCGTGATTTACTTTGGTGGGGATTAGAAAGTGAAAATGACCTTATTCAGAATATTAATGAAAGAATTAAACTAGGCTATACAGATATAAAAGACCCTAATTCCTATAGTTTTGTTTATGTTCATGTTTGGAGCAATACTATGGATAATGTTAATGATGCCATAAGAAAGCTAAATGAAAATCCTCAAGTTAGAATTGTAACTCCAGACACCTTCATGGAATTGATTAATGATAATGTATCTCACAATAATTAAAAAGATAATATATCAAAGCATTCTTTAAAATTATATTATTAGTATCTTTATATGCCTCACGCCTCTAGATAACTTTGACTAAACATTCAGATGGAGTCAGAACTCTACCTGAATTAAGTGCATTTACAAAAATACAAACTCTAAATAGATTCTCCTCTATATGATTTAGTAAAGCAAAATGGGATGTATCTATAAATTTCATACATCCCATTTCTTTAAATAATATTTCTCTCAATTAATTTTCTACTATTCCCTTTGTTATTTAATGGATTTTCCCATTATACAAGCTTCTTCCATAGCTTTTGTACCACAAATTTCACTAAAATTCAAGTCTAATGACCTCAACTAATTTAAAACTTTTATCCATATACTCATATTTAAAAATAGAACAATTTCCAAAACCCTTTTCAAGTTCTTCTCTTGGATCTTGCCATGCTCTTAAGAAATGATAACAAGCTCCTCCATGAGATACTGCAAGTACAATATTATGATCTTCTTTATCCATTATTTCAGTACATGTTTTTACCATTCTATCTCTAACTTCATCTATAGATTCCCCTCCATGAGGTACAAAAAATGTTTCATAATCCTCTGGTCTTTTTGGATTTAAATCTTCACTTTCCCCTTCATAAGCACCAAAGTTCATTTCTTTAAGCCCTTTTAATCTTATATAAGGCTTATTTTCTGTGATTAATTCCAATGTATCACAACATCTCTCAGATGTGGAAGAATAAAAATGATCTAAATCAATATTTTTAAAATATTCTCCTACCCTTTGAGCTTGTTTTATACCATCCTCAGTTAATGGTGAATCACAAAAACCTTGTATTTTCCTCATTTTATTGAATAAAGTTTGACCATGTCTCATTAAATATAATGTTTTTTTCATAAATCCCCCTCACCCCTCTAAATTCTTTCTTCATATAAATTCTACTACTTCGAGTCAACTCTAAGTGAAGAGGTTTTATAAATTTTATAATTTATATTTTCTAGCCTTGCTTCTTTAATCAAATTTTTCACTTATAACTTATGAATCTTTCTATATCTAAAATACTAATAATGATTTAACAGATTAAAATCTTAACTTATCATAATTATACGGACTGCTCGTTCCTACTACATCAAACTTAGCAGTTATTTTCTTTAAGCTTATTTCTATAAAATATAGCTATGCTCTCCATCCAAATTCTACTTTAGTTAATAATTTATCATTATTACCAATCATTGAATGTATACTTCTTATAAGACCATTTTCCTCTTCTTTTAATTCACTTGAAACTTTTATTGTATCGCCAAAAGTTGTTTCCTTTTTAAATACTATTTTTATTTCACTAAGTTCATGGTTATTTAAAAATTCAAATGGTAATGTATCCATAGCCATTTCCATATACTTTAAGTTATTAACATGTTTATTTGAATCTATATCACTAAATCTTACAACATAATCTCTTGAATACTCTATATTCTCAACTTCTTTTATATTATCAAGTTCTATATCCTCTTCTAAATCTCCTGTTATGCCATATAGTTCATATTGCTCAGGTAATAATCTCATAGGTCTTCTTTTTTCCATATTTACTAAAAGTGCAATAGCCCTTCCTTCAGCTAAAACTTTTCCTTCTGAATTTCTTATAATATAATCTCTTACACCATAGAATTTTTTTACACCAACAACTCTATTTTCAACATTTATTACATCTTTATATTTTGGATATTCATGTATTTTTATATCGTATTTTAATAATATCCAAGCACATTGATTTATTAAACCATTTTTAGTCTCTCCTAGTGCTTCTGTTTGAGACATAACAACATCCCATAAATAATTCACTATAGTTGAAAACTTACACTTTAAATCTGAATTGACATCATAAATATTTATTTCATAATCTTTACTATATACATTGTTCATTAAAAACACACCCTTCTTAATTAATCTATATTAAACTTAACATATTTTTCATTATTTATACACTATTTAATTATTAACCACTTCTAAGAAATTTATAATTATTTATTTTACCTCATAAAATTTTTCTAATAAAAAAACCACAGAAACAATGTAAAACATTACTTCTATGGTCACGAAAACTATATTAAATTAAAAACATAAAACCTCTTACTATTTCAACAAATATATAACATAAGATTGCTGCTGCTGGAATTGTTATAATCCAAGCTAAAACTATATTTTTTGCAACACTCCAATTAACTCTCTTTATTCCATTTTGAGAACCTGCACCCATTATTGAACTTGTCATAACTTGAGTAGTACTAACTGGTGCATGCATGCTAGTTGCAATTGCTAAAACTATTGCTGAGCCTATTTGTGATACAAATCCACCCATAGGATCTATCTTTGTTACTTTATTTCCTAAAGTATGAATTATTCTCTTACCACCTACTGATGTTCCTAATCCCATAGCTGTGGCACATAGAGCTATAACCCATATCGGTACATTAAATGATGATAAAAATCCACCACTTACTAAAGACATGGTTATTATCCCCATAGACTTTTGAGCATCATTTGCTCCATGATTAAGAGCTATTAATGCTCCTGAAAGTATTTGTATTCTTCTAAAGAATAAATTTGTTTTTCTTGGTTTCACATTTTTTAAAACTACCTTTAAGATAGCTATAAATATGTATCCTAATACAAAACCAATTACTGGAGAAATAAATATCCATAAGATAAATTTATTGAATAGTACAGACCAACCTACATCTTTTAGATTATTAGACATAGCTATTCCGCCACCTACTAATGCTCCTATTATTGCACAAGTTGAACTACTAGGTACACCAAAATACCAAGTAAATAAATCCCACAATATAGCAGCTAATAATACACAAATTATTATCCATAATGGCATTTTACTACTATTAACAATTCCATGTCCAACTGTTTTTGCGACAGAAGTACTTGTAAAAGCACCAATAAAATTAAATATGGCACAAATTAAAATAGCTTTTTTAGGTGATAAAGCTCTTGTTGTTATAGAAGTTGCAACAACTGTTGCTGTATCATGAAATCCATTTGTAAAATCGAATATAAGTGCTAAAATAACTATAGCAATCATAAGTATTATTGTGCTATTCCCCATGTTTAAATACCACTCCTCTTTGAATATCTACAACCCTTTTACCGGAGTATACTGTACTTTCTAGAACATTAAACGAGATTTTCTTTTTGTTTTCATTAAACATATTTTTTGCTCAGCTCCTAAAATTTAATATATATTTTTAATATATTTTGAGTTGTATAAACTCTAATATACTACTTTTTTGCTGAATTAACTTTATTTTTATGAACTAATTTTATTATAATTATAAATTGTTACAATTTTATGTCTATTATTAATAAAATATTAACATTTTTAATTAATTAAATAATTTATTTAACTTTTTTATTAACAAAACCTCTTAACTTCAAATAGTAGTTACTTCATTATATGAAGTTAAAATTAAAAAAGCTATCTCAAAATACTAAATTATTAGTATCATGAAATAGCTCTTCTAAAAATTAAATCTTAATGTACAGCTTGTTTTCTATAAATACTTCTATCATAGAAATAAACAATAATTCCACCTATTATTATTAGGGCATAACCTATATATTGTATCTTTTGAGGTAATGCGCCAAAAACAAATAAAGAAATTATAGCTGAAAATATAACCTCAGTATATCCAAATACAGATATTTCTTTACCAGGCGCACATTTATAAGCCATAGTTGCACTTACTTCTGCACCAGCAATAGAACATCCTGATCCAAATAAAAGAAGTGCTTGGTGTAAATCAACATGCACATAATGTACCATCATTGCTGGCACTGTAAAAAATAAAGAAACCAAAGCTAAATAAAATACTATAGTTTCAGATTTTTCCTTAGCTCTAATACCACGAATTATTGTATAAGCACCACCTGATAAAGCAGCTGATACTATTGCCACTATAGTAGGTATTAAAGGCATGTCACTTCCTGGATGAACTATGAAAAATATCCCACAAAATGCTACTACTATAGCTAATATTTGTATAATATTTACTTTTTCTCTTAAGAATATAAATGAGAATATTATTATAAAGAAAATATTTAAATCTGCAAATATTGTTTCTGTTGGCAATATCATATGTTGAAGTGCATAGAATCCTGCTAAAATTCCAAGGGTACCAAAGGCTCCTCTTCCTATTAAAGCAATTCTACTTCCTTTACTTCCCCATAGTGAAGACTTGTTTTTATAAATCATAATTAAAGATACAACAAAAAGCATTATATTTCTATAAAAAACCTTTTCTCCTAAGGGAATTCCCTTTACTCCTTTCATAAATCCATTCATTGCTGCAAAGCAAAGCGCGGAGATAATAATTAATATAATTCCTTTAAATTTACTATTCAAATATCTCACTCCATTTTTTAACTATTTATCCCCCCCTGTAAATTTTAACACTAAAAGTTTACATTTTAGAAACAAATAGTTAATAATTATCGATATTCTTCAATTATTTTTTCAAATACATCTATAGTTTCATTTAAATTTACGTTATATTTTTCTTCTAATTGTTTTACTATATTTATACTTTCTTTAGCTATTTCCTTTATTTCTTTTTCACCACGCTCACCTTTTCCCATTTTGTCTGCAAAAAATAATAAAGCTATATCATGCAATTCAACATTCTTTACCATCTTTTCAAAATCACCAAAAGGCAAATTTCTAGTCATATATAATCCATGCATATGATATCCTACTAAATTTTCTACTTTATTTTTAAATTCATTATTTAAAAACTCATAGCTATCTAATAACTTAGTAACTTCACTTCTTCCATATATATCATGCTTATAAGCTACGATTCTATTTTTAATTCTTTTTGTTGCCCTCTTTTTTCCTATATCATGTAAAAATGCTGCCCACATTAAAGCCCTTTTATCCTTTGCATAATCTCTTACTATAGCAGCCCCATCAACCACTAATAAAGTATGGTTTAAAACATTACCTTCAGGATGATAAACAGGATTTTGTTCTACCTTCTCTAAATCTACAATTATCTCCAAATTACTTCCTTTAAGTTTATGAAGAATACTTTTGATATACTCTGAAGGTTTCCTATCTTCTAATAAATGTTTTTCTACGTCTTTAAATAAATTACTTTCCATAAAAAATCCCCTTGTCTTACTCTTACAAATTAATGTTCTAAATAAACTAAGACTTAACTCAGATAGAATTTTAACTCTATCTGGATTTTAGTGGTCGTTATTTAGAAACCTATGTCTGTCTACCTCTAGCTTATAAAATAATAAATTATTACATTCTCTAGACATTAAATAAATCTAATATTAAGCAAAACCTCTTAACATTAAATTTCAATTTAATTATATAATATTTTTTCCTATTCTGATTGATTTATTCTATAAATTATAAACTTTCACTAATCATCATATAAAACAAATTTTTGATTAGACCTAAACTATTACAGTATAATAGTCTTGTTAACAAAAGCTAAAGGAGACTTACATGGTTAAGTGTTATGATAAAAACATAAAAAATAAAACTTCAAAAAAAGAAGAGACAGAACTATCTCTTAATAAGAAAAAAACAAATAATGCTCTTAGTGAAATAGAAAAATATAAAAACATATTGTCAAGTTCTCTAAAAGAAAAAACTAAGTTTAATTTAAGTTCTCTAATGAGAGATTTCGAATTTGAAAGCTTTCATTTCAATCCACCTTTAAACTTAAAAGAAGAACGCCATGAGTTAAAAAAAGAAATTAAGGAATTATCTAATTCTAAAGGCTTGGACAAACTATTAGATTCTTTAAATATAAAGCATAAAAATAAACTTAATATAGCTAATAAAAAACTAGACTTAGTTGAAAATAAGATAAAAAAAGAGAAAGAAAAACAGCTTAAAACCTATAAAGTTAATAAGGCCTTAGCAAAAGAAAAAATAGATAAGCATAATAACAAGATAAATAATTTAAAATTAGGTTATGAAAGTTATAATAAAAATTCTATAAAAAGGTACTTTTCTCTTGCTCTAAAGGAACATAACTATAGCTTTAAATATAAAAAAAATTTTAAGGTTGACTTTGATAATAATAAAAAAATATTATTTATTGACTTTAAAATCTTAACTATAGATGAAATTCCCTCAATTATTGAGTATAAATATATAAAATCAAAAAAAGAAACTATACCTAAGAAGATGAATAAAAATACTTTAAAAACCTTTTATAATAATATTAAAGCTCAAATAGTTCTTGAACTTCTAAATTACATCTTCAGTTGTGATTATAAAAACACTATTTCACATATAAACCTAACACTCTTTACAAGTAGTGATGATTCAGAAAAAATAGTTGATGAAGTACTTATATCTAAAAATGAATTAAAAAAAATAAACTTAAATAAATTAACTGACAAAGATTTAGTTTCTATAGTAAATAATCTAAAGAAAAAGTCTAAAAATAAAACAATTAATAAAAAAAATTCACCAAAGAAACTTAAGAATAAATCTAAAGTGACAGATAGGAAAATAAATCTAGCTACATTAGAATGGGGAGCTTTTGAAGATTTGATTGGAAAACTATTCTCTAAAGAATTTTCTGATGAAAATTCTAAGGTTGAAGTTACTAAAAGAAGTAGAGATGGAGGCGCTGATGTTATAATAACTAGTACAGATCCCATAAGAGGTGGCAAATATATTGTACAAGTAAAAAGATATAATAAAACAGTATCTCCTACAGCTGTAAGAGATTTATATGGAACTATACAACATGAAGGAGCTCTAAAAGGAATACTAGTTACTACCAGTGATTTTGGAAAATCCTCCTTTGAATTTATAGAAAATAAACCCATCACCTTAATAAATGGCTCTATGTTACTAAACCTTTTAAAAAACTATGGTTATAATAACTATAAAATAGAACTAAGCTAAAAAATAAGACTATATCAAAACTGGAATTAATTCCATATTGATATAGTCTTATCTTCTGTGTTGTTTAATTTAGTACATAGTGAGAAGTCCTATACTTACTATGATTTATTTGTTAAAAATTTGAATATTTTAGATCTTAATAATATCCTAAAGGGGAGGGATATTCTAAGCTAATTTACTTATTTTTACTCCATAATTTATAATTTCCTCTTTATCATCAGGAGCATAATTAATCATTAATGGCTCTAATGCAACAGTAGCTCCTGTAGCTTCAGTTTCTTCTGCCCAATCTCTTATCCATTTTCCATCGCCCCATCCGTAAGATCCAAATAAAATAACTTTTTTTCCATTTAATTTAGATTTATTTTCATCAAAGAATACTCTGAATTCTCCTTCTTCTAACTCCTCATCTCCCATAGCAGGACATCCTAGAGCTATTATTGAATCACTATCTGTTATTTCTACTTTATCTGATGATATATTAAAAAGTTCTGCCTTTATATTTTCTTTACTTAGTCCTTCTGCAATTAAATTTGCAATTTCCTCTGTATTTCCTGTGCTTGTCCAATATACTATTTTCATTTCATTTACCCTCCTTATTGAAAATGATTTTCATTTTCTTTTCTATATTTATATGATAATCATTTTCAATAGATTTGTCAACTATAAAATAATATTTTTTCCTTAATTTGAAACTTTTTAAATTAAACCTTATATTAAATTAACTTCAATTGTTTTTAAAACCTCTTCCTTTCTTTCAACTAATTCAAAAGTTTCCCCTACAAAGTTCCTCTCTTCTTTCTTATTTACCTCTCTAAGTTTTTTATATGTTACAATTGGTGTTATATATAGTTTTTTACTTTCTTCTTTCACAGCACTTATAGTTTTTCTATAAGTCTTATTTAATTTATCATCACCTTCTACTCCATTATCAAGAATAATATAACTATTTCCTAAATCATCCCTTACTTCAATTTCAACCTCTATATCACTCCAATAATCCCTAGCACCTCTAGAAACTATCTGATTGTAACTTAAAAACATTGATGTTTTAGTAATCTCTAATTTACCAAAATTAATCATAATATCATCATTATTATAACTTTCAACATCTACTAATTTTCTTTCCTTAAAGTTTTTTAATTTCAATTTGAAATTCCACTTTCCTCTTATCACATCCTTGTTTAACTCTATATCAGTTACTCCCTTTATGTTTAAATCAACATCAATACTTTCTTCTTCCCCTGTGAAATTAAATAAGGAATAATTAATATGACCAACATAAGTGTTTTCATCAACTTTTTTAATTTCTGTTTGTCCTGTTCCCCCTGACTTTTCATAACCTTTCACCTTTAATTTATCTAATAAACTTATATTTTCTCCTAAATCTTTATTACTTTTAATAGTGAATGTTAAATCTATATTATGTCCATCAAAAACACCTTCATTTATGGTTATCGCTGTCCACTTATCTTCTACAGTAACTCCAATTTTGGTAGAATTATTTTTATATTGATCATAAAAGCCTTCATTCTCTTTGCTAAATACTTTAAAAATATCATCAACTATAGGAATATCCTCAGCATAACTAGATAACCCTCCTAAAAAAATCATTGAAATAATTGATGCTGCTACGGCAACACTTTTCTTTTTATTCCTTCTTTTATTTATTGTACTCTTTAGTTTCTTCTTGACTCTTCTTCTTTCTAACTCATCAACTTCTACTTCTATTAATTCATCATCATCTATATTAATTTCATTAAATACTTCATATATATCCCTCATTTAAATAACCTCCATTTTTTCCTTATAAAATTCTCTTAATTTCTTTTTTGCTCTATATATTCTGTTATCAACAGATGCTTTGGTTAATCCTAATCTCTTTCCTATATCCTCTGACTTAATCCCCAAATAAAATTTTAATATAATTATTTCTCTATCTGGTTCATCTAAATTATCTATAAGCTTTAAAATCTCCTTCCTATATTCATTTAATAAAAATTTATGTTCAATATCACTTGAATCTTTTTTATCTACTAATTCTTCTAAAACCAATTCCCTATTTCTATTTAACTTCCTATAATAATCAATTGCTTTAAATTTAGCTATAGTTCCAATCCATTTTTTAAATTCTAAATCATTCCCTATAAATTTATTCGAATTATTCCAAACAGCTATAAATACATCATTTATACATTCTTCAATATCTCCTTCATTACCTACATTAAAAAGTACTTTATATGTAATCCCTTTAACTAAAGGTACATATTTATCAACAATGAATTCTAATGCATCTTCCTTTCCTTTTTTTAGTCTCTTTATATAATTATCTTCCCTTGTCCACATACATTACTCCTTAAATTTTAATAATTAAAAACTCTTACAATATATAAAACGATATAATTTCAAATTATTCTCAAAATAATAAAAGTTTAGAATAGATAATATAATTCTTTTCTAAACTTTAAAAATATCAATATAAAAAAATTATTACGTATTAGTTACATATATATTTACCTTAATTTGCTTTACATTAAATTATTACATTTTCATTTCTTTAAACAATTAAGATTATTAGTAACCTAAGACTTCTTTTCTTAAATTTTTTTAAGACGGAATTATTACAATAAAATTTTGTATTCATACTATACACCTTATATACAATAAAAAAAAGTAATATTTGTAACTCAATTGTAAAATATTTGGTAATTTTTCTTCAAAATGATTATTAATTTTAAATTTACTTTTTTATTTCTTTTATTTTTTTAACTTATAATAACATTTTTATATTTTTTTAATTCTTTAATTATTATTTTTACATTTTTATTTCTTTGTCTCAATAAAAACTAGAAAATATAATAAAAGCAACAACTTACTAAAAACAAAGGAGATTCAAATTCATGAAAGCAAAAATAATCGGAGGGGTTTCTCTAGCAGTTGCTTTAGCTGCTACAGCTAGTGGAGCTATGATATTACATAAACCTAAAATTGTTAATTCAACTGTTTATGTAAATAGTAAAAATAATATAAAAAAGGAAAATGCTACCAATCCTGCAAAAGTAACAAAAAAAATTAAGGTAACCTTATATGTACTTAAGACTACACCTCCTGCAAATCTTACTAAAAATATTAATAAAAAAAATCCAAATTATATAGTAACTACAGCTAATGATAACTCTTCATATGCCCAATCAAATACCTTTATTCCCTTAGGTCAAGGAACTATTAAAGATATTACAACACCAGTTAATTTAGCTCCTGAAAATAGCTATTTTAAACATAATATTTTCATAAAAAAAGTTGTAGAAATTCCTGTTGGAACAAAGTTCAATATTCTTTCTGATCCTTCAAGATATTATTCAAAGGATAAAATACCTCAAGGTCTAGCTGATACAGTTGCAATTGATTACAATGGAATTAAGACATATATTCCTAAAGCTTATTTAAATATAGGCACTCTTAAAAGCAAAACAGAATTATTACAAAGTGCTTCTAAGGAAGAATTACCAAAAGTTCATTATATTGGAACTGCCAAAGTTCAAAACTTTGCTCCAGCTGGAGAAGGTATTGTTTTCAAACCTTCTATTAGTAGACAATTTAACATGGGTAGTTATTCATTAAATCTAAAACCTGGTACTACAGTTAATGTGATAAAAAAAGGTGGGGAGATTCACATAAATGAACATACTATTATTCATGGACAAAAGATTAATGGCTTCTACTATTCAACATTTGCCATTGTAGAGTATGATGGTATAATCGGTTCTATGCAATATCAAACTCTAGGACCTATTCAACCTTTACAAAATAAATAAAATATCAAGTAAAAATTCCTATTTCTACATTAATTCAACAATCTACTTTTATTAAAATTAATTAGTATAAAATATTAAAATTATATACCAAAAAGAAAAGACTACGCAAGTTATAAATAGTTAATGCTAAATTTACATTTCCTATTTATTTGCGTAGTCTATTTTATAATTAACAAAATAAGTTTATTTTAATTAATTCAAATTAATCTTTAATCACTTATTTTTTCTTTCTAAAGATAAATAATGCACTTAAAAGAGCTGCCATAGTTCCGAATATTCCTAAAGTACCACTATCAACTTTTAAACTATCACTTAGACCTGTATGAGGTAGTTGATTTATTGCTTTTTGAATGTTTTCTTGAGCATTATGAACTTCTGATGGAGTTGAATTAGGATTATTTAAGATATTCTCTCCTTCACTCACTGCTTTTTCAACATTTTTGATTGAACTCTCACTATACTTTTTATTACGTATTTCTGATTTAGCCTTAGCTATATCATTCTTTAATCCAGTTTTATTTACCTTTAATCCATTAATAGCTTTATTTATAGAATTAATTACATTATTAATCTCTGCTTTTGTTCCATTAGAATTATCTAATAGCTTTTTACCAGCATTTATTTCATTTTGTAATGACTTCACTGAATCTGGTGTATAAATTCCACTATTTATATCATTTTCACCTTGTTCTATTAACTTCTTAATCTCTGATTTATTTACTGATACTTTCTTTGTACTTGGATTATCATTATTAATAATCTTTTTAGGTTGTACTACTTTAACTGGATTCTTTTTGTTGTCTTCATTATTTACATTACTTACTTTTTTATCATTATTTACTTTATTATTTTCTTTATTTCCTGTATTTGTATCTGACTCTTTTTTATCCTTACTTACAGTATTACTTTCTTTTACTTTATTATCTTTTAATCCATTTATAGCATTGTTTATAGCTTCTACTTCTTTATTAACCTCATTTTGAGTAATATTTTTATTACTTAATAACTCTTTAGCAGAATTTATTACATTCTCTAAGTTTTCTATTGAATTAGGTGTATATTTATTATTATTTATATAACTTTCTCCTAATTTTATAGCGTTCTTAAGTTTTGAAGTATCTACATTGCTTGTCGGATTTTGCACTGGACTAACCTTAGTTTTTTCACCATTAGGTTCTGAACTTGTTGGTTTTACCTGTAATCCATTTATAGCATTTTCTAAAGCACTTGTTTCATTATTGATTTCATTTTGTGTTGCATTTAAATTTTCTAATAAAACTTTTGCTCTACTTACTTCATTTACTAAAGATTGAACAGATTGTTTTGTATACTTTCCACTATTTATAGCTTTTTCAGCAACTCCTACAAGTTTTTTAAGTTCTGAAGCATTAGCTCTATCTACTAAAGATTTAAGAGAATTATTTATTCTATTTTCAGCATTATGAACTTCTTCAGGTGTTACATTAGAATTACTTAAAACTTGTCTTCCATTTTCTAATGCTTGTTGAACAATCTTAACTGAATCAGGTGTATATTTTTCACTTCCTATTTGAGCTTCAGCTTTCGCTATATCACCTTTTAATCCTGTTTCATTTGTCTTTAAAGCACCAATTGCTGTATTAATAGCTTTAATATCATTATTAACTTCACTTTCACTTAAGTTTGGGTTAGTTAAATCACTCTTTCCAGCATTTATAGCATTCTCTAAAACATTTACAGAATTTGGTGTATAATCTCCACTATTTATAGCACTTTGTCCTTTTGCTATATCATTCTTAAGCTCTGATTCATTAACTTTTTCTACCTTCTTAGCAGGTTTATTTTCTTTTAATCCTTTAATAGCATTATTTATAACATCCACTTGATTATTTACTTCTTCTTGTGTTGCATTTGGATTATTTAATAAAGTTTTTCCTTCTTCAATTGCTTTTTCTAAAGATTCTACTGATTGAGTTGTGTACTTTTTACTATTTACATCAGTTGTTCCTTCTTTAATTGCTTTTTCTAAAGCTTCTGTATTAGCTTTCTTTACTAATCCTTCTATTGCTTTATTTATAGCATTTGCATCATTATTTACTTCACTTTGAGTAGCTTTCGGATTACTTAATAAAGCTTTTCCGTCTTTTATATCATTCTCTAAAGCTTTTACTGAATCTGGTGTATAATCTCCACTATTTATAACACTTTGTCCTTTTGCTATGTCCTTCTTAAGCTCTGATTCATTTATTTCATTTTCTTTTGGCTTAATTAAAGATAATCCATCTTTAGTTATATAAATAGTTGTTGGCTTTTTAATATCATATTGACTTATACCCTGTGGTGTCATAATTTTATTAATTGATAATTGTGATGATGCTTTATATTCTATTATGAACTTATCACCAACTTTAAAATCAACATTATTAAATGTATTAGTTAAATCACTTCCTATATATACTCCACCATTAGCGGTAAATGATTTTATAACCTGTCCATCTTTATTTTCTAAGATTAACTTAAATGCTTCTCCTGATAAATAAGGATTAACTTCACTCCATCCACCTTGTACTTGAATTTTATAATTTTCATAATTAAACTTAATAGCACCTAAAGGTTGTTTCCAAACATTATTTATAGTTAAAGTAGAATTAACTCCATATATTTGTGTAGTTTCATTAATTAAAGTTCTTGAACCTATACTATCTTTATAAATAACCTTTTCTCCAACTTGAAGATTTTCAGGCAATTTCATACTTACCTTACCATCTGCACCAACATTCTCTTTATAAGTTTTATTACCAATTGTAAGTTCAACTTGAGAACCTGATATAGCATTTAAATCAAGGGTCTTTGTGTTTGTTGTTATATCTAAAGTAGGTTTTTGCACATATTCTAACCCATATTTAGTAACAACAATATTCCATTCTTGAAGATCATCTGCAATTGTTGGTTTTAAGTTACCTTTATTCTTATTCATCTCACTATAATTCACTGCTATTTCAGTATTAGATGTAGGTGCATCAAATGTAATTATAGTACCTATTGGGAGCTTCTTTTGTTGTAGAAATTCTTTTGCCTCATTAAAATTACTATGTTGATATATATCCTCTTTAAATATTACTTTACCTTCAGGATTACTTACTTTCATATTCATGAAGTATTGATTTCCTTTAGCTTCCCAATCTGGATTTCCACCAGTTGATACAAAATTTATTGTTCCTTCTGGAGTCATACTTAATACAGCTAAAGTTCCCCCAGCACCGTTATTAGATACTACACTAAAGGATTTATTATTTTCAATGAAAGCTTTACTAAGAGATAATACTGATACATAACCTTTTGTTTTTTCAGGTGTCTCTGCATATATTTTAGCTATACTACTCTCACCTTTAGGGAATGATATAGTAAATTTACCTGCACTATTACAAGTTGTTGTATAATCTTTTCCATCATATTGAACTATAACCTTTGAATTTGGATTAACTAGCCCTTTAATAATATAACTATTATTCACCAATTGAGGAGTAAGTATTGTTACAGGCACACTCATATTTCTGTACTTATTAAAATAATCCTCTTTAGGAACTAAATTAGTCGTATTTGTTGAATTATCAATAACATATTTTATTAAGTTTTGATTTTCTATCTTATATCCCCACATTTCTAATGATGGAATTATATTTGTATGATATATTTTTGCCATAGCATAAGCTAAAAAATCTATTCCTTTATAAGGCAATGTATTGTTATACCATTCTGATCTATATAAATCATCTGTTTTAGCCATATAATCAGGAAAATATTGTTTTAATAATGTAAAATAATATAATCCTTCACTAAACTGTTGTAGATAATTAGTTGGAAAATCACCGTTAAGATATCCTTCAAATATTGGGCCTATATTTTTATCAACATCTTTTGGATTTAACCCATTATAAAGCCAACTTGTTTTTCCCTGAATTCTTAACTGAGTTTCTTGAGTATACATATTTGAATATACTTCACAATGCAAGTAACTATCAGCCCAAATTGGATCAAAAATATGTCCTACTTCATGGAACATTATCCAACCTGGAGTAGTAAGGCCTATCTTAAACATACCTGGAATAGCGCTTGTTCCTCCACTGCCAGTCCACCAACCATCTCCATTATCAGAAGTGTAAGTAGTTACATAAAAGAAGTTTGTATGAAACTTATCTAATTGACTAGTAGCATTTTGAGATAATCCATTTAACTCATTATCACTTATGAAAGCTTCATTATACCAATTTACTGTATTTTGAGCATTAAATGTAGTTGGTAATGACTCTCCTACATTAGGAATATATATTCTAACATGATCTCCTATTATAATTGCTCCATGGTCTATATTAGAAGGACTGAATATTTCTTTATTAAAGGTTGCCTCATTACTAGTTGCTTCTGAATCTATTTTGACGAATCCTCTATTATCAAAAACAGGAATAGATCTATAATATCCACTTTGAACTTTTACATTTACTTTAAAGTTAAATTTGCTAGCTTGATTTCCATCATAATCAACATTTCCAGTATCTACTATTAAGGCCCCACTTTCAGGAACATTAACAACTGTTGGCGTATTAACATTTACAGTAGTTAAGTACTGTCTTTTAACTCCATTATTAAAATAAATTGCAGCCTTTTCTTTTATATCACCTTTTATATCTATTAATACCTTTGCCTTCCCTGAAAATTGCAGTGGAATTGGTTCATAAGATGTTAATGTCATATCATCACCTTTTAAGGCTACTTTACTTGATGGTGAAAAACTCGCATACCTAAACATATTATAAGAAAATTCTTTAAGAGAATTAGAATATGCACTATATACTGTAACTGGTAGTGTCTTCATATTTCCTTTTATAACCGTTACAGTTATAGGTGTCCCTACAGTTATATCACTAGGTACTTTAAATATAAATTGCCCCTTTGAATTAGTCTTATAATCATAATCCTTACCATTTATTTTTATAGTTACTCTAGCATTAGCATATGAATTAATAGTCAATTTATTTCCTGACACACTAATACTTGGTTGATTAACCTCAAGAAGTCCATCCTTTGTTATTTTTAATACTATAGTTTTGTTTATTTCATAATTTTTCTGATTATTGAAATTGGATATACTTATCTTTGAAGAACTATTGTATTTTATTTTTATATAGTCCCCATAAGAATATTTTAAATTATTTAAGGTGTTATATAAATTTTGCTCTGGATATTCATCTCCATTTACTTGTATACTCTTTATTAATTCAGCATTGTTTTTATATAAGCTAATAGAAAAAGCATCCTTATTTTTTGCTAAATATGGATTAACCATAGTCCATCCTTTTATAAATTCTATTTCTGATGTTATTGGATTAAATTTTAAAGCACCAATATTTTCATTCCAAACGTTATTTATAGTTATAACATTATTTAAAATTTTATATACATTTGGATTTGGTGTTACCTCTATACTCTCACTTACTTCATTATGTGGAGCTACTACTATATTAGTTCCTGGCATAATTGAAGATGGTAAAGTTACCTTAAAAGCACCACTACTTCCAGATATAGTACTATAAGATTTATTTCCTACCCATAATGTAACCAAAGTATTAGGAGTGGTCTCCCCTGTTACTACTGTATTATTTCCATTATAATAAGCTCCAAGGTTACTTACACTATCATTATTTAACTTCTTAAGACCATTTCTTGTAATTATATAATTTATCTCTTTTCTACTTTCAACTCCATCAACCTCTAAATGTGCATTACTTCTACTTATTATATTAATTATATCACCATAATTAAACTTTTTATTTCCTAATTGCTTGATTTACTTCTTCATATGGATAAGACCCACCAGCAAAGTTTTGATTATATATAATTTTCCCATTAGAATTAGTTATATTAACTGTTAATGAATTATTTCCAGTATAATAAGGATTTAAGTAATTTCCACCATTTGAAATTTCAAAAGTATTATCCTTATTAAACCCTATATTAAAAACTGGATAATTCCATACATTAGTAATTTTTATTTGTTCAGTATAAAGATTATTATTTTCTGTAGATTCTGATATATTCTTTGTTGAGTTAGTTAATAATATATTATTTTGTCCAATATGAGTAACTGGTGAAATCATAGATGCCATAGTAGTAACTGTTACCAAAGTTAATGTTTTTTTTCTTTTATTCATTAAAGCCTCCATCTTTAGTTGTTATTTGATTTGTACCTTATTAATTATTAATAAGGTAGAATTATTATCATATTATTCAGATTTAAAGATTTTTATATTTTCTTTATCTAAATTTTTAATTTTGTTAATTTTACGTTAATTTTATGTTAATTTTTTATTTTTTTCTTATTATAATATATCTTTTTCATAAGTTATTTAAAAAAGTATTACAAAGCAATCTATAAAGTACCTGATAAAAAGAAAAAAAGAGTATCTCTAAAGAAAATAAAAATTTCTTTAGGACACTCCATATTTAATATTTAATTGCTGGTCTTTAATTAAATTCTACCTGAATTAAGTCTTAGTTTATTTCATCTAAAATTTCTACTATCATAGATGGGTCTGGTGATAATTTAAATCCTGATATTTCTGTAGCCACTGAAATTGCTGTACTATAATTATTGTTTCCTATATTAAATTTTATATTTGTTCCATTATTATTGAAAATAAGTTTTTTATTTTCTAAATCACAACTTAAATTTTGACCCTTTCTATAAATTATAATTGGATTTAAACTTTTTGTAGCTTTATAAAGATTTATTATTGGATATTCTCTCTTAAGTTCTAAACTATAAACAAGTTCTTCTACTGATTTATATGCAAAATTTATATTTCCACCATCAAATTCATAATCAAGGTTTCTTATATCCCCTGTTTCTAAAGCACTTAATATTGTATTTCTTAACTTTTCATCTGAACTATCTCTGTTTACTATATCTATTAAATCAAATTTTTCTCCTGCCTTAAGAGCAGTTATTACTTTTTCAAACTTGCTTATTCTCACTTTATCTTCCATTTTAAAATCTCCTTAGTATTTATGTAATTCTTATATCAATATACTATCTTTTAATAACATATGCAAACTCCCCTTCTCTACACCTTTTTTAATATAGTTACAAATATGTAATTTTTTATATATAGCACCTTTTAAATTCATATTATGTTAAAATATAGTATCTGTGTAAAAATATCAATATTATTGGAGGTTTTATGATTATTAATTATGCAATTATTTTTTCTATATTACTTATAGTATTTTATTTAATAACTACTATATTCTCTTATTTTAAAAGCAAAAAATCAGGAAAAATCTTTAACTTTCCTAGAAAAATTGTAGAATTCTTTTTCTTACTTTATTTTATAGCAATTATTTATTTCACTATGGGAAACACCTATGGCTATTCAGTACTTACTCCCATTCATTTTGGTGAAAATTTTTATATTAATCTAATTCCTCTAAAAGAAACTATTTTAATGTTTCAACAGGACTTAGGAACTGCACTTTATAACGTTTTGGGAAATACTATAATGTTTATCCCCCTAGGTATTTTTATTCCATTTTTATATAGAAAAAAATTAAATATTTTACATATAACCCTTTATGGATCTTTCTGTTCTCTTTTAATAGAACTAAGCCAAATCTTTACTGGATTACGTTCCTTTGATATAGATGATATCATAATTAATACTATTGGTTCTGTTATTGGTTTTTTAATTTATAGAACTATTATTTCCTTTAATAGTAACTCTAAATTAAAGGATTTATTATTTAATATTTCTAGTAATAAATCTATATTAAGAGAAATAGTTCTTATTACTGTTCCTATGTTACTTTTAATAAATACCTCAATTTATTTTTCTAGATATAGCTTTTTTAAATCAAGAGCTGTAGATAAAAATAATATAGTTCAAGTGTTTAAAGAAAAGGGAAATTCCATAGTTAAAAGTAATCAAATAGGTGATGCTCATTATTATCTTTCTAAAAATAATGATAATAACTTTATCCTTTCACAATATGAATATCAGTTAGACTACTTTATAGAAAATTATGAAAATCTTATTTTAGATGATAACCTCACTTTAAATGATAATAAAGGTAATAAATTAATCTTAGAATCTATTGAATTTGCTTCTAATAAAGTTAAAACTATGCTTATTTATGGTGAATTACTTAGTGATAAAATCTTAAAAATAAAACATAATGGAAAAGAACAATCTGTAGCCTTAAAAGCTGGTTATTATTTAGATACTATAGATGTATCAGCTCTTCATATTGATGATGAATTTGAAAGCTACTTTGAATAGGAATTGATCTGTATCAAATCAGCACCTTAATTTTATATTATTTCTTCATCTGCCGAAATAGCTATATAGGTACAAAATGCTGTGACCATTGAACTAGTACTAGAAGCTCTTTATTTTTGAACAATAGTTTCGTAAAAAAATTTCCATTGTTTGAACAAAGTGAGTTTGGAAATTTTAGAAACTGTTGTAGAAAAAATATTAGAGCTTCTTTACGTAGGTGAGTGGTCACAAATGGTGAACCTATATAGCTAGATAAAAGGCAGAGAGGATGTACCTGCAATTTGATACATCCTCTCTTCTATTCAAAAAATTCTTTTGCATATATTATGATTCCTGAAACTTCATCTAATGAGTTTTCTTTTAACTGAAGCACCATAAGAGCTTCTTCTGGTACTTCAAAAGGTGCTTTTACTCCATATTTACTTGACCTTTCAAAACCAAATTTCGGATAATAGTGGTGGTGTCCAAGCACTACAATTGATTCATAACCTAAATTTTTTGCCTTCTTAATTCCTTCATTAACAAGTTCACTACCTATACCTTTCCTTTGATATTCTGGTAATACTGATAAAGGAGCTAAAACTAAGGTTCTAAATTCTTTATCTTCATTCTTTATTTTCCCTTCAGTAAAAAGACAATGTCCTACTATTTCCCCCTCTAATTCTGCCACTATAGATAACTCTTTAATAAAACTTTCACTACCTCTTAACTTATTTACTAATATATGTTCTGTTTTATCACTAAATTCTGCCTCTTCAAAAGCTTTTTTAACTATTACTTCTACCTTTTCATAGTCCTTCTCTAATTCTACTCTTATCATTTATTATTCCCCTTAAATATGTACTATAAAATTCTATTAATTAAACATATAATATCACAGTTTATATACTCTTTTTTAATTTAATAGATTAATTAATAATTTATACATACTTTTTAAAGATTACTTCCTATAATTTTAAATATAATTAATAAATTTTTCTTACTTTTCTTATATTAACTTAAAAATACACTATTTTACTCTATGTTATTGTTAATTATGAACAAATTTACTTTTTAAATTTTAATTATCTTTTACATTTGTTAATAATTCTTTTGTAATAAATAATTTAAAAAAAGTCTACGGCTTTCTTCTCCTCATGATGTTAAAATTAACTTATATTAATACCAGAAGAAAAATAAAGAAATTAACTGGGGGTAACATGAAGAAGAAAAAGAAAATACTTTTATATTCAGCTCCAATTGCACTTATTTTAATTACAATGGCAATATACTTTACAGTAACTA
This sequence comes from Clostridium massiliamazoniense, assembly GCF_001403635.1. Classification (GTDB taxonomy): domain Bacteria; phylum Bacillota; class Clostridia; order Clostridiales; family Clostridiaceae; genus Sarcina; species Sarcina massiliamazoniense. Next base: position 336,118 of record NZ_LN879467.1, read on the forward strand.
CATATATTAATAACCTACACTTATTACCAGAAGGAAAATTTTTAACAGAATCAGTCTCCCCTGATGGTAAATATACAGTTAAAGCCTATTTGTGCACTGGAAATGTAGATACTGATGTGTCTATTAGAGGTGAATTGATTAACAACAATAATAAGAAGAAAAGAAACATCTATTGGGACCATAAAATTTATGATGCAAATATAATTTGGAATACTGACAATAGTGTACTTATAAATGCTCATAAAATAAATTTACAAAATGGAAAATACAATTGGAGAGTAGATAAATATTAAGACAATAGTAATTATTACTTTTATAAAAATTCTAAATAAAAGGAGTATCTCTAAAGATTTAAACAACCTTAAGATACTCCTTTATCTGTTAACTAATACTTATAATACTTTAATCTTCTATAAATAATTACTTGTCCCTAAATAACTTCCATTAAAATTCAGCTATAATCAAAACTCTAGCTAAATTAAATCTGAGTTTACTTTATTCATACTCTTTTACTCTTAATTCTGCCATATCTGTTATTTCCTTTGGATATCCAACATATTTAAGTAACTTTATAGCATTTCCTTTCTTTAAGATACCTCTTTTTAATTTATAATCAAAACTTAGCCCTGTTTTTTCACTGACATTTTCACTAAAATAATAAAAATCATGACTTTCCTCTAAAAGATTTGTTAGCTCTCTATCATGAGTCGCAACCAATGATATGGAATTTCTTCTTTGAATATATCTCAAGATTTCCTCTGATGCAGCTATTCTCTCTACAGGATTTGTTCCTCTAAAAATCTCATCAATTAAGCAAAATACTGGTCTTTCTTTCTCTAATTCTTTTATTATTCTAAGTAATGCTTCTGCTTCTGCTAGATAATAACTTTTTCCATTGCTTACGTCATCTTCTGGACTTATTGAACTTACCAAATTGAAAAAAGGTGCTTCATATTCTTTTGCTATGGCAAAATTAAAACTTTGTGCGAAAATAATATTAATTCCAAGCATTCTTAAAAATGTAGATTTACCCGACATATTAGTTCCAGTTATAACAATACCTTTTTTATCTATGTTTATTGAATTTCCTACTGCTTTTTCAACTAAAGGATGTATTCCTTCTACTATTTTAAAAGAAGTTTCATCTATGAATTTAGGTATAGTAACTTCCTCTTCTATACTATCTAAATAGGATGCTATAGCAATTAAAGCATCTACTTCTCCAAGTTTTTCATACAATATTTTTATAGGTTCTTGATAATCTTTATATCTTCTAGCTACTTTATAATAAGCTATTTCAACATCAAAGGTTGTTTGTCCAAAAGCTTCTTTAAAAGCATCTCTAGCTAAATTAAGAAGATTTAATGCATCAATTCCCTCATTTCTACTTACAGATCTAAAGCTTCTTTGTTCTTTTTTTAATATATCTATTGACTTTTCTATATCATCTCTATATTCATCTAAAATTCTACAATCTAATTTTAATATTTTTTTTCCAGCCTTAATCATATGACCTACATAAGCTATTGCTTCCATAGGTTGCTTTTCAATTAATCGCTTTCTTTCCATACTAGAAATAACACCATTTATAACTAAATTTACTACAAAAAATATAATGAAGGCAATATTAAAAAATGAAAGTAAAATAAATATAATAGGTAAAACTCTTCCAAGAAAAGTGAATAAAATTCTCTTATGCTCTTCAACTTCTAAATCATTAGAGATAAAACTTATTACTTGTGCATTTCTATCTTTACTTAAGTCAAATAACTGTCCTTGAATTTTAATTCTGTTTGCTTCATCATTTTTTATACTCTTTATAAGATTTAATCTCTTATTTAATTCTTCTTTATTTGCTAAAGGAGTTCTAAGCATATTGTAAAGCATAGATTCTCCTGCTGAGCTATAAGTTCTATCAATAAGTTTATAAACTTCATCCATTGATAAATCATCCCAGCTTTGATCATCAACTACATATTCCTTATTACTAGAAAATACATCATAATATTTTCTTATATATTTAAACTCTCTCTTTTTACCCGGTCCATCTGGCCATGCTGTTCTCACATAATGTTCAAAATCCTTTGTTTTATTTATTATTCCCATAAAAAATTCCCCCCTAAAGAAATTTAAAGTGTTTTATATGATTTGAACTCATTTATTTTTAACAGAATTTCTCTAATAATATAATAAAGTAAGAAATGTCATTACAACTAAAATTAACATACCCTTTGAACAGTTTTTGACCATTATAATACAATAATTCATATAGGTGAATATTAATAATACTTCAATACTTAAAGCTTTCATCATTATGGTTGCTGAAAAATATTGCTTTTCCCTATTCTCTTCTGTTATTTCAACTGGATAATTATATAATTTAGGATATTTTGATAAAAGTAAGATCCCTCCCTCTAATATAATTCCAATACATACAGGAAAAAATTAAAAATTCTTTGTCATATAATCTTCAATTCTTCCCATAGAATCAATATGATTAGGAATTTCACTAGGTAATTTACTCCAAGCAATAACAGTTCCACTTATTAATAAAATAAGAAATCCTATTATAATTACATCTAAAACTATACTTATTTTTTTATTCTCCATAATCTATCTCCCTTATGATTATTAATGTACACAAGCACTTATTTTATAGTCCCCCATATATAGATTATCTTTGGAACAAAACATCTTAGATTTTTTCATATTATAATACTTTGCAATCTAAAGAAAAAAATGTTTGCTAACCTCCTTATAGTATATTTTAACATTTTTAAAAGTTATTTACTACTTGTTTTTTTAATGGTATTATTATATATAAGTTATACTAAACTATATTAAAGGAGTGTTTAAAACGTATATGATTATTTTCAATAACTTATCAAAAGCATATTATGGAAAAAACTATGTAGTCACTAATTTAAATCTCAAAATAAATTCTGGTGAAATTATAGGACTGATTGGACATAATGGAGCTGGTAAAACAACAACCTTAAAAATGTTAAGTGGTATTTTAAAACCAAGTAAAGGAGAGATTAATGTATTTTCAAAAACTTTATCTAATGATAATATTACTGTAAAAAAAATGATTAACTATGTTCCAGATAAACCAATTATTCTTTTGGAATTAACAGGCTTAGAATATTTAGAATTTATATCAAATATTTATGAAGTTCCTTTAGAAGAAAGAAATACTAATATAGCACTTCTTACTAAAAAATTTAAAGTGGAAAATGTTTTAAATGATAAACTTAAAAATTATTCTCAAGGTATGAGAAAAAAACTAATGTTAATTGCTTCTTTTATTAGCAATGCTAAAATACTAGTTCTAGATGAACCATTAACAGGTTTAGATCCTGAAGCTATATTCATACTTAAAGAACTTTTAAAGGACTATGTTAAAAAAGGTAATATTGTTATTTTCTCTACACACCTTTTAGATATAGCAGAATCATTTTGCACTAGATTCTTTATATTAAATAAAGGTAATATAATATTCGATGGGGATATTTACAAATTAAAAGATAAATATGGTGAAGATGCTTCTTTAGAAGATGTATTTATGGAGGTTATAAAAAATGAATAATTCAAAGTATTTTTTGAAACTCCAATTATCTAATACTATAAAAAGCCTTTTTAATAAAGATACTATGGGAAAAAAGAAAATAAACACCTTAATACTGACAAACTTAATTTTCTTTTTACCTACCTTAGCACTTTTATTAATAAAAAAAGATTTCTTAGTAGCTAATTTCAAAATAAATCATATTATCTCATTTTACTTTATGTTTCATATAGGATATCTTTTATTAGTTTTTTTCAAAAAGATAATTGCAAATATTTTTCTAGCTGGAGACTATGAAATTTTTTTATCTTTACCAATAAAAATTAAAGATATTCTTTTAAGTAAAATTATCACTGTCAACATTTTAATCCTAGCTGAGTCTCTTTTTATTTTATTCTCCTTCCTAGGAATTCTTTCTATATATAAAGTGAAATTTTATGCCTATATACTTTGCATTCTTAGTTATCTTATAACTAATTTCTTATTTACTTTATACACTTATATAATTTCTATAATTTACTTAAAGTTAAATAAGATTAATAAAAAAATAAAATATGGACTATTTTTGGGATTAATTATACTTTCAGTTTCTTCTTTCAGTTTCAGAAATATCTTTGCTCTCATAAAAAAAGTCTTCTTAATCAACCTAATAGTCAACTCTTCAAATATGGAATTAAACATCCTTTTATATATTCTTCTTGGATTATTAATCCCCTTATTTGGATTTTCATTATTCTTTAAAGCATATAAAAATATTATATTTAATTTGAATTTATCTCAAACTCTTCATTATGCTGAAAAAAATAATAATACTAAAGTTAAAACGACAATTCATGCTCTTATTTATAAAGACTTAAAGAAAATTTTTGGTAATTCAAATTTTAAACAAAACTTTATAATCGGCAACCTAATATTCATTATATTTTTTATTATAAGTTATTCTATATTAATCCCTAAACTTACAGACATAAAGATAACGATTATGTTCTTTATAGCCTTAACCAATATATTTCCATCTGCATCTATAGTATCTATTTGCTTAACTCAAAATTTAATATCAATGGATGGCCAAGACCTAGAATTAATACAGTCTTTGCCTGTAGATGTTTATAACATAATGAAGTCTAAAATTATAGTTGCAGTAATTATAAATTTACCACTTATTTTAGTTTCCTTAATACTTAATACAATTTTTTATAGGAATTCTCCTTTGTTAATGTTTCTTTCATTAGGTGCAACACTATTAACTTATGGAACCTTTATGATTTATTCTATATATATTGATGCTAAAGCCCCTAACTTTACATGGTTTAATAGCAAAGACTTATTAGATGATTTTTTTAAAACATTTAAAATCCTTGGATTTTCAGCTGTAATTTATGTTCCTCTATATTTATTAAATGTTATATTCAAAGGAAACTATTTTCTAATCCTACTACCCACTTTATTTAACTTATATCTTTTAATAACTACTTACAATAAGTTTAAAATTACAATAATCAACACATTCTCTTTTAAATAAATATATTAAAATAATTCAGATAGAGTTTTTAACTTTATCTGACTTTCACTAAAAGCACACTATAAATTTTCCTTTATTTAGACCTCCCTTAGAATTACTTACCATTATATAAACTTAATCACATTTAAAATCTTGCTTATTTTAAATCATTCTTCTATTCAAGCTTTTTCAAACCCATATTTTCACAAAATAAATATGATATTTACAATTCTATTTTATATATGCTAAACTATTAGTATCCAATTTAAGATGTCTCCTTTTGTTTATAAAGTTAGTTGCTAAACCTAATTTTATTCTAACAAAAGGAGTTTTTTCATACCTACTACTAAAGCTACTATGAACATCACTGCACAGCAGGTAATATTCTTTAAATATACTAATTGCTACTAAATTAAGTGTATACTTAATTAAATACTAAGGAGGAATTTCAATGAAAATTATTTATTGGAGCGGTAAGATAAATCACTTTGGATTACCATTAAGTTTTACTACTTATGAAGTATCTGATGATTATTTAACAATAAGAGAGGGATTACTTAATTTAAAAGAATCTCAAACTAAGTTATTTAAAATTACTGATATAAATTTAAAAATGAGCTTAATTGATAGACTTTTTGGACAAGGAAGTCTTGAGTTATTTACAACAGAAAATAATGATCCTGTTGTAGTATTAAAGAACATTAAAAATCCTAGAGATGTAAGAGATTTATTAAATGGATGTATTAAAACTTCCTTAGCTACTAATAAAGTTACTCAAACTCAAGTTTATTCAAATGACTTAGATGATACCTTACATTAATAGTTGTTTAATAAAATATTGTATTAAAAAAATAAAGCCTTGGAACATAAAAATTCCTTGGCTTTATTTCATGAAAATGTCTTATTTCTATATTATCAATATTTATATCCTTATTATTAAGGTCTTCACTGAAAAGAGAAGCTACTTTATTTAACTTACTTTGCAATTTATATCTCAAAGATTTATTATAAGTTAAAATAAGCACTCTCCAATTCGGCTTTTCTTTTATTAAATGAATTGCTCTAGCAAATAAATATAATCTTCTGACCAATCCTTAACTTCCAATATTGCTATTCCTCTTTTAATATCAACTACTATAAAGTCAACTCTTTTACTAGAAATAGATTGTTGACCATGTACATATACCTCATGCTTTCCCCCTGCATATAATCTAATACTTTTACTTCTCCTTTTGTAAGCTCAAAAGCTTTATTTATCGAAACTTTTAATCCCATATATCCCCCTATTATAGTTTTCTCTATATAAGTATATTTTTCTAAATATATTTATATTAAATTTATTTTCATTTAATATCTTTTTTTATTATTACATAAGATAAACTATTCTTCTATGAATAAAAATTATTTAAGTGAAGTTATTAATTATTTCAAAGTAAAATAAAAGATGCTAAAATACAGCATCTTTTATTCTTTATCTAAAAAACTTAATTTTCTTTCTATAATTATTGATGATATTATAGTTACTATAATAACTGCTATGTTAAGATATGAAATCATATTTCTAGTATGGTTCTTGTAAACTACAGTAAAAATTAAAGCTAATGCTAAAGTTAGTCCCCCCATAAGTACCCAAACTATTCCTATAAACTTTTGAGCATACTCCCAATTTCTATCGCTAATTCTAGATCTTCTAGTTCTATATCCCATATTAGCTTCTCTATGTTTAGAAAATACTACTATTTCTAAAATCCCTAGAACAATAAATATTAAAGGTAATATTGTGTTTTGCAATATCATTAAATCCATACCACCCACCTCCTTAACTATGATTATATTTAAGGAGAACTTAAACACAAATTATATCTTTTAATAATAATTTAGTTGAAAACATCATCCTCATTGAAATTCATAGTTTTCTTAAATAAATAAAATGATTTATTTAATTTAAGATTTAATTTTATAAATCTCTTTCAAAAATAAACTAAAACTTTGTTTATAAATACTAGTTATAAGATAAATAACTTATATGGTAAAATTATCATATGATTAAATATCGTTTAAATTTACTCAGCATTAAGGAGGATAAGGTAAAATGTCTACAATAACAAAAAAAGCACTTGCAACATCATTAAAAAAATTAATGAATAGTACCCCATTAGATAAAATAACTGTTAAAAGCATTGTTTCTGATTGTGGTGTTAATAGACAAACCTTCTATTATCATTTTCAAGATGTCTATGACCTGTTAGGTTATATATACAAAACAGAGGTTATTGCCAATATTTCAGACTGTAAAAGTTATGACACTTGGGAATCTGGTTTTCTAAAGGTATTTCATTATGTCAAAGAAAATAAAAAGCTTTGTATGAATACTCTTAATTCACTTGGTCGAGACCATTTAGAAACTTTTCTCCATAATGAAGTCTTTAAACTTCTTATTGATGTAGTAGATGAAGTTGCTCAAGGACATAATGTATCTGATTTAAACAAAAAATTTATAGCTGATTTTTATACCTTTGCTTTTATAGGAACCTTAATATCTTGGATGAAAAATGATATGAAGGAAAGTCCAGAAAGTATAATTCATAATATAGATACACTAATAAAGGGGAATATAAAAAAGGCTTTCATGAATTAAATAAAAATTTTAGACAAATAAGGCTAATTGTATAAAACTTATACAGTTAGCCTTATCTGTCTATGTAATTAAAGCTTTTTTAGGATTATTATATGGTTATAGGGGTTATTTACTAAATAACTTTTGATTAAAATTCTAAAACTTAATATTTAACCCTTAAGCTTTAGAGGTTTAATTTAAAAGAAACTCCTTTTTATTTTTAGTAAATAAAAAAACATAAAATTAGCATAATTAAAATATATGGAGGGGATTTTTATGAACGAAAAATTTAAAAACAAACATGCTTACTTTGTTGGTGGAGGTCTTGGCTCATTAGCTGGAGCTGTTTATTTAATAAGAGATTGCAATTTTCCTGGTGAAAATATTCACATATTAGAAAGCATGAATATCTTAGGTGGAAGTAATGATGGAGCTGGTAATGCTCCTGATGGATATATAATTCGTGGTGGTAGAATGCTTAATGAGGAGACTTATGAAAATCTTTGGGATCTACTTGGATCTATTCCATCACTAGAAAAAGAAGATATGTCAGTTTGTGATGAAATATTCGAATTTGACCATGCTCATCCAACTCACGCTAATGCTAGATTAATAAATAAAGATGGTGAAGTTTTAGATGTTATGTCCATGGGCTTTGATAATAATGACCGTATGGCTCTAGGAAAATTAATGATAACTCCAGAAGAAAAATTAGACAACTTAAGAATTTGTGACTGGTTTGCTGGTACACCACATTTCTTTGAAACAAACTTCTGGTATATGTGGCAAACAACCTTTGCATTCCAAAAATGGTCTAGTCTTTTTGAATTCAAACGTTATATGGACAGAATGATTTTTGAATTCTCACGTATACAAACTTTAGAGGGTGTAACTAGAACAACTTATAATCAATATGAATCTATTATTTTACCAATTAAGAACTACTTAAATAATCATAATGTTGATTTCACCTTAAACTATACAGTTACAGATTTAAAATTCAAAGATGATGATTCAATCACAGTAACTGATATTATCTATAATAATAATGGAGTAGAAGGCTCTTTACATTTAAATGATGGAGATCTTTGTATTGTTACTAATGGTTGTATGACTGATAATGCTACCTTAGGTTCATTAGATTCAGCTCCTGAGATGATTACTGAAAATCCTGTTTCTGCAACTCTATGGAGAAATATAGCTAAGAAAAAACCTAACTTAGGTAATCCTGAGCCATTTTTCAATAATCCTCAAGAAACAAATTGGGAATCCTTTACTGTAACATGCAAAGGAAATAAACTTTTAAAAAGAATAGAAAAATTCTCTAGAAATGTTCCTGGAAGTGGTGCATTAATGACCTTTAAAGACTCAAGTTGGCTTATGTCAATTGTTGTAGCTGCACAACCACATTTCAAAAACCAACCTGAAGATGTCACAGTATTTTGGGGTTATGGACTTTACACAGATAAAGTTGGAGATTATGTGAAGAAGCCAATGAATCAATGTACTGGTGAAGAAATACTAACTGAACTTTTATACCACCTACACTTTGAAGATGAATTAGATGAACTTCTTGGTACTGCTATAAATGTTATTCCTTGTATGATGCCTTATATAGTTTCTCAATTCCAACCAAGAGCAATGAAAGATAGACCTGAAGTTGTTCCAGAAGGTTCAACAAACTTTGCCATGGTTTCACAATATGTTGAAATACCAGAAGATATGGTATTTACAGAAGAATACTCTGTTCGTGGAGCTAGAATGGCAATCTACAAACTTTTTGGACTTGAAAAAAAAGTAGCTCCTGTAACTGCTCATAAATATGATATAAGAACATTATTAAGAGCACTAAATACCTCTTTTAGATAATAACAATAAATATCCTATAGTACTATTTAATTTAGTATTATGGGATATTCTTATTTTTTAAAATTTATTTTATTGTTGTTAAAAATTCCAATCTCTCCTCATCCTCTGTTTATTTGTAAAAGTAATATTATGGTATAATATAATAAACCAAGACTTAATTTAGATAGAGTTTTAACTTTAGCTAAATTTTAGTTATTGTTATCTAAAGACCTGTGTCTATTCATCTCTAGCTTAGAGAACATTGGGATATACAGACATTAGTCACCAGAAAAAGATGAACTAAGGGGGATATATAAATGAGCAATATAAAAGTAATTGTTATGGATGTAGATGGAACATTAACTAATAGTCAGAAATTAATTAGTCCAAACACTATGGATGCATTACTTAAAGCACAAGAAGCTGGAGCTATTTTAATTTTGGCATCTGGAAGACCAACCTCTGGATTAATAGATTTGGCTAAAGCTTTAAAGATAGACAAGTATAATGGTCTTTTAGTTTCATTTAATGGTTCTAAAGTAATCCATTGTGAAACAGAAGAGGTTTTATTTAATGAAACAATGACTGTCGAACAAGGACAAGCTGTCCTTGAGCATATGAAAAAATTTAATGTTATTCCCATGATTGATAAAGATAATTACATGTATGTTAATAATGTTTTCAATAATGAATTACACCATAAAGGTAAAGCTATTAATATAATTAAATATGAATCTCGTGGTGGTAAATTTAAATTATGTGAAATTGATGATTTAGCAATCTTTGCTGATTTTCCATTAAATAAAATTTTAACAGCTGGAGAACCTGAATATTTGCAAAAGCACTATAAAGAAATGATAGAACCATTTAAAAACTCCTTGAGCTGCATGTTCACAGCAGATTTTTACTTTGAATTTACAGCTAAGGGAATTGACAAAGCTAAGGCTCTAGATACTGTATTAACTCCTAAAGGTTATAAAAGAGAAGAAATAATTGCCTTTGGTGATGGACATAATGATATTTCAATGATTAACTATGCTGGAATCGGTGTTGCAATGGCTAATGCTGTAAATGAATTAAAATCTGTAGCTGATGAAGTAACTTTATCTAATGATGAAGATGGCATAGCCCATACTCTAAGCAAATACTTTAAAAATATTAAAGTATATTCTTTAACTTATGTATAAGTATAATCAAGGAGTAAAAAACAATTAATTTAAAATTAATATAACTATCTCAAATAAAAAATCTTACTTGAGATAGTTATGTTTTATTAAATCTTATAGTAATTTTTCAATATCAGATTTTATTTTTTCCGGTTTTATCATTGAACCATATCTCTTTATAACATTCCCCTTTGAATCAACTAAAAATTTAGTAAAATTCCACTTAATCTTTTCTCCCATTACACCTTTAGCTTCTTTCTTTAAATATTTATATATAGGGTGAGTATTTTCTCCATTAACATCTATTTTCTCAAACATACTAAAAGACACACCATAATTAAGCAAACAAAATTCACTTATTTCTTTGTTAGTTCCTGGATCTTGATTAGCAAATTGATTACAAGGGAATCCTAAAACTTCAAATCCTCTATCTTTGTATTCCTTATAAAGTTCTTCTAACCCTGCCAATTGTGGAGTAAAACCACACTTACTTGCTGTATTAACTATTAAAAGTACTTTTCCCTTATATTCTTCCATACTTACATTTTGTCCATTCATTTTTACTGCACTTAAATCATAAAATCCCATTCTTAAAACATCCTTCCTTAGTTAATTTTACACAATTTAATTGAACTCAATTAAATTTACCAAAAAATATTTAAGGATAAACTTAAATATTTATTCAAATCTCTTTAAAAATTTATCTAACATTGCTTTTAATTCACTAACTTCATCCATGTCTATAACACTTTTACAAAGCATTTCTTTTGGAACCTCAAGTATGTCATCCTTTAAAGCCTTTCCCTTTTCAGTTATTTCTACCATTACCACTCTATCATCTTCTTTAGTTCTATACTTTATTATTAACTCCATAGCCTCTAGCTTTTTCAATACTGGAGTAAGAGTACCTGAATCTAAATGAAGTTTTTTTCCTAAATCTTTAAATGTAATTTTTTCTTTTTCCCACATTACTAACATTGCTATATATTGAGTATAGGTTAAATTATATTTATCAAGAATAGGTTTATATAATTTAATTATTTCTCTAGATAATGCATAAAGTGGAAAACATAATTGATTTTCTAATTTAATACTATCATATTTATCCATAAGCACCTCATAAATAATTTTATAAAATTTAATTGAACTCAATTGACATTTTAAATTATATTCTAACAACCTACTTCTGTCAATATATTTACTTATTTCTTCATTAGAATAATAAATATCAATAACAAAAAAAGAGGAAATATACTTCCCACCTTTGAACCTTAATTTTAGACATCGCTTATTATAAAAATAATACAGTATTAACACTTTTGATATTAATACTGTTAATTTCTGATACTACTAGTCTATATCTTACATAAAAAAACAAACTCAAGTTACCTATATAAAAACTATATTACTTCATCCTTAGATATTTTATTAGTCTTTAAAATGCTCTTTTTTTGTACTTTTGTAATTATCATCTAATGCATATAGTAATCTTATTACTTCATTTCTTATATTAACTGGTAGTATGAATTTATTTACATCAATTTCATTAAGATAATATTCCTCCATATCCAGTTCAATTAAATTATCAGGAATATAATTCTTATAATAACGATCTTCCAAAGAAAGCTCTTCGTATTCTTCATCCTCTTTTGCATTCATCACAAAATTATTTTTTTCATAATAACATAAAATTATATCAATACAACATAAAATAAATGATTTTAATGACATTTCCCAAGTATATAAGTCCGAAAAAGCTGGTCTTGTCCATTTATATCTTTCTGCAAACCCACAAACTACTATTATTTCATTATTTTTTCTAGTTATTAAAATAGTCCCAATAGGGCTATCCAAAATCTCTTTTTCCATTTCAAAACTATCACTATCTCTATCTCTTTTTTCTAAAATTCCTGCTATCAAAGAGTTTAAAACCAGTTTTGTTCCCTCACTTTTTAAACAAAAGAATAAAAATTCTATCTTTTTTTCATTTAAACCGTACTTACTAATTATATCTCTAAAAATCTCTTTATTTTCCATAATCATACCTCACAATAAATTATCTATGTTTTCTCTAATACATGTCAATAACTCACAATCTTTCCTCAAATCTTCTGTTATTAATTGATAATGGCATATATACTCTTCTGTAAGAACATATTTTCTTAACAAACATAGAAGTTCTTTATCCGAAAATTCAATATTACAAAACTTTATAATATTTTCTTTTAAATTTGTCTTTTCATCACTAATATTAAATCCTATTTCATCATCATCTAAAAGATCCGAATAGTAATCTTCCAATATAACGCTAATATATACTTTTTGTTGTGAAAATAAAAATTCATACTTTCTAGTTCGAATTAATATATCATAATTGGTCTTATTACTTTTATATAAAGCAATTAATATTTTCATAATTTCATATTCATTTAATATTATATCTTCTAAATTTAAAGATTCCATTTTATCCTCCTAGAATTTTTTAATAATAAAGAATAGCATATAATCAAATTATATACTATTCTTATAACTTTTCATATTTCTTGTTCTTCTTCAGGCTTTAATGGTTCTCAATCTGGTTCATTATCTTCTTCACTCTCTACATATTTAATTCTCTTAATACCTTGTATTTAGCTGCTTCTATCTCCTCTTTATTTAAAGGATATGCTGTTCGAATTTTTCCTGTTGCTTTAACTATAATAATTCTCATTGTTACACCTAAAATTTCAACATTTTTAATTATAAATTTAGGATTTTCTTTTGTAAATGCTTCTTCTCCTTCTTCAGCACCTTTTACTATAATATTAATGAGTTTTTGTGGATTCCACTCTTCAGGAAACTAGGTTTGAGTAATTTTTCCAGTCGTATACTTATTATCAGATATAATTCTTTTGACCATAGATTTCCCATCAAACTTTTTAACAAATCCTTGATACGCATTTGAACTTGAAGAAATAAATTCTTTAGTTGTAGGACTTACTAATATTTTAGGATTGAATTTAGCAAAATCTGCATGTCCACCAACATAAATAATTTTTTTTGAAGTGTTTCTCTTAGTTTACCTTCAAAAATACGTTCTAATCCATCCTCTGTAAATTTTTCTGAGTTTTTATATATACTATATCACGAGTGTTGATTATGTAAAATTCGGATGTTAAAAATATAAAAAACAAGGTCATTCTGTGGTAATATTAAATAGCAAAAAAACAATACTACTAAGGAGAATAACCTCATGAAAAATAATATCACTAGAATTCTTAAATTAGATAAAGATATTATAGCTATTGATTCTACAACTATAAGTGTAAGAAAAGAATTAACAAAGCCAATTTACTGATATAGAAACTATTCTATTTTCTGATTCGAAAATTATAGCTGAAGAATCGAATGCTTTTTCTAATAAAATTTCTTCATAAAAATTATCTCTACATACTTGTTTATTTACATAAGTATATATATTATATTTATTTTCATTACAAAATATTTTTATTCTATAAAAAAGTTGCTTAACAATTGTTATATTTCCAATCCAAGTTAAAAGTAAATCATATAATTTCCCTTTATATTCTAATTCCTCTAAATTACTTCCCATTTCTTTAAATATAAATTTACTCCTAAATTGATCATTTTTAAACTTTTCAAATAAATTTCTATCTACATTATAATTATATTCAATAAGAGTTTCTCCACCGAAATGAATTATTTCAAAATAAAACTCTATTCCACTTCGTTCTAAATCTGCTACTAACACTTCAAAAAATTGTATCCCATTCATATAAATTACCTCATATTCATCTCTACTTTCTCCATCTTTAGGTATTTTAACTTTTAATATTATTTAAATAATATAACTAAGTAATCTCAATTTACCAAAAATAATTTTATACATTCATAAAAATCTTCTTATAATAGCTATGTAAGTACTTTTTTTAAAATTTATTTTTAATTATACATTTTGTTTTTCATATTGTTTTTCAAATTCTATTTCTTCTTCAATTTGTTTATATAAAAATTCACCAAAATTATCTGCAATAACCTCCCTAATTTGTTCATTATCATCATATCCTAGAATGTAAGCTATAACCTTTCCATATTCATTATTAGAACTTAAATCTAAGCAATATAATTCTCCAATCCCAAAATCTGCTATTATTAATAACTCATTTGGGAAATTATATCTTAGTCTTTCATCTAATGTATACCAAATACCATCAGGTACACTACTCTTATCAATTAATTTATTATTTACTATTCCATATACTTGTAAAGCTTCAAAATTTAAATATCCAAAATCTTTTAAAAACTGTTTATATACTTCTGGAAACTTAACTCCTAATTTCTTTTCTGCTAATTGTATAACTTCTAATTCTGCTCCTTTAGTTTTTACTAATAACCCTTCATTTTCTTTTATTAATTTTAAAGCCTTTTTATAATATTCATAACTCATAATATTTCTCCTTTTATTTAAAGTCTTTTGTTCTATTTATCCAATAAGCTCTATCTCCATCAATTTTACTTACTATATGTATTGTATTTTTACTATTATTTATTCTATAGCCAGGTGAATTCCTATTATTTTAAGCTTTGATATAAAAATTTTTTTATAATGTTAAATTATATTAGGTTATATTTCACTTAAATCTTCTATAAATAAATTTATATTTGTATCTAATTCTCATTTATTAAAATTAAGTACAAACATAAAAAAATTCATTCAATAATTTTATTTTGAATACTAATTATCTCTAAACTCTAAAACAACTTCAATATCACTGTTTATACTAATATCACTATCTTATTACTATCCAAATAAATTATAGATATATCACATCCTCCAATTTATAAATAGTAGTGATAAAAAGATAGTCTTAAAACATATATTTTCAAAAACTAATATCTGTAAAACTTGATTTTATATTTTTATATGTCTTTACGCATACCTACTGCCCTTAGTGGACCAATTAACGACATTCTAGCAAGTGTCAGTGCCATTTCATTAGGGGATTCTTTCATATTTTTTTCAAGCCAATGTTTAATTACACCTAAGTCTGCTGAAAGTATATATTGTATAAAATATTCTTCTGAAATTACTGCCTCATCTATATTAAAACTCTTAAGTTTTTGCTTCTCAAACAAATTAGTTTCAATAAATTTTTTTATTTTTCTTTCAAAAGTAAGATCACCTTTAGGACCTAAAATAGCTTTAATAATTACTGAATTTTCTCTAAAATATTCAAAAAGTTTTACCATAAATGGAAGAGGTTCATTTATAGCATCTATATTCATCATGTTGACTGAATTAAGATTCTTAGTCTTTTCTTCAATTTCCTGTATGATTTCATTTTCAATCTTCTCTAACAAGTCATACTTGTCAATATAGTGTAGATAAAATGTTCCTCTGTTTATATCCGCCCTTTGTGTTAAGTCAGTAACTGAGATATTATTAAATCCTTTTTCCTCTATTAACTCTGCTAAGGCAGACCTAATCATCTTTTTAGTACGTATTACTCTTCTATCAATAGATACTTTTTTCATAAATTATGTCCTCATTCTATATAAATTTTTAACTTTTATTAACATATTTCTAGTAAATGTTTATTATTTAACAATTTAAATATTATTGTTTATTGTATAAAGCAATATAAATATTATAATATACATATAGATTATTAATCAACAATATGTTCATTAAAAATACACTTTTTCACATGTTCTGGAAAACATATAATTGATGTAAATTTAATAATTTTGGTAAATAAATTGATTAATGGAGGATAAAAATGAATAATTTAGATAAAAACAATGTTAATGAAGTTTTGGACATGCTATTAAGAAGTCGAAGATCCGTAAGAAGTTTTACAAAAGAAGTGCCTTCAAAAGAACTAATTGAAGAAATAATTGAGGCTGGGAGACTTGCACCTTATCCAATACTTGCAGTAGCAAAGCAAACAGATTTCCGACATTTCTTTGTTATTTCAAATAACAGTTTACAAATGGATAAAATAAAAACTATTCTTGTTGATGTTATTAAAACTCAAATATCAGCCTGCGAGAAAGAGGTAGAGAATAACAGCACTTTACAATCCTTTATCACCTCCTTAAAGATGCAAGTTGAAAAAGGAGTTCTTGGTGTAGGTACAGCCCCTTATCTTATTATTATAGGAGAACGTCGTGGAATACCAGCCATAGAACAAAAGGCATTATCTCATGTGATGCAGAATATGTGGCTTAAAGCAACTGCTTTAGAATTAGGTGTTGAACTTGTTAGTGTAATAGGAAGATTAAGTAATAATAAAGATTTTTGCGATATTTTAGGAGTACCAACAGGAGAATATGGATTTGATGCTTGTGCAATTGGTTTCCCTACAACACCTGTAACTAAAGAAGGCAGAGCTGTTCCTTACCCATCTATAAAATGGATATAATAAAAATTCTAATGTGTTTTTGTTCTAGTATCATGTAAAGACAGTAAATAGAAATTAATGATATAAACTGATATATAAACTTATAAGTATGTCTTATAGATTTATAATAAGGAGGATGAAATTATGTTTGAAAATATTAGTAAAACTCAAAGTGATGCTCTAGAAGACATTCTAAAAGCTCGTCGTTCAGTAAGATTGTTTAGTACCATTCCACCAGATAAAAAGGATATTGAACAAATAATTCAAGCTGGATTAATTGCTCCCTTTGCTTCTGTTCCCGCTAAGGGAAAGAGAGATTTTCGAAAAATAATTATAATTCCTACTGACTCTAATGCAATGACAAAGATTGAAAGTATAATTAAGGTTGTATCTCTAAAGCACTTTGGCGAAATGAAGGAAAAGAATGCCATGGCATCTTCTGTTATGAAAAAACTTGAATCAGGTGATGTTACAGATTTATTTGGTAATGCACCTTACTTAATAATTGCAGCAGAACGTAAGGGAAAAGGATTTCCTTTCACTTATGAAACTGAACAGTCAATAAGTTTAAGTTATTGCATGTATAATATGTGGTTGAAAGCAACTTCACTTAAAATTGGCTTCAAGCTAGTATCAATTTTTGTACATTTAAAATTGGGGAATAATAAAGAATTTTGTGAGTTATTAGGAATTCAATGTGGCGAATACGCTATTGATGCCTGTGCTATTGGATATCCAGATGATAAATATAAACTACCTCAAGTAAATTATCCAAACTACGAATCGAACACTACATGGTTATAAATTTACAATATAGAAGTTATTATAATCATAAGCTCAATATTTAACTAGAAAAGTAACAATTTTGAAAAATCACACTAGTGTTGCATTGATGTAAGTTTTACATATTTACAAATCAAGCCATATATAATGTATAACTTATAAAAAACTGCAATACTTTAGTTTTAACTTTTTTATTGTTTACCTTCTCTTCAACGAATATTACTATCTTCTATATCAATTAAATACTGCTTTGCTTCTTGAAATATAAAAAACAGTATTAACATCCTTATTGATGTTAATACTGCTGAATTATGATATTTTATACCTCATAATAAAAATTCTATTTCTTTAACTTTACTTAGTTCCATCAAGAACTTTTTTAAACTTGCACTTATATTCTCAAAATCTTCTAGATATTTTTACTCTAATTCATTTACCTTATAAACAACTGCAGAAAAAGATGTTTGTACTGATTGTTTTTCTTTAAGTTCCTCAATAGAATTAATATAATCAATTTGCTTCTCCTTAGTTTCTCCAATTAAAGAGTAATAATATTTTTCGGATTTCTATTCTGCTTTTTGTTCTATATTGTTAGATTTCTGTTCTACCTTTTATTTATAATATAAAATTTAATTTTAATTCATAAAAAAATATAAATAATAGATTTATTTTCTATAAATTAATTCTAAAGTTTTAAGTTTTGATATTTATATTATATTTAAATTTTTTTATTCCAAATATAGTATCATACATATAAAAATGAAAAAACCAACAATATAAAAAATAATATATCCTCCCCAAGAAATATATATTTGCATAATACTATTTTATATTTTGTATATTTTAATAAATAAAATATACATATCATCATCAAAATTCCTAAAGTTATTGGAATAAAAACTCCTATCATTGCTAAATAATTTTCTGTAAAAAACACATCTGAAAAATATAATAAGTGAAATACTATTGAACCAATAAAGGTTTTAGTAAAAATATTTTTTATCTCCATACAATTTACATCACCTTCCACCCAATATTGTTATTTAATTTAATAGTAGTATAATAATATTATTATTTTAAAACCTTTTTTTTAATAAACTGTATATTTTTAGTTCTTAACTATATATGTAAAAAAATACAGAAACTAAATTCTGTATTGTTTTAAAATTATTCCTATTAATTTATCTATGCTATCAATTAATTAACTATAAGTAGTTTGAATTTAACTATATTGTATTTCAAAGGAGATTATTTCATTATGAAAAAATTTTTTAATAGTGACTATTCCCCTTAGTTCTATAGACCTTATTGGCTGTAATTATAGCAAATTTGAAATGTCAGATACTGATAAAATACAAAAATATGAAACAGAACAAAAAAATAAAAATATTAAATCAATCAAAAAATTTGAAGATAAAGTTGGATTAGAAAATGTCACTAAATTATCTGCCAACGATTTATTCACCTGCTCTCCTTAATAATAAACGCTCTAAAATTAATACTAATATATTAACAAAAGATATAATTTAACAAGTAATTGAAAGAGCTAAATATATAATAGATACTAACTCTGTAATTTTATCAGAAATAGAAGACAAGCCACTATATGAATTTAATCTTATGAATAACTTAAATGACCTTGATAGACTTGGTCTTGTTATATCTAAAGATTTAGCTTTAGATTTATATTACAAGTTTTTATAAAAAAATTAACAGTACCAACACTAATAGTATCAATACTGTTAACTTTTAATCTTTATATTTTATTTCTACAAATCTTAATTATCCATCACTGTATTTAATAAACATAAATTTCTTATTTCTTAAAACGTGGGAAAAGTTCTAAGGCATTATTATATAAAATATCCTCAATTAACTTATCATCAAATTTTTGATAATTTGAAATTCTTTCTGTCATTTCTTTGGACCAATCTTCTGGTGCATAATGTGCATCACTTCCAAATAAAATATGAGATGAACTTGTTGTATCTTTCAAAGCTTCAAAGGTTGCTGGTTGAGTAGAAATAGCTGTTTCAAAATAAAAATTACTCATATATTCTTCAGGCTCTTTTTTTAAAGTACTCCATCTCTCTGCTACTAATGAATCTTTCATCCAGACCTTCCCAGCTCTATAAGATTGTCCAATTCTCCATTTTAAATATGGAAGTGTTCCTCCTGCATGTGCAAGAATAAATTTAATATTTGGACAACGCTCAATTGTTCCACTTAGAACAAGATTTGCTGCTGCACGAGTTGTATTAAATGTAAATTCAGCCATAAAATCAGCTGTTAAAAATTTAGGACGTGGATTTGATGCTGGTGGAGCACTAGGGTGAATAAATACAACTGCATTTCTTTTATTTAATTCATCCATTAAATCATCAAAAATAGGATCACCTAAAAAATGTTCATTATAATTAGAAAGTAGCCCTACCCCATCTAATTTAAGTTCATCTAATGCATATTTTAATTCTTCTATGGCATTATTTACATGTGGTAATGGTAAAAATGCAAAACCACCGAATCTTTTAGGGTATTTTGAAATCATATCTGCTTGGAATTCATTTATATCACGTGCAAGTTTTTTTGCTACTTCTGGATTTAAAATAGGAATTACACCTGGTTCAGAAATAGATCCAATTGCAACTTCTATTCCTAAACGATCCATCATATCTAAACTTGTTTCAGGGGTCCATTTTTTAATAGGCATTCCACCTGATTCACCTACTCCAAAGTATTCAAGAGTTGAACGGTATTGTTCTGGAATAATGTGATGATGTACATCTATAAATTTATTTGCTTTATTCATAAAAATCTTCCTTTCATTTTCAATTATATATTTTAGACATCTTGTCAATTAATATACACTTTGTATATAATAATTATATCAAGTTGTAAACTTAGGTCAATGTATAAAAAAACACTAAATGTCTCTTAAAAGACATTTTAATAAATATTGTTTAAAAAAAATAAATTATAGATATGGAGAAATGATATGTCTAAAAGAAAAAAAATTGATCCACGTGTAAAAAGAACTACTAAATATTTAAGAGATGCATTTATCGATCTTCTAGAAGAAAAAGATTTAGATATGATTAGTATTCAAAATATTACAGATAGAGCTGAGCTCACTCGAGGAACCTTTTATTTACATTACGAAGATAAGTATGATTTTATTTCAAAAATTATAAATGAAACTTTAGAAGACTTAATTGAGCAAGTAAAAACTGATCAGACAAGTAAAGATAATCCTCAAATTTCATTTATTAACCTTTTTGAATATATAGCTAAAAATCATAATTTCTTTAGGGTTATGTTAAGTGATAGGGGACCAAAAGAATTTCGACATAGTATATTTGAAATTGTTCAAGAAAAAATATATGGAAATTTACTTTCAACTATTGTAAATTCAACTGAAGACTTAATAATACCTAAAGATATTTTTATTAGTTATGTTATTTCTGCACATATAGGTGTTATAAGTTCTTGGTTAGAAAATGGTATGAAGTATAGTCCTACTTTTATGGCTACAACTTTAACTAAGTTAACATTCGAAGGACCATTACAGGTTATTGGTTTACAAGATAAAATTAAATTTTAGATATCGTCATTAACTAAAATTTAAAATTTTTTCTGTTTATATATTCCAAAATAAGAAAATAGTATGGCAATATTAGGAAGTATCTAAATTAATTTATGAAAAAATGAGTATAATTATTTTTTTATATTAATTATTTTCTAATCAGAATCACCCGTTTAACGGGTGGTTTATTTTATATATATAATTAATTTATTACTACAACTACTATTAGTTCTTTAAAATGCTATTACTTATCTGATATATATTTATAAACTTTTTGTAAGTACTAATTTAAGGAATAATATTTCGATAAAAAGTCATATATTGTTTACATTCAATATATAGCTTTTTCTATTGTTAATAATTACTATTATATATGAAAAATTTAAATCTTATATAATGGAGAGAAATAAATGAAAAAAATATCAGTAAAAAACAGATTTAAAATACTTATACCTTATTCACTCATTTTATTTATTAGTTTTAGTGTTTATGACATATTAAGAATAACAGAATTTATGGAGAAACAATTTCTTATTACGTCTATAGCTATTTTAATACTTGTTTTTCTTTTTACAAGTACTATTTGGGATGTTACAGCTTTTTACTTATTATTCGGAATCACTATGTTGTTTTTATCACAACAAAGATATTTTGTAGAGGATGTACTATTAGACATGTCAATTCCAGGGAGTATACCTTTACTTTTTAAGGCACTAGCATTTGAATCCTATAGAAATAATGTTCTTATTGATTTTAAATTATTAGCTACAAAGTCATCTATATATATTATAATTTTATATAGTCTAAATTTATTTATCTTATTATTATCTAAATTTATTCATCGTAAAAAATAAAATATTTCTAAATATATTTAAAGTGATCCATAGAATAAAAACTGAATATTTTATAAATTATAAATATAGAAAAGAAATATAGAGTCAAAACTTAAAACAATAAGATATTCACTAATTGCAGTTGTTTTAGCATTTTTCAATATTTTTATTTGTACTTTTAATTATACTACGTCTTTATTAACTTTTTTTATTACTATTATTTATTAATTATTTTCTAATAAATAAAAAAGGGGCTGTCTCATAATAGAACTATTTTCCATATCCAAACAAGAGATAGAGAATTTTAAATGATATCATGCTGTTTAAAGAAAAAGGGATTGTCTCTAAGTAGGAATTTTATTCCACTTTGAGACAGTCCCTTATAACACTTTATGAAAGCCAATTACTTGATTAGAGTGAACACCAATTACAAGTATTACTTTTTCTCCATTTTTAAAAATACGATTTTTAGAATTAAAAGTTATTTCTTTATTATTACCTTCTAGAATTTTAATAGTATGATATCCTCCAGTTCCCCTTCCACTTTGTCCATAATTAATACAAGTTCCTTGACATTTAATAAATGAATTAAATTTACAATCTAAAATTTGTTGAAATGGCTCTTGTGAAATAAAAAATATACTACACGCTATTATAAATAGCATACTTGTAATTATATTAAAATTCAAAATATTAAAATATATTAGCGGTGCACTTAAAGGTACCAATATAAAAGTAAAATATAAAATTGTTGTTATTAAAGAACTTATAAAACCTTCCCATTTATTATATCTTTTTAATTCATTTTCACCTATTATTTTTACCTCTTTATGCTTCCATAAATAACGTAAATTATTGTATGAATAAGAAAAGTTAAAAATTCCAATAAAGAATACCTCACTTGCTATTATCATTATAGGTATTGAAATATAAAAAAATTGTTTTTTAAATAAATACATTCCTATAATTATACTATAAATAACTAATATACTAGTAAAGTACTCCTCCCTTAATATATTAATATTAATTTTCCTTTTAATGATATTTCTCTTTATTTTTTTTATTTCTCTTAAACAGAAGAAAAATAATATTGTTGGTATCATATAAATATTAAAGATAATTATTTTATCAATAAAAGATAAATCATTATCAAATGCATATGATGATGGAATTATTAAAAATGCAATATTAGCTAATAAAAAACTTGCAATATAAATAAGCTGACGAAAAGTAATATAAATTTTGTTATACACTTTCATTCCTCCTAAAAAAGGTGGTATTAACATACGAAGACTAATCTTATTAAAATTTGAGCATATCAATAGAATTGTGTAAAGTTTAAATAATTTGTATAATCACCCATCTTTATGTATTGGATAGAATCCCCTTATTTTATATTATAGTAATTTGCTTTTCCTTCACCACTCACTTATAATTTACCATTTGCATTTGATTTGTATCTTTTAAATCTGCATTTTGAATAATAAAATTAAAATAGTATTAACATTATTGTTATCAATACTAAAACTTATAAAATTTAATAAATTTATTTTTTATTATTTTTTAAAAATACTGTGATATCTAAAATTCCTATAACTTCTAAAATCAATAATATTACTGCGAACAATATAACTATTATTTTTAGAATTGGATGGTTTTTATAAAGAACAAAAGCTAAAATATATCCAATTATAAGTGTAAAAATTAATGCACCACATCCTTGTTTTCTTTCACTTTTTTTTAATCTAATAATTGTGTCTTCTTGTTCTAAATATTCCACAAATTTTTGTAATTTTATAATTTGCTCTTGCGTTATACCAATATTTTCATTTTCCTTTCTTTCTTTTACTACTAAACTATAAAAATCTCTATTTGCAGTTGTTACAACTTTAACTGAAAATTTTCCTGAAGTAAGATTTTTAATATCCTCTCTATACATTCCCCTTCCTATAAACCTATTAAGTGATTCTGCATAATAAGTTAACTCTATATCCAATTTTTTATCACTTAAATTACTATTAATTATTTCATTATATTTTGACTCATATTTATCTATAGCTTCTTGTATATTGCAATTACATCTTGGAGTTTGAGGCCCTCTTGCTGCTCCCATTATTTTCCCTCCTTTTATTCTATACTAATTAGAATAACACATATTTATTGCATAAAGTATACAAAAAGGCATCTAAAATTTTCTTTAGATACCCTTTCAACTAAATTAACAACATGCCAAATGCACATAAAAGTTCTGTCTCTGTTTCTATTAAATCACCTAGGGTAATTTACTGCAATTTCAAATAATCCTTCTAATCCTTCAAAACTATCAATAAATACTTTTCCTAATTCAGTTATCACTATTGCAATTCCATTCTCTATTTGTATAGCTTTTGAACTTAATATTTCTATCAATAGTAATATCATTACCTTTAAGTTTTAATCATACTAAAAAGTTAAAAAATGCTCCATTATTCTTTTTGAAAAAACTGCATGTATTACTGTTATTCTATCGCCAAATTTATAGGTTTTTATTGGCGCTGATATAGTGATAGTTCTTTCATTCCTATAATCAGTTACAACTTAACCAGTATATCTACTTTTAGGATCAGTTATTTTATCTGTACAGCCCCCTTCTATTTTAGTATATTGATTTAGAAAAAGATCTAATATATATCCTCTATTTAGATATATAAAAATTATTAAACATCCTATAATATTTTATAATACCCCCTAGCTCCTCCTTGTCCACTTTGTCCATAGTTAATACAAATCCCTTGACATTTAATAAATGTAACGATTACAAAAAACAAAGCTAGTAGATTTTAATAAGGTTTATTCTACACTATCTATTCTAAACAAAAAAGTAGGTTAAACTTTAAAATTCAAGTTTATTTATAATTAATCTCTATATCTATTACTAATACCTAATGTAATTTTTGTAACTTTTAAACAAAACAGTTATAATATAATTATTTTATGAAGATTAGGAGACATTTATGAAACGATATTATAGAATCTATATGCCTATTATATATATTATTTTAAATATATATTTATTGTGCTATAATCTTAAATTTACCTCATTCAAAAATATAAATATTATAAATAAGAAAAATATTATAATAGCATTAATAATATTTTTCTTATTTATGTTTTTAATTTACTTTATAATATTAAAAAGTATTTCTTATATTAGCTATTATTTATTTAAAGCTCAAACAGCATTAATAGTTAATATTATAATTTTATTTTTTATTTACTTTTTTACACTTAAAAACCTTGGTTTATTATTTAGTTTTATTTATGCTTTTTTTACAAGTATTTATATATCTTTTTTATTAAAATCAAATGTTAAAATGCCAATATTAAAATTATCTTTATTTTATAGTTTTACTTTATCAATATTAACACTAATATTAACAATTTTTTAAGGATCACAAATAAATAACAAATTTAATAATAATTTAGAAAATATTTTATCTGATAGCTAGAGACTGTAATACTCCTATCTTCTATAAGCAGGAGACAAACAGCCTCATGCTTCTAGACAACTACGACTTAATTATTAACTAGAGTTTTACGTAATAAAATTGCTTTTTCTCTTATTTCTTTTTCTTCCTCATCTTTAGGCTCGTCTAAAGAAATATTATGTTCTATTTTCTTTCCTGTTTCTTCATTTACTGTTACAAAAGTTAAGAAACCATCTATTACTATATCTCCTGTCATGGAATCCTCAACTGATACATAAACCATCAGGCTTGTTTTGCCACAATATGCAACTCTACTTGTAAGCTTTATAAGTGAACCATTCTTAACAGTTTTTTTGAATGACATTCCATGTAAATTACGACAAACAATATTAGATGGACTTTTATATTCAGATGCTGCTGCAATAAATGCTGTTTCTACAAACCATGATGCTGCACGAGCTGCAAATAACGTTCCATGATGATTTAAATCTTCTCCTTTTACTAAATGAATAGTTTGATATTTTTCCATATAAATTCCTCCTATGTTAACTAATAAAAAACTCTTAATAATTTTATACAACTTGTCTTATTGTAAGTATCTATAACTAAACCGTTCTTTACATAAGTAACTATCTAAATCTTGATTTAGTTATAGGAACTTACTCAGCGAGCAATGCGAGTCTAGTTTCCTTATAAAAAAGCAAATTTTATATCTATTTTAACATAAGATTTTTCTTTTTAGTTAATTCTCTGAAATTTCACCTAATAACTAGTGTCTATAATACCCTATTCCTCTCTAACCTAGAAATAAAGAAACACTAGTCCTTAGATAACTTACAAAGTACTTAAAACTTTAGTTCTATAGCTCAGCTAAATCCTTTAAGAGTCTTATATTCTTTACCTTGTCTTCCTTTGAAGAATTAAGTTGCATATTTTCATCGTAATTATTATTGTAATAATTATATTCTTCTGTGAACATATTTCTACCGAAAGATGTAAATTCAGAACTTTGTGGATTTTTAACCTCAACTTCTATGTACCTTATATCCTCATTTTTAATTGCATCATCAAATATATGTAAAAATTCTGTTTTTTTCATAACGCCAAATCCTTTCTTTGATTTTAAAAATATATAACTTGTTTACTGAATAATAATTATACTTTCTATTAGTTTCTCTTCCTAACTTAATACTATTCATTAATATAAAAAAACAACTAGGTTTCTCCTAGTTGTTTCTTGTTAATTTTCTATAACTTTATTAATGAACTCAACAATTGCTTCATACATTTGATCTAAAGCAGGTTGTTCTACAGGATAATGTCCACCATTTTTAAGTTTTGTTATTTTCACATCTACCTTTTTTATTCTGTTTAGAAATGGTGTGCTTAAATGTAGTGGTGTCCAACGATCCTTATCTGGTTGTGTTAAAAGTATTGGACATACATCAAAGTCTTCAGGCTCCATATAAACCTTAGGATAGCAATAGGATTCTAAAAACTTCATTGTAGCACTATTACCAGCTGATGTTTTATCTCTCATAAATATTTTCATAGCCTCTGGATCATTACATAAAGCACTCATTTTAGAAGCAACACTCATTTTAAGTTTAAATCTACTTAATCCTATGTTAGAACATAGCTTTGTCATTGGAACACCCACAGCACTCATAAATTTATTATTTGTAGTTTCATTACGAACTTGTTGAGAATTCTGATCTAGAAAAGTCATTCCAACTATGCCTTTTACCTTTTTATTTTTGCATGCAACATGATAGGTTTCCATACCACCTGCACTTAAACCATATAAAACAATGGGTCTTTTATCTAATCCTAATTCATAATTAATATAATCACTAGCTAAATCTACCCAATCATCATAAGTCACTAAAGCTCCCTTTTTAACTTTAGTCATTCCGTAAGTTGGCATATCAATAGCAATTGTTTCAAAGCCTGCCTTTGCTAATGGTCCTCCTATAATCATTGATAATTGTCTTCCATTTGTACCAACACCATGTAATAAAATCACCTTGGCTTTTGCATTTTTATTTCTAAAACAATCTAAATGTACTTTATGCCCTTTCCAATCCCACCATTCTTCTGTTGGTTTATAATCATTTGTAAAATGAAATTTTTTTGATAAAATTTCTTGTAGTTCTTTCCATTCCTTTTGTTCCCTATAACTCATAATATCATTCCTAATACTCATCTCTAATAGCCCTCCTTATTCTGCTAAGTGATACTGGAGATATTCCTAAATAAGAAGCTATATAAGCTTGGTTCACTCGTTCTTCTATATCTGGATGATTTCTTTTAAATTCTAAATAACGCTCAGTTGCACTTTTTATTTGGAATGCATTTTCTCTATTCATTTTATAAATAAGAGTTTCCTCAAGTTTTTTTATGTATATATCAATAAGTACTTTTTCACTAAAAAAATACTCTTTTAACTCTCTTGCATCAAATTCTAATGCAACTATATCTTCTAAAGCTTCAAATCCCTCTTCACTTCTACTATTTGTAAAAAGACTTTCTCCAATACAAAAATCATATTCTTTAGTAAAAGTTTTAGTTACATCATTCCCTTGCATATCTAAATAATAACTACGTGCAATTCCTTTAAGTATAAAATATGTCTTTCTCATAGGATCACCAATTCTAAGAATTAATTCTCCCTTTTTAAAAACTTTCTCTTTTCCTAAAGCTTTTATATTATTTAATATATTATTTAATATATTATCATTTATATCTTCATCAAATTTATTTTTAACTATATTTATAAATTCCTTCATGGTCTCACTCCTTATTTCTATACCTATTGTACTTATATTTTTAATATAATTCATTAACATATGTTAATAACTTTTTATTTTTAATAGTTTAATCTCTTTCTACTTATTTCTGATTTTCCCCAAATATATTTTTTCTACTATAAATAAACATGAAAAAAAGTGACAAATAAACTTCGTCACTTTTTAAAATTTAAATATTAATATTTTTTAATCTAATGTAAGTAAATCACCTTTTTTAATTTTTATCTCTTTAATATATGGATTTTTATAAAATGAATAAGCAAGCTGAATGCACATAAATACCCAAATAATAGGTTCACAAATAATGACTCCAAAGTATTTAAGAGCTGGAATAAACATTATTACAAAAACTATCTTGCCAAAGAACTCAATGACACTAGAAACAAGAGGCAATAACTTTTCTCCCATTCCTTGAAGTGCATTTCTTAAATTTAATAGTATACCAAGAACAGCATAAAAAGGTGCATTGAATATTAAATATCTACTTCCATTGTAAATAAGTTCTCTTTCACTAGATCCTGATAATAGCTTCATTAACATAGAAGAACTAAATACTAATATTATAGTAATAACAATGCTCCACACCACTGACATTCCATTTGCAAAAAATACAGCTTTTCTTATTCTCTCACCTTGATTTGCCCCTTTATTTTGTGAAACAAAGGTTGAAAGACTCATGGATATTGCTCCTATTGGTATCATTGCAAAGCTTCCTATTTTACGTGCTGCTGTGTGTCCAGCTATAATTAAATGGCCAAAACCATTAATACTTGTCTGTAATATTACTGTCCCTGTAGAAACAATTAAAAGCATAACTCCCATTGATAATCCTTGTCCCAATAAATCCTTATACAATTCCTTATCTAAAGTAAAATGTTCTTTTTTAGGAATTAAAATAGGACACTTCATAATAATATAAATAATACATAAAACTCCTGAAATACCTTGTGATATAACTGTTGCAAAGGCTGCTCCCTTAATTCCCATATTAAATTGAGTTATAAACAATATATCTAATCCAATATTAATAATAGATGATATTATAAGAAACACTAAAGGCATAACACTATTTCCTATAGCTCTTAGAAATCCTGAACATAAATTATATAAAAACATAACTCCAACAAACATAGATACTATAAAAACATAAGAATATGATTCCTCTATAATATTAGCTGGAGTATTTACAATTTCTAATAATGGATATAAAAATAAAGCTGAAATCCCCATTATTCCAATTGTTATTCCTAATCCAATAACTAATGATCCTGCTACAGATTTTTTTACTAATCCCTCATCATCTGATCCGTATCCCCTTGATGTAACAATACTAAGACCATTTCCAACACCTAAAGCAAATCCAACTAACATTTCATATACAGCTGCACATGCTCCTATGGCTGCTAAAGATTTATCTCCTAAATAATTTCCTACAATCATTATATCTACTGTATTGTATAATTGCTGAAACAAACTAGATATGAAAATTGGAATTGCAAATATAATAAGAGATTTTAATATTTTCCCCTTTAATAAGTCTACATTTGTGCTAAACATTTAATTTTATCCCCTTCCCAATTGAAACATTTAAACAATCTATTAAAGTATATATTTATATGTTAATATTTACAAGCAAAATATAAAATTCCTATAATATAAACGTAGACTTAATTCAGGTGAAGTTTTGACTCCATCTTAGTGCATAGTGGTGGTTATTTAAAAGGGTAAGGCTGTTTATCTTCTACTTATAGAACATAGGAATATTACATCCTCTAGCTATCAGATAAATTTTGATAATACAAAAGACTCCATATAGAATTACTTTTACACAATTCTATACAGAGCCTCATTATAATTTTTAAATAAAATTTCTATATTACGTTAAATACTTCTTAGCTAAACTTATAGCCCTTTTATAAGTTGCTTCAGCCTGTGCATACTGAGTTCTAGTTTCTGCTGATAAGGGAGAA
Source organism: Clostridium massiliamazoniense (assembly GCF_001403635.1). GTDB lineage: Bacteria > Bacillota > Clostridia > Clostridiales > Clostridiaceae > Sarcina > Sarcina massiliamazoniense. Next base: position 366,668 of record NZ_LN879467.1, read on the forward strand.
ATAGCATCTTCCTTTATATTCTCTTTCTCTTTTATCCATTGGTTTTGTTCTTTAGTTAAGGCTTTCATTTCATTTTCTGATAAAATAGTTTTCAATCCACTCCAAAGGTCATTTAAAGTTTTATCACTCATAGTATAAAACTGTTCAACAGTCTTTTCATCTCCACCACCTTCTTCTCCAGAAAATATTAATTGACCATAATGTCTAAAATGGCTTCCAAATTTAGAATACATAGCACCTACATTTTTACAATACTTATCATAAACCTTTTCTATATCTGCCTTAGTAATCCCAGCCTTATATATGCTATTTTCTTCTTTATTTATATTAACAGTAGTATTACTTTCTGATTTATTATTATTTTGAGTTTCTGTTTTTTCATTAGTTGTGTTTCCACTATTAGTAGTTACACTTTCTTTTTTTGCATTATCTTTACTTATATTCTCATTTTTTGTATTACTTTCACCTGTGCTTTTTATATCTGTAGATTCACTTGTGATTTCATTATTTATATTATTTTCCTCAACTGTACTATTTTCTTTATCATTTGCTACATCAGTTGTAGCTGGTGTTTCTTTTTTTGCACTATCACTGGCTGTTCTTTCAACAGCAGTCTTATTATATGTCTTAGTAACCGTAACTCCTGCCCCTAATCCTAAAGTAGCTATCATAGCACCAATTAATGTTATATGTGTTTTTTTCATGTGTATTTCCCCCTTTATCTCTTTACAAGTTCCCTCTGTATTTCATTATATCTCCTTCCAATGTTAACTTTGCTAACTTCCCATAAATAAACTTTAAACTTTTATTAGTTCTACATCCTATCTCTTACTATAACTATGGTTAGCTCTATTTTTCATATAAACTAAGACTTAATTTTATTATTTTTACTATAAAAAAGACCCCATGTTATTTTCAAAGTATATTAATACTTCTTCTTTAACATAGAGTCTTTTTATTTTTTTAAGTTTCTTTTAAATTAGATTTTTTAATTTAATCTTAAAGATTTTCTTTGTAGAATACTTCTAATTTCTCAATAGCTTTTCCAACTGCATCTTCCTTATCATATAAATCGTAGTGACTTGCACCTTCAATTACAAATAAGTCTTTTTTCTTTGAAGCCGCTTTATTATAAAGCTCATGTCCATCTCTATATGATCCAAAAGCTCCTTGTACATCACCAACAATAATTTGTAAAGGTTGAGTTAATAAAACATCTGCTAAGTGGAAAGCATCAAAAGCCATCATTAATTCTATACTAGCAAAATTTAATTTATTTGGTGAGTTAGGACTTTGTCCTCTTGAAGTTGTGTAATAATCAACAGCTTCTACAATATCTATATCATTAATACCAGCTTGTTCTCTTTCCTCTTGATTTCTAGGAATCCAGTTTACAATCATAGATTCAGCCCCACGAGCTTCAGCAGTACGTTGTTTTCCAATTGCTTCTAATGTTGAAATAGAATCTCCACTTTCACGTTGTACACGACCAATATTAGCACCAGCAACTGTACCAACAGCTTTTATTCTTTTTTCTGTCATAGCTGCATTTGCTGCATAACCACCACCTGCACAAACTCCTAATACACCTATACGATTTTCATCTACAAAATCAAGTGTTGTTAAGTAATCTACTGCTGAACGAATATCTTCAACTCTTGCACTTGGATCTTCTATATATCTTGGTTCTCCTTCACTTTCTCCTTGATATGATGCATCAAATACAATAGTTACATATCCTAATTCAGCAAGCTTTCCTGCATAGATACCTGCAGTTTGTTCTTTACAGCTACTTCCTGGATGAACACAAACAATTGCAGGGTTTTGTTTTTCTTCAGCATTTTCAGGAACATTTAAAATAGCTGCTACTTGTAAACCACGTGCATTAAATTTTATATTTTTTTTATTTATTTTCATATTTATTACCACCTTTTAAAATTTTTTTATATACTTGCGAGTTTTAATTCCCTCGTGTATATTTATATTAAAACATAAAAGGAATTACTTCAATTACCACATCTACACTATCGTGAATTAATACACATTTTTTTAAATTTGTATATTAAATCTTTGTATATGTTAGTTTATTTGATGATAATTCTAATATTATTGATTTATTTAAGATGTTTTTTAGTTTAATCAAAAAGGAGTTTTTATATGAATACTAAAATAGATAGGAGAATCTTAAAATCACAAAAAGTAATTCAATCAGCTTTTCTAACAATGCTAATTAAAGATGGCTTTGATGAAATTACTGTAAAAAAAATCACTGAAGAGGCTGATATAAGTAGAAAAACATTTTACTTACACTATTTAGATAAATACGATTTATTAGATACCTTAGTTAATAAAAAATTAGAAGAACTAGAAGAAATATGTGAAAGCAAAAAAGAAAAAGGTTATGTAGAAGGGACTATTATTTGGTTTAAGTACTTTGAAGAAAACAAAGCTTTCTTTTCAGCCTTATTCTCAAGCAAAAGTACTGTATCTTTTAGACAACGTCTTTTAGATTTTATGATGGATCAAATTAATCAAAAAATAGCTGTAGTAAAACCTAAAAGAGATTCAGAAATACTTCCAAGATTTTTAGGTATGGCTGTTTTAGGTATTGTAGAATCTTTTGTACTTAATGAACTAAATTCTAGTGCAGAAGAAATAGCAACAGAAGTAGGGGAGTTACTAATACTTAACCTTGCTCCAGCTTCAAATTAATTCAATATAATACAATAAAACTATCTCAAGAAAAAAACTTTTATTTCCTTGAGATAGTTCTTACTTTTACTATATTTTTATTGTGCTTATATAGTTTCTTTATTGTTTAGGGGCTACTACAAATCTACCTTCATAATGTCCATATATAGCTCCATTCTTTGTATTTACAAAATAGCAAACAGCACTTTGAGTTGGCTCTGTAATAGATACTCCATAATATTTACTATCTGTCCCCTCATCATAATATCTTTCAGATATACCACTTACAATTTGGTCATCCCTTAAAATACCATCTAAATTTTTATTAACATAATCAAAAAACTCTTTCTGTTTATCATCTAAACAAGGCTTTGATTCATCCTTGTTTTCTATGGCATTAATCATACTTCTTTCTTCAAAATATGATGCTGCTTTAAGTTCTCCATTAACTTCTTTAAACTCAACTGTCTTTATATTTTTATCAATTACAGGATAGCCATAAAGAAAACTAACATTAAATCTCACCTTTAAACTATTATTTCCTGTAACTTCACGTGATTTAACACTATGAAACTCGTAAGGCATATGATCTTCATAATACCAATTTTTCAAATAAGTTTTCCCATCTTTATCTATGTACTCTTCTTCATATACTCCAGGAGCGTAATATTTATTTATAAGCTCTTGTCTCTTTTTTATACTTTCTTTTCCTCTTACAAGCTCATTATAACATGCCTCTTTATCATCAAAATATTCTAACTTTCCACGGTCACACTCTATTCCACTTTTAAGTACTTCTGTTCCTTCATTTAAAAAGTTCACCAAAAATTCATCTGAATATTTACTAAAATCTACTTTTTCTTCTTTATTTTCTACATTATTTTTAAGATTCTCTACCTGTTCTTTATCCTTATTTTCTTGTCCATCTTGGCTTTCAACCTTTCCTACTGACTCTATCTTTTTAGATACAGTTTTTTCATTTCCACAAGATACGAATAAAGTACTCATACCAATCAAAGTAGCTGTACATATTAACACTAACTTTTTACTTTTCATCATCCACCTCTTAAATTTATTATACTCAGGTAAAATTATACATAAAAGATATTGACTTATTATGAATTTGGAATTAAATTTCAGCTATAAAAAAAAGAAAATGTATCTTGCAATTTTGATACATTTCCTCTAAATATAAACCTAGACTTAATTCAGGTGGAGTTTTGACTCCATCTGAATGCTTAGTCAAAGTTATCTCATAGCTTTTCACTCTATAATTATATTCCTCTTTCGTAAGCTGAAGGTAAGTAATCTAATTTTATATTTCTTTTCTTAGCTTCATTTAAAACCCAATAAGGATCTCTTAATAAAACTCTTCCTAAGAATATTAAATCTGCTCTATTATTTTCTATTATTTCAGTGCCTTGATCTCCTGTTGTAATTAATCCTCCTGCTATAACTGGAATATTACAATTTTCTTTTATATATTCAGCTTCTGGAACTTGATATCCAGGATAAGCATTTATAATGACATCTGAAACAACTGCTCCAGTACTTACATTAACTAAATCTATACCTTCTTTTTTAACTATATCTATTATTTTAGCCATTTCTACCTTAGTATTTCCACCTTCTACGTAATCCTTTGCTGAAACCCTAAGTGCAAGTGCTTTATCCTCCGGCCAAACTTTTTTAACTTCTTTTATTACTTCAACAATAAACCTAGTTCTATTTTCAAGACTTCCACCATACTCATCTTCCCTTTTATTAGATAAAGGTGATAAGAACTCTGAAAGTAAATATCCATGTGCACCATGGATTTCTATAAAATCAAAACCAGCTTCTAAAGCTCTTCTTGCCCCTTCTCTAAATGCTACTTTAACTTCTTCCATTTCATTCTTAGTCATTTCTACAGGTTCTTTATATTCATCACTAAAAGCTATAGCTGATGGTCCTATTATAGTTTCATTTTCTATAGAACATTTTCTTCCAGCATGCCCTAATTGGATACCTACATATGCTCCATACTTTTTAATACCTTCTACTACCTTTTTTAATCCTTCAATATGCTTTTCATCCCAAATTCCTAAATCTTTATCAGTAATTCTTCCTCTTGGTTCAACAGCAGTCGCTTCAAGAATTATAGCAGAAACACCACCTATAACTCTATTCATATAATGAACATAATGAAAATCATTAACCATTCCATCATTTTCAGCCATATACATACACATAGGCGCCATAATTACTCTATTTTTTAAATTTAAGTTTTTTAAAGAAAACTCCTTGAAAATACCTTTTGTCATAAGTTAATCACTCCTTTTAAGTGTAAATAATCCAAACACTTGAATTTTACTTTTACACTTAATATTATATCATTTCTCCTTTCTTTATTTAATATTTATTATTATTTAATTATGATTATACTTTGCTCTATCTATTATTAGCTGTTCAACTTGCTCTTTAGATTTATTAAGAGAAATTGAAAATTCACCAAGTAAAAGCTCCTTTGCCGCTTTTAAATATCTATTATCCATACTTGAAAGTTTCTTTCCATCTTCTAATTGTTTTTCTTTTATTAAATGTAAGCCCCTACACACTTTCATTAATTCTTTGCAATCATGTGTATGTATAGCAGCTTTACACTCTTCCTCCCTACTTCTATTATCATCAAAGAATGTACTTTCTATTATATTAATATGATCTATTAATTCATTTGTTTCTTGCTCTGATATTACCTTTCTCATCATAATTTTATGATTATCAATTGGTGTATATATAATACTTTTTCCTTCATATATCTGCTTTAATTTATAATATTGCTTTTCTTTATCTCCACTTTTTAATGGCGAAGGACATATATCTACTATTTTACATACTCCACTTCCTCCATAAATTATATAATCATCTACCTTAAACATAATTTGCACTTCCCTTACATAGATTTTAAAAATTAATATTTACAATTTTGATAACGTTTACATACATTGTTCTAAAAAATTTAAATATTACTTTTATTTATTTTTTAATAAAAAAATGTGTAGCTTTGACAACTGGATTTACGTTATCAAAAACTACACGGCTTACATCTATTATACACCCATTAGCAGAAAATTTGCAAATTCATTTACAAAAATACTTTTATCTCATGACTAGTGTCTGTAATACTAAAGTCTCCATAAGCTATAGATAAACTACTTTAATTCATTATATATTTTCATTGGCACTTTATTTCTTAATTTAAGATGCACAGTTATAGGCTTTTCTCCTTCATAATAAACTGTATCCCCCATACCCATATATATATAAGGTTCTACTACTCCATCAATTTCTCTATATTTCCTTACAAATAGATGCATGTTAATATTTTCTTTCACATTATTTATAAGCTTTTGTCCAGCTTCTGACTCTATTGTTGTTGTATTTCTACTTTGCCATACAAAAACATCTCTTCCTATAAACTCATTTTCATGATTTATACTTTCTTTTATATCCTTCTCCTTTTCCATTCCAACAAACATATACCAGTCATTACCGTTAGTTTTAAGTCCTCCCATTCCATAGCCACCAAATTTCTTTGTAGCATTGGACATTCTTACAACATCATCTCTTGTATATTGACTATAAAGTTTAAGAAAAGGCATTCCATAATTCTCTGTTCCAAATTCTCTTTCATAAGTTAATAAGCCATAATTTATACAATCATCTATATATAATTTGAATTTTTCTTCTTCAATAACTTCTTTAAGCTCTGGAGCAAGAATTATTTTTTCCCCAAGGTCCTCTATAAAATTAAAATTACTTTCCTTTTTACTGTGGTAATCTCCTCTTAAACACTCTATGGTATAAGAAAAAGTTTCCTCATCTATAAAGTCTATATATTTTTCTATATCATTTTTAAGTTCATCCCTTGTAGCTATCCCATTTTTTATAAGATATCTAATTATAATAAATTCAAAAGGTCTTTTTAAAGGTAATTTTGCACTTATATCCTTTAAAACTAATTTAAATTTTTCATTCTTTAATAGCTTTAAATCATCAAAATTCCCTTCAACTTTTTCTAAAAACCCAAGATAACTTTTACTAGGAATAGCTCCTATGAATTTAAGTGGATTTGGAGCTCCTTCAAAAGTAAAGTAATCAGTTAATAAGTTTACCACTCTTCCTCCATTAATTTTCTTAAATTCATTATACTCTTCCTTTAAATACTTCATTGTATTAAAGTTTTCTCTATCTATTTGCTCCAATATTCTTTCTTTAGCTATTTCATCCATTTGAATGTTTGTACATCCAGGTATATTAGAAAAATCTGTTTTTATTGAAACTTTTAAACTTTCCTTGTCGTAATATTTTGCACCATTTAGGGCTATAGCAATTTGAAAAGCTTTATTATAGTTTCCTATAAAATCTAGCACTGTTAAAAACTCTTTCTCCTTATATTTTCTAAGTCCTCTTCCTAGTTGTTGTATAAAAATAATAGAAGACTGAGTTGGTCTAAGCATTAAAACTAAATTTATAGATGGTATATCTATTCCTTCATTAAATAAATCTACAGTGAAAATTACTTCTAAATCATCCTTATCATCTTCTAATTTAGCTATTTCGCTTTGTCTTTTACTAATTGAAGAACTTCCTGTTAAAGCAGTACTTTTTATTCCTCTTTTATTAAACTCTCTAGCCATGTATTCTGCATGTTCTACACTAGCACAAAATCCAACAGCTTTTCTTTTATAGCCATCAAAACCATAAAAATTCATCTTTTCTATTATGAAATCTACTCTTTCATTAATTTCTAGAAGCTTTGAAACTTTTCCAATATCATTAATATCTATACCACTATAGTCCACTAAATCTATATCAGTTATTCCAAAGTAATGAAATGGCACTACTAAACTTTTTTCTAAAGCTTCATTTAATCTTACTTCCAAAGCAACATTATTATGAAAAATAGAAAATATGTCTGTTCCTTCTGTTCTTTCAGGTGTTGCTGTCATACCAAGTAAAAATTTAGGTTTAAAATAATCTATAACAGCTTTATAGCTTTCTGAGGCACTATGATGAGCTTCATCTATAACTATATAATCAAAATCATCTTCTTTAAATTCTTCATAGTGAGTTGATATACTTTGAATAGTACCAAAAATATAATCTTTCTCACTTTCCTTTATATTTCCTGTAAATAATCCAAAAGTTTTTTCTGGCATTATCTTTGCATAATCTGTCATAGCCTTTCTAAGAATATCTTCCCTATGTACAATAAAAAGCATCCTTTTAGGATTAAATTCCTTAACATCAAAGGCTGACATATAAGTTTTTCCAGTACCAGTAGCTGCAATAACAAGACTCCTTTTTCCACCATGGCTTCTTAATCTATGTAAGTTTTCTAATGCTCTACTTTGCATAACATTAGGTCTTATTTTTTCATACTTCAATAAAAAGCTTCTGCTCTGCTCTATTGGTTTTCCCTTTTTTATTTCTTTTAAGAAACTTTCATAATCATTTATAAAATGTTCATCAACCTTATGACACTCCTGAAGAAGCTTACTATAAGCATCCATAATTTCCTTAGTGAAAGTTTGTTCCCTTTTGCTCATTACTCTTACATTCCACTCTTCATTGCTCTTTAAAGCACTTTGAGTTAGATTAGAAGAACCAATGTATATTTTATAAAAATCCTCATATTCAAATATATAAACCTTGGTGTGAAAGCCCCTTAATTTTTCATCAGTTATAAATATTCTTAAATCTATATTATCAAAACTACTTAATTTCCTTAGGGCAGTTGACTGAGTAAAATTCAAATATGTTGAAGTTATTACGGTTCCCTTAATACCTCTATTCTCCATTTCCTTTAATTGATCCAAAATTAACTGTAATCCTGAAAAATTTATAAAAGCAACACTAAAATAAAAACTCTTACAACCATTAAAGGCTTCTTTAAGCTCCAATAAGAAATTACCATCTTCCCCATTAGTAATTAATTTATGTTCTATAAAATCATTCTTACGTTCTAATATACTATCTATAATATTACTACTTTTATTTTCTTCATGGCTACTTTTATCACCTACAGAATCAAAAAGTCCTAAATCTAATTGAGTTTGTACATACATAAAATATTCCTTTCTATTTAGTTAATAAAACTAAATTATCTAACTTATCATATGTTAATGAGATTATTCTATCTTAATTATTTAAATCTTAACTTAATAAAAACTTTTTAATGTTTTCCTTACCTATCATAACATATTTTAAATTTAATTTATCAACATCTGTAAAAACCTTAACTAAAAAAATTCTAAAAGTAAGTAAAAACTTATTTAAATTTTAATAATAAATAAATTTTATCTCAAAAAAACAACTAAAGCATATTATAAATCGAAACTAATATAAAAATTAAAATGAAACATTAATTTTATAAGATTATTTTAAACATTTTCTTAACTATCTTATCTTTTATACAAAATATTTCTAATAAATTTATTTCTTTTTAATAAAATCGTTTATCTAAAACGTTTGCAAAATTTAATTAATCAATATATTATTTTTATTAATTAATAATTATTATTAATTAACTCTTGTATTTGTTTAACTAAAAATAATCTACAAAATAATTTAATGAAAAGGAGAAATTAAAATGGGAAAAGAAAAATTAACAACAGCTACAGGTATGCCAATTTCAGATGATAATCACTCAATATCTACTCCAGAAGGTTATGGATTAATTCAAGATAATCACTTAATTGAAAAATTAGCACATTTCACAAGAGAAAGAATTCCAGAAAGAGTTGTTCATGCTAAAGGAGCTGGAGCTCATGGTTATTTTGAAGTTACAAATGATTTATCAAAATATACAAAAGCTAAATTTTTAAGTGAAGTTGGAAAGAAAACAGAGGTATTTGCAAGATTATCAACAGTAGGTGGAGAATCAGGTTCCCCTGATTCAGCAAGAGACCCAAGAGGATTTGCATTGAAATTTTATACAGAAGATGGTAATTATGATATGGTTGGTAATAATACTCCAGTATTCTTTATAAGAGATGCTATAAAATTCCCTGACTTTGTTCATACACAAAAAAGAAATCCAAGAACCCACTTGAAAGATCCTAATATGTTCTGGGACTTTTTATCATTAACACCAGAATCAATTCACCAAGTAACATGGTTATTTAGTGATTCAGGTACACCTAGAACTTTAAGGCATATGCACGGATTCTCAAGTCATACTTACATGTGGTACAACGAAAAAAATGAATATGTATGGGTTAAATATCATTTTAAATCAGATTTAGGAAGAAAAAACTTTACAGCTAAAGAAGCTCAAGAAATGGCAGCTAAAAATCCCGATCACGCTATAGAAGATTTATATAATAGCATAGAAAAAGGCGACTTCCCAAGCTGGACACTATATGTTCAAATCATGACAAACGAGGAAGCTAAAAATTATGAATTTGATCCATTTGATATTACAAAAGTGTGGTATACAAAAGATTTTCCATTAATACCCGTTGGAAAACTTGTATTAAACAAAAATCCTGAAAATTATTTTGAAGAAGTTGAACAAGTTGGTTTTGCACCAAGTACTTTTGTGCCAGGTATAGGACCTTCACCTGATAAGTTATTACAAGGTAGATTATTTGCTTATGAAGATGCTCATAGATATAGACTTGGAGTTAATCATGAACAATTACCAATAAATGCACCTAAATGCCCATTCCATACAAAACAAAGAGATGGATATGCTACTTTTAATAACGGTGGATCATCATTAAATTACTATCCAAATAGTTTTGAAAAGGTAAAACCAGATGAAATATTTACTCCTCCAGCAATAGAAGTCAATGGTATTATTGCTAGGCATAAGGTTCAAACAGAAGATGTAGATTTTGTACAAGCTGGTGTATTTTATAGAAAAACATTAACAGATCAAGAAAGAGCTAATTTAATTTCAAACATTGTTAATAATCTAGGTGGTGCTTTAGAAAAAATACAATATAGACAAACTGCCTTATTCTATAAAGTAGATTCTGATTACGGCACAAGAGTAGCAAAGGGCCTTGGATTAGATATTGAAAGAGTTAAAACCCTTTCAAAAATGTCTCAAGAAGAAAGAGTTAAAGCTACTACACTTAAATAACTTAAATTAATATTATTTCTAAATCTAGGAGAATTATATTTTCTACAAATTGAGTTTCTCCTAGATTGAAAGAAAATAATAATTATAAATATTATAAACATTAATGACCAGATAACCCAATAAAAAATAAATTACAAAAATATGGAGGTAATTATGAAAAGTTTAAAAAATACAAAAACTGCTGAAAATTTAATGAAATCATTCGCAGGAGAGAGCCAAGCTAGAACTAGATATACTTACTATGCAAGTATAGCAAAAAAACAAGGCTATATTCAAATTTCAAACATATTTATGGAAACTGCTGAACAAGAAAAAGAACATGCTAAAAGATTTTATAAATTTCTAAAGGAAGATTTCAAAGATGAAACTATAGAAATAACAGCATCATATCCTGTGTCATTTCATGAAGATACATTATTAAATTTAAAAGCTGCTGCTGCTGGTGAAAATGAAGAATGGACAGAGTTGTATCCTACCTTTGCGCAAATTGCTAGAGAAGAAGGCTTTCCTCAGATAGCTTTTATTTTTGAAGAAATTTCTAAAGTTGAAAAAAGACATGAGATTAGATATTCTAAACTAGCCAAAAATATCGAAGAAAATTCAGTATTTAAAAAAGAAAAATCTGTATTATGGAAATGCTTAAATTGTGGCTATATTTATGAAGGTGAAGAAGCCCCTATTAGTTGTCCAGCTTGTGCACATCCTCAAGGGTATTTTGAACTATTTGTTGAAACCTACTAGAAACAAGTCCATTAAATATTTACATATTTAATGTATAAATTATAATTTAATCAAAATAATATTCTATGATTTATTAAAGGATGTATCAAATTGCAGATACATCCTTTCTACCTTTTCGCCTAGCTATATGGGTTCATCATTTTGTATCTATATAGCTATCTCGGCAGATAAAAAAATACATTTATAAAAGTAATATAAATTAAGGTGCTGATTTAATACAGTCCTTTTTTAATTATAATAATTATACTTTTATTTTCCCTTAATTAACCATTAAGCAATTTATTCATTCCTAATAATTCCAAAAATAAAGTTTGAAAATATATTATTTAGCAAATAAATACATAATTCTTTCAGAAGTATTAAAAAAAATACTTTTTTTTGTTTTTTATTTGATTCTTTTTAAATAAATTGTTAATTTTTTATATAATTTAACAATTTATGATCATTTTATTCACTTTTCGTTAATATTATTAACAGATTTTCTACTGTATTTTTATTATTTCCCACTTATAATTAAGCTATAAGGTGAAACGAAAGAAGCACAAAACATACTAATAACTACAAAAAAATAAAATAAAAAACTAAAAGAAAAATGGGGGATGTTAATATGAAAAGAAAAAATATTTTAACTCTTTTAGGAACAACAACATTATTATCAAGCATGGCTTTTGTAGCTACTCCAAATGTTTCAGCAGTAGCTTCACCAGCTCAACAAAATATTAGACTATTATCTAATGCATCACAAACAAAAATAGTTACTGCTAAGGGCTTAAATGTTAGAGCCAAAGCATCTATGAATGGTGCTAAGTTAGGAGTTTTACCAAAAGGGGCTAAAGTTAATGTTATAGGACAAGAAGGTAACTGGAGTAAAATTATGTTCAATGGCAAAACTGCCTTTGTTTCATCAAATTACTTAGCTAACTCAAATTCTTCTGCTCCTAAAGCAAAAGTAACAACTAAAATGGTTACTGCTAAAGGCTTAAATGTTAGAGCCAAAGCATCTATGAATGGTGCTAAGTTAGGAGTTCTACCAAAAGGGACTAAAGTTAATGTTATAGGACAAGAAGGTAACTGGAGTAAAATTATGTTCAATGGCAAAACTGCCTTTGTTTCATCAAATTACTTAGCTAACTCAAATTCTTCTGCTCCTAAAGCAAAAGTAACAACTAAAATGGTTACTGCTAAAGGCTTAAATGTTAGAGCCAAAGCATCTATGAATGGTGCTAAGTTAGGAGTTCTACCAAAAGGGGCTAAGGTTAACGTTATAGGACAAGAAGGTAATTGGAGTAAAATTATGTTCAATGGTAAAACTGCCTTTGTTAGTTCACAATATTTAAAATAAGTTATTATAAATTCTAGTTACAACTTAAAATCTAATCATTGAAATTATCTTTCGACAATTAAATTATAAAAATAACAGCTCCTAAGTAAAACTTAGGGGCTGTTAGCTGCTTTCTTATTTAATAAGTAAGATCATAAGAAAAATTGTACAATAAATTATAATTTCTAAGTTCTGTTAATCTTATAGTTTCTCTTTGTTGTGCTACTTCTTTATTAACGCCTGTAAGACCTTGCCCAGCAATCTCTATTTGCCTATTTTTAAAACTTATCCATTGTTCTTCATAATTAGTTAGAAGAGTTGGACCTACTATATTATCAATATTCTCTTTTATATATCCATAATTTTCATTTAAACTATTATTTAAGATATTATAAATATTGTTATATGAATTATTTACACTATTATAATTATTACTATTCATATTGCTTAAAACTTCTTCAGCTTGACTTTTAGCATTACAAAAATTATTCATAAGATTACTTGGAACAATACCTTGTCCATCTAATTCATAAATTCTTTTCACTGAGTTTGTCAAAGTAGGATTATATCCATAATTGGTATAACTACTTATAAGATAAGCTGCAAAATTTTGATAGGCTGCTCTTATATCAATTTCATAAACAATTTTATCATTTGAAACTGTTGCCTTTCTTCCATCAACAAAAAATTTTGTTGAACTTTGATTAAAATTCTCAAAATTCTCTACAGTTTCATTAAATTTAGTTAAATTTTCACCTGATAACTTAGCTCTAATCATTGGAATAATAGTATCGTTAACATAATTTATCATATCTCTAGTTGATTTAAACTCTACATCATGAGTTACACCCTCTGGATATAAAGCATTATCTATTCCCTTTATTAAGAAATCAACATTTTCCTGTGAAAGAACTCCTGTTGAATTAATTAAATTCCAATTGATGCTATTGCTTTTTTCTGTCCCATTATTGCTTCCATTCTTGCCCTCACTACCATTGCTATTTTCTAATTTATTACTACTACTTAAACTATTGCTAGTATTTAAGCTATGCTCATCTTGAGATTTATTATTATTACTTAAGGTTGTGTTATTAACCACATTTTTTGAATTCGCTGTTGTTGCATTTACTCCCTTAGAAACTTCTTTATTACTAGTAGATTTTAATGAAATATTAGAGTTCATTGTCTTTTTGTAAGAGAAGATTCCTGCTCCTATTCCTAAAACTACTATAATTAATCCTCCAATTAATAGCCTTTTCATAAGTTGTTCTCCTTTTAGTGTTTTCTCCATAATTTTTAGTTGTTAACATTTTTTACATATTTAATATTAATACAAAGTTTTAATAAAGAAGTTTACAAACTACAACAAACTTATTATTTTAATGTGTCAATATTATTAAAAACACTATTATAAGAAATCACTAAAAAAGATAGCTCAATTAAAAAGCTATCTTAATCCTTTAATTAATCTTTTTATTCTATATCCCACTTCCATCCTGAACTACCAGCTGCTATTTCAAAATGATATTTAACAATTCCAAGGTCTAGTTTAGTATAAAATCCGCTTAATGCCTTTGCACCTACTAAGTTTCCATTTAGAGTAATTAAAAATTTCTGCTGATTCATAGCTGTTGGTGCAAGTTGTGCAGCCTCCATTCCTCTCTTAAACCATTGAGGCATTTCACCATGTACATTACAAAGTTCTTCTATTGATTTTGTCTTACGACTAACTCCTGATGTTTCGCCATACCCTATAGCTATTACACAACATAGCTTCTCCCCTTTATCAATATAACAAAGAGTTTTTGATTTACTATAAGTAAGTGCAACCCAACATGTGTTAAGTCCTAACTGAACTGCTTTTAATAAAACCTTCTCACCATAATATCCACACTTTTCTTCTAAGTCTTTCCCCTTTTTTCCGATGATTGCAATATAATTTTTTACATTTTTAAATTTACCATAACTAGCCATAAGCCCACCAAATGCCTTTGGTTCATCAGTACACAATTGAATATGCATATTTCCTTCAACATTGCACTCATCAATTACCTTTTGCAATTCACTTTTTGTATCTTCATCAATTTTTTTATCAGTATAACTACGAACTGAATGACGTATATTCATAGCTTCTAAAATATCCATAGATTTTCCTCCATTCCCCTTCTAAACAATAAATTTTATTTTTTCTTTATTTAATATTATATATTTCATCTTCACTTTTTGAGCAACGTTCATTAGAAACTTCTTGAATAATACTATAGATATTTCCCATGAACTCTAAAAGTTGTTTCCATACAGTTTCACTTGAATTTACATAATAATAGTTCTTAGTTCCTTCACGATACATACTAATAATTCCTGCATTTTTAAGAATCTGCAAATGATGAGAAACTGCTGGTCTAGATAAGTGAGTTCTTTTTGTAATCTCACCAACTCTTATTCCATGAACATCGCTTTCAAGTAAGGCTATTATAATATGCTGTCTTGTCTCATCACCTAAAGCTACAAAAGCCTTTTGACAATCTTTAAATTCTTTTGCTAATTGTAATCTTCTCTCATGACATTTTTCCATTATTCAGATTCCTTTCATCTATTGTTATAAACTAAGACTTAATTCAGATAATAAAACATGAATTTTAATACTCTTCTTCACATCAGTCCCTCCTTAGAGCAATAGTCTATTGGTTCATTGGTTTATTTTTTTAAACAATTATAGCATATATTTTTTCCAATAGTTCAATGGTAAAGAAAATGCATACCATTGATTTCTTCCTTTTCTTAATATTTAATAAATAAATCCTCCTTAGAAAAAATTTTATTTCTAAAAAGGATTTTTTCAATTCAATCTTAAAATAAAAATAACTCTCTATGTTAAATTAATCTTTCATAGAGAGTTTTCTTGCTTCTTATATTATCTTTCAATATAATTTTATACTATTCTTTTTAATGATCTATAACTTTAAAATTTAATAATCTCTACCTATTTCTTGACTTTCCTAAAATTGATATTAAAGTTTTTACTAACACAACTAAATAAATTGCTATTACTGTCATTGAAAGAACAAGATAAGCTGCATTATTTTCTGTTTTCGAAAACCTATATTGAAATATCCATAATGCTGCTGTTATAGTTGGTACAGCTCCTAATAACAATGCATAAATTTTATTTTTTACTGGAACTTCTGTTGTTAAAAAACCAACACCACCATATCCTTTTATGGACATTAAGGATAAAAGACTCGTTGGTAATACAACGATAGATACATAAATTAATATTTTTATTAGCTTGTCAATATATGCTGAGAAAATGTTATCTACCATTATTTTTTGTGGATTATTTTTATCATAATATATTACAACATCATCACCAATATTATTAAATTGCTTCTTACTATCATTAAAATTCGCAATAGCTGATACTTCATTACCAAAATTCTTAAAACTTACAATTGGAGAATAAGTATAATAAATACCTCCCTTAGTTGCATTTTCAGTCATACCGTAAGAAGTTATGATTCCTGTTGTCTTTTCACCTGTAATTCTTAAATAAGCTGCATTTACTATCCCTCCCAATGGATTAATTACAGCCATTATAAGAAAAACTCCTACCATTATATTAAAACCTTTTGTATTATTCTCTCTCATAACGCACTTTTAACATCCCTTACTTTTAATTATATTTGCTATGTACTTTAATAAACTAAGTTATATCCTAGTAATTCATTATTCTGTTATAGAACTATAATCTTTTACTTTTTTTATAATATTTTTATTTTCTTATTGCAATATGAATATAATATTCTATATGAATATATAATTATTGGAGGTAATAATATGAAAAAATTTAATAACTATATTAATTTTGGCTTGTTATTCAATGGCATTTTCTTATTAGGAAATTGTACTAACCTTCTTCCTGAATTCATGAAAGGTCTTTTTTGCGCATTAGGTATTACATTAATATTTATAGGATTCTATTCTGAAAACCATCATATATCTAAATTTAAAAATCATAAAAAAAATCTTCTTAAGAAAATTTCATTAAAATAATTTATTAAATAAAAATAATACAATAATAAAAGGCTACATTCTTTATAAATTATAAAACTCTTAATAAGTCTTATAAATTAGCTAAAATTGTAGCCTTTTAAAATTTAATCATACTCTTATATTATCATCTTTCTATGTATATAACTTATATATTTTCTTAATATTATTTAAATTATCTGTCATTAATAAATTACGTATTAAGTTTACTTATTACTGATAAGTAAAAAATTTTAATAGTATTCTGCTTTAAATCCATAAGAAAGCTTTGTTAGAATACTCAGCATTACATTTTTTAATTTTTTATAATATAAAAGGATAAGCACTTATATAATGCCTATCCCACAATTTTCATTTTAGTATGTTTCAACAAAGATTTCAAAATATCCCTGAGGATGAGCACAAGCTGGACATCTAACAGGAGCTTCCTCTCCTTCATATATATAACCACAATTTAAACATTTCCATAATGTGCATTTATTCTTTTTAAATACTAAATCTTTTTCTATATTTTCAGCTAATTTAGAGTATCTAATTTCATGTCTTTTTTCAACTTCAGAAATTTTTTCAAATACAAAAGCAATTGCTCCAAACCCCTCATCCTTTGCTACTTTTGCAAATTTAGGATATAATTCTGTCCATTCCTCATTTTCACCAGCTGCTGCAGCCTTTAAATTTAACAATGTATCCTCATGAAATGATACAGGATAAGATGCCGTAATTTCTATAGTTTCATCCTTGAAATCTTCCTTTAAAAATTTATAAAATCTTTTAGCATGTTCTTTTTCTTGTTCTGCGGTTTCCAAAAATATATTTGAAACTTGAACATAACCTTGTTCTTTGGCTATAGCTGCATAGTAAGTATACCTTGTTCTTGCTTGGCATTCTCCAGCAAATGATTTCATTAAATTTTCTGCTGTTCTTGTCCCCTTTAGACTTTTCATGATTTCCTCCATGATATTAGATTTCTTCTCTCCTTCTGAGTATATTGCTAGATATATTTATCTATGCATAAAATTTCTTTTATATTTTAGGCTAAACTTATTACTATTTAAGTATATTTTTTCTTTTTTATTATAAAGTTCCCTATACATTTTAAACTTAGTTTGCAAAATCGCAAATAAATTAGTAAATAATATTATAAATAGAAATACATACTTATTTGTAAACATAAATATATATAAATATATTTTCTTTATAAATTATTCTAATATTACTTAAATTACCACAAGGAAATTTTTATTACTTTCCATTTTGGCATAAATAAATTTCCTTCTTTGATCATATATACTCCTATTGGTCTTTGATTTACTTTCACACCATATACATATATATCTTTTGCACCTTCATTATCAGATTCTGCTTCAAAATTTAATTTTTTCCCTTTCAATGAAAGTAAAAAACTATAAGTTTCATCATCACTATAAAGTTCATTACTCCCAGAGATTGATTTGATATATTCATTTGATTTGGTATTTATAATATTAATAACTTCAGGTTCTACAAACCTAGATGCAGATATCATGTATTCATAAAAAGAAAATATCATAATAACTATTATACATATTGAAACACCTAATAATATTTTTTTCATTTACATTCCTCTTCTTCTTTCCACTAAATTAATTACATTAACTATTCATTATTTTTCATAGTTGCTTCTAAATATAACATTAAATTTAAAATTAATAAAATAACTTAAAAATCATAATAAAAATTTATATATCTAAGAAAACTAAGTTTCTATTAAGATTTAAGTAAAAGTATCAATTCTGATATAAAGTTAAACTTATTTTAATGATTGTATAAAATATATTAAAGAAAAATTTCCTTATTTAATTATAAATTCACTCCATAAAATAAATATTAATTTTCCACTTTATGTTTAAAAAGAAATTAATTTGTACATAATTTTAATATCCTTTAGTCCCCATACTTCTTTCATATAAATTCATATATAAGAAAATCAGCATAGTTTTTAGCTATGCTGATTTTTATTTAAAATTTAATTTACTTGTCAAAGCTACGTTAGAAATATTTCATATAAATAAATCTACTTACTTTAAAGTTCTAATAATTTTATTTAGAAATAGTAGCTTTTCTCTCTTTTTTTAACTTTTTCAATACCTTTTTAGAACCTCTTTCTATATCGTGATCTAATTTTCTTTCTTTATAACTAACAAATAATTGATTTAAATCATAATCCTTTGGATAAAGTTCTGTTGCTTTTAAATCAAGCTTAATTCTTTTTGAATTAATTTCCCTAAACTCACCATTATAAAAGATTATTAAATTATTAAGATTGTCTTTTTCTTTATAAACAATAGCTTTTTCCTTAGTTTCTAAGATAATTACCCTATCTCCAACAGAATAATCATACTGTTTTTCATTAATTACTGTATTTTTATCTTTTTTTACTTTACTATCTTTAATTAAAGTGTAATTATAATCTTTCTTTTCTAAATAACTCTTAGTTCTTTCAATAATTTTATCTGGTATTCCCATTTTTCTTGAAATATACAAAGCATTACTTGCTCCACTTTTTCCTATTGATAATTTATAAAGAGGCTCTAAGGTATCTTTTTTAAATTCCATAGCAGCATTTTCAAAATGAGGATGTTTTTTAGAAAAATCTTTTATTTCTCCATAATGTGTAGAAGCTATAATTATAGCACCTTTGTGATACAATTCCTCCAAAATTGATATTGCTAAGGCTGCTCCCTCATTAGGTTCTGTTCCACTTCCTATTTCATCAAATAATAACAATGATGAATTGTTACTTTCCTTTATTATCTCTCCTAAATTTTTAACATGTGATGAAAATGTACTTAGGGAATTTTCTATGCTTTGATTATCACCTATATCAACAAATATATTTTCAAATATTGATATTTCACTTCCTTCATCTGCCCCAATATGAAATCCAGATTGTACTGCTAAAGTCAATATTCCAACTGTTTTTAAAACTACTGTTTTTCCTCCTGCATTAGGACCTGTTATAATTAACCCTCTATATAAATTTCCTATTTCAAAATTTAATGGTATAGAATTTTTTATCATAGGATATTTACCATTAACTATTTTTATATACCCTTTATTATTTAACTTTGGACTTATTCCCTCAATATCATAACTATACTTAGCCTTTGCAAATATCATATCATACTCAGAAATTACTTCTATATTAAGTCTTATTTCTCTTAATTTCTCAAATACTTTCTCTGACAAAATTGATAGTATCCTATATACTTCTATAGTTTCTTCAACTTTTAATCCTTCAAGCTCTGAAGTGTATTTAGCAATAGTAACAGGTTCTATAAATGCAGTAGTTCCTTTAGATGATACCTCTATAATGTTACCCTCAACCTGATTTTTATAATTTGCCTTAATAGGTATTGTGTATCTCCCATTCCTTTTGCTAATAAAAAACTCCTGTATATAATCTTTATTATTACTTGATTTCAAAAACTTATCTAATTTTTCTCTTATCTTTCCTTCACATATATCAATATGTCTTCTTATTTTTCTAAGTTCCTTACTTGCGTTGGAATCAACCATTGCTCCCTTAATAGCACTATTTATTTCCTCTTCTATATAATATAAATCAGTTATACTTTGAGAATAGCTACTTAAAAGTTCCGCATAAGCACTTTTATCACTCATAAACCTTTTAATTCTTCTACATCCTCTAAAAAAATCAGATAACATTATTAAATCAGATGGTTCTAAAACTAAACCTTTTTCTACTTTATCAATCAAAGGTATTATATTAAATATTCCATCTAATGGTATATGATAAGATAAATCTAAAAGCCTTCTGCCCTCTGTGGTTTCATTCAAACGCTTTTTAACAGTATTTATATGAGAACTCGGTTTAAGATCTTCTATAAGCTTCTTTCCAAGTCCACTTACGCAATATCCCTTAACTATTTCCTTTAATTCATTATAATTCAATTTTTCAAATGTAATATTATTCACTAATTATGCCTCCTAAATTAAACAAGGCACAAAACCTAAAGATAGATTTCGAAATTTCTATTCACTTTATAATAAAAAAAGTCCTGGATAGACCAAGACTATAAAACTCAAATTCAATATAGATAGACTATACCTTAAAAATTAGTTTTGTGCCATGTATCTCCTTTAATAATTTAATTAATTCCATAACAAATAAAGGTCCTAAAACCCCATTTTTTTTAGAAATTAATATTAAATTTATTATTGTTCGATACTAGACACTCATAAAAAACCTCTCTTTTAATAAAATCTATCTTTTACTAAATATTACATTAATAAGTCATTAATGTCAATATATTATGATTATAATATGATAGCAAAAGTCTTTTAAACCTTCTACCATCATGCTATAAATCAATTTATATTCCACATAGTTAATATAAAACATCCATCCTTACTCTCTATTCTAGAAATTTTAGTTTGATTTACATTCCTCATAGTTAATATAAAACGGGGAGCACTTGATAGTGTAAATCTTAATGATTCATATTTACATTCCTCATAGTTAATATAAAACCCCGAAAAAAAGATAATTTTTCTTACAATTTAAAGCCATTTATAAGCACTTTTTTTCTTAATATTCATGTTATTTTGCAGTAGACCATCAGTTGTGTTTTCTCTTTTTCTTAAAAACCCTTTTCAAAATCAGTATTTATGCTAATTTTAGAGTTTTTATAAAAAAATCGATTTACTGCAAATTATATTTCATATCATTAATTTCTTTATAAACAACCCCATATATTACCATTAATATATATTATAACTTATTCTACTATTCCTGCATATACTCTATTTAAATCAATCTCTAGACCTTCAAAGACAACTGATTTATAAGTCTCATTATGATTATATACTTTCGCAACTCTGTAATAATCATTATGAAGGGTATATTGCTCTATTTTCCTATCTTGATACACTAAACAATACTCCTTAATTCCATAAATAGAATAAAGATTCATTTTTTCTATAGTATCTAACTTTTAAATCATAATCTTAATATTTGATTTTAATATATTTTAATTTTTAACATGTTAATTTTCTCTATTCTGTATCCAACATATTATTTTAAATATAAGAATACAATTTATTCTCTATTATTAACTTAATTATAGCATTAAAATAAAATATCTTTAATATTCTACTTATACTTTATTAAAATTACACTAGAATTATAAAATTTACTTTAATATTAGACACGTAGAAGAATATTTATCCCATATCTACTGTCTATAATACTCCAATCTTCCTCATAGTAAAAATAAACAGATACCTATCCCTAAATAACTTCCACCAAAATTCAAATGAAGCTTTATGCTATCTAAATTTAGTTTTAGTTTATGAAATTAAATAATCATATATATCCTCTCTAACAGGAGTTGTTATTTCATATTCTATTTCAATTGCTGTTTTATTAGTGTTTTTCATTACAAATTCATGTGGTTTTCCAACAGCTTTAATATTTCCTAAGAAGTAAAATTCTTTTGAAGTTTTATCATCTTTATTTTTTCTTACAAACAAGTACATTTCTACTCCATCTCTTTCAGCATTATATGCTTGCATAACATCTTCAGACTGTACTGTTCTTCCTGACTTTGATATAGCTACTAATTTAGATTCTGATATAAATCTATCTTCATAATTTATTGTATCTATTATATCCTCTGCTTTATCATAATTTATAAATACTGGATAAGTTTTAGTTCCTTTATCAAATTTATATCCTCCAATATTTAAAGCTACTTCACCTTTTTCCCATTCTAATAATCTACATACATCTTCATAAGTATATTTTTCATATAACTGAAAATTTGTATTCTTATATCTATCACTAAAGTTCTTTTCATACCTATTTAAACCAAAATTAATTAACTCTTCCACCATACTTTTGAAATAATTATTCTTTAATAAGTCCTTAAAGTCTCTAGAAACCACAATCTCATCATTTTCTCTTTCTATAAAGATACATTGCTCATAGGTTTTCTTTCCTGTACCAGTAGGAAATTCATTAGTTAAAATGTTAATTAAGTTTTTCTCTGTTGAACTAGTAAAATCTATATTATATCTTTCTTTTAGTTCATTTTTTAAATTACTCATAATATTCTTCTTATGTTCTATTAAAAGCTTAATTAAAATTAACTCATGAGGTCTTTTTCCCCCTGCCAATTTCTTTGATATAAATTCTATAAATAATGCTTCTTTTTCTTTCAACTTAATACTATAGTCCTTTTCATATTTCCTAAGAAAATTATAATAGGAACCAGACTTATCAAAAATCTTTAAAATATCTATAGATTGATATTTATCAAAATCCATAATGGTTGGTATTCTTCCTAGTTTCATTTTTAAATTACTGTAATTTTCTTTTAATAGTCTTATATCATTGAAATTAGCACTATCTATGGCACTAAAAATTCTCTTTTTAGATATTTCATCAAAATTAATAGTTGAACATCCTGGAATAATTCTTGTTCCTTCCATAACATACTTTCTTATGGTGTCTTTATTGAAAGTTCTATCTCCTGATAAGGCAATAGGAATCAAAAAGTTATTATTATAATTCCCTACAAAATCTATAACTACAACATATTCTTTATCTTTATATTTTCTGAGTCCTCTACCAAGTTGTTGCACAAATATTATGGCAGACTTAGTTTCTCTTAACATGATTACTTGATTAACAGCAGGAATATCAACTCCTTCATTGAATATATCTACTGTAAAAATATAATCTAGTTGTTCTCCTAAATCCTCTTCTAACTTTCTTATAGCATCTTCTCTTTCTTTTTGTGAATTTTCACCAGTTAATGCTACAGTCCTATAGCCCCTTTCATTAAACTTTTTTGAAAGTTCCTTTGCTTCATCTTTATTACTACAAAAAACTAATCCTTTAACTCTATTTCCATCATAACCATAAAAATTTATCTTTTCTATAATATGATTTACTCTCTCATCAGCAACTAAATGTTTAAACTTAATTTCTTCACCATTATTTATAATTAAATCAGATATTCCAAAGTAATGAAATGGACAAAGCAAATCCTCTTCTAAAGCTTGTTGAAGTCTTATTTCATAGGCAATATTGTAATCAAATATTTTAAATATATCAAACTCATCACTTCTCTCTGGTGTAGCTGTCATCCCTAACAAAAATTGAGGATTAAAATAAGAAAGTATCTTTTGATAAGTATTAGCTCCAGCCTTATGAACCTCATCTATTATAATGTAATCAAAATAATCTTTTTTAAATGACTGCAAAACATTATCCTTAGATAAGGTTTGTATAGTACTAAAAATAAAATCATTTTCTAGCTCTTTTTTTCCTCCGGATAAAATCCCCATAGTTCTAATGTCACCAAAAACATTTCTAAAACTTTCTAAAGCTTGCTTAGCAATTTGTTCCCTATGAACTATAAATAAAGCCTTTTTAGGATTAAAATTTCTAACATCAAAAGCTGATAAGTAAGTCTTTCCAGTTCCAGTAGCTGAAATTAATAAAGCCTTATTCTTACCTTCCTTTCTTAAATTTTCTAAGGAATTTATAGCAGTAACCTGCATTCTATTAGGTTTTAATGTATATTGCGAAATTCTAGGTACTTTACTCTTTCTAGTAAACTCACGTTGCTGTTTATAAATATCTTCATAGATTTCTATCCAATCTAAGGTTAAAGGTTCAGCCTTCTTCCATAAATCATTGAATTCAGAAAAAATACTATAGGTCAATGCACCTTCTTCTAAAGATGAAACCTTCAAATTCCATTCCTTATTCTTAGTTAAGGCTGTTTGTGTTAAATTTGAACTTCCCACAATGACCTTATAATGATTTGAATGTCTAAAAATATATCCTTTAGTATGAAAATTTTCCTCACAAAAAACTTTAACTTCTATATTATTAAACTCTAAAATTCTCTTAAGAGCCTTTGGTTCACTGAAAGTAAGGTAGTTAGTAGTAAGAATTTTTCCTTTAACACCTTTTTCCTCTAACTTTCTAAAGGTTTCTAATAAAGGTGTAATTCCACTACTTGTTATAAAAGCAACAGATAAGAAGAACTCCTCACAATTATTAAGCTCATAGATTATATCACTTAATACTTTACGTCCTTTAATATGATCATTAACTAATAATTTAGGTATTAAAGATTTATTAGCTTCTATACTTCCATTAAGAAATCCCGCTTTATTAGCCAATAAAAGCTCTTCTTTGATGCTCTCTTCTCTAACTATAGGTTTAAAATCATATTGAAAGGAACTCTCCCTTACTTCCTCATTTGATAATTTAATCCCCATTTTATCATCCCTTCTAACTTGTCACTATATTAAAGTCTTCATTTAACTATAAAACTTAAATTTTAAATACCTTTTATATATATAAAGAACTCTTATTATTTTTAAGTTGTTCTTACAATGTTATTAGAAACTATACTCATATTAATTATAAAATTTCTAATATTTTCATTTAAATTATCTCATATATAGGATATAATATCCATTTTATTTTCCCTTTATTTTCTAGAGTATTAAATTATTAATTCTTCTAAAAATAATATAGTGTTGTTATATCATAAACTACTTTATCTAATGACTAATTTCTGTAATATGCAGTCTCCTATGTTCTAAAGATAAATAAATATAGGTTTCTAGATAATTAAATTACATAGAAATTTTTTTAATTTGAAGTAGTAATATAGTTTTGATATAATGTCTTTAAAATACTAACATTAGGAGGAAATAGCATGTTTGGAAATGATACATATGAAGAAGATATAAAAGAATTTAAGAAAGTGCTTTCTACAGGAGCAGATGAGTTATTATCTAATAAAGATTTAGCTGTTGTTTATATTGGTAGAGCAACTTGTCCATTCTGTCGTAAATTTGCTAAAAAGTTAAGTGGATTAGCTAAAGAAATTGATACAACTATTTACTATGTAGATAGTGAGAATTTTTCAGACGATGGAATTAACTCATTTAGAGAAAAATATGACATTGTAACTGTACCAGGATTTATTGTTGGTAAAAAAGGAGAAATTGAAGTTCGTTGCGATTCTTCAACTCCAGAAGATGAAATATTAAGTATGATAAAATAAATAACAAATGGGGAATCATAGATTCCCCAAATTTAAAATTCATTTATATTAAAACTATACTTACCTAAAAAGTTATTTTTTATTTATATTTTTTTGAAAAACCTTGTCTTACCCTATTTTTAATAATTTTAAAATATCTATAGGCTCTTTCAAATAATAATCTGCTTCAATTTTTGAAGCATTTGCTCCACTCCATTGAACTAAGGCAAAATCCATATTAGCTGCCTTTGATGCTCTTGAATCAAAAATAGTATCACCAATGTATATTGAATCCTCTGGTTTTATATCTAAAATTTCTATTGCTTTTAATATAGGATCTGGATGTGGCTTATGCCTTTTTGTATCTTCTGCTAAAACAACACTTTTCATATATTCTTGTAAACCTGTCTTAAAAAAATCTATCTCATATTGTTTTTTAGTTTTTGAACTTGCTATAGCACATATAATTCCCTTTTCATTTAGAATTTTAATAACTTCACTAAAACCATCATATAACTTGGCGCCCTTTTCATATTCATTTACATATTGCACCCATTTAATATAAGATTTCTTAACATCAATAAAACCTAATTCCTCTAAAGCCCTTTCTCCTGCATAGACTCTATACTTTAATAGATTATCATACTTAATATCCTATTCTGCACTTAGTTCTATTAAAGCTATAGATAATACTATAATCTTAAAACATAGTATCTTCACTATATGTTACTCTTAACTTTAAACTTATATCAAATTTTTGATTTAATAAAATCATGAATTTTACTATTGGGATTTTTAATAGCATCGGATAAATATTCCTCTTTCCCACTCCAATTGTCCATAATATCTTGAATTTGCCATGGATATAAGTATTCAATTAAAGTTTCTATATCATAATAAGCTTCCTTTTTTGATTTAGGCAAATATTTTATTTCTATTATTGGTGGCTCTATATTTAAATTACTATATGCCAATAATTTATGGTGTCCATCTATAATAAAATCTCCTGAATCTAAATCCTTCTTAGCTAACTCACAATTAAATATAATTATGGCTGGTCTACTTCCATTTTTAATTTCATTCTCAAAATAATGAACTCTTTCTTCATTTATACTTTCTTTAGATTGAGTAGCAATTAAGGCTGTACTAGTACCTAAATAAAAACTTCCAGTAGTATAATATAATATACTTCCATAAATCCCCTTATTATTTTTGTCTATATTATACTTATTTATAACTTCTTCTAATTTATTTATATCAGTAATTTTATTAAAAGCAACCCACCAATCCCCCTTGTAACCTTCATCATTACCTGAAATCCAATATGGAAAAAAACTATTTTGCTTACCATCATAATAATTTAATGAATACTCTCCATTTTTAAATAACTTAAATAGAGGCTTTAATATTTCATATAATTCTTCTATATTATTTGTGTAATCATTATCTAGATTACTAATTATTCTATCTCTAACCTCTTTTCTATAACTTTCACTGTAGGGTAAAAGTGTTGAATATTTCGAAACAGAACCATCATAAAGGTCCCACTCTACAGATACAGGCTTATGAAAACTATAATAGCTACCTATTTCACTTACACCTATTGAAGCTATATCTAATCCATCAGTTATTTTAAAATTCATAACTTACTTTCCTCCTCTTTTGTAAATATATTATATGCATGCATTTAAATCTTAATATTAATTCTTTTCTTTCTAGTCTAGAGACAGTTATATATTATTTGATATTTGTATAAAAAATAGTTCTGAAAATAAAAAGGGAGTACTTATTATATTTTTCTATATTACCTATAAAACTTCTAATATGTTATAATAAGGATAAAATAAAAAAGGGATTGAGATAAAGGGGTACATGATCATAAAAAGAATAATCAAATTAATATTACAGTTGTTATTAATGTTATATGTCTTAATATTTATTTTTATAATTCCACCTGAAATAAGTACATGGGATTTAATAAAAATTCATTTAATATTATTTTTAATATGTATAATCATAATAAAAGCCATAAAAACATTAATATCAATAGTGAAGTCAAATATATTTTAAAATTAGAGGTATTTAAATATGAATAAAGAAATATTAAAATCACAAAAAGTTTTAACTATAGTACAATTCTTCTTACTTTTATTTGTATTTTTAGTAAATAAAAATGGTTTACATAATGTATTTATAAAAGGTATTTTATTATTTATTGTATTACCTATAACACTATATAACCTTATAAATACGAGCAAAAGCTTTGTTAATACAATAAAAAAAGTAGCTAGGAAATAAAAAATTTCTGGAAAATTATCAATGGAGAATTTAAACAATGGATAGTACCTATTATTTTGCTTGAAGGATTAGTAATTTTTATAATATTGTAGGAGATAATATTATTTAGAATTCCTCTTTCAATCTTACATAAATTTATGTAAATGGAATAAAAAATTTATTATTTCCTTTTTCTCCTGCTGATCTCATAAATTCGCTAAATTTAATTAATACTTTTTTTATATCCAATTCTCCAGTTGACAATAAATAATCTTGTTTAATAGTATATTTACCAAATCCTTCTGTACTAATTTTAGAAGTTATATAATCTAAAATTAACTCTGAAAAAATTAAATTGCTTATTTTAATATAATTTTCTTTATCTCTAGAAAAATATCCAAACATAATCCCTAAATTAATACTGGGGTTATAAGGATTATATATCACCCTTGAATCTCCTAATATCACTTGTTTTATGGTGTTATATAACTCTTCATTGTTCTCTAAATTCTTTATCAAATCATCAAATAAAGTATTTGTTTCAATTAAAATTGTTTTAACAGCTTTTTGTACATCAGTAACTTCCCATTCTCTCTTAGCTATTCCAATTAAATCTTCATCAATAATTTGACATAATCTACTTACTAAAAAGGGATAACCAGATGTAAACTTATATATCTCCTTACTTATTTTTAATATGTTCATATTTAGATTATTATCATTGCTATATTCCTTTAGCATAGTTCCTATTTCTTCAATATTAAAACTCATATCCGCATTGAAATTAACTGCTATATTCCAAGGTGAATTATATTTTGTATCAGTATTATCTCTAAACTTTATTTTTAAATTTTTTATATCATGAACTCCTGCCAATATTACAGATTTAAAAGTTGTGTTAATCCCTTTATTTCTTGATAAATACAAGGATCTTAACATACCTAAAAAATTTAGAAACAACTTATTATTAGAAGCTTTATCTACTTCATCAATTATTAAAATTATTTCTTCATTAAGTGTAATATCACTAATAACCCTAGATAACTTTGATAAAGAATCTACCTTCTGTAATTTAATCCCTAGACTAATTGACATAAACTCTATTAAACTTTCACAAAACCTACTCTCATTTTCAAAATCAGTATCCAATAATTCAAAATCTAAACTAATAACCTTATACCTAGACTTCAATATTCGCTCAAGCTCACTAAGAGTTGTAGTTTTTCCATATTGTCTTAGTCTATTAATAACAAAATAACTATCATTTTGAATTAACTTTATTATTTCTTTTAACTTTAAATTTATATTAACCATATAGTGCTTCTCTGGTACACAGACACCAGTTGTATTAAATCTTTTTGAAAACTCTATATCCTCCATCAAAATTAACCATGATTTACTCACTCCCCTTCTTTAATATATTTATCAATACTACGAACTACTTGAATTTAATTTATTATCTCTAATTATAACTTAATTCCATTGTTTAAGTCATTACATAATCTTATTATTCTCTATTACTATTATTTTCCTATTTTTATCTAAATATAACTTGAAATCACCTTATAAATTTATACCTACACTTTCTAACAAATTCTCAATATACTATAATTTTCTTTACTACATTACATCTAAATCTATGGTTATAGTTCCTAGTAAATTCTCGCTATGCTATAATAGGAACTGTAAAACCCCTTGAAATTTCTCGATTTCAAAGGGTTTTGCTTCTAAAAAAACATTTAATTGTGATGAAGTTATAGTCTTTTCATTTATTTTGGTGACCCTACTAAAAATTTTATTTCTTCATAAAATTTTTAGATAAAATATAAGTCTAATTTTTCATAACGATTTATGATCACAATACAATAATACCATAAAAGAGCTATATTGCAGTCTTAATATCACTCAATCATTTATCAAAAAAGGTCGTTCTTACACTAATACATGTATAAAATCATTCTTCGTAATAATAAAAAGGAAATTTATAGAAATACCTATGACCGTTCTAAGGAGCTAAAATAACTATTTTTAAATACATTAAAAGTTGGTATAATAAAATTTAGTTTCCAAGCTATCTATAATATATACTTATTTAAAATAATCTTCTGCTTCATGATTTATAATTAAATTTTCATAACTTGTATTAAACTCTAACTCTTCTATCTTTTCTTCTATTAACTTTATAAAACTCTTATTTAGAACATATTCTTTTATCTCAGTAAGAGTAATATCTAAAATAAAATACTTTTCATCCTCTCCTTCTTTATGATAATAAAATTTCACCTATTTTACTAAATTTTATTAAAACATCTATTTCATTAATAGAATTTCTAACCTTTCTACCCCATTCAAATCTGGCTGTTTTATCAACTATAAATTTAATATTTCATATCAATATCAAATTTTCTCTTAATTGCTCTTTGGTATATATATTGACCCTTTAAAATTTCTTAAAAATTCACCTATATTTTTTATATCTTCTGTATTGTAAGTTCCATTATTTTATATTTCTTTTAGAACACTCGATAACTGTTCTAACAACATTTAATAGTGGCAATGCATAAGATTTGTTACTTCCTATTTCTAAACAAGCTTTATAATCATCTATAAATAATCTATTTATGAAGAAAGATTGCATTAAATACTAAACCAATCTTCTTCTAATCATGTTAAACTTTATTAAGATTTTTTCCATAAACCATACTTAAATATTTCTTTGACCACATCTTTTGCATAAATATATGAACTTCCAGATTCACTTTCTAATATTTCTTTTCCTCTAAAAAATTCTTCCTTTGTTATATCGAACTGAACTGATATTTTTTCCTTCGAAAAATAATCTCTTGTTTCTTCAACCATATTATAAAATTCTGATAATATCATTTGTATATTTCTATTATTAAAATCTATTTTGTCATTCGATGGAGTTATCCCTAATTCTTTAATATTTCTCGAATATATAAAAACTTCCGAATAAAAATCAATATAGGTTTTTCCTTTTTTTATGATTCTTTTCTTCCATTCTAAATAATTATTTTTCACTCTACTCATGACTAATCTATCATTAACTATAAAATCTACTCCATTATATTCTTTCTTTATACCATTATATATTTTTATTGAAAACTCGTAATCGTCATAAATAAAATCCTTACTTGCTAGCAAATCCTTATCTATCATTCTTGCCTCTATCTTTTGTTCATTTATATAAATATTTAAACCTTTATTTAATAAATATCTATATTTAAATCCTATATACTTATCTAAGTCCTTTAATTCTTTCATAAAATTCACATATAAATTTTGAAATTTAACGCTAAAAACTATTTCTTTCTTAAACACTTCTATAAATTTTAATTTTTCCTTATCATCTCCCAGTATATCTTCAATTTTTATTTTATGAGACATTATAGCTATATTACCGTCAAATGAATTTACTCTCATAGTTTCTCCAATTTTCATTAAAGCTATTTTTAAGCCTTTTCCTAATCCATTTTCAAATGTTCTATCCTCCATTATAAAAATAGTTTCTTCATCCTTTTCATCTAACCCTTTACAATTATCTTCAATGATAAATTCGTTATTGTTATAACAAATTTTTATATTAGTATCTCTTATATTTTTATTTAAACTCATCATTGCATCTATAGAGTTATCTATTAATAATCCAACAGCATCTAACTCTGAAATATCTTTAGTAAAAGCAGACTTAATACAATCTTTTCCTAACAAAGCATTCTCCTATTTATATTACTATCAATTTATATTTATAATCCTTAAATAATAAATATGTTAACAGCTTAAATATTCCACCAATTAAAAATAAAATAGTTATAGTAAATGCTATACAAATAACTCTCATTTCAATTTCATCATAAAGTGTTCTAAATTTTCTTAATCCAAATTTTTTGTTATAAAAAGGATAAAACAATTTAACTCCTGATTTAGTTAATGAATCCATTAATAAATGACTTAAATAACCGAAAGAAAGTCCTATAACCAAATATATACTATTTATTCTAAAACTCTCTAATAAGATATTAGCACCTATTATCATTACTATATTTAATATCATCCAAAAAATTAATGAATGTGTCATTCCCCTATGTGTGAAAATATTATTAGTTAAAGTAGAAAATGGTTTCGTTTTATTGCTTATATAACTACCTTGAGAATCTAAATCTGGTAATAAACTTCCTATATAAGCTCCAAGTAATATTAGTAAGAAATTTATATAATTTACATTACCAATATTATAGATAATAAAAATTATTATAATAGCTATAGAAATTCCTGCTATTTCATGTGTTTTATAATTACTCAATTATCTCTTCCTAAATATAATTCTTTACATTAAATTATATTTAGTTAATTGAATTTTATGCATTCTAAAAAGAAGACAATTTCATAAATCATTGATTGAAAAGTCTTCTTTTTATAATAATTATGATTTATTTTACTAATTCATAGATAATTATCCCACATTAAGTCTTTAAAAAAAAGACTTAACCTTTTCCATAAGTTTCTTTAAAAATTTTCCTCCACCTGCGTGATTTAGATTATTCTAAATTAAATAATAGTTCATTATAATCTATATTATATTCGTCAAATATATTTCTTAAAAATTCTAATTTTGATTCTGTACTTAAATTTAATTCTAAATAAATATTATCAGCAATTTTAAATGCAGTTCTAATTCCCTCTTCTTTATAAGATATTTTCCCAAGATTTTTTTTAGCTAATTTTAACAAGGGCTTTGGATCTATGTCATACAATATTACTGTAATATTTCTATACATATCAGCCCAATTTTTAACTTTTATTTCATCCCCTAGAAATATATATTTTTTCACTTTTGTATTTGTAAAATCATCTCTATTGCCCAAACTAAATAAATTATCACTCTTTGCTTTTTCTTTTAATGTTACTTCTGGATATTTCCATATATTTAATGCTATTTCATACAATTTTTCAGCTCTCTCTATAATATTTTCTTCATTCCAACAATCTATAGTCCCTAAATATTTATTTAGTCTTAATCTACTTTCTTTAAATCCATTCTCCATATTTCTTTTTTCGATAAAACTTTTATTACTATATTTTGAGTTATATCCTGTCAACGTTAAATTCCCTATTGTGTTGATATATTTATTGTATACTTCATTATAATTTTTTCCTAAGGATGATTTCCAACTTGGTGTAAGAGTTCTAGGCATAATATGTTCTATAGATAATTCATTATTACTTACTAAAGTTTCTACATCAACAATTTCTCTGTTATTAAAATTTTCTAGTCTTTCTAAAAGGTACAACTTATTTTTACTATTCATATTATAAAAATCATTTTCTAAGAAAAACCTTTTAAATTCATCATCATTAGGTAGCCTTTGAGATAATTTTTTTGTAGTTAATACATATTTTAAAGCTTCAACGTAATTATCTTTATATCCATCTACCCCTTTTATTTCTTTATGCAAATTCATAAAAACTTTATTCAATGCATTAGTCTGTATTTTACAAACTATTCTTCTAAACACATAAGTCTCTATTAACTTTAAAACTTCTTCTAATTCATTTTCATTTATTATATTATTATAATAATCATCAAATAAACTTAAGAAAAATGGATAAACTACAGTTACCTCTAGTTTATTTATTCTTTTTAATCTAACATCTATATCTTTAATTCCTATATTACTATTGATAATGCTACTATAGTATTTTGAAAACTTAAGCATATCTTCTAAACAACTTTCTATATTGATATTTTTCAAATTTATATAATTTTTAAAAGAGAAATATACCTTGCTTATATTTGTTATTTTATTTTCTTTCATAGTCATATAATCTCTAATAAATTGAGTTACTTTATAGCTTGTATTTTTCTCTACCTTATTCCAATAATCATTATATAAAATTTCTTGTTTCTCCGAACTTTGTCCCATTAATATAAAATTTCTAACCTTATCAGCATCTGTTAAATCTAAACCAGTTGAATTTAGGCTTTCAAAAATTAACTGTAGATCATCCTCTCCACTTTTAAGCTCTATTTCAACAATAATAAGTCTTTCAATAGCCGAATATAAGTCATCTATACTTACTTCTTCATCCATAATTCTCTTATAAAAATATTCATAATTTAAAGTGAAATTTGATTCCTTAATAAATTCTTCACCTTTAAATAATCTTTCAAATGCAATACTATCTACCTTTATAGGTTTAAGCTTTATTTTACTTTCTTCACTAGCATACTGATTTATTAAATATTGATTTAATATCTTTTCCTTTATTATATTGCAAGATGTCATATCACCTTTTTTGATTATGTTGTATATAGCTAATAACAATATAGAAATAGTAGTAGTCCTTTGTTGACCATCTATAATTAAATATTCTCTTATTCTTCCACTATCATTATATATTGAAACTACTGTTCCAAAAAAATGATTCTTATATTCATTTTTAATCATAGCCACTAAATCATCATAAAGTTGTTTACACTGTTCCTTTTTCCAATTATAATTTCTTTGATAAACTGGAATAACAAAATTAGTATCAGATGCTTCTAAAAATCTTATTAATTCCTTCTCATTTGCCTTCATATTCTATCCCCCCAAATTTTTAACTAATTCCAATAATCTTATATTTCAAATTAACATTATTTCTCTCTAAACTTATAATATCATTTTTTCCTTCTAAAATTGCTCTGGCTAGTGGTGAATTAATTGAAAATTTATCATTTAACTCATCTTTATCCTTTTCCTTAACAAAAATTACTTTAAAAGTTTCATTTGTTTGTAAATCTCTTAATAAATACTTCTTCCCTATTAATTGATTTAAATTATTCTTGACATATATCTTGGGAGTAGCTTGTAAAAACTCCTTTTCTTTTTTATTTTTTGGACTAATATCTTTTCCATATTCAATATGTATATAACTTTTCTTTTTACCAACTATATCTGCACAATTATTATTTTTACAACAACTTAATAAATATAAAGCACTTTTATCATTAAAACATTTTAAATTTCTATAGTGTAAACATTCAAAGTAACTAATTTCTCTAAGCTCTCGCTCTTCATAAGCACCACATATGAATCGTACTACACATTTACATCCATATCCATTAACTTTGCGATTTGAACACATCCCATTATTATAGTAGCAATTTTTTCTATACTTCTTCCCCTTTGGCCCTATGTACTCTAAATAAGCTGGAGTACCTTGCATTGTATTTATCCCCATATAATGTCCCCCTCTATGTTCCCTTTTACAGAAACCCTTTATTAATTAATCATAAGAAAATTAGATGGAGAACTCTCCATCTAATTAAAATATTATACTTTACTCAGTAAATTCATCTTAGCTTCTTTTCCTTTAGAATCTATTACAGAAACTCCTTGGAGCTTAGCATAGTTTACTTTTACTCCATCATCTAAATCTATATTTATTTTTTTATTTGCTAAATGAGGTACTACTAGGTCATATTCTCTTATTTCTTCTAATTGTTTCTTAATTTTCTCAACTTGTTTTTTAGCCTTAGCTCTTTCCTTAGTTGAGTAATTATCTAAATCTGATACTTTTCCTAATCTATCTATTTCCCCTTGATATTTCTTTTGTATTTAATGCAGATAATTCATTCTTACTTTAACCACTATATTTTCATTATATCTATACATATATATTAATGATTTAAATCCATTATTTTTACCTTATTCAAAGAACCAATATATAAGTCTTTTTTAATATATCTTTAAATGTTCTTTATAGAAATCTTTCAAGAAGTATCTTCTTATAGCTTCTCTTATTGTTTCAGTAGACTTTTTACCTATTGATTCAGCAATAAACTCAAGGTTCTCTTCTAAAGTTTCTTCTCCGTAAACTATTTTTATAAAATCTATAAATCTTGAAACTATATCTTCCTCAAAATATTGCTCATCACTTACTAAAAGTACATTATCCCTACTAGGTAAAAATCTAGTACCTATCCAACTGTCAGAAATAATATTGAAGATTTATACACTAATAATTCAACTCCCACTCTATACTCTCTAACAAGATTAATCTTATGTAACATAATTTTCTATTTTTTCCTCTTAAAATTAGTATATCATAATAAAAAAAACCTTTTTTTATTAAACAATTAAGTTTCTGTAAATTAGTTCTTTATCTATTTCCTAAAATCATTATGAAATATTTATTTAAAGCATAAATTGTTATTAATCACTAAAAATATTTCTAAATAACAAAAGACCATGTAAAAACTAAAATTGAATATACTTTTATCCAAAATTAGTTTTACACAGTCTATTTATTTTCGCTCTTATTTATTATTAGGATTTTTATGTATTTAAAATTTTTCCTTCTTCTATTCCATTGATTTTATTAATTTTTAGTGCTATATAAGCAGCAAAAATCAATGTATAGATAGAGACTCTCATCCAGTCTACATTTTTAGAATTTAAAAGAACTATTAAAATATGTACATATACAAGTCCAAAGAAAAGATAAGACCATCTTTGTATAGATTTCCATTTAACATAATTAACCTTCTTTCTTATTGCTTTGAAAGATGTAATGAATAACGGTATCATTATTAAAAATCCTACAATTCCTAAGATTAAATATATTATATTAAGTGCAGTTGGCTCTTTGCCATTAAAAAGCTTTATTATAAATCTAACTAAATACATTATTCCATGAGGTATTATTAATATAGAACCGAGTATAGCCATTTCTCCTCTGATGCTTAATAATTTTCTTGTTACATTCCACTTTGTGTTCATGGCTCCTGCAAACATAACTAAGATAAAAAATCCAATTGCAATGTATCCTTTCATAGTTGATTTTTCAAGACCATACAAAAATGTTGGTAAGTTGTAATTTGAGTATAATTTAAATATCTCAAAAATTGTTGTTAAAAAGGCTAATAATCCTATAGCCACATAATAAAATTTAGAATATTTTTTTATTGTTTTTGTTCCTATTAAACTTAATAAAGTTACTCCAACAATAGATATTAATAAATAGTAAATTAAAGACATGATTCTTTTCTCCTTTAAATTTTATCTTTCGTTAAATGAAAATGAATTTCATTACCAATTAATATATTAATATTTTATTATTTTCTCGTCAATATTATTAGCTGCTTTAAAATCATTGTTAATTATTTATTAATAATTAGCCTCATACTTTTATCTTCTATGTTTTATTTTTTTAATTTCATATAAATTTACCTAAAATATATCCCCAAAATATTCTTTATTTTCTAGTTTCCTCATATCAATTCTAAATCTACTACAAACATATTTTAATAGTATAATAAAAAATCCTATTAAGAATACTACTACTCAAAATAGGATTTAAATCATATTACTTTCTTTATTTTTTAGGTCCTACTACAAACCTATTTTCATAATGACCATATATAGATCCATTTTTCGTATTCACAAAGTAAATTATTGAACTCTGAGTTGGTTCTTTAATATTAATTCCATAATACTTACTGTCTGTATTCTTATCGTAACTTCTCTCACTTATACCGGTAACTATTTGATCATCTCTTAAGATTCCATCCAATTCCTTCACTGCATAATCATATAATTCCTTTTGTTTATAATCTAAACATGGTTGTGATTCATCTTTATTTTCTATGGCATTAATCATACTTCCTTCTTCAAAAAGTGAAGCTGCTCTAAGTTCTCCATTAACTTCTTTAAATTCAACTGTTTTTACATTCTTATCTACAACGGGAAATCCATAATAAAATCTTACATTAAATCTTACTTTTAAACTGTTATTCCCTGTAACTTCACGTGATTTGACACTATTGAAAAAATAGGGTATATGATTTTCATAATGCTCTTTTTTTACATAGGTCCTTCCTTCTTTATTTATGTATTTTTCTTCATATACTCCAGGAGCATAATACTTATTTATAGCTTCTTGTCTTTTTTCTATAGTTTCAAAAGGTCTTGAAAGCTCAGTATAACCTCCTGTTTTATCCGTATACATATCTGGAGTACCCGTAAATCCACCTAATTCTTCTGCAAATACCTTTGTTCCTTCATTCAAAAAGTTTACTAAATACTCATCTGAATATTTGCTAAAATCCACCTTTTTATCTTCTTCCTTTTCCTCATTTTCTATAGCTTGTCCACTTTCTTTTGTTTCCCTCTCATTTTCTTTTATTTCTTGGCTAGAAGTTTTCTTTTCTGATTCTATTTTCTTAGAAATAGTTTCTTCCTTTCCACAAGATACAAATAAAGTACTTACACTAATCAAAGCAGTTGTACATATTAATATTAATTTTTTACTTTTCATTTTGTCCCCCATTTTAGCTAATCTTCTTTTAAAAAGTTTCTATAAATTATTTTTTAGGCTCAACTACAAATCTTCCTTCACGAGAACCATATATTGCTCCATTTTTTATATTTACATGATAAGGAGCACTACAAACTTCAGGTTCTAAAACAGATATGGCATAATACTTACTATCTGTTTTTGGATCATAAGATCTATGATCTATTCCATTAACTATAAATTCTGGATTCATGACACCTTCAAGGGCCTTGTCTACATAATCAAAAAGTTCAATTTCTTGATTGTCTAAAGCTGGATCTATATTGTAATCTTTATCTCCATTTTCTAATATATTAAACATACTTCTATCTTGAAATAATGTAACAGCCTTTAATTTCCCATCAATTTCTGAAAATTCAACAGTCTTATATTTTTTATCTATAGTTCCTTGGTAATACATTCCAACATTAAAAGTAACTCTTAATCTGTTATTATCTATTATTTCCCTAGATTTCACACTTTTGAAATTATAGTTTACATAGTGTCTATAATAAGGATTTTTTAGGTAAGTTGTACCATCTTTTGTAATATACTCTTCCTTATATACATCTGGAGCATAATATCTCCCTATTATAGCTTGCCTTTTTTCTATTGTTTCAATAGGCTCAACCAATTCAGTATAAGATGCTTTTCTTACATTATATACATAAGGCATTATTGATGTAGTATTTAATTCCTTTATAAGAGCAGTTGTTCCCTCATTTAAAAAATCAATTAAAAATTTATCAGAATACTTACTAAAATCAACCTTTGCTACTTCTTTATTTACCTCTTCACTAAGAACCTTATTTTCATTATTATTAGTTACTTTATTTTCTCCCCCATTAAGTTCTTCACCATTTTCTTTATTCTCTTCAGTATCATTTCTTTCCTTATCTTTGTCACTTTCTTCACTTATAGATTCAATTTTTTTATCATTAGAATTTTTTATATTTTCCTTTTGCCCACAAGAAACTAACATAGCACTTACAGTAACTAAAGAAATAGTACAAATTAATAAAATCTTCTTACTTTTCATTGTTCCCCCCTAAAATTTAAATAAAGCTTTAATACCATATAAACGTAAACTTAATTATATTTTATATATCAATTATTTACTCCTAATGAATATAAAATTAAAATTTAAAATAAATTCCATATACTAACTACTTAATTATAAATTCCTAATATCCATGAATTCCCTCTTACCTTTCTACAAAGAAGTAGCTAGATTACTTTAAGCTATTTTAATTATTATTTAGTGTAAAAAAATTAAAGAATTATATATAATTTAATAAAATATCTTATGTATAATTTTCTTACATAAGTATTTTTGCTTATGTAAATTTTAAAATATTTATGGGGGATAAATATGTGAATATCGGGAACTTTAAATTAAGATTTGCTGAAGATAAAGGATATAAATTTTTTATATTATCTATTATAATAACAATGTTAAACTATAATAAGGAAGATTCTCTTCAAGCTGAAGTAATGACTATAGTTCTAATTATGATGCTTTTTGTTATAAGCAGTTATTCCAAACCAGATAGTGAAAATTTTGGCTATAAATTTCCTAATTACTTAGAAATCTTAAAGGTTTTATCCTTTATAATACCATTTCTATTAATAACTTATTTATTAAAAACTCTTATAATAAGGAATCCTCTTATACTTATTATTGAATTACAACTTATCATAATTAAAATTAAAAAGATAATAAGAAAAGAAGATGAAGATAGAAGGGATTGGATAAGAGAAAACATTTGTGATAAATATGAAGAAAGAAAAATAAATATTTTCTGGAAATATAGGTTTCTTAAATCACCTAAATGTACTCCTCCTCAAAACATAGATCCTTTTGAAAGCATCAATGCTTATGAAAAATTTTTCTATATGGTTATTGGATGTGGTGTAGCTGAAGGATTGGATACTAATATGAAAACCATAGTTTTTATAAGTATGATAATTATTTTATTATTCGAAGAAATATTATTCATGTTAGATAAATCTTTTAACAACTATATTTATATAGACGGCATATGCACTGGAACAATAAAATCTTATTATGAGGGATCTAGCAAACTAGTTGTTGGTATAGCTGACTTTGATAAAGAAATTGAATTATCTATAAAAATTACAGAAGACCAATTAGACTATTTTAAAAGTAATTACAAAATTAGAGTTACATATGGAATGCTATCCAAAAAGGTTGTCTCAGTAGAAAGAGGACTTTATTTTGCCGAACAAAAATATGTATAATAAATTATATAAAATGACCCTATAGATTTATATAAAATAACTCTATAGGGTAGTTTTTGTAGTATCTTTCTATAATATCTTAAAATTATCTAATAATAATTAATTTTAATTCTAAATAGTACCATAAAAAATATAATTTTATGCTATTATATTTATGCTATAATCTTCTTTATTTTTTCTATCCACAATCTTGATTCTTTTTCTATATCTTCTTTACTTAATATTGAAGATATTACTGCATATCCATCACAAGGCTCTATTTTTTCTATGTTATCTAATTTTAATCCTCCTATTGCAACAATAGGTAAATCTACTACTCTCTTTATTCTAATTAATTCTTCATTGGAAACTCCCTTGGCATCTTCCTTTGTTGTTGTATTAAACATAGCTCCTACCCCTAAATAATCAGCACTATTATTTTTAGCATCTATAGCTTCATTTAATGTTCTTACTGAAACTCCTAAAATTTTATCTTTTCCTATTAATTTACGAACTTTACTAGGTTCTATATCACTTTGTCCAACGTGTACACCATCAGCATCACTTAATAAAGCTATATCAACTCTATCATTTATTATAAGTTTAGCATTATACACTCTTGTTAGAATTCTTAATTTTAAGGCTCTTTCTAAAAATTCCTTACCATCTTTGTTCTTTTCTCTTAGTTGAATTATTTTAGTCCCTACTTTTAAAGTATCTTCTATAGCTTCATAAAAGTCTCTTCCTTCGAGAATATCTGAATCAGTCACTATATATAACCCTATATTTTTCATTAAATTCACTCCTTTAATTTTAATCTACATAGTTCTTATTACTTTTATAAGCCATATCCCAAAAGCCTTTTTCATATAAACTAGCTTCTTTGAAAATATCTATTAAGGTTTTAAATTCATTTTCATTTAAATCACAACAAATGTTATTTATATAGTTCTTCCAATCATATACTAACTGTTGATATTCCTGAGAATTATAACTCTCTATCCATTCTCTATAATAATTATTAGATAACTTTGAATTATATTTTTCTTTTAAGTATTGAGCTATATAAAAGTAACTCCATGTACAAGGCATTATTGCTACAGCTATAGCTTTTAAATCTCCCTCTTTAGCTATATTTATCATATAATTTGTATAATTTGAATTTTCTATAGAACTCTTAGTTTGATCTAATTTCCTTATATCAATATTAAAGTTTTTTAGATAGTTTATATGCACAGCATTTTCA
The DNA here is from genome assembly GCF_001403635.1 of Clostridium massiliamazoniense. Classification (GTDB taxonomy): domain Bacteria; phylum Bacillota; class Clostridia; order Clostridiales; family Clostridiaceae; genus Sarcina; species Sarcina massiliamazoniense. The sequence goes on from NZ_LN879467.1 coordinate 408,787, forward strand.
TCTTCTAAAATTCCTTGAATAGCCTTATAATGAAACTTTATTTTATCCATTGTTTTTGATTTGACCAATCCTATTCCAAATACTTTTACATACTCTTTTAAATAAAGATAATCTTCAATTAAATAATCCCTAAATTTTTCTTTAGGCAACGTTCCTTCTCCCAGTTCTTTTATAAAGGGATGACTTAAATAATCCATCCATATATGTTCCACCTCTTTAAATAATACTTCTGAAAATTTTACCATTTTAATTTCCCCATTTCCTCAAGTTTTTCTATATTCATCTCATATATTTCGTTAATTAAATCCACTTTAAATGTACCTATAGATGGGTTATTCTTATCTGCTAACTGTCCTCCTAATGACATTGTTAAAACTCCCATTGCAGCAGCTTCTATAGATTTTTTTGTAACTCCTAAGTAAGAAGCAATGAGACTTCCAGTCATACAACCAGTTCCTGTTACTTTTTTTAATTTTTCAGTTCCATTATAAATTTCTATAACAGATACACCATCACTTACAAAATCTACTTTCCCAGTAGCCACCACAGTAGTATTTAATTTATTTGAAATTGCTTTTATTTCTTCTCTTAAGTCTAATCCATCTTCATTTGAATCTACACCTTGTCCACTTGTTTTAAGACCAGCTATATACTTTACCTCTGATATATTTCCCTTAATAACTGTAAAATTAATTTCATTAATAAGTCTCTTAACTAAATTAGCTCTTGTTTTTGTTGCAAAAACACCAACAGGATCTAATAATACAGGTTTATTATACTTATTAGCTAATTTTCCTGCTTTTAAAAATAATTCTATTCCATTAGAATTCATAGTTCCTATATTAATAACTACAGACGAAGCAATTTGAATTACTTCCTCCACTTCTTCATGAGAATAACTCATTAAAGGACTTCCACCTAAAGCTAAAGTTATATTTGCACAATCATTTATAGTAACCTCATTTGTATAATGTAGTACTAATGGATTTTTTTCTCTAACTTTATTTAATAATTCAAACATATTAACCCCTCCAAAATTTTAAATATTTATTCCTTATTCTTTATCCCAGTTATAAAAATGATGTACTGGTCCTATACCTTTACCTATATCAAAGCTATATTCTATAGCTTCTGTTATATATTTTTTTGCCTTTAAAACGGCTTCATCTACTTCATAACCAAGAGCTAAATAAGCTGTAATGGCAGAAGATAGAGTACACCCTGTTCCATGAGTATTTTTTCTACAAATCCTTTCTGATTTATATATTTTGCTTCCCCCTTTCCAAACTAATAAATCAACTGCATCGCCTTCAAGATGTCCCCCTTTTATCAAAACATACTCAGGACCCATCCTTAAAATTTTATCTCCAGCAACTCTCATACTATCTAAATTATCTATCTTTAAAGAAGTTATTTCTTCAGCTTCTGGTACATTAGGTGTTATAACTTTTGCTAATGGTATTAAAGAACTTATTAAAGCTTCTTTTGCTTCTATTTTTAATAGTGAATATCCACTTTTAGATATCATAACTGGATCTAATACAAGATTCTCAACTCCATGTCTCTTAAGGCTATGGACTATTTCCATTATTATTTTAGTATTTGATACCATACCTATTTTTGTAGCCTTAGGTCTTATATCATTAAACACAGCATCAATTTGTTTTTTTATAATTTCACAGGATAAATCTTCAACATCAATGACTCCCATAGTATTTTGTGCTGTTATAGAAGTTATAACAGACATCCCATAAGTTCCTATAGCAGCAAAAGTTTTTAAATCTGCCTGTATCCCAGCTCCTCCCGAAGAATCTGATCCTGCAATGGTTAATGTAGGTATCCTATATTTGTTCATTTAATTTTCCTCCCTTTAAATTACCTAAAATAAAAAAACTCTAGAAATCTAATAGTCTAATTAGCTAGTAGATTTCTAGAGTTTCTCATCTTTAAATAATTCACTATAATTACAATATACATGATTTAATTAAATATAAGTGCTTTCCTACGCTGGTATTATCCAGATCAGGTTTGAGGGTTGATATAATATCTCTCAGCCATAAAGACACCCCTAGCTAAATATTTTATTATAATTACATTATATTCCTTTAATACATTTTGTCAAATAACTATTTATATTCTAAATATAGAGATTTTCAATTATTTATTACTTTAATTTTTCCTATCATTATGTTATATTATGAACTAAACTTAATACTCCCTCTTTGTATTCTAATAAGTATAATTTTAATTCAAATAAAATTTTTACTAACAAATTGGTGATTTTTATGAAAAATATAAAGTTCTTTATCTCCTACCGATGAAATGAAGGAATATTACATTCTCTACCTGTAAAATAATTTTTTATATTGGAGGTTCTATATATGAAAATTTATGAAGAAGATAAAAAAATTATTATAAAAGAAATAGATAATTTTGATTTAAATCAAATCTTTGGAAGTGATCAAGAATTTAGATGGATAAAAGAAACTGATGGATCTTACACAGGTATAGTAAGAGATAAAATACTTAATTTATCCCAAGATGGTAATACAGTTTACTTTAATAATACTACTTTAAAAGACTTTCAAAATATCTGGTATGATTACTTTGGATTTGATGTTGATTATAAATATATAAAAAAAACTCTAAGTAATATTGATGATAAAATGAAAACTGTTATAGAACATAGCGGAGATCAAAGAATGTTAAATCAAGATAAATGGGAAACACTAATTGCGTTTATCTTATCAACAAATAATAGCATACAAATGGTAGAAAAAGTGATGAATAACTTATCTATAAGGTATGGAGAATACATAGGTGATTTTAATGGCAGAAAATATTATTCTTTTCCATTACCTAAAAAACTAGCTGCCTTATCTCTAGAAGAATTGAGAGATTGTAAAATGGGTTTTAGAGATAAATATGTTAAAGCAGCATCTCAAGCTATTGCAAGTGGCGAAATTAGCCTTGATAATATTGCAAATCTTAACACAACAGAATGTATAAAACAACTTAAAAGCATAAATGGTGTAGGCACAAAAGTTGCTGATTGTATTGCTATGTTCTCTATGAAAAAAACTGATGTCTTCCCCGTAGACATATGGATGAAAAGAATAATGAAAGAATTCTATATAGATAGTAACATGAGTATCCCTAAAATCAGAGAATTTGCCATTAATAAATTTGGAGACTTATCCACCTATGCTCAACAATACTTATTTCATTATGCAAGAAAACATCAAATAGATAAATAATATTACCTGCTTGATATTTTTAATTATTTACCTTATTCTAACACCTTTTCTAAATATTCTTTACTTTCTATTATCCATGAATGAGGATATAAAATCATCTCATTATCTATAATATAATTTATATAAGATAAACATGCTTTCTCTAAAGAAATAGATAAATTTTCAACTACTGTATCATAAAATGGTGGGATTCCTTCTTGGTCCCATGAAAGCTTATCAGCAATAAAAAGAGCCATATCATATTGTGAAGGATTTGCTTTTAAAGTTGTATGACATTCAATAGCTGATAATATAACTTCATCATTTATATTAAAAAAGTTCTTCGCTATTAACCTTGAAATCCTTTGATGTAAAATAAAAGGATATTTTCTTTCTGATTCGTCAATAAATAAATTATTTTCTACCATATAATTTAACATATCTTGAGGTTTAATTACTGTACTTATATCATGTAAATAACCACATAGAACACATAAATTTTTATCTAACCCATATTTCCCTGCTATTTTGCTATTTGTATTAGCAACGTCATTAACATGTTTTAATGTTCTTGACTTATTATTATCTAAAAGAAAGTTTTTTATATCCATTACTACATCACCACTAAGTTCTGTAGCATTAACATAATTGTAATTATTTATATCCATTAATCTACTCCACCCTATAACTTATTTATTCAATTATATACCAAACAAACCCTTAATTGTATATAATAACCTATATTTTTAACATTAATCTAATTCAATAGACATACTTATTGACATCAGGTAAAATTATAATTAGTTAGGTATGACAAATAAATATCATTAATTATGCACTTTTAAATGATATTTTTATAGAATAATTTATTAATTTATAAAAATCTTTTTTTATTTCATACAAATCATTATTAATAAAATTTTAATATTTTGTTGATATTTTATTAACTTATATGATATCATAAATATAATTTTACATGAAAATTTATCTAATAATTATATCTTAATATCAATATAATATATAAAAAAATATACTTAATAAAATTTTAAAATATTAGTTTTGTATCAAAAAGGAAGTGGTGTTATTGGCAAAAATGGACAGAAGAAATTACAAAACAAAATTAAGTATACTATTTCTTTTGTTTATACTTTTACTTACAGTCGTAGTTATTAGCATCTATTTACCTCTTAAATCTTCTAATACTTTACTGCAAATAAAAAAACCTCACTATACAGATTATAAAAATTAAAGACACAGAATTTTTCTTATAATAGATAATTATCTATTAATTTTTAAAATATATTTGTCTATTTTAAAATTAATTCTGTAATTTATTCATATTTACAAGACAAAGAAGTACCTAATTTTCTTGGTACTTCTTTGTAGGATACTGAAATATTCTATAATATATATTTTAAAATCAAGGTTTCATAACTTATTTATTGATTTTTAATATAATTCTGTATAATCTGCTCTTAAAAATACTTTAAGTTCACTTATTCCTGTTCCATATCTACTTAGCATTTTTATTACTAAATTTCTTTAATTGTTCTATCTCTTCATTTTCTATTTTCTCTAACTTATCTAAATCATCTATAAATACTCTTACTTTATTTAAAAAGTCAATTAATCCCTCATTAGTATCTATAAATTCTTTAGCTTTTGAAAAGTTTCTATTATTTATTTCATTATTGTATCTATTATTTAATTTTTCAATAGTAGATGATACTATTGAATTTAATAAATCCATTGCTTCTCTAATTTCATCAATTGAACTAGGTAATTCTTTTCTTAAAACTCTAAAATATTGTTATCCATTATAAATATATTCCCCACATCCTTACATATTTCTAAGCCAATAATTTAACTTTTCTTTATTTCATTTTGTATATCATAAATTATAAAAAAATCTCTCTTAGTAGAAATTAACCCTAATTTAATTTCTCATTTACTCCACTAATTTAATTTTTTACCATCTATTTCTCTATATACACTACCATCATAAGAACTTATTAAATACTCAACTTCAGTCTTATTATCTTTAACTACATTTACCTTATAGAATTTAGTAGCCGCATCAACATACTCATCTCCAGAGTACATACCTCCACCACCGATTCCTAAAGGTAGTAGCTCTTTGTCTTCAATAGCAGCTTCTTCTCCTTGGCTAAGCTCTGGCTTAATATATTTATTCATTAGTTCCTGAGCTTTTTCTTTTCCTATATTTACCTTACCATACCTTTCAGCTATTATATCTCTAAAATTATCATTAACTAATTCTACATTTCGTAAAGTTGATACAAATAGATTCTTATTTGCATAATCATAATAATATATTTCTTCTTGAGACCATCCTTTTGTTATACGGAATCTATATAAATCAGTATTTACTAATTCTTTTGGTATTCTTTCCCCAGAACCGACATGAACTTGTTCTACATATTCTATATTGTCTTTAATATCTTGTTTATAAGCTTTTAACATTATATCTCTTATTTCTTTTTTCATTATTGATATATTATCTTTCTTATGATCATTATTTTTATCAACAACTTTATTGCTTTCTTTTTCTCCCCCATCATTTGAAGTATCATTATTTTTCTCGGTAACCTTATTCCCCTCTTTTCCTTCCTTATCATTTGAAGTATTATTGTTTTTTTCAACAACTTTACTATTTTCTTTTTCTGCTTCTCCATTTGAAGTATCATTATTTATATTAGTCTTGTTTTCATCATTTACTTTATTATCATCTTCTTTTTTACCATCTACAACATTAACTTCTTCTACTTTAACCATCTCTTTATTATGTTTATTGGAAATCTTATTTCCCAAAGCTAATCCACCTAAAGATAATATACACACTCCCCCTAATATTGCTATTACTTGTATTAATCTTTTTTTCATCAACTTTTCTCCCCTTAAATATGTTAACTAAAATATTGCTTACTATTGATTATACTTTAACCTTTAAATATCTCATATTAAGTGGCTGTAAATAATTCATGTATATAAATTTTTATTAGTTAATTATTAGATATATATACTATATTTTTATCAATTATAAAATAAATTAAAGTAATTTTATAATTATTCATTCTATCTACCTTTATAAAATATTATTTTATTAAAACAAATATATAAATACTCCTATAAAGTAGACTTTTGTGGATAAAAATAATGAGCTAATCTATTTATATAATTATTCTTTATATTTTCTAATAATTATAATTAAACTAGGGTACACTAAATAAAATACATAAAAAAAATTTATCCTATTCAAAAATTATCTTAGTGATTTTTAAAATAATATCCATAAAAAACTTTTTATTAAAAGCATATTTCTATAGCTATTATAATTTTTACATAATTGTAATATTAATGAAATATAAATAAACTTTAGAAAGTTAAATAATGGATTATACTATAATAGTTAGGCTATATTTATAAGATTAAATAAAAATAAATATACTTAAATAAAAAGAACTTAACTAATCACAACTAAAATCAATTACATAAGGGGGTAAAATGAAACCTATACTAAATCATTTCATAGACAATAGCCTTATATTGATTTTTTCATTAAATTTTTTAGAACATCTCGGAGCCCCTTGGTTAGGAACTGGAGCAATACTTCCTCCTGTAGGAATTTTGATTGCTCATGGAAAAATCAATGCCTTTGCAGGTGTAACTGTATGTCTAGTAAGTGGAATATTAGCTAGTTTTATAATGTATTTCGTAGGATACTTTTGTGGGGAAAAAGTACTACGAGCATTCTCTAAGAAATCGACACGAATAGATAAATGGATAAAAAAAGCAACCTTAACATTATCTAATGGAAATATTCTAAGCTCTATAGGTCTTAGGCTTGTCCCAGTAGCTAGAACAGTTATATCTCTTATAGAAGGAAGTCTGAGAATTAACTTTTTTAAGAGTGCCATTGCGATTATAATAGGTGTATCGACTAATATTATATTTCTTATATCACTAGGTTATTTCTTATCTAATATCTTTATATAATTGCTATAAAAAAACTCTATATAGAAATATTTTTGCATATCTCCATATAGAGTTTCTATTGAATAAATTTTAGAATTCTAAATTATAAAAAATATCTTTTAATTCTATTTGCAAATTTTCCATTACTAAACTTTTGTAAATATCCTCTTTATTATAAGCCTCATGCAAGTAATAGTCCTTTGTCTCAGCGCCTGTTATTAATCTATACTGTTGTATTAATCCTTCTTGATAAACTAGGTTATACTCTTCTATGCCAAATCTAGAATAAAGCTCCATCTTAGTTATAGTATCTAAACTAGTATTACTATGAAAAACTACTTCAAAAGTAATTTTAGGAATTATTAAGAATGATTTCCCTATTTTCTTAAAACTACCGTTTTCTCTACAAACAACAAAAACATCCGGCTTAACTCTATTTTCTCCTAATATAACATCTATTTGTTCTGAAAATACTTCACATGGCTTATCAAGTAAATATCTATCTATACTACTATTGATTCTATTCACTATTTTATTATGTGTCATCGAACTATTAGAACTTGTTAGTAAATATCCATCTATATACTCCATTTTATAGTTACTATCTTTATCCATTGATTCAAATTCTTCTAAACTTATTTTTTGATTAGTCTTATCTACCAATATAGAAATATCACCTCGATATATTATTATATAAATTTAATCATATTATATCATAGGACAATAGTCCTTTTTATATTATAGCCTTAATTCTTATTTATTAATTTAATTAGTAATTTACAGTTTTCAGCTCTTCCTGTTAACTTTAAGATTATAGAATCTTCTTCAAATTCATCAAGATTAATTTCCATTTCTTCTTTTGGAGATTTTAATTGAATTTCTTTATATACTGTTATAGATAAAGGTTGTGTTATTACAATCTTTAAATCAGATATATCTGAATCTAATTTTATAAAAAGCTTACTCCTCTTTGTTTTATTATAGCTAATTTCTATTTCTTCAGCTGGCTCAAATTTATGATATATAAGTCCCATTGCTGTTTTTGTACCAAAAAGTTGATGTTCATCTACTTTAGGATAAATATAATCAAAGTTTTTCTCAAAAATATGAGTTTTTTCATCTAAGTTTTTAGTAGTTTCAATCCTTTTATTTATATCTATATTTAAATTTATATCTTCTTCTTCACCTTTAGATTTCTTCAATGCTTTCTTACACTTACTAACCAAAAATGGAGTTGCAAAAGCTATTGAAAAAATTATTATTAATCTAATCTTTTCCATAAAAATCCCCCTTACATAATATTTTTACAGAAAAATATGTATACTAAATAAAGATGGGGTAACTATTTCTTTAATATAGAAGAAAATAATTCTTACTTGAAAGCTTCACCTAAATTTCACCTAATAACTAGAGGTTCTAATACTCCTAGGAGATAAACAAGCTCACGTTTCTAGATAACCTTGACTAAATATTCACATGTAGCCAAAATTCCACCTAAATTAAGTCTACGTTTATTAATGTTATCTTGACATGACTATACTTGTCTCTAGATTGTAGTAAATTAAAGTGTTATAGTAACTAGTCCTTAGATAAGTTTAAATTAAAGTTAAACACTAATAACAAAACACCAACCTAGATATTTACTAAATTGGTGTTTCTATTTTACCTAATTAATTAAGAATGATAATTTCCTGTATATGCATTTACTACAACATAAATATTATTACCAGATTCCTTTGTATAAACATAATAGCAACCTTTTTCTGGTACTACTTTTGTTATATCTGTATCTGGGAATAATTGTTTTATAAGTTTAGTTGCTTCATCAAGAGTAAATGGTTCCTTTTGTTTATTAAGATTAGCATATAATTTTAAAGTTGCATTATTAAACTCATTAGCAGTTATATTATTTTTAAGTACATTTGTTCCATTTGCTTCTATAAAAGCATTAATAAGTTCATTATTAGAAACTACTTTAAGCCATTGTGGCATCCATCCTGTAGTATTAAGAGTAGTTTGATTACAATTTAATTGTCCTTCTAAAATCCATTTTCTCATAAACTGAGCTAATTTACTATTTGAAATGTTATTTCCAGTTGTATTTTTTACAACTACATCATTAATATTTATTGTCCTATCTGAATTAAATGATTCTACCCATTTAATACTTCCATTCTTTGAAGTTGTTTTGTCATTTTTATTAGATGTTTTTTGTAAAGTTCCAGAATTATCATCTTTTCTTTGTGTTCCATTATTTTCTAGATTATTAGTGCTGTTACTTTGATTTTTTGAAGTTGTATTTTCTGAACCCTTGTTACATTGATTAATAGAAGAATTTCCTGCTCCACCACCCCATGTAACTAAACTGTCTCCGGATATTATAATCGGATTGTTTCCAAAGGCCATATATTGAAGCTTATCAATAAAATCTTTATTAGTAACTTTTTGAGTATTTGGAACTGCCATTATTATTTCCATTTCTCCATATTGATTAAGCTTTATAGCTCCATAATTATCATATTGTGAATTTCCAAATAATGTACTTGGATTCATTGTAACTATATAATAATTAGGATTTTTTATAACTGTTCCATTAAATGAATACAAACTTGGTGTTATTATTACTTTTTTTCCTTCGTAAGATTTATATGTTCCATTTATTCCTATAGTACTACCTATTTTCTTTCCAACTGTCCAAGTACCAAAATACTTAGATACTAAGGCATTATTATTTGGATGTATTTCATTCTCATTATTTTGGAATGTTATATATTTCTTATTTATATATCCAGTATCTCCATCATTATAAACACTTACTTTATAACAATCACCCTTCTCTCCTAATATAGTTACAGGTTGTCCATTATCCAACTGCCATCCTCCAAATATTGGCTTTCCATTTGTCTTTACATTAGTTATATAAGCTGTTTTATTTACAATATTCCCTATTCCTTTGTTTGTAGTTTCTGATGATTTATTTTCAGTATTGTTATTGATATTGTTACTTTGATTAACTCCATTATGAGTTATACTTGTTGTTGACCCTGTTTGTAATTTTGTAGAATTTGATGCTTGAGAATTTTTACTTCCTACTGTTATATGATTTGAATTTCTATTTTTACTTCCTGTATTTGTATTATTAGCAATTGATGATGAATTATTACTTGAAGTTATTGAACTTCCTTCATTTGAGATTTCATTACTTGATACTGATGAACTACTTGTAGCTCCTACATTTCCTGTCGATAAGTTTCCTGAAACTCCAGAAGATGATGTTGAAATATACTCTTCATAAACATATCCAACTTGACCATCAACCTCTACCTTGTACCATTGTCCTTGTTGACCTAGAAAAGTTATTCCTTGTCCATTATGTAACTTCCCTATAATAGAAGAATTTATTCCAGCTTTTGTTCTTAAATTAACAGCTGAACTTACATTTATTATTGATCCAGTTCCACTAAGACTTGTTAAATTACTGTTTTCACAATTAAATATTACTTTAGCATTTGCCTTTGATATATATCCTACTGCTCCTGTTTCATGTACCTTTACTTTATAATAACCATTATTATTGCTTAAAATACTTAACATTTCACCTGTTGATAAATAAGAAACAATTCCTTTACCATTTGATAGTCCATATAATACAAGGCTATTATTACCATTGATAACCACAGCTTCACTTGTTTTAACTTCACCATTATTATTCATTAATAATATATTATTCTTAAAATGATTCCTTTTATTATAACCATGATGATATAGCATAGGGCTTGATACAGCTGTCCCTACAGTAGCTGTCGCTATTAATCCTAATATAGCTTTACTTCTCATTAGTATTTTCCTCCTTTACAAGAAAATATTAGTTTAGTTGTTTTAACCTCATGCTAACACAAAAATGTATAATTTTCTTATCTACTAAGTTACATTTAATTCACACTTTTGTAACACTTTGTTTTTTTTAATATAAACCATAGCAAAAAAATAGCCTAGCTTACGCTAAACTATTTCAATATTTTTGTATATCTTTTTATTAATGTTTTGGGTCCCTTGTTATTGCTTTTCTTACTGGAACAAATGCTGAAGTTCTGTCTTCTGGATCAATAGCTTTATAATCTCCACTTTCATCCTTTCTAAGTCCTAAAGATGCCATTTTCTTTTTAGTATTTCTATATTTATTCCCATGTTCTTACCTCACATAATATTTATATTTATCATTTAATACAATATTATTTTGGGCATTATAATTAAAAATTATAGTTAGAAATAAATATTATTTTATCTACCCTTTTTCTTAATTAGTACGTTCTACATAAGGTGCATATATATAACCAGTATTACCATTACTTAAATCTACATGATAATACTCATTTGTTTCACCTAAAATTTGTACAGGAGTTCCAACTCCTAAATCATATCCACTTGAAGATGATGATGGACTACTATGTAATTTAGCATGGTCATGTCCATTACCTAATTTCTTAACAACTCCATTAGGGTTAAAAGTACTTTCATGATTAGTTGTATTAGTTTCAAGTTTAACTTCATTTATAGAAGAAATTTTAACAACATCACCTGTTACCAAAGAACAGTTGTAACTTTCTACAGATCCTTGTGGTGGATTAGTACTTGAACTTATTTTTTGATTAACAAGCTCAGTTCCATCTGGAGAATAAATAATAAAATCTCCACTACCATTTGCAGGAACTACATTATATTTTCCAGGCTCTATATCTAGTCCAACAGTCCAAGTTCCAGTACCTAAAATTTCATGTAAAGATGTAGATGCAGGAATAAATGAAACTTTATTCATGGAACTAATTTGAACTTGAGCCCCTTTTGCCAAATCACATGTTACATTTTCTACACTACCATTAGCTAAAGGTTCATTTACTCCAGTTAAAATAGCATTAATATTATTTATTCCATTAGAAGAAATAACTAGATTTCCAGAACTACTTTCTGATTTAATAACATACCTTCCTGGTTTTAGATTTTCTCCAACAGTATACTTTCCAGCAGAAAGAGTTGTTGATTTTGCAGTAGAACTATTTCGAGGTAATGTTGAACTTACACTAGCTGGAGCAGACTTATTAGGCTCAGCAGTAGAGTTTTCATATGAATTCTCTTTTTGAGTAATTAGATTGTTCGAAGCTTTCTTACTTATATTATTACTACTTTCTATAGCTACAAATATAAATATTAAAATTATAACAACTATAATTCCTAAGCATCCTATTTTAAATTTTTTCATTTAATATTCTCCTTTTGCACAATAAACATCAATACATTAGTCATCACTGATTTATTAAGTAGTCCCATAGTAGATTCCTCCATTCTATTTTTTACTTATGATACCATAAAACTCTAGTTTCTTGTTTTATATTTATTCAAATTTTATTAATAGCAAATTGAAAAACTTTAGTTTTACTTAAAAGTACTAATTAAATATTTAGTGATTAATATTATTTAAATAAATTCTATATGAAACTTCTAAAAAATTGTTCAAAACATAGTAATTCATATTATAACAATTTAAATCCAATGCATTAAAAAAACACTAGGCTATTCCTTTATAAACCTAGTGTTTTAATTATTTTATCCTATTTATCTTTTTATTCTACCTACATCAGTATTATCACGTCTTCTATTATTAAGCTCTTTTATTGGATGTGGTCCTTCTTGATATCTATAGTCTTTTCCATTTTTACATATATACTTTTCTATTACTGTATGACTAACAACATCACATAAATTTCTATTAACCATTTTCTGATACCTATAAAAATCCGCACATTTATCTAAATTTGCAACATCTATATAACCTTCTCTATGTGCTGTTATATTTACTGTTTTCATCACATCTCTTATATAGTCTTTATTAGACTTTAATACAAGTATGTTTGGGAATGTTCCATTAGGTATAATTTCTTGCCATTCTCTACCTTCATATCTTCTGAGAAGTTCTGCTGCTTTATGCAAGTGTGCCACTTCTAATAAAAAGTTTTCTTCCCATAACTTTCTTATACAGCTATCAGTTTCTGTCTTATAACAGGAATAATAAAGATAACACTCAGTATACTCATGCATTAATAATTCTTCTAACCATGTGCATCTAGTATCCTTAAGACTTGCATATTGAGTGACATGTTCTTCTTCAACTAAACCAATTTCTAAATACAACTTTCTTCCTATGTCATTTTTATATAGTGAGCTTACATTCATATAATAGTTCATTGTTTGTTGTTCTGCCGCTGTTATTATACCTATATTTAATTTGGTTAATAAATCAGCATTTTTAAAATCAATAAATCTTTCAATTGTGTCATAAGGATGTCTATGATGAGCAATGGTTGGTCTTGCTGGCATTATTTCTGTGTAATGACCTACAAGATGTTCAGCTTTAATCCCTTGATCCATTTCTAATAAATCTGCATATCTATATAAATGATCAAAATCTTCAAGAAGTGCAAAATCTAAAGATGCTTTTACATATTTATTTCTTTCACTTTTGGCAAGCGCACAAGTTAAATCTACAGCTAATTGCTCATAACTTATTGTTGTTTCTAAAATGGATTCATCTAAAGGCTTTAAATTGCTTATTTTCATTTGTTGTTGCTTTTCAATTCTTCTAGTTCTAGCTAATTCTCTTCTTAAATCATTATTCACGCAATGTCTTGAAAATTGATGTGAAAACCAGTTTGCTTCAAACTCAGTACCATTCATAAGAATTATACGAGTTTTAGTATAAGGATCAACCTCTTCCTTATTATACTGCTTAGGATATAACTCACCCCAACTTTGAAATGATGATTCTAAGTCTATAGGTCTTTCTTCAAATGGATTCATAAAAAAAATTCAACTCCTTTTACTCCTTCCCTAATAATATATACATTCTTAAGCAGTATGTTATCTTTAATATGATTTCCATTAGTATTTTTTGCATAGTATATTTATAAATTTTATTTTAATATGCATATAAAAATAAAATTCTACTTTAAAATACTTCCTTTAAGGAAGGTAAAATTATCACGAAGCAGAACTTTATTTTAATTATTATAATTCTATTTTTCTATATAATTCTCTATCAATTTCTTCTAATAATACATTTTTATTGTCATAATACATAACATCTAATTTATTTCTTGCTCTACTAAAAGCTACATACCAAAGCTTTCTTTGATTATTCCAATATTCTTCATCTTCATTTTCAGAAGATACTCTTTTATCTTCATTAAATTCTGGTACAATTACATAATCAAATTCAAGTCCTTTAGAAGAGTGAAGTGTCGTTATCATTACATCTATATTGAAATCAATTTTTTCTGATCCAGTTTGTAAAATTGTATTTATTCTTGTTCTAGCTAACATAGAATGTATATCCTTAGCAAGATTTCTATCTCTACAAAAGATACCTACTTTAGCTTCTGGATTGTTTTTTAAGTATTCTTGAATCGTTTCATTTAAACAAATAATCTTATCATCCCTATATTTTCCTTAACCTTTCAAATTAATTATCTTTCTTTTGTTAAAAATATATATTTTTCTTTTGTATTTTATTTCCCTTTACTTCTATTCATTTATTTGTCTTTATTTTATTTTAAGTTTATAATAGTAGAATGGAGAATTTATGTTCTGATCTTTAACAAGCTAAAGAATTCTACATAAATAATCTCGAATTTATATTACAGTTTAAAAATATCGGGAGAGATTAATATGAGTTTAAATATATCTAATCCTTCAACTCGTGAAAAAGTTGATTATATTTTAGAAGAAATGAAAAGAGTTTATAAAAATGATAATAGACCTTGGATTATAGGCTATAGCGGTGGAAAAGACAGCACAGCTGTAGTTCAGTTAGTTTTTGAAATGGTTTCTAAACTACCTATAAATGAAAGAACAAAAAAAATTTACATAGTTTCTTCAGATACATTAATTGAAAATCCTATTGTTTTAGGATATTTAAAGGAAGCCTCTAGCTTAATTGATAATGCTGGAAGAGAATTAAATATAGCTAGTCATATAGTTACTCCAGATGTAACTAATTCTTATTGGTACAATATAATAGGAAAAGGCTTACCAACTCCAACTTCTATACGCTTTAGATGGTGTACTGAAAGATTGAAAATAAAACCATCTAATCAATTTATAGAAAATACAATTAAAGAAAATGGAGAAGTAATTGTTTTACTTGGTGTTAGAAAAGCTGAGAGTATAGCTAGAAAAATAAGAATACAAAATAGGGAAATAGAAGGCTACTTACTTACCCCTCATACTACTCTTCAAAATACTTATGTTTATAACCCTGTTGTTGATTTAACAACTGATGATGTTTGGGAAATTCTTCTTAGCAATAATGGTATTAATCCTTGGGGTGGAGATAACAAAGAACTATTTTCTTTATATGCTGGTGCTGATGCAGGTGAATGTCCATTTACCATAACAGCCAATGAAAAAGGGGAAATAGATACTCCAAGCTGTGGAAACTCTAGATTCGGTTGTTGGATTTGTACTGTTGTTAAGGAAGATAAATCACTTACTGGCTTTATAACTAATGGTGAAGAATGGCTTTACCCATTATTAGAGTTCAGAGAATGGATTTTAGGAATTAGAAACAAACATGAATATAGACAACAATATAGAAGAGATGGAAATCACTATTATAAAAAACTTTATATAAAATCTATTCCTTTACTAGAAGATTATGAAATTAATCCAGATTGTATTTTTAGCGATCCAACAAAAGGTTTAGCTTATATAGATTTAAAACATAAAAAATCAATTCATGGAAATAATCCTAATACAGAAGAAAAAGATAAGGTTTATTTAGAACTTCTTCCAATGATAGATGAGACAAAAATCGATTCATCTAAAATACTTGAAGATGAAAAGGGAGCCTTTGTTAATGTTTTAGGCTATGGCCCATTTAACTTTGAAGCAAGAAAAATTATTTTAAGAAAACTTTTAGAAACACAAAAGAAAATTAATGAAAATGTTTCAGGTTTTGATTTAATTACTATTGATGAATTAAAAGCAATTGATAATTTATGGGATAATGAAGAAGATCTAGGCAGAACTGAGTTAGTTGAAATTTACTACGATGTTTTCGGTGAAAAACTACCTTGGCATGATTTTAAAAAACCTATAATTGATAAAGAAGCCATGGAAAAAGTAAAAAACCTTTGTGAAGAATTTAATGTAGACATTGATTTATTTAACAAATTACTTATTGAAACAAATAATAATAAGCTATATACAAATAAAAATCATTTAAGTAAATCTATATCAAAAGTTTTAAATCAAAAGTATTTACACAAAACAATCATTGAGGAGATAGACAATGTTAATTAATAGTATTACACTTAAAAACTTTAGATCTTATGAAGATGAATTTACATTTCTATTTGCCCCTAATAAAGAAAGAAATATTGTTTTAGTTGGTGGGGAAAATGGAGCTGGTAAATCTACTTTATTTGATGCAATGAAATTAGCAATATATGGACCAATGGCCTATGGTTATACAGGTGAAAATTCTGTTTATTTATCAAAAATTAAAAATTCTATAAACGTTAATGCATTTAAGAATAAAGCTGTAGAAAGTTTTATAAATGTCGTAATTGAAATTAAAGAAGGAGTAGAATTAAATAACTATTCCTTAACACGAAAATGGAAAATAGAATCTAAAAGATTATGTGAAGAATTTATAGTATTAAAAAATAAAAATAAACTTAATAAAGAAGAAACTATCTACTTTAATAACTATTTTAAATCAATACTTCCACCTTCATTATTTGATTTCTTTTTCTTTGATGGAGAGGAACTTAGTGAATTCTTTACTGGCAAAAATGCCAATAATAATTTAAAAGAAGCAGTACTTCAATTATTTAACTATGATACTTTTAATGTTTTAAAAAAACAACTTATTAATTATCAAAGAAATAATTTGATTTCAAATGAGAAATTAGCTTTAATTCAAGAAGAATTTGATGAAAAATCTTCTTTAGTAAATGAAATAAAAGAAAAACTTTCTTCTTTAAACAAAGAAATTGAAGAACAAAATCTTTTAAAAGAAAATCTACTAATTGAACTAAATAAACTTGAAGAAAACTTTAGAAACTCTGGTGGTCTATTAGAAGAAGAAAAAAATTATATAAATTCACAAATAAAAAAATTGGAAGATGAACGATTAGAATCAACTCAGAACATTAAAGACTTTTGCAATGATTCTTTACCTTTCTTAATAATTCCAGACCTTATTAAGAAAACTAAAAAGCAAATAAATGATGAAGATATATTAACATCATTTAATAACTTAAAATCAACACTGGATGCAAATATTGTAAAAAATTCTATTATAGAAGAAATAAGTATTTCTTCTAATGATGATTCTAAGTTCGAAAATATAGCTAATAATATAATAAATAATATATTTAAAGATACTGATATCTCGACTATAGATACTATTCTTAGTCTTTCTAGTAATCAAAAAAATAATGTATTATCTATTATAAATAATATCTTAGAAAATAACTCTAAAATAAAAACAAATATAGAAAATAAATTTTCTAGAACTAAAGAAATATCTACTGAATTAAAAGATTTAAGAAATAAAATAAATTTATCTGTATCAGAAGAAACTTTAGTTGAATACTTAAATAAAAAAAATAAATTAAAAGAAGCTATATCAACTTGTGAAAATAAAATAAATCTTTGTAATCTTTCTATAGAACAAGATACCATTAATTTATCATCTGCTGAATATGCTTTAGTTAGAGCTAAAAATCAATATACTAATGCAATGCAGTCAAGTAACACCTTAGAATTATCTAATAATATAGTTAATCTTCTTAATGCAATAGTTGAAGAACTTACAAAAGATAAAATTAAAAGTATTGAAAATAATTTCTTATTTATTTTCAAAGAAATTATTAGAAAAGATAATTATATAAATAATATTTCTATAGATGATAACTTTAACTATACTTTATATATAGATAAGGATTATAGTTCTATAGATATACTAAATATGATTAATAATATAAATTTTGATGAATTATCTAAAAAGTATGGATCCAAATTTATAAGTGATTTATTTGAATATTATAAAGTTAATGATAGAAAAGAATTATTAAACAAATTAAATGCTAATCCAACCTTAGAATTAATTACATTGAGTACAAAAGTTGATGTAAATGGCTTCTCTAAAGGGGAAAAACAAATTTATATTCTTTGCTTAATTTGGGCTTTAATAAAAACTGCAAATGTTGATATACCTTTTATTATTGATACACCTTATGCTAGAATCGATGAAACTCACAGAGCATCATTAACCAATAACTATTTACCAAATATAAGTAAGCAAGTTATTATTTTATCAACTAATGAAGAAATTGATGCTAACTTATATGAAGTTATTAAGCCTCATATTTGCAATGAATATTTATTACTTTATAATGATAAAGAAAGAAAAACTGAAGTGAAGAAAGGATATTTTAGGGTGTAATCATGGGATTTAGATTAAAAACTTCAAAACAAACTAAAGAAATATTCGAAGAACTTGGTTCAAGTACTAATCTTAAGCCATTTGCTCTAAGTAAAATAGCTATTGCTTTTTCCCTTAGAGAAGAAGAGCCTATAGACTTCCTTGAGGAAAAGGATGGAAATGGTTTAGAACTTCAACGTGCAACTGTTACTGCTGATTTAGATACTATATATAAAGCCCTGATGGAAGTTCATTGTGGTCATCATTTATCTGATGATGAATACTACCCTACTCATACAAAAAAGCATATTGATCGAGGTGCACAATTACTACTTCATAATTACAAATATTCTGGTGGAAATTTAGAAAAACTTATTAAACAGATATTCGAAAAAGGGGATGCTTCTTTATGATATATTTAGATAATAGTGCTACTACACCTATAGATCCAGAGGTACTAGATGCAATGTTGCCTTACTTAAAAGAAGAGTATGGTAACCCTTCTAGCAGGCATTATACTTTAGCTAAAAATGCTGAGAAAGCTGTTGAAGATGCCCGTCTTCAAGTGGCCTCTTTAATAAATGCTAAACCTAATGAAATAATATTTACTAGTGGTGCTAGTGAAAGTAATAATTTCATTATTAAGGGTATTGCTGACTATAAAAAATATTACGAGAATGCTGGAAATCATATAATAACCTCTTCTGTAGAACAT
Source organism: Clostridium massiliamazoniense (assembly GCF_001403635.1). Classification (GTDB taxonomy): domain Bacteria; phylum Bacillota; class Clostridia; order Clostridiales; family Clostridiaceae; genus Sarcina; species Sarcina massiliamazoniense. The sequence continues at coordinate 428,219 of NZ_LN879467.1, forward strand.
AAATCTGTTCTACAAACTTGTAAATTTTTAAATGGTGAAGTTTATGAAAACAAAGAAAAAGCTAAAGCTTCTAGTAGATTTGTTAAATTAAAGACCCCTGTAACTCCAAAAGTTGATAGAGGCTTTGAAGTTGATTTCCTTAATGTAAATAATTATGGTCAAGTTGAACCTGATACTTTTGCTAATTCAATAAAAACTAACACTATATTAGCATCATTTATGTGGGGAAATAATGAAATTGGCTCTTTAAATGATATAAATAGACTTTCATCTATAGCAAAAGAAAAAAATATACTTTTTCACTCTGATGCCACTCAAGTGTTGGGAAAGATAAATATTGATATTCGAAATGTAGATGTTGATTTTCTTTCATTTTCAGCTCATAAAATCTATGGACCTAAAGGTGTTGGTGCAGCATTTATGAAAAGAGATTCTTTTCTTAGACCTAATATAACTTCTTTAATTCATGGTGGTTTACAAGAAGATGGTTTCAGAGCTGGGACTCATGCTGTTCATAATATAGTTGGCTTTGGGAAAGCTTGTGAAATTGCTAAAGAAAATATGAATGAATATATAAAACATATAAATAATCTAGAAATTGAATTTAAAAAGATGCTTACATCTAAATATCCAGAAGTTAAATTTTTAGGTGATGAGAATAATCATATTCCCGGAGTAGTTGGTTTCATTTTACCTAATATTATAAATGAAATGATGATTAAATCTCTTAAAGATGATATAGCTATTTCTTCAGGTTCTGCCTGTGGTATAGATGAACCATCCTATGTTATAAAAGCTATTGGACAAGGTGATTTAACAAGTAACTTCTTAAGAGTAAGTTTAAGTAAACTTAATACTATAGAAGATTTAAAGCTCTAGGAATTTTCCTAGAGCTTTAATTACTTTATTCTATTACTATTGAATTCAATATATCTGCTATATCTTTTTTAGGCTTTAATTCTTCTAAATCTCTATCTAAATTAGTTATTGCTTCTATTAAATTATCCAAACTTAAATAGTCTTCTCCCAAATATTTTTTTAATATTTCCATGCCACCATTTGCATATTCTTCTATTAAAATAGCCTTTTGCTCTATAGAATCTTCTTCATCTTTTAATATACTTAAATCCTTTGTTCTATCTATAGCTATAAAATTCATGAATGTTCTATCCGAATCGCTAAATATACTTTCTTTTATTGGTTCTCCCCCTTTATTTGAAAAAGGTTTTCGTTTATCTTCTTTTGCTCCTATTATCGCTGCTAAAACATATATATCCTTCATTGAATTAAAAAGTTTATTTTCCTTATTACCAAGATCTTGATATAATCCTTCAAATTCCTGTGATTTATTTAATGCTCTCAATTTAATTATACCTCCTTAACTATTTCAGTATACTCTCCAGCTAAATACCCACTATTTATGTCTCCATCTCTCATAATGTACTTATCAGATACCTGGTCTTTTATACTTTCTTCAACATATCCTACCCATTGTTTCTGTGACACTATTATTATAACTTGTGATGCCAAATAACCTATATTTTTTGCTACATTCTTCGTATGTATTTGATCTAAATTACCAAATGGAGAATCCATAACGATTGGATACTCATTTGCATACAAACTTGAAAGTACATCATTATCCTTATTTTCTCTCGCATAAGATACTAAAGCTCCTATAAATGATAAACTTGTTATCTGTCCTTCTCCTGTTGAAAGTGCAACTTCTTTATTTTGATCTTCATTAAGTTTACTTGTTATTTTTAATTCAAAATTCTCATTAAGTACAGGAACTCTATAATCTTTATTTGTTATTTTCGCAAACACTTCTTTTATCTTTAAATCAAGCTCTTCTCTTACTATTTTAGTAAATAACTCTTTAAATTCATCATTTAATTCTATTAACTCATTTAAAGTATCTAATTTTTTATTTATCTTTTGAACAAAATCATATTTGCTATTTGTCTCTTTTATTTTGATCTCTAACTTTTTCAACTCTTGTTCTATTATTTTTATTTTGGCTTCTATTTCACCAGCTTGTCTTAAATAAATTTCTTTGTTTTTCCTGCATATATCCCTTTTTTCCTCAATAGCTGCAACATCACCTGTTTCTATAGAACTTAACTTTTTTCTAATCTCATTTAATTTATTATCTACATCTATTATTTCATTTTTTACTTTTTTTCTTTGCTCATTTAAATAGTTAAGCTTTCTAAAAAAGTCTTTCCCTTCATTTTTTTTAGCCCCATCTATTAAACCTTTTATTTTAACATAAGCTTCATCAAACTCACTTCTTCCAGCATTTTCTCTTAGCATCTCTATATTTTTATATCCTTCACTTCCTTCTACTAACGAACATCCACATATACACTTTTTATTATGTAATAAATCATTTAAGAAAGTTACTTTTATATTAGAGGGTAATTGTCCTTTTTCTCTTCTTTCTTCTAAAAAATTCTCTACAAATTCACTATTTTTAACCATAAGATGATACTTATAATTCTCTGATATATGTTTTTTTACTTTTTTCTCTTCTATAACTAATTGACNATCAAACTCACTTCTTCCAGCATTTTCTCTTAGCATCTCTATATTTTTATATCCTTCACTTCCTTCTACTAACGAACATCCACATATACACTTTTTATTATGTAATAAATCATTTAAGAAAGTTACTTTTATATTAGAGGGTAATTGTCCTTTTTCTCTTCTTTCTTCTAAAAAATTCTCTACAAATTCACTATTTTTAACCATAAGATGATACTTATAATTCTCTGATATATGTTTTTTTACTTTTTTCTCTTCTATAACTAATTGACTAATTAACTTACTTTTTTGATTATTTTTCCCTCGCTCTTGTTCTTCTAATCGTCTTACTTCTTCTATATTAGACTCTCTTAATTGTCTATTACATTTTTCAAATATCATTTCAGTTTTTTTAATTTTTTCTTCTATTTCAATTAACTTTTTCCTTTCTACTTCCAATGATTCCTTGTACACAGTATGTTCTATTGATAATGCTTCTGAATCTTTTCCTTTTGAATATATTTTTATTTGCTCTACAAGATGTCTTTTTGTTCTATTTAAATCAAGTTGAGCATTTTCTATAGTATCTATCCCTAAAATATCTAATATAGCTTTTTTAATTTCTTTTTTTCCATCTATTTTAGCTAATCTATCTATTCTTTCTCCATCAAAAAAGAAAAACCCACTTAAGGATTTAGGAATTATTCTATTTATAAATAAATCTTCCTGTTTTATCTCTTCTTTAACTCCGTTTGATTTAATTCTTATAAAACTTACCTTAGAATTCCCAGCCTTATTTATTTTCCCTTGAGTAGATTTAACAAATCTTTGGCTTCTCCTTAATATATATGACTCATTATTCTCTGTAAATTCTAATGAAACAAAAGCTTCTGTTTCTTCTAAAAATTTAAGTTCTTTAGCCTTATTTTCATTTAACATTGTATCAATAGTCAAAGGCTTCATTACCTCACCATATAAGACCCAATTAAATACACTTAAAAGAGTTGTTTTACCTCTTCCATTCTCACCAATAATAACAACTACATTATTAGAGTTTTTATTTGTATATTCAATACTTTGCTCACCATAATATCTAAAAAAATCTTTTATAATTACTTTATTAATTATCATTGACTACATCCTCTACTATTTTTAAAATTTTATCAATTACTATAGTATTATCTTTAGCTGATCTTACTTTGTAAATCTTTTCTAGATTTAATAATTTTCTGTGAGCTTCTCTCATTGATTTATTATGTTTCATATATATTCTCGTTACGCCAGTGTGCATTTTTGTATTTAAACTCATATTTATATCCCCTTACTAACTTATAATTTAAGTATTATATAAAAAAGCTACTACCGTCAATAATAGTAGCTTTTTTAATTTATTTTTTCATTAATTCCCAAAAAGCTTTATCTTTAATATAAATAGGGCTATTCGAATCCCCCATTTTTACTAAACTATAATGTTTAGTTAATGATTTTATCTTATTACAAAGCAATTCTTCATCATGTTTATTTTGAGTATTAAATATATATTTTACATCTTTATTATTTATCTCTGTAACACTATGAACTATCCAAGTTAATATATAGTTTGAATAATCATTATCCCCAGTTGAAAAGTGGCTTAAAAGTTGTGTTGAAAGTATAGTTCCTACACCAAACTCTCTCCCCTCTTTTAATATTTTCTTTATAGATGTAAAATCTTCACTTAAGAAGTTATCAGCTTCATCAACAAGTATTATTTTATTTATCTGTCTAAGATTTCCTTCTATTTTGCTATGTCCCATCGCTTGCATTTGAGAATAGAATAAATCTAAGGTTATAGCTACCACTAAATTTTGAATACTTGGATCATATCCTGATAAATCAATTACTGTTACACCATTTATTAATTCAAATAATGGTTTTGTTTCTAAAGGATCTATTTCAAAAATTTCAAATTCAGCTAAATTCTTTAATGCTGCATATAAACTATCTTCTTTAAATCCTTCACTCTCAATATATAAATTATAAACTTCATTTAAAGTAGGTACTGGATTTTCCCAAGTTGATGGATTTCCCTTTGATATCCCTCTTCTTTCATAAGCCTCCATTATTATATCTTTTAAGGTCATATTTTGTTTTGCCCCTAATCTAAAGGCTTTAGTTATAGTTTCAGCAAGAGAACTAGCTGTATGAAGTGGTAACATTGGTTTAAATGCCTTAGGTTTTATTATTGAAAGAGGATTAAACGGTAATCTATATAATGGATAAACTTTAGCATTTGTGGCCTTTATAAAGTCTTCCTTGTTTTGATTATAGTCACCCTTGTAATCAAATATTAATATTCCTAAATCTTTACCTTCCACATTATATTTTCTTTCTCTATATAACTGAGTTATTAATGATTTTGTGAACTGAGTCTTACCAGTACCCATTTGTCCTATTATACCTGTATTTGTATGAAATACTTTATCAGTGTCAGTTGGATACCAGTATAAATTTTCTCCATTACTTTGATTTTGTCCAAATAATATTCTCATTTCTCGTTGTTCCTTAACAGAATTTTCTGCTAAGATAGACTCATTTATTTCTATCTTATATTGACTAATATCACTTTTTTCTTTCTTTTCTTCGTTTATTTTATTATCTTCTGTTAGTTCTTTACTCTCATTACCATTTTCATTATTATTTGTATTATTGTTTACATTAATGTACGCACTATCACTTGTATTTATATTTTCATTGCTGTAAGTATATTTATTTGTATCCTTATTAGAACCTATTATACTTTTTATTTCCTCTATACTTTTAGTAATATAGTTTATACCATCTTCTTCACTATATTCTATTACCTTTATATTATCCTGAATATGTGATTCATTGAAGCAAACATTACCAGCTTTAAATGATATTACAGCACCTCTTCCAATTTTATTATCTAAATCTAATGATATTTCGTATTCCTCATTAAGAAGTCTCTTCCTAACTTTAGAATCGATTATTCTATCCCAAACTTTAGAATTTCCTACACCATAAAGTTTAAGCTTTTCTGCACTTGTTATAGTTAGTTGCATTAGGAAATTTCTATATATTTTTTTATTATAATTTATATTCTCATTTCCTATTCCTAATGTTTTTATAAGGAGGTCTTTTGTTGTATTAGCTTGTTCCACACCTTTTTTTATATATGAATTATCATTCATTCCTATTTTTACTTCAATAGGATAATAATGAACTTTTATCTTCTCATTATTCTCTTCTATTCCTATTAATAATATATCATCACTAGTAGAAAAGTTATGTTCAAACCCAAGGTTTTTAGCAGAGAAAAATCCTTCATTTTTCTTAAGACCAGCTCCCCCTGAAACTCTTAATACTTCTTCTAATGAAATAGGAACCCATATTATATTTTCCATTTCAAAATATGCTAATGCTAATTTGATTGCTGATAAAATACTTATCTTTTCCTTTGGAAAATGTGATTTTCTAGATATTAATCTTAACAACCAATCTCCATTTATAGCATTAAACATATTAATAATTTTGCTAGTAGACTCTTTGGTATTATTAACCCCATGTTTTATTAAAAATTCTTCTATAAGCTTTTGATATGGGATTGATTTTCTTGTTACCGTTATTGCATCATATCCTCCAGCCGTAGTATATTGATCACTATAATGTATTATCAATAAATCATTAGCATTAGGGTCATTCTTAAAGAAATTCAAATCAACTTTAGGATTTATAAAAGTAACCCAGTTACCAGAATTGTATATTTTTTCTAAATTTTCTTTACTACTATTAGATACTGAAACCATTTTACAATTTTCTGAATTAAATGGTGCTCCTGTCAAGGATACATTTATCGCATTTAATCTTGTTACAATATTCACTAGCTTACTATTTTCATCTATATATTTAGTTCCAAATCCTGTTCTATAATTATCGCCTAAAAAAATTGATGGTATTCCTGAAATTAATCCATTTAACACTACCCCTGTTTCTATATCATTCATGTTGGAAATTATAGGTTTTACATGGTCATCCATTTCTAAAAAAGTTAAATGAGCATATTCTATATCTTTATTTCCATCAAATTTTTTTGAATAGAATTGTACTTTTTCCCTAAATAAATTCATTATATCTTCTTCTGTTGTAGTATTATCAACTTTAAACTTAAGATTATATAACTCTTTTAATTCTTCTATATTTTCATTAAATGCAACTTCTTCAAAGGCATTAACTATATTTTTATTTGAATATATATATATTTCCATTGGATTTATATTAAGTTTATCTTCTTTACTTCTCTTTAATTGTTTTACATAATAGTTAAACACACCTTGTAAAATTTCTTTACTATCACCAGTATTTATTAAATTTATTTTTATTGGAACATTATTTCCCATGCTAAATAAATACTTGAAATGGCTTATAAATTCTTCTATTTTTTCTTGAACCAACTTCGAAACAAAATCCCTTGATCCTTTATATCTTGGTAAATTTTCATCAACATAATATGTCCATTCAGGAGAATGACTTTGCTCTATTGGAATATAAATATTATCATTTTCATCACTTATATATGGTAATAAATAAGTTGAAGATAGTTTTTTAAGAGTATTATCCTCTAATTCCTCATTTCCTATTTTTTCATTAATAAGAAGTTGGTAAGCTATATTTACTGGATGTAATGGTGTAAAAAGTAATTCTTTATCCTCAAACTCTCTTTTTATTGTTCCTACTTTAAATAAATCTTTTTTAGAACTATTTAAATAGTCACCATCTTTTATAGAATGCAATTCATCAATAAAAGCATCTAAATAATTAATTAATAAAACCTTTAACTCCTCATTAATAGTAGATAAACTTGGTAATTGAGATTTTTTATTCATAAAGTCTATTATATCTTTATAAGTTTCTTTTATTCTATCACTTACATCTAAATTAATTTCTACTAATTCATCACTATATTGCTTAAATGAAAGTCCCCCTACTTCAATAATAAGTTTTTCTAATTCTAAATTTTTCTTGAAATCATCCCTTGTACAATGTTCTTCGGTTCCAAATTTCAATTTATTATCTCCACAGTATTCAAATGATTTACTTTTCTCTCTTTTTAATTTCCATACCCTAAAACCATCTATTGTTCTAATCTTTTCTGGAGTCCCTTGAATAACAAAATTAATTTCTTCAGTCCCAAAATTCAACGTAAAACTTGCAACTCCAGTTTCATTATAATCAAATTCTTCACTTATATTTATAATATTTTTTTTATCATTTAAAATATCTACTTCTTGATTATTAACTTTTATTTCTATTATATTTTCTTCATTTATACTTTCTCCAATATAAAATTTATCTTCATTAGTATTAAGTAATAAATGTTTCTGTCTAGGTTTTATAGAATATATTGTTTTTATATCATTAAACTTCTTAGGTTCTATAGACACTACTAATATTCTAAAGTCAAATTTAACTCCATCTTCATTGGTGTAAACTACTTGAGAAAACTTATCTTTTGAATTACCTTTAAGTAAAATCGTCAATTTTTTACCTGAAGTTGTCACCTCAACATTTTTAACTGTTTTTAAATAATCTTTTTTTAAATAATCATCAAAATAGCCTTCTATTTTTATTTCTTCCTTATTTTCATAATTGAAAACTATTATGTTTCTTATTCTTTCTTTAACTTTAGTGATTCCTTCCGCTCTATCCCACGCCTCTACATTACAAGTCATCTCATTATATCTGATTGGTTCTTTACTATTTTTATTATCTACAGATTTTTTTACAACACTATATTTTACTTCTTTCCAATTTTCGCTTTTTAACTGATCAATACCTTTTTCATCAAAATATTTCTCTAATTGAGTATCTAAATTACCATAGCTATGTGCTTCATTTACTATTTCAAAGCATCTTGAATTTTCTTTTAGCCTCTTTTTTAATTGTGCTCCTGTTAAATCATTTAATTCATCATCAAAAAAAAGTCCAAAACTTTTATACTTCTCCCTCTCTATACATGGTTCACTTATAACATTTAGCAGTTCTTTGTATTCGAATATTGAACTTGTCCCAGAAAAAACCTCTTTCTTCTTTTTATCCAATTCTGTAGATATAATTGCTTTATCAATTTTATTCAAATTTGAACTTCCGATTTTTTTATTTAAATCCTTTATAATAGAATCTACATGGAATGGCATTCCTTCTTTATTAAAACTTTCAGCCCCATTAATTATACTATCTAAGGTTGTGTCATGAATAAATAAAATTGCTTTATCTTCATACCCGCTTTTTCCAACTAAATTTCTAAGAGTTGTTAGAAAATCTGGTTGAATATTATCAATAGTTGCAGATACTATTACTTTTACACTATTAAAATTTAAAGTATAACTTTCATACTTTATTTCTCCATTACTATCTCTATAATAAAATGCTTCAGCATTTTCACTATTTTTTAAACTTTCATATAATGACTTAACTTGCTCCTCTTCTTCAAATTGAATATCAAACCTTGACGCTACAGCTGGGTTATTTTCACTAAAAAACTTTATAACTTTTTCTGATAAATAATCATAGAATTGTTTTAACATACATTGCATCCCCACTATCTGATTTTTTTTCTATTATGTTTAATCTCTCATATAATTGAAGAACTTTAGCTTTACTATCTCTGTCAAAGTATATTCCTCTTTTTTCAAATTCTTCAAATAATAGCTTTAACTTAATCTTATCATTATCTTTCATAGATATCTTTGTTAATAAAATAATATCGTCATCACTTAAACTAAGTACATAACCTAATGTTCCTCTTCTTTTAGCCATTTTTTCCTGAGTGAATTTAACAATCCAATTACTATAAGAATTATAGGCTCTCGATCTCTTGGAACCTTTTACATTAAACTGATAATCAACTGCATTGAATAGTTCATAAATCTTATCATATGCATAATCACCACTTGAATTTTTACTTATTTTCATATCGCTCCATGGAGTATCAACACTCCATCTCTCTTTATATGCATTTATTATTTTTGTCATATTCTCTGAAAAATTATCTCTATTTAAATCATTTATTTCTTCAAATAAAGTTAAATAATTAACATTCAAATTTTTATTAGTTAATGTATTTAAAAATTCTAATATAATTGCATGTGAAAATATATTTAACATATTTTCCTTTAAAAATCTAAATCCATATTCATAAGCTTTTCTACTCTTACTAACAGATTTTTCTGTATTTAATGTAAAATATATTTTTTCAATCCTATTGTAATCAGCTTTTTCAAAATTATTTAATTTTAAACTTAATTGAGAAATATAAAAGAAATAGTATATTTCTAAAACTCTCTGAAGACTTTCTTTATACAGTTCCTTATGACTTAGTAAAAACCTCATATCTTCACTAAATCTTTCTTTTATTATTGGTATATTATTCATATAATCTTCAACAATACTATTTTTTTCTTTTAACTGAGGAAGCGATTCTAATATCAGCTTGTACATTATGTTATTTACTTCTTCTGAATAAATCTCCTTAGAAAATTCCTTTAATTTTTCATCAAATAATACACTATAAATAAAGTTAGCTATTTTTTCTTCTGAACTATCTGATTTTATATAATTTAATGTTCTTATATCAAAATTTATAAGTTCATCATTGCTTATAAACATACTTTTTATAATTGATTTTAATGCTTTAGCATCTTTTTCATTAGTAGTTGCTTTTTCTTGAATTTCTTTTATTAATATTTCTATATCAAATTCTGTATCTTTTATTTTAGATTTATTTGAAATTAATCTTGAAAAAGCACCTGTTACACCTTTAAAATCTAATACTATTTTTTTATCATTTGCTGCAAAAGGTACTAGCTTACAATTATGACCTTGTGAATGATTTCCTTTTATAGTTTTCTTTATTCCTTCTAAATTTAATTCATAATTTAAATTACTTTCCATCAGAATTTACCTCCATAAATGAAAAACCACCAAAATCTTCATCATATTCTAATATATATTTTTTATTTTCTTCTCTATTTTTCTCTGTAAAGAACATTTTTTCCTTTTGAGATCCTAAAGTGATTATATTTTCTAAAGTTTCTACAAATTTTATATAATGAGCCTTATCAAGCTTATTGGCTCTATATCCCGCTAAAACTTTTTGTAGGGTTTCATATAGATCAAAATCAATTTCAAATACGTAAGATTTATCACTATTTTCAACTTTATACATTAATTTTAAATTATCTAAAAACTTTTCTAACTTAACACTATTATTTACAGTTAGATTTGATAAATCTGGTCTTATATTTATTTCTTCACTAATTTTATAATTTAGTTGATTCTTTCCTACAAAAATATTAATTTCATTTTGATCTGATTCACCATTCCATTTCATAATAGCTGTTTTAATTCTTACATATAAATCTTTTAATTTACTTTTATCACACTTATTCCAATTATATAAATCCTGTATGAATTTAGAATATATCTTATCTTCTAGATTAAATAAATCACTAGTTGCTGAAAGTGCAAAACTTCTTATAAATAACGCTAATAGCCTATCTCTTAATTCATCATTTTTAGTTCCAGCTAAATCTTTATTTTCTATTTTCATTAGATATTTATCTGGATATCTAATATTATTGTTAAAAAATTCAAATACTCTATCAGATGTATTAAACTCTATAACAAAATCATCTAACTCATTATTTCTGATATTCAAAGGATCTAATTTTTTAATAGCTTCAAAAACAAATGATAATTCAGATCTATCAAATAAAATATTAGGTAATAATGCCTCAATATACTCATTTTCATTTAACTTTGCTATTTTATTTTTAAAAATAAATTCATCATCTTTATTACTGTTTTTTCCCACTATTATATCAAAAATAAAATTCAATAATGCCCTTGTTGTAATTAAAAGCTTATTTTTAATAATTGCTTCTATTATCAAAGCAACAATATTTTCTCTAACTTCATCAAAGTTCAAATACTCATAATTTAATTTTATAGGACAACAATCTTTATTTTTACAGCTTAAACAATTTTCACAATAAGATTTATAGAAAACATTATCTTTATTGTCGCTAGTTACCTTCTTAATTAAATTTGATATATATTCTGATTTAGTTTTTTCATTTTCTAGTTCATACATATGATAATCACCAAAATTAACAAATTGGAATGAACTACTATCATCATAAGGATATTCAATAATTGTTGACTCTAGTATTTTTTTATCAGTAACAAATTCTCTTAATCTAGTAAAATTTTCACCATATTTTGAATCAATAAAATTATTTAATGTTCCTAAATTTATAGCTAAGATAAGTTTTTCCTTATTTTTGCTTATATTTTCATCATTAAAATCTGATAATACATCATTTAAAGTATCCATAGCTGTTTTTTTAGGGTCTAAACTTTCAGTAGCATCATTCCATAACTTAAATTCTCTCATAATTTGAGGATATTTATTTTTAAAATATGAAATTATGTGAGATTTACCATCTCCAGCACTTCCACAAACTAATATTAATTTTTGAAAATCAGACTTTGCACAATTTTTTATTAAATGTTCTAATTCTATATGCATGGTTCTCTCCACATGCATATATTGCTTAAATTTACTGAAACTTTCTAATCCTTCTACAGCTTCTTTTGAAGATTCTTTTAATCTATTTAATTCTTTCACTAAACATCCTGAAGATTCTTTAACTTCATTTATTATATCTTTTGTATCATCTATTATATCCAAAGCTATCTCCTGTTCTGTTTCTTCACTAATATTCTCTTTTATTATCTTATCGCTCCAAATTTCTAATAAATCATCATTAAATATTGATATAAATTTTTCTATTATTAGTTTTATACCTTCTTTATTATTTTCCATTGTTTCTTTTGTATCATCTAATTTTTCTTTAATATCAAGAACATTAAATTTAAACCTAAAAACCAATCCTTCATATCTCTCTTCACTTATGTCTAGGTTCATTTCTTCTCTTAAACGTCTTATTAAGCTATCTATTAAATCCTCATTTATATTATTTAAATCTTTAATATTTACATCTATATTACATTTTGTATTTATAGGTCTACTAATATTTACTTCCAATGATATGCCTTTTAGTGCATCAAGATTTTCAAATTTATTTTTTAAATAAATATTTTTTATATTTATCTCTTCTCCATTAAAACTTATATCCCACTTTTTTTCTTGCAATATATTTTTTAATTCACATGTCATGAATTCTAAATAACATGAATCATTATTAATTATGTTCTCTTTCTCTTTTATCTCTTCATTATTTAATACTTTTGTAGTATCTTTTTCTTCTGAATAAACTTCCAATGTTTTATCTAAATTAAGTTCTTTGCCCTTTGAATCGTTATTAAGTAACAATCCCTTTAATTCATTAAACATTTTTTTTATCATTCCAGAATTCTCATTTTCTTGATTTTGCATACTAGGTGTTTTATATGGTTCACCCTTAAAGTCTGCTTTTATATAATTTTGTATATACCAAGTAATTATTTTATATAAATTTCTATGAATTTTTAAAGCTGATTCCAACTCACCTTCTACCGTATCATGAACAACTTTATTTCCAGTTTTTCTTACTATGTTGAAATACTCACTTACTTCTCTAGTAATAACATTATTTACAAATAATTGATTAATTCTATCAACTTGTTTAAAATTTATTAAATCATCAAGCCCTTCATCACTAGCTATTCTTTTACTTAATAATTCCCCTAAAAGTCTCCCCTTAAATATAGCCGCTGTTGAATCATTATATATTGATTTATCTATTTCAAATGCTAATTTTTCTAAGTTATCATTATCATCATATATATTCTCAAACAATTTAGAAAGCACACTCCACACTCCTTTTTATATAGATCTCTTAAGATTATACCATTTTCACCCTATATTTATAGGAATTTATAACTTATTTCCAAAATTCTTAACAAATATATCAAAAAATGACGAAAAGATAATAAATGCTAATAATATTTACCACTTTATGCCCTTATAAAAGAAGAAATTTAAGATATCTATAATAATCTATTAATAACTAAAAAAAAAATACATCCTCAATTGATATGAAGATGCATTTTTAAATTTCAATTTTAAATAATATTACAAAAGTTTAAAACTCTCAATAATATAAATTTTATATTTCCTTATGTTTATTTACATTACCATTTAAATAGCATAATTATCAGTGCAAATATTAAAAGTCCAACTCTTACCACTTCTATATTAAATTTACCTAACTCACTTAGAAGCTCCTTTGAATACTTTAATCTCATAAATTCTCCTTTCTTTCATGTAATACTACTATTTTATTATATTTATAGTACAAAACTTCTTCATATGATATTTTCTATATAAGTATTTATTTCCCTTTATTTTTTAATATACAAAATATAAAAGGTATTCTCCATTTAAAACATAAGAATACCTTTATTGTTATTACCTTTATTTCTCCTCTACTTACACATTACAATTTTTTTCGAAATTCCACCATAAACTAAAGTTTTCTTTCTTCCAACTTTAAATCTATAACTATCACCTTCATTAACTACCACTATTTTTTTCTATTTTTTTATTAAAGTCTACTATGCTAACTATATAGTAAGGAGGTGCTTTTTTGGTTATTACTTCAATTTTATCAATACATACACCCTCAAATTTATAGTAATTCTTAAATTTCTTATCTATATCATAAGCAATTGATGACTTTAAAGTTATAGCTATTCCCAATATAGCAATTATTATGTAAAATGGTATTAATGGCATGAAATCTATTAATATTAAAATAATAAATGCTCCATATACAAGGCCTTCAAACTTTCCCTGTTCTTCAAAATTTTCTAATACTCTTTCATTATATTTCTCACCTATTTTTAAGTTATATCTCCAAAATATATTGATTGAATTTATATCATAATTCTTATTAGTTCCCATTAATAAATTTAAATTCTTTCTTTCTAACCCATTGTCCTTTTCTAGCATATTTGCAACTATAGAAAATCCCAACAAAAAAATTATTAAATAATATTCACTTAAAATGCTCCTTGGTACTAATAATAAAAATATTATAATCCCTCCAAGTGACATTATATGGAGGAGATTTCTAAAATTAAATAAGTCAAAACCATTTAAAAGTCCATTGATTATATATGTAATACCAGTAATAATAATACATAGATTTAAAAATACTAATCCCTCAATACTAGTAAAATTATATTTAACTAATGAAATTATAAACAGGTCTACAATAGCTAATATAATAAATCTTTGTTTTATTAACCTTAACTGTAACTTTCCTCCCTCCATAACTTCCTCCCAAATAATCATCTATAAAATTCAAACCTCTCTGATTAATATAGTTTTATTAATATTATTATATAGTTAATATTACCTTATATCTATTATTAACATATGTACATTTCTTTAAATTATTTAAAATACAATTTCCTCTTTATAATAAAAAAACTACATAAATACTCTATCTTTAAATAGAATCTTTATGTAGTCTTAACTTTTTCCTATATACTTTAAAATGAGCTTAAGAAGATAGTCCTCTCTTTAGTCTTTTCCTAATTACTATTCATTAAAATTAATAAACCATAACTACTTTTTTTGATATAGCTCCATAGACTAAAGTTACTTCTCCCTCTTCACTAAACCTAAAAATATCATCTTCCTTAACATTTATTACTCTTTCAATTTTATTTTCAAAATTAACTATACTAACTTTATATATATATTTTGGTGGACCATGTCTCCTAATATTCTTTTCTATCATTCCAGTACAAATCCCATTAAGTTCCACATGAATATTCAAGTGTTTATCTATACAATAAAGACCTTTTGTTGCAATAAAAACATAGATTATCATAATTGCCATAATAAACTTAAAAGAAAGCTCTTGCCCATTAATTTTTAATTCAGGTAAAATTAATAATAAAAATATTGCTCTAGTAGTTACTTTAGAATCTAAAGCTTCATAAAATCTAATTTTCTCTATATTCCCTTTATACTTTGGCTCAAATTTGGTATTAAACCTCCAAAATATATTTATTTCATCTTCATCAAAGTCATTCTCATATCCTCTTTCCCACCATCTATTATTAACTTTTTTCTTACCCCTTTCTAAAATAGTAGTTATAAACAAAGCAATCATTACACCATATAACATAGGAAAAGTATTCATTAAATCCCTTAAAATTATTGAAAATAACATTATTAAAGTTCCCATAAAGGCTCCAGACTTTAGTGTTTCAACAGTGAAGAAATTAAAATTACTAAAATCAATTTCTAACAACATAGCTATAAATTCAAAAATACACAATAATGATAAAAAGAACAACATCCTAAATCCATCGTATTTTAAGCCAACTACCCCAAAAGCAATTACTAAAATAACATTAACTAGCAAAAGTAAAAAAAGTTTTTGTTTAACATAACGTAGATGAAATTTTCCCCTCATTTTAATTTTCTCCTTATATAAATTAAGATTTAATTCAGCTGGAGTTTTAGCTTTATCTGAATTTTAGTAAATCTTATCTAGGTGTCTATGTCTGTTTATCTCTAGCTTATAAAAGCTTGGGGTATTACAGACACTATCATTTAGATAAATACATTATTAATTAACATATTAAATAAATATATTTACTTCTTTATATATCATTATATACCATTTATTGTTTATTATATATATTTATGGTTTATATTTACAATAAATTTACCCTTATTAATCATTAATTGATTATTCATTTATTAAGTTTCACTTTATTCACAAGTGATTAAAGATATATTAACAAAAAAATAGTATGATTATTATAATTAACATAAGAAAATTTATAATTTACGGGGTAAAAATATGAAAAGAAATAAACTTTTATTATTATTATTTTCAATAGTGGGATTTATAGTTCTTCTTGTTGGATTTACTGCTTATAATCCCAAAAAGGAAAGTTCAAAAATTAGTTCTCAAGTAATTAATTCTGATAATAAATCAATAACTAATAATACTAGTGATATTGATGGTATATATCAATATGTAAATAGTAATTCTAAAGATACTTATAATGTTGATTTAAAGGAATTATCTAACGGTGATATATCTGTTCATTATACTGTTCAAGCACCTCATGAAGATGAAGAAGATAATGGAACACATCATGACCACGATCATGGTTTAGATACTATTGATTATGCTAGTGGTATTTTAAGTAAAAATTCTGATGATAAATGGACAGGTATCCTTACTAATCTTATGTCCAATAGTGAATGGGATGTTGAAACTTCACTTTCAGGAAATAATTTAAACCTTAAATTTATTTCATCAAGTGAATTTAAAATTTCTGGTGAAGAAAAGGTAATTATCTCTAAAAATCCTAATTATAAATTTAATTTAGTATTAAACAAGCTAACAACAACCAAATAAATTTCTATGTACATAAGAGGTCTCTTAAAGCGGACAATTATCTAGAAATATAAAAAATGGTACTGTATCAAAGCAGCACCTTAATTCATATTACTTTTATAAACGTAGACTTAATTCAGGTGGAGTTTTAACTCCATCTGAATGCTTAGTCACATTTCTAGATAAATGTATTTTTCATCTGCCGAGATAGCTATATAGGTACAAAATGCTGTGACCATTAAACTAGTACTAGAAGCTCTTTATTTTTGAACAATAGTTTCGTGAAAAAATTTTCATTGTTTGAACAAAGTGAGTTTGAAAATTTCAGAAACTGTTGTAGAAAAAATATTAGAGCTTCTTTACGTAGGTGAGTGGTCACAAATGGTGAACCTATATAGCTAGATAAAAAGCAAAGAGGATGTATCTATAATTTTATATATCCTCTTTAATTCTTTTGCTTAAAAGGAAATTTAATATCCCTACTTCATCTTTTCCCTTAAAAATTTCCTATATAAAGTTCGCCTTTCCAAGCTATATACTTGCTAAATATATCATCTCTAACTAAAACTAGTTTTTCACCTCTGTCATTATAAAAATTATATGTTTCTCCATCCCTTTCTCTCAATTGAAAGCCATTACTACTTAAATAATCCTCAACAGCCTTATCTCCATTTTCTATTTTTGTCATATAATAATAATTGCTTACATATATATTTTTTTCTCTTCCTTCTATATTTATAATTCCCTTTATAGCATTAAAGGTTAACCCCTTAAAATATAACCCTCCACAAAAGAATCCAATAATTATAGATAAAGCTATAGCTCTTTTAAACATACTTACCCCCAAAAACCATTTTACATATATTGTAAACTATTATATGAAATAATCATAGTATTTTTTAATTTAACCTATAACTTTAATTAATAATTAAATAAATAAGGAGTGCCTCCTCCTAGGAATAAAATTCCTTTTAAGAGACACTCCCTTATTATTTTTTACATTTCAGCTAAATAACTAGCTGAAACATATCCTACTGTTCCATTGTATGATATTTTATACCATCCATTTGCTTTCTCTAAAATAACAACCTTAGTGTTATTATTTAAAGTTCCAACAATACTAGATGAAGTACTTGGGCTTCTTCTAATATTAAGTTTTGTACTTATATTTACTACTTTTCCATACTTTTCAGTTGAACCTATATTGTTATTATTTCCACCATCATTATTTACTCTAATATAATTTGCTGAAACATATCCTACAGTTCCATTATGTGAAATCTTATACCAATTTCCTTCTTTTCCTATTATATTAACAGTTGCATTAGCTCCTAAACTTCCAACTATTCCAAAGTTTGTACCTGCTCCACTTCTTATGTTAAGCTTTGTGCTTACATCAACAACCTTACCTGTTTGAGTAACAGTAGGGTTTTGTGGTGTTTCTGGAGTACTTGGTGTGTTTGGCACCTCAGGAGTAGCATTTCCATTTACTCTAATATAATCTGCTGAAACATATCCTACAGTTCCATTATGTGAAATCTTATACCAATTTCCTTCTTTTCCTATTATATTAACAGTTGCATTAGCTCCTAGACTTCCAACTATTCCAAAGTTTGTACCTGCTCCACTTCTTATGTTAAGCTTTGTGCTTACATCAACAACCTTACCTGTTTGAGTAACAGTAGGATTTTGTGGTGTGTTTGGAGTACTTGGTTTTTCTGGTGTGCTTGGCACCTCAGGAGTAGCATTTCCATTTACTCTTACATAATCCCCATGAACATAGCCTGTTCCAAAAGGTGA
Source organism: Clostridium massiliamazoniense (assembly GCF_001403635.1). Taxonomy (GTDB): domain Bacteria; phylum Bacillota; class Clostridia; order Clostridiales; family Clostridiaceae; genus Sarcina; species Sarcina massiliamazoniense. The sequence continues at coordinate 446,983 of NZ_LN879467.1, forward strand.
GCCTTGAATTTTATACCAACTACCTTCTTTTCCTACTATATTAATAGTAGCTCCATTCCTTAAAGTTCCTACAATTTTTGAATTTGTACTTGCTCCTGCTCTAACATTTAAACTTGTACTAATATTAATTATAGTACCAGTTTGTTGTGTAGGTTGTGTTGGTGTTTCTGGCTTACTTTCATTATTACTTCCACCATTGTTCACATCACCAGTTATTTGTATATAATTCTTATGTGCGTATCCATAACCAAAAGATGGGCTATAAACTTTATACCAATCTCCCTCTGTGCCAACTACCTTAACTTCAGTTCCCTTACTTAAACTTGCTATAATAGGTGCACTAGTACTTGGTGACTTTCTTATATTTAATGATGTTGAAAGATTTGCAACCTTACCTATTTGGTATTTAGTTGGTGCTTCTACATTACTTCCACCACCATTATTATTATCATTGTTATTTGTATTATTACTTAATATTTTTACATAGTCTTTATGAACAAATCCATATCCAGCACTTGATTTAACTTGATACCAATCTCCTACTTTACCAAGGATTTTTATTTTAGTACCATTACTGTAGCTTCCTATAATATTAGCATTAGTTGATGTAGTTATTCTTATGTTAAGAGAGTTAGTATTGTAAACTTGTCCCTCTGCATTCATAATTTCGAATCCATCACCATTTTTAATTATAGATTTTACTGAATTGTATAATTTATTTGCATATCCATTATTTTGGATTGATGCTGAACTACTTGGCATTGGTAACTCAAGTAAAGTTGCTAAAGCTCCTTTTGAGTGAGCATAACTTATTAAGTAACCGTTTGCTGCTTTACTCATTAATTTATTAGAAATACCAAAATTACTGTCAAAAGCCTTTCCAAGTGATGGGTCTCCAATAGTTTCATTTAACCATCCATGAACATCAACTAAAGACATATGTGATGAACTTTCACTAAATTGACTAACTAAATTAGCTAATGCTCTAGCTTCTGGAGCTGCTAATGGTTCTGGTCCTGTATAATTTCTTGAATTATACTGTGGTGTAAAGAAGGTTGGGAATGATCTATTTAAATCTATTTTCTTTGATACCTGATTTCTTCCTGGTCCATTGTTAGTCCAACCATCTAATACTCCATCTGGATTTGCTGATGGTACTATTACTACAGACCAACCATTTAATCCATTAGCTGCATTATCCTTAGCTATTCTTTCAGTAAGGTTCTTAGCTAGCTTGGTAAGTTCTTCTCCATCTTTACTCCAAGCATCTTCATAGCCATGAATACCAAAGTTCATAAATAAAACTTTCTTTCCAGTACCTATTTTATAATAATATAGTGGTCTTCCATTTCCACTTGTTCCATATGTATGCTTTTCAGCCCCTGGAATATTAAAATTATAGTAATTCTCTGATACCTTTGTAGCAGCGAATCCTTTTGCTTTAACTACTTCTTTTTGCTCAACATCATGCCCATCTTCATGATCACCAGTAAAACTAGGTTGACTATTAAAAGAACTTGTATCTATAGAACTACTTGTATCAGTTTTTACTTCTTCTTTATTTACTGTAGTTGTACCATTATCATCATTATCTTTATTATTTGTGCTATTATCCTTATCCAAATTATTATCTACTGTCTTAGAAACACTTTGTGCATAAGCTTTTTGTGGTGCCTCTATCCCCGCAAAAGTTCCTGTACCTATGGCCGTTGCTACTAGTAATGTTAATATTTTACCTCTGTTCATTAAAAAAATTCCCCCTTGCTTGTCGTCGATTCTTCTTTACCAAAGTAACATTTAAAATTCTATTGGACAAACAAGAAAATTTTATTATTTCTCAATTTTAAATATATAAATCAATTAAAGTTTATTAAAATCTTATATTTTTTTATAAATTATTTTGTATAAAACTCTTAAATTTATCACTTATCCAGTTTAGGTAAATATTTGTAAACTTACTATTAATATGTGTTCATAATTCCTCTCATACTAGTTATAAAGTAGGAGTTCAATAGAAATAATATCTCTATTTGGAATACATTAACTCAATATACTATAAGGTAAATTTTCTCATTGTATTATATACACTTGAAATAAATGGTTTTCTCACAATTTACCACTTTATTTTCTAACACCATCCATGGTAAAATTATCTCCGGTAATAAATTTTAGTGCGATACATAACAATATAAATTTCCTTTTTCGTATTTAATTAAAGAGGCTAGCTATATATTTAAATTTAGTAGTAGTGTAGTAAGTTTTAAATTTAGTATTAAGAGTATCCTAATTATTGATCGTGTGTTTTTGTAAAGTATTTTACTTATTACTTAAAGTGGTATTTCCCAACAACTAAAAGTTTTCAATCACTTTTAGTAATTTCCAACCCAAAATGTTATACCCTTTTAATAATTTAATACTTGCAATTTTATTTGATACTCAATATATAAACATAGCTGATAATTTATGTTGAGAATGACAATTGCTTTTTATTACCTTTAAGAGAGGTTGATGCCTCTCTTTTTCAATAAAATTTTTTATTGTAATTATTATAAAACTCTTTTATCCTTATATTTCTTATCTTATTTCCTATGATTTTATAAAATTATTCATTATTAATATTGAAAGTTTTTTATATTCATTCCTAATATTTTTTAAGCTAATTTAAGTATAAATATATAATTTTTCCTAATATTATATTATTCTTCATACTCTAATAATGTTTTATTTATTGTTAATATTTTCATTTCTTAAAGTATTTTTATTCATATTTTCTTCATATTTTCATCAATATTTCACAATTTTATAGTTCTTTTTAAAATAACTACTAATTTTAGGACTTTGTATTTATTATTTTATTGTTATAGTATGGAATTGGGTAAAGTATTTAATTCTACATATAAAAAAGGAGAGTTTGTTATGAAAGGTAAATTACTAGCAGGTGCATTAGCTGGAGCAACTATAGCAACGGGTTCAATTGTCCCTGTTTTAAACAATATAAATTCCACCACTATGAAAAATTCAAGTAATGAAGTCCTTCTATCTAAACCAGTTTCAACTATTTCTGGACAAGAAGCTGTTGTTATTAATGGAAATAATAACTTAGTTCTTTTTAATAATTCAGATGGTCAATCTGTTAACTCTTATCTTTCTACAGGAGAAATGTTAACTATATTAGGGCATGAAGGTAACTATTATAAAGTTGAAGTCCATGAAACCGGAGCTGTTGGGTATATTTTTTCAAATAACTTACAAGTAATTGAAAGTGGCTTAAATATTGAATTTCATCAAAATATTACTGATGGTTCAATTATAAATGTTTCTACTAGAGTTCATCTAAGAGCTCAACCAGATTTACAGGCTGGAATCTTAAAAAATTTAAAAGAAAATACCTCTGTTGAAATTTTGGGTAATCAAGGACAATGGATTAAAGTAAATGTTAATGGTACTATTGGCTACATATATGAAACTTATGTTTCTTTAAATCAAGATAATAATACCTTAAATACTGTTTCTTCTACTAGTACTAGCTCTTCTAGTATTTCTACAGGAAGCAATATAAATACTAATACAAACATAAATAATGATACAAACGTACACAATAACATAAACAAAAATGTAAACACTGATACAATTAGTTCTTCAAATAATATTTCAAGTAGTAGTTCCACTGGTTCTAGTACTAAAAATGATGTACCTCATAATAGTCACAATATTATTAACAATAACAATGATAATATTAAACTTCCTGAAGTTTCTAAAGTTATTCCTATAAATGCTTCTGCCTATATTAAAGCTGCACCTAATGTACAGTTTTATAATGGTGCAAATTTAGAAACTAATCCTAAGACTATTACTTATGAAAATAAACAGCTTGATAATGTTACTGTTCTTAATAAACAAAATAATTATTATGAAGTTAAATTATCTAACGGAACAGTGGGACTTGTAAATCAAGACTATATTGTCTTTTCAGGAAATAGTGCTAAATCAGATTATTTAAATAAATTAAACAATTTATCAATAAAAACATATAATCTTTTCGCTACTCCAACAGCACAACAAAGTCAAACAAATATGAATATATATTCTGGTCAATGTGCTGAAATGTGGGAACATCAACTTAAAGATATGTATGAACACTTATTAAATGTTTTACCTCAAAATAAGGCTGAACAGTTAAAAGAAAGTCAAAATCAATTTAATATGAAAGTTAATAATACAATAAATGAAGTTTCAAAAGCTTATGAAGGAGGGTCTATACTTCCTCTTATGGATAATATTTATTATGAACAATTAACACAACAAAGATGTTTCGAACTTGTTAATGAATATCCAGAGTTATATAGTTCTAATAATGAATCATTAAATACAAATACTTCTCACAATACAGTAAACAATGAAAATAATAAAGTACATAGCGCTACTAATACTAACACTAATACTAATACTAACACTAATACCGAAAAAGAAACTAGTACATCTTCAACAAATAATACTAGTAAAAATACTGTAACTAATAAAACTATTTCTACTAGAACTAAAACAAGTGAAAATAAAAATATAAATACTAAAAATAACAATGAAATTAACAATTCAACTAGTAAGGGTAATGTGGTTAATGTAAAAACTGGAGAAGGCTATTCTTACATAAGTAAAAATGCAGTTAATCATCAAGAATCAGCAAATAATCTTGATAACCTAATATATACTTATATAAATGATACTTTCGCACCTTGTAGGAATTATGTATCTTATAATAAAATAAGTAATATTGTAAATCATGGAACAGAAGCTCAAAAGGAAGCTTTAATTAAGGAATATGGATCAACTTGCTTAGTTATAAATTTAAATAGTACTAGCAATACAGTAACTCCTGAAGTTTATTATAATGGGCAATACTACTTTAAATTTACTTGCACAAATTTATATTCATTAATAAATAATCCTAGTAACACCTATAATGGAATAATTGATGCAAATGGTAATGCCCCTTCAATGAATACTTATAAAGAAGCTGTATCAAATCATGAAGTATTCTCCTTAGGGTCACAAAATCCAACTTGGGTATCATCAGGAATAAACTGTTAATAATAAAAAAGAAAAAAAGAGCTATCAAATTGGAATCTAGTTCCATTATTAAGATAGCTCCTTTTTATTCTAATAAAGAATTTTAATTTATCCTACTATTACTTTATCTTTTAAATAATGTAGCACAACTGCTCCATTATAAACTGAACTTCCATTAAATTTAAGTTTTATTTCTGGATTATTTTCATTAAATAATTTTATTCCGAATCCTAAAATTGTTGGCATTATTGATATTATGTATTCATCTACAATATTTTCCTTAATAAGAGCATCTATTAATATAGCTCCACCAACTATCCAAATATCTTTTCCTTCTTTTTCTTTTAACTGTTTTATAAAATTAACTACATCCTCTTTTATGAACTCTACGTTCTTATTAGGTTCTAAATCATCTGTAGTTACTACATAAGTCTCTTTTCCTTCATATGGCCATTGTTCAGGACTTAAATCTTGAATCTTGAATTATTTGCTCATAAGTATTTCTTCCTATTATTATTGTATCTATTGATTCATAAAAGTCATTATATCCAAAATCTGAATCTGGTTCACTTCCATCTCCCTCAAGCCAATCAATGTCTCCATTACCTCTTGCTATATATCCATCTAAACTTTGTGCTATGTATAATACAACTTTTCTTTCATTTTCCATGACTTATTCTCCTTTGTTTTTTTATTTATCTAAACTAATTAATATAGATTCCTTACTTCCATAAAATTAAATCTCAGCTTATTTCTATTATACATTATATTTATAAAATTTTCGTGATAAAATTCTTTCAGAAACTTAACAAATTAAGTAGATAATAGAAATATACCCTCTTATAACTAAATCAAAATTTACCTATTTCAATTGTCTAGAACCAAAACTTTATATGAATTAAATCTTAGTTTATAAAATCATCAAAAAACTATAAAAAAGAATTATACTTACCTGCAAAGATTATTTATTATACTCTTATGAGAAAAATCACAGAGTTTCAGCACCTTCATATGGTAGTATGAAATAAAATCATATGATACTATTATTTAATGTAAATATAATTACATAAGATAAATAATGGTGAGGAGGAAATTTAATATGGAGAAAACGTGTAGTTGTGGCTCATGTAAAGAACCTTGTGCTAAAAATATAGCTATTTTTTCAGGATTATCTCATGAAGAATTATTAAAAATAGTTAATATGACTGATCATAAAAGTTTTAGGGAAAATGATGTTTTATGTAGAGAAGGAGAAAAATCAAATAAACTTTTTCTAATTAGAGATGGGAGAATAAAGATATGTAAAATAACCAAAGAAGGAAAAGAACAAATAGTTTATATCCTATCTAAAGGAGACTTTTTTGGAGAAAACAATCTTTTTACTAGTAATAATGTTAGTAACTTTTCAGCTTATGCAATAACAGATGCAAAATTATGTATTTTAAAAAAGGAGAATTTAGAAAAAATACTTCTACAAAATCCAGAAATATCATTAAAAATAATACAAGAAATGGCTGATAGAATAAATTCTGCTGAAAATTTAGCACAAACTCTAGCAACTAAAGATGTTGAAGCAAGGTTAGCCACGGTGTTAATAGAATTTATGAATAAATATAGTCAAAAAAAAGATGGGGAAATATATATAGATTTACCTCTTAATAGAGAACAAATAGCAAGTTATTGTGGTATAACAAGAGAAACTGTAAGCAGAAGACTTTCTAAGTTCAATAAAATGGGGATAATAGAGTTAAAAGGAAATAAAGGACTTATTATTAAGGATAAAGAAGCTTTATTAGATTTAGCAGAGTAAAAAAATTAGTTTTTAGTAAATACAATTTTTTAAATGTGACACCAATCATATTTCAAAATAATTATTCTAAATATAATTATCTTATAATAAACAAGCAAATATTTAAGTAATTCATATTAATAATATATAAATATAAATTATTAACTTAATTACTTATTTAGTAATTTATAAACACAGAATAAAATTATGAGGTGATACCATGGAAAATATTTGGAATGGATTTAGACAATTGGAAATATTTAAAATAGATGAAGAAGCAAAAGATATAAAATCTTTTTATCTAAGAGCTACTGACAATAAGCCATTAAAAGAATATAAATGTGGTCAATTTTTACCACTTAAAATAGAAACTGATGATGAAATTGTAAAAAAGGAAATGAGAAGATATAGTTTATCAGGTAATCCAAAAAAAGATTATTATAGATTAACAATAAAAAAAGTTCCTAATGGAAAAGTAAGTGGATATTTTCATGAATCCATTAAGGTTGGTGATATAATATTAGCAATGCCTCCCTTTGGGAAATTTACTCTAACAGAAGATAGTGATAAACCTTTAGTTTTACTATCAGGTGGCATAGGAATAACTCCTATTTTATCAATGCTATATGGAGCTAAGGAACAAAATAGAGAAGTATATTTTGTTGAAGCTGTATTAAATTCAGAGAATCTAGCTTTAAATTCAGATGTTCAAGAAATCAAAAAAATAAAAGATTTTAAAGAATTAAAGCTATTTAGTAACCCATTAGAAAGTGATATAAAAGGTAAAGATTACGATGCAGAAGGCTTTATAACAAAAGAATGGATAAAAAATAACTTACCTTTAAATGGAGAATTTTTCTTTTGTGGACCAACTTTATTTATGAAAAGTATAAATAATAGTTTAAAAGATTTAGGAGTTAAAGAAGAAAATATTAATTTTGAGTTCTTTGGAAAAGAAGAGTTTTAATAATTATTTTTTAGATTTTAATTATTTTAAAAATTTAAAAATTATATAAAGCAGGACTAGCTTTGATTGGAATAAAACCCTATTAAAGCTAGTCCTTTTGCACTTAAATAATATATCTTCTTTTGAAACTTTCTATATTATTTTTATATGTAAAAATACTTATATTATAGGATACCCCTTTATTCAGGTTAGTTTTATACTGATTTTTTATTTTTATTTCAAAATAGTTTTATCCTGTGCGTTTAATCACATTCAATTACTTTAATATGTTTTAAACTAAACTTGTAGATTTTCAGAAAAAAACTTTATAGGGAGGATACTTATGAATACAGAAATAAAATTAACAAATGATATTTACTCAGTAGGGGTTATAGATAATAGACCTGTTCCATTCCATAGATTAACATTAGAAAAAGGAACAACTTATAATAGCTACTTATTAAAAACTCAAAAACCAACAATTATTGATACTGTTGATTTAATATATACAAAAGACTTTTTAAATAATTTAAAAGAGCTTATTGATTTAAAAGATATAAGCTATATAGTAATTAATCATACTGAACCTGACCACTCAGGAGCCTTAGGTGGATTAGCTAGACAAGCTACTAATGCTAAAATAGTTTGTAGCGAAAAAGCTGTATATCACATAAAAGAATTATATAAGTTACATGATAGAGAGTTTATAGTGGTAGATGATGGGGACACTCTTGATATAGGAGGAAAAACTTTATTATTTAAAATGACTCCTTATCTTCACACAGAAGAAACAATGATCACATATTCTATAGAAGATAAAATATTATTCCCTTGTGATATTTTTAGTACTCATCTTGCTGCAAAAGAATATTTCGCAAGTAAAGCAAAAGAAGATATTACAGAAGACTTTATAACTTACTATAATCTTATAATGTCACCACATAAAAAGTATGTTAGACCAATGATTGATGTTGTAAAAAATTTAGATATAGAAATGATTGCTCCATCTCATGGTTATATACTAGATGAAAATATTCAATCTTATATTGATATATATGATAAATATAGTAAAGAAACTAAAAATGGCAAAAAAGCTACTATAGTTTATACTACAATGAGAAACGCAACAAAAAAAATAGCTGAAAAATTTAAATCTGAATTAGAAAGTGAAGATATTGAAGTTACTATTTTTAATGCAGATAAAACTGATAAAGAAGATATAATAGCTTCAATAAAGGAATCAGATGCAATATTATTTGGTACTTCAACTAAATATGGTGATTTAATAGGCTCTATTGAAGATGTGTTAAAAGAGTTACCTAAACTAGATTTAAATAATAAAATCTTAGGTGCCTTTGGATCATTTGGTTGGAGTGGAGAACCTATAGAAATAATCCAAGATTATTTAAACTCTACAAATGGTAATGTTTTAAATACTTCATCAATAATAAAATCTACTGGCATGATTGATGTTCATTTCCCAGTAAGAATTAGATTCTCATTAAATGAAGAATCAGAAAAAGAAGTTGTAAGAGCTGCTGATTATATCAGTTCAATAATATAATTATTAAATTTTAGGAGGAATTAATTATGAAAAAATTTATATGTGATGTTTGTGGATATATTTATGATCCTGCTGTAGGAGATCCTGATAATGGAGTAGAACCTGGAACTGAATTTAACGATATCCCAGAAGATTGGGTTTGTCCCCTTTGTGGCGTAGATAAAGCCCAATTCTCTGAAGTAGAATAATATTAATATTATCATTAAATACAAAATTCAGAGGCATATAAAAATGCCTCTGAATTAAATTGTATCTTATATATATTTAATCAAACTAATATACTATTTTATTATATTTTTCTTCTCTTTTTCCCTTTAATTCTATCTTTTATATATTCTTTAATTTCTATAGCTTCTGTACTTAAAGTCTTTCTCTTCCACTTTGATTCATAATCCATAGCATTGATTACTCCTATAGCTCTTACAAAGAATAATATTATTCTATATGCAGGCATTAAAAATACTACTAAAAATCTTTTTCTATAATAGCTTCTCATTTGTGGCAAGTCTTTTAAATATTTATTTACTACCATAAAATTCAACATCTCTATAATAGAATAAAATCCATAAAGTATTATATTGAAAATTATTATAGTATAAACTGAATAATTAGCAGCAGCTAAATACACTGTACCAAACATCCATATTATTCTTGGAAATAGGAATGTATGATCCTTTATTAGAGTTACATTTAATATACTTTTTAACTTAAATCCTAGCTTTTCAGAACTAAATAAAGCTCCTATTTCAATTTCTCCCCTTTGCCATCTCTGTCTTTGGGCATAAAGCTTATCAAAGCTCTCAATAGGGTCAGTAAAGAAATAAGCTGTGTTACAAATCTTAACACTTCCTTTTCTAGCAGTTTTTATTTGAAGAGTCATGTGTGTGTCTTCCCCTAAAGTTTCCCCATTATATAGTGATGTTTTCATAATTAATTCTTTTCTAAAAGCTGAAAAGGCACCAGCCATTGTAAATAATCTATTATGTTTTGATTCAAATATTCTTCCCACTAGAAATGCCTCTGAATACTCAAAAAACTCACAAACTTGCATTAATCTCTTTGAAATTCTTTTAGTTTCCTTAATTTGCTCTGGATCAGTTAATATAACACCAGTCAATGCACTAATAGATTTATCCTTTTCAAACTCCACTATCATATTTTTTACAGCATCTTCATGTAAATAGCCATCTGAATCTATATTTATAACATACTTTCCTTGAGATAAATATAATCCTTCATTTAAAGCTTTAAATTTTCCGTTTTCTGCTTTTAACCACCACATTTTTATACTTATATGATTTCTTTTTGCTCTTATATAAGCTTCAAAGGATTGATCTTTTGATCCATTATCCACTAATAAAATCTCTATTTTTTCCTTTGGATAATTTTGCTCAGCAATAGAATCTATACATTGCTCTAAAGTTTTTTCTGAATTATATACAGGAACAATTATTGATACTGCTGGGTAAAATTCTAATTCATCCTCTTTATTTCTTTTAATTCTTGAAAATATTAAACTAAAAAATACAACAACACTAGATATTCCATCAACTAAAAAGGGAATTATCATCCATACACCCCAAAAGCTTATATATTCAACTAATTTACTCATCATAGTATTTCACCAACCCTTTGATTTCTTATTTGAGTTTTTGTAAATGCAAAATAATATAAAATCATTATCATTACGAAAAATACTATTTTAGATAAAATCATATAATCAAAATTATAGCTGTTTATTCCAAACACACTTGTAAGTCCTGTTATTAAAACTATTCTAAACACATCTATAAACATTATTGCTATATTTCCAAAAATAAAATATAAAACCCTTCTTGATAAACTTATATAAGGGAAAAACACTATTAAAGATGTAAAGACTAACATTGTTATCATACCAACATCTTGGTTATTTACATTTATACTGAGAACATGTCCACTAACATTAGAAATGTAAATTAAATTATTCTTAAAAGTGAATAAGTGTGTATATTTACTTATATAGGTCAATAAAGTAAACAATGAATATTTTGTAATATGTTCTAAAGGTCTTCTAAAGAAAAATATGGCCATTAAAAACAATCCTATAGCTCCCGTATAAAATCTAAAAGCTAACATTTTTAAATCACTAAAAATTTGTATTAAGAATATCCATATGAATAAACAAATAAAAAATATTATATATTTTAGAATCATATATATCACCTTAATTCTCAATAATAAATGTTCTTGTAGGATTTTCACTAATTTCTATTTTTTCTAATAATATGTTTTTATCATCCAAATATCCTTTAAGTTCTTTAAAAATAATAATTCCTACACATTCGGTACTACAACTACTTTCCTTAAATTTATCTAAAGAATTAAAAGTTTTCTCTTCGAATTCTAAAAGATAGTTTCTCACATTTTGCTCAAATTCTTTAAATTTTATAAGTTCTCTACTTTTACTTTTAACACTTAGTACAAGTTCCCAAGTATGAGGATGCATAGGTTGTTCTTTTCCCCCTATGGTAGTACTATGTCTTCCATTTAAATAAAACTTAAACTTATAATTACAATTCATAAAGTTTCATCTCCATCCAAGTATTTAACTAAAATTATTATTTAATTAAATTTTATATTAAACTTTTTATTTCAAAGGTAATTTTATATCTATTTATTTATGTAGTCAAATAGTAGATTAATTTTTTCATCTTATAAATTCTTATATTTTTCCTTATTGTATTTAAAATATTGCATATTTATTTAAAGATTTATAACTTTTAAGAAAGATTTCTTGAACTTTATAAATAATTTATTATATTTTTACATTTATTTTTAAATATTGTTTTATAATTTAATCTATCTATATATTATTTTAAAAAATTTATTATTTAACTATTAATTTATAAATTATTCATATTTTATTCATTTTTATTTTTAAGCTTATTTTTATTTTTCTCATATTTATTAATAGTTAGTAACATTTATAGTCAATTTAATATTTATGCAACTTTGAATTTCCTCCTTTATTGTTATAATATTTAATTAAAGAAAAACTCAAATATTTAAGTTAATTAGTATAAAGGAGATTGAAATTATATATGAAATGGAAATTCTTAAAAGATGATTTACCCAGCGATAAAGCTTCAAAAAGCACTGTTGTACTATCTTCAGATTATTTAAATAAGGTAACAACTTTAAAAATAAACAAGAAACATAATAATAAAGTGCTTTTAAATAAAAATATAAACAACCTATCTAATAAAGAAGCTATTGTTCTTAGTAGCAGTTCTAAAAGAGGTGCCATCTTCAATAATATAAGCTCTGGACCTGTCAATTCTTATTTATATACAGGAGAAAGATTAACCCTAATAAAAAAAGAAGGAAGCTTCTATAAAGTTAAAGTTAACGTAAGTGGTGCTATAGGTTACATATCAGCAAGCAATATAAAAATAATAGAAAATGGTCTAAACCTTCAATTTGAAGAACTTATTTCAAAAGGAACAACTATAAATATAACTAATATTGCTTATTTAAGAGAAAAACCTTCTAGTAGTTCAAAAATTCTTCATAAGTTAAAAAATAATACCTCTATTGATGTTCTAGGTATTCAAGGTCAATGGGTTAAAATTAGTTATAATAATCTCATTGGATATGTTCTAGATACATATATAAATATTGAGAATAATAAAATCTCTATGGAAAAGATAAATTCAGAAATGAGAAAAGATGCAGAAAAACTTACTAGAACAACTATTCATAAAAAAAATTTATCAAGTACTAGCCATAAAAACTCTGACAACTTACATGCTTCAAAGGAAAATAACCTAAAATTAGTTGCTGACCATACAGCACTTAATAACTTAGAACTTGCTAATAAAACTATAGATGATTTAAAAAATATAAATGTCTCTTTAGGTGAAGGCTATTTTGCTTTAAATGAGTTATCTAAAAATTACTCTGTTAATTCTTATAAATTAGAAAATTTAATTTATACTCATATCTTTGATGAAGTTGCTTCTTGCAGAGGCTATGTATCTTATTCTGAAATAGAATATGTACTAAACAACGGTACAGAATTTCAAAGAAAAGCTTTAATTCAAAAATATGGTGCTAATTGTTTAGTTATTAACTTAGTTATTAACTATGATCCAACACCAAAACTTTTGACTCCAAGATTATTTTATAAAGAAAATTTCTATTTCAAGTACTACTGTGCCAATCTTTATAGTCTCGTAAATAATCCTGAAAGTGGTTTTAAACTCTGTGGAGTAATCGATAAATTTGGGAATTCCCCAGATTCAGAAGAATATGATAAAGCGGTCTTAAAAAAAGAAGTTTATAAATTAGGGCATGAAATTCCAACTTGGACACAAACACAAATTAACTGCTAATTTAAATGGAATTACCTTAAATTTGTTTATACTAATTTAAGGTGCTTCCCTTATTTTATTTAATTTTTCTGTTCCATAAAAAACTCTTTAAAAATAAAATTCATTAAAAATTTGACTTTTTTCCTTGTTGAATATATAATTTATAGAATAGCTTATATAATTTATATAATAATTCCACATTTAAAGGAGGTTTAAAAGGTGTGTTCTATTAAAGAGTTACCTTTAATTAAATGGAATTATGATAATGGATGTGATTTTTCTATTATTAAAAAAAGATATGAAAATTCTTAAGTTTGTTGTGTTATTACAAGGGTATCTATAAGAATTTATCATATCTTTATTTTTATTTAAAATAAAACACTTATTTTAATATGTACGTAACTATTTAAAATATAGTCCTTAATTGACTTCCAATTACTGAAATAGCAAAACATAATAATATAGGAAACCAATTTTTAGAATGATGAATCATATTTGATCCTAATAATAAAAATCCAGCCATTGTAAATAAAGTGCTTACTATCATTGTAATCTTTCTATATAAAATAGCTTTTTCTTCTTTCGTTTTAGCTTTAAGATTCATAAATATCTCTCCTAGCTTTATTTTATTTCCCTTTTATTATACCATAATAAAAAACATTTAATATTCTGAAATAAAAAATAGAGCTGTACTATTTATACAGCTCTATTTTTTTGTCTTATCTAGCTTTAAAATTTAAACTAAATAATCCACTTTCTTTTAATTCATTTTTCATCTCATTAGTTATTTCTACAGTAGGTGGTGCTGCTATATACACCCTACTTTCAACAGCTTGTAAATCACCATCTAATGTATATGTAACACCACATACAAAATCAAGTAATCTCTGTGCAACTTTTACATCTAAAGCTGTTGTATTTATAATAACTATATTTCCGCTTTTTAAAGCATCACATATTTCTGATGATTCCTCATATGAATAAGGCTTCTTTATTATAAGTTTAACATTTGCGCCTTCATTTAAGTGAACAATTTTGTTATTATTGTATGTTGTTTGTTCAGCTTGTCCGTAAGTAACTTCTTCCTCATAATAATCTTCTTCATATTCTTCTTCTTCGAATCCTAAAAAATTTTTAAATTTTGCTAATGCCATAATTTTACTCCTTTCTTAAATTTGCATTCTTTCTAATTATACCTTTAAATATCTTTTTTACATAGTATTTTATAACTTTTTTTTATAAATAAATATCTTTTTCCATATTTTATATCTTTATTTTACTATTTTCTCCAATTAATTTCAACATATTAAATTACTTTCTTGAACTTAATATACAAACTTTTTTTATTTTACTACGTATAATATAAAAAGGAGATATAAATACTTAATCTCCTCTTGAATCTTCATGATTATAAGTGTAGTTTTATAATAATTCTTTTTAGCTTTCTAAAATATTAAATTATATATTAGAATAAATCATTAAATTCTTTATTTTCAAGCCTTTTACTAAAGCCTTTAAATGATATATACAATTCTAATTCTAATAAAAATAAAAGTATTATTATTACTATACTATTGAATATATTAAGCCATTGAACTTTAAGTATAAGCTTTTAATTTGATGTTCTTATCAAAAAATAAGTTATAGTTGAAGCTAGAATCAATTTACTTTCTCTTATTCTAGAAAAAACTTCATTAATCAAACTCCTTAAATACCTTAGCCTATTCCTTAAGTAAATCTAACCATAAGATACTTTTATTTTCATTACATAATATTAATTTTCTTTTTGAGCATCAATAACAGCCTTTCCCCAATCTTCTATAGCATGTAATATTGGACAAAGTTTTTTTCCTAACTCTGTTATAGAATATTCTACATGTGGTGGAACTTCATTATATTGAACTCTTAAAATTAATTTTTTATCAACAAGTTCTTTTAGTGAACGTGTTAGCATTAAACTCGATATTCCATCTAAATTTTTTTGTAATTGATTAAATCTTATACTCTTATGTCTTGACACTTCCCATAATATAGGCAATTTCCATTTTCCTGATATTATATCTAGAGCATGATTTATGGAAAGTTCTCTTAAAGAGTACTCTCCCTTCAATTTACACACTTCATCCATAAAAACTCCTCCATTAATTACTTTTAATTGATTATGATACTATAACTTGAATTATTTCCGCTTTACTACCTGTTCTTAATCTAGGTCCACAAGTTCCATAACCTGAGGATACAAATAAATTGAAATTTCCCTTTCTTAAGTACCCATGGTCTATTTCGTACATTCTTTTTACAGCAAAAGCCCAAGGTCTCATTTGCCCCTTATGTGTATGCCCAGAAAATTGTATGTCAATATTATTATTTTCTGCTTCATAGCTATATTTAGGATTATGATCCATTAACATTGTAAATTTAGAACTATCTATTTCTCCAATTATTTCTTCTATGTTCTTTCTTGGAGTACCAAGTTTTTCAGATATTACATCATCTCTTCCAATTAGGTAAAATTCATCGTTTATAAGTACCTTTTCATCTCTTAAGACACGAACTCCATTTTTAGTTAATTCTTCTGATATTTCCTTACTTTTTCCCATCATAAGATCATGGTTCCCTAAAACTGCATATGTTCCATAAGTAGATTTTAATTTTGAAAATTCTTTAGCTAAATTAAGCTTCATAAAAGGAGTTATTTCACTATCCACTATATCTCCTGCAATTAACACCAAATCTGGCTCCAAAAAATTTATTTTTTCAACCATCTTTGTAAGTCTTCTTTTACCAAAAGTTATTCCTAAATGTATATCTGAAATAAGTATAATATTTAAACTATTTTTAAGTCTTTTTTTCTTATCATCAACTTCAAATTTTATTACATGTGGAAAAACAGCATTAACTGTTCCTTTGACACTTGTTAATATGGTCATTACCATAATTATTAAAAATCCTTTAAAGGATAATTCCATACTTTTTTCTCTTGATAAATCGCCAAAAAATGTTATCGCATTCACTATAGGGAATATAATGAAGCAATATAATAAAAATGCCATCCAATAAGTACTGACATTAGTAAAAAAATCATTTAAGGCCTTCGGTAAATATTTGTAAAATAGTAGTGGTATTCCGTAAGAATACCCTATTAGTAATACTATGCACCAAAAAACAAGATCACAGTTTATTATAAAATAACTTTTTAAGCTATAAGAAACCATTTCCCAAGTATAAAAAATTATCATTGTATATATAACTAATAAAATCAAAGTTGTTGATTTCTTTACTGTTTTCATATGTTTATTCTCCCAATTCACTTTCATTAAAATTAGAAAGCCTTGAAAAACTATTATTTAAGTATTTATCACTATCTTTTATAATATCATGTTAATATATTTTTAACAACTATATTAGATTTATTACTTTCTCTAGTAATTAGTGTTAAATCAATACAATTATTATTTTATACTCTATTCTATAAAATTATTAATTAATAATAATTCTTATTATAAAAAAATAGGACCTTTGTCCTAAAAATCATCTCTATATTTTTTATAAATCTACACTTGTTCCCTCATTTAAATAAACTATCTTTTCACCCATTATTTTTCTTAACTTATTATAAGTACGTTCTTTTGTATAGTGGCAAGTATAATAATTTATTTTTTTATCTGCAAGTGTTTCACAGATTGCATCTATATAATTTCTCTTTATTCCTTTTTTTCTTATAGTGGTAAAGAATTGAAATCCCCCTATTATATTATTAATATCATCCCCTATTACATCCTCTGCTTTTTTTGTTATATTAATAATTCCATTATGTCCACAACCTATAAATAGATTATTCTTATTTCCTTCTTTTATTATTAAGTTTTGTTCATGGTTAAAATCATCCAAAATAAACCCTTGATTAGACTTTATGAATAATCCTCTGTTAAATTCTAATGTATATTCTTTTTCATTTATTTCACTAAAAAGTATCAGTTCCTCATCTATTTTTAAATAATCTTCTACTAATATTATTCTTTCGTTTTCTTTAATTGATTTATCTAATCCTACATAAACCTTAAATATTTTAATAAAATTAGCATAAAAACCTTTAAAAGCATTTTTATTTATATATATTTTTGCTTTAGTATTAGCCTCTAAAAAAGCTTTTATTCCTCCCCCATGATCCTTATGTCCATGTGAAATTATAACAGTATCTACTTCTTTAATATCAATTCCATAAAATTCAGCATTTTTTATAAACCTATCATTTGGTCCTAAATCAAATAATATCTTATGTTTTTGAGTTTCTATATATAAAGAAAGACCACTTTTATTTTTATAAACAGAATTTAAACTATCGTTTTCTAATAATGTAGTTACCTCCATAAAACTCCTCCTTTATTTCATTCCTCTACTACTAGTAATATTTATCCTTTACTAAATATTTTTAACTTCCCTATATCTAACTATAGCATTATTTTTTTAATTATAAACAATATTTTATTAACATTCCTATGTTTATATATTTCTTTCTATATTTTATCTCATTTTTTCTAATAAATACCTTTATAATTATTCCTTTTTATTTAATATAAGTAAAATCATTGTTCATTTTGTAAAAAATTATAAATAAAATTATAATAATTTTTATTAGTTTTTACAATAAAATTAATATAATATATTGTTTTTAGATAAAAATTTAACATACCATTATCTGCTTTTAGTGAAATACTGTGATTAAATAAGAAAAATGATTTTTTTATAAGTTAATTTATTTATTTAAGTAAATTTAGCTTAATTTCATTTAATTTAGCTTAATTTTAGAATTGATTAATTAATGCTATACTCGCATAATGAACTTGTTGTTTGTTAGTTAACATTTTTTTAAATCTTTATTTCTTAAAGATTCCCTGTTTTAAAAGGTTAACAACAAGAAAAGCTTATTTTATAAACAATTTGTTAATAATTAAGCATTTAATTTTACGTATATTTCTATAAAATGTAATTACTAAATTAACTAAAGATTACATAACTAAAATTTATAATAATTTATGAGGTGACTTATGAACAGTGCAAAAGAAAAAATATTAGATATGATTTGTGATTATATCGAAAAGAATCCAGAAGGAAACATTGAAGATATAATCAACGTAGCTAAAAAATTTGTAAAAAGTGATTATGATAGAAAAGGTA
This sequence comes from Clostridium massiliamazoniense, assembly GCF_001403635.1. Lineage (GTDB taxonomy): Bacteria > Bacillota > Clostridia > Clostridiales > Clostridiaceae > Sarcina > Sarcina massiliamazoniense. Next base: position 465,882 of record NZ_LN879467.1, read on the forward strand.
TAGAAAGAGTTGAAAGATTCTATAGAGAAATACCTTCAGTTAAAGGATTATTACACAGAATAGCAACAGAAGTTGATCCTGGAATATTAAGAACATTTTTCAGAAATTTTGTAGCTAAAGGTATGTGGGAAGGTGCAGAAATAAGAGACGAATTCTACATGAAAACTGGTGGAAGAGTACCATTCGCTTTATTAATAAGTCCATCAATGAAGTGTAACTTAAGATGTACTGGTTGTTATGCTAATGACTGGGATAAAGCTAAAGAATTATCATTCGAAGATGTTGATAGAATAGTTGGAGAAGCTAGAGACTTAGGTATCCACTGGATGTTCATATTAGGAGGAGAACCTTACTTCGTAGATTACATGTGGGATATATATGCTAAATACCCAGATGTTGAGTTTTTCACATTCAGTAACGGAACATTATTCAGCGATGAATATGCAGATAGAATATTAAAACTTAAAAACGTAATTCCAACATTCTCATTAGAAGGTTTTGAAGAAGACACTGATGCTAGAAGAGGAAAAGGTGTATTTGCTAAAGTTATGGACGGTATGGACAAACTTAAAGCTAGAAAAATTCCATTTGGAGTTTCATCAGCTACAGGTTCACCTAACGTAGATACAGTTATATCAGAAGAATACATTGATATGTGTATGAATAAAGGTTCATTCATAAGCTGGTACTTCATGTTCATGCCAATCGGTAAACCTGATACATCACTTATGTTAAACCCAGAACAAAGAATAAGACTTGGTAAGAGATCTGATGAAATCAGACATACTAAACCTTACATGACTATCGACTTCTTCAACGATTCACCACATGTTGGAGGATGTATAGCAGGAAGCTTCTATGCAAGTGTAACTTCATCAGGAGATGTTGAACCATGTATATTTGCTCACTTTACAGTTGATAATGTTCATGAAAAATCATTATCAGAAATCTTTGCTAGTGACTTCTTTAAAGAATTATTACACAGACAACCATACAATAAGAACTTATTAAAACCATGTATGATGATAGATAATCCAAACGTTATTAGAGAAGTAGCTGCAAAAGTTGGAGCTAGACCAACTGATGAAAGTGCTCATGCTATGCTTAACGATCCTAAATTTATGAAAGAATTAGAAGATTTATCAGCTAACTTCACTCCACTTGCTGACCAAACTTGGGAAGAATTATACGGAGATGTTAAAGATAAATTTGTTACTAGAAATGAATTCATGGAAGCTAATATCGCTAAGAGATTAGCTAAGAGAGAAGAAGAAGCTGCTAGAAAAGCTGCTAGAGCTAACAAAAATAAATAATTTTTAGAGGACGTATCGAATTACAGATACATCCTCTCTGTTTTTTATCTAGCTATATATGTTCATCATTTATAACCACTCACTTACGTAAAGAACTCCAATATTTTTCTTCAATTTAACTATACATCACTTACATAAATTCCATTGAAATTCATTCTAATTTAACTATACATCACTTACATAAATTCCATTGAAATTCATTCTAATTTAACTATACATCACTTACATAAATTCCATTGAAATTCATTCTAAATTAAATCCCCTACCTATCTCATATGTTAAAGATTCATTATTTTCTTTAGGATTTAAAACTAACCAATATGCTTTATCTAAATTTCTCCCATTTAATATAAATTTAGAAGATTCATCTGAAATAAAGTCTATTTGTTCTAATGGTATCTCTCTTCCCTTTTTATCTAGCACTTTAAAATTTATATAATGAAAAATATCTTTTAAATCATTTTTATTTGGAAAATTAATAGAAACTATTAGTGATTTATCATCATATATTGCACTCTTTAAATTTATTAAAATTTCTTTTCCGTTACTTAGCTTTTCTTTATAAGTATTATTAAAACAAGCTATATTATTTGGTTTATATGAAGTATTTATTAAATTATGTTTTTCAATATTAATAAGATTATTTTTATGTACTTTATTATTGCCAATAACCCCAGATGCTCTAAAAAATATATTAAATAAAAAAGCCATTATCACCCAAAACCAAAATTTACTTAATAAATCACCTAATTTTTTCATAAAATCCCCCTAACTACTATAATTTTACTATAGGACCTTTTATTATTCAATCTCTAAAAAAATTTCACTATTTAATTTTATTATTTATGTATATAAAATAAAAAATTGTTCATAATAAAGATATACAAAAGATAATTCCCCCATATTGCGAAGTCCCCCAGCTTCTTAATATAGAAAAGGAGTATTTCAAAGTAAAATTTTTTAACTTTGAAATACTCTCTTTAAGTTTATAGTATATTATTGCTTTCAAGCCTTATTTCTAAAAAATATAAATAAAATATTTTTAGAAAAATTCAAAATGAATATTTTCTTTTTCTACTCCTAATTCTAATAAAGAATTTTCTACAAGTTCAGTAAAACCTTTATTTCCACAGAAATAAAAATCACCATTTAAAGGTAAATTTTCTGCTATCCATTCTTTTGTTAAACGTCCTTTTATATCAAAATCTTTTCCTTCAACTTCACCTTCTAAAGGTCTTGTAAAGAAGATAGTTCCATTTATTAAACCTTCATTTTTATATTTCTTTATATCCTCTAAAAAGCATTCTGCTTTCATATTTCTTAATGAATAAACAAAGTGTATATCTTCTCTAGTTCCAACAACATCATATAACATTGATAAAACAGGTGTTACTCCTATTCCTCCACCTAATAATACTAATGGCTTGTCTGTCTTTTCCTTATTTAAAGCAAATGCTCCTTTTGGTGCTGTTACCTCTAAAACGTCCCCTTCATTTATATTATTTAATAAGTAGTTAGTCATTTTTCCACCTTCAACTACCTTTATACTAACTCTATAATAATCTTCATTAGGCTTCATTGATAAGCTATACATTCTTATTACTTTTTTCATAGCCTCATCTTCTGTCTTTATCTTTATTCCTATAAATTGTCCTGCTTTTGGTAAAGCCACTTTACTTCCGTCTGAAGGTTCTAAATAAAGAGAAAATATATCATCATTTTCCATTACTTTTTTCTTTACAACAAAATCCTTAAATCCCTTCCATGGTTCTACTTTAGTTATATTAGTAATACTTCCATTATTCATAGCAACTCTCCTTATCACTTATCTATCATTTATCTTAAGTATAGAAATATGTAATATTTTTCTAAACATAATTCAACTTTTTGTTCTGTATTCATATTATCAAAACCGATAAAAATAGTCAACTATAAATCCTATTAAATTTAGGAAGTAAAAACTTATATTTCTAATTAATTCTTTATTCTCTGAAAATAGGTAATGTACTACATGTAAATCCACCTCCAGCTTTAATAATTTCAGAATAATTTAAATAAAAAACTTTAAAACCAACTCTTTTTAAAATTTTTTTAACTTTCTTATCTGATGTTACTATCCTTTTTTCTCCCAATGATATTATATTAGTGCCTAATTTTTTTGCTGTTTTTTTATCAATATAATATAAGTTTTTAATAATTCCTTCTATTATATATGTATCATAAACATAATCACATATAATTGCATCATCATCATCTAATATGTTAAATACGCAATCAAGATGTAGCATTTTCTCTTTATTAAATTTTATAGGTATGACTTTATATTTTTTTCCTTCTTTTTTTAAATACTTTTTTAATTCTAAAATCCCATCTAAAGAAGTTCTTGTACTTACACCAACAAATATATATTCCTTATATATTAAGACATCTCCACCTTCCATTTCATTATTCATTTCATAATATTTTATATTTTTATCTTTTATGTACTCCTTTAATGCTTTTGTTTCTTCCTTTCTTTTTTTATTGCCTAACTTACATATAAATAAAATATCTTCAATAACAAAGCCTATATCTCTAGTAAAAACTTGATTAGGACCATATATAGGATTTAAAAAAATAAGTTTTGCCCCTTCTTCAATTAATAGATTAGTAAATGCAGTATATTGTTTAAGCATTTTTTTATAATTTATTTTTTTAAAAGTAAATTTAGTCAAAGTTAAATTATAAGGATAACAAAGAATAAATGTTCCTATTTTTTCATAATGATTTTTGTGACTTATTTTCATAAAATTCCTCTTACTTCTTATAGATTAATTAATTAATTTATTTATTATATTTTTTACATCTTAAGAGTAAATTATTATAAAAAAATAAGCCCTATAAAAATAGTCTAGGTTTTCTACTATTTATTTTTATACAGCTTATTTTATTATTTTTTATTAAATTTTACTTTACGAGTTCATAGGGCCAATCTAATATTCCACCAATATTATAAACATTAGTATATCCTTTTAAAGCTAAGATAGTAGCAGCAACTTCGCTTCTTGCACCACTTCTACAATAAACATATATAACTCTATCTTTTTCAATATCTAATCCCTCTATGTCATTTTCAAAATCTCCTATAGGAATTAACTCAGCTCCTTCAATATGCCCATCTTCATTAAATTCCATAAATTCTCTAACATCAATTAATAAAATATCGTAATTATTATCTAAATTCTCTTTAGCTTCTTTTGCTGATATTCTATGTACTTTTTCCATATTTACTCATTCAAAATTCATTAATATGAATTTTGCACTTCCTCCTTTTTAATAATAATCTTAAAATTTAGTAGTATAAGACTTTAAAAGATGTCTATTACTTAATACTTTACAGTGATAAATCACTCGTTTATTATATAATATAATTCAATAAAAATACACATTTAGCTATTAAATAGCTCATTTTTATTAATGCACTACTTTAAATAGCTTACATTTCTTTTAATTTATTATTTTAGTAAAATATCATTTTTTTACCTCATTTTATTATTTTTTTATTAAAATATATCCATTTTATTTTTAAATTATTAATAGAATATTTAATTTCCTTAACTACCATTTAATTCACTAAGTAGATTTTATATGTTATTGTGTGTATAATGTGATTAGTTGTAACATAAAATTAATATTTGTTATGAAATTGATTTTTTTCTTAATAATATCTCAATGATTGTTACAACATATTTATAAATGCTTTTTTACTGGACAAGCTCACAAGAAAAAGAGTTTATTCTTTAACAATGATAGTATTATGACTTTATAGCATAACATTTGTTGAGCTTATTACCAAATTAAAATAAATTATCATATAAAATGAAATTTAATTCAGAAAAATTTATTCCAAAGTATTTTGTGAATGAAACTGAAGTTTTAATAGAAGATATATATGTTCATAGTAATGTTAATATAGCTTTTAAAAGTTATGCTAGTTATATTAATTATCTATGAAAAGAAATTGATTTTTATCAGACTTAATGCTCATTGAGAGCTTAAGTATTATTTAATATAAAATTTAATTCATTAATTCATTGCCCCTTAAGTTCATATTTTCAATAATTAAACTCGAAAATTATTTTATTTTAAATATTGAACTTTTTAATAATGTTTTAATGTTTTAATAGAATATCTCTTTTGCTTTAAGGCGTTGTCTTATAGCTAGTTTAAGTCTTAAAAAGCAGTTAATATTCTATATTGGAAATTTAAATTTATGTATTGGAAAAAATAAGTTTTGGTTTAAAAGTTAAGTTTTAAAAATTAAGTTTTAAAAAATTAGGTAAGCACTTAGGAGGAAATATAATGAACAAATCGAAATTAACGGGAATATTATTATCATCAGCAGCAGTATTAACAGGAGCTGGAGTTATGCATCATGCACCTGCTCAAGCACAACAAACTCAATCAAACAATCATGTTGTATTAGCTCAAAGATCAGCAGATACAAACACAAGTAAAACTGCAGTAGTTATAGATGGTAATGGTTCTCTAGTTTTAAGAGCTGCAGCTAGTTCAGGTTCAGCTGTATCAAGTTACTTATCATCAGGTCAAATGTTAACTATAAATAGTCAATCAGGAGCTTTTTATAACGTTACAGTTCATGAAACTGGAGCTACTGGCTATATATCAGCTAACAATCTTCAAATAATTGAAAATGGTACTGATGATGCATTTAACGCTTTAAATGAATATGGACAAGTTGTAAATGTAAGCTCAAGCGTTCATTTAAGAGCTAACGCAAGCTTAAATTCAAGTATTATTGGTTTCTTACAAAATGGAAACACTTTCAAAGTATTAGGAAAAGAAGGTCAATGGTTCAAAGTTGATGTTGATGGAACTATCGGTTTTATTTATCAAGAATACGTATCAACTTCACAAGAAAACTTAGCACCTGTACACACATCAAGTGTTAATACTAATAGTAAAAACACTACTATTGTTAATAATACTAATAGCAACAATAATACAAAAACTAATAATGTAACAACTAAAAAAGCTCCAGTTGCAAAAGTTCAAGAAAAACAAGAACAAACTAATACTAAAGCAACTGAACAAACAAAAGAAGTTGTAAATAATGAAAATAATAAAGAAGCGAAAGCTAATAGTGAAACTAATAAAAATGTAAGACCTCAAGCTATGAGCTTCTTAGCTATAAATGTTAATAACAATAATAACAGCAACGCTCAACAAAGTAATAATAAGAGCCAAGCTCAACAAAACAACAATAACAGCAATGCTCAACAAAACAACAATAAGAGCCAAGCTCAACAAAACAATAATAAGAGCCAAGCTCAACAAAACAACAATAAGAGCCAAGCTCAACAAAACAATAATAAGAGCCAAGCTCAACAAAACAATAATAACAGCAATGCTCAACAAAACAACAATAACAGCAATGCTCAACAAAACAACAATAACAGCAATGCTCAACAAAACAATAATAACAGCAATGCTCAACAAAACAACAATAACAGCAATGCTCAACAAAACAATAATAACAGCAATGCTCAACAAAACAATAATAACAGCAATGCTCAACAAAACAACAATAGCAACAGCAATAATCAAGTAAGTAATGGAAATGTAACTGGTCAAGAAATTGTTAACTATGCTGAACAGTTCTTAGGAAGACCATATGTATGGGGAGCTACAGGTCCTAATGCTTTTGACTGTAGTGGATTAACTTCTTATGTTTACAGACACTTTGGATACAATATAGGACGTACTACTTATACTCAAGTAGATCAAGGAACTCCTGTATCATTAAATAACTTACAACCTGGAGACTTAATATTCTGGGGACCAGCTTCAGCACCTTACCATGTTGCTATATATATTGGTGGAGGAGAATATATACAAGCACCTCATCCAGGTGAAAATGTTGATATCTCATCATGGAACTTAAACAATATAAGTGCTGCTAGAAGAATTCTTTAATTATTTAATTATTTAATTCTTTAAATTAAATAATAGGATGTATCTATAAATTAGATACATCCTTTCTTTTGTCTTAATTTATAATATTATTTTTACTTTTGGAAAAACTAAAATATCTTTAATATTTAATTTTAGGAGGCCTAAAGTGAAAAATTTAACTAAATTTTTTATAATATGTATTCTTCCATTCGTACTATTTTCTTGTTCAAAGAAAGAAAATTCTGTATCACCAATTAACAAATCTATATTAGAAAAATCCTTTTCTATAAAATCTGAAAGTTCTAATGATAATTCAGATATATTTTTTAGAATCAATAGTAATAATACAAGTGACACTAATATTGTTTTAAGTGTCTACATAGATGATGACTTATTTATAAAAGAAACTATAAATCCCAAATTAAAAAGGACCCTAAATTATTCTTATGAAATTCCTAGAACAACTCATACAGTGAAAATACTTGTAGATGACATAAATAAATTTTCAATACCTTTTAATAATAGTTATAAAAATCAACTAGTTACTATAAATTATAACAATAATAATCAAGTTAATGATGTTACTGCAACAGTTTCTGATCTTAACTAAGATTAGATAAGCTTTGAATATAATCTTTTAAATAAATAAACATTAATCCCTATAAGGTCTATTAAAAGTAGATAATCTAACTTTATCTAAATTAAACCTTAATTTAGATAAAGTTAGATTATCTAAATTAAACCTTAATTTAGATATTTTTCTATAAAAAATCATTATTTAATAATAAAATATTAAATAATGATTTTTTGTTTTGTATATTCTTTTATTTATTATTAAAATAACCTTTTATTATACCTTTCCTTTATAAATTTATTAATTTTTCTATTTGAAATTTTAATTTTCTTAACTTATAATAAAGCAAGAATTATAACAATAATAAAGGGGAAAACATATGAAAAAAAAAAGAATAATTCCTATAGTAATAGTTGTTGTAATTATACTAATACTAATTGGAATTTTTTCATTTTATGAAAATAATAAAAAAGAAGTTGCTTCAAAAGAAGCACCTATTGCAACTAATTCAAGCAATATAACTAATACAACTGAAAAAACAAATAAAAACACTAGTGATTCTTTATCATTACCAAAACCATTATTTACTGATGAACAAAAAAATGAATACTACAAAATTTCTACAGCTATTAATGACATAGGACTTCCAAGTGATTCTTTAGTTACAAACCTTGATAACTATAAAGTTATTGATGGTGTTAAATATTTTGATGCTTACAGTTATGCTACTAGAACCTCATTTAAAACTCCAATTATACGAGAAGATGCTAATAATAATTTCTCTGGTGAAATAAACCATTATAATCTAGTAGGTCTTAATGGTAAAAAATTAGAGAATTCTTCTGTAGCTAGTTCAGAGGATTTAAACAATTTATCAAATGAGGATAAATATGTTCAACTTTATAAAATAGCTTCTGAATATATTGAAGGATATACAGCAAATTATCCTAATATTCAAGTTCAAGCTAATGATAATTATGAAGGAAATCTTAATGATATAACCGACCTTAAAATTGACTTAAATGATACTAAAGATATAGCAGGACACAAAACATATAAAGTATTAGTTGATATAAATAACTTCCATACTCCTATTTATGTTTCTCTTGATGGATATATCTATGTAAGTAGTCCAACTGACTACGAACAATTATTCTTCCCTGGATGGTTAAATCAAAACGTTCCTATACAAAAAGCTTAAAAATTAAGGTACTGTATCAATTACTTTTAAAAGAAGCTAAGTGCTAAGTGCACTGAGTAACTTCCAGTGATCAAACATAGATCTGGACTGTCAGTGAAATAAAGTGAGTTTGGAAATTTTAGCAATTGTTATAGAAAAATATTAGAACTTCTTTACGTAGGTGAGCGGTCATAAATGGTAAATCTATACAACTAGATAAAATACAGAGAGGATGTATCTGCAATTTGATACATCCTTCTATATTTTTTTTATTCCTATTTTATTGATATATTCTAAATATACCGTTACATAATCTCTAAGATCTAAATAATTATTAAAACTAAGTCCTGTTATTTCCTCTATTCTATTTAATCTATAATTTAAAGTATTTCTATGTATATGAAGCTCTTTAGCTACTCTATTTCTTTCTCCATTTTTATTTATATATACTAATAGAGTGTTTAACAATTCATGCCCCATATTCTCCTCTAAAATCTTATTAATTACCTTGTTATTATTAAAATCTAATTCTCTTTTAATATCTAAATTTAACTCTTTAATAAAGTTACCCTGTTGCTCTAACATAAGCTCAAATGCTGCTATAACTAATTTCGAGTACTCTTTTATATTTTCACACTCTCCAGCGATGGATATAAAACCTATAACCTTATTAAAATAATTAATTGGTTCTATTATTTCCATTATTTCTTTATTTTCATTTATTATTTCTATAGTTTTAGCTTTTTTTATTGCCAGCTTAGCCTTATCATTTTTATTATTAATTAAATTGCTATCAGTAGAGCTTATAGTTATTCCTTTATCATTTATTATACTTACAGTACATAAAGTTCTATTTTTCATTTTGTCTATAAAATTATTTACTAGCTCCTTATTTAACATAACCTTCACCCTAATTTATTATTTAATTCAACTCTAATTTTACCTTAAGTTAAGTGAAATTACTAATTAAATTTAAGTGTATATTTCATTTCAATATTATGTCCCCTATCTTTATGAGGTTATACTAGTACTTTAATATAACCTCATAAATTAATTATTTAATCAATTTCATATTTATTAAAACCAATTCCTATAATTATAGCTAACAAAGCTATAGTTATACCAAATATAACTGAAATGTTTATAAAAGTAAAATACCACCCTATTATTGATATAATTATTATCAATAAACCTGCTATAAGAAAGCTACTCCCTGTCCAATTTAATAAATTTTTTGCACAATAATTTTTCTTACTATCATACTCAGCTAATATAGAAACTGACTTCTTTCTAAATATAAAAAATGATATTAATATAAAAAATATCCCTACAATAGAGAATAGAATATTTCCTAAATATGCTTCCATTATAATTCTCCTTCCCTTCTTATCTTTATATAATATTCTGAACTGTAAAATTTTGTTTATAATATCCTAAATTTTTATTTCTGAATTTACATATTTAATATTTGCTTGATAAATACTACTTTTGTATGATTAGATAATTTATTATTATTTAACTAAATTTTATATTATAGAAAAGGAGTAGCAGAGCTTGAAAGTAAAAACTTTATATAAAATACCTTTGTTTTTTTTATTCATAATATCATTATTAAATTTTAATAAGTTTACATGTATCTCTACCTCTCATTATGATTTAATAAAAGAACCCATTTATAAGTACTTTGATAATGAAAAAAATAACTTTTTAATACATAAATCTAATATTAATTTAGACACAATAATAAATGAACCTTTATTAGCTGAAGATTTAAATTTTAAATATCTTTTTTTTCAAAATTGGAATTCTTCCTTAAATATTAATTTTTCTACTTATAATTATGATTTACATTTTATTGATTTTTACATTAATAACGATAAAGTAAAAGTTCATTTAATTAGAAACTTAAATTGCATACTAAATAACACTGATCAATTTAGCTCTTCAAATGAAGAATATATATTTTTTCTTGAATACCAAAATAATAACTGGAAAATTTATGACTTAGCAATAAAAGAAGAAAATGAAGACTATTTCTATACTATAAAAAACAACACATCTTTCAGAACATTAGCTAACTACAAATGGAAAGAAAGTTTTGATAATATAGATAACATTTTAAATGAATACTTATCTTTAAGAACAACTCATAACAGCAATAGAATAGAATCAACAACAAGAAAATATGACCTAGATAAAACTATAGATTATGCTTTAAAACATGCATTAAATTACAATAATGCTTATAAAAATTTTGATAATAACGGAGGAGATTGTACAAACTTTGTATCCCAATGTCTACATGCTGGCGGTTTACCCTTAAGCTCTGCTTGGAAACCTTATAGAGATAGTTGGATCAATGTAAATCTATTAAGAAACTATTTAATTTATAATTCTTTAGGCATTGAATCATCTACTATTGATGATGATATTATTGGATCTACAATACAATTTTACAATAGTGAATTAAATAGATATTCTCATAGTGGAATAGTTACCAGTAAATTAAGTAATGGTGATTATGGTTATTGTGCTCATAGCTATGATAAATTAAATTATCCACTTAGTTTATCATTTCCCGTGATTTATAAGAAAATTAGAATTATTAAAATAGTCTATTAAAATTAGCACTAAATTACACAGGTCTTTATTTAAATAATTTGATATGTGTAATTTGGTGCTAATTTTTATTTCTCTAATTATTGCTTAAATTTTGCTTTTTAATCCTTATATAATCCTAAAAATAAACCTAGACTTAATTCGGGTTGAGTTTTAATTCCACCTCACTGCTTAGTTATCATTATCTAGAAGGGTAAAACCATTTATCTTCTACTTATACACCGCTAGTATCAGGTAAATCTTAAATAAATAATTAAATCTTAATTTAAGTAGGTTTTAACTTCATTTAAATCTTATTTAAAGTTAGTTATTCATCTCTCTCTTCATTTCTAACTTATAGAACATTAGTGATTATAGATACTACTTTCTTAACTACTAAAAGAATGTAAACATAAACGTTTGTAATTATGTTTGTAATTACAGTTATGATTAAGTTTAAAATTATGTTAATATATGTGTAATTTATTGCTAATAAATATTTATTTTAAATAAATATGTTTACATTTACGTATACATAAACATAAGTATATTTATTTGTAAAAATATATCTATTTATTTTGAATTTTTATTACTTATATTAATGTAAACATTTTTACTTGCATTAATGTATTTATTATTGTAATCTTATTTGTTTTATTTCTTCATTTAACTCCTTTATTTATCTAATTTCAAGCTAGAAATTTTTTTAAAAAATTTTGTAGATATAAATAAAAAAACACTCTCTTAAGATGGGAAGAAAAGAGAGTGTCTTTCATTATATAAAGAAAGGAATGTGTGTATGAAAAAAGCATGATCTATAATTTTATATTATGCCCTTTTTTTTGTATTGTTACTATTATTCTTATGAAAATTTCTATGTACAAATTATTTCTTTTCAATATGAAATCTAAGTTAATTCTCTACTTTTAGTATAAAAAAGAGGATATATCTCTTCTTGATATATCCTCTAGAAATCTGTATCTCTTTATCTCTATCTTATAGAAAATTGGATACTAGTTATCAAATAAACTTATTTGTTAATGCTACCATTTACATGTACATCCATTTGTGGATATGGTATATTGATTCCTTCTTCATCAAACTTTAATTTTATATTTTCTAGTAAATCAAATTTAACAGTCCAATAATTTTCTCTTTTGGTCCAAACTCTTACAGTGAAATTTAAAGAACTATCCCCTTGTTCACAAACAGCTACAAATGGTTCTGGTTCAGTTAATATTAATCTATGTTCTCTAATTAATTTATATAAAATATTTTTAGCCTTTATTAAATCATCCTCATAGCCTATTCCTATAACTAAGTCAACCCTTCTAGTTTCTTTAGTAGAATAATTGATTAAACTTCCATTAGAAAGCTTTCCATTAGGAATTAAAACTTCTCGATTATCGGATGTAACAAGATATGTATAAAAAACGCTTATTTTCTCTACAGTTCCTTCATATTCAGAATTTTTAATATAATCCCCTACCTGAAATGGTCTTAATATTAATATTAATACACCACCTGCAAAGTGAGATAGACTTCCTTGAAGGGCTAGTCCAACAGCAAGTCCTGCTGATGCCACTGCAGCTGTTAATCCTGCTAAATCAAAGCCTATATACTCTAGTAAAGAAATAATTAATAGAGCCCTCAATACAATTTCCATAAATGTTTCTAAAAATGATGCTACTGATGGATCAAAGTTTTTACTTTTTAAAACTTTAATAAATCCAACAACAAACTTTCTTATTAATTTCCACCCTACAATTAAAAGTACTACAGCTATTCCTATTTTTAATCCACAGGTACTTAACCACTGTAAAAATAGCTTTAAAATATGTTCCTTCACTTTACTTCTCCTTTATCATTAGTATTTTATTATATATAAGATAACTTATACACTTTATAAATATTATCATCAAATTACACATATATAAAGACTTATTTTTATTATGTGTAATTTGGTGATAATCTATGTTTATTATTTTCCTCATCTTACACTAGCTTTAGTTAAAGGCTCAAGCAACCTCTTATAACTTATTAGTTATCTATTTTTTATTTCCCTTAATAAAGAAAACTTAATCTAGCTGGAGTTTTAGCTCCATCTCAATACTTAAGTGCAATTATCTAGAAATATGAGTCTGTAATATATTTACTTATAGAGTATAGGAATATTATAGCTTTTAGCTCTTAGGTAAATTCTCTTAAATTCTTATTAATCTAATAAAAAATTTATAGAGACTTTATATTAGATTAAATTTTATTTATTTTTATATAGTCATTGAAATATTCTAGTAAATCTTTTATTTGTTTTTTTAAATTATTTAGAATTAAATCTCATTGTATAAAAAATATTATCACCAGATTACACAATGCTTTTCATTATTTCTTAGATTTCTATAAAAATTAAATAAAATATTTTTGATGAACTAGTTATTATTCCTCACTTATAACAAATTATCACCAATTTACACAAACAAGTTTAATTTAAATAGCTATATCTATAAAAAAATAAGTTTAGCACCATTTAACACACATACTTAAATATAATTATAAATATAATTATATTTAGCTCTGATTACTTTATTAATAACTAGTTTTAAAAATACTCCAATCTTCTTAAAGTTGAAATAAACAAATATAGTTCTTAAATAGCCTTATCTCCCATTTAGATAAATCTTTAAACTTGACTTGGATAAGCCTTACTTTATATCATAAAGTCCTTATATGCCCCTTAAATCATTATTATTTTCAAATATTCTCTAAATCTAGTTATCCCATTTTCTATTGTGCTGTGTAATCTGGTGAAAATTTTAATCCCAAGTGTAAACTCAAGAAAAAATACTCATTTTATATTCTGCTGTGTAATTTGGTGAAAATTTTAATAACAATAAAAAGGCTTAAAAATAAGCCCTTTTATTAATCTTTATTAAAATATTTCTCATCAATATTTGAATACGGCTCAATAAGACCTTTTAATACATAGCCTTTAGCCTCAGCTTCATTCTTTAAAGTTTTTTTCCTTAGTTTATCATCAACTAATCTTAATAAAGCTTGATAATAATTAAATTTATGCATTTTAAAATGCTTTTTAAGTGTTTGATTAGTTACACCATAATGATGAAGCTTATTTAAAACTTCCTCATACTCATTATATTTTTCTAGTAAATTTTCTTCTTCTATTTCAGAATCATTTTCAATATAAAGTTCTTTAGGGAAGAATAAAGTAACACCTTCCTTTGATTTTTCATAATTACTTATAAACCCAACCTCTAATAACTCATTAAGAGCTGACATAAGTCTTTTTTTCCTATAATAGTCACTTTTTTCATCAGTTAATGGTATTCTGTTATACAAAGTTTCATACTTTAAATACATTTCCGTTCTATTGTTTCTCCATTTATTAAGAATTAAGAAAACTTTCTTAGTTATTCCACCTTTTAACTTTTGTCTTAAAGATTTACTACTTAGCTTTGCATTTCCAAAAAATAAGTTTTTTATAAAGAACTTATCGATTTTCACTGAACATTTATCACTAATAGAATTTGGATCAACTTTAAATTTATGCTCTCCATTTTTTTTATAAACATATTCACCATTTTCATCTATTACAGGAATATATTTATAACCACTATATCCATCTAAAATTCCTATCTGGAAAGTTGCGTCTATAATATATTCTTTCTTTATAGGATTATAAAGTCCTCCTTGCCCTGTATTCCATAATTTACTTTGAACAAGTATTTGTATAGCTTTAAACAATTGCTCCTGTATGGTCTTAGAATAACTCTTATACCCCATCTCTCTGGCTAATTGTCTATAAGTAAAATAAACAGTATTATCAATATCATCCAAATAAGATATATCATCTAAAGTATTTATTTTTTCTGAAATATCAACTTCATCATTTATTTTTTTTATAGCTTTTCCTATAGTACTAATTTTATTATCATTGCTCGCTATGTATAATCTAAATAATGCCAATAAAACATCATAACAATACTCATTAGGAACACCATATTCTGCATGCCCTAAAACTTTTAAAGCTCGTTCTTTTCCTTCACTACTTTCCCAGTTATATGTTATAGATGAAATAACATTCCCTTTTTTCGGCTTATAATAATAAATAAACGGCAAATCTATAAGGTTATTTTCAATATAATCTTCATCAACCTTAACAACAATGGTTTGAGGTTTCATCTCTACAACTTCACTCTTCATCCCTTTAATTTCAAGGCTTTTACCCACTTATCCACAACTCCTTTTTTATTAGCATACTCTATTTAACCATCCTGTGTAATTTGATGATAAAAAAAAGCTTATTTTTAAAAGTTATCCACAGGTAACACAATGCTATAAAGCAAGTATTATCAACACTTTACACATAAATTTTAATTACAAATAATATCTAACCTGTGGATATGTCTCTTTTTTTTCATTATATCATAAAAATGTGTAAGATGGTGAAAGCCCTTGTGTAAGTTCATGACCAAAAATGTGTAAGCTCATGGTAATCCACAGGGGCCTTTGTGTAAATTCATGATAAAAAGTGTGTAAAACCATGAAAAAAAAACCTCTCTATGTCGCATCCTTACTCACTTAAGCTTTCCTATAAGCTTTTTATAAGCAAAGCTTATATAAGCTCTTTATAAGCATTAAAAAGATAAGCACTCTAAATGTGCTAAATTCATATAAAAAAATTTTTTCTTCACCTTACACCTATAAAAATTTTCACTAAATCTATTAAACCTATGTGTAAATTCAATCTAAATATAAAAATATTCTAACTTAAGAATATTTTTAAGTTTTTAGAAAGGTTAGTTCTTACTATTAATTCCTTATTGATAAGTAAAACCATTAAGAAAGTAATATTCCTATTTAAATCAAATATAAGCCCTTTAGAGAGTCTTTTCTTTTAAAAGTATATTTACCTATAAAAATAAATAAAAATCATTTTAAGAGCTCTATGAAGCTTATATGAATATTTAATTAATAATTTTTTACCTAATAAACAGTGTTTGTAATAAGTTAATATTTTATCTAATAGCTAGATGCTGTAATATTCCTATTTTCTATAAGTAGTACATAAATAGTCTTATGCTCCTAGATAAGGATCACTAAGCATTCAGATGGAGTAAAAACTCCACCTGAGTTAAATCTATGGTTATAAAGCTAAGATAAATAAAAATGTTCTTAGATAAGGGTTACTAAAATTTAGTTATAGTTGAAACTTTATCTAAATCAAATCTCAGAGTGCCTGATAACTAGTACCTATAATATCTCAACTTTCTATAGACTAGAAATAAGCAGACATGAGACTCTGGATATGGAACATTAGAATTTACATAGACTTAAAATTATACGTAAATTAAGTCTTGGCTTATACAAATTATTAATTAAAATTTAATTAAACAAATAATTTTGTAAATGAAAGTGTAAACAAATTTATCTACAAAATAAATTTATAATAATAACTTTAATGGCATTGTTATTATATTTGATCAATAAAAAAGTTACAAATTTGTTTAAGAAAATGTAATCTATTATGTAAACATAATTTGAAATTTATATTTTTATAAGTAATGCAAAACTACAAATGTAAGTACTTACGTTTATGTTTACACATATGTAATCAAAAATACAATAAAATAATTATTTAAAAGAAAAGTTATTCCTTTTATAGAAATTTAAAAAAAGAAAATATTATTATAAATATTACTTTTAGTTATATTAAACAAATTTTAAAACATAAATGTTTACATAAATGTAAATGTAATTATAATTAATATCTGTGTAATTTAGTGATAATAAGCATTGAAGTAATACTGATGTGTAATTTAGTGATAATAATATTAAAGAAATAAATTTGATATCTAAAATTTGAAAATTATAGAAAATTAGTATTAAAAATATAAAAATATATAATAAATTAGCAATAAACAATTATGTAAACAATTATGATTACAATATTTGAATAATTTTAAGTATATTTATTTATTAAATATACTGTTTGAAAATCAATAATTATTATTAAAATAATATCATGGACTTACACATATATTTTCACTGAATTACACTTAATATTAAAAATTTATATTATTATATTTAAGTATAATTTATTAATCATAAGAAGATTTGTATACATATATAAACATTTACGTTTACATAATCATTTACATATAATATTGCTAAATGACTAATAAATTTAATTGATGTGTTACTTCAAGTTAAAGAGGAATATTATCATATTTTTAGACTAATTTCACTCAAAAAATTGCAAGAAGGCTTCTACTTCTAAACGTAAATAAAGTATAAGTAGAATTGTTTATAGGGGACTCAAATAGCAGCTATTTTATTCCATTTAAAATTTAAGGAAAAATTAAAAATTAGTTTTTAAGGAAATTTTACATTATATGATATAATTTTCTTGATATTGTATATTTATTTTTAAAAAGGATTTAGATTTTAATGAAAAAAACATTAATTATATTACCTATTGTATCTAATATAATCTTATTTCTTAGAGTTATATTAATAGAATATAATGAAGATCTTTATAAACTTAGAATAAGTGATATTATAATTTGGTTAATTATAACATTATGTAGTTATTTTATATTCTCCAAGGGAGAGAAGGAAAAGCATTTCTCTAGCTTATTTAATGATATTAATAGATTAGAAAGCCATAATCATAATTTAATTAAGGAAAATAATCAATATCAAAGATTAATTAATATGTATATGAAGGACTTGTCCAAAAATAATAAAAAAGAACTTAATGAAAAATACAATTTTATAGATGTTAACACTGGATTAATAGCATTAAATAGTCTTTTAAATTCTAAATACTTCATTGCAAAAAGTTATAATATAAATATTAATTACAATATTATAGATAAATTAGATAGTAAAAGTAATATTAAGACATCAGATATATGCTCTATTATAGGGAATTTATTAGATAATGCTATCTATTACAATAAAGATTATGAACAAAAAAATATTAATTTATACATAGAAAACAAAGAAAATTTAAAAATTATTGTGGAAAATTCAGTTGGATATATTTCATCTTCTGTAATATCAAAAATTTTTTGTAAGGGCTTTACCACTAAGGGACAAGATGGCGATGGAATGGGTTTATATATAGTAAAATCTATAGTTGATAGTTATAAGGGGACGGTTAGACTTAGTAATGAAAATAATTTTTTGAAGTTTATTATTGAATTACCATTAAAGAATTAAGGGCTATGATTATTAATTTTTTGAAAAGATACTTTTACATAGAAATAGGACAAGTAAAGATATAATTTGTTTAGTTAATGATTAGTACCCGTAATGCTCAAAGTTTTCAAAAGCTAGAGGTACAAATATATATCTCTAGATAAGGAGCACTAAAATTCAGATAGAGATAAAACTCTATCTGAATTAAGTTTTAGCCTATATTTAAGACAATTAAGTTGATTAAATGTATTTTTTAGGGGATATGTCTTAAAGAAAGCTTAGGAGCGCAGTATTATTTAATTAATTAAAGGAGGGGATTAAATTGTGAGATTAGCTAAAGGTACTTTGATTGTTAATATAGCTTTTTTGATTCTATTAATTTTTTCTATTAAGAATAATACGATTACAGGAATTAGCCTCCTTGTAATAGTTTTTTTTATAGCATTTAATGGTGTTATATCAGTAATAGGATTTTATAAAGCAGTTTTGTTATCTAGAGAAAAAGAACTTAGGGATAATATAAAAAATTTAGAAATTTTAAATAGCAGATTAAGGGGACAAAGGCACGAGGCTTTGAATCATATACAAATACTTAATGGATTAATAGAGCTTGGTGAATTTGATGAAGCTAGAAAATATATATCACCTTTATTTGAAGATATAGCTGAAATGAAAAGAGGAATAAAAAGTGGAATAGGTAGATTAGATGCCTTTATACTAGGTGAAATAACTAAGGCTAAGGAGCGAAATATAGAATTTAGGATAAATATAAATAACGCCTTAAAGGAAATTATAATTCCAGAAATAGATTTATGTTCTATGTTTAAAGAATGTTTAGAGAATTCATATCTTTCATTAAGTTCAAGCGAGCCAGGGAGAATAAATATTGATAGTAGAATTGATGAAAAAGATAATAGTTTTATAATAAGGTTTCATGACAATGGAAGAGAATTACCTAAATCTATTAAAAATGAAATGAATATTATAAAGTTAACAAGAGCTTACAAAGAAAGTATTAGAAAAGGATATGGATTCAAGTACTGTAGAAATACATTAAACTCACTGGGAGGTCGTATAAGGTATGGATACTATAATGGTAATATTATAGAGCTAGTTATTCCAAATGCAACTTTAGAAGAGCAAAAATATTAATTTGGAGGATATTAAATGATAAAGGTATTAATAGTTGATGATGAGCCAGGAATGAGAGTTCTCTTAAGAAAAATAATAAATAAAGTTGATGGCTTTGAGATTGTTGATGAAGCTGAAAGTGGAGAAAAAGCATTAGAAATAATTATAGATAAGAATATTGATTTAGTATTTTTAGATGTAGAGATGGGAGATTTAAATGGAGTTGATACAGCTAAAAGTCTAATGGCTATAAAGCAAAATATAAAGGTAATATTTGCTACAGCACATGGAGAATATATGGGATCAGCTTTTGAAGTTTATGCCTATGATTATTTATTAAAACCCTTTAGAGTAGATAGAGTATTTAGAACTTTAGATAAATTTAAAAAAGAATATGATGAATATTTCTATAAAAAAGAGAGATATTCAGAGAAAATAATGATAAAAAATAAAGAATCTAATAAGATTATAAACAAGAAGGATATTGTATTTATTAGTCGTGAAAATGGAGAAACAGTAATCTATACTAATGATGAAAAGCACAAAACATCAATGACCTTAAATGATTTAGAGATAAAAATGGATCATAATGATTTTCTAAGAGTTCATAAATCTTATATAGTGAATAAAAATAAAATAAAGGAAATATACCCTTATGGAAGATGGACTTATGTAATTAAATTCTATAATTTGGAAGAAGATGCTTTGATGACACAAAGTAAATATGAAGTTTTAAAGGAAGAATTTAAATGAATACAGATAAAATAGTACTTTTATTTATTAATGTATTTCTAGCAATAATATTTTTCTATAGAGCTTATGATGTAGCTATAAATAATAATTTTTTTTATTATAGTTATAGTAAAAAAATTCTAAAATTAAAAGAAAGTAAAAAAGTTTTAGGTGAAAAATTAGGATTAGTTTTTTTAATATGGGGTTTTTCTTTTTTTATCTCACCTATATATATTTTTAGGGATGACTATACTTTAGGAATTTATATAATTTTACTTTTTTTAATATCAATAGGAGCAATAATAAGTATAAAAATTATATTAAAGAAGTATTTACTTGGAGAATAGTTGATATAAGACTTCCTTGTAAAAGTGCAAATATGAAATTTATTTCATAGCTAGAAACTGTAATACTCCTATCTTCTATAAATAGGAGATAAACAGCTTCACGTTTCTAGATAAGGAATACTAAGCATTCAGAGGGAGTTAAAACTCCACTTGAATTAAGTCTACGTTTATTTAAATTAATTGTAAGAGGAATAAATGGTTACTTCATATAGATAAGTACAGAACAAATAAGATATTTACACATAAGTAAATGCAAACACAAACAAAAATGTAAACATTGATATTTATATAATAATTTTAAAGGAGAGATATATTATGTTATTTACAGGATACCTTCCAGTAATAATTGTTAAGGTTAAAAATAAAACTAATGAGGTTATTGAAAGGATAAATATAATTTATGATGGATGTAAATATAAAGCACCAGCAATAAAAAAAATTAAACCAAATGAGAGAAAACAAGTCCCTATTGCAACAGTAAATTTAGGTAGACCTGTAGATTTAAAAATATTTATAAATGAAGGTTTAAAATATGTAATAAAGAAAAATGTTAAAAATAATGACAAATATAATTTAGAAGTTATTATAAGTAAAGTAGATAATAATGGAGCATTGGAGTTCACTTCAGAAATAGAAAAGGAATAGGTATAAAAAGTAGAAATAATTGTGTTTACGTATACAAAAATGTTTACAAAAGCACAATTAATTTTGTTGAGGGGTTTATAGCAATGAGAAAATTAGGAGTTATATTGGCTACAGTAGTTATTACTATTGGAACTTTCATTGGGTGTGAGAATAAAAATTTAATAGAGGTTGAAGGATATTTTTGGAAAATGACAAAGGAAGATAAAGAAATCTAGGACCATCTCTAAAAGTATTCCTATTTAGAGATGGTCTTTTCAGTTTATAGATAGGAGCTCTGTAATACTTCTATCTTCTATAAATAGGATATTATCCACTTTACTCTTCTAGATAAGGAGCACTACCTATTCAGATGGAGTCAAAGTCCTATTTGAATTAAGTCTATGTTTAAAGTGAATAACAGTCTCTAAACTTACTTATATTTTCTTTACAGATAAGTCTACGTTTATTATAGTAAATTGAAAATCTCTAGTTATTAAATAAAAAAATTTTACTATAAAGAAGATCATTTTTTAGGATAAGAAAGATGAAAATTTGACTATATATAAAGGATAAGATGATATTACAAATAACTATATATACACAAACAAAATCATAAACGTAAACAAAAAACAAAAATGTAATTATTAATGTTTACATTTTTGTTTTCTTATGATGAATTTTAAATTTTATGGCTATGTTTCATATTAATTATGAATGATTTTGTTTTATAATGATGTGTAAATAGGTATAACAAAAAGGATGTCCATATGGGCATCCTTTTAAATCGAAATATTTTAAGCTTGTTCATCGTCACTTTTTTTCAAATATTAAGTCAAAAGTTTTATATTTCCTATTATTTCTATGTAATAAAGAAGCTATTGTATTTACATATCTCCAACCTTCTGATGCATGCTTATCAATTAATTCTCTATGATTTCTTTGAAAGCATTCCTTTTAATTTAGACTCAATATATAAATATTGGTTGTATATCTTTATAATTATATATCTTACTATAATTATAAAATATATTGTTTTGCACAATAAAGTTTTTATTATTAATACAATCTTTTCTTGTTTAAAAAATTTCTAATCATTTGAACCATTTTATAATTTGATTATCTATAATTTATAAATATTGAAAATTACAAATATTAGCCAATAATGTAGGAAAACAAATGTAAACACGAGTGTAAATGTAATCACAAACAAAAGCATTTACATACATGTAAACATAAATGTATATATAATAATAGAAAGTAGCTAATTAACTACTTTCTATTAAGATTAGATTTTAAATTTTTTCATTTTTTTATTATAAAAATTTAATGAATGTAATGAAGGAATTAGAATCCAAGAAAAAAAGAATATTAAAGCTAGATTAGTATTATTAAAGTAAGCACATAATAACATTAGTATTCCACATGGAACTGATAGATAACCAAGTAATCTATGAGCTATTCTAAAAGTATCTTCATCTCTAATTGTCCAAGGTAATCTAAGACCCATATATCTGTTAAAGGGAATTTTAGGAGATAAATTTCCAAAGAATAATATAAATAGAGCTACTAAGATTATTTCAATGCTTTCTGGTAAAGAACCATTAATAGATTTTATATTAATGAATAAAGAAATTATAAGTACACTTCCTATGGTAAAGTTATTTATTAATCTTACTGTTTTAATTTTTGGGTTATCTTTTGAAAGATTTAGTATTTTACTAGCTTTAATATCAAATAGTATTAGTGAAATGATTGCTAAAAAAGCAATTACAGAACTACTTACTTCTCCTTTAGGAATCAATATTCCAATTAATAAGATTAGAATAGAAGAAACTAAAAACACTATTTTGGTAAAATCAAGTTTTTTCATTTTTAATACCCCTTTTTAAAATTTTAATAGATTTTAGCTAAATAAACTTAAAAAATTACTTAAAGCTTCTTGGAGGACAGAGGTGTTAATTGAGTAAATCACAAATTGTCCTTTTTTCTCTGAGGTTATTAACTCTGCTTCTCTCAATATATCCAAATGTTTAGAAATTGATGGTTTACTCATACTAAAATGATTAGCAATTTCACCAGCATTCATATCTTTTGTATTTAAAAGTTTTAAAATTTCTCTTCTTGTTTCATCACTTAAGGCTTTAAAAACTCTACTCATTAAATTAGCTCCTTTTTATTAAATAGATATTTAGCTAATTAGTTAAATATCTATGTATTTATTTTATATTAGTCAATAGAAAAAAATATATGTTATAGCAAGTTTAAATGGCTATTTAAAGCCATTCAAGATCAAATATGAAAAAATGTCGAAAAGTTTTTTTATCAAATTAACAGTAAAATATTTACATTATATCATTATGGTACTATAGTTAGTTATATAAGTAACTAACTGATTAACTAAGGAGGTGTAATCTTGCTTTTAAATATAAGGGATGATATTCCAATATATTTTCAAATAGCAGATGCAATTAAAGATGCTATTTTAAGTGGAATGTTTAAGGATGAGGAACAAATTCCATCAACTAATGAAATATCATTAAATTACAAAATTAACCCAGCTACTGTAAGAAAGGGATTTAACATTTTAGTTGAAGAAGGGATTATTTATAAAAAAAGGGGGATGGGTATGTTTGTTGTAGAAGGGGCTAGAGAAATTCTTATGGAAAGAAGACGAGATGATTTTTATAAAGAATATATATTAAAGCTCATGGAAGAAGCAAAAAAACTTAATATATCAGGAAATGAAATAATAGCTATGATATCAAAGTATGAAAATAAGTAATTGGTATAAGTTAAAAAATAAGGGGTAATAGGAATGAGTAATTTAGAAATAAAGAATTTAAAAAAGAGTTATGGAAAAACTGTAGTTCTTGATAATATAGATATTTTCTTTGAAGAAAATAAAATATATGGATTATTAGGAAGAAATGGAGCTGGTAAAACTACACTTTTAAACTTAATAAATAATAGGATTTTTAGGGATTCAGGAGAAATATTACTTGATGGTGAGGAGATTTACGAGAATGATAGAATGTTACAAAGAATGTATTTGAGTAAGGAGCAAAACCTCTATCCTGAAAATATTAAAGTTAAAGATATATTTAAATGGACGAAGGAATTTTATAAGAATTTTGACATGGAATATGCTTTAAAATTAAGTGAAAAATTTGATTTAAATATAAAGAAGAAGTTTAAAAGCTTGTCTACTGGATATAAATCAATATGTAAAATTATAGTGGCTTTAGCAACAGAGGCAGAAGTAATAATGTTAGATGAACCAATTCTAGGACTTGATGCGAATCATAGGGAGCTTTTTTACAAGGAATTAATGAATAATTATATAAATAACCCTAAGACTATCATAATTTCTACACATATTATAGAAGAAATAGAAGACATAATAGAAAATGTAGTAATAATACATGACAAGAAAGTTATTGTTAATAAGGAAATAGGGGAACTTATAGATAGTGCTTATACAGTTTCAGGAATAGGAAGAAAAATAGACGAATTTATAAAAAATAAAAATTGTATTGAAGTATCAGAATTTGCTTCTATTAAGACAGCTACGATTATAGGAGAATTAAACGAAGACCTTAAGAGAGAAATAAGAGAATATGACTTTGAGCTAGGAAAGCTAAAACTTCAAAAACTGTTTGTAGCTATAACTGAAAATGGAGGAAGATTTTAATGAGAGAAAAGGTATTTTTAAAATACAAAATAGAGTCAATGAAACTTCCATTAGTAGCTTATTTTTTTATAATCTTAGGGCTTATAGTCTTTAGGCAGATAAGTATTTCTATGGTAGGAAAAGAATATTTTCAGATTGATGGAATAGAATCAACCACTATAGTGTTTTTATTTTCTTATGGAGCTATTACTTTTATTGAAAGTTTTAAATTAAGTCAAGGATTTAATTTATCTAGGAAAAAATATTTAACAGCTAATATGCAGTTCAATATTATAATTGCTGTGATTGGAGCATTTATAAATTTAATATTATATGGTTTAGTGAATTTATTTAGTTATTCCCCAAGTTTATTAGATACATTAGTTTATTGGGGAGAACCTATAAGGGTAAATATAGTTATAAATTTTCTTTGGTTTTTATTAATAAGTTTTTTATCTATAACTTTAGGAATATTTTTTGTAGCATTATATTATAGATCTAATAATTTAGGTAGAATTTTGACTACAGCATTAATAGTAGTAAGTTTTATTGGATTAAATTTAGTAGTAATTTTATTTCCTACTGAAGTCAAAAGAATAGTTTCATATTCACCTAGAGTTATAGGAATTATATTTACTATGTTTAATTTTAAAATCATAAAGAAAATAAAGGTTGAGGGATAATTTATGAGGTGGAAAAGTGTTTTAAAGTATAATTTAAAGTATTCAGCAAATGATATATTGTTTTATTATGCTTTGTTTATAGGTTTTGGAATAATTTTTATAGTTGTAAGTGAAGTTTATGGAGCTAACTTTGAATTTTCTGGATTAGATGTTTTCACTAGTCTTTTACTTTTTATAATAGCTATAGAAAGTTCTAATAATAGTATTAAACTCACTTATGGATTTAATGTTTCAAGGGTTGAATATATAAAGGGAACAACAATATTTTTAACATTATTATCTGTTGGGACTGCAATTTTAGATGTAATAATAAATAGAATTACTAATATATATATCAATGCACCTATGGTAGTTGATATAAATTACGGGGAATACTTAAAGAATGGAACTTATTTAGAAAGCTGGAAGGCAATTATATTAATTTCAATTATACATTTTACAGCTATTGGACTGGGTTTTCTATTAAGCAGTTTTTATAATTTTTGCAAGGGATTAAAATATGGAGTAATTGTATTGACTGTAATATTTATAAGTATGGTTTCTTTTAGCTTCTTTTTAGGGCAAGTAATATTTTTTATAGCCAATGGAGGAACTGAAAACTTATTAATAAATGCAGTTTTAGATTTAACTATAGGAATTGTAATGACTCTCCTCGGGGTTATTTTAACCAAAAAAACTGTTATTTTGAATTAAGTCCTAAGTTATAAATAAACTTTAATTAAGATTTTAGATAGAGTTTTGACTCTATCTGAATTTTAGTAATCCATCTAGTAGTATAAAGTTATTTATCTTCTATTTGTAGACAACATCAGTGTTACAACTAAGCTATTAGATAAATTAGTTTAACCTATAGAAAAGTCGAATTTAGTATAAAAATGTTTCACGTGAAACATTTTTGATTTAAAATTTTTTAAATTTTTCTATAAAGTTTCTTATTGTGTAAACGTTTGTGTATACAATGATGTAAACAATTATATAAATGAAATGAGAGATGTGTTAATACCAGATAAGCTAGGGTTTAACTTAGGTAGAAGTTTGACTTTAATGGAAGCTGTCTACAGGGAGGAGGCTGATTATATCAGCTATTAAATATTAGCGAATTATAGTTATTTCAAAATAAATTTTGAGTTAAATAAAAAGGCAGACTTCCATAAAGGAAGCTGCCTTTTATATATAATAAGTGAATAAGGTAATAAAAATCTTAAAAATAAAGTTTTAATTTATTTTCTTTTATGAGTTTCTTTGAAGTTAATATGCTTTTCTATTTCTGCTTTAATATCTTTTAACATCATAATATAACCATCAGATAGATTATTTGAATTTACTGCTTTTAATTTTTCATCTATATAAGTCATTATATCTGAATTGTCTTTTTCTACAGTATTCATTACATCATCTAAGGCATTAATTTCTTCACTCATCTCTTTCACATTGTGTACTGAAAGAAAGTATTCTGCTGGGGTACAAGCTTCAAGCTCTATTTTCATATTTTCCAATAAGCTTAATAATTCTTCTTTATTCATTTGTGTTTCTCCTAACTATTTGTAATTTTTTATTTCTATTTTTATAGAGAATTTTCTTTCATCTAAAAAATTTTAGATATAATATGTCTTATTTTCAAATATAAAATTTTTTAAAATATACTTTTTTCAAGATCATTATATTATTTTGGAGTCCAAGCTATTGATATGATTAAAAGCAATAGGTTGGATTTTTTGATTTTTAAATCTTAGTTTATCAGATAATCCTTTAAAAAACTTTTTAACTATCATAATCATTTTTAGGAATATGTTTATAATGAGAGATAGTTTTTAAGCTAAGTTAATTCAGTTCTCTTCAACTGATTTCTCTTTTTTCTTAAATCATTATCTGAAATGAGTTTTCTTTGAAAATAAGTTAAGTAAATTGGATTATGGAATAATAGTCCAATTATGTTATATCTTAATTTAATAATAATATAAATGTTGCAATAAATCAATGCAACTTTTATAAGCTAAGATTTAATCTACATAGAGTTCTGAATTCAGCTAAATTTTAGTGAGCATTATTTATAAGCATAGGTCTATTTACTAGAAGATTGGAGTATTACAGACACTAGTCTTCAGATGAATTGAGTTCATAATATTGTTTTTTACATAAAAAATTAAGATAATTTTAAGAATTTTTTAGGATTAATATTTAGAAATAAGATTTATTCTAGTATATGAAGTTTAGAAAATTTTATTAGCAACACTTATTATTAATACATTTCAGTACCACTATTTCCTTTTGGTTTATATACTTAGTAATTGGCACAATAAATTTTAAACTAAGTTTTTTGTTAGCTAATTTATCTTTGATGATAATACTTACTATATTAATTTCAATAATACCACTTCTAGAAATAAGAAGACTTAAAGTTATAGATCTTATTAGAATTCAAAAATAATTAAAAGTTTATATTATAGGACAACTTTTTTGAAAAGTTCAATTTTACAATTATAAATAAATATAATTACATTAACGAAATTGATTACGAAAATATTTACGTTTACGTATACGAAAATGTAAACATAATTATTTAAGTTGATATAAGAATGAACAGTCTATTTTATATTTGGAAATAGACTGTTCATTAAAGCTTGTATATATTTATTTGTATAAAAATTGAGAGTTAATTCAGGTAAAATTTTAGTGGGAATTAATTAAAGAATTATACTTTATTATTTTTAATTTATATAAAATTGGAGTGTTAAAAATATTAGTTATTAGATGAATACTAGAAGCAAAATCAGTTTAATTTTAATATAAATTTTTAAAATTTAAACTAAGAATTTTTCTTTTTTTTATTATAAGTAACTAAATCTATTATTGTTCCAAGGACTACTCCAGAACAAAGCCCCACAAGAATTTTATTTAAAACAATTCCTATGGCCAAACCAAAACCAAGACCAGTGGCAGCATAAGTAATAGAATATTTAGGATCTTCTTTCACTATAAGCACCTTCTAAAATATAAATATAGTTTATTATATTTTTTTTTATGGAAATAGTGAATTAATATGATTAAGAAGAATAAATATTAAAAGTATAGTTTGAACTTAGTTTATTTTAATTGTTTGAAGTTAAGAATATCTTAAGATAGAATAAATCTATATAAAGAAATATAGCGAAAAAATATAGAAGCATTATAGTTTCTAGTTATCAGGTAAATTAAAATTAGGAGGGGTATTTATGATATTTTATTTCTCAGGTACAGGAAATTCAAAGTATATAGCCACAAAATTAAGTGAATTTAATGGTGATAAATTAATTTCCATAGCAGAAGAGATCATTAATAGAAAGGATAATTGTGAATATGAATTAAAGGAAAATGAGACTGTTGCTATTGTTTACCCAATATATGCTTGGGCACCACCAAAGCCTGTTTTAGACTTTGTAAAGAAATTAAAATTAAACAATTATAATAAAAATTATATTTATACAGTAGCAACCTGTGGTGAAAATATAGGAGATGCTATGGGTGTATTATCAAGGGCTTTAGAAAAAAATAACTATAGATTAAATAGTGGATTCTCTATAGCTATGCCAAATAATTATATAATAATGGGTGATATTGATAGCAATGATATACAAAATAAGAAAGTTAAAGAAGCAAATAAAACAATAGAAGAAATTAGGAAGGTAGTTGAGTCTAGGAGTAGTGTTTTTCAGGTAAAAAAAGGGGCTTTTCCAAAGGTTCTTACTAAAATAATAAATCCTGTATTTAATAAATTTGCTATAGATGCAAGTAAATTTAAAGTTTCAGATAAATGTATTAGTTGTAAAAAGTGTGAAAGTATATGTAATACAAAAAATATAAAAGTTGATGGAAAGCCAGTTTGGGGAAACAATTGCTGCCAATGTTTAGCTTGTTTACATTGTTGTCCTACAAGAGCAATTGACTATGGAAAATCAACAGAGAAAAAGGGAAGATACTTTTTCAATTTTGATAAGTAAAAAGAAAAAATAGGACTATCTCAAAGTGGAAAAATCCACATTTAGAGAGGGTCCTATTGTTTAATATAATACTTTCAAAAATTATAGTGATTGTTCAAAATTAAATAAATTTATAGGGTCATATTTCTTCTTGATTTCCTCTAGTTTAGGAAGACTTTCACCATAATATTCTTTCTTATAATTATCTAATTCTTTTATAGGAAAAGCTATGAAAGAACCAGCTGTTATTGGTTTAGTATAATTAGTGAATTTATCTACAACCCATTCTTTATTTATTTCAGCAAATTCTCTTTCTTCCCAAACTGATTGAAGTCCTAATATAGCATCTGCATTTCTATAATAAAATGAAGCAGAGTCTTTAGGAGTTGATTTTACATTTCCTCCTAGTCCATATAGAGAAAGGGCTGTATAAATTGAACCTTTAGGTCTTTCTTCTAAAATTGATAGAAGATTTTTAATTTCTTCTTCTGTATAATCTCTAGTTATAAATCTACCAGTTGATTTATAGCTTTCATAGTCAGGATGGGCATCTTGGATATCCCTATTTATTTGTAATACAGATTGATATATAAATTCAGATTCTACATTTTCAAGTATATTTAAAAATGGTTTAAGAATTTCTTTTGCTTCTTCTGAAGTACCATAAAAAATTCCAGTAATATGTGAGCCACTTCCTTTTTCTAAGGAGTTATATGTACTTAATTTACAGTTAAATCTATTATCTATAGTTTTAAAATGCTTTTGCCATGTAAGAAATACTTTAACTTTTTCTTCAAGAGTTGTGTTAAAGTAATCTATATGAATTAATGTTGCATTTTCTATTTTGTGGGAAAGTTTAAAGGTAAGTTTAGTTACTACTCCAAAATTACCAGCACCAGCACCTTTTAATGCCCAAAATAAATCAGAATTTTCTTTTTCATTAGCAATTACACTATTACCATTGTAGTCTACTACTTCAGCTTCTAAAAGATTATCAGAACCAAGCCCTAGATATCTTGCAGAATAGCCCCAGCCACCGCCAAGGGTGAAGCCTACAGCCCCAACAGTAGGACAACCCCCTCCAGGAAAAGCATAGCCTTCTGAACAAATTGCTTCATAAACTTCTCTATTTCTAGCACCAGCTTCTATAGTGGCAGTATTGCTATTTTTATCTAAAGAAATAGCATTCATTTTACTTACATCTATTACTATTAAATTATCTCCTGTTGAGAATCCTTCATAATGATGACAACCAGATCTAATTCTGAATTCTAAGTTATTTTCTCTTACGAATTTTATTGCATTGATAATATCATTTTTATTTGAACAATAAATAATAGCTGTAGGAAATTTTTCTATAGCTCTATTCCATGAAAGTGTAGCATTTTTATATAAAGGATTATCTTTAGTTATTATTTCACCTGTTAATTGTGAAAAATCTATTTTTGTCATTAAAAAAATCACCATCCATCAATTTATAGTCATTTAATAGGTTAGAGTTATTTTTATAAAAAATAAAACTAAATCAAAAAGAGTAACAAAATTTTTATAAATATATTTCTCTAATTAGTGAAATACATTTATAATCTTCATATAGTCCTCTTTTTTACTGATAATTAGTATCTGTAAGTTTAAATTTCTATAAGCTTAAGATAAACAGATACAGATTCCTAGATAATTTTGACTAAAATTCAGAGAAATCTTTAAAGCTACCTGAATTAAGTCTCAATTTATATAATACTCCCTTATGTGAACGGAGTAAATAAGGTACTTTAGTGTGGCTTACTTACAAATTAGTAACTTACTATAAAATATATATAGTTGTTGTGAAATTTTTATTATAGTATACTATTTTATCAGAAAAATTCTTAAATTGCATAATTTTAAAAAAATTAGTGAATAAATTATGTAAAAAAGCTAAAAACTTTGTATAATATAAATGTACTTATTACTAAGTTTTATTTTTTTTATATTAATGTTAAATATTTATCATTGATTTGAACTTTATAGAATAGGTATCTAATCTTTACAAAAGTAGGTGTAAATTCATGTACAAAGGAAAAAATTATTGTGAAAAAAACTATGAAATAGTATTTAAGGATATAAATGAGGAGGGAAGATGTAAAATAACAACTATGATTTCATACTTAACAGACATAGCATTAGCACATGCTGAGGCTGGAGGGTTAGATTTTTTTGAAGAGATGAAAAATGGAAGAAGTCTAATTTTTGTAGATTATAGTTTAAAAATAAATAAGTATCCAACTTATAGAGAGATAGTTACAGTGAAAACTTATGTTGAACTTATGGAAAAGTTTTATGCTATAAGAAAATATTATGGTTATAATTCAAAAGGAGAAGAACTTTTTGAAGCTGAAGCTTTAGGTCTAACTTTTGATATAAAAAATAGAAAAATGTTAAAAGTCCCAGATGAGTATTTTGATTTATATGGAGTTGAAAGAAAAAAATATCCAAAACCAAATAGGGTAAAAGTAGCTGATATAAATGAGATTACAACAGAACATGAGTTTGAAATAAGACATACAGATAAAGATAGGAATAAGCATGTTAATAATACAAAATATGTTGAGTGGGCTATGAATATATTTTCAAATGAAATTTCAGATTCTTACAAAGTCCAATCAATAGAGGTAAAATTTGAGAGAGAAGTACAAACAGAAGATTCAATAAAAATCCAAGCACAATTAATAGAAAAAGAAGACGGATATGAAGCAATATATAAATTTATTGATACTAGTAATGATAAAGAAACAACAAGAATGAAAATTACTTGGATTAAAAATGACAATTAAAAGAGATATTATCTATGGATGTGTGCCTGTTTATCTTCAACCTATAGATAGTTGAAGTATTATAGATACTAGTTTATTAGGTAAATTTTTATGAGTGATGTAGAAGATAAGAATAGGAGTTGTGAATAAAATGAATCTTAATGAAAAACAACTTATTGTTACGAATACTTTAGATAAAAATATTTTTTTGGCAGCTCCAGCTGGGACAGGAAAAACTAAAGTTTTATCTGAGAGAGTTTTTAATATAATAGAAAGAAATTTAGCAAAGGAAGAAGAAATACTTTGTATAACCTTTACTAATAAGGCTGCAAAGGAAATGAAAGAAAGAATAGAAAATAGACTTGATGGAAGTACTAAATGTACAATTAAAACTTTTCATAGTTTTTGTCTTGAGGTTATTAGAAATAATGCTAAAAATAATACAGATATTTCAACTGACTTTGTTGTTTTTGATGAAGAAGATGGAAGAGAGGCAGTTAGAAAAATTGCCACCATTCAACAAAGTGGATATGATAGGGCTTTTATAAATATAGCTATGATGCATAAATTTATAAATCTTGTAAAGGATTATAGACTTAAATGGGGATTTTTAAGTGATGATGAAAGTCATGATTATAAGGTTTGTATAAATAATTTATCACAACCAAATTTTAAGAATTTAGTTGTAGATTGTTTTAAAGATAATGGTTCTGTAAATATAAAACTTATGAATTATATGTTAACTAATGGTGCACTTTATATTTCATTTTATAATAAGCAACTTAGAAGTGATAAGGCCTTAGATTTTAATGACTTAATTACTTTCACTAAGTTACTTTTTAAAAACGAGGATATCGTTAATTATTATAGAGAAAAATATAAATTTATAAATATAGATGAAGTTCAAGATACTAGTATGACAGATTATGAAATTATAGAGAAACTATTTAAGAATGATAAAAACAAAAATGTTTTATTATGTGGTGATATATTTCAAACTATTTATAAGTGGAGAGGATCTGAACCAGAGAAAATATTTGAAGCTTTTAGAAAAGAATGTAGCCCTCTTGAAATAGCCTTTGATAAAAATTATAGAGCTACAAAAACTTTAACTGATGCTAGTATGAATTTTTTAGGGAATGTATTTAAAAGCAAAGTATCTGAAGTATATAAAGATGGAATTACTTCTTATAATGATGAAAGTGGAGAAAAGATTTCTGTAATAGCTTATGAAAATTTTGAAGGGGAAGCAATAGGTATATTAAAGACTTTTAAAGAATTAGCTTTAAAAGGTGAAGATTTAAGTAAGGTTTGTGTACTTACAAGGATGAATAGTTATAATAAGGAAATAAGTAAAGTTTTAAGTAGACTTAGTAAAAATGAAGATTTTGAATTTATATTAGTTGATGAATATAAATTTTTTAGAAGAGCTGAAATAAAAGATATTACGGCTATGTTTAAAATACTTACAAATCCCTATGATACTGTGAGTCTAGAGAGAATTCTAAAGAGGCTAAATACAGGAATAGGAAAAAGAATTCTTGAAAAAATGGAAACAAGGGAGTTTAGGTTAGCAAGGGTAAAGCTTTCAGATTTTATAAGTGACTATACTGCTAGTGGAGAGTTTTATACTAATCTTTTAAATGCCTATGATAAGGAGTCCTCAGAAGGTAATATAGTCATTTTTGATGTTGAAAGCACAGGAACTGATGTTACAAATGATGAGATAATTCAAATAGCAGCAGTAAAAATTGATAATAAAGGTAATGTTATAGATACCTATGAAAGATTTATAAAACCTAATAAGTCTGTTGGAGCATCAGCTAAGGTTCATGGATTTACTGATGAATATTTAGAAGAACATGGACTTAATAAGGAAGATGTTTTAAAGGAATTTATAGAGTATACTAGGGGGAAGATAGTAGTTGGTCACAATGTACAATATGATATAAATATTTTTAGAAGTGAACTTAGTAGATACAATATAGGAGAACCTTTGTTTAAGGGCTTTTATGATACCTTAGATATTTATAGAAGATTTTATCCAATGGAATCAAATTATAAGCTTGAGTATTTAAGTGAAAGATTTAAAACTAATCATAAACCAAGTCATAATGCATTGGATGATATAAAAGCTACAACAGAGTTATTAATTATGGCTATTGAAGATAAAATAAGACCAACAACATTTGAGAGAATGAAACTTGTAGCCGATTTATACAAAAAATTTGGAGAATTCAGAGAGAAGTATAGAATTCTTTGTGAAAAATCCTATGAAATAAGACCTTATGAAATGATTTTGGAAGTACAAAAGTACTTTGATATTATAAATAAGTATCCTGTTCATGAAAGAGAAGAACGTTTTAGAAGAATAAAAAACTTCTATAAAGTGCTTGAAACTTTAGATGAGAAGGATAAGTGTCCAAGAGATGCTCTAATTTCATCGGTGGAACTTACAGCATTATCAGGAGGAGAAATTGAAGAAATCCTCTCAAGTACACAAAAAAAGCCAAGAATACCTATAATAACAGTTCATCAAGCAAAGGGGCTTGAATATAATACGGTAATAGTAGCAGGGCTTACAGATGGAAAGTTTCCATTATATAATGGTGATTTAGATGAAGAAGGAAAGCTTTTTTATGTTGCAATAACAAGAGCTAAAAAGAGATTAATTTTAACTTATCCAAATAAGGGGAAAAATTATCAAGGTACAGAGTATAACACAAAAATAAGTCCTTTTATAGGAAGAATAGATGAGAGTTTTTTAGAGTTTAAATAACTAATATAGGAATTTTTAAATTTAAATTAGTCATATTTCTTTGTTATGTTTAATATATTAATAATGTAATATTAAATTATAAAATATAAAACATAGTGGGGAGTTGCACGAGAAGTGCAACTCCCTTATATTGCGTATATTTTATATAAACGTAGACTTAGTTCAGGTGGAGTTCTGACTCTACCTCAATGCTTAGTGGAGGGTGAAGCTATTTATCTCTTACTTATGGAAGATAGAAGTATTACAGCCCCTAGTTATGAGATAAAAGAACATTATAATATTAGGAATGAAAAGTAAGTAATTTATGGTGAGGTGCAAGAGGAAATACAGTGGATATATAAATATATAATGAAAAATGTAAAAAATGTGAAAAATGTAAGAATATCATATAAAATCCAAAAGAAAAGTGATAAAATCTAGAGAGGTAAGTCATTATATCTTATTGATGTTATAACTAAAGAAAAATAGAAAATTTATATAGCAAAACATAGGATAATTATTTAATAGTAATAAGGAATATGGGGAGGTTAATTTAAATGATTAAAGGAATCATATTACTAGCTATATTTACAGTTATGGCATTAATGGTTGGAAAATTAGTTTCAAAGCTCAATCTACCATCTATACTTGGTTGGTTATTAACAGGTATGATAATAGGTCCACATGCATTAAATTGGCTGAATGGTAGCATATTAGATACTGGTTGGTTTCATGTTATAAGTAATGTTGGAGAAGTTTTAGTAGGAATGCTAATTGGTGCTGAGTTAATAGTAGGAGAGCTTAAGAAATCAGGAAAACAAATATTAACTATATGTTTTTTTGAAGGAATGGCAGCGTTTATAGTTGTTACAGTAGCATTTTTAATATTTGCAGATATTCCAATATCTATAGCTTTAATATTTGGAGCAATTGCATTAGCAACAGCACCAGCACCATCGTTATCAATAGTTAAAGAGTATAATGCTAAAGGTCCAGTTTCAAAAACTTTAATACCACTTGCTGCATTAGATGATGTGTTAGCATTAATTGTATTTTTCTTAGTTATAGGTGGAGTTTCAGGAGCAATGACTGGAGAATCAGTAAATATTCTTTCTATATTAATGATGATAATATTACCATTGGCTATTGGAGCACTTACAGGAGTTATAGGAGCTAAAATATTAAAAAATAAAAAAACTAAAGAAGTAGATGATTTAAATAAGATAGAAAATGAAAATTCATTTAATAAAAAATTTAAATTAGAAATTTTATTAAAGCTTACATTTCTTATAGCCCTTACCGTAATTATAGGAAGATATGTAAATGATAATATACTATCAATAAATTTATTATTGTCTGGTATATCTTTTTTTGCGATTATTGTAAATAAAGTTGAAAAAGAAAGATTAGATGAGATAATGGAAGTTGTTAATCCTATAATAGGAATAGGTCTAGTTGTAATGGTAATAAACTTAGGAGCTCCATTAGATTATAATTTAATATTTGGCGCTGGATTACTTACTGTTATATATATAGTAGCTCGTGGAATTGGTAAGATAGCAGGGGCTTATACAGGTGGTAAGTTAGTAAAAGCTGATCCTAAGGTGTGTAAATATCTAGGATTATCTCTCTTACCTCATTCAGGTGTATCTCTTATATTTACAGGAATTGCAGTTGATACATTACTTCCATTTGAACCAGAGTATGCTGTAATGATACAAGGAACTATTGCAGCTGCAGCTGTTATAAATGAAATTATAGCGGTATTTTTAGCTAAACAAGCATTTAAAATGTCTGGAGAAATTGATGTAAGTAAGGAAGAACAAAAAGATAAAATACTTAGAAATTAAAATATATAATAAATTAGATATAAAGGTAGATTTAATTTTCTACTTTTATATCTTTTTTTTGTAAATTAACATTACTCTGATTTGTTATTAAAATTTTTTAATTTGTTTTTATATGGATGAAAAATTATAATTAAATTTAAAAGAATAATTAAAAAGAAGAGTGGTGACTAATGAATTTTAATGATAAACAAAAAGAAGAGTTTTCTTTCCAAGCTTTAGGAACAAATTGTGAATTTATTATTTACGGATGTAATGCTAAATATATAGGAAATATAGGGAAGCGTGAGGTGGAAATTTTTGAGAAGAATTTTTCCTCTTATGATGGTAATAGTGAAATAGGAAAAATAAATAAAAATTCAGGAAAGTTAACTGAATTATCGAGGGAATGTTTTGATTTAATTAAGAAATCAATTTTTTATAGTGAACTAACAGAAGATTTTTTTGATATTACTATTAAACCTTTAGTTAATCTTTGGTCTGTGGGAAAAGATAATTTTAATATACCGAGTGATAAAACAATTAATAAATATAGGGAGTTAGTTGATTATAAAAAGATTGAATTGAGAGAACAGTCTAGTGAAATAAAATTAAATAGTGGTCAACAAATAGATTTAGGAGCTATAGCTAAAGGATATATGGCAGATAAATTAAAGGATATATTTGTAACTTTAGGTGTAAAATCAGGAATAATTAACTTAGGTGGAAATATAGTTTTAATTGGTTCCAATATAAATGAAAAACCTTGGACTATAGGGATTCAGGACCCTTTTGAAAATAGAGGAGAATATGTTGGTATTGTTTCATTAATAGATAAATCAATAGTTACATCAGGTGTTTATGAAAGGTTTTCCATAAAGGATAATAAAGTATATAGTCATATAATTAACCCTAAAACAGCTTATCCAATAGTAGGAGAGATATTATCTATAAGTATAATTTCTAATAAGTCTATAGATGGTGATGGACTTAGTACAGGATTATATATTTTAGGAATAGAAAAGTCTTTAAAAATATTAAAGGAATTAAATTTAGATGGAATTTTTATTACAAAAGATAAAAAAGTAATAATTACAGAAGGGATAAGAAAAAATTTTATATTAACTAATGAAGAATTTAATATAGTATAGGAGAAGCTAATGAAAAAGAATTTTAAATTACAATATTTAAGAGTTTTATGTCAAATATTTTTCTTTATTTTTTATCCAGGATTATTTGCATTAGCCTTTGCACAAATAGGAAATGTAGTATCAAGTTTAGTAACAGGAAAAGCCAATAAAGAGCTTATCTTAATTAATATACTTTTAGGAATTATACTTATTGGACTAAGTATTGTTTTTGGGAGATTTTTTTGTGGATGGATGTGCTCTTTTGGAGCAATGAATGATTTATTTTACTACATATCTAAAAAGTTATTTAAATTTAATTTTGTAATAAGTGAAAGAATAGATAATATATTAAAATGGCTAAAATATTTAATTTTATTATTTATTATTATTTGTTTTTGGATACTTGGAATGAGTTTTGCAAATGAGCTTAATCCATGGAAAAGCTTTGCTGAAATAGCTAAATTTCCACCATCAAAGCAAATGTTAACAGTAGGTTTAATATTCTTAGTGATTATTATAATAGGATCTATGCTAATAGAAAGGTTCTTTTGTAGATATTTATGTCCTCTAGGTGCTATATTTACTTTATTTTCAAAATTTAAAATAACTAATATATATAAGGAAAGGTCAGTTTGTGGAAAGTGCAAGGCTTGTACAGCTACTTGTTCTATGGGACTAGCCTTATATAAAGAGAATAAAGTTAAAGAAGTTGACTGTATAAGCTGCTTAAAGTGTGTAGATACATGTCCAAAGAAAAATGTAAATCTTGGAGTAAATAAAAAGACTATTAATGCAGTTATTATTACATCTATTTTCTTAGTATTATTCTTTATACTTTACTTTATAAAAAATTCTATAACTACAAGATTATTAAAAAATTATAACCCTATAAGTTCAAATAATAATTTTAATATACAAAAAAATACTAATACAATTATAGAAAAACCAAGTTCAAATGTATATAAGGATGGAATTTATTATGGGACAGCAAGAGGTTATAAATCTAATATAGAAGTAAAGGTAACTGTAAAAAATAATAAAATAACAGCTGTTAATGTGGTTAGTATAGATGATACAGTAGGATACTATGAGGAAGCTGTTCAAATAATTCCAAAGGAAATTTTAAATGCTCAATCTCCAGCTGTTGATGCAGTTGCAGGGGCAACACAATCTTCTATGGGGATTATTGATGCAACTAAAAAAGCTCTTATAAAAGCAATTGGTGGAGGTAGTGAGAATAGTAATAAGGCTGCTACTTTAACATCAATGAACAGCAGTAATAATGGTGGCTTACCAGCAGAAAAGGGAACTACTACAGTTGGGGATTCTACAGCAACAGTTGAAGTAACATTATCAGGAGAAATGATAGAGAACATTAAGGTTTTAGAACTAAATAGTGATGAAAAAAATGCACAAGAGGCAAAGAGTATAATACCTCAAGAAATTTTAAGTAGTCAATCTACTAATGTAGCTAGTGTAAGTGGTGCAAAGAATGCATCAGAAGCTATAATAAAAGCAGTTAATCAAATAATTGATACTCAAAAATAGCAAAATAACCTTTTTAATGGTTAACTTTAAATAGATTTTAATTAAAATAAAGGAAGTATATTGAATTGGAAGAGAAATTCCATCTTTGAGGTGCTTCCTTTATTATGTTTATTTAATAGCTAGAGGCTGTAATCCTTCTATCTTTTATAAGTAGGAGAATTATTCCAATACAGATTTTTGGTAATATATAAATAAACATCTATTTATACATAGAGTATATATTATGATATAGTATATAATATAGAAAGATATAAATGAACTTAAGATAGTTAATAATATGTTTTATGATTATTAAAATATATATTAATTTCATGAAAATAAAGAGTGAGGGATTTTTTATGGATAATTTATATGAAATGAATTCTAAGATATTTAAAGCTTTAGGAGATTCTAAGAGATTAGAGATAGTATCAATATTAGCAAAAGGGGAAAAGTGTGCTTGTGAACTTTTAGAGTATTTTAATTTCACTCAACCAACTTTATCTCATCATATGAGAGTTTTAATGGAGTGTGGTATAGTTGAAGTAAAAAAAGTGGGGACTTGGAATCATTATTCTTTAAATAGGAAAAATGCTAATAGATTAGTTTTATTTTTATTAGGTACAATTACTGAATAAGATAATAAATAGATAAGTTACTACATATTAAGATAGGAAGTTAATTATGAATGAATTTCAAAATTAACTTCCTATTTTTTAGTAAAAGTAAGCATTAATAAAAACATAATAATAATATCCTTAAGTAAAATGAATTTATAATAAAAATAAAAATATTAATAAGAAGTAAAGTACAGATGTTCCTAAAAGAATAGCAAGTAACCAAAAAATACAAGTAATAATAGTTTTTTGCGGTGGGATTTTCCCATTATTGTAAGGTACTTTCATAAGAAATCAACATCCTTTACAATGTATTTTTTATTATGTACTTTGTCTTATACTTTAATTCTATTAAAAAACTAAAAGAATACAATAAATATTAACAAAAATTAATTAAAAGTATTCACTTTAGAAATAAAATCAAAAAATGAAGTAATTGATTAGATAAGAAAAAGAAGGGAGTTATAGAAAGTAAATGTATTTTTTCATCTGCCGAGATAGATATATAGGTACAAAATGCTGTGACCATTGAACTAGTACTAGAAGTTCTTTATTTTTGAACAATAGTTTCGTGAAGGAATTTCCATTGTTTGAACAAAGTGAGTTTGGAAATTTTAGAAACTATTGTAGAAAAAAATATTAGAGCTTCTTTACGTAGGTGAGTGGTCACAAATGGTGAACCTATATAGCTAGATAAAAGGCAGAGAGGATGTATCTGTAATTTGATACATCCTCTTTTATTAACTTACATATTTTGTACTATTTCTTTATCCCAAATAAATAGTTGATTAGAGTTTCTTAAAGATTTAAAGAGGTTTTTCTTAAAACCTGGAATTTCTTTGTCTAGTTTCTTTATTAATTCTTTTATGTCTTGTCTATTAGTTTTTCCATCAGCAGGACAAGGATTTTTTATTATAGGGTAGTTATTTTCTTTTGCAGTTCTAATAATCATGCTTTCATCAATAAAAACCATAGGTCTAATTAAGGTAATATTATTTTTATCCATATAGCTTTTTGGTGAAAAACAATTGATTCTTCCTTCAAAAGATAGTGACATAAAGAAGGTTTCAAGAGCATCATCTTTATGGTGACCAAGTGCAACTTTATTACAACCCAACTCTTCAGCCTTAGCATTAAGAGCTCCTCTTCTTAAATTAGCACAAAGGGAACAAGGATTTTTTTCTTGTCGAATATCAAAAACAATTTCTTTTATGTTAGTTTGAACTTCATGGTATTCAACATCTAATTCTTTACAAAGTTCATGTAGGGGACTGTTATCAACTCCACCAGGGTTTAATGTAACAGCTACAAGTTCAAATTTCTCTGGTAAAAATTTTCTAAGATTATTTAATATATGTAATAATGTAAGGCTATCCTTACCACCAGAAAGCCCAAGGCAAATTTTATCTCCATTTTCTATTAGATTATATTCTACTATAGCTTGTCTAGTTTTGCTTAAAAGCTTTTGCATTAAGTTCATAATATTCCTCCATTTTATCTGAATTAACTTTTATCTTATGTAAATTGAATTTGACTAACTATATTATATAAGCTTATATATAAAAATGCGAGAAGAAAAAGCTCACCTAAGGCATTTATGCCTTAAGTGAGCTTTTAAAAGTTCTTATTAAAGATTGTTTATTATAGATAATACACCATTACCTATAGATAAGATATCATTATTCATATTTACAGCAGCACTAACCATTGTATTAACTGAGTTAAGTCCATTAACTGCACTATTTCTTGCAGCATTTGCATCTTGAAGAACATTTATTAAATTATTATTTATATTTATTCCTTGGCTACTTAATTTATTAATATTATTAACTATACTATTTATGTTATTTGATAGTGTTAGGCCAGAACTTTTTATAGAAGAAATATTATTATTTATAATATTTAAATTGTGTTTTACTGTTGCAACAAATTTTAAGTTTTCTAAAGCACTAGGTTTTGAACCACTAGCTATAATATTTTTAGCAGCATTATTTATATTTCCAATAGCAGTATTTATATTGTTTATTGATCCATTTATTTGATTAATTATTTTTAAAGAATTAATTGTATCATTATTTATAGAATTAAGAGTTCCATTAGCTTCATTAACAGAACCTGTAAAGTTATTAAAACTATTTTTTAGATTATTTAAATCTTGGCTTGTAGCATTTAAGCTATTTTGTAATCCATTTAATCCAGTTTTGAAATTATTTAAGTTATTTTGTAGATTATATTTACCTTGTACTATATTAGTAACTCCATTTTCTATATTAGAATTATTGGAATTAGAGTTATTACTTTGTGTAGAACTTCCTTGAGAAGCTTGTACAGAATTATTATTTAAAGGTTGTAATTGTGTAGAACTTCCTTGGGATGTTTGTACAATATTATTAGAATTATTTTCATTATTATAGCTATTGAAAGCTGGAACTGAAGATACAGCTGAGTTTGGATTTTCATTACTATTTATAGTATTGCTAGTAGTTTGTATAGATGAATTATTCCCTGTAGTATTATTGCTTAGAGAAGTAGAACTTTTAGTAATAGTATTATTACTAGCAATAGCCTGTGCTGATGAATTATCCCCAGTAGCTGTTGTAGAAACTTTAACACCATTAGTAGTAGATGTAGCTGAAGAACTTGCACTAGAGGAGTCTTCATGGTTAGCTAAAGCTATTTTATTTTGAGGTAATTGTCCACTTACAGTTGTAGTAACTGCAATAGGTTTTTTCATATCTTTAGAAATTCCATTAGACATTGAAAAACCTATTCCACCTACTGCAGCTAAACCTATAATTGTGTATAATATACTTTTGTGTCTTAACATTTTCGTCACTCCTTAAGTAAAACTGTTTTAAATTATGTATATTGTTTATATAATCAAAAATAGATTATAAATTTATATTATAACTTTTGAAAGAAATAGTCCATTAACTAAATGTAACATATTCTTTGATATAGGTATAAAACATTAATTTTTTGTAAATATTGATATTGTTATAATAAATGTTATATAATTTAAGTTGTATATTTTTAAAATATATTTATTAGGAAGCAATACAAAGGAGGAAATAAATATGGAAGAAGCAATGAAATATAAAGAAGTTCAAGAATTCTTAGAACTTGATTCTGGTATTAAAATATCAAACAGAGCAGGAAAAGCATTCAAAATATTCAAAGGAAGAAATCTTATAAAAAATCAATCTATAGAATTTTATGCACATAATAGAAAAGAAGAAGTATGTAATATAATGGAATTAATAAATTCTTATAAACTTGATAAAGAGTTAATAAAAGAATTATTAAAAATGGATTTATTTTTCATACTTTTATTAGAAGGATGGAATAAAATAAACCTTCAAGATAGTATGGATAAAATAAATGAATATGTAGAAAAACAAGCTGAATATTATATTAAAAATACTTTAGATAAACCAGAACTACATAAATACAACATAAAAGATTTTACATTTAATGTTGGTGAAAACTTCACAATGAGTTTTGAAAATAATGAAATAAAGTTTGCAATATGTAATCAAGAAATCGCAAAATACGATGAAAGATTTACAAACTTATTTGCTAACATGGTTATGGATGGAACAACATCACCACAAAGTTTAATAGCAGATATGGTAATGGATGCTACAAATAGAGAAATGCAACTAGAAATACCAGTTGGTCAAAGAGTAAGTTCAGAAGGAATTTATACTGGAATTGATGAATTTAAGAGCTTAATGAAAGATAATTTC
Source organism: Clostridium massiliamazoniense (assembly GCF_001403635.1). Taxonomy (GTDB): domain Bacteria; phylum Bacillota; class Clostridia; order Clostridiales; family Clostridiaceae; genus Sarcina; species Sarcina massiliamazoniense. The sequence goes on from NZ_LN879467.1 coordinate 510,268, forward strand.
TTATTTTAGTTATCATAAATAAAAGGATATAAAGGTTATAAAATCTAAATTTACTTAATGTTGATTTAGATTTTATATTACCTATATATCCTTAAGCTTTAGCTATCAGGTAAAAGCTTTTTACTAAGAATATATCTTCTTAGTCCACCATACTTTAGTTTTTCTTTTTCTACTTTAAAATCTAAGGCTAAAAATGAATTTAGGCTATATGGATTTAGAGGAGATACAGTAGCAGTTATATATTTATCTCCTTGATTTAAAGCTTTTTCAATGAATTCTTCACAAATTAATTGTTGAAGTTTATTCCCTCTAAATTGAGGTGAAACAAGTGTAGATTCGATTTGAGATGTTTTTAATAAATCTTCTTCTGAAAATCCTAAATCATGGCCGTAATTTTCCTTGTCCAATTTTTTAAGAATATAAATACCAACAGCAATAAGTTCCTTAGTATTTAAATTCTCAACACCTAGAATATAATGTGGCTTTTCTAAATATTCAATGTATTCAGTACTAGTTATAGGAGCATAAAGATCTTTATTATCTAGAGCTTGGATTATTTTTTCTTGAAAGTTCATGAATCTATTTAAATCATTTCTATCTAAAGCAATAAATTTAGCATCTACTAAATTATCATTATTATATCTATCTTTTAATTTTATTTTATTCATTATAAAATCACTTCCTTTTTATAATTTCATCTTATATTAGATTATACCTCTTAAATATAACCAGTTTGTATTTTAATAAGATTTAGTATTTAAGTTTTGTTGAATGAACTTAACTATTTAATTTAATATTATTTCATTAAGTATATATTATCATAATTATAATGATTAACAAAGATAACTTAATATATGAAGAAAGAGCTCATTTAGAAAGGCTATTGGAATTTTGAAGTAATAAAATTTATATAATCTATCATATACATAAACTGAGACTTAATTTAGAAAGTGTTAAAGCTTCAGCTAAATTTTAGTGAAAATTGCTTAGTGATATATATCTATTTAAATCTAGCTTATAGAATATTGAAATATTATAAGACCTAGATAAATAATAGATTATAAGTAAACTATACTTATACATAAACGTAAACATAAACAGAAATGTAAACAAAAGTGAAAACATAAATGATTGTTTAAATTATAAAAATTTAGCGTAGTATAAAGGAAGTTTTAAGGGGTAGTAAGAATGGAGGAAGTAAAGAACTTTGTGAAAATATATATAGATTATTCTACTGATTTTGCTATGATAAATGAAAATATAACTTATAGTATAGTGGTAGAAAATACTAGTAATGAGAATATAAAAAATTTATTTATTAGTATAAATATACCGAAAAATACAGAGTATTGTGATGAAAGTTTAGTGTGTAGTTTAAAGTATAAAATAAGTGATAAGGAAAGTGGGATAATATTAGATGAATTAAAAGCAAATTCAAGGTGTAGTATATTTTATAAGGTAGAAGTTATAAAAGTTCCAGAGGAAGGCACTATAATAAATAGGAACTTTACAAAATATAAAAATGATGAAAATGAAGTTGTAGAGATAGGCAGTAATATTTTATATACAAGAATAAAAGGGGCTCTTATTAAGAAAGAAGAAGATTTTAGAAAAAATATAGTTGATGGACAATTAAAAATTGGAGAAGTTATAACCTTTGAAATAATAATAAAAAATACAGGAAATTTAACAGCTTTTGATTTATTTTTAACTGATATAGTACCTAGAAATATTGAACCTTTACTAGAGAAGGTTATAGTTAATAATAGAATAATTACTTTAGATTCATTGAAATCTATAGCCCTTGGAAATTTAGGACCATATAAGTCTGTGATTATTAGATACAAAGCACTTGTAAAAAATACAACGTCAGAGAATGAAACATTTTCTTTAGGAAAGTTAAAATATAGATATTTTAATGATTTCATAGGAGATTACATAGATGCTGAAAGTATTAGTAATGAATTAGCACTAAATATAAATGAAGCAATAATTAATAATAAGAATTTTAAGTGTACTATTGATAAAAAAAATTATATTTTAAATGATAGTATTTTTTGTGAATTTAATATAGAAAATTCAGGAAATACATCTGCATTAAATACAAGGTTATGTATAAATTTATCTGAGGGAATTGAAATAAAAAATGATTCTATTTTTATAAATGGTGAAGAAAATAAAGTTGAAAATTTTAATAATATTGAATTAGGTGAACTAAAATCTTTTCAGAGAATTACAGTTAGTTTTAAAGGAAAAGTAAAAACTATTAATAATGGAGAGAAATATATTTTAGGAAAAATATTATACGATTATAAAGACTTAGAACTAGGGGAAGTTGTAAGTAAATATAAGGAAAGTAATATTGTTAAATTCAATGTTTATGGAGTTATTATAAACAATAATAGGAAAGTAATAGAACGATTTGTAAATAAGAAATATTGTAAAATTGGAGAGGATATAGAATATAAATTAATTATTGAAAATAAAGGAAATTTGAAATGTAGTAATGTAAGATTAAATGAGTTAGATGAATTTGGTCAAGAAGTTCTTAGGGAATCACTTAAAATTAATGGGGTTAATATAAGAGAAAATAATAAAGGATATTTCTTTATTGGAGATATTAATCCAGGAGAGAAAAAAGAAGTATTATATAGAAGTAAAATTGTAAATATGCCTTCAGAGGAAATAATAAGAAGTAGGGCTTATATAGAATATTTTGAGGGCAATAATTTTACGGAAAGAAAAAAAATATGGTGTAAGGAAAAAGAAATAAAGGTAGTTGGAGCTAAAATAGAAGCTCAATTAAAGGTAGAGGATTTTTACAATGTAAATGGAGAAGCTATAAATTGTAATTTAAATATAAGAAATGTAGGAAATAAAAAGGCTAATAGACTAAAGTTATTTATATTTGAAAATTCAATTATAAAAGTTTCAAAGATAACTTATTGTAATAAAGAAAATAAAATTATAGAGGGGAATAATGGAATAGAAATTCGGAGTTTAGATTGTTTTGAAGACTTGGATTTGAATATAGAAATAGATGTTACAGAAGCAAAATTTCATAATAAAATTTCCTTAGAGGGAGAAGTGCAGTATTCTTATTTTCTAGATAATGAAGAAAGCAAGGTAGAAATTTCCCTATGTAATATAAGTAAACAGCATTTAAAGCTTTTTTATCCTAGTATAGATTTAAATTATAATACTTGGATTAAAGGAATAGAAGCTAATGAAGAATTTGAAGTAAATTTAGTAGTTAAAAATACTGGGAATATAAATTTATCTAATATAAGGATATGGGATATAGTAGATGATGGATTAGATTTACTTTATTGTAGTGAATTTTATGAAAATAATTTTATAGTTTTAGGAAATTTAAGAGTAGAAGAAGAAAGAATTATAACTATTATATTAAAGGGACGAATGGACTTTTATGAAAGTATTATAAGTATAGGTGGAAAGGTGGTCTATGAATATTTTTGTGAAAAAACTATAGAGTTTACTAAAAATATAAATCCTTTAAAACTTGAGTTTATAAATTCTCAAATAGAGATGAATTTAAGCAGTGAAAAAGATGAAGTCATCTTAGGTGAGGATACTTATAATAATTTAGTTATAAAAAATAAAGGATTATATAATTTATTTGAAGCAAAATTATATCTTGTATATGATAATACTTTAGATACTATTATTAATCCTAATGTAGCCATAAATAATAAGTTAGTTAAATTTAATAATTTAGATAAAGTTATTGAATTAGGAAATATAGAGTCTGGAGAAAGCTTAATAATAAAATATACAGTAACACCAGAAACCATAAATAATAGAAACATCTATTGTAAATTAATAGGGAATTATGAATTTAAAAATAGTGGAGAAAGTAGAGAGAAAACTTTTTATAGTAATAAGATTTTATTGGTGGTACAAAAAGTAAGTCTCAAAAGTTTTTTATCTGCTGATAAGAATATTGTATATAAGGGAGAGAAGATAAAATACAGTTCGCTTTTAATAAATGATGGAACTGTACCACTTGATATTTCTTATAAATTAAATGTGAATAAATCCTTAGTTCCTCAATATAATGGTTTTATTGTAAATGGAGTTGTTATTGAAAATGAAGATCTTTATTGTACTACAATAAATCCCTCTGAGGGAATATCAATAGATAGGTTATACAGCTATAATAATTCTTTTGGAGGAAATAAAATTTTAGCAGAATCCTTAATAAATTATAGTTATAGTATTGATGGAAAAGAATATAAGAATATAAATAATAAAACAGAAAGATTATTTATTGATGCAGCTTTTACTACCTTTAAGGAAGTAATTGTAGAGCATAAGGAAAAGCTTATTGATTTTGAGGAAGAACTTACTAGTGTATCTAATGTTTATGTTAGTACTCATATATTGAATTATTATGTGGTAGATAGATTTAAGAACATAGATACAAATAATGAGATAATATCATCAACTAAAATTGTAGTTAGAGGAATCATTACCTTAAAAATAGAATATATATCAAAAACAAACAATGTTTATATTCATAATAAACATTTAGATTTTGTCACATTTATTATTTTACCAAGAGAATTTAAAGATGGAGATAAAATAGAAATTAAAGGAGAAGTCTTAGATATTTATTATAAAATAATAGATTTATCATACCTATTTTTAAATATAAATCTTATAATAAAAGCTCTTTTTTAACAAAAATATAATTTAATACATATAATAATTTAGAGAAATTATATATATTGAATTAATTAAGTAAGGAGTGCTAGGGTGTGATATATAGTGGCTTTGATAACTTGGCTAATATGAGGAAAAATAAAATTGACTCAGCATATTATAACAGCAAATATAAATGTAAATATACATTAGAAAAATGTACTGATTTGGTTGGTAAAAGTATTAATTTATATATAGATTGGAGTAAGAGTGAGCATAAAAGAGATGTAGTATTAAATGAAATAAATTATATAAGAATTTCAGGATCGGTTTTGGATGATAAATCTAATAAGATTAGAGGCATTTACGTGACATTATACAGATATGATATAGTAAATTATAAAACAGAGTATACAACTATAGCAGATACTATTAGTGATGAAAATGGATTGTTTCAATTTATAATTACCAATAATTCAGGGGGAAATTTTAAAGTCAAAATAAGTGATAACACAAATTTTGAATAGAAATAAAAATACCTTTATTTTACTTTATAAAGGTATTTTTATTTTTTTATTAAATATACATAAGTATATAAACATTAAATATTTATTAATAGATGAATTAATATAGTTCATTAAATTTAATAATAAGTTTTTTCACTCAATTAAGCATTCAGATAGAATCAAAATTCCACTTGAATGAAGTTTAGGTTTATGGGAGGTTAATATTTTGAATAATATTATAGAATATAGTGGCTTAGCAAAAAAGTTGCCCATTGATATAAAGGCATATAAGCAATTTAATATAAATAAAATAATAGAAATAGAAGAAAATAGGGTAGGCATTAAAGACATAATAAAAGTAGTTGCAAGTAGCTACATAACAAATCAAAGAATTATAAAAACTGCTGAAGGAGAAGCTTTAGATGGAGAAAAATTAACAGGTCTTAAGTACCTTATTAAGGGTTTTATGGATTTAAAAATTTACTATGAGGAGGATGATCCAGTAGGACTTTTAGCAGTAAAAACTGCTAGTGTAAAATTTTATGATGGGGTGATATTAGGTAAAGAATTTATGAGTAGCAACAACTTAATTTTAAATATATATATAGAGGATATATATTCTGAAATAATAAGTGATAGAAAACTTTTAGTAGCAATTACTGCAACAGCAATTGTAGAAGGAGATAGTGAATATGAGTAATTTATTATTTTCTTTAGATACTCTAGATAAATCAGGAATAAATCTTAAAGATATAAAGTTCTTTAAGGAAATAAGTATATGCCATAATATAAATACTAAAGTGAGAGAAGAAATAGAATCTATTCTTTATATGAAAGCTAATATTTTTATAGGAGAAATAAGCTTAATAAAAACAGATAAAATGATATCTAATGAAGGAGTTACATTGAGTGGTTATAAGCTAAGAGTAGAACTTATAATAAATGAGTTTTTTAAGTATAGCTCAAAATTTAGTAATTCTTCAGTGGGAATTATAAGAAATAATATTATAAAAACAGTTTATATCGTTGTTCCAGAAAAATATAGGAATATAAAAATAGAAGAACTATATAGGAAAAAGAAAATATCAATAAAAGGATACCTAGAAGATATGTATTGTGATAAATACAAGGGACAAGTGGATGCGAATTTAACTATTTTAGTAAATTGTAATATAAATTAAAAAAATGAAATTTATAGTAATTTATTCGAATTAACTATAAAAAAGGGGGTATCAAATCAGTATCTTAATTTATATTACTTCTATAAATGTATTTTTTCATCTGCCGAGATAGCGATATAGGTACAAAATGCTGTGACCATTGAACTAGTACTAGAAGCTCTTTATTTTTGAACAATAGTTTCGTGAAAAAATTTCCATTGTTTGAACAAAGTGAGTTTGGAAATTTTAGAAACTGTTGTAGAAAAAATATTAGAGCTTCTTTACGTAAGTGAGTGGTCACAAATGATGAACCTATATAGCTAGATAAAAGGCAGAGCGGATGTATCTGTAATTTGATACATCCGCTTATTATACATATTTTTCTATGTTACTAAAAATATAGTATTGATAAAAAGTTATTTAATTAATCTAATACTTTTACTTTTAATAGTAGGGATACGCTTTTAAAAAAACACCGAGGATTTATAACATCATAGTAAATATCTTCAATATCACCACTAATATCTAATTTACAACCTAAATTATAATTTTTAGGAAGTATTATAAAATTACTAAAAGGAATATTATAATGAGCTGAATGGACAGATTGCTCTGGCTCTGAAGTTGTATATTGAATTATTTGTTTTAACATACCATGAATTATTAACTTATAACCTGTTAAGATTTGACCTTCAATGGAAGTTACCTTAGGGGTTTCAATGACATGACAATTTTTTATTTCTATTTCAGCATTTATACTGTTTATTTCTTCAATATCAGGGTTAACATCAGGGATACTTAAATATTCATCAATACTTATTTGTTTAAATGTTGTAAGAGCAACATTTAAAATATTAGATGAAGTTTCATCGCTAACGGAGGTTTTGATTCCGCTTGAGCCATCAGGGAGCATGTAGTTAAATTTAACATGACCATTATTAATTATAACCCCTTTACAATTACCTGATGTCACTATTACATCAAATTTTAGAGTTATAGAGGAAGCTGATTTTATAGTTCCTACATTTATACCTTGAGATAAATCTACACTATTTATGACAGTGTTATTTAAAGTAAAACTACCATCTATTAATTTTAACTCTGGTGGTAGTTTATCAAAGAAAAAAACACTATTAGCATCAATATCACCATTATTACTTAAAGTTACTGTATAGGTTACTTTATCTCCTAGGACTACATTTTTTTTATTTGATTCTTTTTTTATATTTATACTTACCTTTTTTGCATAGAGGATGCTTGAATTACTTTTACTTTCTCCTGAACGGGGAGGAAGTGAAGGATCTACACTATAAGTAAATTCTCCTAGTGCTGTATTTTCTATAGTAGTACTTTCTTTACTTATAACCTTAGCATCAAAAGTTATAGCTTTAGTTTTTTCTAATTCTAAGGAACCAAGATTTATACCTGAAGTAATATTTAGATTAGTTTTTTTCTCACCATTTATGGTGACTGAATTAGGGATAAATTGTAGGTTCGGTGAGAGTAGGTCCATAATAGTTACATCATTTAAAGTAATATCACCAATATTAGTAGAATAGATTGTATAGGTTACGACATCACCTATACAAGCATAACAGACTGAAGAATCTTTATTTATAAAAAGCTTTGGATTAGCCACATTAACACCTCCATTGAATTGTATATTTAAGAAAAGTAGATATCAATAAATTTTAACATCAATAAATATTAAAATACATTTGTGGATAGTTTTTTCATCAAGTATTCTACCGTAAACTGATTCCACATAAGGTATAACATTGATTCTTCCTGAATTAACTAAATCGCAAACATCTCGATTATCAATTTTTTTTGGTAATATTACAAAAAAGCTTTTTAAATCTTCAAAGTGAAATGAATGAACAGATTGACATAAATCATTAGCTACATAAGTAATTTTTTCTTTTATTTTAAGTTCAATGTTTAATTTCACACCTGTTAAATTTTGTCCTTCTTCAGAAGTGCCTTCTATGGTTTCAATGACTTTTATATCCTTTACTTCTGGCCAAACTAAAATATCTAGTAATGTTTCTATATTAGGTTTTTGTGGAGAAAGGTGAAGAACTTCACAAATATCTTCTTCTTTAAAGTATAATGAATTTTTTGGAAGTATATTTTGTTTACATGATTCTCTAAATAACATTATTATTTCCTCCTAGCAAATATCTGCTGATAACATCATAGTTATTGTGCTATAGATGCATCTTGAATCTGTTTTTTCAGAGTATATATCTTCTATAGTGATAGCTGGAAAAGTTGTAGAATATTTATTTAAATTTTCAGGCAATACTATATATCCACAAAAGGGAAAATGATTATGTGCAATATGAACTGGGTGTGTTTTTTCAAGGGTAACATACTCAAATTTCATTGTTATATCACCGCTTACTAAAAGTTTATACCCAGTGAGAATTTGTCCTTCTAGAGATTTTCCTATAGGAGTTTTTACTATTTCATGATGAATTATTTCACCACTTGCATATACCTTTACTAATTGTTCAATATCTGGTTTTTCAGATGGAATTGAAAAGATATTTTCAATATTTATTTGTTTAAAATTTAATACATTTTTAGGACAACTATTTATTCCATTATATTCAATTAAACCTCTTTGGACTTTACTCATTTCTAACCTCCTAAAATGGTATGTTATTCTTCTAATTATTATATTTAGTTTGAATTAAATGCGATACTAATTATTAAATAGAAAATTTGACTTCTGAAAAAAGTAAACTACAAGTAAAAAATTCTCTTTGATTAATTAATCTAATATGATGATTCCTAAGTGAAGTGAATATTTGGATTTTATTGAATTTAACTAAATCTTCTATAGGATAGCATTTAATTTGCTTTGGAAGTATTATTGAAGCAGTTTTATAAGATGTATAGTTAAAAATATGAACAGGATTCCCTTTCAAATTACTAGAATAGATAAAATTTTCTTTTAATCTTAGGTAAATAGCAAGATTAATACCTGTGAAATTAGTCCCATCTTCAGATACTGATTCAATTGTGTTTATAATTTTATAGTCAATTATTTCAGGGGAAATAAAAAAATCTAAAATATCAGACACATTAGGTTTATTAGAAGAAAGAGGTATTAATTCTGAAATAATATCCTCTTTAAAGTAATTTATTTTTTCAGAGTTTAAGAAAATATTTTTTTCATACATTATAGCTTCCTCTCTTTAATAAAAAAAACTCTATAAGGCTTTGCTTTTAAACAAAGCCCAAAATAGAGTCTTAAAGCAGTTAACAGATACAGTCAGAATCACATGGAATACAAGGATTGCAATTAGCTCCCTTTAATCCTGTAGAAACTACTTTTTCAGAACCTGTTGAAGCTTTTCCTACTAAGATTGTGTATTCATTATCAAAGCCTTCTTTACAAACACAAATATCAAATTGATAAAATCCTAAACAGTCAGTTACAGTATGAGCAATACCGTTTAATCCATTTGGAGTTTTTTTCAATAATTTTACGTAAGCATAAGGAACTGGTTTTCCATTACAATCTTTGATTTGTCCCCATATTCTAACTGTATCTCTATAGTTAACTGTTACATCAGCTTTAACTTCATTATCATATTCATCAATTGAGAATGAAACACTATTACCAACTATATAACTATTTCTAGACGGTTTGTGTGGATGTGATGGATTTGGAGGGCAAGGTCTACTACATCTTCTTGAAGTAGGCATATCATCCATTGATTTATTATAGTCATAAAAACTTTTACTCATTATAAAATAATCCTCCTTGAATTATAAGCATTATAAATATTATTAAAATATAACTAATATCTCTCAGCAATATTATTATAGATAATAATTGGTGAAGTGTTACAATTTGGATTACTAAAGCTACATTAAAAGAATTAATAAATTAAATTGAACAGAATTAGTAGAAAAACATAGTATAGTATTAAAGCATTTTTCCTTTGAGATTTTTTATTTAAATAGATAAATAAATTTAAGGAGTTGATTAATATTGTGCAATAGTAGAATAATAAACTCACAAACAACTTATATAACAAGTGCATATCCAGAGAGGAGCTTTTATTTTGCTAATGGAATTTTAGCTGGAATAGTATCTAATAAATATGATTTAAATGCCTATAAGGCTTTATTGAAATTTGATTTCACAGATGTAGAAAAATGTAACATAGAATCAGCTTTTTTGTATTTATATATAAATGATAGAAAATGTATAGAAGAAGTATATAATAGTAATTTAATAGTTACTAACAATTTGGATAATTTTAATATAAAGAAAGTAAATTGGTATAATCAACCTAAGACTAATTTAGATAATGCCATAAAGATAATTATAAGAGGAGAAAATAAAAAAAATTATATAAAGGTTGATATTAGACAGTTTATAGATAATGGAATATTAAAGGAAGGGTATTTAGGTTTAACAATTCAGGGAATAGCACAATGTAAGACATCTTTGGTTAAATTTTCTTCTTATAACACTATAAATAGACCTTATATAGAGATAAAATATAATTCAATATGTGATGATGAATGTTATTATGAGGACGATTTTGACTGTGATGATGAGGACGATTATGATGATGATTACCATTGTGAATATGATTGCCGATGTGGAGATAAATTTGATTGTGACTATGGAGAAATTTATAGATGTAATAATGAATGTAGATATAATGGAAGTGTTTATATAACTAATGTAAATAGCTCAAGAGAATATCCAGATGATTCAGATGATTATTCATTAATAGCAGAAAAAGGAGCGACAGAATCTACAGGGAGAGGAGTATTAGGAATAACTTCATTTAATTTATATAATTCTGCATTTTACACTTTAGGCCAAATAGTTACTTATGAAGGATCAACTTATATAGTAACAACAAGTCCACCACAAGGAACTCCCGAGAACTCTTTAGATTATATGTTGTTAGGAGCTAAAGAGGCAACAGGTACAAATGGAATAAAAGAAACTTAAATAAGGATGTATTCTTTTTTAGAATACATCCTTGTTTAAGTTGAGTATGTAAAATACTTTATCCAATTTAATCTTTTGTTTAAAGATAGATTAGATTTTTAGAATTTAAATTTTATAATTCTTAAAATAACTATTTCTATAAAAAATATTTTTCTAGATAGAAGGGTATTTATTAATTCTAGAAAATAGAGGGACTAAATATTTTTTTGTTATAAATTCAGAGGCAAATGCTACAACTAATATAAAAGGCCAGGTATTAATACTAAAGAACCAAATTATAAGTATTACTGTAAGCTTAAAGTTTTTTGCAATTCCAGCAAGAGCAGTTGCCATAACTACTGCTACTGAAAATGGAAGACTTATATTAAATATATAAGAACATGCCATTCCTATAGCAGCAGATGAGAACATTATAGGAAAGATAGGTCCTCCTATCCAACCAGTATTTACACAAATTTTTAAAGATAAAAGTTTAATTAGTCCTATTAATATAAGGAGTGCAATACCAAGTGAGGAGTTTCTTATTATTAATTCCTTAAGTGTATGTTCTCCAGAAAATAATACAAATGGAATAGTTATAGCAAGGAGACCAAGAATTAATCCACCTATAATTGAATGTAATATTTTATATTTTTGTAGAGGCTTAAATATTTTAAAAACTATCTTGTCCAATATATTAGAATAAAAAACTATTAATAATCCAATTATAAATAAAGGAATTAAGAATATAAAATCTTCTTTTGTTATTATTGAAGGTGAAAATTTAGTTATAAAAGATACTTTTTTATCCAAACTCATTAAAGTAAATAGAGTAATAACTGAAAATAAAATAATAGTTCCATATAAAAGTCTTTTTATAGCTTTTACTTTCTTTTTATCATTTTCATCTGTAAAGTTATATAAACCATATAAAGGAATTTCAAATATTTTTTCTACAGTTGAATTTGTTTGTACTTTATTGTGTCTTTTTCTTTTAAAACCAAATTTTAAAAATTCACTAATAAGAGTAGAAGTTCCACCTATAATTCCGGTAAGTCCAGCTTCAGGACCAACTGTTGCTCCAAACCAAAGTATGGTAAAGATTTTAACTATTGATTTTGGTAGACTTTTATATTCAATAGAACCTGTAGTTTTAAATTCTTTTATAACATCTTCCATTGTTTTAGGATATTTTCCAATATATTTTTCACATAGTCCAACTAGCAGTCCACCTATAAGGCAAACTGTTAAGATTAGTAATTTACTGTTTTCTTTTAAAATAAATCCATCCCAAAATAGATGTATTCCTAGATAGACTAAAAATAAAAATATCCAACTTATAAGTCCTAGAATGATACCGAATATAGCTGAGTATATGGTACCAACTGAACTTCTTAAAAATGTAGTCATATTGATTTCTCCTTTGTTTTTCTCATAGGTATAGATTTTTAATAACTTTATTCTTTACAGTGTGCGGATAGGAATTACATATTCTATGTATATAGTATCAGCATTTAAATAAAGTTAAAATTTTACTTAAATTAAGTAAAAGCTTATAAATTTTCAATTAAAGTTCTGATATGAGTTTCTCCAATTTCTACAATATCAAAATTACCTTTAGCTAAACACCAAGTGGTCATTATTCCTCTAGCAAAGCTCTCTATATAGAGAACTAATGTATCTAAGTCATTATATTTAGTAAATGTGTCATGTTCTATTCCTTCACAAATTAGCTCTTTTAGTGTAGGAAGGAATTCTCTGTTCACGAAGTGATGATTTTTACCATTTATTGAATCAGAAAGATTGGTAAGATATACTCTACAAATTAAGTCATATCCAATATGATTTGCATACATAAATTCATATTTTAAAAATTGTACTATTTTTTCTTTGATTGATTTATCAGGATTTTTTTGAGCAAATGTTTTATATTCATTTAGAATAAAATTATCAAAGTTTTTTAGTACATAATTACTCATATCTGCATGATAATTTTCTTTTATGATATCTTCCTTAGATTCAAAGTGAACATAAAAAGTCCCTTTAGCGACTCCTGCTTCCTTACATATTTCACTGACAGTTACATTGTCAAATCCTTTTTGATTTATTAGCTCTATAGCTGTTTTAAATATTTTTGCTTTTGTTAATTGTGCCTGTTCTTTTCTAGACATATTAAACCATCCTTTTTTATTTAATGACTATAGTCAGTGACTATAGTCATTAAAATTTTAATACTTTTTTAACTATAAATCAATGTAAAAAAATGAAGTTATAGATTTAAATAAAGTTTTTATTTATGATGTATTAAGTCCATTATTAGAATTTATAAAAGGATCTGTTAAGGCTAGTGGTAAAATTAGTATCTGAAAATATTATTTCGGGTAAAGAATATGGTAGGATTACAGTAGATGGAGTTGTAGTAAATAATGTGGATTTATCTAAGGGCATAAATATAGGATGTATAAGGATTAATAAAACTGTTACTATTAAATATAGTGTTATTGTTAAAAATAGAACATGTAATGGCAAAATAACTAATATTCTAGAGAAATATTTTCTAATATAATTATTTTAATAAAGGCTACTTTATGTAATTATTAATTTAATTTTAGGAGAAATTCTACAGTTAAAATATTAAATTATAATAAGATATTAATATATGAATCCATATAGCATAAGATTAGAGTATCTTTACTATATGGATTTTATTTTATATGTATTTTTAGAGCTGTTGTTTAAGTATATTTTTTAAATCTTCTTCAGCTATAGAAATAGGTGTTAAATTATATGTATCAACTAGGTATTGAAGAACATTAGGAGTCAAAAAGGCTGGTAAACTAGGTCCTATATACATATTTTTAACTCCTAGAGCAAGTAATGCAAGAAGGTCTGCCACTGCTTTTTGTTCATACCAAGAAAGAATAATTGATAAAGGTAAGCTATTTACATCTGTATTAAAGGCATCTGCAAGGGCAAGAGCTATTTTAGTTGCAGAGTAAACGTCATTACATTGGCCTACATCTAAAAGTCTAGGTAATCCGCAAACTTCACCAAAGTCTAATTTATTAAATCTATATTTACCACAAGCAAGTGTTAATATAACACAATCATCTGGAACCTTTTTAGCGAATTCTGTGTAGTAATTTCTACCAGGTTTGGCTCCATCACATCCTCCAATAACAAAGAAGTGCTTTATAGAGCCATTTTTTACAGCTTCTACAATAGCTTCTGCATGTGATAAGGTTGCATTATGACCAAAACCTACTAAGATTTCTTTAGTTGGTTCATCTTCTTCAAAACCACCAAGTTCTAGGGCTTTATTAATTATTTCAGAAAAATCTTTTTTTCCATCAGATAAAGTTTCAATATGTTTAATTCCATCCCAACCAACAACACTAGTTGTAAAGATTCTATCTTTATAAGAATCTCTAGGTTTCATAAGACAATTGGTTGTCATTAGTATACATCCTGGAATGCTATCAAATTCTTTTTGTTGGTTTTGCCAAGCACCTCCATAGTTTCCTACTAAATTAGAATATTTATTTAAGTTTGGATAACCATGTGCTGGAAGCATTTCACCATGAGTATAAATATTTATTCCAGTTCCTTGAGTTTGTTCTAGGAGCATTTCTAAATCTCTTAAATCATGTCCTGATACAATTATAAATGGTCCTTTTTGTTTGTTTACTTTAACCTTTGTAGGGGTTGGATGATTATAGACACCAGTATTAGCATCATCTAAAACTTTCATAACTTCAAGGCTCATATTACCAGCTTTAATCATAAGTTCTATAGCTTCAGTTAAGTTTAGTTTAGGATTTGCTATGGCATCTAAGGCTGTTATGTAAAATTTATCTACAGCATCGCTATGATAACCTATAAACCTAGCTTGATGGCCATAAGCACTAATTCCTTTAAGTCCATAAAGAATTGTATGTTTAACAGATTTAACATCAGGATCTTCACCATTGTCTTTATCAAGTCTAGCTTTTTTAGCATCCTCTAAAATTTGTTCCTTAGTATTACTTAAAACATAATCTGCTTGTTCATTGGTTCTAGTATAATTTTTAGCCTGTGATTTAATTTTCTCCTTTAACTGTTGACTTTCTTTTAACATTTCAATATGAACATCAGCATCAAAATTTACATTAGTTAAAGTGGTAAATAATGAATTTTCAATAAATTTAATGAAAGATGCATCAATAGATCCACCAGCATCTAATATAGATTTACCAAAACAACTTATTCCTTGAAGTTGATAAATAAGTAAATCTTGAAGAGCCGCAATTTCAGGGGACTTACCGCACACACCAAATTTAGTACAAGCCTTTCCCCCTAAAGTTTGCTCACATTGATAGCAAAACATTGGACTGTTCATAAAAATAATTCCTCCTTAATATTAAGATGTTATTTTTAGTACTTCCCTGAATTGCTATAATTAATACTTAAGACTTTTTTTTATTTTGATAATATAGTATAGAATCTCTAACCCATTTTATGCAAAATCTTTTTTCAGCTTTACTAAATTCATTTTTATAAAGATTTAAATCATTAAGAATTCTTGTAACTAACTGAATAGGATTCATTTCAAAAGTTTCTTCCATAGGAATTTGAATTCTTTTGTTTTTGTAAAATGGATTTTTAGAATTATATGTCCAATATAGATTTTCAAAATTTAAAAGCTCTATGTTATTACTAAGAACTAATCTAGGAGCATAGTTACCACCATGAACAAGTCCAGTAATTTCAATTTCAGCTAAAGCACTTAAATCATCATCATCGTTATTTTTAAATATTTTGCTAAGCATAAATTTAAGTCCTCCTTATATATAAATTTCTCCTAATATGTATATTAATATTATATACTCAAATAGTTAATATTAATATAGTTTTATAGAATATGAATATAGTTACGCTTAGAGTGTGATATTTATACAATTTTATTTTAGATTATTTTTCAATATAATATTATAATTATCGGTTTTTATCAATAATATATTTAGCAAACATTATGTTAAAGAAAATATTTTTATTGTTAAAAATATTTGGAGATTTAATAGAAAAAATAAGTTTAATTTAAAGGATACATCTAGATAAAATCACTGAAATTTTGTATTGTAATTTTAATTTAATTAATGAGTTTTTATTTTGTTTGAAATTTGTGATAATATAAGTTAGGATAAGTTTTTATAATTTATTATATTTAAATAAGTAAAATAATTATTAGGAGTGTGACGTAGATATACTCAGAAATAGAATAAATAAGGATTAGTAGTATAGCTATTAATTGAAGTAATTATATAGAAGAGATAAAGTTAAAATATAAAAACAAAGGAAAGTGGAGTAGAGAAACTATGTTGATAAAAAGTTACAATGATAGAGAATTAAAAAGATTAAGTAAAACGGCAGATAAAATTTTAAATTTAAATAAAACCTATAGAAATTTGAGTGATGAGGCACTTCAAGGGAAAACTTTAGAGTTTAAAAGAAGATTGCAAAGTGGTGAAACATTAGATGATATACTAGTTGAAGCTTTTGCAGTTTGTAGAGAAGCAGCTTCAAGGGTTCTTGGAATGAAACAATATAAAGTTCAGTTAATTGGTGGTATAGTAATTCATCAAGGAAGAATTGCTGAAATGAAAACTGGAGAAGGAAAAACATTAACAGAAACATGTCCAGCATACTTAAATGCTTTAGAAGGAAAAGGTACACATATAGTAACAGTTAATGATTACCTTGCAGAGAGAGATATGCATCAAATGAAGCCTCTTTTTGAGTTCTTAGGATTAACTGTTGGAGTTGTAAAACAAGATACTCCTCATAATGAAAGACAAGAAGCTTATAGATGTGATATTACTTATACTACTAATAATGAAATAGGATTTGATTTTTTAAGAGACCATATGGCTGTTGAAGAAGAGGATAAGGTTCAAAGAGATTTACATTTTGTTGTTCTAGATGAGGTTGACTCAATATTAATAGATGAAGCGAGAACTCCTCTTATAATTTCAGGAGAAGGAGATAAACCTACTGAATTATATAGAATAGTTGATCGATTCATAAAAAAATTAATTCCTGAGGATTATGAAAAAGATGAAAAGGAAAATGCAATAACTCTATCAGAAAAGGGAATTAAAAAAGCTGAAAGAGTTTTAGGAATAGAAAATTTAGCTTCTGTTGAATATGGAGAGCTTAATCATTATCTTAGTCAATCTTTAAGAGCAAATTATATGATGATAAGAGATAAGGATTACCTTGTTAAAGACGGAGAAGTTATAATAATAGATGAATTTACTGGAAGAATAGCAGATGGAAGAAGATTCTCAGAAGGACTTCATCAAGCAATTGAGGCTAAAGAAAACTTAGAAATTAAGGCAGAATCAAAAACCTTAGCAACTATAACTTATCAAAATTTATTTAGATCATATAAAAAGTTATCAGGAATGACTGGTACATGTAAAACAGAGGAAGCTGAGTTTAGAGAAATTTATAATTTAGATGTTATAGTAATACCAACTAATAAGCCAATAGCTAGAATAGACAATCCTGATAAGGTATTTTTAAGTCATCAAGGAAAAGTAAGAGCTATAATAAATGATATAATAAACACACATAGAACTGGTAGACCTATACTTGTTTGTACTCCTAGTGTAGAAAAATCAGAGGAGTTATCACTTAAATTAAATCAAATGGGAATACCACATCAACTTTTAAATGCTAAATATCATGAGCAAGAAGCAGATATAGTATCAAGAGCTGGAGAAAGAGGAAAAATAACTATTGCTACAAATATGGCTGGAAGAGGAACAGATATAAAATTATCTAAAGAAGTAGAAGCTATGGGTGGTTTAAAGGTTATAGGAACTGAAAGAGCTTACAATAGAAGAATAGATAATCAGTTAGTAGGAAGAGCTGGAAGACAAGGTGATAAGGGAGAATCTCAATTCTATGTTTCTTTAGATGATGATTTATTAAGAGTATTTGGTCTTGAAAAACTTAAGTCTATGTTAGAAAAACAAGGTTTTAGTGAAGCTGATGTTATACAAAATCCATTTATTCATAAACAAATAGTAAAAGCTCAAAAGAGAATAGAAGGAGTTCACTTTGATGAGAGAAAACAAACTATTAAATATGATGATGTAATAAATGAACAAAGAAAAATAATTTATTCTCAAAGACAAGCTGTTTTACATGGAGAAGAACTTGAACAATATATAGATGAAATGATTAAAGAGACTGTAGAAAGTATAGTAGAAAGAACTTTAGAAAAAGAAGAATGTGAATATGATGATTTTGAAACTAATACAGAACTTCATAATAAAGTATGTTTAGACATATTTAATGAAATATCATTAGGTTATTTATCTACAGGGAAAGAAGTTTTATCCTTTGAAAGATTAAAAAGAAAAAGAGATATAGAAGAATTAGAGGAATATATTAATTCTGTTATGGAAAAGTTTCTTAGAGAGAAAATAGCATTAGATAGAAATTTCTTTGAACAAGCACAAAGAAAAACATTATTATCAGTAGTTGATAAGTTATGGATGGAGCATGTTGATGAAATGACTGAGCTTAAGAAAATGGTAAGAAATGCTGGATACAAGCAACAAGATCCTGTACAAGCTTATCAACTTGAAGGAAGTAAGGTGTTTGGAAGTTTAGTTAATAATATAAGAGAAACGTATATTAGAGCAATTTTTAATATACAAATATTTGTAAATGAACAATTAGGCTAATAAAAATAAATAAGTAGGGGCTATATCAAAATTAACTTATAATATTTTGGTTTAGTCCTTTATTTACTTAATTTTAGAATATAAAATAATTTAAATATTATAATAATATACTTATTCTAAGAAAGGTTTTAGAAATAATTAATTAATATTTTAATGACTTAATTTTTTTTATTAATAATTAAATTTTTAGTAGGAATTTTTATAATAATATATGAAAAAATGTAGAAACTATTGTAAAAGTTAATAAAATAAGAGCGAATATGAAAAAAAGGAGAAATATATATTAAGATAAAGATAATTAGAGTTAGGTGAAAAAATTATTAAAGTATTGATAATTTACAAAAAAAAAGCTGAGTGTTAAAATAGTTTGTAAGCAAAAGCCTTTAAAAAAATATTTAGGAGGGAGGTTACTGTTGCAATAAATATATAAAAATCTAATCTTTTTAATTTATATATAAAGTGCATCATGTATAGTTAATTATAATATAGATTTTTTAATTATTGGCAATGGGGACTAATGCTGAATAAAGATAAGAATTCACGAAAGAAAAAGTCGACAAGACAAGAGGAGATTGTTAAAAGAACAAAAAAAAGTTCTAATACAAAGAGTTCTGTAGTATCAAGTAATAAAGCCACTAAGACAAGAGAAAGGGATAAGGGTTTAGATAAAAAAAATACAAAGAACGTTTCCAAAAAAGCAGTGAAAGAAGTACCAAAAAAGAAAAAAGTTAAAAAAACTAAAAAGGAATTATCACCAAGACAAATTAAAGTAAGAAATATATTAATAGGGATACTAACTATAATAATAATTGGGGGACTTTGTACCCTAGCAGTAATAGAGTCTAAGAAGCAAGAAGTTACTAAGAATAATGTACAACAAAATAAACAAACTTTAGATGGACTTACTGATGAACAATTAATAACTGCTGCTAATGCATATATGGGAAATACAAGTTATAATTTTAAGTCAGTTTTAAGTAAAACAAAGCAAAGTAATGGAGACTTAGTTGCTACATTAATGGCAACTAATGAGAATAATGGAACTTATAATACTACAAAAGTTAATGTAACTTATGAAATTGCAAGTGGTGAACCATTGGCAATTAATGAACAAGAGGTAGGTAAGGAGACTCAAACTAAGAGTGCTATAGAAAATTCTACTCAAGTACAAAATAAACTTGATGTTACTTATAAGGTGTTAGATTATTTAGAAGGAACAGGAATGCAGATAAATGATACTAACTGGGCTATGGATATCTATGAAAATAGAACAGTAGATGGTCAAACAGGATACCTTATAGATGTTTATAAAATACAAGGAAGTGTAAGTAATTCTATAAAATGGATATTTGTAACTAATAGTGGACAAATGTATAATGCAGGGCAAAATGGAAAAGGCCCATTACAGCCACTTCAATAAGATAAAATTAGGGATGTATATAAATTTTGTATACATCCCTTCAATTTTATCTGAATTAATTTTCAGTTTCTTAATCTAATTTTATATGGCAATAGCCATTAGGGTTTTTCTTTAAATAATTTTGATGGTACTCCTCAGCCTTATAATATTTTTCAAGTGGTTTTACTTCTGTTACAATAGGCTTATCATATTGTTTTTGAATGTTCTCTTTACTTTTGTTTATAACAACTAAATCTAAGGGGTCTAAATAATAAATACCAGTTCTATATTGACTACCTACATCATTTCCTTGTTTATTCAGAGAGGTAGGGTTTATAATTGACCAAAATTTATTTAATATTTCTTCAAGAGAAATTAAATCCTCATTATATTTAATAAGACAAGCCTCTGCATAGTTCGTATTTCCATAGCATATCTCTTCATAGGTTGGATTTTCAGTTCTTCCATTGACATAAGAAACCTCTGTGTCAATAACTCCATCTATTCTTGAAAAGAATTCTTCAACACCCCAGAAACAACCACCTGCTAGTACTATTTCTTTCATAAATGTCACCTCTTTTAATATTACATCTATATTGTATAAGTTTATATATTTAAATAATTAACTATTTCATAGATGTATTTTTTATATTTTATCATAAAATTATTCATTTCATCAAAGGATTAGAAGGATAGTAATTTTAAAAAATATATAATATTATTAACTTTTCAATAAAAAGAGATACTAAATTCACAATAATGTCACATTGGTAATATAAAATAAAATGGAAGTAATAAAAGGATAAGGGTTAATTATCTTAAAATGAGGAGTGATATTTATGGGTAAAGGAGCTTTTAAGGATTTCACTATAAAAAGTTTAAACTTTAAAAATAAAATGGTGATGGCTCCTATATCAAGTAATAAAGCTGATGAAAATGGATTTCCAAAAGAATTTCATTATATGCACTATGGAAGTAAAGCAGTTGGCTCAGTGGGAGCTATAATAATAGAAGGAACTGCTATAGATAAAAAAGGAAGAGTAAGCAATAAGAACTTAGGAATTTGGAGTGATTACCACATAAGAGGATTAAGGAAAATAGCTGCAAGCATAAAAGAAAAATCAGTGGTTGCTGGAATTCAGATTTTCCATGGAGGAACTTCAAGTGAAAAGGATTTTGATAATATAAATAATATTCCTGTGAAAAAAATCAAGTCAATAATAAAGTCTTTTAAGTTAGCTGCTAAAAGAGCTATTAAAGCTGGATATGATATTATTGAAATAAATGCAGGAAATGGATATTTAATAGACGAATTTTTATCTTCTAAAACTAACAAAAGAGAAGATGAGTATGGTGGAACTATAGAAAAAAGAGCTACTTTTTTAATAGAAATTGTTAGAGAGATAAAATCTGTTGTAAAGGATAATAAAATAGTGGCTATAAGATTATCTGCAGATAGCTTTGAGTCTAAAAAAGAGGAAGAAGAGCTTTCATACCTAATAAATCTTCTAGAAATGGAAGGGGTAGACCTTGTTGATATTAATAAAGGATTAGAGGTTAAGAGAGCAGTTGATACTGATAAAGATATACTTAAAAAGGACCTTCCTGTATTAGAAGGTGGATTAATAAATATAGTAGATGAACCTGTAGAAATTGTGAAAAAACATAGAGAGTCAGGATTGGCTTTTCTAGGTAAAGCTATATTAAGAGATTCCTATTGGCTTTTAGGAAGTCCAAGCAGAAGTTTAGAGTGTAGAATGGGAAACTAGTCTTTAAGTTATTTAATTTATGTATATTTAAAAGTAGGAGTGTATTTAAAACTCCTACTTTTTTGGAATCTTAAATCTTTTTATAAATAAGAAATTATTTAAATATTTTAATTTAAGATTAAAGATATAGTTTTTTATATTTTTATTTAAAGCTTCGTTGGAACATAGCCATTTTTTCTTCATCTTCAAAATCTTTTAATGAATTGATATTTAGCTTAGAAAGAATATCATTAAGCAAGGAGCTGTATATTGGAACTTTTATAGCAGATGAACTAGCAAAGTTATCTACATTTTCTGTACCTTTATCTAAAGGTAAATTAGCTCTAGGTCCTCCAACACAACCACCAACGCAGCCCATCCCTTCTATAAAGCTTGCTTTCACTTCACCATTTAAAGTTTTAGTTAAAACTTCCTTACATTCACGGACACCATTAGCTTTAATAGGATTGAAATATTTAGCTTTGTCAGGATATAATTCTTTAATCACATCATAAATTGCTCTTGTAACACCACCAGTTCTAGCATAGGAACGACCACCTAAAGAAGGATATTCTTTAGTAGGAATTGGAATGAGCTCCTCAGGATTGATTTTTAATGTGTGGAATATTTCTTCAACTTCTTTAAAAGTTAAGACGAAATCAATAGCATCTTTAATATCGGGTTCTTTAGCTTCAGCTTTTTTAGCTAAGCAAGGTCCTATAAAAACAACTTTAGCTTCTGGATTTAATTTTTTTATTATTCTTCCAGCAGCAATCATTGGTGAAACTGAAGGAGAAAGATTAGGTATGAGTTCACCATAAACTTTTCTTAACATTCCAACCCACATTGGACAACAGCAGGAAGTTATTAATAAGTCATTTGGACCTTTTACATGTTTATCAAATTCAACAGCCTCTTTTATAGAAAGAATATCTGCTGCAAAGGCTACTTCTACCATATCGGTGAAGCCCATAGAAATAAAGGCAGATCTTAAATGATCCATTGAAACATTATCACCAAATTGTCCAATAATAGCAGGAGCAACAATAGCTATAACTACTTTATTATTTTTAATTAAATCTAAAATAGGTAAAAGTTCTACTTTATCTATTAGCTTACCTTTTGTACAAGCGTCTGTACAAAAACCACAATTTAAACAAAGTTCTTCATTTATACTAGCTATAAAATTTTCATTATCCACAGTTAAAGCATTGAAAGGACAAGCTTTTTCACAAGGAAATTTGTTATCAATATCCTTTACACAATTACTATCTATACATTGAAGCTTTTCGATTAATCGTTTATTTACAACATAATAAGTAATTGCTTTTTTTAGATTACGAAGATAGTCATTATCAAACTCTACAGTTACACCACATAAAGAAGTTATTATTTTGAAGGTTTCCTGAGGGGAAACTTCATGAGCAGTCATAAGAGTAAAAACAGTTTCATCAAAAGTTCCATCATAGTAAGCTTTTATTAAACTTTCAAATAAGTCTTCATATTTACTATTCATATGATTACCTCCAAGGTAAAAAATAATCGTTATAATTTAGTATGCTTTAAATGGATAATAATAATACTAATTTTTCATTCATTTTAATAAAAACTAAAATTTTTAAGTGTAATAAGTTTAATTAAGATTTATTTCTATGGCTTTTTCCTTTTTCTCATAATAATTACTTTTATCAGTATTAGGTTCTGGGCAGTATAAAGGAATTATAATTATTTTATTGGTATCTTTAAACTTTCTATATTCACAGTCGTAGCTTATACTTTTATCTCCAATTTCATAACCAGAACCAACTTCAGTACATCGTTCTAATAGAGTATTATTTTCATCATAGATATTAAAACCAGCAAAAATATCTTTTTTAGAATATAATAAAGAGATATCCATATCATAAAAGAGTCTTATAGAACCTGGAGAATTTGATATTTTAGTTATATTAATAAATTTTTTAGATTGAATTTCTATTTTTTTATTTACATTTAAAAGTTTACTTTCATTAGCTAAGTTTTTTAAAGGGACACGTATGTTAAATTTAAAGTGATTATTTGTTTTTTTATTTAAATCTTCAATATTATTTATATCTTTCACTATATGAAAATTATAAAAAGTGATTGTTAGATCAACTTCATTATTTTCATTTATAATTTTCATAACATCTTTTAAATCGTAAATTCCATTAGGTTTAGCTGAATCTTCCAAGTCATAAATGGATAGCATAGTTATATAATTAATAGTATTACCTTCAATAGAACCATCAACTTTAGATTGAGAAGTAAGTACATCTTTCCCATTAATAGCTATAGAAACTTGCCATTGTACAGAACTTTTACTATTTTCACTTTGATCAATATCTGCTATGAGTTTTTCAGGTAGTATGAAGCTATTATTTATTTTTATATAAGGTCCATCAAAAAGAACTTCATTTAATTTTGCTGTAATTTTGTTTTTAGTTACTTTTTTATCATAAATATTTATATAATTATTAGCTGAAGATTCTTCGGAAAATAAGTTACTCAAAGAGATTTTCAGTTCATTAATAGCAGCTAGTACTGATTCATTATTTAGAGTTATAAATCCGCAGCCAACAGTTAAAGTTAAGGAAGCAGCTAGAATTTTATATTTTTTATTTCTTTTTGCTTTTTTCTTTTCTTTATAACCTTTTTTTATAGAAAGATTAATTGTTTCTTTTAAGTTTTTTGGAATTTTTATTTCATCAAATTCTTTTTTATCCATACTAAGCTCCTCCTAAAATTAACTTTAATTTTTTTAAACTTCTATTTAAGGTGCTTTTAATAGTACCAATAGGTTTTTCTGTAATAGTAGCTATTTCATTAAGTAATTTATCTTCTAGATATTTGAGCTTAATAATTTCTTTTTCATTATCTTTAAGTTCTTCTAAGGCAGTATTTAAATCTATATTTTTTTCAATAGGAAATGAGTTATAATCTATAAGTTCATTTTCAAATTCTAAAAGATCAATAGGAATGGTCTTACTAGATTTTTTTATGTAATCCTTACATTGATTAACTAGGATTCTAGTAATCCAAGAATTAAAACTTTGAGGACTTTGTAGTCTATCTAAATTTTTTATAGCTTTTATAATAGCATCTTGAAGACAATCTAGAGCATCACTTTCATTCTTCACATAAATATAGGCAGTTTTATAAAGTTTTTCTTCTATAGGTTCAATAAGTTTATAAAAAGCTTCAGAATCTCCATCCTTAGCTTTTTTTAAGATTAATTCATCAATCATTTTAGCCTCCTTAATTTCTTTTCACTTAAAAGACGATTTAAAAATAATAAAAGTTCCAAAAGGGAGAGAAATATGTAATAAAGTAATATGTTTTGCACCTACATTATGACTAAAGAGTTTAAAATAAAATAGATCAATTTTGTTAATTAATAGTAAATTAATGGAGGAATATTTTTATCCTATTTAATGAGTAAATAGTGTAAAATTATAGAATTTTATTTGATTAATTATTTTTTAGAGATACCTACATTGATTAAAAGGATTTGAAAATATAAAAAGTAACATATTATTTTGTTATAATTAAAATAAATATAAGGACTAATAAAGAGAAAGTGAGAAGTTATTATGAAAATAAAAAATCCTAAAATAATTGGAGAGCTAGAAGAATTAGATAACTTAAAAGAAGAACTAAAATATAAAGAAAAATTACTAGAGAAAATAATTGAGGATAATAGAATAGAAGATGTTGATGAGAGAGGAATAACTATAGACTCTTGTATTTTTAAAAATGTCATTTTTAATCAATGTACTTTTAGTAATACTGATTTATTAGATACGATTTTTGAAAATTGTGATTTATCAAATGTTGATTTTACAGCATCTATTATAGAGAGAGTGGAGTTTAAAAATTGCAAGTTAATAGGAGCTAGATTTGATGAGTGTAGCTTTAAAGATATATTATTTAAAGATAATTTAGCTAAATATATTAATTTTTCATTTTCTAAAATGAAGTCTGTTAAGTTTATTAAATCCAATATGGAAGAAGCTATTATGCAAGAAATTAAGTTAGATAAGGTTGAATTTGAAAAAGTAAATTTAGTTAATTCTTACTTTAACAAAACAAAATTGAAAAGTATAGATTTTACAAGTTCTGAAATAGATGGAATTGACGTAGGAATTGATGATATTAGAGAAGCTATAGTAAATCCAGTTCAAGGATTAGAATTAACTAGACTTATTAATTTAATAATAAAATAATTTAGAAATAAGATTAACTTAAATTTAGAAATTAGTTCTAGAATAAAGCTATTTTTAGTTTTGTTTTAGAACTTTTTTTACTTTTATAAATGTAGACTTAATTCAGGTGGAGTTTTCACTCCATCTGAATGCTTAGTCAAACTTATCTACAAGGGTGAGGCTGTTTAGCTCTTACTTATAGAAGATAGAAGTATTACAGCATCTAGCTATGAGATAAAATAAAACTAATTGAGATAGAATGTTTCATTTGAATTTACTAAAAGTTATTTAGTATAGTATATATTTTTTATTTATTTCTAACTTATGGAGTATTAAAGTATTACAGGAAATTTATCAGGGAAATATGAATAAATCAAATGAAAAAAAGTAGAAAAATATAATAAATATGAAAACATAAAATTTATCAAAATATTATATTTATTCTAAAAAAATAAATATTTATTCAAATTTTAGATTTAAGTTAATTTAGATTAAAGTAGTAAAAATCTAGAAAGTAATATTATTAATGAAAAAGTAAAATAAAAAAGTATACTTGAGATGAATAATTATTATAGTGTCAAAAATGTTATGTTTATGTTAAAAAATATAACAAAATATAAATTATATAAAATATATGGTGAAAACATTTCCATTAGTCGAAATTTGTTGTAAAATGATTATGTTAAAAAATTAAGTAAGGGGGATATTATTATGCAAATCTTATTTGGAACGTTGTTATTATTAGTGGTTCTTGGCTGTTTTACATTATTTAGTTACAAAGCTCCCCATGGAATGAAAGCAATGGGAGCACTAGCAAATGCTGCCTGTGCAAGTTTCTTAGTTGAAGCTTTCCATTTTGCGTTCTTTGGAGAAGTTCTTAAAATACCATTTTTAGAAGCTGTAGGTGCAGCAAATGGAAGTCTTGGAGGAGTTGCAGCAGCAATTTTAGTCCCATTGGCACTTGGAGTTTCACCAGTATATGCAGTACTAACAGGTCTTGCATGTTCAGGTTTTGGAATATTACCAGGATTTATAGCAGGGTATCTTGGATCATTCGTTATAAAGTTCCTAGAAAAGAAAATACCAGCTGGTCTTGATTTAATAGTTATTATTGTTGTAGGAGCACCACTTGTAAGGGGAATAGCTCAAATATCAAATCCTCTTGTAAATACAACTCTTCAAAATATTGGAGGAGTTATAACAGCTTCGTCATCAGCTAGTCCAATAATCATGGGAATTATACTTGGAGGATTAATTACAGTAGTTGCTACTGCACCTCTTAGTTCAATGGCTTTAACAGCTATGCTTGGATTAACAGGGCTTCCAATGGCAATTGGAGCATTATCAGTATTTGGTTCATCATTTATGAATTTTGTATTCTTTGGAAAAATGAAATTTGGAAGCAAAAAAGACACTATTGCAGTGGCTATAGAGCCATTGACACAGGCAGATATAATTTCTGCAAATCCAATTCCTGTATATGTAACTAATTTTATAGGTGGTGCTTTATCAGGTATAGTTATTGCATCAATGGGACTTGTAAATAACACACCAGGAACTGCAACTCCAATAGCTGGTTTTGCTGTAATGTTTGCATATAACCCAGCAGTTAAGGTTTTAATTGCAGCAGCTATAATAGTAGTTCTTAACATAATTGCAGGTATGATAGGATATTTCATATTTAGGAATTATAAGATAATGAGAGCAGATCAAATCAGAGGTAATAAAGCAACTGATGGTGAGGGAGCTACTCAAGGAGAAGATGAAGAGCTTATAGTAGTTTAAAGTAAATATAATATTAAATTGAGAAATAAATATAGGGTAGAGAAATCTACCCTATATTCAATATAAACTTCCACTAAAATTCAGCTAGAATAAAAATTCTATTTGAATTTTAGTGGAAGCTATCTAGTGAACTGTATTTGTTTATCTCTACTTTGCAAAAGAGTGGAGTATTACAGAGATTAGTCATTAGATAAAAACCATTGTTGAATAAAGAAAGGGGATAATTATGAATAATGTTTGTGTTTTTGATATATTAGGTCCAATAATGGTTGGGCCATCATCATCTCATACAGCTGGTGCAGCTAGACTTGGAAAAGTTGCTAGGGCTGTTGCAGGAGAAAAAATTGTAGATGTTAAATTTTTGCTTCATGGTTCTTTTGCTAAGACTTATAAGGGCCATGGAACAGACAAGGCTTTACTTGCTGGAATACTAGGTATGCAACCTGATGATGAAAGACTTAGAGCATCTATTTTAATTGCAAAGAAAGAAGGATTAAATTTTGAGTTTATAGAAAGAGATTTAGGTGATTATCATCCAAATACAGTTAAATTTATTATGACCGGTGAATCAGGAAAGGTTTGTGAGGTATTAGGTTCATCAATAGGAGGAGGAAGTATAGAAATAGTTGAAGTAAACGGTAAGGGAGCTAGTTTTACAGGAGCATATCCTACTCTTATTACATGTCATGATGATAAGTTTGGTACTGTAAATAAGGTTACTAGCATTCTTTGTGAAAATGAAGTTAATATTGCATTTATGAATGTTTCAAGAACTCAAAAGGGCATGGATGCTACTATGACTTTAGAGATTGATAGTAAAATTGATGAAGCAGTTATAAAGAAAATAGAAGAGATAGATGGAATAAACAAAGTTATACTTATAAATATTGAAGAGGACGGTGAATAATACATGAGAATTGCAAAGACAGGTGAAGAACTTTTAGCAATATGTAAAGAAGAAGGAATTAAGCTTAGTGAATATGCTTTAAGATGTGAGATGCAAAGTAAAAATCTTTCAAAAGAAGAGGTTTTAGAAAAGCTTTCAAAAACTTTAGCTGTTATGAAAAATTCAGCATCAGAGGGAAGAGAAAAGGAAGTTTATTCTCTTAGTGGATTAATTGGAGGAGATGCTTTTAAGCTTCAAAAGTATTTAGAGTCAGGAAAATCATTTACAGGTAATGGAGCTATATTAGCTATGGCTATGGCACTTTCTTCATCAGAAGTTAATGCTTCTATGGGGAAAATAGTCGCTTGTCCAACAGCTGGTTCCTGTGGAATACTTCCAGCTGTAATGTTAACAGCTAAAGAAAGATTAGAGCTTCAAGATGAGGAGCTATTATATGGTCTTTTAGCAGCTTCAGCTGTTGGGATGATAATAGGAAAGAATGCTACATTTTCAGGAGCTGAAGGTGGATGCCAAGCAGAATGTGGTTCAGCAGCAGCTATGGCAGCAGGTGGTCTTGTAGAACTTATGGGTGGAACACCAGAAATGTCACTTAATGCAGCAGCAATAGTTATAAAGAATATTTTAGGACTTGTTTGTGATCCAGTTGCAGGACTTGTTGAAATTCCTTGTGCAAAAAGAAATGCTTCAGGAGCTGTAAGTGCAATATGTGCAGCAGACCTTGTAATGGCTGGAATAGAATCAAAAATACCATTTGATGATACAGTAATAGCTATGTCTCAAGTAGGTAAGGCACTTCCAGAAACCTTAAGAGAAACAGCTCTTGGTGGAGTTGCTATTAGTAAAACAGGACTTATGATGAAGAAAAAAGTATTTGGTGAATAATTAAATAAATAAGGGAGTTATCTGATAAAGCTGTTTTCAGCTATTATAAGGGCTCCCTTTTTAGTAAACTGATTTAATTTAAATAGAATTTTTACTCAAGAAGAATTTTAGAGGAGGCTATTTAAGGATTTGTGTTATTTATCTCCAGATTATAGAAGATTGGAGGATGATAAACATTAGTCAGTTATAGTTTAGTGCTTATTTTTAGATACTATAGTCCATAAGGTATTAGCTTTATTAGGAGCCCAATTTATTAGTGACTTATGGTCAGCTAAGCATCTATATTCAATACAATTATGAAGAACAATATCATCTTTTTTATAACTAGTTTCTGCTTTCCATTCATTATAAGACGAATTTAGGATTTCATTTATAACTTTTAATAAATCACCACTTCTATCTTGAAGGTATTGCCAACTCATTATACCACCTAAGTTTTTCTTTAAAACATAATTAGCTTTATAGCAAATAGATTCTTCATCATCATAGGAAATAAACATATCACTATTAAATAAATATGGTACTTTTGCTTCATCATCCCAATGTCGTATAAAGCCGTTTTTATTTATAAATTCATTTTTTAGTTTAGTATAACCCATATTCAAGTTATTTGAACCTTTAAATTTTTGTCCTAAGCCATTATTAACATTGTTAACTCCATACCAGTCCTGAGAAAAGAATGGCACACCTAGAATTAATTTATCTTTCTTTGCTCCATATTTTATAAATAATTCTACAGCATCTGAGGAGTTTAAACTATAATAGGAAGAGCTACTATAAGGATATAAGGCACTAGCATGTCCAGTTCTTGTTGACCATGAACCTTCATAAGAATAACCCATTAAGTTTATTCTATCTACTAATTGAAAGACTTCTTTATATTCTAAGTTAGTTATAGCCCATTCATTGATACCAGAGGCATAGGATAATATATATTCCTTTCCATTTATCTTTTCTAGTTTATCTAATTCCGCTCTAAATTCTCTTATTAACTTAGTGAAGTTTACCTTATCATTCCAACTTCTATCTACATCAGGAAGCCAGTTTTCACCTACGGGATATTCCCAGTCTATATCTATTCCATTCATATTATAAGTTTCTAAAAGTTCTATACAATCAGAGATAAAAAGAGCTCTTAATTCTTCTGAAGCTGCCACTTCACTAAATTCAGTTACCCCCCAGCCACCTATAGATAAGCTAATGTTTAAATGAGGATATAAGTTAGTTAATCTTTTAACTTCTTCTAGTTCAGTTTGATTATATTTATCAAAGGAAATTCTATTATTTTCATCAAATTTAGCGAAAGCTATAATAGCATCAGTTAATTTATACCCTTGAATATCTTCTGCTTTCCACTTTTCATATAGAGGAATATAACTAGCAATTATTTTTTTAGGCTTATTCTTCTTTTTTCCTTTGGCTATAGATATAGTTGAGAAAATCCCTGAAGCCATAAGCAAGTTCAAAATTAAAGTAGAAGTTTTTTTCATTTTAATCTCCTAATTTTATAACTAAAATTAAATTTAGTATAAGTATATGTTTGAGATATTAAGATTAATTACAATAAAGCACTATTAAATAGATAAAGTAAAGAATTATTATAGATGAATAAATTTTTATAAATTAGGGAAAAAATTAATGGAATAGGTCTTTAATTTCAAGGAGGAATTTATAAATGGAAGATAAAACATTAGTATGTAGAGAGTGTGGGAATGAATTTACATTTTCTGCTGGAGAGCAAGAATTTTATAAGGAAAAAGGTTTTGAAAATGAACCAACAAGATGTGCACCATGTAGAAAGGCTAAAAAAGAACAACGTAACAGAAGATAATTTATCTTTAGTTAAAGACTATCATTATTGTAATGATGGTCTTTTATATTAAAAGAAAAAATAATTTTGTAGTAAATATAAAAAATATATATGGTATAATTTAAATCTAAAATAGAATATTTTACAAGGGAACTATTTAATTAACAAAGGAGAAAAAATATGAGTGGAGCTATAAAAAAAGCAACTTTACTATTTGTAGTAATGATGATTTTTATTTTTTTGGCAAAGACGTTTTTAGGTGAAGAAAATGTAACTGTTGGTGTTAGTATCGTGCTTATTAGTTTTATGCTTTTAGGTAAAGATTTAACAGGAAACTTATTGAAAAATACTATTAATTTAGTGGTGCTAATTATAGTTATTTGTATTTGCACTTATGTGGCAACTTTTAATATTTACTTAGGTCTTATAGTGAATTTTATAGGTATTTTTGTAACTACTTATGCTTCTATGTCAGATTTAAAAAGTTCTGTATACCAACCTTTTTTACTTGCTTATATATTAATGCTTAATCATGTACCACATCACCAAGAAGTCCCTCTTAGATTTATAGGATTCATACTTGGTGGATTATTTGCAATGTTATTACAATATTTAATCAATGGGAAAAAGGGAAATAAAATAGCAAAGGGTAGTTTAAAAGGCATAGTAGAACTATTAAGAAAAGAAATTAAAGCTATTAGAAATAATGAATTTATAGATAAGTACAAGGAAAGTGTAAGTGAAGAAATTAAAAAATGGAATAATTCTATTTTAGAAAGAAGAGATAGTTATTTTCACTTTACTAAAATAGAAGAGATTCAACTGAATTTTTTAAGTATATTAGAAAACTTTGAATTAATTATAGAGGATTTAGGAAAAGCCAATGGTAAGGATAAGATTTATGATGAAGTATTAGAAGATTTAGATAACTTTTTTGCAGTCCTAAAAAAAGTTATAGATGAAGAAATTGATTCAAAGGAATTTATTAAGGAATTCAATAAAATCAATGAGAAATATAAAAAGAAAAGTGAAGATGATTACTTATTATTTGAATTATTCAAAGTTTTAGAAAGCTTTGATTATTATGTAGAAGATGCAATGATGATTCATAAAAATGAAGAATATAGAAATAGTATTCTAGAGATAGAAAAGCCAGCAAATTGGTATATGATTAAAGCAGCTACAAGTAAAGATTCTTTAAGATTTAGCTTTTCAATTAGAATGGCATTAATGATTTCAGTTGTTTATTTTATAAGTAAATTAGTTGGTGGTGAGTATACTTATTGGATAGTATTAACTATAGCTATGGCAGCAGTACCTTATAATGATCATATAAAACATACAGGAATAAATAGAATATATGGAACTATTTTAGGGGCAGCTATATTCTTTATAGCATTTGCCTTAATACCAGGAGAACTTCTTAGATTAGCTGTAATAATGATTAGTTTCTATATAATGGGTATAGTTAAAAATGATATTATAAAAAATACATGTACTACTATTTTAGCACTTGGAATTTATGGAATGTCTTCATTTAATACATTAGGATTAGCTGAGGAAAGAATTTTATTTGTAGTGATTGGAGTAATAATAGCAGTTATATGTAGTGCAGTTATTTTCCCATATGATATAGAAAAAGAAACTAAAGTGTTTATGTCTAGATATAATAAAAGTGTTAAGAGAGCAATAAATGAATTAAAAAATATAGAACAGTTAGAAGAGAATAAAATTGCTATAAAAAATGTATTAAATATATCTAGGGCAATGGAACATAAAATTTTAGTTAATAATAGAGCTATAAATGATGAAAATATAAATAAATTCGTTAAAGATCAAAGAAATATAGTAAATAATTTATATATACTTGCAAATAGCATGGATGATATAGCTAAGAAAGAATTTGTAACTACTAAAAAATTTAAGGACTATATAGAAAGATTTTATAACAATTTAGAAGAAGAACATGAGAAGTTAATAGAAAGAATAAAAAATCAATCACTTTCAGGTTTTACAATGAATGATAAATTTACATATTATAATACATGTAAATTACTTTCAGATGAAAAAGAACTTGATAAATTTATAGAAGAAAAGAATTTAATATAAGCAAAAAAGCTACATCAATTTTAGGTGTAGCTTTTTATTATATTATTAAGAATGTAAAGAAATAAGATTACTGAGAACTAATTTAGGCAGTAAAAATTCATATAAAGTTTAATGGAAGTTATCTAGGGGATATGTCTAGTTTGCATAAGTAGAATATTACAAAAATTAGTTGTGATATGAATTTTAAAGGGGAGTTTAACAAAAAATGAATGGAGAAGTTTATACTAGAAAAAGAGAGCATAAGAAATCTATAAGGTGTAAATGAAATTTATCAAATACTTTAAGTGAAGATAGTAAAGTTAATTTTTTGTAAACTATAATTGTAAGAAATATGACATAATATATTTACCTAAGAAATAGCTAGTAATTGTTTCGGAATAGCTAAGATGAGTAAAATAATAGTAAGGCTTATTTCTAATTATGTTGTTAGAGATAAGCTATTGTTATATAGGTACAAATGATACGAGGTGGAAGAATGGATTTTTTAGAAAAGTTAATTAATGAAATAATTAGATTAGAAGAGAAATATGGAAATTTAAAGCTTATTTATGAAAATGGAGAAGATAAAAAAGATTTTGACTTATTAAATTTAGAGAATGAAACAATTAGTTTGTTATTAAATACAGAAACAGAAAGAAATATGCTTAAAGCTATTTATTATTCCTATGCTATTGAGTACTTCTATAAAAATTATTCAAATGAAGAATTAGATTTAGATGTTCCTATTGGAAAAACTCTAGCAATGAATTCAGTGCTTTTAAGTTTAATAAAATGTAAAGTAAATTTTAGATATCAAGTAGAAAGCTATGTTGATAAAGTATTAAGAGAGAAGTCTGGTAATGAATTTGAATTCTTAAAGGAACTTTCAGATTGGTATTCTGTAAGCATAATAAATAAAAGACTTCCTTATAAAGTTACTATGAATGCAATTCATATGGCACTTAATAATAATAGTAATTTAATAGAATTAAAAAAAGCAATTTTTATAGATAGTTCTATGGCTATAATAGCAACTGCATATAGATTTTTAGAGTTAACTGAAGAAGAAGTTAGAGTTGTTAAATGCTCAATTTTATTTAGTTTCTTGGAAGATGCAAAGGCAAGAAGACTTGTTGATAGTTTTCTAAAGGAAATTACCTATGAATATGAGGAAAAAGATTATTCAAGATCAGATATTTTATTAAAAGTAATTGCATCATTTGGAAAAAATAAATATCAACAATTTGAAGAAAGATTCAGAAATTATAAGGTTTGGAAGTCTACAAACTTCACTAATAATATAAATAATTTTGAAGAAATAATGATTGCTAATTTTAATATGGAAATAGTTAAAAATGAAGAGAAAGAAGAAATTAAGGAAGAGCCTATTGTAGAAGAAATTGTATTTGATAATTATGAGGAAGATTTAGAAGCAACTCAAGTTATTGATGTTAATAGTATAAGAAGAGAATATGGACTTATTGAAGAGGAAGAAGAAATTATTCCAAATAATAATTTAGAAATAATAGAGGATGATGAAACTAGGGACTCATTAAATTCTTATGATGAATTGGATGAAAATCAAACTATAAATGAAATAATGGCTAGTGTTTCACAAAATATTAATGAAGAAGCCGATTGTAATAAAGAAATTGAATTAGAAGAGGAAGAAATTATAGAAGAGATTACAGAAGAAGAACCTATAGAGGAAAGTGAAAACTTAGAAGAATTAGACGACGTGGAAAAAGAACCTGAAACTATAGAAGAAATAGATGAATTAAAAGAAATTCTAGAAGATGACATATTAGAAAATGAAAATTATATAGAAGATAATTTAGATGAAGAGACTGAAGAAGAAAATGAGTATATTGAATTAGGGGAAGAAATAGAAGATTTAGGTAATGAGATTATAGAAGAAAATAATTATAATAGTAGTGAGGAAGATTTTTATACCGAGGAGGAAGAAGAGATGAATACTTTAGAAGGATTAGATGATTTAATAGGAAGTTTAATGCCAGCTGAGAAAATTGCTGAGAGAAACACAAATGCTAGAAAAGAAAGAATAAAAGAAGAATTAAAATTAATAATAGAAGCAATACAATCAACAAAAATAGAAAGTTCTATTAAAATTTCTTTTGAACCATTAAATGAGGTTATTAACATATTAGAAGCTAAAAATTATAAAGTAGAAAAGAATGATAGTTCAATAATAATATCTTGGTAATATTATGTAATTAATTGTGTATACTAATCATTGAATTTATGGTAATATTAACTATAAATGAACACTTAATTTAGACAGAGTTTTAATTTTAGTTAAATTTTAGTGGGAGTTATAGAGAGGACTTGTGTTTGCTTATCTCTAGATTATAGAAATTTAGAAGAGTGCATATAGGAGACATAAGGTAAAATAGTATTCGAAGGGAATATTTAAATTAGGATATTTTATAAGTAATAAGGGGAAAATTTAAATTAAGGAAGTGTTTTAGTGAAGTTTATTAAGGAATTTGTGAAAAATCCCAAGAATGTTGGGGCAATAGCACCTAGTGGTGCACAACTTGCTGAGAAAATGATTGAAACTATAGATTTTAAGAATAGTAAATGTATAGTTGAGTATGGACCAGGATTAGGTTCTTTTACGGAAAAGCTACTTTCAAGAATATCAGATGATACTATATTCATAGCTTTAGAAGTTAATGAAGAATTTTATAAAATTCTTAAGAAAAAATATGGTCATAGAAACAACGTTAAAATTATAAATGATGGTGCTCAGAATTTGGACAAATATCTAAAAAAATTTGGAGTAAATAAAGTTGATTATATAGTGTCTGGGTTAGCATTTACATCTTTAGATAAAGAAATATCAAGTGTTATATTAGAAAAAACTAAAAATATAGTAAATAAGGATGGAGCTAAGTTTATAACATTTCAATATTCTTTAGTTAAAATAGGTTTGTTTAAGCAATACTTTAATGATATAGATAAAGATAGAGTTATTGCTAATATACCGCCAGCTTATGTTTTAAGATGTAGCTAATGAATTTAAATTTAGATTTAGATAGAATCTTGAATCAAGCTGTATAAACTTATATTTATAAGTTTATAGTTGATTACAAGATATTAGTGATTAGGTAACATTAATTTTCAAAAATCCAGCAGGAGATTATTTTAATTTCCTACTGGATTTTTTATTTTATTCAACAAACTAAAAATCAATTAAGATAAAGCTTAGATTTTATCTCAATTTTACTTATTTTTACTTAATTCTTGTGTCTTTTTGTCTTAAGTTTATAGGAAAT
The DNA here is from genome assembly GCF_001403635.1 of Clostridium massiliamazoniense. GTDB lineage: Bacteria > Bacillota > Clostridia > Clostridiales > Clostridiaceae > Sarcina > Sarcina massiliamazoniense. The sequence continues at coordinate 547,445 of NZ_LN879467.1, forward strand.
TGGAGTATTAGAGATATTAGTTATAGTCATCATATAAGTACAAAATTTAAGTGTTGACAAATAAGAATTACAAGTGTAAACTGTAAATAAATTACAAATGTAATTTTAAGGAAGGGAGAGAGTCAGATGAGAAATTTACCTAAAGTATCTGATGCAGAATGGGAAGTTATGAAAATTATTTGGAAAAATCCAAAGACTACTTCAGCTTTCATTATAAAAAGCTTAAGTAGTGAACAAATGTGGAAACCTGCTACAATTAAAAGTTTAATTAGTAGGCTTTTAAATAAGGAGGTAATAGGGTACGAAAAGGAGGGAAAAGAGTATCTTTATTATGCTCTAATAAGGGAAGAAGAATATATCAAGGCAGAAAGTAATAGTTTTCTGAAGAGAGTTTTTGGAGGGTCTTTTAACTCTATGATTTTAAATTTTGTTAAATCAGAGCATATATCTAAAGAGGATATAGATGAACTTAGAAAAATTTTAAATGAAAAAATTGAGGATTAGATTATGGGAGGATTTGAGAAATTATTTGATTTTATAATTAAGGGATCAATAGATGCGACTATATTAGGCTTAGTAATTTTAGTTATACGATTTTTTTTGAAGGAGAAAGTTTCTCCTAAAGTAATTTATTCCTTATGGATAATAGTTTTGTTAAAGTTTTTAATGCCTTATGGACCTAAAAGTAGCTTAAGTATTTATTCTATGGTAAATAAGTCAGTAGAAAGTTATTTTACTCAAAGTAGTAGTAAGGATGAAAGTATAAATGAAATAAGTAGTGATGAGAGGGTTAATAATAGTAGTTTTTTAGAAAATAATATAAATTTCAACAAAGAGAACATTGAAAGTAAAGTCATAAAATCCAATGAAGTTATAAATGGTAATCAAGAAATATTAAAAGATATAGGAAGTTTTTCTTGGCTAGTAATAGTAATTTTATTAGGGAATTATGGCTTTTTTTCATATATTAAATTAAAAAACTTAGGAAAAGAAACTAATAATATTATGGGATATTTAATCCTAAAATAATTATGCCAAATGATTTAAAAGTAAAGTTAGATGAGGAAGAAATTAAATATATTTTTTTACATGAAATAATGCATTTAAAAAATAAGCATACTTTAATAGCCATTATAGCAGTAATTATAAGAATAATACACTGGTTCAATCCTTTCATTTATGTTTTCTTAAAAGTAATGAATATAGATTGTGAGTTAGCATGTGATTATGATGCTTTAAAAAGATTAAACAAAGATAAAAACATAAGGAGTTTAATAAAGAAAGTAAAAATATAGAAAAAATTTTAAAGGAATATATTAATGCATTAAATAATAGAGATTTAGATTATATAAGCAATTTAGTATCAATGAATTTTTATGAGCTAAAAGAAAATGATGTAACACAATTAACTTATTTAAGTGGAAATAAGTTAGGGAATGTTAAATCTATTGAAATAGAGGAACTTATTAGAACTAATAAAATAAGTGTTTTTGTGAGATGTGAAAATAAAAGTGAAGTTTTTACTTTAATAAAAGAAGATAACCAGTGGAAAATAGATGCTATAGGTTCCCTATCTAGAAATATTGATTGTAGAAAAGAAGAAAAAGTAGCAGAAAATAAAATTAATGACTATCTAAGAGAAAAGAATTATAAGGCTCAAGTAAATAGTGCTATGGGGGGGATTTTAAGGCTTCCTGCATCTTTCAATGAAGTTAAAAGAGATGTAAAAGTTGGAGAGATAATAAAAGAGCTTAATGAGTTATCTATTAAAAATGGATATAATGTTTCTAACTATTTAAATGAGGAAGTTTATTTTAAGTCTATAGATTTAGAAGATAATAAATTAATTAAAACTATAATAGCTATGGTTAAAGATGAAAAAGTTGTAGGATTATTTTCTTGTGATGAATTAAATAGTGGAAAGTTTAGAGAGTTAATAAATATAATTGGAGAATAAATTAATTATATTACATTTAATTATTGAATTTAAGTAATATTATGGTAAAATAGGTTTAAATATAAAATTAGTTCAATAGTAAATTATTTTTGGAGTGGAGCTAGGCTATGATTTATAGAGGAAATTCTAATGTAAGAAAAAATGCAAGTAAATTTTTTAAGGACATTGATGAAAAAATTATTTTAACATATATTCAGGGGCACATGGGAGAAGCATGGGTTGATGACTTAATAGATCCAACTATGATAGAAGTTATTGTTGGTGATTTTGTCTTTTTTGGAGGAATTCCTAAAGGTGAAGAAGCTGAAGAATTGATTCTAAATATACCTTTAAATTCAATTATATATGTTGAAAATAATAAATGGGGAGATTTATTAGAAAAGTTCTATCAAAGAGATATAAAAAAAATAAAAAGATATGCATTTAAAAAGCATAAAGAAAATTTAAATAAAGCTTATATAGATAGTTTAGTAAAAAAACTCCCTAAAGGATATTCATTAAAAAAAGCAGATGAGAAATTTCTTGATGATTATTTAATTGATGAGATTTCAGTAGATTTTATGTCACAATTTAAATCTAAAGAAGATTATTTAAAAAGGGGTATAGGTTATTTTATAACAAAAGAAAATAAAGTTATTGCTGGAGCATCATCTTATGTAATTTATGATGATGGAATAGAAATAGAGGTTGATACTTGTAAAGATTATAGAGATAAAGGATTTGCAACTATAGTATCTTCAGCATTAATTAGTGAATGCTTAGATAGAGGAATTTATCCTAATTGGGATGCTGCTAATTTAATATCTGTAAAATTAGTAGGAAAGTTGGGATATAAATTAAATTATGAATACGAAGTATTTAGCATTAATTATAAGAAGTAGAACAAAAGGGGCTGTACCAAATCAAATCAGCACCTTAATTTATATTTACTTTTATCTGCCGAGATAGCTATATAGGTACAAAATGCTGTGACCATTGAACTAGTACTAGAAGCTCTTTATTTTTGAACAATAGTTTCGTGAAAAAATTTCCATTGTTTGAACAAAGTGAGTTTGGAAATTTTAGAAACTGTTGTAGAAAAAATATTAGAGCTTCTTTACGTAGGTGAGTGGTCACAAATGATGAACCTATATAGCTAGATAAAAGGCAGAGAGGATGTATCTGTAATTTGATACAGCACCTTTAAAAGCATAGTTATATATCTGTTGAGACAGATATATAACTAGTTAAAAGGGATATATCTATAATTCTGATATACCCCCTTTTAATATTTTTTATTTAATAAGGCAATAACAAGTTCATCCTTTGTAAATTTACCTTTATTAGGTTCTGCAAAGTAGGATAATTCTACAGTTTCCTTTTTCCCACTTTTTAGAACTATATTTATAAAATTACTTTCGGTAGATTTTGTCCATCCTTCTATATTTTTATTTAACCACTTTTCATATTGTTCACGAGTTTTCAATAGTAGACCTCCCAGTATAGAAATTATCATGTTAATTAATGGTATACTTTAATGATATAATAATTTCTATAAATTATCAAGTGAAACTCAATTTAAAATAATTTTATTTAAATTATTATAATGATGAAAATATTTATATAGGATATAATATAAGTTATGATACAAAAGAAAAATAATTTCTACTTATGGTAGAGGTTAAAAAGTACAAAGGAGGAAGTTGGATGACAAAAGGACATGGACTAAAGAAGACTGTAGGGTTATCAGCTGCATTGTCAACTGTTATAGGTGTTGTTATAGGATCTGGAGTCTTTTTTAAACCTCAGGCAATATATAGTTCTACTCATGGTGGTCCTGGACTAGGTATAATTGCTTGGATACTTGGTGGCTTAATTACAATTGCAGCTGGATTAACAGCAGCAGAAGTATCAGCAGCCATGCCAGAAACAGGTGGAATGATGGTCTACATGAGAGAAATGTATGGGGAGAAATTATCTTTTTTAACAGGATGGATGCAAACAGTTTTGTATTTTCCGGGAATAATAGCATCAGGAGCAGTAATATTTGGTGAACAATCAGCTTCAATGCTAGGAAATTCTCATTTTAAAATGCCAATAGCAGTAGGTATAATAATATTTATATTAATTTTAAATGTAATTAGTTCAAAATTTGGAGGGGTAATTCAAACTTTAGCAACTATATGTAAATTATTACCGTTAATTTTGATAATAATTTTTGGGTTTATAAAAGGAACAGGTTCAAACAATATAATAACTCCTTTAATAGGTCCACATACAAGTATAGGGGCAGCTCTTGGGGAAGTTTTAATAGCAACTTTATTTGCTTATGATGGATGGATAAATGTTGGGGCTATAGCAGGAGAAATGAGAAATCCAGGAAAGGATTTACCAAAAGCTATAATAGGTGGATTATCAATTGTTATGGCAGTATATTTAGCAATAAATATATCCTATCTTTGGGTTGTTCCAGCTTCAGTAATGGCAACTGTACCATCACCAGCCTCTTTAGTAGCACAAAAAATATTTGGCTCAATTGGAGGAAATATAGTATCAGTAGGGATATTAATATCAGTTTTCGGAAATATGAGTGGAAACTTATTAACAGGACCAAGAGTAACTTATGCTTTAGCAGAAAAGAAAACAATTCCTTTTAGTAAGGTTTTCTCTAAGGTAAATAAAGGTGGAGTTCCAGGAAATGCAATGATGTTAACAGTAGTGCTAGCAATAATTTATGCTCTTTCAGGAAAATTTAATTTATTAACTAATTTAACTATATTTACTGTATGGATATTTTACATAATGATATTTGCAGGAGTAATTAAATTAAGAAAAACAAGACCAGATATGAATAGACCATATAAGGTTATTGGATATCCTATAATTCCAATAATAGCTATATTAGGTGGAGCATTTGTTATTATAAATCAATTATTTATGGCAGGGGAACAAAGTACTTTTACAGCTATAGGAGGAGTTATTATAACATTAATTGGACTACCTATATATTTATTTATGAAGAGAAAAAATGAATTAGAATAAACTTAGAATTATTTTTAATCTATAAAATAGTTGATTTTAAGAATCCTATTTTATAGATTTTTTATTCAAAAATAAGCATAAAAAATCCTAGGTAAAACTCGAAAATACCTAGGATTTTTGAATAAAATAAATATAATTGCTGTTTAAATAATTTTTAAAATATAATTTTTAATTAAGTTTTTAAGTTTTAAGTTTTATAAATTTTAAGTATCTTTTTTGAAATATAATTTTAAGTTAGTTATTAGTTTTCAAAACATTGTATTTTTTTGTCTTTAGCTAAGAAAGAACCTGCAAAAAATACTGCTGAAACTCCACAAACGATTCCTAATAATGATAACATATTATTTCCCCCTTTGCACTAAAATATTGAAAATCTATTTAAAATTATTGTTTTTTTATGATTGGCTTCCGTCAATCTCTATAGTTTTATTATATTCCTGAATTATTACAAAAGAGTAACTTTTGGATTAATAATTGGTGGAAAAAACATAATAAATTTTCTTTAATTATTAACAAACAATGAACGTTGTTAAGTTACTTATAGACAGGGCTGAGAAATAAGGTTTACTTAAATTTTTTTAGGAAAAAAATAAGGTTTTTTTTATTTTATATAATGTAAACATTACAATTATAATTTGATAATAAAAAGGAGAAAAGGGAGTCCTTAAATTTTATTTTTTATAGATAAAAGTTATTAAAATAATATTTCTATATTTGTTTTTAGATGTTCTTTAATAACTATAGAGAATTATTTATAATAATTTATTTAATATAGAGAAAAATAATTAAAATGATGAAAATAGAAGGTAATTGAAAAAAAATCAATTTATAAAGTAAAATTATTAATATCTTCAAGAATTTTTAAAGGAGTATTTTATGGTAAAGGAAAAAATATATAGAGATGATGACGTTGATAAGGAAAATAGCAACAATATAAAAGAAAGTGAAGAAGCAAATAGAAAAAAAGAGTTTTTAATTGAAGTTTCAAGGAACTTATCTATTGTACTAATAAATGAATTTATATCAGAGGAGAAATTAGTTGTCTTATTAAGTAGAAATAATTTTTTAACTGCTATTTTAAATACAATAGCATCTATAGATGTAATATGTACTTTAGGAAATTATTTAGGGATTCCTATTTTAGAGAATGAAATTAATGATATAGGAAAAATGATAGTAAAAGAAAATAAAACTATGGATAATTTCAGTAGTCCTGGCGAATATATGGTTTACTTAGTTGATAATGTAAAAGTAGATGATTTTGTAGTGAATAATGATGTAGAAGAAGCAATTTATAGTGCAATTGGTGGAATATTATTATTAAGTATAATATCAAAAAAAGTTAAAGCAAGAGTGGCACCTAATTTTGTTAATATACTTAAAAATATAGGAGTGAGACCTGATGAAATTTTAAGTATTATAAGGGCTTTTGCCAAGGAAAAATTAGCAGCAGATTTAGATCCCTTATTTGATGGAACTTTAGTACATAATGATAGAATAAGGACAATAGAGACTTTAAAAAATTCATTAATAATGACATTTTCAAAAATGTCTGAAATAGGGGCTTATGATAAAATAGATGAAATGAGAGAAGAAAATAGATTATTTAAAAAGGATTTAGGTATAATATAATAAGCTAAGGTTTAGGAATTTTAAATAGGGTTTTAAAAAATAAAGATGACTATCTCTTAATTGGAATTAATTCCTTTATTAGAGGTAGTTCTTTTATATTTAAATATCATATCACTAATTAAGTTTTCTGTATTTTCTTTATATTAGTAATTCTATTATAAATCATTTAAAGAAAAAAGTATTTTATCATGAAATTATTATTTAATTTTATATAAAGGATTTTAGAAGTTAATGAAGAATATAGATAATGTAAAAAATATCCATTTAGATAAAAATAACAACATATCAATTAATTTAAATATGTATATATTATGTAAAAGGGGTGTAAAGTAGGGGGGAGCTTCATGGAAGATAAAATAAAAATAGTTGATAAGCTAATGAATATGAAGAGGTATGAAGATGCTATAGAGTACTTAAATAATATTAGATATAGTCTAGAAAATGATATTGAATATTATTATAAACTATCAAAGATATATGAAGAATTAGGATTTTATGATGAGGCTATAGAGAAGTTAGAAAGGATTTTAGATATTGACAATAATTCAGGAGAAACTTATTTCAAGATTGCTAATGTATATCAAAAGGCCAATGAATTAGATAGTTGTTATGTCTATCTGAATAAGGCTTTAAAATATGGGTTTGATAGTTCAAAGATATTTTTCTATAGAGGATTAATTCAAGAGGTCAAGGGGAATTATGAGGAAGCCTTGAGTTTTTATAATAAGTCTAATATAAAAAATAAAAGTTATATGGATCCAAGGTATAGAACATATTATATTTATAGATTATTAGGAGATGAAATATTAATTGAAAAATCTTTAAGAGAAATAATAGAAAATAGTAGAGAACAATATAAAGGATATAGATTATTATTTGAGTTTTTAATATCTAAAAATAGGTATAGAGATGGAAAAAATTTATTAGAAGAAGCTAAAAAGATATTCTTTGACTCAGAGGAATTGAAATATGATTTAGTTAGGATTTATATAAAAATAACTAAATATGAAATGGCCGAGGAAATAATAAAATCAATTCCAGAAGATAGTGATAATTATAAAGTTTTTCAAATAGAACAATCAAGGTTAGAGGCTATATATAAAAATTATTATATAGCACGAAGTATTTTGGAAAAGGAAAATGTTTATGATGAAAAAAATACTGAGATTTTATATTTATTGGGAATTTATAATATAAAAATAAAGGATTTTAAAAATTCTTGTAAGTATTTAGATAAATTGATTCTTTTAGATTCAAATAATTTATTAGTTATTGTTGGTCATTACTTGAATGCTTGTAGTTATAGGATTATTGAAGGAAAAGAAGCAAGCATAAGAAGATTTAAAAAGCTTTATAAATTTTATAGTAATAAGTTATTAGAAAATAGAGGAGATACAAAATTAATTATATTGAAAATATTATCACTTTTAGAAATTGATGATTATATTGAAATAAATAATATAATCAATGAAATTAAGGAAGAAAACTCGGAAGACAGTTATAAGATTATAAGGTTAGTAAATAAATTTATAGAGAGTAAGGCTAACGGAAAGTTTAATAGTATTGATATAATAATGATGTTGAAAGTATTGTGGTCAAGATAGGTTAGGATGCTATCTTTTAATGAAGGAATGTTAAGAGATAGCATTGATTTAATATAATTATCTTTATAGTAAGTAAAAAAGTTATTTAATATTATCTTACAAAATTGAAAGGTTAAAGAAAGATAAGGAAATAGAATAACTTATATTAAGTTAGTATAATGAAGTAAAGAAAGTATCGAAAACTAAAGAGGAGTAGATAGAACAATGGATTTTAGCTTTATTATTACTAAACTTACAGACCTATCCATAAGCATGGGAAATATGGGAATATTTCTATTTTTAATTATAGAATATGCAGGAATACCAATACCTAGTGAATTAATATTACCTTTCTTTGGCATAGCAGCAGCTAAAGGAGATATATCTCTTATTGGGATTATAGTATTAAGTACAGTAGGAGCTTTAATAGGATCACTTATATGCTATGGAGTAGGATTTTTCGGGGGAAAAAAATTAATTGATTTTTTAATAAGAAAATTTCCAAAATTAAAAAAGCCATTAGACTCAATAGAAGTGTGGTTTTCCAAATATGGAAAGGAAAGTATTCTCATTGTTAGATTATTGCCTGTAATTAGAACATATATATCTTTATTTGCAGGTGTAGAAAGACAGAAAATTTCTATATTTACTATATATTCAACTATTGGAATAGCTATATGGAATATAATACTTATATTATTAGGATATTTTGTAGGAAACAACATGTCATTAATACAATCTATATTAGAAAAATATACATATGCATCAATAGTACTTGTAGTATTAGGTTCTGGAATTTATTTTTATAAAAAAAAGCGTAAAAGTAAAAAAATAGATAAGGAACTTTGTTAAGTAATATTTGATTACTAATACTTATAATGTTTAACGTTCTATAAATTATCAGATAAATAGGTAGAGTTTATTAGTTAAAGTTTATTATATATGAAAAGTTATTTATAATATTAGGGCAATATGTTAATATTTGACGAATTATTTAAGTATATAGGTTTAAAATAAGATTTCTATATTATTATATAACTATAGAAATCAATAATTATAAGTAAGAGAAAGAGCTTATTGATTTTTATCAATAGCTCTTTTTATTTTAGTACTGAGGGGGAGCTTATGAATAAGGTAGAAAGTATTATAAAAAATAAGAGTTTAACTTTTGAGCAAATGGTAGTAGCTTTAGCTAGAGAAGCTGAAAATAATATAGATGTTTTAAATATAAGTGGGAAAACTGAGGAACTTAGGAAATCAGGGGTAATTTGTGATCTTTTTGAAGGAAATGCACCTTATAGACCTAGATATATAATTCCTAACTATGAGAAGTTTATGGCAGAAGGGTCTAAGTTTTTAGGGCTTAAAAAACCAAAGGATATTTGGGAAGCTGTTAATAACCTTTTGATTTTTTATAAGCATGTTCCATCAATAACTACTATGCCTGTTTATATAGGAAATATAGATACTTTATTAGATCCATTTATTAAGTCAGAGAGAGAGGCTAGAAAGGCCATTAAATTTTTCTTGCTTCATATTGATAGAACTATAACGGATTCTTTTTGCCATGGAAACTTAGGACCAAGAGCAACTAGAGCTGGAAGAATAATATTAGAAATAGAGAGAGAACTTGAAAATACTATACCTAATTTGACTTTAAAATATAATAAAGATACTGAAAAAGAATTCGCTTTGGAAGCTATAAAAACTTCATTAAAAACAGCTAAGCCAAGCTTTGCTAATGATGAGATGTTTAAAAAAGATTTTAATGGAGATTATGCAATTGCTAGTTGTTATAATGGATTACCAATTGGTGGAGGAGCTTATACTTTAGTGAGAATGAATCTTAAGAAATTGGCAGAAAGTGCTCAAGGAAAAGAAGATTTCTTTCATAATAAATTGCCAGAAGCAATGGAAGCCATGGGAAGTTATATTAATGAAAGAATAAGATATTTAATTGAAGAAACTGCATTTTTTCATAGTAATTTTTTAGTTAAAGAGGGCTTTATTGAAAAAGAAAAGTTCACAGCTATGTTTGGTATAGTGGGATTAGCAGAAGCTGTAGATTATATTATGGAGAAAGAAGGAAAGGTTGGTTCCTTTGGGCATGATGTTGAATTTGATGATTTAGGAGAAGAAATAATTAAGGCATTACATAATTTTGTATTAAATTATGAAAGTCCACATTGTAAGATAACAGAAGAACGATTACTTATGCATGCTCAGGTTGGAATTTCAGATGATAATGGAGTGAGCCCAGGTTGTAGAATTCAAATAGGGAATGAACCTGAAATTTGGAATCATCTAAGACAAGCGGGAAGATTCCATAAGTATTTTCCATCAGGAATAGGTGATATTTTTCCTTTTGAAGAAAATACAATAAATAATCCAGAGTATATATTAAATATAATAGAAGGTGCCTTTAAGGTTGGAATTAGGTATTTTTCCTTATATTCAAGTACAGCAGATGTCATAAGAATTACAGGATACTTAGTTAAAAAGAGTGAGATGGAAAAATTAAAGCAAGGTGAAGCTGTAATGCAAGATACTGTAACTTTAGGTCTTGAAGCAGCACAAAATTGTAATATATTAAATAGAAAGATAAGATAATATTTACTTCTATTTAAATTGAGTTTAAGTGTAATAATGAGAGTGTGGTTTTATGAAGAGGATGACAGCAATAATTAATGATATTATTCCATTTAGTTCTGTAGATGGACCTGGAAATAGAACTGTTGTGTTTTTTCAAGGATGTAATTTTAATTGTTCTTATTGTCATAATAAGGAGACTATATCATTATGTAAAAACTGTGGTATATGTGTTGAGTTTTGTGAAAATGAAGCTTTAATTTATAAAGATAATAAAGTTACTTTTAATAGAGAACAATGTAGTGGATGTGATTGTTGTATAAATGCTTGTCCAAATAGCTCAACACCTAAAGGAAGAAAAATTACTGTGGAAGAATTATTTAATACAATAAAAAAATATACACCATTTATAAGTGGAATAACAGTATCAGGTGGAGAATGTACCCTTTGGAATGAATTTCTTATAGCATTATTTAAATTATGTAAGGGTGAAGGTCTTAGTTGTTTAATTGATAGCAATGGTTCTAATAATTTTAAAAATATGAAGGAGCTTTTAGACCTTAGTGATGGTGTAATGCTTGATATAAAGTCTTGGGATAATAATATTCATAAAGTGCAAATTGGAGAAAGTAATGAAATTGTAAAGGAAAACTTCTTATATTTATTAGAAAGAAATAAATTAAAAGAAGTTAGAACAGTTGTTTTAATGAATGATTTGAATAATGAGGAAACTGTAGGTGAAGTTTCAAGAATTTTAGGTGAAAAGAATGAAAATATAAGATATAAATTAATAAAATTTAGGAATCATGGTGTTAGAAAGTCAATGAAAGACAAAAAAGGACCAGATGATGGATGTATGATGGAATTAAAAAATATAGCAGAAAAAAATAACTGTAAAAATATTTTAATTGTATAGAAATATAAGTATTTTATAAAATAAATAATTGAATTTTATTCTAATAATATGTAAAATATTAGAAAAAGGTTTAGGAGAGTTTATTTAAGGGTATGAGTAGATTTGGGGAAAGAAAAAAATTAGTTGAACTTACGATAAATCTTATAAATGAGTATGAAGAATTAGCTTCAGAGTTTAGAGACAGCATAGAAAGTATAGAAGCTGATGGAATTTATGAAAATATACAAATTATTGATAAGAATGGAGAAGAGGAATTTAACCTTTCAGAAATATCTTATTATTATGAAGAGGAACAAGAGCTAGGATTGTTAAATAAAACTATAAGAGCTAGATTAAACAATGAGGAAATTAGAGAACAGTTTGAAGAAATGAACAAAGATGAATTTATAAATTATGTAGGGTTACTTTATTATAGTAATTATAGATGCTCAGAAATATATGATGAACTTAAAGCTGTGGAAGAGTATTATAAAGAAAATTTAATGTAATTAGTAATAAATTTTTACAAAAAACAAAAAGAGTATCTAAAAATAAAATTTTTAGATACTCCTTTTTATTACGATAGAAGTTATTAAGTAATTAATATTCTGGCGGTACACCCATAATACATCCCTCGCTAACTTAAATTTTAGTTCATAATTCAATGTTCTGGTGGTATATCCATTACATCTACCTCATTTACTTCAAATTTTAGTTAAATTTTCTTTTGATAATTAATCTCTAGATTTTGGAACTTACTTGTGGTGACTTTCAAATTTCTTCTATCTTCTTTTTACCATGTCACCTAAGGATTGTCTCCTTGTCTTCCTATAGGATAACCCTTCATGTCATTTAAAATCTGCCTAAATTCTTCAACTAATTTTAGTCTTAGATTAGTGATTTCATGACTTTCGGGAATCACTTTATTAGACATAGTCAATTCCTCCTTATGGATTTCTGGCTTGTAAGATGTTTCTTAACCACCTTACACTATTATATTGTCCTAAAGTAATTTTTTAATTCAAGGTAATTTAAGGTATTAATATTATTTTATGGACAAATAATGTTATTTTTAATCTATTAATAAAACTATGTACTTTTTTGTATTAATAATATAATTCAATAAATTGTATTAAATATATTAAAATGTATAAAAATATTTATACATAATTAAGAAAACGTTTTAATAATCAATAAATATGAAAAAGATATGAATTTGATATTAATATTACATGAATATACAATTGGCTCATAAAGAAAAAGTAATGATTATATCAATTATATTAAATGAGTAAAAAATATAAAGAATAGATGAGGACATTTATGGAAAGAGAATGTATATTAGAAGTAAGAAATTTAAGAAAAAAGATTAGAAATAAGCTTATAATTCAAGATGTTTCATTTTCTATAAATGAGGGAGAGATTATAGGATTAATAGGTAATAATGGAAGCGGCAAAACAACTATTATGAAATTAATTACAGGATTACTAAGACCAAGTAATGGCGAAGTATATATAAATGGATATAATATAAAAACTCATAAGAAAAAGGCCTTAGAATATATTGGGGCAGTAATAGAAGTTCCAGCTTTATATTTACACTTAACAGGACTTCAAAATATAAAATATTTTTCTAGATTCTATAAAGATATAAAAAAAGATAAAATAGATGAAATAATAGATTTATTAGAAATGAGAAATTTTATTAATTTAAAGGTTGATGAATATTCTTTAGGCATGAAGCAAAGGTTAGGATTAGCTATTTCAATGGTACATAATCCTAAATTATTAATATTGGATGAACCTATAAATGGAGTTGATTCAAAGGGTATTATGTTATTAAGAAAACATTTGAGAGAAATTGCTGAAAACTATGGGACAGCTATACTTGTTTCAAGTCATATTTTAACTGAATTAGAAAGTATTTGTGATAGAGCTATTTTAATTGAAGATGGAAATATAAAAAATATAGTAGAGGTAGATAAAAATATATCACTTGAATCAATTTTAAATGATGTTAAGGAGAAAAAATGATTAGTTTAATAATTAATGAATTAATAAATATATTTGGAAGAAAAAAAACTAAGATATTTTTGTTATTAGAATTTATATTAGTTTTTATATGTTATTATTTCTATATAAATAGTCCATCAATGATGCATGTAGAAAAACATAATTTTGTTAATTATATTTTAGAGAGTTCTATTGTAGGTTTTGTAGTTATCTGTGCAAGTATTATTTTTACCAATGATATAATCGTAGGAGAATTTTCTCAAGGGACTATTAGACAAATATTAATAAGACCTAAAAGTAGATTTGAAATATTATTAGCGAAAATAATAACTATAATTATTTTAGTAATAGTACAATATTTAATATTACTTGTGCCTTCTTTAATAATAGGACATTTTATTTTTAATGTAGTTAATTTTAGTTCTATTATTACTAATTTTATCAATGACGGTTTTGTTGGAATTGTTGTTTCAGTATCTTTAACTATTATGATTGGAGTAATTACTTGTTCAACAGCAATTTCAGTTGCTATTCCTATTGGATTATATTGTTTTGGGCAAATGCTATCATATACATCAGTTTTTCATTTAATATATAAGTATTATGTATATTATTATGTTGATTATCCTTTAAGATATACTGGGCAATCAATGAAATTTATTTCATTTGTGGTTTTTTCATATTTTATTATTTTTACAATAATTTCTTTTATTGTTTTTCAATGTAGAGAGATAAAATAATAGGATGAAATTTTTATTACTACTATTTTATAAGATAATTATAAATAAGTATCAAGAATAGATTAATATATCAATAGGCTTTCTTTCAAGGTATAACGATGTAAAAATACATTAAGAATTATGTAGTAATTTATAATAAAAAATAGAGTATTAATTTACCAATTAATACTCTATTTTTTATTTTTTTTGGAAATAAGTATTTAATTTATCTTCTTTATATTTAATAATTATTATCACTTTACAGTTATTCATAATAAACTAAAAGTAAAAGATAATAATTAGCTAATAAAATTAAGGAGTGAATAATATGATAAAGGGAATAGATGTAAGTAATTGGCAAGGAAGCATAGATTTCAATAAAGTTAAGAATGCAGGGTATGAAATAGTTTATATCAAAGCTACAGAGGGAGAGCATACTTTAGATCAAAGATTTAATGCTAATTATCAAGGAGCTAAAGCAAGTGGCATTAATATAGGATTTTATCATTTCTTGCATGGTAATGAAAGTGGTAAAACACAAGCTAAGTGGATGTTTAGTAATATTAAAGATAAAGAATATCAATGTAAAATAGCTATTGATGTAGAAGTCACTGATGGAGCAAGTGTAGATGAACTAAGTCAAATAGTAATAGATTTTGCTAATACTATAACAGCATTAACAGGTAATGAAGTTGTGTTATACACTTATACTAGTTTTCTAAATGATAATCTTAATAGTTCTATAGATAAATATCCTCTTTGGATTGCTGAATACGGAGTAAATCAACCTAGAATATTAAGAAAATATATTGGCTGGCAATATGCAGATAATGGTCAAGTTGCAGGGATACCAAATGGTAATACTGATTTAGATTACTTTACAGAAGAAATCTATTTAGGCAAGAATATGACAAATGATGATAGAATAGATAAAGCAGTTATCAATAATAACACAAGTTTTAAGGTAGGGCAAAATGTTAAAATTATTGCTTATAGATATTCTACTGGTCAAGTGATTCCTGCTTGGGTTAAAGAAAGTAGTTATCCTATAATTCAAGTAGATAGTAATAAAGTCCTATTAGGAAATGGATTAATGAGTTGGGTAGATAAATCTGGAGTAGTATTAGTTAATAATATAAAAACTTATATAGTTAAGTCTGGTGATACGCTAGGAGCTATAGCAAGTAAATTTAATACTACAGTAAATAAATTAGTAGCTTTAAATAATATTAGTAATCCAAACTTAATTTATGTAGGGCAAATATTAAAAATAAATTAGAAGTAAATTTTGAATTTCTAGAAGGGTAAAAATTGATCTATTGCATTATTTTTTATGCTTAGTAATCATTTATTTAGAACAATATTAGAGAGTTAACCATCAGCATTTATCGGATGGTTGGCTCTTTTTATATGCAAAAAGAGAAAGATGAAATAATGATAGTAAAAATTATGAGTAATACAGTAATAATAAGAAAGATTATAGGAATCTTTTAGATAGATTATTTACGAGTAATAATGATGATGTTATACTGGATAAAAATAGATAATTAAAAGGTAAAAATTTATAGCAGATGTTTTAAAATCTAATCTATTGCTGATTAAATTAGTAAAATAAGATTCAGAAATTTAAATTAAATTTTTTTTATATATAAATATTTATTTTTTAATATAGTGGCGTAAATAAATAATAATAGAATACGCCATCCCTTTAACGAAGACCCACATTTAAATTCTATATTTTCATCATCTAAAATTTCAAAATTTATTTTATTACTTTTACACCAATCAAGTGTTAAATAAATTATATGATTTCCTTTTTGTATGTCTATTCTTTTTGTTTCATTGCATTTAATTTTACCATAAACTTGTCCATCTATTATAATTTTATAATTTCGCTCTGTATCAAGTAAATTATCTCTATGTAATATTAGCATGTGAAAAACCCCTTAACTATAAAAAATTAGATATACAATATAGGTTAAATAATATATTATAAAACAAAATTAAATAATTAAAATAAATTAAGCAATGACCAATAAATTAATCCACGCCCTAATTCTTTTTCAAAAAGCCCAGTTGAAAAAATATCCATGTAAAGTTTACTGACTTTAGGACTAAGATTTTTTTATTTCTAAATTTATAAAGTGCTAATCTTCTTAAATTTTCTGCTAATCTCATAGTTTGCAATTCAAAGTCTTTCCCTTTTTCGACTGCATTTTTAAATTCAATAAGTTTAATGCGTTCATCTTCAGCAGTTTGCTTATCCAAAATTAAATCATAAATTCGTTCTAATAAAATATTTTTTGACAAACATTGTTTTTCTTTCCTATTCAAGTTAATCACCTGCCTCAAAATATTTAAACTCACTGAAAGATAATTAAGTAGAAAAAATTAATATGATAAGAAAGCCTAAATTAGAGAATAGGCTTTCTTATAAATGCTATTAGTTTAAATGAACAAATAAAAAAGTTGATATAATTTTATATGCAATTAAGATGTATTCAGCTACAAATACATTATAATACTAATAGATAAGGATAATCAATATCAATTAGTGAATGTTAATAAAAAATATATAATATTAATATAGTGTTATAAACTTTAACGAATAATAGATTTTATGTAAAATTTAAACTATTTACTATCACAAAAAAAGCCTAGATTGGTGAGACGTAATCTAGGCTCTTTGTAATAAGGGTAAAAACTAAGAAACTCATAGTTTTAATATTAAATAATATAAAAATGGTTGAACTTAATTATTTAATGTCCACTACAATTATATTATATTACTAATTGTAAATGTATACAATAGAAAAGGGATGCAATATTAATAGAATGTTGTTAATTTTAAGAACTAATAGATTTATTATAAATAATTACTAAAATTGTTTATATATGTAGTATGATATAGATGATGTTATGATTAATAAATATGAAATTCTAAATGATAAAAAAACTTCTAAAGAAAGAAATTACCTCATACTATATAAAGGATATTAAAATAATAATATTATGTGAAATAGATTAATATAATTTACAATAAGAGGAGAAAAGGTAAGTGGGAAATAGTTTTTAGTTGAGGTGAGTTAAATTTTGATAAAAGAATGTATGAAACCAAATTGCAGAAAGAAATATAGAGTATGTGATGAGGGATTTGGGTTAAATAATTGTAAGGTTTGTGGAGCACCACTTAGATTGATAAATGATGAGGGGAATGAGTTAGAAAACTTTAAAGAGGAAAAATTCATAAATACTAATGAAGAGACAATTATTGATAGAACTATGATAGATAGTGATTTTACAGAAAAAATTAATAAACTAGAAAATCAACATAATAAAGAATTAAAAAATGAGGAAAATTTTAAAAAGAGTAAGTTATCATCTAGGGAGTTAGAAATAGGTAATATTGAAAATATAGAAGAGAAAGAAGATATAGTAGAATTTAAGGAAGAGGGTATTTTTGAAATAGATGAATTTGGCTATATCTATTTTAATATTATAAAAGAGGAAAATAGAGAATGTTCTAAAATTATTCTTTATTTAGATAACATCATACATTCCGTATTTAATTTAAAGTATGATGAAATGATAATAGGTCGTAGTGCTAAAGGGAGTAATCCAGATGTAGATTTAGCTTCTATAGATACAGATAAAATAGTTAGTAGAAAACATGCTGTGATATATAAAAGAAATAATGATTATTATATAGGAAATTTGACAGATCAAAATTATTTAGATGTAAATGGAGAGGATGTTATAAAATCTAAAGACAGGAAATTAAATAATGGGGACTTAATACTATTAAGCAAAAGATATAAATTAAAATATATAAATTAAAAAGTTAATATAGTAATTATTTAAATGATCGCTTAGGGGGAGTTTATGGGGGAAGTCTATAAAAATTCAATAGTATTATGTGCTAGCAATAAAAATTTAAATGGTAGATGGAGTTTAATAGATAAGAATGAAGTTGTAAATGAGGAATTTACATGGATTCATAAGGAATTTCAAAAAGAGTTTAAAAGGGTTAGTACATTTTTAGGTTATGATAACTTAAAGCAGAAGGAAGTTATTATAAAAACGGTTAGATTAAGTAAAAGTAAGGATTATAAAGAACAAAGGGAGATATTAAAAAATTATACAAAGACTTTAAATGATATAAAATCACCTTTTTTACCTCAATTATTAGATTTTTTTTATTTAAAGGAAAATAACAACATACAATGTATTAAAAAAAATGAGCCTATGATAATTTTAGAGTATAAAAAGGGAAGGACTTTAGAAGAGGAAGTTTTAGAGGGGAAATTTAAAGAGGCAAAAAATAATGAAGCTAATATGCTTAGAATTGTAGAGATAATGAAAAAGACATTGGGCTTAAGTAAATATATAGAAGAAAAGGGATACGTTCATTTAGGAATAAGTCCAGAGCATATTATTATAGGGGAAAATGATGAAGTTAGCTTTCTAGGTTTAGGAAGAATTTGCGAAGTGAAAAATGGAGTTTTAAATTCTAAATCAGTTAATTTTAGTAGAAGTCTTTATGGATATTCTGCTCCAGAACTAAATAATATAGAGTTTAGTTGGGGTGAAAATTCTAAACCTGCTGAAATAATTGCTTTTTCTTTAGGTGTGTTATTACATCAATTAGTTTGCGGGAGTATAAATTTTTCTAATGATTCTATAAGGGAAGGTGCTTTTTATTATCCTAATAATAAAAGTAAGGAAATAATTCTTAAGCAAAGAAATGGATATAGATTACATGATTTTTTAGAAAAACTTTGTAATCATCAGAAAGAAGAAAGATTAAAAAACTATGAGGAAATAGAAAGCATATTAGATGAATTAACGAAGGAAAGAAATTATTATGAACTTACTAATAAGCCATTTATAGCTCCAGAAGGTGAGGAAACTATATATAAAAATTTAGTTGGCTATATTAGTTCATTTAATAAGGAAAGAAAGCATGGATTTGTAAGAAGTGATAAGGGTGAGGAATTTTATTTAAGGTTTAAGGAAATTGAAGAATTTAATTTAAAAAATGTTCGGGAAGGATTAGAAATTGAATTTGATGTAGTAAAAGATTCTACAGGAGAAATTTTTGTTTCTAATATAAAAGATAAAAGTTATGTTGTAATAGATGTAGAAGAAAAATATAATACTGAAGTTGAAGATGATGAGCTTGAAGAGTATTATGAATATGAAGATGAAGCGAGTGGATTAAAAGTATTTGGAGGAATACTAAGGCGTATTAGAAAGGTATTAAGTAAAAGTTAAATTAAACATTGAATAGTTAGAGGGAAAATTAATTTAATGGGAGGTAAAAGTTACAATATATTAGAATATGAAAGTAACTGCTTTAAAATATGAAAATAAATAGGGAAGAAAATCAAGGAAATTTATCTATAATAGAAAAAGAATTTTATTTAAAGGAAGTAGCAGTTGATAAATTTGATTCAAAGGATGAGGATTATTTAGTTATAGGAGATTTTTTAAAGGAAAATATTAAAAGTTATAACATTGGATTTGGAATAATAGATAAGGAGAGTAGAGAAATAACATCTTCAAAAAAGTTAGATTTAATGTCTAATGAAAATATAGCTATTTTTATATATAACTGTACCTTAGATATGAGTTCTATTTTAGGCAAAAGAATTTTTCTTAAAAATAAGAAGAATGAAGTAATATGGGTTGGAAAAATAAGATGTATTCCAAGTAAGTGTTTAAAGTTTACTGAGCATGAAGTTGGAGAATGTTATATTTGTGACAGAGTTGTGAATAAAAATACAATAGAAAATAAAGAGGATGTTGCTATAGCAACTTTAGAAGGAAATGATAAAATATTTTCTGTTTTGAATATAAAATGTAATGGAAAAGCAGATTCAGAAAAGAAATTTAAAGAAGTAGATAATGGTATTGTAGAAAAAGAAAATATTGTATCTACAGAGTTAAAACAATATATAGGAAATAGAGGAGAAGAATTAATACTAAAAATAATAAAGGATATAATAACTGAAAAATCAGTAGTAGTAAGAAATATAAAAAAATTTGATAATACTTTAGATAAATATGCAAAAATAACAATTTCAAGGGAAGAAACAGAGATAACTATAAATCAAAATAATGATACAACTACAATAATAAGTTGTGGAAGAGGAATAATAGATTTAGAAAAAATATTAATGTACACAATATCAAAATAATTCTAATAAGAACTTTTTATATAATTTATTGTAATAATCTATCTGTTATAAGTAAGAGATAAACAGTATCATCGTTCTAGATAACTTCAACTAAAGTTCAGATAAAGTTTTAATTCTATTTGAATTTTAGTTGAAGTTTATTTATTAGTAAAATATGAAAATTCAATATTTTGTATAATTGTATTTCCAATAATAAACTTTTAAACCTAATTTATAGAATTATTGATTTTTATTTATAGAAATTTGTAATAAATTCATTATTTTTCAGTCATATATGAACAATATAATGAATATTTATTAAAATTTTATTCATTATGCAGTATGTATAAATATTAACATAAAAAGGATAGGTGTTTCCTATGTAATTATTTAAAAAAGGTTGATATTTTTTAACTTTGTTAAAAATATCACATTGGACTTTAAGAATTAATAAGCCTAAAATTAATCTCGTAAAGGAAATTTAATTTGTTTATGGTTAATTTAACTAGAAGATGGAGGGAAAACAATGGATAAAGAAAAAATGAACAAGCAAGAAAACCACATCCATGATCATAATCATGATCATGGACATGAGCATCATCATCATGGTGGAGTAAATGATTACTTACAAGCAGTATCAGAATATAGAAAAACTTTTCCTAATAAACAGCAAGTTATAGAAAAGACACCAGACCCAGCTGTAAAAGAATTATTATTGCATATGGAGCAAATAGGATGTGAAACATCATTTGATAGATTTGATGCACAACAACCACAATGTAGTTTTGGTATGGCAGGAGTTTGTTGTAAAAACTGTAGTATGGGCCCTTGTAAAATTACTCCAAAAAGCCCAAGAGGGGTTTGTGGTGCAGATGCCGATATTATAGTATCAAGAAATATGTTAAGAGCTCTTGCAGCTGGTTCAGCAGCTCATGGTGCTCATGGAAGAGAAGTTGCTATAGCATTAAAGAAAGCAGCAGAAGGTCAATTAAATTTACCAATATGTAAAGATGTTACTTTAAAATATGCTAAGCAATTTGAAATAGAAACTGAAGGAAGAACAATAGAAGAAATAGCTATAGATTTAGCTGATGTATTATTAGAAGACTTATCAAGACCAATGGCTGATGAATATAAATTAATTAAGTATTGTGCCCCAGAGGAAAGACAAAAAGTATGGGCTGATCTTGATATACTTCCAATAAGTGCTTATCAAGAAGTTTTTGAAGCTTTCCATAGAACTAATGAAGGAACAGATGGAGATTGGGAAAACATAATGAAACAATTCATGAGAGTTGGACTTACTTTTGCATTCTCAGGAGTTGTTGGTGTTGCTGTAGCAACAGATTCATTATTTGGTTTACCAGAAAGACGAACTTCAAAAGTTAATGTTGGAGCATTAGAAAAGGGCTATGTAAATATAGCTGTTCACGGACATTTACCTATTTTAGTAAGTGAAATAGTTAAACAGGGACAAAGTGAAGAGTTTATAAATTTAGCTAAAAAACATGGAGCTAAGGGAATTAAATTCTATGGAATTTGTTGTTCAGGGCTTTCAGCTATGTACAGATATAGTGGAGTTATTCCATTATCAAATGCAGTAGGAGCAGAGTTAGTATTAGGTACTGGTGCATTAGATCTTTGGGTTGCAGATATACAAGATGTATTCCCTGGAATAATGGAAGTTGCAAAATGCTTTAAAACAACAGTTGTAACAACTAGTGATTCAGCTAGATTACAAGGTGCAGAGCATTATGCATATGATCATGAACATTCTAATTTAAAAGATACTGAAAAAATAGCTAGAAAAATAGTTACAAGAGCTATAGAAAGTTTTGCTGAAAGAAGAGATGTACCAGTATTTATTCCACCTTATGAAGTTGATGCTGAAGTAGGATTCTCATCAGAATATGTAGTAGAAAAATACGGTAGCATGAAACCTCTATATGAAGCATTAAGAGATGGTAAGATTTTAGGTATAACAAATATGGTTGGATGTAATAACCCAAGAGTTATCTACGAAAGAGCTACAGTAGATATAGCAAATAAATTAATTAAGAACAATGTTCTTATATTAACTAATGGTTGTGTTTCATTCCCATTATTAAAATTAGGATTCTGTAATAAAGAAGCTTTACAAAAAACTGGAGAAGGATTAAAAGAATTTTTAGGACAAGATACACCTCCAGTATGGCATGTAGGAGAATGTATAGATAACACAAGATCAGTTGAAATATTTGCTGGTGTTGCTGCTGAAGCTGGAAAAGCTATTAAGGATATGCCTTATGCTTTCTGTAGTCCAGAATGGTCAAATGAAAAAGGTATAGGTGCATCATTTAGCTTTAGATTACTTGGAATAAGTTCATATCATTGTGTAATGGCACCAATTATGGGATCAGATAATGTTAAGAACTTCTTACTTGACCAAAGAGATACATTAGGATGCACAATGAATATAAATGTAAATCCTGATGAATTAGGAGATAAGATATTAGCAGACTTAAAAGCTAAGAGAAAAGCTTTAGGATGGAAATAAGAAATTAGAGCATAGAATTTATAAAAAATAATATTTGTAATATTAGGCATATGTATATGCATAGTAGATTTTCATTAAAAAGAGGATGTATCAAATTACAGATACATCCTCTCTATCTTTTATCTAGCTATATAGATTCACCATTTGTGCCTATATAGCTATCTCGGCAGATGAAAAAAATATATTTAAAGGGAATAATTTGATACAGCTCCTTTAATTATTTTTAGTTTATTGAAAATTACAGAGGAGTACATTTTTATAGTGTTTTTTATTTTCTTTGCATTGGTCAGTTTCAAAGGTAAAATTTCTAAGATAAAAAAATTGATTTAAGTGAATAATATTGGTCATAGGGTAATAAAAGTATTATGAAGTTAATTATAAAATGCTGAGGAGATAGATTATGAATGTTACTTCTCAAATAATTAAACTTATAATTGCATCAATAGTTGGATTTGTAGTAGGAATAGAAAGAAGCAAAAGACAAAAAACAGCTGGGGTAGGAACTTTCTCTATTATATGTATAACATCTTGTTTTTTAACCATAATGGCAGTTTATGAAATACCAAATAGTGCTGATCCATCTAGATTAATAGCAAATATAATCACTGCTATAGGTTTTGTTGCAGGAGGTACTATTTTTACGGTAGGAATAGGAAAGTCTATTAAGGTAAGTGGATTAACCACAGGTGCTGAAATATTTTCAGTGGCTTCTCTTGGAATAGGAGTGGGATTAGGCTTATATGAAATAGTAATAACTGTAGTTATTTTAATTGAGATTAATATATATTTCGCTAAATTGACAAAGAAACATTATAAAAGGAAAAAGGGTAAAAAGGTGAAAAGCGCTATTGAGGTAATTTCGGATGAGGGTTTAGAGGAAAGTTCCAGTGAGGAAGATGAAGAAGAATTAAATTAAAGATTAAAGCCTATAAAAACTTAAGGTGTTTTAAAAGAAGTGTCTAATAAAAAACCACGCTCAGAAAAAAGCGTGGTTTTAATGTGATGTTAAACTATAAAAAAGCCAGCAGCTATTATAAGGTATACAGCTAATAGTTGAAAGCCTTCAAGCCAATGAGATTCACCATCACTTGCTATTCTATTAACTATGAGAACAGCAAGGAACATTGAAACTAATTCAAAGGTATTAAATACTATACTCATAGGTTTAAAGAATAAGCTTAGGAAAATCAATACTGGTGTTACAAATAATATGATTTGTAAGCTTGAACCAATGGCAATTTCAACAGAAACATCCATTTTATTTTTTAGTGCCATAGAAACAGCAGTTGAATGTTCAGCAGCATTTCCGATTATAGGTATTAATATTATACCAACAAAAAGATCGCTAAGTCCAAGAGTTGAAGTTATGGCATCAACTCCATTAACTAGGAATTCACTTTCAATGGCAATACATATTGTAGAAATAGCTAGTACTGCTATTGCTTTTCCTAAAGACCATTTATTTTTATCTTCTGACTCTTCTTCATTTGTGTTTAAAGAAGAATTATTTTCTTCTTCGGTGGTCTCATAAACATTTTTATGAGTAAAAAATGAGAAAACTAAGCTAAGTATGTAAATGATAAACATTACAGCTGCAACAAATATGCTAAAATCTTCGTATCTTGTATTTATAAGAGACTTGTCCAATGTATGAGTAAATACAGCAGGAATAGATAATCCAATAACTGCAAATAACAACATACTAGATGAGACTTCAACAATTTTTTTATTAAACTTTTGAGTTTTAAATTTTAATCCACCAGCAAACATACTAGCACCAAGAACTAATAGTATGTTTCCAATAACAGAACCAACAATAGAAGCTTTAACTACATCAAATAATCCAGCTTTTAAGGCAAAGAATGATATTATAAGTTCTGTAGCATTTCCAAAAGTTGAATTTAAAAATCCACCAACCTTTGGTCCAGTATAAAATGAAATTTCCTCCGTAGCTTCCCCCATTAATCCAGCTAAAGGTATAATAGATAAAGCTGCAAAAATAAAGTTAATTGAAGGTGAAATTTTTAGAAATTCTCCTATAAAGCTTATAGGAATGAAAATCAGTAAATATTTCAAAATCTTCATTTGTTTATGTATCCTCCTTACATTTGTCTTTTGTTATATTACTTGCTAATTATATCATTAATCTTAAAAATTTTCCTGTAATAAACTGTGTGTTAAATAAAGTTTTAATAGCTACTAAGATAATATAAAAATAAAGTTATAAAACTATAGATATTTCATCCTTAAGAGCGAGAGAACCAGCTTTACTTACTGAACAAAATAAAACATTGTGTTTTAGTGGACAAGATAAATTTTCTTTAACCAAGTTACAATCTGTATAACATTTCTTGCCTATACTATTAATTGTAAGTAGGGTAGATCCAATTTTTAATTTAGAATCTATTTTTAGCTCTTCATCTTTATATCCAGAAATGTATAGATTAGCCTTAAATTTATTTGTACATAAACCATCTTTTAAAAAGGGAGTATTTTCTCTTGGAATTAGATAAATTGCAACTTCTCTAAGTGCTTTTCCTCCTTTATCATCATTTTCAAGACCAAAACCTTCAATTGTATTGCAGTTTTTTAAACATAAGAGCTTTTTATTTTTAGTTATACATATATTTTCTACATACATGTTGGTGTTTTTAAGCTCCTTTAAAGTAGTCATAATTAACCTCCTTTATGTGCATTGAAATTATTTGAGCTACCTCAAAATATAGTTTTAGTGAGGTAGCTCATATTTGTTATATTTAATATTAATTAATTTCTATTAGTTTACCTAAGTTATCGAAGCTATAGCCACCAAGTTCTTCAAGAGATTTTTTGAATTCTTCACTTTTTAATGCATTTATGAATTCTGTTAAAAATTCTAAAGAGGATTTTTTTATTAGGAAATCATATTCTTCATTAGCTACTTCAATGAAGTCTAAATCCATTTCCTTAGCAGCTGAGTAAACACCAAGACCAACATCAACTTTAGGAGATTTAACTTCAGCAGCTACAGACATATGAGTAAGCATTTCTCTATCATAGCCTATAATATCTTCTTTATTTATGTCATTCTTCTTAAGAAGATAATCTAAAAGTAATCTAGTGCCTGCACCTCTTTGTCTATTAACATAAGTTATATCTTCTCTTGTTAAGTCATCTATAGTTTTTATATTCTTAGGGTTTCCTTTTTTAACTATAAAACCTTGAATTCTATTAACACCCTTAATTAATATCATAGGTTCTTTAAAGTATTTTTTTACATAGGAAATGTTATATTCCCCTTTTTCACTATCAAGAAGATGAATAGGAGCTAAGTGACATTCACCTCTTTTAAGAGCCATTATTCCACCCATACTACCTACATGAGATGAAGTTAGACTAAGATGGTCTCTTAAAACGTCCATTAAAATATCGTGGCTACCAATAGAAATAATATTTTTTTCTATATCTTCTTTACTTTTAAATAATGAAACAGAGACTTCTTCACCTTCATTTAAGCCTTCTACTTTTCTTGGAATTTCTATAATTCCATCTGCTTTTAAAAGACTTGTTGTTATTCCAGCACCTCTACTTATAGGGGATACTATAAGCTTTCCGTCTACAATGCCAGCATTAGCTCTAACAAGTTCTCTATGTTTAAAAGATGAAGCTATTTTTCTAGTAAGAGTACCTTTTAATTTATATTCAGAAACCTCTTTTTTATTATAATAAGCACCTAAAATAGGAATTAAAAACTCTTTAAAAGCAACATAAGATGAAACAGGATACCCTGGTATTCCTATAACTGGTTTTCCTTTAATTATTCCAAGAATAGTTGGTTTCCCTGGTTTTAAAGCAACACCATGAACAACAACTTCTCCAAGTTCTCTTATGATGTGAACAGTATAGTCATGGGTACCAGCAGATGAACCAGCATTAATTAAAACTATATCACTTTCATTTACAGCTTTTAATAAAGTATTTTTAATTAAATTATAGTCATCTTCAACTGGAGGAAGAGCTTTAGCACTACCACCGCATTCTTCAACAAGACCAGAAAGCATATAACTATTGGAATCTATAATTTTTCCTTCAGTCATTTCTTCGAAGGAAGAGACAATTTCAGAGCCAGTAACTATTACTGAAACTAAAGGTTTTTTATAGACATTAACATTAAAGTTTCCTGAAGCGGCAAGGGAACCAAGGGCAAAGGAATTTATTTTAAATTCAGAAGGAATAACCATTTCTCCTTTAACAATATCTTCGCCAATAGGTCTTATATGTTGCCATGGCTTAGAAGGAACAATAATTTCTATATGGTCATCTCTATCTAAAACATCTTCAATCATAATGACACTATCATATTCATCAGGAATAACATTACCTGTATTTATATATTTAAAATCTTTTCCTTCATAAAGTTTAAGAGGGTTTAGCTCTGTAGCTTTTTCTGTAATAGATGCTTTTATAGCAATACCATCCATAGCAGCTAAGTGACTTTGAGGAGAAGATAGCTTAGCAAAGATGGCTTCACTAGAAGTTCTGCCTAAAGCTTCTCTTAAAGTTATATTTTCAATTATAGGTTTTATATTTAGCTTATTTAAGTACTCCCTTAAAGCTTCTTTATAATCTTTATTTTCAATATATACATTTCTCATTAGTTTATGACCTCTCCTTAAATTATTTATTTAAAAAGTATACTTCTATATTTTCATCTTTATATAAACCTTCTTTGTGTTCACTTATTCTAATATAGCCTTTAGCTCTAGCCATCATGCTAATCATTGAAGAACGACCAAGAATAGGGGAAGCCTTTCCATCTATAATATCAATCATTTGGAAGGTATCTTTACCCGGAGCAGAATGAATATTTGTATTAATAGGTAAAGTTCCCTTTATAGATAAGGAAAAACTATTGTTTAAAGCTTTAACAAATTCAGAAATAATTAAATCACAAGTTAAAGAACATGATACTGGATTTCCAGGAAGTCCAAAGAAAGCTTTATTATTTATTGAACCAAATAAAACTGGTTTTCCTGGCTTTATTCTTATTCCATGGAAGAAAACCTCTCCAAGTTCTTTTAGGAGTTTATTCATATAATCTCTCTCTCCCACAGAACTTCCACCAGACATAATAATAAAATCAGAGCTTTCAATAACTGAAAGAATAGATTCCTTTAATGAGTTGTAATCATCCTTTACTAGATTAGTAGAGATTACTTCACAACCAAATTCTTTAAGTTGAGCTTTTAAACAATGGGTATTTATATCTCTGATTTCTGTTCCAACTAAGTTCTTTTTGGAAACAGGAACAATTTCATCTCCAGTAGATATAATTGAAACTTTAGGTCTTTTAAAAACTTTAATAGTTTCTATGCCAAGAGATGCTAAAACACCTATATGGAAAGCAGTTAACTTTGTTCCTTTTTCTAAAACAACTTCACCTACTTTTATATCTTCTCCAATCATTGTTATATTTTCATTAGCAGCTACACTTTTGTTACAAAGTAATTCATTTTCACCTATAGTATCAGTATTTTCAATCATTATAACTGCATCAGCACCTTTTGGTATTTCTCCACCAGTTGGAACGTAAGCACATTCTTCAGAATTTATTTTAAACTTAGGGCTTTCTCCAATACTAACAGTACCAATTATGTTAAATAAGGATGGCATTGTTTCAGAAGAACCTATAGTTTCTTTGCTTTTTAGAGCATAACCATCCATTCTAGAACGATTAAAATTAGGGATATTTTCAGAAGAAATAATATCCTCAAAAGCAAATCTTCCTAGAGCATCTTCAAAATTAATAACCTCATAATCTAAATTATAAGTTTTACCAAAATCAGAAGCCATAGTAATAGCTTCATCTATAGATATTGATTTGAAAAATTCCATACTACGCATTATATTCAACCCTTTCCTTTCCTGAGTAAACATTAAATCTATTTCCTCTAGAGAATCCAATTAAGGTCATATTCATGTTTTTAGCTAATCCAAGAGATAGTGAAGTAGGGCATGCTCTTGAAATAGCAAAGGAAATACCAGCCTTACTGATTTTAGAAACCATTTCAGAACTTAGTCTCCCAGATATATAAATAACAAATTCATCAACAGGAAGAGAATTTAAAATAAGATATCCAACTGCTTTATCTATGGCATTATGTCTTCCAATATCTTCTCTAAATATTTCAATGTCTTTATTTTTTAGTAATACACTATGAACTCCACCAGTTGCTTCAAATATTTCAGATCTATTAAAGAAATTACTCATGGTATCCATAATTTCATTTTTATGTACTTTGATATTATTAGTAAACTTTTTATCTTTCATAAAGCTCATAGAGTTATAGTATAAGCTTCCCTTACTTCCGGAAGTAACAACTCTATTACCATAAAGTTCTTCAAAATTAATATGATTTTTAATTTTAACTCTACATACATTTTCTTCTGAACTTTCTAACTCAAGGGATATAATATCCTCTTTTGACTTTATTAGTCCTTCACTAAATAAAAAGCCTACAGCAAGTTCTTCCATTTTTATAGGGGTACACATTATAGTTATATATTCATTATTATTAACAATTATAGTTAAGGGTGTTTCAACAACAACTTTATCAAGAGTTTCTAGATCTTCATCTCTAGTACATTTTAAAACTTCAAATTCTTTAATCATAAAAATCTCTCCTCATAGTATTTAGTATATTAACTATAAAAATATTATAGAAAATTATGTTTTTTAGTGTTTTATAAGCTTGGAATAAGAGTTATTTCACAAAAAGGAGCCGTAAATTTAACAGCCCCGTTTTTGATTAGATTTAATAATTATGCTTTTTTTACATTAACAGCACAAACCTTTAATTCTGATATTTCACATTCAGGATCTAGGGCAGTATTTGTTAAGACATTACAATTTCCTTGAGCAAAGTGGAAAGTCATAAATACAACTTCTTCAAGGATTTTATCTGTAACTTTAGCGAAAGTTTCAACAGTTCCTCTTCTTGAACTAACTAAAACTTTATCACCATCTTTTATACCTAATTCTTCAGCTCTATTAGGATGTATCTCAACATAAGATTCATTAGAAATTTCATCAAGACCATTTACTCTACCTGTCATAGTTCTAGTATGGTAGTGATATAGATTTCTTCCTGTAGTAAGTATAAAAGGATATTCCTCTGAAGTAACTTCAGCAGCTTCTTCATAGTTTTGATAAGCTAATATTCCCTTTCCTCTTACAGGACCATCTTTATGCATAAATTTAGTTCCTGGATCATCTAAAGATTTACAAGGCCATTGAATTCCTTGGTTTTCTATTCTTTCATAAGTTATTCCAGCATAATTAGGAATAGCTTGTCTAATTTCATTAAAGATAGCTTCTTCAGATTCAAAACCTTTATGACCTAATCTTTCCATTAATTCTGAGAAAATAAGCCAGTCTGGTTTACATTGTCCTTTTAGTGGAAGAGCAGCTCTAACTCTTTGAACTCTTCTTTCTGTATTAGTGAAAGTACCATTTTTCTCAGCAAAAGCAGCTGCTGGTAAAACAACATCGGCATATTCACAAGTTTCATTAAAGAATATATCTTGGCAAACAACAAATTCAGCATTTTCAAAACATTCTTTAACATGGTTAGTATCTGGATCAGAAACTATAGGATTTTCACCGAAGATATACATGAATTTGATTTCTTTATTGTGTAAGCCCTTTAAAATATGTGGCACAGTAAGTCCTCTTTTGTGGCTAAGTTCCATATTCCAAAGTTTTTCAAATCTTTCAATTCCTTTGTTATCATCAGTATAAAGATAGCCAGGATAGTATTCTGGTAAACAACCCATATCACAGGCACCTTGTACATTATTTTGACCTCTTAATGGATTTATACCAGCACCTTCTTTACCAAGGTTACCAGTTATCATAGCTAGGTTTGAAACTGACATAACACCTGATGTACCAGTTTTAAATTGAGTTATACCCATAGCATAGTAAATAGCAGATTTATCAGCAGAAGCATATAAACGAGCAGCTTCTTTTAATAATTCAACATCTATTCCACAAATTTCAGCAGCCATTTGAGGAGTAAATCTTAATATATTTTCCTTAAGAGTTTCAAAGCCTTCAGTATGTTTTTCTATATATTCTAAATCACAAAGGTTTTCTGAAATTATAACATTCATCATTCCATTAAGAAGGGCTATGTTTGTACCAGGCTTTAATTTTAGATAAATATCAGCCTTAGAAGCTAGTTCAATTTCTCTAGCATCTGCTACAATTAATTTAGCACCATTTTTAACGGCTTGTTTAATTTTTGATCCTATAACAGGATGATTTTCTGTAGTATTTGAACCAATAACAAATATTACATTAGCACTAAAGACTTCTGCTATAGAGTTAGTCATAGTACCACTTCCAAGTGTAGCTGCAAGACCTGCAACTGTAGAGCTATGTCACAATCTAGCACAGTGGTCTACATTGTTAGTTCTAAACACTGTTCTAAATAGCTTTTGGAATGCGTAGTTATCTTCATTAGTACATCTAGCAGAAGATAGGCCAGCAAAAGCATCAGGACCATCTGATTCCATAACCTTTCTTGCTTGTTTTTCAATTAAGTCATAGGCTTCTTCCCAAGTAGCCTCAACAAATTCTCCATTTTTCTTTATTAACGGTGTTTTTAGTCTATCTGGGTTGTTTAAGAATTTATAGCCAAATTTACCTTTAACACATAAAATTCCTGTGTTAGGTCCATCCATTACTGGATTAACACCAACAACTTTGTCATTAAGAACTTTAAGTTCTAATTGGCAACCAACACCGCAGTATGAACAAGTAGTTTTAACTTTTTTTACTTGCCATTCTCTAAATTTAATTTTTTTCTTTTCCATTAGTGCACCTGTAGGACAGATTGAAACACAGTTTCCACAAGATACACAAGTTGTATCTGAAAGCTTAGTATAAGCTTCTACGCCATCTTTTTTTATGAACCCTCTATTTAACTTTGTAATAGCTTGTTGTTGTTGTAATTCATCACAAATTCTAACACATCTATTACAAACAATACATTTGTTTTTATCAAAATAATAAAATGGATTAGAATAATCTATTTCATATTTATTTTCTGCAAGTAATGGTCTGTAGTTGCTTCTTTCAACACCATATTCATAAGCATAGTCTTGAAGTTGGCAATTTCCAGCCATTTCACATGTTAGACAATCATCAGGATGGTCCTTTAGAATTTTTTCAAGGGCTTCCTTTCTAAATGCTCTAACAACATCAGTATTAGTTTTAACTTCCATTCCATCCTTAACCATAATACAACATGATAATAAAGGCTTAGGGCCTCCATTAACTTCAACAGCACATAATTTACATGCAGCTGCAGGTTTAAGTCTTGGATCTTCACAAAGTACTGGAATATCAATGCCTATACGTCTACAGGCATCTATAATTTTAATGTTATCAGGAACTTGTGTTTTGATACCATCAATAGTAATTTCAACCATAGTATATCTCCTCTTTTTCTTTTGCTTTACTATTTGAATAATTTTTTAACAATATGTTATTAAATAGTAACTAAATATTAATATAAAACAAAAATTAATGCAAAGTTTAGTAACGTTCTAATTGTTAATAAAAACATTTTCATATTAGAAAAACATTCTATTTTTTTTAAATATATATTGATTTGTACAATTAATATATTAAAAAGTTAAATTTTGATTAAAGTAGAATAAGGAGGTGTTAATATAAGGATTTAAAGGAGTATTTAATATCGTAATAAATTAAAAATTTAAGAATTAATATATCCTTTTATGAAAAAAATAAAAATAAGAAATTGATTTTTATTATTGACAAAAGAGTAATTAAGCAATATTATAAAGATAATGAAAATCATTATCAATTAATTACAGGAGGGATTTTTGATGGCATACGATATTAATAGTTTTTATAATTTATTAGAACAATTAGATGGAAAGGAATTTATAGAAAGCTATATTTCTTATAATGCAGCTTTAATAAGTTCTAAAGCTAAGCCATCAATAACTTTAACTATAAAAAAGAAACCGCATAATAAAATTTATAATCTTTGGAATTGTTATGGAATTGAAACTCTAAATAATTTAAATTTAGAATCAGTAGTACTAAGAGAAGGAAATGATTTTATAATATTATTAATTTATAATAGAGAATTTTTACAGGAGTTTTTAAATAAAAAAGAAAATAAGTCTTTTTTAGAACAACTAGGTTATGAGGTTAGTGAAGGATTAGAGTGCCTTTTATGCAAATTAGTTGAAAGATATGGAATTTACAAATGTCCACATGAATTAGGAGTATTTTTAGGATATCCCATAGATGATGTTAAAGGATTTATGAACTGTTCTAGAAATGAATGTATATTTTGTGGATATTGGAAAGTTTATAAAAATGAAGAGAGAGCAAGAGAGCTATTTAAACTTTTTGATAGTATTAAAAATATAACTATAGAAAAATTAGTTTCAGGAAAAAAAGGAAAGGAAGTTTCATTATATTTAACAAATGAATTTGCAGGTAAAATAACTATTTAATTTGTTAAAGATTTATTCTTAAC
Organism: Clostridium massiliamazoniense; assembly: GCF_001403635.1. Taxonomy (GTDB): domain Bacteria; phylum Bacillota; class Clostridia; order Clostridiales; family Clostridiaceae; genus Sarcina; species Sarcina massiliamazoniense. Next base: position 581,131 of record NZ_LN879467.1, read on the forward strand.
CTTACGATATATTTAATAGATTTTTTATTATGAAAATAATAATTAAATTTAAATATGTAAGAAAAATATAGGTGCTATTAGAAAAAATTAGAGAGGAGTAGTGACTGAAATATTTTTTAAGGTTAAGGATAAGAAATATAAAAGATCAAAGGAATCAATAACTAAAGATAAATTAGGGCTTTATTTTATTTTATTGCTTTTGGCTATTATCTTTAAATTAACTAAACTTGATATTTCTTTTGGAATAATTATAGATTTTTCGTCCATATTCTTTATATTAATATTATTAGTATTTGGATTTAAAAAAGCTATTATTACAACCATAGTAATAACATCTATTAATGTGTTGTTTTTTGGTGGAGAATTTATTCAATTTATTGATGTACTTAAAATTATAATTTTAGAAATTTTTTGTCGAAGAAAATGGAAATTAAATTTAATAGTTGGTGAATTTATATTTTGGATAATTTTTGCTATACCTATTATTTATAGTATGGTTATTATTACAGGAATAGTAGAGCTTAAAGAATATTATTATTTTTCAGTATTATTGAAGATAATAAACGGAGTTTTTAATGTATTTTTTGCTGAAATAATATATTTATATATAATAGAGCCTAAAGTACATAATAAACCAACAATGTTTATGTATAAAAAACTTATAGTACATATAGTTACTGTAGCCATATTAATTCCTTTTGCAATAAATATATTTGCAGATTTAAATAGTAATTATAATAATATATGTGATGTTATAGAATCATCATCTGAAGAAATATATCAATACATAAATGATGAACTTAAAACATGGAATGAAAAAAGTATTACCAATCTTAAGCTTTCTGGAATTGTGGAAGTAGGTTTAATGAGAGAAAGTATAAATAAAAATTCTAGATATAAGCCATATAATATACATATATTAGGGAAAAATAATAATTTAATATTAGATATTAAAAATAGTAATAGAGAAATAACTGAATATGCTCAGTACAATGGAAGAAAAATTACAGAAAATCTTTATAAGGTGTTACCTATACCTGAACGTAATATTTTTAATAATAGCTGGATTGATGGTTATTTTATTTATATTAAAGATTTACATGAATTTGGATTGAAATTAATGATTGAAGTTCCAACAAATATATATAATGAACAGGTTATAAATGAGTATTTAAGGCAATTCAAATTTTTATTATTTTTTACCTTTTTCATAGGGATTATATCTATGTTATTTAATAGAACTATATTTAATGGTTTATATAAGTTATCTTTAGAAACTAAAAATCTTCCTGAAAAATTAGCTAATAATATATCAATAGCTTGGCCAAAAAGTAAAATTTTTGAAATAAGTATTTTAACTGAAAATATAGAAGATATGTCTTCTAATTTAAGGGAAAACTTTGTAAAACTTAATGAAAGTCAGAAAAAACTTCGTGAATTAGCTTATTATGATATTCTTACTGGTTTACCTAATAAAATATCATTTAGAAATCACTTAGATGAATTAGCTAAGCATGGTAAATCTAATAAACTTATATCAGTAATATTTGTTGATTTAGATAGATTTAAATTTATTAACGATAATTGGGGACACCAAGTTGGAGATGAGTTATTAATAGCAGTTGCTAAAAGATTTAATAAGCTTAAAAATCATAAGTTTAAGGTTTTTAGATTAGGTGGAGATGAATTTGTTTTTGTCTTACAGTCTGAGAGCTATGAAGAAATTAAAGAGGTAGGAAAAAACATAAGTTTAATTTTTAAAGATAGTTTTAAAATAAATGAATTAGTAATAAAAAGTAAATGTAGTATGGGTGCTAGTGTTTATCCAGAACATAGTAATAACATAGATACAATTATAAAGTATGCAGATATGGCAATGTACAAATCTAAAGAAAATGGTGGAAATTATCTTCAATTATTTAATGATGAAATAAAAGAAAAATTTATGGAAAAAGTTAATATTGAACAAGGTATAAATTCAGCTTTAGAAAAAGAAGAATTTATTTTATATTATCAACCAAAATTCAATAAAGACAGAGATATTATTAGTTTAGAGGCACTTATAAGATGGCAATGTGAAAATCAGATAATAATTTCTCCAGATAAATTTATTCCTATAGCAGAAGAATCTGATTTAATATTTGAAATTGATAAATGGGTTATTTTAAACGTATGTATAGAAAATAAAAGGTTACAAAATGAAGGGTATAAGAAGATACCTATTTCAGTTAATATATCAGGACGACATTTTGAACATATTGAGTTTTTAAATGTAGTAAAAAATTCTTTAGAGTTATCTGGATTAGAATCTAAATATTTAAAAATAGAAATAACAGAAAGTGTATTAATAAAAAATTTAGAGCATGTAAGTAATGTGATTATAAAGCTTAAAAAGTTAGGGGTTAATGTATCTATTGATGATTTCGGAAAAGGATATTCATCAATAAATCAATTAATGACATTACCAATAAAAGAAGTAAAAATTGATAGAGATTTTATAAGTGGGATAAATGAGAATTATAAAAAGCAAAAGGTTGTTAAATTAATTGTAGAACTTGCACATAATTTAGGGCTTAATGTTGTAGCAGAAGGCATAGAAAATAAGGAAGAAGAAGCTTATTTAAGAGAGATTGGTTGCGATGAATTACAAGGGTATTTATTTAGTAAGCCAATAACCATAAAGGAACTTAAAAAAATTTTATAAAGGGGTATAAATAGGGAATGAAGAGGTTTCAAAATTTATTTAAGGTTATAGTTATTGCTATGTCAACTATAACTTTAGTATCTTGTAGCAATTTAAGGGTAAAAAAAGAAGAAGAAAAAGACAATAAAGAAAAGGTAGAAGCTAGTAAGGAAGAAGAAATAACTTTAAATCTTTGGACTCATTTTCCAGGGTTTGAAGCAATAGCAGAAGCTTTTGAAAAGGAAAATCCTAATATTAATATAAATATAAAGAACTTTGATTATGATGAGTATGAACTTGAATATAAAAAATCTTTAGTTGAAGATATTGGACAAGCTGATATTCTTGCTATTGATAGTAATCATTATGGTGAATTTAATAGTATAAAAGGCTTAGAAGATTTACTTAAGCCAGAATATACAGCTATTAATTATAAAGAAGACTTTGATCCAGAGCTTTGGGAACTAGGAAAGTCAATGGATAAGAGTAAACTTTTAGGGATACCAATAGGAAGTGCTCCTATAGTTACTTACTACAGAGCAGATATTTTAGAAAAGTATGGGTTTCCTACAGAGCCAAAAGAGTTAGCAGAGTATATGAAAGATAAAAATAATTGGGTAAAGATAGGGGAAACATTAAAAAAAGATGGTATATCCATAGTTCAATGGGTTGCTGAAATAGTTAAAATATACAGTGCTGATATGCCTTATTTTAATGAAAAATTAGAATATCAAAGAGATAATGAAAAATTTAAAGAAGGTATAGCTGTTGCAAGAGAAGCTATGGAAAAGGGGTTTTCTCCATTTGCTGATATTTGGTCAGAAAAAGGAAAGCAGTTATTAAGGGATGGTAAGTTTGCAATGTTATATTTAGGTTCTTGGGGAGCTAGAGATTTAGAAGCTTTAGTACCAGAACAAAAGGGCAAGTGGAGAGTAACATCACTTCCTTTTGGAGTTTATGGATGGAATAATTCATCTATATTATCAATTGCTGAAAATAGCAAAAATAAACAAGCGGCATGGAAGTTTATTGAGTATTGCACTTTTAAATATAACGATAAAAATCGTATAGGAACTGTATCTTCATACCTGCCTTTTAGAAATAATGAAAGTGCTTTTAGTCAAAAAAATGAATTTTTAGGTGGTCAAGAAGAACAAAAATTCTATGAAGATATAATGGAATTAACTAAAGAATATCCAGTAACAGCATTAGATAATGAGGCATTTAAATTATGGGATGATTTAGTTAACATTGGATTAGAAGAAGAATATAGTGATGATAAAATAATGGAAAATATAAGAACGAAAGTAGCAAGTTTATTTGCAAAAGAAAAAGAAAGTTTATTAAAAGAAAAGTAATAAAATTTATTTTAGTTTTAAAGAATCTACTTATAATACCACAGGTTGGTGTTATTAGGAGATTCTTTTTATTTTAGTTGATTAGATTGAACAAAATCTAGCAGATAAAAAGAACTATTAATGCTGCTATTTAGAATTCATATTTTGCTATTTTAGAATGAATATATAGTTATATTTGTATTAATATGGTATACTGAAATAGACAAATTATGTAATAATATGGGGGATTTATGAAGAAGATTGTTTTATCATTTGTATTTATTTGTTTAGTACTTTCAGGGTGTTCAAAGAACGATATAGTTACAAAAAAAGTGGAATTATCTGAGTTAAAAGCAACTATTAATAAAGAGGTTCAATGGCCTAAGATGATGGAAGTTGATTCAAAATTACTTAAAGAACTATTTTACTTAAATGAGGATATGTATGATGAAGTTGTGGGTGATGTTAGTGTAATATCTACTCATGCTTATGAATTAATTATGGTGAAGGCTAAAGAGGGGAAAATTAATGATGTAAAGGAATCTATTAGTCATCGTCTTGAAGATTTAGAAAAAACATGGAGCACTTATTTGCCAGAACAATATGAATTAGTAAAAAATGCTGCAAAAATTGAAAAGGGTAATTATTATTTTCTTATTATTCACGAAGATGCAAAAGAGATAGAAGAGATTATTAATGAGGCTTTTGAAAGTTAATGACCTTTAGCAGTCTAACATTCTTATTTTTTTATTTACCTATTACAATTGTGATTATGAAAATTACTCCATTTTCATATTCCAAGGTAATATTGTTTATAGTCAGTCTTATTTTTTACGGTTGGGAAGAACCTATTTATATTTTGCTTATGTTGCTTAGTACAATTGTGGATTATTTTAACGGATTGTTTATTTATAAGTATCGACATAAGAAAAATATTGCTAAAGGCTTTGTTATATTTTCAATTGTATTTAATTTGTCCATGCTAGCTTTCTTTAAATATTATGATTTTATTGTGTTGAGTTTACAAAGGATTGGTATTGCATTTTTAAAACCATTGGGGTTACCTTTGCCTTTAGGGATTAGTTTTTATACTTTTCAAACCATGACCTATACTATTGATATTTATCGCAATGAAGCAACTTACCAAAAAAGTATTTTTTCTTTTGGAGCTTATGTTTGTATGTTTCCTCAATTAATTGCTGGACCTATTGTGCGTTATAGAGACATTGCTCAGCAATTAGATTATGCAAGAATGTCTTTTTCACAATTTAGTTATGGAGTTGAGACTTTTTTAATTGGTTTGAGCAAAAAGGTATTATTTGCAAATACAGCTGGTATGCTATATGAAAGTATTTTAGCTATTCCAATAAATGAAACAACGGTTCTTCTAGTTTGGATTGGTAAAATTGCCTTTGCTTTTCAAATTTATTTTGATTTTTGTGGATATAGTGATATGGCTGTAGGCTTAGGAGCCATGTTAGGATTTAAACTACCTAAAAATTTCAATTACCCATACTTATCAAAAAGTATTAAAGAGTTTTGGCAAAGATGGCATATGACATTGGGAGCTTTTTTTAGAGATTATGTTTATATTCCTTTAGGAGGAAATAGAAAATCTACATGGTATACAGTGCGTAATATGGTTATTGTATGGTTATTGACTGGCTTGTGGCATGGAGCATCTTGGAATTTTGTCTTATGGGGATTTTATTTTTGCATTATTCTTTTAATGGAGAAATTTATTATTGGAGGTAAACTTCAAAAGTTACCTCTTTTTTTTAGATACATCTATACATGGATGCTAATTCTTGTTGGTTGGACAATTTTTGATAATTTAGATATATCTCAATTAATAATAGAATTAAAAGCTATGTTTTGTTTTTTTAATATTCCTATGATAAATTCTCTTACTTGTTTCTATTTAAGAAACTATATCATATTGATTATTATTTGGATTATAGGTTCTACAACATTACCTATAAGATGTTATAGATACTTCAAAAATAAATATTATTGGCTTGAATGGTTTAAACCTTTATTTTTAATGTGCCTTTTAATTTTGTGTATTGCATCACTTGGAAGTGAAGCATATAATCCATTTTTGTATTTCCGTTTTTAGAGGAGGGTGTATGAAAAAAAAGATTGAAATTGTTACAAGTATTTCTTTTATTTTTATATTATTTATAGGAGCTTTATCTTATTTATGGAATTCTCCAAAGGATTTTTCAGAATTAGAAAATCGCTATTTGAAACAGTATCCATCATTTAGCATAGATTCTTTTTTAAAGGGAACATGGACCAAAAACATTGAAGCTTACATGCAAGATCAAATAATTTTTCATGATGGTTTAGTAATGATACATAATATTAAAGAAAGATTATTAGGGAAAATTGAATCAAATGGTGTTTATTTTGGTAAAAACAATTATTTAATTGGGGATTTTAAAAAATATGATACAAATATTTTAAAGAACAATATTAATATTATCAACAATTTTTCTAAGCCTGTTTCATTAATGGGGATTCCTTCTTTAGTTGAAACACAAAAGGGGCTTTTACCTCCATGGGAATATCATACTAGCCAAAGGCAGTTATCTAATCAAGTTAAAACAATGTTACATGAAAAACATCAGTGGATAGATGCTTTTGAATTTTTACAAAATAATAATGAAGCTTATTATAAATTAGACCATCATTGGAATACTCAGGGAGCATATTTGGCTAGCCAAAAGTATTTAAAATTAATGAGGAAAGCAACTAGCAATTATACTTTTTACCCAGTAACACATGATTTTAGAGGTACAATGTATGCTAAATCTGGAATGTTTCACTATTCAGGTGAAGTTATGAATGGAGTTAAAGAACTCGAAGAATTAGATGTAACAGTTACTTTCGAAGATGGAAGAACATCTAATAGTTTATTTTTTGATAAGCACTTAACAAAGAAAAATACTTACACTTACTTTTTAGATGGAAATCATAGCTATGTAGATATTGTTAATCATGATACTGAAAATAAGGATACACTACTTGTAATTAAAGATTCTTTTGCTCATAATATGATTCCTTTTCTTGTTCCACAGTATGAGCATATAGTAATGATTGATTTACGTTATTTTCATGAATCGGTGTCAGAGTTAGCCAAAAAAATAAATGCAGATGAAATATTGATGTTATATAGTATAGAGTCATTATGTACTGATAAAAATATAGTGTATTTAAAATAGGTTTATTATACTAAGTATATATGAAAGAAGTGGGAGTTTTAGGGGAGTCAATATTATACTTTAAAGAGGTATCTATAGATGTAAGAAATGTGAAAAGTGAAAAACTAAATAAAAAAGAGATGTATCAAAGTTGTAGATACATCTCTTTTTTATATTTTCAAATAATTTTTAAAATATAAAAACCAAATTAATGTTTTTGATGTCTAATAGATGTAAAGGTAATTACCAACATTAAATAAGACTTAATTGAGAGAGGTTATAAGGACATATGGAAATTAAAGATAAGGTGAAAAAGGCTATTAAGGGAGATGATGAAGCTTTTGAGTATATTATAAATAGTTGCAAGGAAAAACTGTATAGAACTGCTTTTGCTTATGTTAAAAATGAGGAACAAGCCTTAGATATTGTACAAGAAACTGTTTATAAAGCTTATATTTCTATTGGAAAGCTTAAAAATCCTGAGTATTTCAATATATGGATAACTAGAATCCTTATAAATAATGCATTAACTATAATTAAAAAAAATAGTAAGGTTGTTTATTTAGATAATGATGAGTTAATTAATAGTGTTATAGCAAATGAGGTTAATAGTGATGAAAAAATATATATTTGGCAGGCTTTAGAGGAATTAGAATTAAAACATAGAGAAGTCATAGTGCTTAAGTATTTTGATGATTTAACAGTAACTGAAATTGCAGGAGTTTTAGGTTATCCAGTGGGAACTGTTAAAACTTATTTAAATAAAGGGCTTAAAAAATTAAGAGAGTTTGTTGGGAAGGACGTTGTTTAATATGAGAGAAGAAGATTTAAAGGATTTAATAAAGGTATCAAAAAAATTAGATGATGCAGTATTTAAGGGAATAGAGAGAGGAAAAAAGGAAAAAAAGCTAAATAAAAAAAGAAGTTTTCTTAAAAGAGGAACTATGGTAGCTGGATTAACTTTAACAATTACAGGAGTTACAGCAGTTTTTAATCCTGAGTTGGTCAGTGCTATACCAGTAGTTGGAGAAGTATTTAAAAGCTTTAATAGCACTTTGTTTGGAGAGCCAACAGATAAATTTCAAGGTATAGGAGTTGGTGTTGGACAAGTTGTTGAAAATAATGGGATGAAAGTGTTATTAGATGAAGTTATATTAGATGAAAATGTAGTTATGATGACTTTAGTGGTTGAAGGAGATTTCTTAAAAGGATTTACAGGGAAAAATGAAAGAGATTTTTTTAGTTTAGATATTTATCTTATGGTTGATAATAAAGAACTTTCTTATGATATAAATGTAAGAAAGTTAGAAGAGAATAAAGGGGCTGTAATTTTAACAGCTAATATAGCAGAACTTGATATTAAAGAGGAAGCTAATATTAAATTAAAAACTAGACATATATCAAGAGGGAATAAGAATATAGAGGGAAAATGGGATTTTAATTTAGATGTGAAAAATCAAGATGTAGGAAAGAGGATAAAATTAAACAATAAAATTGAATATAAGAACAATACTTTAGAAGCCAAAGAAATTGTAATGACAAATTTAACAAACACATTAATGTTTAAAGGAAAAGTTGAAGGAATTGATGGAAAAGAAGACAAGGATAATGCTCTATTTTTTTATTCAGATTATATGATAAGAGATAATAATAATAAATATTTTAGAATAGAAAATTTAGGAAAAAGAATTGATGAAGATAATAATTTTGATATGACTATTAAAATAAATGGAGATTTATCAAATAGTAAGTATATTGAATTAATACCGAAGACTATTCCTGATTTTATTAGTGAGGGGAGTGGAGGATATGAAGGACCAGTACTTAAAGTTACAGGAAGTAAGGATAGTAAATATGAGAGAATAATGCTTTCTAGAAGACCTACAGAGGAAGAAATGAAAGATGGATATGCTTTTGATAATGTAATTCATTATGTAGATGTAGATAAAGAAAAAATGGAATTTAAAAAATTAAATGAGTTAATTGGAAGTTCAATAGCAGTTAATAGTAAAGAAAATATTATCATAAAAGATATAGTAAATACAGATCAAGGAACTAAAGTAATATTTGAATCTAAGGGTATTTATAATTATGAAAATTTAACTAATTTAGTAGCTTTTGATGAAAATATGAGTGATATAGGAAGAAGAGAAGGGCAAAGTGCAGCAGCCATAGAAGATGAAAGTAAAGGATTATATAGTATGACTTTAGAAAAATTAGATGAAGATAAGAAATACAAGCTTGCCATTCCTATAATGCCTGAAATAACAAATGAAAAGCCAGAGTGGTCAATGAAAATTAATTTAAAGTGATTTAATTATGAAAAATTCTCTTTTCTTTTAATGTAGAAGAGGGGATTTTTTGTTATTAAGTTAATAGAGAACTATATAATTATTTTGAATTAAGTTAACTATTTGTAAAATAAAGAAAAATAGTATAATTTTTAAAACTATATTGCTTATAATATCGTATGAACTTATGAAAAGGTAAAATTGATAATAAAAAGAGACAAAAGAAAGTTAGGGGGTGAGGACATTAGAAGAGAAGTTAATAAGAGCTATTAAGGAAAAAAGGGATAAAAGAGCAGCCAGTAAGCTTATTGAAATTTATTATAAGGATATTTATAGATATGTTTTTAAGCAAACCAGCGATAGAGAACTTTCTAAGGATTTAACTCAAGAAATATTCATAAGTATATTAAATTCTATAAATAGTTATAGTTTTGAAAAAGCATCTTTTAAAACTTGGATTTATAAGATAGCCAGTAATAAAATAATAGATTTTTATAGGTCAAAGTTTTATAAGTATAAAACTATAGTAGATGAAATTGATGATTATAGTTTGTTGTCCTCAGAAAATATAGAAGAGGAATTTCAAATAAGAGAAGATTTAAATGAGGTGATAAATATAGTTAATACTATGAATGCCAATATTCAAGAGATATTTAGACTTAAGGTTTTTGGAGATATGTCGTTTAAAGAAATTTCTGTAATATTAGAGCTTTCAGAATCTACTGTTAAAACTAGATACTATGGAGCAATTAAGAAAATTAAAAATATTATGGAGGAAAAATCATGAGTAAGGGAAATAATTTTAATGATTTTGATAATATAGATATTCCAGAGATTGACTTTATGGATGTGGAGGAAATAGTTAATAAGGGAGTTAAGGAAAAGAAAAGTTTTATTAAATATTTGAAGGATATTTTTAGAGAAATTGGAATAAAGAATATTTTCCATGACAAGGTAGAGTTATTTTTTATGTCAGCTATAGGTATTACTACTATACTTTTTACATTAACGATGATTTTTAAAAATAATGAAAATGAATATATTTATAGCTCTATATTTATGATTGCACCAATGTTTTATTTAATTTTGTCTCTATTTTCTTTTTTTAATGCTAGAGAAAAGGGAGCTATGGAAATAGAACTTACCTGTAAGTATAATTTTCATCAACTATCTGCTATAAGAATGTTTTTATTTAGTATTTTAGCTATGGTCATAAATACCTTTTCAATAGGAGTACTATTTATCTTTTTTAGGAAAATAAATTTATTTAAGTCTATAGCAATTTCAATTACAGCATTATTTTTATTTTCATTTATATTTTTATATATGCTTACAATAATAAAGAAAAATTATATTAGGTATTTAGTTATAGGAAGTTGGATATTACTGAATATTATTTTTATGGCAATTGACTTTGAGGGATATAATAGAATACTTAAAGAAATTCCTATTTATATCCATGTAGTAATAACTATTGCATGTTTATTTGTATATATAAAATCTTTAAAGAAATATATCAATTTTAAAGGGGAATAATAAGGAGAAATTTTATGTTAGTTGTTAAAAATGTTAAGAAATCATATGGAAGTTTTGTGGCTTTAGAAGATTTAAATTTAGAGTTCAAGGAAGGGGTTTATGGATTACTTGCACCAAATGGTGCTGGGAAAACAACTCTTATAAAAATGCTTACAACACTTATCTTTCCAACAGAGGGAGAAATACTTTATGATGGGACAGATATAGTAAGTTTAGATGAAGAATATAGGGAGATTATTGGGTACTTACCTCAGGACTTTGGATATTACAAAAACTATAGTCCTAATAAGTTTCTCTTATACATAGCAGCCTTAAAAGGAATTGAAGAAAAGAAGGCTAAAGAAAGGATTGGAGAACTTTTAAAGTTAGTGGCTTTAGAAGATGTTGCAGATAAAAAGATGAAGAAGTTTTCAGGTGGGATGCTTCAAAGAGTTGGTATAGCTCAAGCCTTATTAAATGATCCTAAAATTCTTATTCTTGATGAACCAACAGCAGGACTTGACCCTAAGGAAAGAGTTAGGTTTAGAAATCTATTAAGTACTTTAGGCAGGGAAAAAATAGTTATAATATCTACTCATATAGTTTCAGATATAGAATTTATAGCTAATGAAATTATAATGATAAAAAATCATAAGTTACTTTATAAAGATAGCATAGAAAATTTATGCGCTGTTATAGATGGAAAGGTTTATGAAAAAGAAATGACCTTTTCTGAAGGTATAGAGTTTAGAAAGAAATATTTGGTTTTATCTGAAAAACAGGAAAATGGAAATGTAAGACTTAAATTTATAAGTGAAGAGAAGAGAGAAGATTTTATTAGGGTAAAAGGAAATTTAGAAGATTTATTTCTTTATGAATATAGAGATGAGGAATTTTAATTATGGTATTTAGAATTGTATGGGAGGAAGGAAAAAAAATATTTTTATCTCCAATAATTTGGGTGTTAATAATAGTTTTCATAGCTTTCAATGGAATTATAATAAGTTCTAATGGATATTTAAGAGAAGAAATAAAGGCTATAAGTACAATTGGAGAAAAATTTGGACATGAGGTTAATGAGAATCTTATAAGAAACTTAGAAATTGAAGATAGGGAAAATTTAATTAGGATAAATGAAATTTCAAGGAAGTTTTTTGATAAAGGAAATTATAATTCCACAATGGAATTTTTTCAAAGTGAGAATGGACAAGAGCTCCTTAATAATAAAGAAAAATTGGGAAAAGAAAATTATAGATTTCTTATTTATGCAATGGCAATAGAGAATTATAGGGAACTAATAGGTGCTACTGAAGAGGATTATAATAAAGTGAATCTAATTGATTATGGTAAAGCTATAGTAGAGGATTATGGGTTAAAGGGAAAAGCTACTAAAATAGCTAAAAGAAATTATGATTTATTAGAGAAAAGATTTAATGAAATAAAAGAAACTGGAGAACAGAAGAGTTTATTTTTCCATGGTAAAAGTTATTTAATGCACAGTTTATTATTTAAGAAAATCATAAAATATGTTTTATTTGAAGTGACTATAATAGCTGTATTAATAACCTCCTTTTTAGTTAACTATGAAAGAGATAATAAAAATAACCTTTTAGTAGAAAGTACAAAAAGAGGGAGAAAGAATTCAGTAGACAAGTTTTTTACTTCCATTGTAGGAACTTTAATTACCAGTTTTATAATCATTGGAATAACGTTATTTATATATTTTATGTTTTTTAACTATGGGGGACTTTGGCAAAGTAGCATAAGTTCTATGTTCAATTGGGAAGAAAATCTTCCTAATATTAGTTGGTTTAGGTTAAGTTTTAGAAGTTATTTAATGTTAACTATTATTTTTATTTTATTGGTAGCAATAATAATATCTATAATAAGCTTTTCAATAAGTATGATTTCAAAAAGTTCTTATAAGACAATATTTTTATTTTTTATACTATTTGGAGCTATATATGCATTACCAGCTATTATACCTAAGAGTTCACAATTTATAATATGGTCACATTTTAATATATTTACTTTAATAATGAAATCAGGGAAGTGGTTCATAGGAGGAAATCCTTTTGTATCATTTAAGTATTATGAAATTATAACAGTTATTAGTAGTACCTTTATGGCAGGTTTAATAGCCATATTTAGCTATAAAAAATATAAAAGAGAAGATTTGGTTTAAGAGGAGAAAAATGAGTTTAGTAATATATGAAATTAAAAAATTATTTAATATAAAATCCATTATGGTAACTCTTTTAGGAGCAGTATTAATATGGTTTTTATTTATTGACTTTGACATAAAGTACTTTCCAAATGGAATAGGAGAAAGGGCTGCTTTTAATATTTCAGAAGAAATGCTTAAAAATTATGGAACAACAGTGGATGAAAAGGAATTTGAAGATTTCATAAGTAATACAAAGAAAATAGAAGAAGAACTTAATAAAGAAATATTGAATAATGAAACAATGATAAAATATGGTATAAAAAGTTACAAAGAACTAAAAGCATTTGAAGAAAATGCTTTTAAAAACCATATGACAGAGGAAGAACAAAAAATATTCAATGAAATATCAAACTTTACTATAGGCAATGAATTAAGTAGGATTATAGCAGAAAGAAATAAAATAATTGAAAGTTATAAAGGAAGAAATGAAGATATACCTTATTTAATAGAAAATTTAAGCAATAAGGCTCTTGAAAGATATAAGGAAGTTGAAGGAACTAAAGAAAGAACTTCTCCTTTAAGTTATGGGATTTTAAATAATTACAATAATATAATAATTTCTATATTAGGGTTAGTAATAGTAACTGTATTTTTTATGGTATCTCCAATTTTTATAGAAGATAAAAAAAGCAAGGTTGATTATTTGCAGTATAGTTCTAAAAAGGGAAGAGGTGTATTTAAAAGTAAATTAATAGCAGGATTTTTAACAGTCATTATAGTTACCTCCATAGAAATATTAATAATGGGAGTGCTTTATTCAACCAATAATACTCTTCAATTTTGGAATTGCTCAGTAAACTCTATTTTTGTTTCTCAAGAGCCCTTATGGTTTGACATGACTTTTGGACAATACATAATAATAACTATGGTTTTTGTTTATATAATAGCAATGATAACGGGAATTATTTCAATGTATGTAAGTAGTAAAGCTAACAGCTATATTACTTTAATTGGAGTTAATATTATTATTTTAGGAATAGTATTTTATTTAGGGTTTATAGGTATAGATAATTTTGGAACTATATATTTACCTAAATTTCTACAGTTAAGTGTATATGGGGTATTCTTAGTGGTTATAGGAATTTTATCATTCCTAATATTAAAAAATAGAAAGATGAAAGTTTTAGATTAAGTTAAGAGTATAAAATTCAATTATTATATTTTTCATTAAAAACATAGGAGCAATCTAAGGAAGGAAAACTTCCCATTAGGTTGCTCCATAAAATATTATATTAGAATTTTATATATTTACTTAAGACATAGGCTGTAGAATTATTGTATTTAATTTTGCTCCATTCACCCATGTTTTCAATAACAGAAACAGAGGAACCAACTTTAATAGTACCTAAAACTTTAGCACTATAAGAAGCAGAATCTCTAACATTTAAGTCATAAGTGATGACAGTTCCAGTTTTAGAAGAATCAACAGCTCCATTAAAGCTAACATATTTAGATAAAACATAGCCAGTAGAGTTATTATATTTAACTTTGCTCCATTCACCCATGTTTTCAATAACAGAAACGGAAGAACCAACCTTAATAGTACCTAAAACTTTAGCACTATAAGAAGCAGAATCTCTAACATTTAAGTCATAAGTAATAACAGTTCCAGTTTTAGAAGAATCAACAGCTCCATTAAAGCTAATATATTTAGATAAAACATAACCAGTAGAGTTATTGTATTTAACTTTACTCCACTCACCTAAATTTTCAATAACAGAAACAGAAGAACCAACCTTAATAGTACCTAAAGTATTAGCACTATATGAAGGTGCAGATCTCACATTTAAATCATAGGTAACAACAGTACCTTCTTTAGTAGGTACGTTATTTGTATCATTTGTATTATTTGATATTTTAATATAGTCTGAGTGAACATAACCATAGCCGTTACCATATTTTATTTTGTGCCAACTTCCTGAAGTTGAAACTATTTCTACCTTTGAATTTAATTTTAATGAACCAACAATTGAGTAATTAGTACCAGCACCACTTCTAACATTTAGTGAATTAGTAGTAACTATTCCTTCATTTATTACACTTTCAGGTTTACTTGGAGAACCTTGAAGAGTTACATTTTCTTTTAAATATTCAATAATACCATTTGCTATAGCATTGGCAATTGTATTTTGATAAGAATCAGAATTTAGTTTAGTACCTTCACTTACGTTAGAAATAAAACCACACTCAACTAAGGATGATGACATTTCAGCAGTTTTTATAACTGCAAAATTTTGAGTTTTAACACCTCTGTTAGTAGCCTTGGTACTGTTTATTAAACTGCTTTGAATATCTGTAGCTAATTCTTTACTATCTAATCTTGGTTGATAATGAAAAGTTTCTATTCCTTTAGCACTACTGCTACTTGCTGAGTTTTGATGTATTGATACAAAGACATCAGATTTTTCTCTATTTGCCATTGCAGTTCTTTCAGATAGTGATAGATAAGTATCATTATATCTACTCATCTTTACTTCTATTCCTTTATCAGAAAGGATTTTTTCTATTTTTTTAGATATTTTTAAGTTTATTACATCTTCATAAAAGCCATTTTGAACAGCACCATTATCATAGCCACCATGACCTGGATCAATAAATACTTTATAATAATTTCTATCAACTGTTTTTCTTGCATTTGAGTTTCTAGCAGTCATTGTTATGTTGTTTTCAGTAACTGCAAATTCAAGGATATAAACTTTATTATCTACTTCTTGAGTTATAAAAGTGCTACCAACATTTTTAGTAACTATCTCTCCATTTTTAACTTCAACTACAGATGTGTTATCTATTTTAAACCCTTCTTCTTTAGGTAATTCTAATTTTTCACCAAGGGATAAAACAATACCATCTTCTAAAATTACTTCTTTATCATTATATTTTTCAACTAATCTTATTAAATCATCTTCAGATGCATTATTTCTTGAGTCAGCTTTTACTATAGTAGATGGAAGTAAAAACATACCTGAAATTAATAATATACTTAATAACTTAAACTTTTTCATTATGAAACTCCTTTTTATATTAATTATCATATAGAAGGTGCGACTTTATCTAAAATATCAAAGCTACTTAGTGCTAAAAAATAAAGTGCTTAGAATATTTCATAGATTTTACGCTATTATAATAATCGACTATAAAGCCTGTTAACTTTATTAAGGTTTAGAAAAAGAACTTTAACTAAAAGAAGAAATTTTTATGAATAAAGGAGTTAATATAAAATGACGAATATTTCTATTAAAAAATAAAAAAAGATATGTATTTTTATAAAAATATGATATAATCCATTTATAACATATGAAACTCGTATAAAGTTGGTAATTGGTCCAAAAGTTTCTACCTGCTAACCGTAAATTGGCAGACTACGAGGTATTTTTGTTTTGAGTATTATTTTACTTTATAACATGACACCTCAAATTTGATATTTGGGGTATTTTTTATTTTGGTGATTTTATGTGTTTGATATGTTAAAGATTTTTAGTGGGGGAATTAATGGTGATAAGAGAAGCAAAAAATCAAGATGAGAAAGATTTAATTTATGGAATTGATTATAAGCCAAGTTTAACTATTCAAATATTACTTGGACTCCAAAATATATTTGCTGCTTTTGGAGGAATAATAGCTGTTCCTTTAGTTATATCAGGAGCACTTGGATTTGATGGAACAACATCAACAGCAGTGCTTGCAGCATCTATATTGGCATCAGGGGTAGCTACAGTGATTCAATCAAGAGGCCTTTGGAAAATTGGAGCGCGGATTCCATGTATTATGGGAACTGATTTTACTTTTGTTGCACCTTCCATAGCTGTTGGAGCAGTGGGAGGACTTCCGGGAATTATTGGAGCAACTATTTTGGGTTCTTTTGTGGAGGTTATTTCAAGCTATTTTATTAAACCTTTGCTGAAGTTATTTCCACCTATTATTACTGGCACAGTTGTATGTTTAATTGGATTAACACTTTTGCCGGTATCTATGGATTGGGCAGCAGGAGGGGTTGGAGCTTCTGATTATGGTAGCCTTAGAAATATTACCATAGCAATGGTTGTTCTTATAATAACATTATTACTTAATAGATATGGGAAAGGCATTATAAGTACAGCATCAATTCTTATTGGTATGATCATTGGATATATAATTTGTATTCCTCTTGGAATGGTTGACTTTACATTGGTTAAGGAATCTAGTTGGTTTGCTTTCCCTAAAATATTTCAGTATGGGGTAGATTTTAATTTAAAATACCTTTTAACCTTTATACCAGCTTATTTTGTAACAACTATTGAAACTGTTGGTTGTTTAGCATCTGTTTGTGAGGTTTCTAAAGTGGAAGTTACACATAAAAGAATGGGGAGAGGAGTTCTTGCAGATGGAGTTGGTAGTGCACTTGCAGGAGTCATGGGAGCTTTTCCAAATACAACTTTTAGTCAAAATGTTGGATTAATTCCCTTAACAAGAAATGCAAGCAGACAAGTTACTATGATGGCTGGAGTACTACTAATATTATTAGGATTTATGCCCAAATTCGCAGCTCTTATAAATATAATGCCACAACCAGTACTTGGTGGAGTTGGTATTGTAATGTTTGGAACTATTGCTACAGCTGGAATTAGAACACTTGGTTCAGTAAAAATAAATAATAGAAATCTATTAATTATTGCAACATCAATTGGTTTAGGTCTTGGTGTCACTTTTAGACCTGAATTTATAGGTCAACTTCCAGAAGACTTAAAGATGATATTTTCTTCAGGGATTTCAACTGGAACAATTGTTGCACTTATTTTGAATAGAATATTAAAAGAAGAAAAAGATGGTATGGATAAACAAAATATCAATGAAAAAAGAGTGGATATAAGAGAAGAAGAATATAATAAAATTATAGGAGAAGAAGAAGGGTTATTAGATAATATATAGCTAAAAAAGAACTTAATCAGTAAAGATTAGGTTCTTTTTTTATCTGATAGTTAGATGGTGTAATGCTCATATTTTATACAAGTAGGAAATAAACAGCCTTATACTTTTAGAGAAGTTTGAATAAGTATTTAGATGAAGTAGACAGCTTCATCTAAATTAAATAAATTGGGTAAACTAAACAAGATATAAATCATAGGAGGAATACAAATGAGAAAAACAGTAATAGGAATAATAATAGCAGCATTAGTGGCAATAGGAGGTTATGGAATATATAGAGGGGTTAGCAATACTGGAAATAAAGATATTTTTGTTAAAGAATTTGTTAAAAATTCAGGAGACACAAATCCACAACAAAACGCTACTCAAAATAATTCACCAGCAGAAACAATGACACCAGCAGAAGCTTTAAATTTACTTAAAGAAGGAAATAAAAGATTTGTAGAGGATAAATCACAGCTTAATGATGTAAATGCAGCAAGAAGAAAAGAGCTTGAAAGTGGTCAACATCCTTATGCAACTGTAGTAGCTTGTTCCGATTCAAGAATAACACCAAATATAGTTTTTAATGCTGGACTTGGTGAAATATTTGATGTAAGACTTGCAGGAGACGTAGTAGATGATGCAGCACTAGGTTCAATTGAATATGCAGTAGAACATTTACATACACCAATTATAGTTGTAATGGGGCATGAGAATTGTGGAGCAGTAACAGCAGCTTATGATGATATAGTTAATGGTCAGAAGGTGCAAGGACATATAAAAGATTTAGTTGAAGATATAAAACCAGCTATTAATAAGGATGAAACTATTGATCAGGCAATTAGAAAAAATGCAGAAAATGTAGCTAATGAAATAAGAAAAGACCCAATAGTTGCAGAAGCAATTAAAGAAGGAAAAACAGAAGTGGTTACTGCTTATTATGATTTAGATGGAACTGTACAATTTAATAGCTAAGATTAAAAAAGATTTATTATAGAATAAGATATTTTTATAAAATGAGGAATTTATGAGGAAAAAAATTAGTTGTTTTTTAGTTGTTTTTTAGTTATTTTTATATTATCTTTAAACCTAATTAGTTGTAATGATATAAAAAGAAATAATTCTATGGATGCTAGTATACCTACAGGAAAAATGAAGGAATCTGTTAATTTTGATGAATTTATTAATTCTATGACATTAAATGAAAAGATTGGTCAATTATTTGTCGTTGCCTTTGAAGGAAAAGAATTAAACAGTAATATTAAAGAATTAATAGAAAAATATAAAGTTGGTGGAGTAATATTATTTGATGGAAATGTTTCTGATATAAAGCAAACGGTATCTTTAATTAATAATTTAAAGTCTGTAAATAGCAATAATAAACATCCTCTATTTGTTTCAGTTGACGAGGAAGGCGGAAGGGTAACTAGAATACCTGTAGAATTTAAGAGAATGCCTTCAAGTGCTGATATTGGTAGAACAGGTAAAGTTGAAATAGCTGAAAATGCAGGGAATATTATAGGTGAGAGTCTTAGAATTTTAGGGTTTAATGTTGATTTTGCTCCTGTATTAGATATTTATAGTAATCCTCAAAATACGATTATTAGAGGTAGATCTTTTGGTAATGATGTAAATATAGTAACTAAAATGGGAGTAGCTGAAGTGAAAGCTTTAAAAGAGAATTCTATTATAGCAGTTCCAAAGCATTTTCCAGGCCATGGAGATACCTCTATTGATTCTCATATAGGATTACCAATTGTTCATAAGAGTTTAAGTGAACTTAAAAATTTTGAATTTAAACCATTTGAAGAAGCTATAAATAATAGAGCAGATGCAATTATGGTTGGACATATAGTATTATCAGAAATAGATAAAAATAATCCAGCTTCTTTATCAAAAGATGTTATAGAGATTTTAAAGAAAGATTTGAAATTTGAAGGTTTAGTTGTTAGTGATGATATGACCATGGGAGCTATTACAAAGAATTATAATTTAGAAGATTCTGTATTAAAGTCAATAAATGCAGGTATAGATTTAGTTTTAGTTTGCAATGGTTTCGAAAATCAAGTTAAATCTATAAATAGAGTTAAAGAAGCTTTAAGTACTGGTGAACTAACAGAAGAAAGATTAAATGAAAGTATTTATAAAATATTGAAATTAAAATATAAATATGGATTAAAGGATAACATCTTAAGCAATAATATAGATATAAGCAAGATTAATTTAAGGATAAGTAATTTAATAAATAGTTTAAGTGTAAAAAGAGAAAGGGCTATATTAAAAGTAGCCTCTTTTTCTTTGTGATTTTTAAGAAATTAAAGCAAATTTAGGACAAGCTTAAATTATGTAGATAAGAAAAAAGAAGGCTGATATAATATCTTTTATAACGGTTATAAAGGAGACATTAAAATGAAATATTACTTAGCACCAATGGAAGGAATTACTGGATATATATATAGAAATACTTATGAAAAATTTTTTCATGATATAGATAAATATTTTACTCCTTTTATTGTTCCTAATAAGAGTAAAAGTTTTAAAACTAAGGAATTAAGAGATTTATTGCCTGAGAATAATGAAGGGATTAACATAGTTCCTCAAATACTTACTAATGATTCAGAAGGTTTTATTTATATTTCTAAGAAACTACAACAATTAGGGTATAATGAAATTAATTTAAATTTAGGATGTCCTGCTGGAACGGTTGTTTCAAAAAATAGAGGGTCTGGATTTTTAGCTAAAAGAGAAGAATTGCATAAATTTTTAGAAGAAATATTTAAATTAGAGGATATGAAAATTTCTATTAAGACAAGAATAGGAAAAGATAGTCCAGAAGAATTTTATGAATTAATAAAAATTTATAATGAGTATCCTATGGAGGAATTGATTATTCATCCTAGAACTCAAAAAGACTTTTATGGAAACAAGCCTAATTTAGAAGTTTTTAAGGATGCATTGACTTTAAGTACTAATAAAATTTGTTACAATGGAGATATTTTTACAGCAAAAGATCATGAGGAAATAATAAGGACTTTTCCAACAGTGGAAACAGTAATGTTAGGAAGAGGGACAATAGCCAATCCAGGATTAATGGGTGAAATTAAAAATAATACTATTATAGATAAAAAAGTATTTAAGGCTTTCCATGATGAAATTTTAAATCAGTATATAGAAGTATTTAATGAAGAAAAAAATGCTTTATTTAGAATGAAGGAATTATGGGGATATATGATCTATATGTTTTCAGATAATAAGAAATATGCTAAAAAAATAAAAAAGGCACAAAATTTAAGTGATTATAAAGGAGCTGTTTCAAGCTTATTTGCAGAACAAAAAATTGTAGAAGGAGCTGGCTTATTTAGTGACAAAGAGTAAAGCAGTACTAGTTGTTAGATAAATATATTTCTTTATTTAAAAGATAAAGGGGACATGTCAAAATTGCGGACATACCCCTTTGAATTTTTATTTATCTTGTTAATGCTTTTTTATTAGTATTTTTAAATTTAGTTCCATAAAGGAAAAGCATAATAGCTGCAAATATTATAATAACATAGCCTATTATATCATTAACTGTTGGAAGTTTAAACCAAATAAGAAATTCAAATATTGCGGAGAATATAACTCCACTATAAGTATATAAGGATATATCCTTAGATGGTGCAAATTTATATGCATTTACAACAGTAAATTCTGCTATTGCACAGGCTGCACTTGCAAGCATAAGGAAAAGAAATTGTTTTCCGTTTAGTGGAACATAAGAGTAAATCATGAAAGGTAAACACAAAAGTGATGAGATGAAAGTATAGAAAAAGACAACGGTTACAGGTTTTTCTATAGGTCCTAAGTATCTCATGGTTGTATAAGCTCCACCAGCCATTATTGCACTTAATAAAGCACAAAGAGCTGCAATTATTTCAAACTTACTTCCAGAGGGATGAACTACAAATATCATTCCAATAAAAGCTATAGTTATAGCAAATATTTGCATTGGTTTTAGCTTTTCCTTTAAGAATATATATGAAAATATAATTACGAAAAAAGGACTAAGCTCCGTAAGCATAGTAGCATTAGCTAAAAGCATATGAGATACAGCATAAATTTTTGCTAGAAGTCCAATAGTACCAAGAACTGTCCTTCCTATGAGACCATTTCTACTTTCTTTAGTACCGAAAAATGAGCCTTTAGTTTTTAAAATTATAAAGAAAGATACTATAATACTGATAGTATTTCTATAAACAAGCTTTTCGGCCGTAGGAATGTGTCCTGCCAATTTTACGAATAATGCCATTAGTGATAATAAAAATGCTGTAATTATTATCAAAGAAATTCCCTTAATTTTGTCATTAGTCATTTTTTTAACCTTCTTTCTCATTTGTTTGTCACAACAGTACTCATTGTAACATATTCATAGTACTTATCAAGATTTAGAAAAAGTGCTTTAGTTTTAAATTTAAGTGTATTTTTTAAAAACTTATTGACTTGGAGTTAACTTTAAGTGCTAAACTATAAATAATTAGGAATATTTTAGATAAATTAAGAAAGAAAGTAAGGAATTAAATACTAATAAAATAATGGGGGAGATACTGTGAATAAAGGAATTGTATTTTTTGATGCTGATGGAACAATAATTAAAAATAATAAAATTTCGAAATTAACTAGAGAGGCATTTACGAAATTGAGGGAAAATGGTTATATTTTAGTTTTAAGCACAGGAAGAGCTTTACCAGCAATTGATGGAATCTTAAAAGATATGAATTTTGAAAATATAATTTGTTCTGCTGGAGGAGCAGTTGTTGTAAATAATGAAATAATTTATTCAAAACCTATGAAAAAGGAAAGTTTAAAAGAGTTAGTAGAATACTTTGATAAGTACAATATTATTTACAATATGGAAGCTAATGATTATATATGGATAAAAAAAGGGCAAAAAGAAAAATACCTACGTTTATTTGAGATACCTGAAAAAGGAATTATTTCTGATGATGAATATAATAAGGCGGTTGAAAGGCTTACTATGATATCAAATAGAACTATGGAAATAGAAGATGTAAGTAATTTAGAGGTTAATAAAATTCATTATTATGAAGCTGATGTACTTTATGATGGTAATGAACTTCCTATTTCCTACAAACAAGTGGTGGAAGAGTTAGGAGAAAAATATAAGTGTGTTTCACTTTCTTTAAGTAAACTTTTTTCAGGTGGAGAAATTTGTGAAAAGGAAATTTCAAAGAAGACTGGAATGGATGTTATTTTAAAGTACTTTGATGTTGATAAAGAAAATATATATGCCATAGGTGATGATTATAATGACATAGAAATGTTAGAATATGCACCTAAAAGTATTGCTATGGGAAATGCACCAGAGGAAATTAAAAAAATATGTAGTTATATAACAGAAAGTGTGGACAATGACGGATTTTATCATGCTATGAAGCATTTTGGATTGATTTAAAAATAAAAAAGGATGTATTATTTAATTTTGTTTATATGATGAAGAGAGGGAGAAAAAATTATGATAGAAATATGTTGTGGTAGTTATGAAGATGCAATGAATGCATATCTTGGAGGGGCTAAGCGTATAGAACTTAATAGTGCTTTACATCTAGGGGGATTAACACCTACTTTGGGAAGTTTAATTCTTACTAAAAAAAATACTGATTTGAAGGTAATTTGTATGGTTAGACCTAGAGGAGCAGGTTTTTGCTATAATGATATGGAATTTGAGCAAATAATGGAGGATGCTAGAATTTTATTAGAAAATGGTGCTGATGGACTAGCTTTTGGTTTTTTAAATGAGGATTGTACCATTGATGTTTACAAAACTAGATTAATGGTTGATTTAATTAAAAAATATGATAAAGAAGCTGTTTTTCACAGAGCTTTTGATTGTGTGAGGAATCCTATAGAAAGTATTGAAAAACTAATAAATCTTAAGATAAATCGTCTACTTACAAGTGGATTAAGAGAAAAAGCGATAGATGGAAAAGAATTACTTAAAAAGCTACAAAAGCAATATGATGACAAAATAGAGATCTTAGCAGGAAGTGGTATAAATGCTTCAAATGTTAAGGTGTTAATGGAATATACTAAAATTAATCAAATACATTCTTCTTGTAAAGTATGGTGTTATGATAGAACTACTTCTGGAGATTATGTAAACTATTGTTATGGGCCTGTTGGAAATGAAAATGATTATGATTGTGTATCAAAAACTTTAGTGGAACAGTTAGTAAAAATAGAAAAGTAGTCTAAATGCTTATTTGGATAGCTTTGGTTAATAATTAATAAATTTTAAATAACTAAAAAATACATTTTTAAAGTCCTTCCTTATAATGATTTAGATTATTATAAAGAAGGATTTTGTTAATTTAATTAAAAAGAATATAATTTAATGTTATAATTACTTGTAAAATGAGTTGAAAATTAAAGAAAGAAGCCAATGATAGTAATATAATATTTTATTTTAAAATAGAAAAATTTGAGACTGATTTAATATAATTTTTATTTTAAGGAGATGAATTATGGAGATACAAAAGATTTTAATTTATGATAAATTTAAGTGCATAGCTGATAAATGTAACTTTACTTGTTGTGAAGGTTGGGATGTATTTGTTGATACTTGTACATATAATAAATGGAAGGAAAATTATAATTTAAATTATCTTTTAGATAATATAAAAATAAAAGAATACAAAGATAAGAAAGAGTATTTTATAAATAAGGAAACTCATGAAAAATGCCCTATGTTAGATGATAATGGCTTATGTCAAATAGTGAAAAGTCATGGGGAAGAGTATTTATCATCAACTTGTCATAGTTTTCCTAGAATAGAGAATAATTTTGGATATAAAAAGGAGTTTTCCTTATCATGTGCATGTCCAGAAGTAGTAGAGCTTTTAGAAAAAGAAAATGGGAAGATTATTATGATTTCAGAAAATCATAATGATTGTAAGGATAATTTATTAGAGTTAAATATAAGAAAGGCTCTAATTAATATTGTAGAATATGATGGAATATCATTAGAAAAAAAATTAATTATTGCCTTTGAATTGCTTTTAAATATATTAAAAAGTAAAAATGTTAAGGAAGATATATTAATAAGTGAATTAAAAAAATACGAAAACGTAGAGTATATAATGGAATTTATAAAAGCATATGAAGAAATAGATTTTAATATAGATGAATCTATGGAAGAATTAAGCTGTTTATTTTTAGATATTATAGAAAATTATAAGGAAGTTTCAGGATTAGAAGAATTATTAGGACCTATAGGAGAGTTTGGAGAGGCGGTTCATATTGAAATTCTTTCAGAGAATTGGAATAAATATAAAACTTTATTTGAAGAGCATAATAAATTACTTGAAAACTGTATTATATCTAAAATTTTAAGTAGTTGTGTTAATGAGGATATAGAACATATGATAACAGCTTTTCAAATTATTATACTAGAATACATTCTAGTAAGGTATGCTGTATATTTAGAAATTTTAATGAATGAAAATGAAGAAGTGAATATTAAAGATATAAAAGATTATATTATAGTTTTTTCAAGAGTTATTGATAATAACATAGAAAGTGTATTAGAATTTCTTAGAGAAGGATTTGGAAATGAAATTCTTGAGATTGGTTATTTGTGCTTTATAGGCTTATTTTAAATAGTTTTATTAATAGACTTAATTCAGGTGGAATTTTGATTTTATATTAGTTTAATTAAATTTGTAGAGAAGTATGAGGTTATTTATTTTCTACTTATAGAAGATAGAAATGTCATTAGATAAGATTAAAAAAGTTCTTTTAGGAAGAAAATCTATTTTTAGATACTACCTAAAGGGTTTTTTTATATTATGATGGTTTAGATTATGATAAGATATAGTTAGTTTAATAAATTAAATTTTAGTTTATAGAGGAATATAAGAAATGAAGTGAGGAATTTGTATGAGCTTGAATAAAGGAAGTTTTAATAGAGTCTTAGCTATAGATTTTGAAACAGCAAATAGTAGTAATAATACAGCTTGTTCCGTAGGAGTTGCTTTGCTAGAAGATGGGGAAATAATTTTAAATAGAGAAATTTTAATTAATCCAGAAAGTCATTTTTCTGATGGAAATATAGCTATTCATAATATAACACCAGAGATGGTCAAAGATAAAGATACTTTTCCTATTGTTTGGGATGAAGTGTCTAAATTAATCAATAATAATACCTTAGTTATTGCACATAATACATCAGCAGATATGGTTATATTAAGTAAGTTAGCAGCAAAATATAATATAAAGATTGATAAGTTTTCTTATTTATGTACTATGGAAGCTTATAAGAAAAATGGTTTAGTTTTAAGGTATGGTCTTAAAAGTATTGCTGATGAACTTGGAATAAGCTTTGAGCATCATAACGCTAAAGAAGATGCTTTAGTTTGCTTGAAAATATTCACCTATTTATTGAAAGATAAAAAAATTATAACAATGGAGTTCTTAGAAAAAGATTTAAAATTAGAAGTAAAGAATTTTTCTATAAGAGAAGAAGATAAGCCTTTTAAAAGAAAGTTCTTTAAGCAAAATACATTTAAAGCTAGTGATTTAATTACATTAAATACAGAATTTGATGTAGAACATCCAGCATATAAAAAGATATTTGTTACAACTGGAGATTTTGTAAAAGTAGACAAAAAGGTTGCAGCACAAAGAGTGGTTGATTTAGGTGGAATATTTAAAGATGGATTTGTTAAAGCAACTGATTATCTTGTAGTTGGATTAAATGAATATAAAGAACCTTCTATAAATACCACAAAGTATACAAAAGCTATGGAAAAGCTTAATAAGGGTGGAGAAATTAAAATAATAAATGAAGATGAATTTATAAAATTATTAGATTTAAATATTGAGATTATTACTAATAATGAAGAGAAAAAAATAGAAATTAGTAAAAGTATAGAAGAAGATAATCATATAAAAAATAAGAAGATAGAAGAGAAAAATAGAACTAATATTGTAGGAGATTCAGAACAATTATCATTTGATCTTTTAATTGAAGGTAATAAGAAAGATAATATTGAAGAGGAAATAGCAATATCAAAATTAGGAAAAGAAAAATATATAAAACCTAAAGAAGGATGGATAACATTTAATTCTGTTGAAGAAAAATTGGAAAAATTAAAGGAATATAAATTGCTTTCACCTAAGGCTACAGATGCAAATAAAAAGTTTTATTATAAAGGCTTGTATACTAATAAAGCAGTTCAATGCTCAATTTTAGGG
The DNA here is from genome assembly GCF_001403635.1 of Clostridium massiliamazoniense. Classification (GTDB taxonomy): domain Bacteria; phylum Bacillota; class Clostridia; order Clostridiales; family Clostridiaceae; genus Sarcina; species Sarcina massiliamazoniense. The sequence continues at coordinate 608,526 of NZ_LN879467.1, forward strand.
TATTTTGATATAGATGTTCTTGTTATAGAAATTGAAGGTAATCTCCATTCTATAAGAGGGGAGTATTTAAAGCAAATGCAAGATTCAAACTTTAATAGATTTGATTCATTAATTGAAAAGTAAGGGTTTTTAATTTTTATAGTTTATGAAATTTAATATATGGTTAATTAAGTTAGAAGTTTGCTTTAAGTTTATTAAATAGTAGAGATTAATATTTTGCAATTAAGAGATTAGTGATAAAAAATCTTAAAAAAGTTGTTATATTACGGGGGGAGTAATGTATGAAAAAATATAAATGTATAATTTTTGATTTAGATGGGACGATGTTAGATACAGAAAAAATGAATATAATACCATTACAAAAATTAATTAAAGAAGAGTTAAATCAGGATATACCATATAGTGATTTGTTAAAATACAGAGCTTATGCAGGGAAAAAGACATTAGAGTTAATAGGATTCAAAGATATTGAGAATTCTTATGACAAATGGGTTAAATATGTTAATGAATATGAAGAAGGTGCAAAATTATATGAGGGTTTTGATGAAGTTATTAAAACTCTAGATAAAAATGAAATTATTTGTGCTATTTCAAGTTCAAAAACAAAGGCTCAATATGAAATTGACTTTTTTAAAACTGGGTTACAACATTATATGAAATCTGTTATTTTAGCAGAAGATACAAAAAATCATAAACCTCATCCGGAACCACTATTAAAGGTTATTGAGATGTTAAATATAAAACCAAAAGATGCAATGTATATTGGGGATACAATTGCAGACTATAAAGCAACAAAAGATGCTGGAATGGATTTTGCTCTAGCTGTATGGGGAGCTACAGACTTAACAGAAATAAAAGCAGATTATAATTTAAACGAACCAAGAGATATTTTAAAAATATTGGGATTAGAGATTGAAAAGGATATATATTTAAATTAATAAAAAAAATAGAAAATAAATAGCTTTTAGATATGAGATAAAAGAAGGAGTAACAAGGGAAAGAATATATGGACGAACAACATTATGAAAATATATTAAATATAAAGACTACAGGAAAACAAGATTTAAATGAAACAACTATTCATTACAATAGATATGAACCTACAGATTATGATGTATTAAATAAGTTATGTAAGGAATATAATTTTAAAAGTACTGATTCAGTAGTTGATTTTGGATGTGGAAAAGGAAGATTAAACTTTTATTTGAATTACTTTTATAAATGCAAGACAACAGGAATCGAGATGAATAATTATTTTTATAAACAAGCCTTAGAAAATAGGAAGTCTTATTTAGAAAAATATAAAAAAGATGAAGAGAAAGTAAATTTTATTTGTATATTAGCAGAAAAATATATAATTAATAAAGAAGATAATAAATTTTATTTTTTCAATCCATTTTCAGTAGAGATATTTATGAAAGTTGTAGATAATATTTTAGGATCAGTATATGAAAATAATAGAGAGATAGAAATTATATTGTTTTATCCATCTGATGATTATATATTCTTTTTAGAACAATATACACTTTTTAATTTAGAAAAAGAGATAAGATTAGATAAGTTTAATAATGATAATAGGGATAGAATTTTAATATATAAATTTGAAATTTAGTTGGAATTAAAGTAAATTTAACCTTCAAGTATAGTTAACTAGTTAAAATTTGAATTAGATTATTAAACTAAAAAGGATTATCTTTAAATGAAGAAAAATCTCATTTTAAGGATAATCCTTTTTATTTAAGTTGTTTTTATTGGATTTCTTCTACTAATTGAATTAACACACCATTTGGATCTTTAATAAAAAAGAATTTTATATGAGGTGTTGGTTCAAAAGGACCGCTATGTATGTTTATACCTTCTGATTTTATTTTTTCTATCATTGTAGTTATAGAATCGACTTTGAAGCCCATTGATATATTTTCACTGTGAGAAAGATTATCCCCTTCCTTATCTTTTATTAATTCAATTTCTACTTCGCCAGCCTTTAAAAAAGCGATTTCAACAGGGCCAATATTAAATTTTTTAGATATTTTAAGGTTTAAAATATTTTCATAAAATTTTATTGATTCTTCTAAGTTATTTACGTGTATTGTGTTCCATAATAATTTCATAAAAATCCTCCTAAATAAATATAATCTTATATAATAATAACACTTTATTTAGAGATTATCATTATATGGAATTAACAAAATTAGTTATTATAATTTATTTAGTTTGTAAGTATAAAAAATTCTTAATTTAAATATAACAAATTTTCTACTAAAGATTCCCAAACTTTAGGAATGACTATAGTTATATTTCCTAATTTATTTGAAAGAGCAAAATTAGAAACAGCATTTTTAGTTGAGTTATCATATACTCCGGTAAATTGGATTTCTTTATATCCTATACAATATAAATAATGTTGAAGAAGTGTAACAAAATCATTTTTTTCACCTGGTATTAATATAGGAAGATTATTTTTTATCCCTTCAAGAAGCTTTCCATCAAAATCATTACAAATAGAAACAGGGAACCCCTCTAATCTTTGTAAAGCATAAATTAATGCAATAGTTAATTCTTTATTATATAAACCATCGCAAGAAATTAAAAAACCCCTTTCTTTAGAATATCTGCAATTTAAATAATCTTGTATATCTTTAATTTTTTCATCTTTTAATTTTTGAATTTCTACACTCATTTTTACACCTCATTAAATGTATTTTATCTAATATTATTAGTATTTGAAATTGTTAAATTTTTATCACTTAGAAGTGAATAAACTATACGGATAATTTTTAAATAAAATTTAATTTATAGTAAATACAGTATATTCAAATATGCTATTCAATTTGATGATAAAGAATACTCTTTATTTTTATTATAGTATGTTATTGTAAAAATATTAAATGTTGATAATTAGCATATTTATATATAAATATAAAATTAAAAATAAAAGTAATAAATATATAATATAAAAAAATTATTATGATAATAAAATTTTTCTATTAGTATTAAAATAATAAAAATATAAAATGGTGAGTTAGAAATAAAAATAGATATTATATGGAAAAGATATAGTAATTTACATAGAAGATTATACTTATGAAGATATTTTATTTTTTAATAAATTAAATAAATTTTTATACAGTATATAAAATTATTTAAAATATAGTTTTATAAGGTTATTAATAATAAATTAGTAGATATGAAGCTTTTATTTTGAAAAGAGAAAGAGAAATTTAGAAAAAAACTTTAAAATAAATTTAAAAAGTATATACTTTATTTATAATTAAAGAACTTTAATTATTATATTTCGAAAAAAAGAGTAGTCTAAATAAGGAGGGGTATATATAGTGACGAGTTTATTATTAGAAGCAGAAAGATGTCTTTTATGTAAAAAACCTAGATGTAAGAGTAATTGTCATATTAACACACCTATACCAAAGATAATGAAATTGTACAAAGAAAATAAATTAACAGAAAGTAGAAGTATATTGTTTGAAAATAATCCTTTATCTATAATTTGTTCTGTAGTTTATCCACATGATAAACAATGCAAAGAAAATTGTGTAAGTTGTTGCAGGAATAAGAACACCTATGCCAATTTTTCAATTAGAAGAATAAAAGTATGCTTACTAAAGAAGAAGCTATATTAAAGGTTGAAGCAAAACAATTAGATACATTGTTACATCCAAACTTTGATACAGCTTCAGTTAAAGAAGCAATTCCAATTGCAATAGGACTTCCAGCATCACCTTTTGTATTGTTTTAGTATCTCACTTAAATTTATTTTAGCTATTATTAGTCCTACTGTATATTAAAAAATTATTAATCTAAGAAAAATAAACATATACCTTGAGATAATTTTTATAAATTAACTTAATGTAAGGAGTTTGTAAGAAGTTATATGTAAAATACAAGGTGTAAAGAGAAAAAATGGGAGGTAAAGAAAATGAGTATTTTAAAAACAAATAATTTAATTAAGATATACGGAAATGGAGTTAATATAGTTAGAGCTTTAGATAATGTCAATATAGATATAAATGAAGGAGAATTTGTTGCAATTATAGGAACATCTGGAAGTGGTAAATCAACTTTATTAAACATGCTTGGAGGTCTTGATAAATCAACTAATGGAGAAGTTATTATATCAAATAGGAACCTTAATAATATGAAAGATGAAGAACTTACGATTTTCAGAAGACGAAATATAGGATTTATATTTCAAAATTATAATTTAGTACCTATTTTAAATGTTTATGAAAATATTGTATTGCCAATAGAATTAGATGGAGTAAAAATAGATAATCATTATATCAATTCAATAATAAATACCTTAGGATTAAAGGAAAAATTAAATAATATGCCTAATAATCTTTCGGGAGGACAACAACAAAGAGTTGCTATAGCAAGGGCCCTTGCAACTAAACCTACTATTATTTTGGCTGATGAGCCAACTGGAAATCTTGATAGTAAAACTAGTCTTGATGTTATAGGATTATTGAAAATAACCAGTAAACAATTTAATCAAACTATGGTTATGATTACTCATAATGAAGAAATAGCTCAAATGGCAGATAGAATTATAAGAATAGAGGATGGAAAGGTTACTGTAGGAGGTAGGGCTTAATGAAGTTTGAAAATAATAATAATAAAGCTGTTAAAAAACTTATAGATGCATCTTTAAAATCAAATAGGATTAGAAATATATTTGCTATAATTGCTATAGTTTTGACTACTTTTATGATTTCTTCCGTTTTCAGCATAGGAATTAGTTTTATACAAAATTATAAAACTATGCAATTAAGAATGGAAGGAAATGTTTCTAATGTGGCTCTTAGTAAAGTAACTCCAAAACAGTTAGAAGAAATTGAGAAGTTAGGAGTTTTTAAATCTATTGGATATGAAATAAATGTTGGGAAGATAGATTTACTTAATTCAAATAATAATAAAATTAACGTATATATGCAATATTATAGTGATGAAGATTGGAACAAGCAAATTAAACCATGTATAAGTGATGTTGAAGGAACTTATCCAACTAAGGAAAATGAGATTATGATGTCAAGAAAAGCTTTAGAATTTTTAGGACTAAATAAAGCTAAAATAGGAGATAAAATTAATATTTCTTATAATATAAAAGATCAAGGGAAAAGTGGAGATTTTATACTAAGTGGAGTTTATACTAATTACGCTTATACAGCAGATACAGGATATATATTAGTTTCTAAAGAGTTTGTAGATAAAAATAATTTATCATTAGAGAAAGATGGAAGACTATATATGACTGTTAAAAATAAATATAAGAGAACTATTGAAAATACTTTAAAGGAAAAAATAAATTTAAATTCAGGACAAGAATTTAAATTTAGAGGTAACTTAAATGAGGATTCTTTAAAATCTTCAATTAAAGTAATTGCTTTAGTTTTAATCATAGTTGGTTTTCTTGTTTTAAGTGGGTATTTACTTATTTATAATGTTATGTATATTTCGGTAATTAAGGATATTAATTTTTATGGATTATTAAAGACTATAGGTACTTCTCCAAGACAAATAAGAAAGATAGTAAAAGGGCAAATTTTAAAGTTGTCCATTGTAGGAATTTTTATAGGACTAATTTTAGGAGCTATAGTTTCCTTTGGAATAGTTCCACTTGCTATTAAGAATTTTTTTGATGGTACTATGGGTGGTGCTATGCCTAGTGAGGTTTCTTTTAATCCTATAATTTTCATAGGGGCAACTTTATTTTCTTTTTTAACAGTAGTACTAAGTTGTAAGAAACCAGCTAAAATAGCAAGTACTATTTCACCAATAGAGGCTTTAAGATATATAGGAAGCACACCTAAAAAACAAAGGAATATTAGAATGTCCAATAATGGTGGAAAACTATATAAAATGGCTTGGTATAATGTTTTTAGAGATAAAAAGAGGGCTTTTATAGTATTTTTATCATTATTTATGGGAATATTAACTTTTCTTAGTGTAAGTACTTTTGTAAAAAGCATAGATATTAATAATTATATTAAGAAATATATTAAAAATGATTTTCAAATTGAAGATAATCAGTTAAGTGAAAAATTAACTGATGATGATATTGAAAGTATAAAAAATATGAAAGGAGTAACTGGAGTTACTTCTACTAAATTAGCAAAGATGAATATTGATTTAAATAATGGTGCTTTTGTAAAAATAATAGAAGATAGTTTGAAAAAAGACGGAATGAATGAGGGGGAAATAAATAAAGTTATAGAATCTATGAAGAAAAATTCAAATAATAGTTCTACTTGGATTGTTGGAGTTACTGATAAAGAAATTGAAGATTACAATAAGAATACAAAAAATAAAATAAACTTAAAAGATTTTAAGGATGGAAATTTAGCTTTAATTAAAGAACCATATGTTAAGGAAAACTCTTATGATTATAATGAATTAAGCGGAAAGTCATTAGTTTTACAATCAATGGACAAAGAAGAAAAGGGGACATTTTCTATGGTGATAGCTGATGATAAGGAAGATGTATTAACAGGTTGGGCAATACCAAAATTACCATGGATGCCTGTTATTTATGTAAGTATAGATACCTTAGAAAAATTAAATAATAAATTTGTTAATTATATGGTATATATAGATGTAGAACCTAGTTATGAAAGTAGCATAAAAAAACAATTAGAAAGTTTGACAAGTGTAACAGGAACTTGGTTAAGTTCAAAAACAGAAAAAATAGAAGGAATTAAAAGTATGAAAATGACTATAAATATTTTAGGTGGAGGTATTTCACTAATACTTATTTTAATAGGGCTATTAAACTTTATAAATGTAATGATAACAGGGATAAATGCTAGACTTAAAGAATTAGCTATATTAGAGAGCATAGGAATGACAAAAAAACAAATCAAAAAAGTATTAACCTATGAAGGCGTCTATTATGCAGTAATAAGTAGTGTTTTTATGTTAACTATAGGATTAGGAGTAATATATGGAGTTTCAACATTATCAAAGTCAATAGCAGATTATGCAACTTTTATATTTCCAATAATTCCACTAGTAATTTTAATAATTTGTATATTTTTAGTATGTCTAATAACTCCAAGTGTAGTCTTTAAAATAGGTGCGAAAAAAACTGTTACAGAAAGACTTAGAGAAATAGAGAATTAAGAAAGTCTAAATGGCATAGAGTTAATAATTAAAATATACAGTAAATGTTAAAAATATAAAAAGTTTAAGGGGTGCCGCTAGGTAGCCCTATATTCTTTGATATAATTATTATATAGGGGGAGATTAGGATGGAGAGTATTTTAATTGTAGAGGATGACAGGTTACTCAATAGAGGTGTTTCATTTGCTTTAAGAAAGGAAGGATATGAAGTTATCTCAGCATATTCAAGGGCGGAAGCAATGCAAGTTATTTTAAGTAAAAAAATAGATTTTTTACTTTTAGATATTAATTTACCAGATGGTAATGGGATAAGCTTATGCAAGGAAATAAGGGAGAAAGCAGAGTTTCCTATTGTATTTTTTACAGCAAATGATACTGAAGAAGATATGGTTAAGGGCTTTGAAGGAGGTTGTGATGATTATATAGCAAAACCATTTTCAGTAGAGTTACTTAAATATAAGATAAATGCAACTCTTCGAAGAAAAGAACGGATAAATAAAAGTATTTTTGAATATAAAAATTTAAAAATAGATTTTCAAAGAATGACTGTTTATATTAATAATAAAGAAATTAATTTAACTGCTACGGAATTTAAATTATTAGAGCTTTTTGCAAAAAATAAAGGAAAGGTAATTACTAAAGAAATAATTTTAGAAAAAATTTGGGATAGTAATGGGAATTTTGTTGATGAGAATACTATCAGCGTTAATATAAGGCGTCTTAGAAAGAAAATAGAAAAGGACCCTAAAAGTCCAGAATATATAATTACTGTATTTGGTGTTGGGTATAGTTTTGGGGAATAAATTTATGGATGTGAGTTTTGATAGAATAAACAAAGTGTTTAAATTTGGTGTTATATCTTTAGTAATTATATTAAATATCTTAGTTTATTTTTTAGAGGTAAATTTACTTATATCAATAGTTATATTAATTTTTTCTTTTTTTATAGTTGGTGGATTTTTTCTTTATGAAGAGTTATATAAAAGGCATATGAAAAGTAATTTTGAACAATTATCTAATATGTTAACTGCTATTATAGATATGCGAGAGGAAGAGGTATTTTCAACAGTAGAGGATACTATTTTAGGAAAATTGCAATTTCAAACTAATAAGTTAACTAATATATTAAAGAATCAGAATAAGCGAATAGAAAGTGAGAAAAATGAAATTAAGTCATTAATTTCAGATATAGCCCACCAGTTAAAAACTCCTTTGACCAACTTAAGAATGTATGGAGAATTTTTACAAGATGAAAATTTAAGTGAGGATGAAAGGAAAGAATTTAATGAAATAATTTTATTATCATTAAATAGGTTGAGTTTTTTAATCGAAAACATGATAAAGATGTCTAGATTAGAAAGTGGAGTAATACAATTGAAGCCAGAGTTAGCACCATTAAATGAGACATTGTTTAATGCTTTAAAGAATGTACAAAAAAAGGCGAAAAATAAAAATATAAATATTGAAGTTCAAAAGGTGGAACAAGTTAATATAATCCATGATAAAAAGTGGACAAGTGAAGCTATATTTAATGTTATAGAAAATGCAGTAAAATATACAAAAAGCAATGGTATGATAAAGATAAAAATAACAAATTATGAAATATTTTTAAGAGTAGATATTGAAGATAATGGAATGGGGATAAGTGAAGAAGAGTTACCAAAAATATTTACTAGATTTTATCGTGGTCAAAATGTTACAGAGGAAGAGGGGCTAGGTATAGGCTTATATTTGACAAGAGAAATAATATCTAGACAAGGTGGATATATTAAGGTTTCTTCTAATGAAAAAGGAACAATTTTTTCTTTATTCTTTAAAAAGGACATTTGATAGATAGATTAATTTAACATGTTTAGAATGAAATAAATTAAAATTTAACTATAGAGTTTAAAGCTTAATTTAAATTAAGTAATAAATATTAGAATAAATAAAAATGACAAGGGATATCCCTTGCCATTTTATTTATTATATAGATTAAGCACCTTGCTCTGCTTTATATACTTGGGTGTTAGTTGCTGATGGAACTGGGAATATAGGAGCTAAATAATGTTCTTGGGCAACATAAATGCGTCCTGTAAGTGATATGTAAAATGGTTCATTTGGTTCATATTCAACTTCATAATAAGTTTCACCATTTATAATTTTTGTGTTGCTTAAGTTTATTGTTATATTTTTAGTAAAGTTATTCAAATTATTATTTAAAATATTATTATTTGTTCCAGAAATACAAATACTATCAGCATAGGTAATTGCTATCTTTCTTAACATATTGCTTATATCATTTGAAGTTAAATTATTAGGGTTATTTGGATTAAATGACACTTGTCCATTTAAAAATGCATTAAAAGATATTTTATTACCATATTCATTCATAAACCCAACAAAGTTTTCACAAGAAAAGTTACCAGATTTATTTGGGAAAGGTGGAACTCCAGCCATAAAATAATTAGTTTCTGGAATAATATTATTGAATATAGCGTAATATTTTTCGCCATTAACTATAGAATAATAGTTTGGATTTATTATTAAAGTTGCTGAACCAGAACCAAAAAAATAGCTTTCAGATTTGCATATATTGTAAATTGTATTTAATTCATCATTAGTAAAGTTAGGTGAAACAGTAAAAGGGGTAGTATTAGTAATATTAGTAGAATTGCTTCTATTATTGTGAGCAATAGTATTATTGTTAGTATCTAAGTTATTTTTACTTGTAGAATTATTAATAGGACTAGATTTTAGATTATTAGTCATATTAACATTTTGATTAGAACTGTTAATAGAACTGTTATTTTGTTGTGAATTGTTAGTTGAGTTGTTGTTTTGTGTTGTTACAGTTCCATTACTATTAAAGTTTTGATTATTTTCCTTTGATGCAGCATAAGCATAAGAACCACCAAATGCAATAATAGCTAATGTTATTAATGATATTATAGCTTTTTTCATTTTTATTTCTCCTTTGTTTAAAATACCGAAGTAAATTATAGCATATTTGTAAAGAGTATGCATTTATTTTTATAAATAATTTAAATTAAGACAAATTAACTAAGAAGTTTTATTCTATAATAACTAGAAGAAATTTATTAACATTAGCTAATATGCTATAATAAAGCTATTAATTTTAAGGAGATAGAACTATTTATGATAAGAAAATCAGAAAATAAAGATGTAAATAAAATAATGACTATATGGAAAGAAAGTACTATAAAAGCGCATGATTTTATTGATAAACAATATTGGGAAGATAATTATGAAACTGTAAAAAATACATATTTACCAATATCAGAGACTTTTGTCTATGTTGATCAGGATAATATAAAGGGGTTTATTAGTGTAATAGAGAATGAATTTATAGGAGCTTTATTTATAGATGTAAATTACCAAGGAGAAGGAATTGGAAGCAAATTAATAGATTATGTAAGTGAAAAATATGGAGACCTAGAATTAGCTGTTTATAAAGATAATGAAAAAGCCGTTAAATTTTATCAAGAAAAAGGATTTAAAATAGTTAAAGAACAAGAAACTGAAAATCCTAAATTTAAAGAATATATAATGAAAAAACATTAAATTAATATGGTAAAAAATATTTTAAAATAGAAGAGGGCCATATGGAGAATTAAAATTTTTATTTGTGATATAGTCAGAGCTATTAAGTTTATTAATAAAAATAAGTACTATGATTAGTTTATTTAAAAACGATATAGATTAGGAAGTGACAAATATGAAGAAATGTTTATTTTGTGGTGAAAACTTGGAAAATGATTACTTATCAAATAAGGTAGGATACTTTTGTAATGAAGAACATTTTGATAAGTACTTAGAAGCTTTATCAGATGAAGAGTATATTAGAATTCAAAATTCTTTCTGTGTTTGTAGTGATGATTAATTTTCATTGTATTATTAAAAGCTCCTTTTTAAGTAACTAAAAGATTGTCTAGATACTTAAAAGGAGTCTCTGATTTTTTAGAATATTAATAGTTTTAAGTCTGTAAAATACTTTGTGTATCCAATTAAAGTATTTCAATTATTTCTTTTTCTTTTAGAGTTTCTTTTACATCTATAACTCTTTGATTAGAAGAGCCTCTGTATTTTAAACTTATGTTTCTATTTTTTATTTCAAATTTTCCATCTATTAAAAACATCAACTTCTTTTAATAATTCTAATCTTTTTGGATTATCTATAATTTGTTCAAAAGTATAACCAGACCACATCCATATAGGTTTCTTTGTTTCTTTTTTTATTCTTCTTAATAGATTTAATAAAGTATTATCTTTAATTTGCTGCATTGGTTCTCCACCAAGAATATTAACTCCTTTAACCATAGGATTCATAGTTAATTTAATAAATTCATCTTCAGTTTCTTTAGTAAAAGGTGTACCATAATTAAAGTTTTGTTGATCTTTATTAAAGCAGCCATTGCAATTATGAGTACAACCACTTACAAAAAGTGTTGTTCTAATATTTGGACCATTAGTAACATCTAATTTTCTAATTTGTGCATAATTCATTGCAAATCCTCCTAAGTAATTAGCTTTCAATTATCTAAGAAACTGTATCTATTTGTCTTAAATTTATAGAAGATTGAAATATTATAGACACTAGTTATTAGATAAATAATAAGTTCTAGCAAGAATAGCTTTCTTACCAGAACTTAAGAGTTAGATTTTTTATTATAAATGAAGAACTCTATCTCCAATTTCGGCTGTTCTACCTTTGTTCCAGAAATTGGTTCCAATATATCCACAAGTTCTTCTCATAACTTGCATTTCATCTTCATCATGATTGCCACAAGATGGACAATACCAACTTAAAGTTTCTTTATCTAATTGGATTTCACCAGTATATCCACATTTATAGCATATATCTGGCTTAGTATTAATTTCAGCATATTGGATGTTGTGGTATATAAAGTTTATTATACTTTCAACAGCTTCTACGTTTTTGCTCATATCAGGTACTTCTATATATGATATACAACCACCTAAAGAAATATCATGGAATTGAGATTCAAATTTTAATTTAGTGAAAGCATCAATTTCTTCACATACATGAACATGATAAGAATTAGTATAATATAATCTATCAGTTACATTTTTTATTTTTCCGAATTTTGCAGTATCTATTCTACAGAATCTATATATTAAGCTTTCAGCAGGAGTTCCATATAAACTAAATCCTAGTCCAGTTTCTTCTTTCCATTGGCTGCATTTAGCATTCATGTGATTCATAACTTCTAAAGCAAATTTTTCTCCTTCAGGAGTTGTGTGGCTTACTCCAAGCATTGCATAAGTTAATTCGCAAATACCAACATAACCTAAAGATAAAGTAGAATAACCATCTTTTAATAATTTATCTATCTTTTCACCTTTTTCAAGTCTAGCTATTGCACCATATTGCCAATGGATTGGGCTTGCATCAGAGGTTATTCCAAGAAGCATTTTATGTCTAGTAAGTAGAGCATCCTTACATAAGTCTAATCTTTCATTGAAGATTTTCCAGAATAAATCCATATTTCCTTGAGCTAAAATTCCGATCTGTGGTAAGTTCAGTGAAACAACACCTTGGTTAAATCTTCCGTACCATTTATAATCTCCATTGTTATCTTTATATGGAGAAAGATGTGAACGACAACCCATTGGAGGGAATGTATTTCCTTCATAATTTTTTTTCATCATCTTTGCAGATTGATAATCAGGAACCAATCTTTTAACTGTACACTTAGCAGCAAGTTTTGTTATATAGTCATATTTACCACCTTCAAGGCAATTATGTTCATCTAGTAGATAGATTAGTTTAGGGAATGCTTCACCAATTTCTTGACCTTTATAGTTTTTCATTCCTTCTAATCTTTGCTTTATCATTTCTTCACATATTAAGGCCATTTCTTCTTCATATGGATGTCCTTCTTCTATTTCTAGGTAAATTGTTGAAAATGGAGCTTGTCCATTTGTTGTTTGTAAAGTTGAAAGTTGATATCTTATAGTTTGTATACCATCTTTAAGTTCTTTCATTTTTGTATCTAAAGCTAATTTTTTAGCTAGTTTTTCATCATTTAACATTTCAAAATAATGTTTATAAGCTTTTTCTTCTGTAACCTTAAGGTATTTAGCCAAATGTTTAATAGTGATACTTTGACCACCATATTGATTTGATGAAACTTGTGCTATGATTTGAGTTGCTACAGTACAAGCAGTACTAAATGATTTTGGTTCTTCAACTAATTTCTCATTAATAACAGTACAGTTAGCGAACATATCTTCTAAATTAACTAAACAACAGTTAAACATAGGTGATAAACTGTAGTCCATATCATGCCAATGGATAGCACCTTCGTCGTGTGCTTGGACTATGTAAGCAGGAATTAATTTTCTTCTTGAAATATCTTTAGATACTTCCCCTGCAATTAAATCTCTTTGAGTCGCTGCAACTACGGGATTTTTATTAGAATTTTCATTCATAACATCTTCATTTTGTTTATTTAATAAATCTAAAATACTTTCATCTGTAGTATTAGTATTTCTTTTAAACTCTTGAACAGCTCTATATCCCTCATAAGCTTTAGCAGTTTCTACTTGTCCGTAATGAACTAATCTATCATATACATATTGTTCTATTTTATAAATAGTAGCTATTTCTTCATGTTTACTGAAAAAATTTTCACTATCGGTAGCTATTAAACTTGCTATATCTGGTAAATAAATACCACTACCATTTTTCATAGCCTTTGAAATTGCCTCTTCTATTTTGCTTTTGTTAAAATCTACTGTGCTTCCATCCCTCTTTATGACTTCCACTAAAACCACTCCTAAACATATGATTACCTCACATACAACTAGTTGAGGTATTATTTATAATTATTATCGTCTTAAAATACACATCATATTGTACTATTATTTTGATAGATATACAAGATATTGAACTGCAGATATTGTTAAATTTTAAGTAATATTCTTTTAAGTTCTTTCTTTTTCGTCATATAAATCTATAAAGGGATAAAAAATAGGGAATACATTATTATATATTTTTTAAGATAGAGATAAATTAAGGATTAATTAAGATAGAGTTAAAGGTTCATTTAAATTATTTGTTTTTTTTGAAAATAAAAAATATATCAACTGTTTATGAGAGAAAATATTTTCAAAAAATGACTTGATAAACAGTTAAAAAATAGTTAAATATATAAATTTTACGTTAATTACACAATGATTTTTTGTAAAGTAAAATTTATACTCTTATTTTAAACAGAAAAAATGTAAAAAAATAACTTTAAAATTATAAACATAATACTAGTAGTATTATGTTATTTATATAAAATTATTACTAAATTACTTTAAAAATTGTCTAATTAATAATAAGAATAATAGTTTCTAAAATTAGGTTTTATTTTTTTAAATATAAATAAAAAATATATAAATAAAAATTACATTTAAAGTTTGGGGATTTATAAAATTAATTGATAAAATATAGTCAAGTTAAGAGGCTATATTTTGAGCCATATTTTATAATAATCAATTTATAATGTAAGTTTATTTATAGTATAAAACTACATTTTAGTTATTAAATTAATTTACTTTTATTTGGAGGAATGTCAAGTGAAAAAGGCGATAATTGGAATAGTGATAGCTGCTGTTATAGCATGTGGAGGATATGGAATTTATAGAGGTGTAAGCAATAAAAAATCAACTGCAAAAGTTGCTTCACAACAATTAGATACAAAAGCAACTGCTAAGGCAGGGGCAACAGCTACAACGGCTACAACAACTACAAGTCATGGTGAGGCGAGTACTACAGTAACACCTGATCAAGCTTTAAATTTACTTAAAGAAGGAAATAAGAGATTTGTAGAAGATAAATCACAACCTAATAATGTTGATGCAAAGAGAAGAAAAGAACTTGAAAGTGGACAACATCCATATGCTACAATAGTTTCATGTTCAGATTCTAGAGTAACACCAGCCCTTGTATTTAATGCTGGACTTGGTGATATATTTGATGTAAGACTTGCAGGTGATGTTGTTGATGATTCAGCTTTAGGTTCAATAGAATATGCAGTAGATCATTTACATACACCTTTAATAGTTGTAATGGGACATGAAAAATGTGGTGCAGTAACAGCAGCTTATGATGATGTTGTTAAGGGACAAAAAGCACATGGCCATGTAGAAGACTTAGTTGATGAAATAAAACCAGCAATTAATAAGAACGGAACTGTAGATGATGCAATCAGAAAGAATGCAGAAAATGTAGCTAATGAAATAGAAAAAGATCCAGTAGTTGCACAAGCAATTAAAGCAGGAAAATTAAAAGTAGTTACAGCTTACTACGATTTAGATGGAACAGTTCAATTTAATTCTTAAAATAAAAAAATAAGATATTTAGTTTTTTAATAAACCCTATATAAAATTACTTTTTAAACTTTATATAGGGTTCTTTTAATTTGTTAGATTTTATTTATTTCCTTTGTAAGATTTTCCTGTAATATGATCAATTGAAATTTTAATCACATTAGTTAAATGACTTGCTTTTCTTATATATTCTGCACCTTCACTTAAATATTCAGGAGAGTATTTACAAATGAATTTGTCTAAAGCTTTTTTCTTTTCAGCTTCAGTAGCTACACAAGCAGTTCCAAAGATTATAACACTATCATATTCTGTAGTAAATTTACTTGGCAAAACTTTAGTATTACTTACAATAGTAAATGATACTTTGTTATTTTCATTTATATTTTCAATTTTATGTCCGGAAGTACTTCCGTGAAAATAAATTGAATCATCAATAAATACATAGCTAATAGGAACAGTATATGGATAGCCATTTTTACTGATTGTTCCTAAAACCCCATATTCAGATTCTAAAAGTATTTTTTCAATTTCATTTTCTTTTAACGCTAAATTTATTTTTCTCATTGAATGAAACATATATAAACCCCATTTCTATTTAAATATATGGATATAATTAATTCTAGCATAAGTAATTATCTTGGATAAAGTTTAAGTATTTTAGGATTTAATTTTAATATTTTTAATTAAGAATTAGTTTTATAATTCTTTTTATATTTTAATTACAACTAAATAAATTTTGTATATAAATAAGTAGAAAATCACTTTTTATGAAATTTAATTTATTTAAAACTTCATTAAAAGCTTCTTATCATAAGGTTTATATATGTGTGTGCAAAATAGAAAAGAAAAAATGATATTGTATCAAGTTTTATATAAATAAATCAAAAAATTATAATTGATTATTCAATCAATATTTAAAACAATACTTTTTTATTAAAATAATAAGCTGATATTTAGATTTTTAATTTTTATTTTAAAAGTAGTAAAAAATTTTAATTATTTTTAATATAAATATATATGACTAATCTGATAAAGTTGAGTATAATAGTCATATATAAATAAAGAGGTTGATTATTACATAATTAAGAGATAATAGAAGACCTCTAAATATTATATAAAAATTAAAATAAGCTTTTCGTAGAGTAAGAATAATATATTTTAATATAGCGAAAATTAAAAATGCTAGTTTATTTAAGAAGAGTATATCTAAATTAGGTTTTAATTTATTTTTAGATTGTATTTAACTTAAATATAATAATCAATGAAAGGAGGATGGAAGAAGACCTATGATAGAAAAAGAAGTAAGAGAAAGTGTATTTAATTTTGAAAATACTTATGCAAAGCTTCCTAATTTATTTTTTTCAGAACAAAAACCAACTATAGTTCCAGCACCTAAATTGGTTAAGCTCAATTATTCTTTAATAAATGATTTAGGATTAGATTCAAAGGCTTTAGAAAGTGAATATGGAACTAATTTATTAGTAGGTAATGTTATTGAAGAGAATTCAAAACCTATTGCTAAGGCTTATGCAGGTCATCAATTTGGACATTTTACTATGTTAGGTGATGGAAGAGCAATTCTTTTAGGTGAGCATATAACACCAAAAGGAGAAAAATTTGATATTGAGCTTAAAGGTTCAGGGAGAACACCTTATTCAAGAGGTGGAGATGGAAAGGCTGCTTTAGGACCTATGCTTAGGGAATATATTATAAGTGAAGCTATGTATAATTTAAAAATACCAACTACTCGTAGTTTAGCTGTGGCTACTACAGGAGAACCTGTATTCAGAGAAGATACTCTCCAAGGAGCTATTTTAACTCGTGTGGCAAAGAGTCATATTCGTGTTGGAACTTTCCAGTATGCTGCAACATGGGGAACTAAGGAAGATCTTAAGGCATTAGCAGATTATACTTTACATAGACACTATGATGAATTTGAAAAAGAAGAAAACCCTTATGTTTTCTTACTTAAGGAAGTAATAAAAGCACAAGCAGAACTTATTTGCAAATGGCAATTAGTAGGGTTTATTCATGGTGTAATGAATACTGATAATATGACAATTAGTGGTGAGACTATTGATTATGGTCCATGTGCATTTATGGATACATATAACTCTGCAACAGTATTTAGCTCTATAGACCATTTTGGAAGATATGCTTATGGTAATCAACCTAATATTGGGGCATGGAATCTTGCTAGATTTGCAGAAACTTTAATACCATTATTAGATGATGACAAAGAGGAAGCTATAAAGATAGCACAAAATGAAATATCAAATTTCAGTGCAATTTTCAAAGAAAAGTGGCTTTCAGGAATGAGAGCTAAATTGGGATTCTTTAATGAAGCTGATGAAGATTTATATATAATCGAAGGGCTTTTATCAATGATGGAAAAATACAAGGTGGATTATACTAATACTTTTGTTGCTTTAACATCAGGTGAAATAGAAACTATGGAACTTTTTAATAAAGAAGAATTTAAAGTGTGGTATGATTTATGGGTAAAGAGATTAGAAAGACAAGAGCAATCAAAGGAAGAAATAAAGAAATTAATGGAGGAAAGTAATCCTATAGTGATTCCTCGTAATCATAGGGTTGAAGAAGCTTTAGAAGCAGCTGATGTTGGAGACTTTACTGTTATGGAAAAGCTTTTAGATGCTTTGTCAAGACCTTACGATTATTCAAGGGATGTTGATTATTATAAAGAACCTCCAAAACCAACAGAAACTCCATATAGAACTTACTGTGGAACATAAAACTTATAAAACTTAAAATAACTTAAACTTAATTTTAAACATAAACATAAATACAAATATATAGAAGCTTACTTTAGGAAATAAACTAAGGTAAGCTTTTTTTATTTAAGAGGATATGAGCAAAATATTTTCTATGTGATAATTATATTTAGAATTTAGTGATTAACGAAGTTAGATTATCCTTAAAATATTGTAATAAGAGGGCGTAAGAAACTATATATATTTTATGTAAGTATTTTTTTAGGAGATAAAATTTTGAATTGGTTATATGTTAAAAGTGTAGAGGAATTAAAAGAGTTTGGAAAGATGAAGGATGTCAAAAAGCTTGTAAAAAAGGATTTAGCTGAGTTTTTTAAGAAGCAAAAATCAGCTGATAAAAATATAGTTGAAATGATTAAGATAACTAGTACTTCTTGGACTGGATTATACAATAAAATATGTGCCTTAAGAGAATTTATGAATACAATTAAGGTAGATAATTCTTTAAGAGAAAAAGATATTGTAAATGAAAGCAAAACTAATGAAATAAAGTATTTTAAAAGTGAAGAGGATGAAATTATATTTTATCTTTTAGAAATGGAAGGTAAAAAAAGAAGTGAGAAGCTTGGAATTACAAGAGCTTGTTTTATTAATGAAAAAGAAGCGAAAAAGTGGAGGAATAGAATATCTAAAAAAATACATCCAGATAAAACTAATAATAAAGATGCTACAGAGGCTACAGCTAAGCTTAATCAATTATATAAAGAGATGATTGGTGATGCCTAAGAAGAAAGTAGTAAAAAGTAAAGAAGTAGTGAAAGAGGGAGAAAAACTTCCTGCTATATTTCAATATGATATGAGTACCATATCCTTTAATAAGCCAGAAGCTTTTGATGGCGCTGATAAAAGAACAATTAAGAGTATAACTAATGCTTGTGAGAAATCCTTTGGTGATAAAAATACAGTTATTTATTTTGATTCTTCTTATGTTCATAGAATTTTAAGGACCAAAGATTATATAGCAAGAGAAGAGATTTTTAATTTAGATGATGATGAAAAAATTAATTGGGAAAATAAGATCTATGTTAGCTTAGGAGCTGTAATGAAATTAGTTAATAAGAAGTTAAGTTCTATAGGGACAGGAAAGACAAGAGATTATTTAACTTTTGTAGAACAATATCTAATAAGTATGAGAGATAATGATAAATTTATAAATATGAGGACAAAGTTAGAAAAAGATTGGCAAGATGAAGTAAATAAACTAAAAAATCAAAGAAAGAGGAAATACAAAATAAAATGTGATGAATTAACTGGAGAACCTTTAAAGAAAAATTGTCAATTTTCACATATAAGATCAAAGGCTATGTATAAGAATGTTTCTCTTGATATAAATAATGGCTTAATAGTTAATGCAGATACACATAATATAATAACAGCTAAAAAAGTTACAAATGAAGATGAATTATTAAGCTTATGTAAGGACAAGGGCTGGGAAACTAGTTGGTATAATGAATATATTGTAATTATGAGATAAACTAAGACTTAATTTAGATAGAGTTTTAATTCTAATTTTTAACTAAGTACCACTAAAGTATATTAATATAACTTTTGGTGGTTTTTTTATTGTATTAAATTTTTAATTAATGACTTATTTTAATATTATATGTGAATTTGTAGGAAGTAGTATATAATATTGGATGTAATTTAATTTCAAAAGATAAGGGGATAGTATGGAAGATTTACATAGGGATTATTATAAAAAAAAGAAAAGAAGGATTAAGATTAATGGAATTAAGGATTTTAAAGAGGCTTTGATTAATGAAGGTTATAATATAAGTGGTATTAAAGCTGAAAATTTTAAAGAGGGGATTTCTAAGCTTTTCAGTATAGATAGTTTAGTAGTGGACAAGCTTTATAAGATTATGACTAAGGATAATATTACTTATAGAGCTAAGAGTATTGAGGATTTTATTGATTATATAGAAACTATTATGCTATATGAGGAAATGCATGAAAGATTATGTAATAAAATAAAAGAGATAGATAAGTTATATATAGAAAGAGTAGAGTACGAAAGAGTAGCAAGCTCTCAAGATAGCATAGATCATATGCTAGAAGCTATTGAAGAAGTAAAATCAAGTATGGTAAAAATAAGTGAACATGGAGTATTTAGAATTAATGCTTTAGAAGAAGAAATAGCTAAAAATTATTTATATGCCAAGGATATTGAGTTATTGAAGAAAATTATTCTTTCTAATAATAGAATATTAGAGGAAGACTATGATGAAGAAAATAGAATTAAAACAATAAGTTTTAATATTCCTGAAGTTATAAATCATGATTATATTCCTGTTAAAATTGGGACTTTAGAATATCATGAACATTTAAATAAGGATATTCCTAGAATGAAAAGATTAATAAAAAATATAGATAAGTATATGGAAGACCATGAAGAGGGAAGGAACACATTTAAAATAAATCAAAGTTTAGCTCTTCAAGATTCTATAAATATAGCTTTAGCAATTTTTAATAATAGAGAATTTAAGGCTATTAGTGGAAGTAATGATATAGAAGATTATTGTAAGGCTCCAGCTTTAGAGGAAGCAAGATTTAAAAGTAATAAAGTTAATAAATTAGGGAAATTAGGGGTTGGATATAATAGAGTTAATGATAGTGAAAAAAAGATTTTAGAAGAAATACATAGACTAATAGAAAAAAAGGAACTTAGTGATGAAGGGAAGCTTATTTTGTATAGTAAATGGGAACCTTGTCCAAGCTGTTGTTTTGTAATTAGTCAATTTTGTGAGAAGTACCCTAAAATAAAAATAGAAGTTGAGTATCATAAGAGCTATGGTGAATAAATATTATTCACTATAGCTTTTTTATATTTACATATATGTAATAAAAAGGTATATTATAAGTAAGAATATCGATAGTCGATATTTTAATATTTAGGGGGATATTATGGCAAGAGAACAATTGCAAAATTTAACAGAGCCTATGTATTATATACTAATAGCATTACTAGAAGAACGGTGTGGTGTTGATATAATGTGGGCTGTTAATGAAATTTCAAGGGGGAGAGTTAAGGTTGGGCCAGGAACTTTATATGCTTTATTAAAAAGATTTGAAAAGGAAAAAATCATAGAAGAAACCACAGTGATATCAAGAAAAAGAAGCTATATAATTACAGAAAAGGGTAAGAAAATTTTAATGGAAGAGTATGAAAGATTAAAGATTTTAGTTGAGGATGGAAATAGAATATTTTAAGGGGGGGAAATTTATGAGAATAGGTAATACTAAGTTAGTTTTATATGATTTTATAGCTTTTGAATATAAAGGATTAGAATTGTATTTAAATAGAATGGCTTTAAAGGGATGGAAGTTGAAATCTATTAAAACAGGAGGCATTTTAAAGTTTAAAAAGATAGAGCCTAAGAATATAAAGTATGTGGTAGATATAGTTGATGAAATTTCACTTTTAGATGGTAAGAATAGTGATTATGCTTTAGAATATAGAGAATATTGTGCTGAAGCAGGATGGGAGTTTGTATGTGAAAGAAATAAACTTCAAATTTATTGTGCTGAAGAATATAAAGAAAATATAGAAATACAAACTGATGAAGAAATGAAATTTGAAAGTATCTATAAGGCTTCTTTAAAATATATTTTAATCACGCTAATTGCACCTATAATACTTTTTATTAATCAATATATAACTATTAAAATAGATGAAGATGCATTATTTTTAGCTAGTAATATGGATATGATTTTAATGGCACTTATGGTAGTGATGTTTATAGAGGGAGGAGCAAATCTTACTAAATTTATAATTTGGTATAGAAAAGGTAGTAATGCATTGAAGAATGGGAAGAGAGTATCCTACGGGAATCCTTTGCTTTTAAGAACTAAGGTTATAGAATCAGAGATTTTGCGACCTATGGGGTTAATAATTTTTGCTGGACTTATCTTTTTTGGTAATTTAAATAATAAGATTACTTTATATGTTATGGTGGGAAATATTATAATTTTTTTATTATCAATAATTATATTTAATAAAGTTATGGATAATAAAATTACTAAGAAGAAGAAAATAATTATAGGTACAGCATCTATTACTATGCCAATAACTATATTTTTAATTACCGTTGTCTATATTATATTCAATGGAAATATTGATTCAAATAAATTTAATAATGTTAATACACCTCTTATTTTAAGTGATTTTACTAATAAAAGTTCTAAAGCTTATTATCTTGATATATTAATAGGAAAAAACAAAGTAATACAAATAAGAAATATTAATGAAAAATTTGCTGAAGAGGAATTTTTAAATATGGTTTATGAAAAGGGATTAAAAGAGTTAAGTATATAATTTTTTGGAAATTATTATTTTTTGATATAGGATTATATATAGTATAATGAAGTGTAAAAATCAAAACTATTTATAGAAATTAGGAGAATTTTATGGCTGATTATATAAAGACTTATTCAAAAATTAAATTTGCACCATTAGAACCAAAGGAAGAAGATATTTTAATTGATGATATAGCACATGCATTATCTCTTGTGTCTAGAGCAAATGGACATTTTGAAGAATTTTATTCAGTGGCACAACATTGTATATTCTGTTGTGAAGAAGCTTTAGCTAGAGGATATGGAAATAAGGTAGCATTAGCTTGTCTTTTACATGATGGAAGTGAAGCTTATCTTGCAGACATAACAAGACCAGTAAAGAAAAATCTAGAAAAATACTTAGAAGTAGAAGAAGTTTTACAAGAAACTATTTATAAAAAGTTTATAGGAGAAGAATTAACAGCAGAGGAAAGAGCACAAATAAGTTCTGTAGATAATAGTTTATTATATTATGAATTCATACATTATATGGATGAAAAGCTTGAAATGGAGGCAGAACCATTAGTAAGTAAGCCAGATTTTAGATTTATGGAATTTAAAGAAGTTGAAAATCAATATAAGGAACTTCTTAAGAATTTAAGTAAAGTTATGGCTTTTGCTACTAATAATTAGGATGTTAAATGGACAAGCTATTTAATGAGAAAAAAGAAGTTATCTTAATTATATAGCTAGATAAAAGCAGAGAGGATGTATTTGTAATTTGATACATCCTCTTTTAAGGTTTAATATTTTTTCACCAATTCAGTTAAAGGTATAATAGAAGATTTATTTGTAAAAGAAACTACTTTTCCATAGGTTTCTAAAAATTCTTTGTTTTCATCTGTTAATGTTTTCGGGTCTTTTTTCTTAAGAGATGATTTTAGCACTGCCATCATTATTTTGTGTATAGGTGTTAATTTTTTATAGTTTACATTTCCTCTAAAATGAAAAAATTTAATTTTTTCTATCATATCTTTATTAAAGATTTTTTCTATACTATTATTAAAGGCTCTAAGGTTTTCTTTAGCTGTTGGATCAGCAAGTCCACAGGTAAATACTATTATGTTTTTATTTTTTATTAGTTCAAAGTTTTTTACTATTAACTTTATTCCTTTTATACTACCAGCATAAAGCCCTCCACCATAGATTATGGTGTTATATTCTTTTAATTTACTTAAGTTGACTTTATCTCTTTCAAAAAGGTCAGCAGAAAGTTCTTCAGCTATCCATTGAGCATATTGTTTTGTAGAGCCATATTTAGAAGTATATATAACTACTATTTTATTCAATTTTTTAATCCTCCATAGAATTACTTAAGTAATATTTAAATTATAAATATATAATACCATATTTTGGATAAATAAGTGATAATAAAATAGTTATTTATATAAAAAGAATTTTAAAACCTTTTTGTAAAGTTTACTTTACATATTTTGAGAATTAATTTATAATATATGTAAAGTTAGCTTTACATTATTGAAAATTAATAGTACAAAGATAATTGTATTTAAAGGTGGTGTTTAGTTGAAAAATAAATTAGAAGAGATACGGAAAGAAAATGGGTATACTCAAGAGGAATTAGCAGAAAAATTAGGGGTATCAAGACAAACTATAAATTCTCTAGAAAAAGGGAAGTATAATCCATCAATTATATTAGCTTTTAAGATAGCTAAGTTTTTTAATTTATTCATAGAAGAGATTTTTATATATGAAGAGAATTAATTTGTCTTTAGTGAAAAGGGATTATAATTAAGGGATAATAGTTAGATATATTAAATTAAGGGGAGAATTTAATTTGAAAAAAAGAGAAAGAGTAATCAGTTTGACGAGTATTATAATTGGTGTTATTTTTTTAGCTATTGTATTCATTGTATTTGGGGAAAGCAGATTTAATAATGTATCAGGTGTTTTATTAGGGAGTGGAACTTGTTTTTTAACCTATGGAGTAGGATATTTTATAAAGAGTAGAAGATTTAAAAAATACCCTAGTGTTAAAAGAAAATTAGATATAGATAAAAATGATGAGAGAAATATTATGATAAAGGAGAAATCTCAATCTAAATCAAATAATATAACTTTTTATTTGATGATTTTTTTATTGATTATATCAATATTCTTTAAACTTCCTAGTATAGTTAAGGTAATATTAGGGATTTTAATAGTTTTCAATATTATTTTAGATATAGTTTTATATAGACATTATCAAAAGTATTTATAGAATTTTTAAACCTTCAATGATTCTAAAAAGATGGAAACATTGGAGGTTTAATATATTACAAAAAAATTAATAATATGTAACTAAAATGAAGAAAAATTTATTATTACCATATAGTATGATAAATTTGACAACTAAATATAAACTAAGACTTAATTCAGATGGAGTTTTCACTCTAGTTAAATTTTAGTAGTTCTTATCTAGGAATTTATGTCTGTTTATTTCTAACCTATAGAAGTTTGGATTACTATAGACATTAGTTATTAGATAAAGTAACAGGACTATATAATAGGGAGGATAATACAAATGAAAAAGATTGCTATATTAGGATTAATAACAACAGCAGCTGTTGGAACTTCTGTTTCATCTGCAATTATTCATAACAATAATAATGATAATAATCATCAGATTAAGAATAATAAAACACTATTATCAGGAGTAAAGTTAGGTATAAAAACTAATCGAGCTGTAGTTATTAATGGTAATGATAGATTGAACTTATATGGAACAAGCAATGGAAAAGGAATTGTTTCTAACTTATCTGCGGGAGAAATGCTTACAGTTTTAGGTGGAAATAAAAATTTTACAAAGGTTGAGGTTCAAGAAACAGGAATTGTAGGTTATATATCTAATAGTAATATTAAGAATATATATAATGCTGAAAATATTGAAATGTCTACTTTAGAGGGAAGTGGAACCATAGTTAATGTAAGTACAGCAGTTAATTTAAGAGCGGGGGCTGGAATAAATTCTTCAGTTATTAAAGAAATTAAAGGTGGAAGTTCAGTATCTATATTAGGAAAACAAGGACAATGGTATAAAATCAATGCAAATGGAAGTGTTGGATATATATATGGTGACTATGTAAGCCTTAATGTGGGAGGGAACATATCAAAAAATAATGATACATCATTAATTAATAGTAGCGTTAAAAATACTTCCATTTCAAAAAATCTAAATACATCCAATATTGCAAAGGGAGAAATAGGTTCTTTAAATGGAGAAAAACCTGCTAATAGAAATATAAAAGTATTAGGAAAAACTAGTACAAATACAGAGAAAAATCAATTAGAGGAAGTAGGAAGTAAAGAAAAATTAAATACTGTTACTTCTAATAAGAATATAAGCAAGGAAAAGAATATAACTAGTGGTAATTTAGAAGGAAATAATGTAAAGAAAAATTCAGAAAGTAAAGAGGGGACTGAAAAGAATAAAACAGCTTATATAACTAATGTCAAAGTTAATAGTGCGCCGATTTTCTATGTATCAATGGATGGAGAAAAAACTTCTTGGCAGTTAGAAAATGGACAAAAAGTTATGGTATTAGGGGAAGATCATAATAACTACAAAATAAAAGTTATTGATTCTGGAATTACAGGTTATGTAAATAAGAATAATATTACTTTTAAGAACAATGAAAATGATATACATCCAAATGATAATAAATTACTTTCAAGTTATTTTGGAACGTGGACAGTTGGAAAACAAATAGGTTACATGATTGGAGAAGGTGGATATTTTAAATCTTACGAGGGGAACAAATTAGTAATGACAAAGGATATGTTTTCATTTATGGGGACAACTATAAAGGATCCAAATTACTATATAGTAAATATGGGTGTTGGAGAATACTTTGGAAATTCGAAATATGATAAATTTGGTGATTTAAAAACTAATAAATATGGTGAATTAGAAGTACTAGCAGTATTACCTAGCTCAGAAAAAGTAACTAATAAGGAATTCTTAAATAAAATTCAGTGTAATCCTTCTGGAATTTTAATATCAGGAGACAGTCTTGTTACTTTTGGAGGAGGAACTAATAATGCATCACTTAATGAATGTTTAAGAGGAGATGTTAAAGTTAAGGTTCCAAAGGTAGATTTAAGTAAGTATATTGGAAAGTTAGCCTTTGTTAATGAAAATAATTGTTATATATATAAAGATTCTAATGTAAATTCAGAAAATAGTTCAGTTAAGTATGGTTCCTATGGAACAATTGAAAAGATAGATGGAAATTGGGTATATTTAAAGGCTTCAGGAAAAGGTGAAAGTTTAACAGGCTGGATGGAATTAAGCGATTTAAGATTAATAAATAGAACTGATGCTCAACTTCAAAATAGTGATAAATAATATAATTGAAAATTAAAAAACATAGGTAGTATGAATTTTAAGAAATACTTACCTATGTTTTAGACTCTATATAGATTTTGCTGAAAGCATTTCTGTATAGAGTTTTTTTACTGCTGGAATATCAGCAGGTGCCCAGTTTAATGTTTTTAAGTATTCAATAGGCATCCAAAGTAATTTGGCATGTTCATTAGCTATTGGTTGTCCTTTTATTAATTTACATTTTACAGCTATTAAGTTAACTATAACTTTTTCATATTCATGAGTATTTTCATGAAATTCTGATATAAATTCAATATGGCAATTTAGCTCTTCTTTAATTTCTCTAACTATAGCATCATCTATACTTTCATTTTCTTCAACTTTTCCACCGGGAAATTCCCATAGTTTAGACATTGACATTTCTTTAGAGCGAAGAGCACAAAGAATTTCAGCATTTTCATTTTCTATTATTGCAGCTACAACTTTAATAGTTTTTTTCATAAAATCACCTCTTTAGAATATAGAATTTACTGTATAAAATTTTAAATTTACTATAATTAATAGTAACATAAACTGAAATTTAATTCAGATAAAAAATGGTAGGGAGCTTTTAAAGCATATTAAATTTCAATTAAGAATGTAGCAATAACGCCTAAGAATAATATTATAGCACCGACAATAAATGAGATTAAGAAACCAAAATCATTAATTGTATAAGTAGATAATATAGGGGCCAAACTAGTTCCTAAAAATAATATAAAAGTATGTAAAGAAAGAGCATTAGCTCTATGGTTGCCACCAAGCAATCCAATAATAGAAATAAGACTAGGAACCGCTAGTGCTATGCCAAGGACAAATAATATACTTAGTATGGTAAGAAGTGCTATATTATTTGTGAATCCAAGGAGTGCAAAGGAAACAACTGATAATAGAATAGAAAACCTTAAAACTGGTATATTATTAAATCTTTTAATTAATTTATTAGAAAGAGGAGAAAAGAACATTCCAATAATACCTATAAAATTTATATACACTACATCATTATTATCTAGATTAAAAGTAACTAATAAATCATTAAGTGATGTATACATATAAACAAATGATAGTAGTATAACAAAGGATATAATATAGGCAAATCTTAGATTTTTAATTTTTATAACATTTTTTAAATCCTTAAAATTATTAGCTATGGACATATT
Source organism: Clostridium massiliamazoniense (assembly GCF_001403635.1). GTDB lineage: Bacteria > Bacillota > Clostridia > Clostridiales > Clostridiaceae > Sarcina > Sarcina massiliamazoniense. Next base: position 636,659 of record NZ_LN879467.1, read on the forward strand.
AGGATTAGCAATAGGAACAGCTGGAATAAAAATATATAATATTATAAAAGTTAAAATATATATAAATGAAAATAAAAAGAATATATATTTCCAATTAAAATAGTTTGATAGTATCATACTAACATCTTGCCCTAAAATACCAGCCATTAAAAATCCAGTACTGATGAAACTTATAGCTAAAACTTTTCTATCATTAGGGAAAAAATCCATTATATAAGCCAAAGCAACTGGTGAAAAAGTAGCTGCTGCTAGTCCTTGTAAAGCTCTAAAAATTATTAAAAGAGTTAGATTATTACTGAATCCTGCAAGTAATGAAAAAATTGATAAAAATATAAGTCCAAGCAAAATAATTTTTTTTCTACCATATTTATTAGAGAGTGCTCCGTAAAATAAGCAACCAATAGCAAAGAATATTGAAAAGATACTGCTTGTTAGTGTTGCATTAGAAGTATTAGTACTAAAGTAAGTTGAGAAAGTATGTATTAAGGGGATTGTCATATATAAAGATGACATTACAACAATACCACCCCAAAGAAGAAGCAACATTACTAAGTTATAATTTTTGTCTTTAGTTTTATTAATCATAATTTTAAATACCTTTCTTGAATTTATAATGTAACAATAGTTACATGTAACTATTGTTACAAATTTATTTAAATTATATTCTTTAAAAAGGAATGTGTCAATAAGAATTCAATAAAAAAACTATGAAGTTATAATAACTCCATAGTTTTTTAGATATTTTCTTTTTTATAGACTAAGGATGCAAAAAGAGATACTTTATTTTCTATTTCTTCTAAAAAGAGTTCAGCATCTTTAGCATTAGAATTATTAAAATAATCTCTGTTTTTTATTTTCTTTAGCCATAATTTTAATTTTTTCAAACTTCCTTCAACTTCTTCAAGCTCAGAGAAATTAAAATTATTTTCATTTATTTCTGTATCAACCTCGTAAATTAGATGTTTACAATTTTTGATAAATTCATCATACTCGCTGAATGATTGGTTTGTAAATTCAGATATTATATCATTTTCATCAGATTCATTAATAAATTGAAGTTTGCTAAGTGTTGATTTCCCATCAAAAGAATCTTTTACTAATTTATCTAATTTATTTAATTTAGTTAAGATATCATCTCTATTTGGCAATAGGGCAACACCTTGTTGTAAATAGATAGCTCCTAAATTTTTTAATGACCTCCAAATATAAACTCTATTTTTAGAAGGTTCACTAGGAATTTTATAGCTAAATGATAAAAATTCTATAGACATTTTCATGTTCCTTTCTAAGCTCTATAAATTCAATTAAAGTAATAGTAAAGTCTATACTCTATTATAACACATAGGTTTTTACCTAGAAGCATTTTATATAAAGAAACTATAGAGAGAGAATCATATGATTTATATATAGAAAAATTGGGAGGAATAAATTCTATTCTCCCAATTTAAGTTAACTATTTAATTAATTATTTTATTATCTTACTTTTTTCTTTTAAGAAATCATTATAGTTATTTGTGAAGTATTTTTGATTTCCATTTAAAATGTAGTAAAGATAATTTGTATTGTCTGATTTTAATGCAGCTTCAATAGCTTTCTCTCCAGGGTTACAGATTGGACCTATTGGTAAACCTTTATGAATATAAGTATTATAAGGTGAATCAATCTTTAAATCTTTATCATATACTTTGTCCACATGTTTACCTAAAGCATATATTACAGTAGCATCCATTTGTAGAGGCATTCCTGCTTTTAATCTATTATCAATTACTGATGATATAAGTTTCATATCATTAAAGTTTTTTCCTTCACTTTGTATGATAGAGGCCTTTGTAACTACGGTTTCTATTTGAGCTGGAGTTATTTTGACACCAGTTTCTTTCATTGATTGATTCAAACCTAAAACAAACATATTTATCATATTTTGAATTATATCATTAATATTTTCACCTTTAGTGAATTTATAGGTTGTAGGGAAGAGATATCCTTCTAATTGATATCTTTTGCCATTAACTTTCTTGATGAATTGAGGTAATGGATAATTCTCAATATCTTTTAAAATTTCTTCTTGTGATCCAAATCCAAATTTAGATAATTTAGTTGCAATTTGGTCAACTGTATAACCCTCAGGTATGACAACATCTATGACATTAGGGTTTTGCTCATTTAAGATATTTAAAAATTGTCCTAAAGTAACACCACCTTTTATTGTATAATCACCAGGAGTTAATCTAACCTTTGTTCCACTCATAGATATATCTAATTTAGCTAAATCACTATGATTAATAACCCCTTCATTAGATAAATTATCAATTAACGTAGAAATATTTTCATTACTATCAATTGAAAAACTTATGTTACCTTTAGTGTTAAAAGGAGTTTTACTAACTGATTTAGTCATTAAAGAAATTATAGCTATAATTACTATAATAATTATTACTATTATTCCTCCAATAATTAGTTTCTTCTTATGTTTCATTTTAATTCCACCTATTCTATTTATATGTTATATATAGATATATTACTATAAGATGTAAATAATAGCTATTATAATTTTTATTATAAAAAAAGAACCTTATAAAGTAGAGTATTTAACAATAGGCTATATATTATTTTGAAGTGTTTTTATTTATATTTATAATTACAATAATAAAGTTTTAATATGATAAAATTGTAGAATGATAGAAAATTAAAATAAAGGAAAAAGAAATAAAAAAACTTCTTAAGATACCAATGAATAAGGAAATACATTTAGTTACATCATTGGGCTATTATGAAAATACTTCTCCAAGGAAAAGGGAAGAAAGCAATTAGAAGAAATTCTTGATTTTAATGAATATAAATAGACTAACTTTTAAATAAAAAATAGGGATTAATGATTGGAGTATAAATCACCAGATTTAAAGTTTACAATTATTTTATCTATTACAGGAGTTAAATCTTCTTCTAGTTCTTTAGGATATTTTAGAGTAAAGCTATTTATAGACTTTGGGCCTACTACACTATATTTGCAGTAGGCTTCATTTTCTTCAGAACCTGCAATTATGTAGTAATTTTCAATTAGATATTTGTAAGTTACATTTCTACTTTCCTTCAAATTTCTTTCAAAAGCAAGTCTTGGAGTTTCATTAAGTGTATTATTAGAGCCAAATGCATATAAAGAAATAGTAGAGGTTTCATTTTTTAAAGTAATTGAATTATCATCATTGGAGCATATTTTTTTTGTAAGAAAAGCTGGATATTCTAAAGAAAATCCATATTTAGTATTAGTATAAGTTTTATATTCTAGAGTATTGTTTTCTTCTATAGTTTTTTGAGTAATAGAATTTTTAGGAGAAAAACAATTTTTAGAAGGGCACAATAAAGTCATTAAGAATTCCATTAAAGATACAACTACTATAGTTATAAGTACTAGAATAATTGAAAGTTTTTTATTTTGCTTCTCTAATTTATCATCCATAAATTTTTCTCCTTTCTCATTAGCACATGAGATATTATTTATAGTTTTTCAATTTATAATTTGAATTATACAGAGAAAAATGAACTTCATTTTACAATTAATTCCTGTAACATTCCAATTGTTTAGAATCTAAGATAAGGAGGTACAGATTATTGTAATTGATAATTTTATATGAATATTTTACACCATTGATAGTAATTTGTTTGAGGAAATATAATGAATGTAGGGAAAAATGTATAATAGAGGAATAATTATAATAATATATTATCCTTAGACATTATATGTACATATAATAATAGAAAGAAATTTTTTGTGAGGAAATATTTATGGCTAATAGTGGCAGACTTAAAGTCCATTGTTTTCTTGGGAATACTTATTTACCAATATCTGATGTGAAGATTTTGATATATTATGCAGATACAACAAGGAATACTCAAGAGCTAGTTAAAGTTGTAAATACTAATAGAGAGGGCTATGTTGATAATATTGAACTAGAGGTTCCAGATACTTTTAGTAGTTCTGGAGAACCTACATTACTTTACGGAGTTTATAATTTAGAGTTAAGTAGAGATGGATATAGAAGTCTCATAGTTAGAGGAGTGCAGGTTTTTCCAAATAGGATAGCAATTCAAAGATGTTATTTAGAAAAAGGATTTCCTCATGCTTGTAGTAAAGTGTTTATTGAAATTCCAGAGCATAAACAGATTAAGCAACAATGTTCAAAGATAGCACCACAATCTTTAACTACTTTAAGACTTAAAAAGGAAGAAAAACATTCTAAAAAAAGTAAAAGTGATAAAAATATGAGAGTTTTAAGCTCTGTGGAAGTTCCATCAGTTATAACAGTGCATGCTGGAGATCCTTATAATAAGTTAGCTCCAAATTATACTTTAGATTTTGTTGATTATATAAAAAATGTTGGTTCTTCTGAACTTTATCCAACTTGGAATTCAGATTCTTTAAGAGCAAATATTTATTGCATAGTATCTTTTGCACTAAATAGAGTTTATACAGAATGGTATAGAAGTCAAGGGTTTGATTTCGATATAACTAGCGATACAGCTTATGATCAAGCTTTCAATTATGGAAGAAATACCTATAATACTATTAATGTAATTGCTGATCAGCTTTTTAAAAATTATTTGCAGAGACCAGGAGAAGAAGCACCATTTTTATCTGAATTTTGTAATGGCACAACAAGTACATGTCCAGGATGGTTAAGTCAATGGGGAAGTCAATATCTAGGCGAAAATGGTTATACTCCTTATGAAATTTTGACTTATTATTATGGAAGTAATTTGAATATATTGGAGGCGCAAACTGTAAAGGGATATCCAGTATCATTTCCAGGGTATCCTATAGGTTTATGGATGGAAGGTAATAGTGTAAAAGCTATACAAAACCAATTAAATGAAATTGCAGTGCATTATCCAGCAATACCTAAGTTGACTGTAGATGGAATATATGGTCCTAAAACAGAAAACTCAGTAAAGATATTCCAAGGAATTTTTGACTTGCCAAACACAGGTATTGTAAATAGTGCAACTTGGTATTCGATTTCAAGGGTTTATGTAGGAGTTACAGGAATAGCAAATTAGGGTGATTTAGTTCTAAATATTTAATATAGCACAACTAAAATATGAGACTTATTTAAAAGTATGAGGCTGTTTATTTTCTATTTACAGAAAATAAACAGCCTCTAGCTATGGGATAAAGATATTTTTCATATATATCTAACTTTTATTTTATATTTAAATTTATTATAACCAAAGTTTACAAAGGGAAATTAATTCTACAGCTATAATAGTTAATGATACTATTATAAAAGTATTTTTAATTTTTCCTCTTTTTTTTATATTAATATTTTTTATAAACATAAATAAAGACCTCTTTTTTTATTTCTATATATCCAAATATAATAATAATGTATTTCTATGAAAAGTAAAAACATTGTATATGAATTTCTTTTGAATTTCTATGTATAAATATTTAAATAAAATCACAAAATTAAATAAAAATGATGTTTTAGGATATGTGATTTTAAAGGAGAATACAAAAGATGAGAATATTTAGACGACAAAGTGCAGAAATATATACATCTAAGGAAGAAAAAAAGCATAGAACTTTAGGAGTATTTGATTTAACCTTATTGAGTATAGGCGCTGTTATTGGTACTGGAGTATTAGTTTTACCAGGGGTAGTAGCTGCAACTATGGCTGGACCTGGTGAAGTATTTTCTTATATTATAGCAGGAATAGCGGCATTTTTTGTGGTTTTGTGCTATGCAGAATTTGCATCATCTATACCTAGTGCAGGAGGGTCCTATACCTATGCATATGTTTCTTTAGGAGAAATAGTTGGATATCTTGTTGGAAGTACAGTTGTTGTTGGATATATAGTTTCATTAGCTTTAGTTTCCAATGGATGGGCATCTTATTTTTATGAAGTGCTTAAAGAATTTGATATAGTTTTGCCTTTATGGATGACAGCAATACCGAGCTTAGGTGGAATTATCAATTTGCCAGCTACCCTAGTAGTTCTTTTAATGACTTATATTTTATCAAGGGGAACACAGGAAAGTAAGTTATTTAATAATATTATAGTGCTTATAAAACTAGCAATAATATTAATTTTTTTAGTGATAGGTTTTTTTAATTATAATAGTGAAAATCTAAAGGTACTTTTGCCAAATGGCATTTCAGGAGTTTTTTCAGGAGCGGCAGTATTATTTTTAGCATATACAGGTTTTGATGTAACTGCATCAGCAGCAGAGGAAACAAAGAATCCACAGAAGACAATGCCAAGAGCATTAATATTATCAATAAGCATATGCATAATAATATATTGTTTAGTTGCCATAGTTCTTGTATCTATGGTTAATTATAGTGAATTAAACCAAGCAGATGCTTTAGCTTATGCATTATATAAGGTTGGACAAAATTTTGGAGCTTTAATATTATCTATAGGAGCTATACTTGGAATATTATCTATAATATTTGGTATTGCCTTTGGCGTATCTAGAATATTAGCTACTTTAAGTAAAGATGGATTAGTACCAAAAATATTTGAAAAGGAAAATAAAAAAGGTGTTCCCTATGTGGCACTATGGTTTTCTGGAGGAGTAGGAGCATTACTTGCTGGGTTTATAAATTTAAATATACTTGCAAATTTTACTTCTATGGCATTATTATTTGCATACCTTATGGTTTCATTAGGACTTATAGCTTTTAGAAGAAATAATCCAATTTTTAAAAGGGGATTTAAAACACCATTAGTTCCTTTAACACCAATAATATCAATATTGTGTTGTGGATTTTTAATGTTTAGTTTGCCTAGAGAAACATTATTATATAAGTAATAGATTCCTTTAAAATTCAATAGCACATATAACGAGAGAAAGTTCTTGAGATAAATCTATAATAGAACCTATTCTACTTTCTATGGGGCTTTCTATGATTTCTAAACATGGTCTTAAGGGATAAAACTGATGTAATTTTAAAACACATCCTATTTCACCGTTACTAAGTTTGACAAGAGTTCCTTTAGAGTATGGAAAGAGAACCTTAGCAAATACTTTTGTTACTTCAAAATCAAACATTATATTAGCATTAGAAAGTATAAATTCAAAGGCTTCACTAGGACACATTGCTCTTTTATAAGGTCTATTAGAGGTAAGGGCATCGTAAACATCTGCCACTGCAACTATTTTAGACAAGAAAGCTATTTCATCGCTTTTCAAACCAAGTGGATAGCCACTTCCATCAACTTTTTCATGATGCTGCACAATTATATTTCTGCAATTTTTGTTGATGTTATCATTTGTTAGGACATAATCAAATCCTTTTTTAGGATGAGTTTTAATTATTTCAAATTCTTCATCAGTAAGTTTACCTGGTTTTTGGATAATTTCTTTTCCTACAAAAATTTTCCCCAAATCATGTAATAGTGCTCCAATACATAAATCTATTAAATCTTTTTTTGGAAGATTAAAGCCCGTGCCTATTACTGTTGAAATTAATGCTACATTAACGCTATGTTGATAGGTATAGGCATCCATTGTTTTTATATCAACAAGACCAACTAATAGATTTTTGTTAGATATGACACTATCATAAAGTTCTTCAGCTAATTCTTCTATGGATTTTAAATAATTTTCTTTTTGTTCAATGAGCTTCATTTTATCCTTAAAACTACAATGAGAAGATTCAGAAGATATTCTGCTAAAGGTACTAAAAACATCTTTCACTAATAATATAGATTTTTGTTTAAGTTCAGGCGAAATAATTTCTTCTATTTCTTTATCCGTATAGTTATCTGTTATATAAAGTGAGTAAATTTTTAAATTTTTAATTCTATTTATTAAGGATTTTCTTAATTTAGTACCTTTTCTTAATAATATTCTTCCTTCAGTGTCATAAATAGTTTTTGATAAATAGCAGCCTTCAGGAACAGATTCAATTGGAACTAAACGCATTTACAACCTCTTTAAAGAATAATAATTTATTAAAAAATACATGAATTAATATTGCTCTATATGTTTATCGTATGATAAATGTGGTTTCTTTAATTTTTTTCATCATTATATTCAAATTTTAAAAATCAATAGAATGTAATTAATATATTTTTAACTTTAGTTTCTAATGTAATTTTAAATTTTACTATTGTTATTGTTTACATTTGATATTCTCATAGTTATTCTTTAGAGATATAACAATCATGATTATTTTGTTGTTGAAATATATACTTTTTGGTGAAAATAGCATATAATTTCTATTAGAGTAATGAAGAAAATATGGATTTTTTAGGTTTACAAATGAGGAGGAGAAAAATGATTTTAGATGTTAATGGAATAAAGTTAGATGTAGAATATAGTATTACTGAAAATGGTAGAGTATTAATTTCTAAGGTAAAAAAAGAAGATAAAGTATTAGAGTCAAATTCAAGAGGTGAGTATTTGATGATGACATTAAATAACATGTACTTCACCGTAAAAAGAGAGCAAATAATAAAAGCTTTACCTGAATATAGTACAGACCTTTGGTAAAACAAAAAACATCATCTTGTAGAGTGAAAAATATAAATTTGATTTAATTTACATTTACACTTTATAAAGGTAGTACATATTGTATATATAATTTTTAGGGTGTCTATAGCAAAGGACACCATTTTCTATTTAAATTTTCTATTTAAATAGAAAATTTAAATGATAAATGCATATATATATAAGGAGGAAAAATTTATAGAGGATGATTTGAGTTGGAAATAGTATACCCTAATGAATTTTTAAATTTTATAGGAAATGATGAGAGTTATAGAGAGGATGAATACTTAAGAAGTAAAAAGAAAATATCTAGGCGAGCTTACAGAGAGTGTTTATTAGATCCTTGTGATGTAACAATGCTTATTATAGATGAACAACCACAAATGTTTTTTGGTATAGAAAGTAATTCTAGATTAAATGTAATGAATAATATTGTAGGGTTAGTAAAAGCAGCAAAGATATTCAATATTCCTGTAATATTAACTACTGTCGCAGAAAAAGAATTTTCAGGACCTATTTATTCAAAAATTCAAAAATTATGTCCGAGACAAGTTCCTATAAATAGATCAACTTTAAATGCTTGGGAAGATGAAAGGGTTAGACGTGCAGTTTGTGAGACTGGTAGAAAAAAATTAATTATAGCAGGGTTATGGACTGAAGTTTGCGTGACACTACCTACATTATCTGCAATTTGTGATGGATATGAAGTATATGTTGTTACAGATGCTAGTGCAGGTAGTTCAAAGGAAGCACATGAAATGGCTATTAATAGAATGATGCAATGTAAGGCTAAAATGGTAACTTGGCAGGCGGTTTTATTAGAATTTCAAAGGGATTGGAATAATAAAGAAACTTATGATGCTGTAACTAAAGTTATAAGAGAACATGGTGGGGCTTATGGCCTTGGAATTGAATATGTAAAAGAAATGTTTAGCAAATGTAGAGAATAATATTTAGAGGGGTTATCAAATCAGCACCTTAATTTATATTACTTTTATAAATGTATTTTTTCGGCTACCGAGATATCTAAGGTACAAAATGATGAACTTATTAGATAAAAGGCAGAGAGGATGTATTTGTAATTGGATACATTCTCTCTATTATTAAAATACAGTTCAGTAAGAAAACTTTAAATTTTATTTAAATTAAGTTTATGTTTTAGCTGTTTAGAAAGATATTTTTATGAGCTTACATTGCAGCTTTGTAGATAGCAATAATTTCTTCTTTGCTACCTTTTCTAGGGTTAGTTAAAGAACAAGCATCCTTTAATGCATTTGTTGCAAGAATTTCAAAGTCAGATTCCTTAACACCAAGTTCTTTAAGTCCACTTGGAATTCCAACTTTAACTGATAATTCTTTTATTAATTTTATGCAAAGAGCAGCACCTTCTTGTGGAGATAGCCCCTCTATGTTTCCACCTAGTATTTTGGCAACTTTAGCTAATCTTTCAGCTGACACAGTACTATTGAATTCTTGAACATGAGGTAATAATATAGCATTACATACACCATGAGGTAAATTATAGAATCCACCTAATTGGTGAGCCATTGAGTGAACATATCCAAGAGATGCATTATTAAATGCCATTCCTCCAAGATATTCAGCATAAGCCATCATATCTCTAGCTTCAATATCTTCACCATTTTCAACAGCTCTAACTAAGTATTGACTTATAAGCTCAATTGATTTTTCAGCACAAGCATCTGTAATAGGAGTAGCTATAGTTGAAACATAAGCTTCAATTGAGTGTGTTAAAGCATCCATACCTGTTGAAGCAGTTAACGATTTAGGCATAGCAATCATTAAAAGAGGATCATTAACAGCCATTAGAGGTGTTAAGTGTTTATCAACTAAAGACATTTTAATGTGTCTTTCTTCATCTGTTATAATAGCGAATAAAGTCATTTCACTACCTGTACCAGCAGTAGTATTTATGCTAACTAAAGGTAATTGAGGTTTTTTTGATTTATCTATTCCTTCGTAATCTTTTATTTCACCACCATTTGTAGCAAGTAGGGCAATTCCTTTAGAACAATCATGAGCAGAACCACCACCTAAAGAAATTATAAAATCACAATTATTTTCTTTTAATTTCTTTAATCCATTATTAACATTTGTAACTGTAGGGTTAGGTGAAGTTTCATCATATATACTGAATGAAATATTATTCTCTTCTAACATTCTAGTTATTTTAGATACTAAACCTATTTTATTAAGAACTTTATCTGTAACTATAAGGCAATTTTTAAATCCTAATTTTGCTATTTCTGTTCCTGCAGTTTTAAGACAATCAGGTCCCATTAAACTAGTTTGTGGCATAAAAAATTTATAATCCATTTTAAAACCTCCTAAGATGTCAATTTTATTTTGAGTATTTAAAGGTCTAAAAGATTTAATTGATAGTTAAAACTTTAACAATACTCTCTATGCCTTTATTTTAGTTCATAACACTCCTTAAAACTATCTCATTTTTGTTAATAAATGTTGCATTTTTTACATTATGTATATATTGATAATATTATTTTGATTTTGTAGAATAATTAACTAAATATTCAATTATATATAATCAATTTTTCTATAACTTTATTGAAAAAATATATATTATACTAGAATAATAGGGAAAAGGATTTTTTTAAGTTAAGCTTAGGGTATGGATATTATTCATGAAATAAAGTTTGGGAATTATTATTATTATACATTATAGGTTGACATATATTAAATTTTAAAGTAATATAAAATACAAATTATAAAGAGGAAGTGATTTTTATTAAAAGTCTAAAGGAATTGAGAATGACTATTAATGATAAAGAAGCTGATTTATATTCTAAAACTAATGAACTTAGAGAATACTATAAAACAGTTATACACATTTTGCCAGATAAAAGTGAGCAAATTATAAACGATACTGGAGATAAATTTGCCTCTTTATTCAATGAAATAAAAATCTTAGAAGAAGAAATAGTTAGATTAAAGTTAATTCTTCAAGATTATAACTCACAGAAAATAATAGAAATAGATGGTGATAAAAGAAGTATTTTAGATATTCTTGCTGAATTAAGATCTGTAAGACATAGAATGGAATTTTTAGAAGAATTAATAAAAATAAGACCATCAATAAGAAGAATAGATATTCAAAATAGTGAAAACTATTACTATGAGAAGTCTAATTTAAATTATGATGTTAAAAATATAGTAAAAGAAAGAGATAAACTAAGAAGTTTAGCTAATAAATATGAAGCAATAATTGATGGTTATAATTCAAAGGAAATAATTAATATGTAGCCTGTGTATTCTATGTTTTTAGACATAGTTTTATATAGAGTATATCACTTTAAATATTTTAATGAAATTAAATTTGGGAGTAACATTAAGTTTTACACATTTCACAATTAACATTTTTTTATTTTTACCAAGTTACAAGTCATATTTTAATTTGATTATATAATTAATTTTTAAAGTAAAGCAAACATTAAAATACAAAATGGGAGTTAGCTTAAAATTTTCAAAAAGTGATATACAGAAAAAAGAGACTATTTTAAAAGAGAATTTTTTCTCCATTGAAATAGTCTTTTTTATTTATCTAACTTTTATTTAAGTTTATGAAATTATTATTTTTTTGTTCCATATACTATATAAATATGTTCTTCATCTGTTACATTTTTAATAGTGAAAGAAGAACTTATTAATTCAGCTACTTCCGAAGCTGGTTTAAGACCTAATGAAATTTCATTAGCAGTTCTTTTATGATGGTCGTTTAAAGGCTTTCTTCCCATACCATGGCAAATTACAAGTTGACCATCTTTATTTAATAGTGTTGAAATATGATTAATAAATTTTTCTGGTTCTAGGAAATGAGGAAATGCATTATATATAATTATAAAATCGAATTTCTCATCTTTTATGTTAAATATGTTTTCACATAAAAACGTTATTCTAAAATCATCATATTTACTTTTAGCTTTTTCTATCATTTTTTCAGATAAATCTACAGCTAAAATTGAATTTGGATTATGAGGTAATAAAAATTCTTCTAATACACCAGTGCCGCAAGCTATATCTAATATTTTTGAATTATCTTTAAGCTCTGCTGTTTTTAAAATTCTTTCTATTTTCTCAGGATCGCCCTTTGATTGGTTATCCCAATCTGCTGCTAAGTTGTTAAAAAATTCTTTCATTTTATCCATTATAAACACCAGCTTTCTTTAAAACTCTATATAAATAAGGGACTATAATCCATTGTAGTATTATTCCAGGTAAACCTATAACGAAAACTACGAAAAGTAAATGGAAAAACTTATGCGTAGGAAGCCCCATAAATATTACAAATAAACCAGCATAAAGTAAGTTACCTATAATTTCTGCAATAATTAAGTTTAAGAAACTATTTATTTTATTTCTAAGTAATCCAGTTATAAGCCCCATTGCTCCTAATTGGAATAACATAGTTAAAGCAATTGGTAATGGTGGCATACCTGTTAGGAAACTAGATATTATAGGAGTAAAGACACCTAGAGCTAGTCCGTATCTCCAACCTAATATAAGACCACCTAATAATACTGTTAAATCCATTGGTGAAAAAATAGTTCCCATTTCTCTACCGAAAGCTGTGAAAAAATGTGGTAAAATTAGTCCTATAGCTAATAGCAATCCAGCTGATGTAAGATTTCTTGCTAAGCCATTTTTTGTTGTTGAGTTATTCATAATTTTCTCCTATGTATAATTGGTTTGTTATTGATAATATCTTATCAATTAATATTATATTACTAAGTAAAAATTAATGCAATATTTAAATAAAATTCATAAAAAATTAACAATTGAGATAAAATTAATCTAATTTGATTAAAATATTAATTATAAAAGCTATACCTATTTTATCTAATAACTAGAGGTGTAATATTCATATCTCCTACTTAACAGGAGATAGACTTATGTGTATTTCTAGTAGAAGTTGATTAAGAATTTAGATAGAGTTAAAATTTCATTTTAATTAAGTCTAGCTTTATTTAGGTATAGCCTCAAATAGAGAACTTTAAATTAAGTGAAATATCACTTTAATAAATAAAGTAAGAATATTTAAAGAGAATTATTTTTTCATAGATTGTTATAAAGCTGTCATTTGTTGATAAATATAATAAAATGTAAAAAATATTTTAACTTTATTGAATTATTAATTAAATAGAATTAAAGAAAATTTTATTTAAATGATTATATGTTATAATAATAAATTTATAAAATAGAATGGTTTTTAAGAAAATTGTGTTTATTATAATTATTAGACCTATTTAAATAAATAATTTAAGATTAAATTAGGTTATATTAATAAAATTAAAGGAGAAGATGAGTGTTATAGGCATGAGTGTTAGAAGAGTTAATATTATTAATGTAACTTTAATTTTATAAAGAAAAGGTGAGACTTATGAAATATTACTTTAAAAATTTGAATTTAATTGATGGAACAGGAAAAGATATTATAGAAAAAACTAATATGTTAGTTGAAAATAATAAGTTAAAGTATATAGGCAAGGATATTAAAGTAGAAAATGACTTTGAAGTTATAGATTTGGAAGGGAAGTATGTTATTCCAGGAATTATAGATTGTCATGTTCATTCTTTTGTAGAGACTAGTGGAAAGATAAATCCATTGACAACTATGAATAATCCAGTGTTTCTAACAGCAATAGCTATGAAAAATTTAGAAGAGTTATTAAAGTCAGGGGTTACCTATATAAGAGATGTTGGAGCTATTAATGGATATGATATAAAGTTAAGAGAATTATTAAAAATGGGGTATATAAAAGGACCAGGAATGAAGTGTTGTGGACAAGTGATAACTATGACAGGAGGACATATGCATTTTATGGGGAGAGAAGCAGATGGAGAGGATGAAGTTAGAAAAGCTACAAGAGAAGCAATAAAAATGGGAGCAGATTTTATTAAAATGGCTGCATCAGGGGGAGTTTTAACTGCGGGTAATGATGTAACAACCTATCAATTTAATGAAGATGAAATAAGAGCTGCTGTAATTGAAGCTCATAAAGCAAAGAAAAAAGTTGCTACTCATTCACATAGTGTAATGGCTATAAAAAATTCAATTTTAGCTGGAGTAGACAGTATAGAACATGGTTCTTTAATGGATGAAGAGTGTATAAATATGATGTTAGAAAATGGTACATACTTAGTTCCAACACTTAAAGCTTCTTACAGTATAATAAAAGCAGGTGAAGAAAATAGTTTGGCTAAAAAAGAGGGTTATGAAAAAGCAATGATGTTATTTGAACATCAAAAAGCAAATTTTAAAAAAGCTTATGATACTGGTGTTAAAATAGCAATGGGAACAGATTCAGGAGTTCCTGGTAATAAATTTGGAGAAAGTGCTATAGAACTTGAACTAATGGTTCAATGCGGTATGAGTGAGAGTGATGCAATAAAAGCGGCAACAAAAACTTCATCAGAGCTTTTAGAGATAAATGATGAGTATGGAACAATAGAAGAAGGAAAGTTTGCTGATTTTATTGTATTGAGTGAAAATCCTCTAAAAAATATAAAAGTGCTTCAGAAACCTTTAATGGTTTATAGACATGGGGAATTAGTTAAATAAATGGATATTAGCTATCTGATAAATAGTTTGTTATATAAATTTTCTAAAATATCAATGAATATACTTGATAAAGGGAGAAGTGGGATATAAGATAAGTAAGGAAATATATACTGAGACTTAATTTAAGGGGAATTTTTCTTAATAGAATGATTTCAGTGTAGTATAGGAGGCTTTTATGAAGAAGATTTATTGTATAGGAGAATTATTAATAGACTTTGTATCAACTGATGGAAATAATTATAGTAAAAAACCAGGAGGAGCTCCAGCAAATGTAGCTGTAGCAGTTAGTAAACTAGAGGGTCAATCATATTTTTTAGGAGCAGTTGGTGAGGATAACTTTGGAGATTACTTAGAAGAGGTATTAAAAGAAAATAAAGTTAATTGTGATTATCTAAAGAAAGTAGGAAAAACAACTTTAGCTATTGTAACTTTAGATAAATCAGGAGAAAGAGCTTTTAATTTTTATAGAGGGTCTGATGGAGAATATATTTTAGATAATAAAATTAATATAGGAAAAAATAGCATAGTACACTTTGGTTCAGCTACAGGGTTTTTAGAAGGAAAACTTAGGGATAGTTATTATAAACTTCTAGATAGAGCTTATGAAAGTGGAGCTATAATAAGTTTTGATCCAAATTATCGAAATATGCTAATAGATAATAGATTTTTAAAAGAGTTTATTAATCACTGTGAAAACTTTATGAAAAAAGCAGACTTTATAAAAATAAGTGATGAAGAAGTAATGTTATTAACAGAAGAAAATAACCTAGAAAAAGCTATTGAAGTTTTAAAGTCTAGAAATTACAAAGCTGTAATAGCCATAACTCTTGGAAAAGAAGGTACTATGGTTATAGAAAATAATAATAGCTATAAAGTTGCTTCTATTAATATAGAGCAGAAAGATTCAACAGGAGCAGGAGATGCTTTTGTTGGAGGAGTTTTATATATGTTAAGCAAAAGAGAAGATATAACTTATAAGGAAGCTATAGAATTTGGAAATAAAGTAGGAGCTATAACCTGTGAAAATTATGGAGCTATACCATCAATTCCAACCTTAAAAGAAGTTAAGAGTAGATAATAGAATTTTAAATAATGTTTGTATAAAGTATAATAGATAAATTATTTAAAATAACAAAGAGAAAGTATTCTAGAAGATTAACTTATTATGCAAAAAAAGAGGGGGTTTTCCTCTTTTTATTTTTATTAATTTTATTTGATATTATTAATAACATCATTTGGTATAGTAAATTCCACAATCCCCATATATCCTGGAGATACTTCATATTCGTTAAATGATATAACTAGCTCACCTTTAGTATTTATATAGAAGTTTTGATTTTCTTTTATTTTAGTAAAGTTATCAAAATTAATAGATTCGTCGTCTATAAAATATATTTTTTGAGGATCTTTTTTCATTTCATTTTTCATTTGTTCTTTTATATTTTCAGAAATTACATCAATATAGTTTTTACCAGCAAAAATTCCTTTTAGTGATAAAACAGTATTATTTTTTTTATCTATAGTATAGTATTTTACAGTATTGTATCCAGAAGCTTCTATTTCCTCAGTAGCAATTTTTAATACCATATATTTATTATTATTTACTATAATATCGTAATCAGAAGAGATGTATATTTTTCCTTTATTATTAATTATTTTATTAAATAATTCTTTCCCTTCTTTTTCAAATTCTTTATTAAGCGTAAATTCTAATTCCTTATTTGTTAATCCTACTATCTTTGGTATGGAAATATTTCCATTTTTATTTGTGGATTCAATTTTATAATTAGTGAAATCAATTATATTAATAATTCCACTTATTATTGGAACTTTCTTTAAATTGCTTGCGAATACCTCATTAATATTAATTCCAATTATTAATATTAGAATTACAATTGAACATACTCCTATTTTTTTTAGTGATGTTAAATTTTTATTTTCTTTTTTAGAAAGAGAAAAATTTTCAGTTAAATTTATTATGATAATTTTAAGATGATATATTAGTCTTATATTTTTGTAACTTCTTTTCATAATTTTACCTCTTAGAACTGTAATTATATATTTAATTTTTTATTATAGGTATGATGTTGTTTTATTATATTATTTTTTAAATTTTTGACGTTCATATCTTTCTTTGCCTTCTTCATAAGCTAATTTTTCTTCATCTGTTTCAATTATTAGCTCAGGAACAAGTGTTGGTTTTCCATTTTCATCTAAGGCAACCATAGTGAAGTAGGCAGTTAATGCTCTATTTCTTCTACAGGCTCCAACACATTCTAAACTTTCCACTTCAACAACAACTTTAACTTGCATTGAAGATTTACCAACATAAACAACTTGTGCAGTACAAGTAAGAAGGTCACCAATAAAAATAGGAAGATGAAACTCTAGTTCATCAACTCTTGCTGTTACTGTATTAGTATTAGCGTATCTTCTTGATGAGGCATAGGCAGTTGAATCCATTATTTTCATAACTTCACCACCGTGCATATTTCCAGCTATATTTGCTTTATGTGGCCAAACAACTTCGCTCACTACTATTTTGGAATCTATAGATCTTTTTTGCATATAAATATCCTCCTTAAAATATTATCTGTAATAGTTAAAAATAAATATTATTTCAATTTTATATTGAGTTATAATAAATATTTTTTCTAATTTTGAAAAAATTATACTTGTTTTAAAAAAGGTATATTTTATATTGATAATTTTAGTTATTGGAATATAAATCTAAGGAATAAACTTTATTTATATGGAAAATAATAGTAATATTATAATTAGATTTAGGAATAGAGGGGTAATATAGTTATGGAAGGAATTGAGAGTGTAAAAAGGGCTAATGAGTTTAAAGAAGGACTTAAAAAGGGCATACCTATTGGTCTTGGATATATATCAGTATCTATAACCTTTGGAATGTTAGCAGTGAGAGGTGGCTTAGATATTGGCACTGCTGTACTAATATCTATGACTAATTTAACTTCAGCAGGACAGTTTGCTGGAATAGACTTAATACTTAATAATGCAATATACATAGAACTTGCATTAACAACATTTATTATAAATATAAGATATTCTTTAATGTCCTTCGCTATTTCACAAAGATTAGAAAAGGTTTCTCTATTAAAGCGGATGATTTTAAGTTTTGGAATAACAGATGAAACTTATGCTTTAGCATCTCTTGAAATGGGAAAATTAAGCTATAAATTTATGTTGGGTTTAATAACTTGCCCCTATTTAGGATGGGTTATTGGAACTTTTATTGGAGCAATAAGTACAGCTTTTATGCCAGTAAAGTTACAAGATTCTTTAGGAATAGCCTTATATGGAATGTTTTTAGCTATAATAATTCCAGCAAGTAGAAGGGATAATGCTGTATTAAAGGCTATTGTAATTTCCTCTTTAATGAGTATAGGCTTTTTTTACTTCCCAGTATTAAAAAATATATCTGGTGGATTTTCAATAATAATATGCTCTATAGTTGGTGCTATGATTATGGCTAAATTAAAACCAGTTAAGGAGGAAAAGTAATGTATTTAATGATATCTTTAATAATTTTAGCTGTAGTTACTTATATACTAAGAGGTGTTCCTTTAATAATAAATAAACAAATTGAATCTAATTACATTAAGTCAGTATTATATTATATGCCCTATTGTGTTTTAGGGGTTATGACATTTCCAAGTGTAATATATAGCACGAGTAATGTTGTATTTTCAGTAATTGGAGCAATTGTGGGAATAATTTTAGCTTATAAGGGAAAAAGTTTGATTAAGGTTGCTATGGCAAGTGTTGTAGTCATATATTTATTGAATATTTTATCTGAAATTTATTAATTCATATTAAGGAATAAAGGATTATAAGAAATGCATAAGAATTATGTTCATTAGTTTTTTGTAGCTAATGAACATAATTCTTATGCATTTTATTTGTAAATTTATTACATAAAATATTTAAAGAAATTTAGTTGATTATTTAAAAATATACATATAAAAAGTCTAAAATTTTATTACTATTATAAAAGTTCATAAAGTTAAAGGAAAGTAAAAAAATTATATTTTTTTTATAAATATGCATAGAATAAGTAATTTTTACGAAAAAATGAATTATTTATGTATAAAGTATGAAGATGAATGATGAAAATATGACTAATTTTATTATTTTAAGTGGTTTAATATTTTTTCTTAAAGTTATATGCTTAGTTCAAGAACAATAACTTAAAAAGCAATTATTTTATGATCAATATTACCAATCAGATGATATAAAGTAATTAAAGTGTTTATGGAGAGAGGTCAAGCCTGTTTAGTAATAGTTATGATAAAATAAATTTCTTTTAAAATTGTCCTTAAACTTATATAGTTAGACTTTTTTAGGGAGGAAATTTGTTATGACTAAAATTTACAGAAACATAGTAGATGGAAAAGAATATGAAAGACAAAATGAGAAATTTATAGAAATTCATTCACCTATAGATGGATCATTATTGGGTAAAGTTGTGGCTATGAGTCAAAGTGATATTGACCGTGTTATGGAAGTATCTAAGAAGAGACAAGAAGAGTGGGCAGCTGTTCCAGTTAATGAAAAGGCAGAAATTCTTTATAAAGTTTCTAATTTATTGATTGAATGTAAAGAAGAATTTGGAACTCTTTTAGCTAAAGAAGTTGCAAAGTCTAAAAATAGTGCTATAGGTGAAGTAATTAGAACTGCTGATTTATTAAGATTTACAGCGGATGTAGCTAAATCAATGGAAGGTAGAAGTATTTTAGGAGATAAGTTCCCAGGATTTAAGAAAAATAAATTAACTATGGTTATAAGAGAACCATTAGGAACAGTTTTAGCTATATCACCTTTTAACTATCCAGTTAATTTAGCAGCTTCAAAAATTGGACCAGCTATAATGGCAGGTAATACAGTAGTATTTAAACCAGCTACACAAGGAGCTTTAAGTGGTATTTATTTAGCAGAAATATTCCATAAAGCTGGACTTCCAGCAGGCGTTTTAAACACTGTAACTGGTAAAGGTAGTGAAATTGGAGATTATTGTGTATGTCATAAAGATATAGACTTCATAAACTTCACAGGAAGTTCAGAAATAGGAAGAAGAATTTCTAATATAACAGAAATGAAACCATTATTAATGGAATTAGGTGGTAAGGATGCAGCTATAGTTTTAGAAGATGCTGACTTAGATTTAACAGCTAAAAATATAGTTTCAGGAGCTTTTTCATATTCAGGTCAAAGATGTACAGCCATCAAAAGAGTGTTAGTTGTAGATGAAGTAGCAGATAAACTAGTTGAAAAAATAAGTGAAAAAATGAAAGGTCTTAAAATTGGTAATCCAGTATTAGTTCCAGATGCTGATATAGTGCCTTTAATAGATAGTAAGGCTGCTGATTATGTTCAAGACCTTATTGAAGATGCAAAATCTAAAGGTGCAAAATTACTTACTGGTGGACATAGAGAAGCTAATATAATTTATCCTACTTTATTTGATTATGTAACATCAAATATGAGGTTAGCTTGGGAAGAACCATTTGGACCAGTTCTACCAATAATAAGAGTTAAATCTTTAGAGGAAGCTATTAAATTAGCTAATGAATCTGAATATGGATTACAATCATCAGTATTTACTAAAGACGTTGATAAGGCTTTTGAAGTTGCCTTAAAACTACAAGTTGGTACAGTACAAGTGAATAATAAAACTGAAAGAGGACCAGATCACTTCCCATTCTTAGGAGTTAAATCATCAGGTATGGGAACTCAAGGTATTAGAAATTCAATTGAATCAATGTCAAGACCAAAGGGTATAGTTCTTAATCTACATTAAGGTTTAAATATTTTATTTAATCAAAGTATTATATCTTATAGTTTGAGAAAGCGTGAATGGTAGAGAGGTGAGTTATTATGAATAAAGTGCAAGTTGTAGAAGCTCAAGGTACTGTAGAGCCTTGGAAAGGATTTAAAGACTTTACAGTAAAGAAGAAAGTAATAGAGAGTGAAGAGATATTTACTCTTTACTTAGAGCCAACAGATGGCGGGAAGGTTGTTTTGCCAAAGGCAGGACAATTTATAGGTATAAAAGTAAAGAGCGAAGATGAAGAAATGAAAAAAGTTATAAGAATGTATAGCTTATCAATGAAGCCAAATGAAGATTATTATAGAGTGAGTATAAAGTTAGTTGAGGGTGGAAAAATGACTAACTATTTATTAAATAACATAAATGAAGGAGATATATTAGAGGTAACTCCACCAAAAGGACTTTTTACTTTAAATAAAGAAAAAGTGGATAAACCTTTGATTTTATTAGGTGGTGGAATTGGAGTAACTCCTGTATTATCCATGTTATATGATGTTGTTGGAACTAGAGATAATGTTCACTTTGTTTATTCATTAAGAAATATGAAAGTTGAGTGTTTCCTAAAAGAAATTAAAGATTATAGGGAAAAAGGCTTAATAAATGCTAATATATTCTTTACAAGACCTTTAGAAAATGAAGTTGAAGGAAAAGACTTTGATAGAAAAGGTCGTATAACAAAAGAATGGATAGCTGAGAACTTACCATTAGATGGAGAGTTTTACTTCTGTGGAAATAAAGGATTTACTGAACTTGTACAAAATTCTTTATTAGAATTAGGAGTTGAAAAAGATAATATACACTTTGAGTTTTTCTAAAAGCTTAATAAAATAATATATAAGTAATAAGGCTGTTTTAAAGATGATTAACTATCGCTTTGAAGCAGTCTTATTTAATTTAAGAGAGTAACTTTTATTAATTTTTTTAGTAGATATATATTTGAATGTTCAAAACCTACACTTTAAAATAAATTAAACTAATTTTGATGCAATTTTGTAAAAATTTCAAATTCAATAAAAAATACAGCAATAACAAAATAGCTTAAATATTTTTGAATCTTATTGTATTTTATTTCCTGTTATGTTAAAGTTAGTATTGAAATATTGATTATTCAAAGGATACTAAAAATAAATAAGTTTTTAAAGAAAGTTATTGCAACAAGTCTTGATAATACAATATTAACTTAATTTATATAATTATTATAAATATATAATAAAAAACATAAAATATATTATTAATAAGGGAGAAAACAAAATATGAGTCTAGGTTTATACTATGATGTTAGAAATGTTGTATTGGATAATATTTTTCAAGTTTTAGTAATATCAATACCTATATACTTAATATTTTTATTAATTAATAAAAGTATATGCAAAAAAACATATGTAAAAAAATATATGTATATTGTAGAATTTGCTCTAATCGGTTATATCATTAGTGTCTTAATTATAACAGAAGTATTTTCATCTAATTTATTTAATGCAACCTTTAAATTAACCCCTAATCTAATACCTTTAATAACCACTTTAACAGATTTAATTCAATATCCTGGTTCTGTGCTTTTTCAAGTTATTTTAAATATGATATTCTTTATTCCTTTTGGATTTATATTGATGTTTTTTTCTATAAATGAATATAAACTAATAAAAATATTAAGTAGTGCTTTTATTTTTTCAAGTATAGTAGAAATGGCTCAATATTTTTCGGGAAGATATGCTGATATTGATGATGTTATATGGAATACACTAGGTGCATTAGTAGGAATTATAATATTTAAATTATTACAAAAAATATTTAAGTCTAAATTTTCAAAAATTAATTTTCAAGTCTAATTATAGAAGTATTATACAAATGAGTGTAGATTGATAAAGAATAAATTATCATTACTTTTTTTCATCTGCCGAGATAGCTAGATAAAAGGCAGGGAGGATGTATCTGTAATTTGGTACATCCTCTTTTTTCATGTATGGATAGTTGATAGGGGATTATTAAAAGAGGAGGAAAAGTATATTATTGTTATTACTTAAGTATAATTAAAAGAATAATTCTACTTAAAGGAGACACTTAAATAATGATTAAAGATATAATTACATTATTTATGAGCAAAAGGGAATTTTTTGTAGAGCTTCTCTTAGAACACTTAGGTATTTCATTAATATCTATAATTATTGCAAGCTGTATTGGATTGATTATAGGAATAATAGTTAGTGAAAAGGAAAAAAGCTCAAAATTTATTTTAGGAATAATTAATTTCCTTTACACAATTCCATCAATATCTCTCTTAGGTTTTTTAATTCCCTTTTCAGGGATAGGGAATAAAACAGCTATAATTGCTTTAACAATTTATGCACTTTTACCTATGGTTAGAAATACTTATACAGGTATAAGTAATGTTGATAAGAGGCTTATAGAAGCAGCAGAGGGAATGGGGAGTACAAAGATGCAAATACTGTTTAAGTTAAAGTTACCTTTAGCTGTGCCAGTAATAATGTCTGGATTACGTAATATGGCAACTATGACCATAGCTCTTGGTGGTATTGCTTCTTTTATAGGGGCAGGAGGTTTAGGGGTAGCCATTTATAGAGGAATAACAACAAATAATTCAATAATGACCATAACAGGAAGCTTATTAATAGCATTTTTAGCTTTAGGAGTAGATTTTATTTTAGGAGTAATTGAGAGGGCTTTCTGTAAAAGAAAAACACTTAGGAATAATAAAAAAACAAGTACTTTAATTTTAATAGGACTAATAATCATAGTAGTTTTAGGAGCTTCTATGAATATTGGAAAAAAAGACAGTATTAACATAGGAACTAAACCAATGACAGAGCAATATATAATTAGTTCTATGTTAAAGGAGGTTATTGAACAAGAAACAGACTTAAGTGTAAATTTAACACAAGGTGTAGGAGGAGGAACAGCTAATATTATGCCAGCAATGGAAAAGGGTGAATTTCATATGTATCCAGAGTATACCTGTACAGGATGGAATATGGTGTTAAAACATGAGGGCTTTTATGATGAAACTATGTATGAAAAATTAAAGGAAGAATATAAGGAAAAATATAATTTTACTTGGACTGGTATTTGGGGATTCAATGATTCTTTTGGTTTAGCAGTTAGAAAAGATATTGCTGAAAAATATAACTTAAAAACTTATTCAGACCTTGCAAAAATATCAGATAAACTTACTTTTGGAGCTGAATATGATTTTTATGAAAGACCAGATGGGTATAAAGCTTTTTGTGAAAAATATGGGTTTAATTTTAAAGATACAAAAGACTTAGATATAGGACTAAAGTATAAGGCAATCAATGAAGGTAAGGTTGACGTTATGGATGTATTTACTACAGATGGACAACTATCCAATGCTGAAGTTGTAGTTTTAGAAGATGATAAAAACTTTTTTTCTTCATCTATGTGTGCTATGGTTGTAAGAAATGATATTTTAGAAAAGTATCCAGAGCTTAATGACGTATTTAAGAAAATAGAGGGAATTTTAAATGATGAAAAGATGGCTGAACTAAATTATGAAGTAGAAACTAAAGGTAGAGAAGCAGAAGAGGTGGCTCATGAATTTTTAGTTGATTTAGGAATTATTAAATAAGGGGTTTGCATATGGAGTGTATAATCAAATTTGAAAATATAAAAAAGATTTATGGAAATAAGGTTATTATTGAAAATTTTAATCTTGATATAAATAAAGGTGAATTTTTAACTGTTATAGGTAGTTCAGGATGTGGGAAAACAACAATATTAAAAATGATAAACGGATTAGTAAAAGCTGAATCGGGAAATATTTTCATTAAAGGAAAAAATATAGACAATGAAGATATTATATCTTTACGAAGAAATATAGGTTATGCAATACAAGGTTCTGTATTATTTCCTCATATGACAGTGGAAAAAAATATAGCTTATGTACCAAATCTTTTAAATAAAAAAGATAAAACTAAAACTATAAATGCAGTGGAAAAATGGATAAATATAGTGAGACTTGATGAGGATATGCTAAAAAGATATCCAGATGAATTGTCAGGAGGACAGCAGCAAAGAGTGGGAATAGCAAGGGCTTTAGCAGCTTCCCCAGATATACTTTTAATGGATGAGCCTTTTGGTGCTGTTGATGAAATAACTAAAATGCAGCTTCAAGAAGAAATAATGAGAATTCATAGAGAAACTGGAATAACAATTATATTTGTAACACATGATATTTCAGAGGCTATTAAATTAGGTACGAAAGTATTAGTAATGAATGAAGGGAAAATAGAACAATACGGTACCAGTAAAGAAATATTAAAGAATCCAGCTACAGACTTTGTTAAAAAATTAATAGATAGGGAAATGAGAATTTATGAACTATTAGATGATAAACAATCACAGAGTGAGAGTTAAAACATTATAATTCATTAGATGATTATTTCAAATAATGGTAAAATATACAATGATATGTTAATATTATTGTATATTTTATATTAAAAGGGGCGTTATCAATGAAGAAGATTTTGATTAGTTTTTTGACTATTGTTTTATGTACAACCTTAGTAAGTTGTGGTGAAAATAATAAATCAACAAAGAGTTCTTCAGAAAAGAGTACAGTTGAAGAGGTTAATAATAAGGATAATAAACCAGAGGAAAAGGAAGAACAGAATAAAAATAATGATACTATAAACAATAAGGATAATGAAAATAAAGAAACTTCTAATGAAAAAGGTAGTTATAACAAAGAGATATTATCTGAATTTAAAAATTTAGTTAAGTTATTAAGTGAGTTTGGACAAAAAACAATGGATGTTACTACAGATGGAACTATTTCAGAGGGAGAAGAAAAAGAGGTTTTAGAAACAGTAACTAAAATAAGTAAAATAGTAGAAAGTATAGAGACTTTAAATAAAGAAAGTACAGATAAAGAATTTAAAACATTGACAAATAGCTTTGTGGAAAAGATGAAGCTTTATAGTGAAAACTTTGTAGGAGGTCTTAATAAAGATCCTGGAAAGCTAACAAGTGCAACACAATATTTTAATGAAGCTGGAAATTTAGCATCAAAGGCTATAATGAGAGCAATGGAGCTCAATTAAATTTAATTTTTAGAAGCAACCTTTAATTATTGAAAAAATAACAATAATTAAGGGTTGTTTATTTTTAATAAGCTTTAGGAATACTCTTAAGTTAAACTTAATTTAATGTCATAAATTTTAAAACTTATTCTTTATTTTTACAGATGTAAAATTTAATTATTACTTTTGGAAAAAAATACTTGAAAATAGTTTTCAATTAATGTATATTGAATTATGATGAAAATGATTATCATTTAGCTTACGTTATGGAGGGGAAAATTATGATGATAAATAAAAGGCTTATAAGCCTTTGTGAGGATTCAAAGAAGTATGTAGGATTAACTGTACTGGTTAATTGGTTAGCTGTTTTATGCAATATAGGTATAGTAATTTTTATTGGTAATTTTATTAATAAAGTTTATTTAGGAGAAAAGCTAGACTTATCTAATGGTATTTTTACAGCATTAATGTCCTTTAAGGTTATAGGAAATTTATCTCTTTTTAGTGTTTTAGTTCTTATAGTAGCATTACTTTTTATTAGATATATGAGTAATAAACTTTACGCAAGATTTTCAAATTTAGCTTCAGCAAATGCAAGATGCACTTTAAGGGATGTAATTTATAGAAAGTTATTAAAGCTTGGATTAGATTATACTTCTGTAGAAAGCACATCTGCAATTGTCCAAGTTTCTGTTGAGGGTGTAGAACAGTTAGAAGTTTATTTTGGAAGATACCTACCACAATTCTTTTATTCACTTTTAGTTCCAATAACTTTATTTGTATTTATGAGTTTTATTTCAGTGAAGGCAGCTTTAGTATTTATGCTTTCAGTACCTCTTATCCCAATTTCAATTATTGCAATTATGAAAATAGCAAAAAGAATTTTAAAGGATTATTGGAAATCCTATTCTGATTTAGGGGGTACTTTTTTAGAAAACCTTCAAGGGTTAACAACTTTAAAAGTTTTTAATATAGATGAAGAAAGACATAAAAAGATGAATCTTGAAGCTGAAAATTTTAGAAAAATAACTATGAAGGTTTTAAGCATGCAATTAAATTCTATTACAATAATGGATTTAGTAGCTTTTGGAGGAAGTGCTGCTGGAATAATTGTAGGATTAATTCAATTTAGTAGAGGAGAATTATTAGTTGGAAGTTTACTTATAATAATTTTACTTTCTTCAGAATTTTTTATTCCATTAAGACTTTTAGGATCTTATTTTCATATAGCTATGAATGGAATGGCAGCAAGTGATAGAATATTTTCTCTTTTAGATGCAGAGGAGAGAGTAAAAAATACTAATGAAAATATTAATGTAGGAAATAAAGATGTTGAAGTTACTTTAAAGGATGTTGACTTTAGTTATGATGGGAAAAGAAAAGTTCTAAAAAATATTAACTTGACTGTAATTAAGGGGGGAGTAACAGCTATAGTTGGTGAAAGTGGATCAGGAAAAAGTACTGTAGCTTCTCTTATTTTAAATAATTATAAAGTTAATTCAGGAGAAGTTTTGCTTAATGGTATAAATATAGATAACTTATCAATGGAAAATATTTATGAACATATTGCTATAGTATCAACTAATAGTTACATCTTTAATGGTAGTATTCTAGACAACTTAATAATAGCTAACAAAAAGGCCAGCCAAGAAGAGATAAATGAAGCATTAAAAACAGCTAGGTTATATGACTTTGTAGAAGGTTTAAGAGATGGTTTATTAACAGATGTAGGACAAGGTGGTAGTTCATTATCAGGTGGACAAAAGCAAAGGTTAGCTTTAGCTAGAGCTATATTAGCAAATAGAGATATGATTATATTTGATGAAGCAACTTCAAATATAGATGTGGAAAGTGAAGAAGGAATTTGGGATGCTATATATGAAATTTCTAAGGAAAAAACCATATTAGTTATATCACATAGATTAGCTAATGTTAAGGATGCTAAGACAATATATGTTATGAAAAGTGGTGAAATAGTTCAATCAGGAAGTCACAATGAATTAATGACGAAGGAAGGACACTATTATAACATGGTAAGAAAACAAAATGATTTAGAATTAATAAGGGAGGTTGTTTAAAATGGAAAGAAGATCTGGCCTTCAAATCATGAAGAGATTAATTTTAGAATTAAAGCCTTTAATAGCTATTATGTTTATAACCATAACCATGGGAGTTTTAGGATTTCTAGCAGCAATATCCATAGGAACCTTTGGAGCAGTAGCTATAGGTGCTTTTATTGGAGAAATTACTTTTATAAGCGTTAAGGGTGCTGTAATTTTAATGATAGTTAGTGCATTATTAAGAGGTTTTTTAAGATATGGAGAACAACTATCAGGACATTATATTGCTTTTAAAATACTTTATATACTTAGAGATAAAATATTTCATAAGTTAAGAAAGTTAGCTCCAGCTAAGTTAGAAGGGCAAGAAAAAGGAAAATTAATTTCAATAATAACTTCAGATATTGAACTTCTAGAAGTGTTTTATGCTCATACTATAGCTCCAATAGCTATTGCCATAATAACAAATACAATAATTTCAATAATTTTATATATGATAAGCCCATATTTTGGAGTTTTATCAGCTATTTTCTTCTTAATAGTAGGGTTAGTTATACCTTATTTTTCATCAAGTTTAGGAAAAGATGCAGGAATGGAATATAGAAATATGTTCGGGGAATGCAATAACTATGTTTTAGATTCCTTAAGAGGAATAAAAGAAGTATTACAATTTAAAAATGGAGAAGAGAGATTAGAAGAAATTAATAATAAATCTCGTAAGATCAATAAAAGCTTAGAGAAACTTAAAGAACATGAAGGATTAATAAGAGCAATTACAGATTTAACTATTATGATTGCAATATTAACCTTTGTAGGAGTTGGATTTTATGAATATTCCTTAGGAAATATTACTTTTACAGCTATGATTTTAGGTATAGTAATTATAGCATCTTCCTTTGGTCCAGTAGTAGCTTTAAGTAATTTATCTAATACACTGCTTCAAACATTTGCATCAGCAGAAAGATTGTTTAACTTATTAGATGAAGAGCCATTAGTATTAGAAGTTGAAGAGGGCAAAACTATTAAAGCTCATTCTATTAACTATAATAAGGTTGACTTTTCTTATCCAAATAGAGAGGAAAAGATATTTAGTGATGCCACTGTTAATATTCAAAAAGGAGATAAAATAGCCTTAGCTGGTGAAAGTGGAATAGGTAAAAGTACCTTTGTTAAATTACTTATGAGATTTTGGGATGTTAATAAAGGTGAAATAAAAATAGGAAAAGAAGATATAAAAGGAATAGAAACAACTTCTTTAAGAAATTCACAGGTATTAGTAAGTCAAGAAACATATTTATTTAATGAATCTATATTAGATAATATAAAAATAGGAAATTTAAATGCAACTAGAGAAGAGGTTGAAATGGCTGCTAAAAAAGCATCTGTAGATAAATTTATAAAATCTTTACCTAAGGGATATGACACAAAAGTAGGAGAACTTGGTTCTAATTTATCATCAGGTGAAAGACAAAGAATTGGATTAGCAAGAGCCTTTTTAAGTAATGGTGAAATACTTATATTAGATGAACCAACAAGTAATTTAGATACTTTAAATGAAGGGGAAATATTAAAGTCTATAAAAGAGAACTGTGATGATAAGACTATAGTTTTAATTACTCATAGAAAATCAACTACAACAATTTGTGATAAAACTTATAAATTACAACAAGGAAAGCTTGTGCTTAGTTAATTTTAATTATTAGTTACTGGCAATACTCTCACTAAAAAAAATGAAGAGTATTGCATTGTAACTACATTAAAGAGAGTAATAGGTAAACTATAAGATTATATTGATAATGATAATTAATTGAAAATTAATGTATGGATAAAATTTTAAATTAAAAAAATAAATTATCTAATAAATGAGGTGTTTAGCGTGGGTAGAATTGAAAGGGAAAAAAGAACTATAGAATTAATGATAAATATTTATTGTAGAAAAAAACATAAAACAGAGAAAGGCGAACTTTGTGAGCAGTGTAAGGAGTTATTAGAATATGCAAATAAGAGATTAACTTATTGTAAGTTCGGGGATAATAAATCTACATGTTCAAGATGTCCAATTCATTGTTATAAAAAGGATATGAAGATTAAAGTGAAAGAGGTTATGAGATTTTCAGGACCTAGGTTAATTATATACAGTCCAATTGAATTTATTAAACATTTATTTAATTTGTAAACTAAGTTTAATGGAGGAGTAAGTTATGGGGAAATTTAAAAAATTCATTTATATAGCTATAGGATTAGTAGCTTTTGCTTTAGGAGCTCTAGGAGTAATGTTACCAGTATTACCAACCACACCATTTTTACTTTTAGCTTCTTTTTGCTTTGCTAAGGGGTCTAAAAGGTTTGAGATTTGGTTTACTAACACAAAGATTTATAAAAAGCATTTAGAAAGTTTTGTTAAAGAGAAAGCTATGACTTTAAAACAAAAAGTTTGTTTATTGGCTTTTGCTGATACTATGATAGCCTTTCCACTTATTATTCTAGATAACATTTATATAAAAGTATTTTTAATTATATTGGTGCTCTTTAAATTCTATTATTTTATATTCAAAATAAAAACTATTGAAGTAGACAAGAAAAAAGTTAAAAAAATTAAATAATAAAAATTGGGGGATTTTTAATGAAAAGAAAAGCTTTAGCAGTTATTTTAGCTACAACTATTACGGTGGGGTATTTACCTGTAGAGACCTTAGCAAGTGAGGGAGTAGAAATAGAAAATACAATAGAGAAAAGAAGTAAAAATTATAAAGAGGGAACTTATACAGTTGAAAATAAGGTATATAAGATAGATGCAGATAGTAATTCAGCAGCAAGAAACTATGTGGATAATCAATCTATTGTAAAAATAAGTGGAAATAGCATTACTACTACTATTGATTTTACAGAGAAAAAATTAATGAGTAATATAAAGATTAAGGTTAATGGACAAAGTGTTGATTATAAGTCCACTGATATAGATGAGAAGAAATTGAGATTAGAACTTTCATTAAATTCTTTAGATGATAAAATAGAAGTTTCAAGTACAATTAATACAGGGTTTTTCAAAATGGATGTTTCTTTTAGAGTAGTACTTGATAAATCAAGTATTCCACTTGCACCAGAAGAAAGTCCAGAGACAAAACCAGAAGAAAATCCAGAGATAAAACCAGAAGAAAAGCCCGAAACAGATTCAGAGGAAAAGCCAGAAAATAAACCAGAAGGTGATGAGGATTATGTTGAAGAAGAAAATAATGGTGGAAAGGAAGAGAATGTTACAGAAGGAATGAACAAGCCTACTGGAGGTAATGTAAATAATGGGGATACTTCAAATATAACTACTCCCTCTACAGCACCACAACAACCACAAATATCTGTAGATAAAGAAAGTAAAATATATAAGATTAAAAATGAAATAATTACTAGTAGTGCTATTGGATACAGTGCCGCTAGAGCATCAGTAAACAATATTTCTTATTTAGAAGAAATTAATGGAGAAAAATATATAACTTTAGGTTTATCACAACTTAACCTTATGAACAATATAAGATTAACTGTGGATGGAAAAAAAGTTAATTATGAGGTTGTTAGAAAAGATGACAGTAAGCATGCTATGGATATAAGATTTAAAGTTTCTAGTATAAATTCAGATGTTAAAATTACAGCTTATATTGAAATGACTTCTATGGATATTTCCTTTGGAATAGATTTTTTAGAAAATACAATGGAGTTAATAAGTAAGTCTGAAGCTAGCAAATCTTTAGGAAGTTCTAATGCAGGAAAAACTTTAGAAATAAGTGCTGCTAAGGAAAGAAGTGCAGAGGAAGGTGAAAATAGTGAAGAAAAAATAGATGAAGAAACTAAAACTGAAATTCCAGAGGCAAAGGAATATTTTAAGAAATACACTATAGAAAATGATATAGTAAGTAATAGCTCTATGGGAAAATTAATGACTAGAAAATATTTAGATAAAATAAGTATATTAGAAGAAATAGATGGGAAGTTTTATCTTACATTAAAGTTCTCAGGAACTACAGCTATGGAAAATATAAAGATAAAAGTAAATGGCATAGAAACTAAATATGAAGTTATAGCAAGTAATGAGGATGAGGGTGTAAAGGCATTTAGATTTGAAATCTCAAATATAAAAGATGATATAAGAGTATATATGTTTATAAAACCAGTAAAAATGAATATAGACTTTGGGGTAACTCTTTTAGAGGAAAGTAAAAAACTTATAGAAGAAGGTGTTATATCTGAAGAAAATAAAGTAGATTCTTCAAACAAGCTATTAAATACTTTAGTAAACTCTAATAATAATGGTGGGATAAGTCAAAGTAAAATAATAGGTACAACAGTAGCAGTAACTGTTCCATTAGTATTATTAATAGAAGGAATAATTACATTAATAAGAAGAAAAGTTAAGAAAAATAAATAGATAAGGGTGCGAGTTGTAGTAAGTTAGGACATTGTAATTTACTACAACTTATTTTTTATTAATCTTAACTTTTAAAGTACTTGAAGATATATTAATATATATAAGTGAGATTTAATATAAAAGCTTTTAAAAAGTTTAGTTTACTTTAAGGAAGCTATGAAGTTAAACTAGAAATTTAAAGATGAATCTCACATAAGTTTATCTATGACCATAAGCAGAATGAATTTGATTTTTCTTTAAAAATTATAATAGTTAATGGTTATAAGATGAATAGGTAGAAAATAAAAGGAGGACTAAGGATAAGTGGAAGATAGTTTGCTAATAGAAAAAGAATGGCTACTATTTGTTAAATATACCATACCTAGTGTTTTGAGTATGATAGGATTTTCATTGTATATTTTGGCAGATACTTATTTTGTAGCTAATGGTGTAGGGGCTATTGGACTAAGTGCTTTAAATATAGCTATTCCTGTTTATGGATTTATGGCAGCTATAGCTATTTTACTAGGCATGGGTGGATCAACACTATTTTCTATATATAGAGGAAAGGGGGATTTTGATTCAGCAAATGATGTGTTTTCAATGTCTATGTTCAATTGTGCTGTTGTAAGCACAGTAATTTTATTACTAGGAATTTTTGCTTCAAAATATATTGCTATTTTATTAGGGGCAAGTGGGATAATCTTAGATTATGTTGAAGTATATCTTAAGGTTATTATGATTTTATGTCCTTTAATGATTTTTAGTAATGTATTAATAAATTTTGTAAGAAATGATGGAAAGCCTAAAGTAGCTATGGTAGCTATGATTATAGGAACTGCTTTAAATATAGCATGTGATTATATTTTTATTTACATATTCAAATGGGGAATGTTTGGAGCTGCTTTAGCAACCTCATTTTCTCCAATTATAAGTCTTATTATAGGTTTATATTTTATAAAAAATAGTACATTAAAGCTAAAGAAATTTAAGTACAAGTATTCCATGCTAAAAGAAAGTATACATTGTGGTATTTCTAGCTTCTTATCAGAGGTATCTATTTCTGTAGTAATATTAATATTTAATATTGTCATTTTAGATATTAGTGGTGAAATGGCTGTTGCAGCTTATGGAATAATTACTAACATAGCTTTAGTATGTCTTTGTATGTTTAATGGACTTGCACAAGGTATGCAGCCTATAATAAGTACTAACTTTGGAAATAACAAGAGAACAAGAATGCTAAAGGTTTTAAAAATGGGGATTATTGTAGCTTTGATTTTAGGAATAATATTTTACGTTGTTGGAATGGTATATCCTAAAGAAATAACAGAAGCTTTTAATGGCCAAGATTCAGCTATATTAACTAATTTAACTGTAAATGGAATAAGAATATATTTTATAGCATTTATATTTATGGGAGTAAATATAGTAATTTTATCTTTTTATCAATCAATAATGAAAGCAAAAGAAGCTTTTATATTATCTGTATTAAGAGGATTTTTATTAATAGTAGTATTATTACTAATTTTAACACCTCTTTGGGGCATGAATGGAGTTTGGTTAGTAGTGCCAATAACAGAGTTAATAACTTTAGTGTTAAGTTCTATTTCCTTAATAAAATACTTAAATAGTGAGAAAAATCTTAGTATTGAAGTAGATTATAAGAAAAGTGAGGTAGTAAGTAAATAGTTAAGGAAAATAGGAAGTAAAGAAGAGTGTAAACGATTGACAAAAGCTGTGAGAACATGGTATTATCTGTTTATAGAATTAGACAAATATAGACAAGTTAATAAAATTAAGAGTAATAAAAAAGTTTAAATAGTATAAGAATATTTAATGAGGTGAATTGAGATGAAAAAATATAATAGAGTTTTTACAATAGTAATTGATTCATTAGGTATTGGAGAAATGGAAGACTCAAAGAATTTTGGAGATATAGGTGTAGATACATTAGGTAGTATAGCTAAATCAGTGGATTCTTTTAATATTCCTAATCTACAAAAAATGGGTATAGCAAATCTTCATAAAATAGAGCATGTTAAGGAAGTAGAAAAACCTTTAGGTTATCAAATGAAGTTAAAAGAAGCAAGTGTAGGTAAAGACACTATGACTGGTCATTGGGAAATGATGGGCTTACATATAACTAAAGCTTTTAAAACTTTTACAGATACAGGATTCCCAAAAGAACTATTAGATGAATTATCAGCTAGAACTGGTCATGAAATAGTAGGAAATAAAAGTGCTAGTGGAACTGAAATTCTAGATGAATTAGGAGAGCATCAAATACAAACTGGAGATATGATAGTTTATACATCAGCAGACTCTGTTCTTCAAATTTGTGGTCATGAAGAAACTTTTGGGTTAGATGAACTGTATAGATGCTGTGAAATTGCAAGAGACTTAACAATGAAAGATGAGTGGAAAGTTGGAAGAGTAATAGCTAGACCATATGTTGGAAATAAAAAGGGAGAATTTAAACGTACATCAAATAGACATGATTATGCTTTAAAACCATATGGAAGAACAGTTCTTAATGAGTTAAAAGATAATGGCTTTGATGTAATCTCAGTAGGAAAAATAAGTGATATATTTGATGGTGAAGGAATAACAGAATCAAATAAATCTAAAAGTTCAGTTCATGGAATGGAACAAACTTTAGAGATAATGGATAGAGATTTCAAAGGATTATGCTTTGTAAACTTAGTTGATTTTGATGCTTTATGGGGACATAGAAGAAATCCACAAGGATATGCTAAAGAGTTAGAAATGTTTGATGTTAATTTAGGTAAAGTTTTAGATAAATTAAATGATGACGATTTATTAATAATAACAGCAGACCATGGAAATGACCCAACATATAAAGGAACAGATCATACAAGAGAATATGTTCCATTTTTAGCTTACTCACCTTCAATGAAAGGTAACGGAGTTTTAGGAATTAAAGATAGCTTTGCTACAATAGGAGCAACTATAGCTAATAACTTTAATCTTAAAATGCCTGAAAATACAATAGGAGAATCTGTTTTAGAAGAATTAAAATAGAAAAATATATTTAAATGAAAATTAGAACCTATACAATAGACCTTTGTAAAAGGATACTATAGTATAGGTTCTTTTTATATAATTTAGAAAATTTAAGTATTGTATTTAAGTAATCTTAAAAGAACTGACTAAAGGTAGCCAGTTCTTGAAAGTTTAAAAGTATCAATTATTTATAATTTTCACAAACTATGATAAATCTGTGTTCAATACTTTCTATATATCCGTAAGTATTTAGATCTTCATTTAATTTATACAATTCTTCAAAACAATTATCTACAGAGAAATTTGGAAATTCCCATTCAATAATTTTTGCAAAATAAATTATTGCTCCAATATCTTTAAAACGTAAGTGAGGAAAATATTCTTTTGCATATAAAATTTTAAAAGAGTTTTGCTCTAATTCTTCTAACTTATTACTTAGAGTATTTTCTGGAAACAAAGGCTTGAAATCTTTTATTAATGCTTTAGATAATACTTCATTATTTTGTCCACCGACTTGTTGAGTAATGAGAATTCCATTTGGCTTTAATATTCTTCTTATTTCTTTAATATCAAAAGATGAATGTCTATTAATAACTATATCAAAACTATTATCATCAAAAGGTAAATGTGTATCAGTAAATATTTGTTTTACAGTAATTCCTAATGGTTCTAATTTTTCTTTGCATAATTTTACATTGGGTTCCCACATTTCTGTAACAGATGTATTATTATAAGGGTGATTCAAGGATAATAAAAATTCACCACCACCAGTTCCCATATCCAGTAGTTTATAGTTTGGATTTAAGTATTTTTTTAATATATCTCTATAATTCCAAGGTAATTTTTCAGTGACCCATTTATTTTCTAAATAAGAAAAGTTCCACCCTTTAAATGTAATATTCTCTTCTTTTCTCCATGCTTCTCTTAACTTACTATAATTCATAACTGTCCCTCTTTTCTTTTTATTTATTTACTAGAAATTTGGTGCAGCCACCTGATAGTATATTTAAATTTAATCTTGGTACAATCTACTATCAGTTATTATAACTGCACCAAGAAATTAATTCGATTTTTTCTCATTTTGAGAATTCACCTACTTTCAAATCCTATTTATATATTAGTTATTCAATATTATATTAACATAATTTTACATAATATTAAATCAAAGTATTTGAATATTGATATAGTTTTTATAATAAACAAATTATATTTTACAATCATCAATTATAATTTTTGGAACTTTTCCTTTTATTTTTTCCATATTTGACAATTGCATATCTGCTTCATCTAATTTATTATTTCTCATTGCGTTTTTATAAGAACAATAATATCCATAATAGTTTAATTCATAATCCTTTGAATCAAGCAATGGAACTATCAATATTTCTGGAAATAAAACATCCTCTCCATCAAATATAGTAATTTCACTTAGTTGGAAAATAGACATTTCTTCTAATTGTTCTTGACCACCATTTTTTAATCTCTTATATCTTGTTCCATCATTATATAATAATCCTGTTTTCATTTTCATCGGAATTATACACATAATCCCCATTGCAATTGGCATTAAGCTCAACATTAATAAAATAATATTTTTAGTATGGAAAAATAGAGGCAACATCAAAATTCCAAATATTATTGAAGTAAGAGGTCCTGCAAGCAATATTCTTGCCCATACCTTAATATTATCTTCTGATTTCTTAATGGGAAATGTTCCTCCAACACCACACCAAAGAGTAATATTTTTTTCTATTCCAATCTTTAATTTAGAATTTATATTTTCTCTATAAATCTTAATTGGTCCGACAACCAACATAAACAATTTCCAATGATTAATTAATCCATAAATAATGTGTCCAAGTTCATGAATTAAAGCTGATATAAAATAACAACCAATTATACTTATTATCAAAACAATATATTTCATTATTATATTATCCTCCTTACAAATTTTTATTTATGCTACCAGCGGGATTGTTACTCTATTTGATAAGTCTCTGCACTTGTCTGTTTTTAAGATGCCTAATACAAAGGTTGAGAAGATGTTTCTCTTTTCTATATCACTTTCTTTGGTATAGTTTATAAGATTATTCCATATAAGGTAAGTTATTCAAATATTTAGTGGAAACATCATTAAAACCTCTCATAAAACGTTTTAATTGACTATGAAAACTATTTTATATGTTGAATGTTATAAATACCTTTCTTTGTCTTATCCCGTTTTTAATTGTATCAACTCAATAGTAATAGAATTTGTAAATCTAACATAAGAGTTCATCTTATCTGTTACAAAGGTAGAGTTACTCTTAATTCTACCATCATAAATATGGTGTAAATCTTTTGTTGATACTCTACCAGTATTGGTGATTTTGGCAATTGATAAACCATTCCTATTTACTGCACAAGGGACACATACTTTTTCAGGTGATAAACCTCTTATATGCGTAGAATGACTACGCTTATATGCCTTGCGTGAAAGGATAAAATTCTTGCTCTTGCTATGATTTCCTTTGTACGAAATTGCGAAAAAGGTTTTGCCTGTTTCTATTATACCATCTCATTTAACATTATTTTACATATTATGAAGTGTATCTAAAATTTTATATCTCCAAATAAATGCTGTATTTCTATGAATATCACAAACTATCGTAGTTTTTCTGAGAGATAATCCATTCATCATGCAATCAATATATTTTTCCCACAATCCTTACACACGTATCTTTGAGTACCATCTTTTCTATGCACATTACGAATAATATGAATACAACCACAAAGAGAACATATACGACCATTTGTAAATCTCCCTTTGGGGTAATTATCTTTCTACTATTATTATTGCACTTTCTAGCAAAACAAGCCATTTGTTGTGACAGAGCCTTAATTTTTTATTTTTATCATCTAGTAATGTTACTTTAACTTTAGTTAGTACTGGAGCTAAAGCGATTAAAATGATTTCCTATTCTTTCTTCATATTTTTATTTCCCTTTTTTATGCATAATATAGTGTTAGTGTTTATTAAATTATACATTAATTGTAATTTAATACTATCATTTTTTAGTTTTATTAATATACTTTTTACACATAAGTTGATTTGTTATTTTTAAAATATTTATTGAAAAAAATGGATTATTAGTATATAATTAGCATACTAACTATTTAAGGGAGGAGATAATGAGTGTGGATATCAATTTAAGTTTGCTTATTAAGATAGTTGGAAAGAATTTTGATAAATGCTTAAATAATAGAGTTAGTGGTTTAGATCTTACTTCATCACAATGTAAAATACTTGGATTTTTGCATCTTAATGATGGAAAAGAAGTTAATCCTATTGATATTGAAAGAGAATTTAAATTAAAAAAACCAACAGTAACAGGGCTTTTAAAAAGATTAGAAGAAAAAGGGTTCATATCTTTAGAGCATAGTAGTAAAGATAAAAGATATAAGCAAATTATTTTAACTGAAAAAAGTAGAGAGCACCATGAACTAATGAAAAAGAACATTTTAGAAGTTGAAGAAATAATGTATAAAGGGATAACAGAAAAAGATAAAGAAGAAATGAAGAGAATACTACAAATTATAATAAAAAATACAATGTAATTAAACCCAAGGTTAATTAAAAGGCATTTAAAGAAGTCATATTGATAATTAACGGGGGTATAGGAGGTTAGTATGGTAAAGACTTTATTATCACAGGTTAAAGAATTTAAAAAGGATTCTATTATGACACCAATTTATGTGATTTTAGAAGTTGTTATGGAGGTTATTATACCTTTAATGATGGCATCTATAATTGATGAAGGTGTTAATAAAGGAGACTTAAAACATGTAATCTATACGGGAATAGCTATGATTTTAATGGCTTTTTTAGCTTTAGTTTTTGGTGCACTTGCAGGAAAAAGTGCTGCTCGGGCATCAACAGGTTTCTCAAAAAATTTAAGAAAGGCTATGTATGAAAATATTCAAAGTTTTTCATTTTCAAATATAGATAAATATTCTACAGCAGGATTGGTTACTAGGTTAACTACTGATGTTACTAATGTTCAAAACTCTTATCAAATGATTATAAGAATGTGTACAAGAGCACCAATTATGCTTATTTCATCAATGATAATGGCTATGGTCATAGGTGGAAGACTAGCATTTATATTTTTAGGAGTTACATTTCTTTTAGCTTTAGGATTAGCTTATATTATAAAAAAAGCGTATCCAGTTTTTATGGAAGTTTTTAAGAAGTATGATGATTTAAATAGAAATGTTCAAGAAAATGTAAGCGCAATTCGTGTAGTTAAGGCTTATGTTAGGGAAGAACATGAAATTAAAAAATTTAATAATGCAAGCTTAAAGTTGTATAACTTATTTGTAAAAGCTGAGAAAGTATTAGTTTTAAATATGCCTATGATGCAAATGGCCATGTATACTTGTATATTATTAATTTCTTGGTTTGGTGCAAAAATGATAGTATCAAAAACTTTAACAACAGGTGAGTTAATGAGTTTGTTTTCTTATATTTTAGGTATATTAATGAGCCTTATGATGCTTTCTATGATATTTGTTATGGTTACAATGTCAAAGGCATCAGCTGAGCGTATTGTTGAAGTTATAAATGAAAAATCAAACTTGAATAATGGAATTAATCCAATAAAAAAAGTGCCAGATGGTTCTATAGAGTTTAATAATGTTAATTTTTCTTATAAGGATGATGATAACTATGTTTTAAGAAATATTAACTTTAAAATAAATTCTGGTGAAACTATTGGAATTATAGGGGGAACAGGTAGTGCTAAATCATCCTTAGTTCAATTAATTCCTAGATTATATGATGTTTCTACTGGTGAGGTTGAGGTTGGAGGAATATCTGTAAAATCCTACGATTTAGAATCACTTAGAAATGAAGTAGCTATGGTTCTTCAAAAGAATGTATTATTTTCAGGAACTATTAAGGAAAACATACGTTGGGGAAAAAAAGATGCTACAGATGAAGAAATTAAAAGAGTTTGTGAATTAGCTCAGGCGGATGAGTTTATTCAAGGCTTTCCTAAGGGGTATGATACTTATATTGAGCAAGGAGGAAGTAATGTTTCAGGAGGACAAAAACAAAGACTTTGTATAGCTAGAGCCTTACTTAAAAAGCCAAAAATATTAATATTAGATGATTCAACAAGTGCTGTAGATACAAAAACAGATAGTC
This sequence comes from Clostridium massiliamazoniense, assembly GCF_001403635.1. Taxonomy (GTDB): domain Bacteria; phylum Bacillota; class Clostridia; order Clostridiales; family Clostridiaceae; genus Sarcina; species Sarcina massiliamazoniense. The sequence goes on from NZ_LN879467.1 coordinate 677,337, forward strand.
TTATACGTAAAGCATTTAAGGAGGAAATTGGAGATACAACAAAGATTATAATTGCTCAAAGAATAACTTCAATACAGGATGCAGATAGAATTATAGTGTTAAATGAAGGAGAAATTGAGAATATAGGAACTCATGAGGAATTACTAGAGAAGAGTCCTATTTATAAGGATGTATATCAATCACAAATGAAGGGGGCTGAAAAGATTGGTTAAAGGGAATGCTATGAGACAGGGAATGAGAGGACCTAAAGCTATGGGAAAAGGTGCAAGACCAGCTTTAGAAAATCCTATGGGGATAATTAAAAGACTTGGTGGATATATACTGAAAAAATATAAATTTTACTGCTTTTTAGTAGTTGTATTAATAATATTTTCTTCACTTACTAATGTTGCTGGTACTCTTTTTATGAAAAATCTTATTGATGATTTTATATTACCATTTATAGCTAAAGAAAATCCTGATTTTTCAAAGCTTGCATATGCACTTGTAGTTATGGCTATGATTTATTATTCGGGGGTTATTGCTATTTATGTTTATAATCGTATTATGGTAAAAGTATCTCAAGGGACTTTAAAAGATATAAGAGATGATTTATTTAAGCATATGGAGACACTTCCAATAAGATATTTTGATACAAATGCTCATGGTGATATTATGAGTGTTTATACAAATGATACAGATACTTTAAGACAGATGATAAGTCAAAGTATACCTCAATTAATAGCTTCTATAATTGCTATTATTAGTGTTACAATTTCTATGATTATTTTAAGTATACCTCTTACAATAGTGACATTTATTATGGCAGCTCTTATGATATATGTTACTAAGTTTGTAGCTACTAAAAGTGGTAAGTACTTTATGGAACAACAAACAAACTTAGGAAAAATCAATGGATATATTGAAGAAATGATGGAAGGACAAAAGGTTGTAAAAGTATTTTGTCATGAGGATGAAAGTTTAGAAAAATTTGATGAACTAAACAATAAATTATTTGAAAGTGCTAATAATGCCAATAGTTACGCAAATATACTTATGCCTGTTATGATGAATTTAGGAAATATAAATTATGTTGTAACAGCTATAATTGGATCAGCTCTTGCTATATTTGGTTTTGGTGGATTTACTCTTGGAGCCTTAGCATCATTTTTACAATTTAATAAGAGTTTTAGTCAACCAATAGCACAGGTATCAATGCAATTAAATTCAGTGGTAATGGCACTTGCTGGAGCAGATAGAGTGTTTAAATTATTAGATGAAAAGTCAGAGGCTGACAATGGTTATGTTGAGTTAGTAAATGCTAGAATAAATGAAAATAATGAAATAGAAGAAGTTGAGAAGAGAACAGGAATTTGGGCTTGGAAACACTATCATAAAGATGATGGTACTACAACTTATACTAAATTAGAGGGTGATGTAGTATTTGATAAGGTTGATTTTGGATATAATGAAGAAAAAGTAATTTTACATGATATAGAGTTATATGCAAAACCGGGTCAAAAAATAGCCTTTGTTGGTGCAACAGGAGCAGGAAAAACTACTATAACAAATTTAATCAATAGATTTTATGATATTCAAGACGGTAAGATTCGTTATGATGGAATAAATATTAATAAAATTAAGAAAGAGGATTTGAGACGTTCTCTTGGTATAGTACTTCAAGATACACATCTATTTACAGGAACAGTAATGGATAATATAAGATATGGAAAATTGGATGCTACAGATGAAGAAGTAATAGCAGCAGCGAAACTTGCTAATGCTGATTATTTTGTAAGACATTTGCCAGATGGTTATAATACTGTATTAACAGGGGATGGAGGTAATCTATCACAAGGACAAAGACAATTATTAGCTATAGCTAGAGCGGCAGTTGCTAACCCACCAGTGTTAATATTAGATGAGGCAACATCAAGTATAGATACTCGTACAGAAAAAATAGTACAAGAAGGTATGGATAGATTGATGGAGGGAAGAACTGTATTTGTAATAGCTCATAGATTATCAACTATAAAAAATTCAGATGTGATTATGGTGTTAGATAAAGGAAGAATAATAGAAAGAGGAAACCATAATAGTTTAATAGATAAAAAAGGAACCTATTATCAATTATACACAGGTTCAAGTGTAGGATTAGGTGACCTTGAAGTATAAATATAATTAGAGTATAAAGATTGTGGTGCTTAATAATAGAACTATTTTTTATATACAGATAGGATGTAAAAAAAATAAATACTATTATGCTCTTTAAAGATAAAGGGATTATCTATAAGTAGGAATTTTATTCTACTTTAAGATAGTCCCTCTGTCTTTTAATATAGAGGTATCATTGGATTATTTGGATTAATTGTCCGCTTATGAAAAGGATTATGAATCATTGCTTTTTTGAATAATGTAGGATATTCTTCTTGAAGATGTTTCATATAAATAACCCATGTTTGAGTCATTAGCTTATATAAAATGCTAAAGTCTTCTTTAATATGTTCTCTATTAAATGTGTCATATTCTGTATGTACATAAATATCTTGAAGCTCTTCTCTTATATGAAATATAGCAACAGCCATTTCTGAAAAAAGTTCATGCTCCATAAGTGTAGGGTTTGTTATTATTGAAATTAAAAAATCTTTATTATCATTAATAATATTAGACACTTTTCTTAAAGAAATAGCATCAATATCTACATCAAATTGATGGTTATTTATAACTGAATTAAATTTTTTAAATTCTGATGGTCCCCAATTTTTATTTATATGTGCCTCATCTGACAATACCTTAATATTCTTATCATATCTAGCAAATTTCTCTAATAATTCTGTTCCAAACTCTGAGAAAAAAACTCCTTCTATCATTATAAGTTTTTCTATTTTATGATATTTATTTCTTCTTTCAAAGAGGGTATCAATGACAAAAGCTGTTAAGAAGACGTTCAATGGAATAAAGGCTATGTTAGAACATAATAGGGATAAAGCTCTATCTAAGTCATTGAAAACATGAGTTTGGATGAAGAATAAAATTAAGGATAAAGAAAGCAGTACAATTCCTGTAATAATAGGTTCTCTATATTTTTTTTTAGTTCTAATTTTCTTGTTTTCTTTCATTTGTTTAATATCATCCTTTTTAGTATTTAAAGCTTGTGAAATTAAATTAAGAAGAGTTATTTAAGTAAATTTTAAAATTGTTCTTTGGATTAGGTTTACTATGGAACTTTAGTTAATTTGTAAATAAGCTTTATTATACTGTAAAATTTACATCATCTTAGAAAATAATTCAATGTGATGAAATTAATATTTTTTATTATATATAATAATAAAAATGACTTTTTTTGAGTGAATAATTATAAGTCTAAGTGGATTAATAAGAAATAGCCTAAAATATTAAAAGTTTTAACACTTAAACATTGAGGTAAATATACTTTTGTTTCAATTAAATACGATAATTTTAAAAATTTAAATATGAATGTAATAAAGTTGTAAGAAACACATTAATAATTAATACATATTTAAACAATTCTTCTGTTTTTTTGTAAAATTATTTATTTATAATTTACATTAGAAATAGAAGGGAGCAATAAAAGATGAATGTTTTAGAGATAAAAGGCTTGCGGAAAAAGCTAGGAAAAAGGGAAATAATAAAAGGAATAGATTTAGAGTTAAAGGAAGGTGAGATATTAGGATTTTTAGGACCAAATGGAGCTGGAAAGACAACTACTATAAGAATGATTGTTGGCCTTATAAATCCTGATAGTGGGGAAATTAAAGTTTGTGGAGAAAGCTTAAAGAATAAAAAGAAAGCTCTAAAAAATGTAGGTGCTGTAGTTGAAAATCCAGAGCTTTATAAATATCTTTCTGGACGAGAAAATCTTATGCAAATTGCACGAATAAGAGGAGTAGCTAAAGAAGAAGTTAATGAGTTAATTAATTTAGTTGGATTAGAGGATAGAATAAATGAAAAAGTTTCTAAGTACTCTTTAGGAATGAAGCAAAGATTAGGTCTTGCAGCAGCTTTAATTGGAAATCCTAAATTACTTATTTTAGATGAACCTACCAATGGTTTAGATCCATCAGGAATAATAGACTTTAGAGAGGTAGTAAAAAAGGCAGTAAGGGAAAAAGGAATATCTGTATTTATATCATCACATATTTTAAGTGAAGTACAAAATCTTTGTCATAGGGTTGTCTTTGTAAATAATGGTGTTGTAAAGGCTGTTGAAGAAATTAATAATCAACATATGGAAACAGAAAAGGAAAGTCTTAAGGTTGTTGTAAATACTGAAAATAATGAAGAGATTATTTCTAAAATAAAGGAGATACCTTTTGTAATTAATTCTTCTTATAGTGAAGATGGTATAGATGTTGTAATAGAAGCACAGAGTGCTCCTAAATTGATTAAGGCTCTAGTAGAACTTGATATAGAAGTAGAAGAAGTTTATAAGAATAGAGTGGGCTTAGAACAAAGATATATGGAGTTAGTTGAAGGGGGCATAAGATAATGTTTTTTACTTTAGTGAAAAATGAATTAATTAAATTATTTAGTAGGGGAAAAACTTGGATTGTTTTTGGACTTTTTGTTTTAATGGTTATAGGGATAAATGTAGCTTTACATTTTTCAGATAAACAGATGAGGTATTATCAATCTCCACAAGGGCAGATAGAGCAAATAAGCAGAGAAATTGGTTATGCAAAAGAAAATATAGAAATGTATGAAAAGGAGTTAAAAACTAATCCTGAAAGTTATATTAAAGAGAGTATAGAGGTGGAAAAGGAGAGATTAAAAGAGTTAGATGAAAGGAAAAAGGTAGAAGAGGGAAAATTAAAAAATGGAGTTAAGCCAAATCAATGGAAAGAAGATTTAAGTATTGAAAAAAATCAATTAAAAGAGCAATTAAATGATAAAGGCATAGAAGATGGAGAAAAAGTAAATATAAAAAATAGACTTGCAGAAATTGAGGGGATAGAGAAAAGTGGTATAAAACCAACAGAAACTTGGGAGTTTTCTCCTTTTAATAACAGTATAAGTCTTATGGGAGCAATTGGAACTATAATATTAGTTGCAGGTATAGCAATTTTTATGAGTGATATAGTTTCTGGGGAATCTACTCCACCAACTTTGAAGTTTTTATTGGTGCAACCAATTTCGAGAACTAAAGTAATAGCATCTAAATTTACAGCTGTTGTAATTACTGTTCTTTCAATGATAGTTGGTCTTGAGGTTCTTGCATTTGGTGTATTAGGAGTAATGAAAGGATTTAATTCAGGGAAAACACCTATGTTCCTTGGGAAAAAGTATATTTTAAAGGCGACGCAGAATTACAGCGGATGGCAGGAATTGATTCTAGCAGAGAACAGTGGTTACTTATCTGATGTAAGTAGTCATTTTTTACAAAGCTTAGGGTTACAGGTATTATTTATAGTGGCCTGTTGTGCATTTATATTTTTAATATCAACATTGTTCAAAAGTAGTATGATTACAATGGCTGTAGCAGTTATAATTTCTGTAGCTACCACAATGGTTACAATGAATATAGGTAAAATAAGAGAATTTGCACATTTAATTTTCTTAAATTACGGAGCAATTCCTTATGTTATAAGTGGAGATATTGCCCAGATGTATCAAAATCCTAATTTTTCGGTAAGTTTAGGTGTTACTTTAATGGTAATAACCATAATTGTTTGTCCTTTACTAGCAGCTTTAGTATTTAAGAAAAAAGATATTTTAATATAAAAAAATAGTGTTAAAGTAAGAGAATTTACTGGCATACCTGTATATCCTATAAAACAAATAGGATATACAGGTATTTTTATGTTGACATGACAAGAAAGCCATGCTAAATTAAGTATAATATAAAGCTGATGTTTTGGCGTTAAAACAAGGAGGGGGCAACATGTTTACGGGGAAATTTTATGGTAGATATTTTGCTAATTGGCGATGTAGCAGCTTTTCTAAAATATTAAATAAGGTGAAAAAGTAGGAAAATATTTAGAAAAGCACGAGGGGACACAAATGAAATTTTTGAAAAATTATAAATTTTCTTTAATACTATTACTATCAATGATTTTAGGTTCTGTTCTAGGAATTATTATGGGTGATAAGGCAAAGATTTTTACACCTATAGCAGATTTATTTCTTAATTTACTATATTGTGTAGTTGTTCCTATGATATTTGTTTCTTTAGTTTCATCTATAGCTAACATGAGTGATTTAAAGAAACTAAAAAAAGTATTAGGTGTAATGATGCTGGTATTTATAGCTACTGAGATAATAGCTACATTATATATGATAGTAGTTTGTATTTTTATTGACCCAGCTAAAGGAGCACACATAGCCATGGGAAGTACAACTGTTGATATGAGTACTAAAACAAATATATTATCCATATTTACAGTAGATGATTTTAGCTTATTATGGTCAAGAAAAAATATAATGGCTTTAATAGTTTTTTCAATATTATTTGGAGTATCTACAGTTGCAGTAGGGGAACAGGGAAAACCTGTAGTTAAATTTTTTAATTCCTTAACAGAAGTAGTAATGAAGATGGTTAATTATATTATGTATCTAGCACCTATAGGTCTAGGAGCATTCTTTGCAACTTTAATGGGTGATTATGGGAAGGAAATTGTAGGACCTCTTTCAAAGACTTTAAGCCTATTCTTTATAGCATCAATAGTTTACTTTATTTTATCAAATACTATTTTTGCATTTATTGGAGGGGGAAGAAAAGGAGTTAAAGTTTATTGGAAAAACATATTACCAGTGACTTTAACATCTTTGGGGACATGCTCTAGTGCAGCTTCCATTCCAAGTAATTTAGTTGCTTGTAAGAAAATAGGTGTCCCTGATGATATAAAAGATATTACAGTGCCTATGGGCTGTAATTTACATAAGGATGGAGCATGCTTAACAGTTGTTTTAAAAATAGCTTTTATTTGCTCAATATTGGACATTAACTTTTTATCTCCTAAAATAATAATAACAACCATATTAGTATCGATTTTATCTTCAACAATTATAGGAGCTATACCTGGTGGAGGTTATGTTGGAGAGATTTTAATCGTATCCTTATTTGGTTTTCCTCCAGCAACAATTCCTATAATGGTATTGCTTGGAACTATAACAGATGCTCCGGCAACAGCAATTAACGTTACTGGTGATACTGGTGTGGCTATGATAGTATCAAAATTAATAGAAGGTAGAAAATGGATGGTTGGAAAAATAAAACCTGAAAGTACAGTAGTTTAAAATAATATACATAGATAGAAGAGGATGTATCAAATTACAGATACATCCTCTCTGCCTTTTATCTAGATATCTGGGCAGATGAAAAAATATATAAAAGAAACATAAATTAAGGTGCTGATTTGATACAGCCCCTTTTTTTATTAAATTTTTTAAGAAAAGCTATTGTCCTAAAATATAGTAAAAAACAACAAAATAAAAAAGTTTAATTATTTTCTTTAATTTTATTATACTTTTTATTAAAATTATAGTAGAATGTAGTTGGAGAGAAATTAATTTAAAAATTAAGTATTAATTTAAATAAAATTAAAGTTTTATTTAAAACTTTAAAGAACATATCTAGAGAACTGTCTTTATTCATCTTCCTTTCATAGAGGACTGAGTATTACAGTCGGTAGTTATTAATTAAAGTTTAGAAAAATTAATAATTTATATTTGAAAAATATAAGATAGATTATTTTACTATTTAAATTAATTTCAGAAGGAATTTAAAGATATATTTAGACTTATCTTTAAGTGGATTTTAATTATATTGTTGAATGTAAAATTTTACAGATGTTTATATTATAGGAGGAATTTCATTTATGAACAAAAGAAAAATATCGTTTATTTTAGCTACAGCTACAATTGCTTCAATGTCGTCGACTATGATTCCAAGTAACTTAGGAGAAGGTAGAAGCAACAAAATTTTATTGGCTAGGTCAAACAGTGAAAAAAGCAGTAAGAAAGATATTAATAAATTCATTACTAATAATGTAGAAGTTAAAAAATCAAATGTAAGTAGTGTTACTAAAGAAGGACTAGAAAATAATAAAATAGTTATAAATAATGTATGGAATCAAGCATTAGGTACTATATCATTTAATCCAGAGACTCAAAAAATTCAATACTCTGGAGGATGGTCAGAAGGAAATCCTTATGTACAGGGAGAGGTTTTTGCCATAACATTATTCAATAGTGATGGAGCTATAATAAAAACTGTAAAAGTAAATGGAGGAGAATATCCAGAAAGTGCTTTAAATAATGCTTTCAATAATTTAAATTACTCTTATGGAGATTTAATAAAGATAGATTATAAGACATCAAGTAAAATAGATATAACAAATTTTAATAATGAATCTAATTATGCAGTAAATAAAAATATAACAATGGAAATTACTAAAAATGGACTTAAGGAATTAGGTAATAATATAACTTTAAATAATGTTTATTATAGCTTAAATTCAACAAGTGTAGAGGTGAGTGGTTCCACTACAAGTAATACAAATATATATGTAAATATTGATAATAAAATTTATAATACAACATCTAATAGTAATGGAAAATTTTCTTTAAATATAAACACAGGTAAAGAAGTTACAGCATCAACAGAAATACAAGTTTATGCAAAAGGACAAGAAATTAAGGAAGTTAATCCTATCTTAAATCCTAATATATATAAAATAGAGAATAACATAATAACTTTAAATAATGTGTGGAATCAAAATATTGGTTCATTAAAATTTAATCCAGTAACTAAAAAGATTAGTTTTAATGAAGGATGGACAGAGATTAATCCATATTTAAGTGGAGAAGCATTTTCTATAAATTTATATAGTAGTAATGGAGAATTATTAAAAAGCGTTACTATGACAGGTGGAGAATATCCTGAAGAAGCTTTAAAAAAAGCTTTTAATAATGAAAGTTTTTCTTATGGAGATATACTTCAGATAAATTATAAGACATCAAGTAAAATAAGTATTTCAAACTTTAATGGAGAAAAAGAATATTCTATAAGAAAATCTATATCATTAGAATTAACTCAAAATGGATTAAAGGAATTAGAAAGTGGATTAAAGGTTAATAAAATATATTATACTTTAAATTCTAATAAAATAAACATAAGTGGAACTACAAATGTAAACACTGATGTTTACGTAAACGTTGATAATAAAGTTTACTCAACTAAATCAAATAATAAAGGGCAATTTAATTTAAATATTAGTGCTCCAAAGAATGTTACTTCATCAACAGTTATTACAGTTTATGCTGCAGGACAGCAAATAGAATATGTTACTCCAGAAGTTAATCCTAATATTTATGGAATAGTAAAAAATAATATAAGCTTAATAGGTAATTGGTATGGTGGTTTATATAAAGCCGCAACTATTGCATTTAACCCAGAAACTATGAAGTTAAATATAAGTGGAAGTATGAGAGATTATTTTGCAAATGGTACAGGAAAAGCTTTTAAAATATCATTATATTCAAAAAATGGTTCTTTAATAAAAACAAAAACTTTTAATAATAGTAATCAAACAAAAAATTTATATGATGATTTTAATAATTTAGGATTTAGTTATGGTGATATTATTAAAGTTAGTTCTCTAGGAAAAGGACAAGTAAAAGTAAGTAATTATGATGGACAAAGTAATTATTTAGTAAGTAGTTCAACTACAATGACAATAACACAAGATGGACTAGTGCCATGTAAATTACCTGAAATTAAGGTAAATCCTTTTGAAGTTTTAGGAAATGGAAAAGTGACTTCAGGGGTTATTTCAGGAATTAGTGCAAAACCTAATCAAGTAATTAATGTAATAGTAGATGGAAAAACTTTCACTACAAAAAGTAATGAAAAGGGGACTTTTAGTGTAAACATATCAGATCCTAGTGGATTTACAGAAGCAACTAATATAGTAGTAGAAGCATCAGGAGAAGTCGCTAGAAGTATTAATCCTACAGTTGATTCAAAACTTGGTATATTAAATTCTAATATAGCACTATCTAATAGTGATAATGATGATGCCTATGGAAATCTTGAGCAATATATAGGTTTTAATCCTGTTAATATGTCTATTATAAGTAAAAATATTTTTGGAAGAAATTTTGCTGCACAACTTATAAATGGGCAAACAGGACAAGTTTTGGCAAGTTGTGGTGCAAATGATTTTAATGCATTTACTTCACAAAACAATTTAAATGGTGCTCATTTTCAATATGGAGATATAATTGCAGTTTATGAACCAGAAGAAAATGAATTATCACTAGGAGAAGTATTACTTGATAATGGAAAGAGTAAAGTTGATTGTACAAATAAATTTAAGTGTTTTAAAATAACTCCTAATGGATTAGTTCCAGTTGAAAATAAGAATTTAACTACTTCTCAAGTGTTATATACAGGTTCTGAAAATTTAACTTTAACAGGTAAAACATTACCTAATACTAATGTAACTGTATCCTATGGAAATATGTCTAAAGTTGTTAAGTCAAATAATAGTGGAGATTTCTCACTAGAAATACCTATTACAAAAGCACCTATAAATAGTGAAGTTAGAGTTTTTGTTAATAGGAATAATACTGAAATATTAACAGTTAAATATGATTCTAAAGAAATTAATATAAATTCTAATAGAATAGAAATTTTAAATAATACAAGTGTTCCTGTATTTAATATAAAGTTTAATCCAGTTGACAATAAGTTAGAAGCTGTAAAATATCCAATAACAATGGGATATACAGGAGCGTTTTATGGAAATTCACTAAATATAAAACTTATAAATTCTAAAACAGGGAAAAGCATATATTCATTTGATGGAAATAAATTAAATGATATTGATAGCTTTGTTTCAGCAATTAATAATAAATCTTATGTTCCTGGTGATATAATAGAAGTTTCATACAATCCAAACTTCATAAAAGCTGATGTTTATGATGGAAAACAAAGTGTAGGTAATACTACTGGAGCAAAAGAATACTTTGAAATAACAAATAAAGGATTAGTGAATTTAAATGATAAATTTATTAATGTAAAACCAGTAGATATTCTAAGTAATACTAAAGTGACATCTACCAAAATAGAGGGACAAGCAAAACCTAATACTCTTGTAGAAATTTCTGTAGATGGTAATACATTTAAAGGAACAACAAGTAGAAATGGTGATTTTAGTATTCCTATAAGAGATGAAAGTGGGTTTACAAGTAATACAGATATAGTAGTTTTATCAGAAGGCTATATTCCTACAATTATTACTCCTACTATAGAATCAAATATAGAATTAATGAATAGTTATATAAATTTCTATAACAATAAGGGTAATACTGGGAAGTTAGTATCAAGTATAACATTTAATCCAGAAACTATGAAGTTCATTGTAAATAATTATGATAATAGTTTTGGAAATGGAAAATCTCATTATTTTGATTTAGACTTATATAATAGTAATGGTAAAAAAATCCTAACTTCTTCAATTAATAATGGTTCTACAAGTGAGTTAACTAATGCTTTAAATAACAAATCATTTAACTATGGTGACATAATAGGTTTAAGCTATAATAATTCAATTTCTAAACCAGTTGTTTTAAATGGAAATAATGTATTAAGTAATATTAGTGGGAACGAAGAATATTTTAAAATAACAAAAGACGGACTTGTAAAAGTTAATTTTGGACAAAATGCATATACAAGTAGTGTTTATTGGAATAAAAATAATTTAGTTATAGATAGTAATTTAGCTGATGGACAAAGTGAAAGTATATTAAATGCTAATAAGAAATTAGTTATATTAAATTCAAATAATAAAATTATAGATTCAGTTAACACAAGTATATTAAATAATAATAATTCAAATGTACAAGGTGTAATACCGGAATCAATTTTAGACAAATTAAGTACTGGAGAAAATTATACATTTGCATTAGAGATTAATAATCAGTTATTCCCAATAAAAGTATTATCAAATACTCCAAGTAATTCAAGTTATTTATTAGAAGGAAATTCAGATAATATTCTTACAATAGATCTTGCTAAAAAACCAATAGTAACTATAAATAATTCAAAGGAAATAACAAGTTATCTTAGTACATTAAACTCTAATATTAACTCAGCAATAAATGCTAATAGTAATATAAATATATTAACTAATAGCGAGTTAAATTATAAAATTACTGTAAGAGAATTCATAGGAAGAGTTGGAGCAACTAACTTAGAAAATTTCTTTAATAAAAATGAAGCTAATAAGGAATTTGTAAATTGGCTATTAAATAATAAAATTGCTATGCAATATTACTTACAAGGAACCAACCCAACAGGAATAAATATAAATGGCCTTCAAATTTGGTCTGATATATGGAACAAGTATACTAATTCAAGATCAGGGTTTAACTTAAAGTTAGCTGTAGCAGTAGCTATAAGTAATGCAAAGCCTATAAATGCATGGCCAGGTAGTGGTAATGTAGGAAGTCCAGTTGAAAGATATAATATATTTGAGACTTTAAATGCTGAAGGTGGAATGCTTCCTATATTTAGAACATTAGATGTTAGACATATAATGGCTGTAGTTGATACTCACGTAACTAATTCTCAAATATTAGAAACTAGAGCGATAATAATGCAGAATCATAATGATTATGTAAATTCAAGTAATAATGGATTAAATAATATAGCTTATACTATACATTATAATGAAATAAATCCTCATACAGGTGCAAATGTATTTAAACCGGGATTTTATGGACCAAACCCAACAACAGCAACTGTTTGGTATGATGGAGGAGTTTGTGGTTCTTTATCTAAAATGGGTACAATAGCATGTCAAGTATTTGGAGTACCAGCAGAAGCAATTGCTCAGACATCTAGTCAGGGAGGTCCAGTAGTACATTGTGCATTTGTATTCTATAATAATGAACATAAATGGGAAGTGGGAAATAATGTATTTGGATGGGCAAACTGTGCAGGTGGAGATATTAGTGGATGGTCAAATGGAATAGCAACTACTATAAATAGAACAACTTATAATTTATTATATGAAAATGCTGATACACCTGCATTAAAGGAATCTAATGAATATTTATGGTTAGCAAGTTTTGATATATCATCTAAAGATAAAATGAATGCAATAAATGAAGCTATAAAAATACAACCATTAAATTTAGGGGCATGGCTTGAAAAAATTGCTATGATGAAATCTAATCCTAACACACCAGTACAGGATTATATAAATCTTGCTAATGAGATAATAAGTACATTTAAAGATTATCCAATGCCTATGTTTGATACTTTATTACAGATAAAGAATGAAATCTTAGTAAAGGGAACAGAAAGAGATTACTCAAATTTTGTAAATTCTATAACTAAGGTATTAAATTCAGTTACAGATCCAAATCAAAGCGCAACAGCTAAGGGAATGTTAAACTTAATGAATAAGTACAATATGATAGTAGGGGCTACCCCATTAACTCTTAGTAATATAAATTTAAGTAATGTTTGGAGTCAAAATATAGGGTCAATAAGTTTTAATAATATAACTAAAAAAATGTATTTTTCAAAAGGATGGGGAGAAATTAATCCATATTTAAGAGGAGAGGCATTTAATATATCATTGGAAACAGCTTCTGGAAAAGTAATAAAAAGTATAACTTTAACAGGTGGAGAAAAACCAGAAACAGAATTATATAAGGCATTTAATGGAACAAGTTTTAATATAGGTGATAAGATAGTTATTGATTATAAAACATCAAGTAAAATATCTGTAGATAATTTAATAACTGAAAAAGGTGTTGAAAATAATTATGAAATAAAGAAACCAACAACTTTATATATTGAAACTAATGGATTAAGTTTAAATGCGCCAGTTAAAAATACAGAGGGGATAAAGAGTAACCATAGTTTAGAGAAAACTAATGTAAAGGAAGTTGGCGTTACTAAAACTGTAAAAAAGGTAGAGAAAGAAAATAATACAAGTGATATAAATGGTATCACAAAGAAAGCGGTAATAGAAAAGAAATTAGATAAAGTAAAAGTAGAAAATAATTCACAGCAAGAGAAGAAAGATACTAGTAATACTTCTATAGTAAATAAAAATAATGAGAAGAATGAAAGCAATGTGAATAAAAATTCAAAAGATGGCTCAGCTAAAAAAATAAATAGTAGTAGTAATGAAGTTAATAATACTAGCATGGAAAAAAATAGTGAAAATAGTATTACAAGTAAAATAAATCATGTATTTAATAATATAATTCAATGGATAAATTCATGGTTCTAATATATGAATAAATAAACATAAGAGGATGTATCAAAATTATAGAGACATCCTCTGCTTTATATTAATAAATAAAGTTAGAAGTTTATTTAATTTCACTAAAAAGCTGATTTCTATAGTTAATAGAAGTCAGCTTTTTAGTTATATTCATAAGTGTAGTTAATATATAAGTTTAAAGAGAGAAGTATTTACCTTCAAATAATGAAATTAATAATTCTTCAATTTTGTTTAAATCAGCAGTTTCTCCATCTTTTATATATTTACTTGTTATTTCTACTAAAGCACCAGAAACAAAAGCAATTGCATATTCATTTTTTAAGTTTTCATTATTAAGAAATAATTTATCACAACTTAAAAGAGCTTTTTTTAGACCGTTGCTTAAAATTTCGGTTAGATTATTATTTATTAATATGCTGAAAAAATCATTATGTTGTGAAATATATTGAATAAATATATGAACTAATTTAGGGATTGTAATGTTATTTTCATCATCAAAATAAGCAGAAAGATTTAAACAATATTTTTGATATTCATAACATAAAATATTTTCCTTAGAATCAAATAGACTATAAAATGTTTGTCTTGATACCATTGCTTTATTACAAAGCTCACTAATGCTTATTTTATTAAATGGTTTTTCCTCTAAAAGTTGTATAAATGCTTGTGTAATCATCTCTTGAGATTGTAATGCGATTTTATTATTCCCTGTATACATTGACAAAAACTCCTTTATGTATAAGTTATTGTTATAGCATTGACAGTTGTCAAGGCTAATGATATTATCATAACATAAGTTGGACAGATGTCAATTAGATTTTATTATAAACGCAGATAAATGTAGACTTAATTCAGTTGGAGTTTTGACTTAAGCTTAATGTTTAATTGGCATTATGTAAGAA
The DNA here is from genome assembly GCF_001403635.1 of Clostridium massiliamazoniense. GTDB lineage: Bacteria > Bacillota > Clostridia > Clostridiales > Clostridiaceae > Sarcina > Sarcina massiliamazoniense. The sequence continues at coordinate 692,488 of NZ_LN879467.1, forward strand.
TTTGTGCTTGTTTAATTTTAGCTTATAGAAAATTGAAATATTATAGATAATTGAAAGAGGGAAGGAAGTAATAAAATGAATAAAGTATTTGAAGAAGTTAAAATTGGTAAAATTACCTTTAAAAATAGCATTATTAGATCAGCAACTCATGAAGGAATGTGTACTGAAAAGGGAGAACCAAATGAAGATTTAATTAAAAAGTTTGAACAACTTGCAAAGGGAGGAGCTGGAGCAATTATTACAGGATTTGTGGGAATTATGCCAAATGGTAATGCTCCATCTAAATATATGCCTATGATTGATAGTGATGAAAAGATAGATTCTTTTAAAAAGTTAGTTGATAGAGTTCATAGTTATGATACACCTATAATAATGCAAATTGCACATTGCGGAAGACAGACAAGATCAAAAATCACTGGCTATCCAACAGTTGCACCATCTCCAATCAAAGATAAGTTATATAATGAAGATAGACCGCATGAATTAACAGAGGATGAGATTTATGAAATAATAGATAATTTTGTATTAGGTATAGAAAGAGCTAAAAAGGCAGGATTTGATGGTGTAGAATTACATGCAGCACATGGTTATTTATTATCATCATTTTTATCTCCACATATGAATAAGCGTAAGGATAAATGGGGTGGAAGTACAGAAAATAGATTTAGGATTGTAAAGGAAATTTTATTGAGAGCAAGAGAAAGAGTAGAGGATTACACAATTATTGCTAAAATAAATGCCTATGAAAAGGCAAAGGATGGAATGAATATAGAAGAAGCTATAAAAATATCAAAATATCTTGAAGAAGCTAAATGTGATGCTATTGATGTATCTTGTGGCATTGAAGAAGATGGTTTTTGGACACTTAGAGGTAATTTTCCATTTGAGATGATGGCACATGATAATCATAGAATTAAAAAAATACCTAAGAGCTTTAGAAAAATAGCTAAACCTTTTGTTAAGATGCAATTTGAAAGTCCTAAACCGTATAAATTATTTAATGTACCTAGTGCAGAGAAAATTAAAAAGGAAGTAAATATTCCAATTATTGTAGTTGGAGGAATAAGAAGGTTAGATGAAATAAAAGAAATTATAGAGAATAATAAAAGTGATATTGTTGCAATGTCAAAACCTTTTATAATTGAACCTAATATAGTAAATAAGTTTAAAGAAGGTAAGCAAGAAGTATCTAGATGTATAGATTGCAATTACTGTATTATTGGGATTGAAGAACGTCCTTTGAAGTGCTATTATGGAAAATTACCAAAATAATAATAAGTTCATTATATTACTTTTATAAACGTAGACTTAATTCAGATGGAGTTTTGACTTCACTTGAATGCTTAGAGCTTCTTTACGTAGGTGAGTGGTCACAAATGATGAACCTATATAGCTAGATAAAAGGCAGAGAGGATGTATCTGTAATTTGATACATTCTCTTTTGCATTAAGAATTATTTTTAATGTAAATTTTTAAGGCTTTTATAATTAAAAATAATAAATAAAATCCAACTCCACTGATTACTAACATTAATAATATTAGAAAAAGAAAAAATATTAAAGACTTCATAGAATCCTCCCTATAAATTTTTATTTTGTAAATAAGGAATATAAATATTTAGTTATTTAAAATAAATATTAATATGTTATTATAGAAACTGTCATTTAATTTAGATAAAATTTTCATTCTATTTGAATCTTAGTGGGCATTATTTAGGGGAATGCATCTGTTGTCTGAATTTTATATGAGATTGGAGTATTACAGGCACTAATTAGTAGATTAGTTAGATTAAATTTAAGTTATAATTAAGAATAGTGTAACTTAAATGAAGTTTAATTTCAAGGAAATGGATAAAATAATAAGTTAAATAAATATGTTTTAAATTAAGCTGCAACATAAGAATGGAGAAAATGATGGAAAAAATAGAGGCGAAGAAGCTTATATCTTCCTATAGAGAGAATGACCTATGGTTTGATGCAAATTATGGGATGAATATATATAAAGGATGTCCACATGGATGTATATATTGCGATTCAAGAAGTAGTTGTTATAATATTATAGATTTTGATAAAGTTAGAGCTAAAGAAAATGTATTAGAAATTTTAGAAAGGGATTTAAAATCCAAAAGAAAAAAAGGAATTATAGGAACTGGAGCTATGAGTGATCCTTATAATCCTTTAGAGAAAAAATATGAGTATACTAGAGAGGCATTAAAGCTCATAAATAAATATGGTTTTGGTGTTGCTATAGATACTAAGAGTTCCCTAATAACTAGAGATATAGATATTCTAAAAAAAATTCAAGAACATTCACCTGTTATAGTAAAGGTTACTATAACAACATTTGACGATAAATTAGGAAAATTAATTGAACCCAATGTAAGCACTAGTAGTGAAAGGTTTAAAGCTGTAAAAAAACTTAGAGATAATGGAATTTATACTGGAATTTTAATGATGCCTATATTACCTTTTATAAATGATACTGAAGAGAATATTAGAAATTTAGTTAAAGAAGGAGCTAAGGCAGGTGCTAAATTTATTTTTTCTTTTGGAATTGGTGTAACTTTAAGAGGAAATCAAAGAGAGCATTTCTTTAATAAATTAAAAAAATTATTCCCTAAAGATGATTTAGTTCATAAATATATAAATACTTATGGAGAAAGTTATGAATGTCCATCACCTAATTGGGAAAGCTTATGGAGTGTGTTTACTGAGGAATGTGAAAAAAATAATATTTTATATAAAATGGAAGATATAGTAAGAAGTTATAGAAAAAATTATACTGAAGAACAATTATCCTTATTTTAAATTTCTTTAGTATAGAAGTTAAATGCATAGGAAAAACTACTTGTAACAACTATACTAAGAGGTGTTTTAAGTGGGAAAGAGTAATAATATAAATAAGTTATTTTCAAAAATTTTTGGACCAGATAAGGATAAGCAGTTATCAACAAGAAAAAAGAAAGAAGCTTTAAGGTCTTATTATGGTGTAGTAGGTTTGGATGAAAAAATGTTAGAATCAAAATTTGGATCAGAGGAAGAAAAAGTTGAACTAGAAAAGAGAGTTAAAGTATTAATTGATGAAAATAATAAAAAATTAAGTCCTATGCTTCAAAAAGTAGTTAAGAAAACTCAAATTGCAATAAATGAAGATAATAAATAATAATACAATTCTATAATTTGGTAAGTAGAAGTGGTTCAGCCTATTTAGGGCTGAACTTTTTAGTTAAAGTACTTTTATTCAAATAGTTAACTTTAGCAATTAAATATAAAATAATGGTAAACAAGGGTGTGATTTGGGATGTAAAGTTTTTATATTTTTCATTAAATAATTTTAATTGGAATTTATAAGACTACTGATATATAATATATGTAATTATACGGGACTAGAAAAAATTATGCTATAAATTGCTAATATATTTAGAGATAAAATTAGTTTAATATTAAGCTTAAGTTATATTAAATTTAAAGAACATTGTAATTTCTAGTCGAAAGATAAAGTATTAAGGAACCAAAGTGTAGAGGGGTGTAAAATGAATTTTATAACTGAATTATTTAATCAATATGGGTATATAGTATTATACTTAGCATTGTTATTAGAACTTTTAGGATTACCTCTTCCAGGAGAAATATTAATGACTTATTGTGGATTTTTAGTTCTTCAAGGAAAGTTAAATCTTATTATATGCATCTTATTTGCTGCTGCTGGTATTATATCAGGAATAACTATAGCTTATTTTGTAGGGAAAAAATTAGGTGAAGGCTTCTTTCATAGGTATGGCGCAAAATTTCATATGGGACCAGATAAAATAGAAAAAATGACTAAAATGATGGACAAGTATGGAAATAAATTATTAATAGTTGCTTATTTTATTCCAGGGGTAAGACATATAACAGGATATGTTTCTGGAGTACTTAATATGGATTTCAAAAAATTTGCTATTAATGCTTATTTAGGAGCTATAATATGGCCAACTACATTTATGATAATTGGAAAAACTTTAGGTGGAGACTGGGGAAAGTTAACGAAAAGTATTAGTAAGTATTTAATAATTGGATGTGTTGTAATAGGAATTTTAATAATAATAGCCTATGCTATAAAGTATTATAGAGAACAAATAATGGACCTAATAGGTAGAATTATGAAATCTTACATAAGAGTTTTTAAATCATTAGAAAAGGTAAAATTTATAGTTTTAATATCAGCTACATTTTTTATAATATTTATAGGAGCTTTTGTTGCTTTAACACAAAGTCTTATATCTAATTATCTAGAAAGATTTGATATAGTGACAACATATTTAATACAACATATATTTACAGGGGATTGGATAAATATTTTTGGTCGTATAAACACTTTAGCAAGTGATAAAATAATTTTAGCAGTGACAATATTAATGATTATTTATGTTATAAAGGAAGATAAAGATAATCTTATAGAATTAAAATTATTAATTTTAACAGTCTTAGGAGGAAAAATTTATGCTGACTTTTTAAATTTTATATTTAATAAGTTTGGTGTTGTTCAAAATTCTATAGTTAGACATATTGTTTATATTGTACCAAATGAACAAGTGCTAATGACTGTTATTGTTTATGGTTTTATAGGTTTTGTGCTTACAAGGCATATGGAAAAACATAGATCAAAAAATATAATTGTATTAATTTTATTAATTATATTTATTTCAGCAGGATTAGGGGAAATAGTAATAAGACAAGTTAATCCAACAGAAATTATATTAGGTTATATATTAGGTGGTGCATGGCTAAGTCTTAATATAATTTTATTAGAGGTATTTAGAGTATTACAAAAAATAGGTAAAAATAAAATATAAACAAAAAAATTATGGGGATTTAGGAGTAACCCCATAATTTTTTTGTTTAATAAAGATATTTTTCTCTTAGGCTATTTATGTCTTCTTTATTTAAATTAAATTCATGTAGAAAATAATCTTCTATAGTTTCATATTTTGAAAATATTTTATTAAAGGCTGCGTTAAAATATTCTTCCTTAACTTCCATTATAATTTTAAAGATAGTTATTTTATCTTCTGTATCTAAGTATGCTTTATATTTTTCTAGAGTAGAATCATTATAATTTTTTCTATAAATATTACTAGCTAGATAATCTTCTTTAACCTTATCCATTGGAACACCTAAAAGGAGTAGTATTAAGGCTGAACCGATACCAGTTCTATCTTTACCAGATTTGCAATGATAGACAAAAGGTCTTATATCATCTTCTTTAAGAATTTCTAAAAGTGCTTTAAAGGCTTTATTTTCAAAAACCATATCTTTATAGGAATCCTCTAAAAAGTTTATTGAGTCGCTATTATTAGAAAGGAAAGATGATGAATTTTTTAAAAGATAGGCCATATCTAAATTACCATTAAAATTATCATTCATAGGCATAGCAGAAATATTTATATATTCAACATTTTTTATAGGCTTATCTTTTTCGTATTCAGCTTCTTGCTCAGAACGAAAATCTAAAATTTTTTTGAAATTAAGAGCTTCTAGATATTTTAAATCCTTATTAGTCAGAGTTGAAAGACTATCAGAACGATAAAATTTATTCCATTTAACTTTTTTTCCAAAGCTTGTCTCAAAACCACCTAAATCTCTAAAATTGCATGGTCCCTCTAATGGTAAACACCTTTCTGCTATTATGGCATTTTCAAAACCATTTGCTTCAAGAAGATAAAAATTACGAAGTTCCTCATTTGGATCTTTAAATTCTATGTTATTAGATTTTGTTTGAAGGAGTATTTTTTTATTTTTAAAATCTGGACTTATATCATAATAAACAGATAAATTTGTATTATCTAAATTATTATCAAAAGTTAATATTAAAGTGTTATTTTCTAATCTTTTCAATGTTAAATTTTTAAATTTTTTATTCATACAAATCCCTACCTTTATATTTTCTTTAGTTGTATTAATAAGTGTTGTAGATTTTACCAACCTCTACTATAAGATTCAAAACAATCAATACAAACTATTTCTCCATTTTCTATATGTGCTTTACATTCAGCCATTTCTTCACCACACTTAGAGCAAACTTCATTTTTAAAATGTCTAGCCTTTTCTGGTAAAGAAACCTTAACTTTTGAGAAGGATAATAATTCATCAATAGGTCCATTTAGAATATAATTTTGGAAGCTTTCTCTATCCATTCCATTAGAGTGTCCATGAAAATAAATTCTAATACTTTCATTAGTTGCTCTATTAAAGATGGAATAAACTTGTTTTCCTGTATTTCGATATATTAGATTGCCTTTTCCTATGGAACAGCTAAGAAGCACTTGAATTGCATCTACAGAACAAGAATCATTCTCGGCTATGCATACTAATTCTTCATCTTTAGAAGTTGAAATATTTAGCTTATCCATTGCAGCTTCGCATACTCTAACACCTATAGCTAGACCTGGACATTTGTGTCCATGAAATTTACTAGCTTTTTCCCATAAGTCATTAATCATACAAATAACCTCCTAAATAATAAGTATCTTATTTTAATTATATGACATAATGAAATATTTTTGTATCACAATTAATAGTATCTTGTAGAAACTATAGCACTATAAAGTGCATACTTTACGAAAATATTATATATGTATAGAATTTATAAAAAAGTGGACTTTAAATTGTTATTGAAAATATGATTTAGAGTTTAAACAAAGGATTAGAGGAGAGTATATATGTCATTTAATAATAATGAAAGAGATAAATTTTATATAGAAAAAATAAATGAAGTTAAAAAACTTATAAAGGAAGCTGACGCAATAGTTGTAGGGATAGGTGCTGGTATGTCTGCTTCTGGTGGAATAAATTATGGAGATTCTGAACTTGTAAAGAGGTGGTTTCCTGAATATTATGCTAAAGGATTTAGAGGACTTATGGAAATTCAATCAGTATTTTGGAATTTGTCAGATAAGAATGTTTTAGGATATTGGGGGTATTGGGCAAGGCATATAGATTATATTCGTTATAAGTCAGAACTCTTAGAACCTTATAAAAATCTTTATAAAGTTTTAGAAGATAAAAATTATTTTATTTGTACTACTAATGCTGATGGACAAGTGCAAAAAGCAGGATTTAGTAAAGATAAAATTTTTGCACCACAAGGAAATTATGATTCATTTCAATGTATAATTCCTTGTAATCATGAAGAAATATTTTATAACAAGACAATGATAGAGAATATGGTTAAGAGTATAAACGATAAATATGAGATAGAGAGTGATACTATACCAAGATGTCCTAATTGTGGAGAGTATTTAATACCAAATTTAAGATGTGATGATAAATTTGTTGAAAAACCACACATGAGGACTATTAAAGCATATGAAGATTTTATAAATGATAATATAGATAAGAATATATTATTTATAGAGTTAGGTGTTGGATTTAATACACCTGTTATAATAAGATATCCTTTTGAGAGAATTACTTATAATGCTAGAAAGGCTAAATTAATAAGAGTAAATAAAGGAATGGCAGAGGTACCTAGGGAAATAGCAGATAAATCAATTGCTTTAGACTTTGATATAAGTGAAGTTATAAAGGATATTATGAAGTAGTTAAAATAGAAATATATTAAGTTGCAGAACGTATATAATGTAAATAGAGGTGAAGAGTATGAAAGAACTTGATTTTTTAATAAATAAATTAATAGAAGAGGATGAGAAATATAAAGATATAAAGATTCCAAGAGAATATAGTGATAAAAAAAATTTATTAAGGGCACTTATGAATGTTAGAATGGCAGGAAATATAGATAAAGAGTTTTTAGAGGTGCAAAATAAGTTTTTGACAAAAGAGGTTAAAGAAAAAGGAGTAATTACCCTAGATAAAATAGAAACTGTAGATAATGAATTAGGAAGGTCAAAAGATAATAATCTTAATAAAAAACTTGGGAAAATTTCTATTTGGCAAGGCGATATAACTACATTAGCAGTTGATGCTATTGTTAATGCAGCCAATAGCGAATTACTTGGGTGTTTTGTTCCATGTCATAGATGTATAGATAATGCTATTCACAGTCAAGCAGGGATAGAGTTAAGAGAAGAATGTTTTGAACTAATGAAGGAACAAGGTCACTTAGAAGAAACAGGAAAGGCAAAAATAACAAAGGGATATAATTTACCTGCAAAACATGTAATTCATACAGTAGGACCTATAGTATATAATGGACTAACAGAAAGTCTAAGAAATGATTTAAAATCATCTTATAAGTCATGTTTGGAATTAATGATAGAAAATAATCTTAGAACTATAGCTTTTTGCTGTATATCTACGGGGGAATTTCATTTTCCAAATGGGGAAGCAGCTAAAATTGCATTAAAAACTGTTCTAGAATTTTTAGAGGAAAATGGAGAAAAAGTAGATAGAATTATCTTTAATGTATTTAAGGATATTGATAAAGAAATATATAGTGATTTAATTAAAGATTTAATTAAAAAGTAATTTAATGTCTAAAGAGAGAATGTATCAATAAAAGATGTATTCTTTAATTGGTATGCACAGGGATGTGAAATATACTTATTATGTATTAATCTACCTAAAAAATTTAAAATGATTAGAAAAATTTAATATTGCACTGTAATAATAAAAGCTAGTAGTTTGTACTCTTACTAGCTTTTGGAGAGACTAGATATTTTTGTGTAAATAATATTTTCTTATTGAAATAATACTGGAAATTTTAATATCCCAGTATTATTTTTTTACTTATTGGAATACTAAAACTAAGAGTTTTTTTCTTTTTTAGCATGTATTAAAAAATTATTTATTATATATTATTATTTTAAATGTACAAGCTTTTAAGCTAATTCATCATTTATTTGATTTTCAAACCTCAACATTAATTCGGTTAGCATAGCATCCCAATTAGGCGGAGGTTGAGTCTACTTTTCCATGATTTCTATTGTAGCTAAATAAACACACTTATTTAATGATTTATCAGTAGGAAAAATAACTCTAACCTTAGTAAACTTACAGATTTGATGATTAAATCCTTCTAAAATATTTGTAGTATAAATCATTTTTCTTATTTGCGGTGAAAATTCAAAAAATGTTGATAGATTCGACCAATTATTATACCAAAAATCAATTACTATAGCATATTTAGAGTGCCATTTCTCTTTTAACATATCTAATTATGCTAACGAAAGTTCCTCTATTGAAGCCTTATAGACTTCCTTTAGATCTTTCATAAATTCCTTTTTATCTTTAGATGCCACATATTTTATTGAATTTCTTATTTGATGAATTATACAAGTTTGAATATTAACTGACGGGAAAACGGTTTTTATTGCTTGTGGAAGTCCTTTTAAGACATCCATGTATGCAATAAGTATTTCTTTTACACCTCTATTTTTTAGGTTATTACATATTCCAAGCCAGAATTTAGCTCCTTCTGCTTCGTCAACCCAAATTCCTAATATATCTTTGTAGCCATCCATATCATAACCTAAGCATATGTAAACAGCTTTATTAATTATTTTCTCATTACTTCTAACTTTAAAATACATTGTATCTAAATATACTATAGGATATATACGGTCTAACAGTTTATTTTGCTATTCAACAGCACTACTTAATACTTTATCTGTAATTTTAGACACTATAGACGGTGAGATTGTAATACTATATAAATCTTCTATTTCAACTTGAATGTCACTAGTACTCAATAAAGATATTATTTTTTTATCTAATTCATTACATACTGTTTCATTTTTTTTAACTATCTTAGGTTCGAATTCACCATTTCTATCTCTAGGTATATTGAGATCAACATCTCCAAATGAACTTCTTAAATTTTTTTACTATGACCATTTTTATAATTGACTCTTTCAAAATCTTCATCGTTTAAACGTTGATATTTACTCCTTCCGAGATGTTCTTCTATTTCACCTTTAAGGATATTTTCTAATACATTTTTAACAAGTTTTTGGATTAAACCATTCTTGTCCATAACATCATCAATAGTTTACATTTTTTTATTTCTTCATTGTAATCAAAATTGCTATTTTTCATATAACCACCTTCAAATCAATTAGTTATGTTATTCTAAAAATACAAATAAATTATATAAAAAAACTCCATATAGAATTATTTTTACACAAATCTATATAGAGTCTTAGCTTTTATTATTAATTATTTTTGATTTACTACTTTTTTTATATGATTTTTTAATTTATTTATAATTGAATTTTTATTTGTTTGTGTATTTTGTGAACTTGAAATTGCACCATAACCTTGAGTTTGGATATTTTGTACTACATGATGTTGAGATCCTGTATCTAAATTAGCTGGATCATTAAAGTAATCCCATGAGCTATTAGGATCTAATATAACGTTAGAATTACTTGTAGAATATCCATGTTCATAAGCACCTGATGCAAATGTTGTATCTACACTAACCCATCCTGTTGAAGTTCCTAGAGATGGTAGATATACTTCATTCCATGCATGCCCATCATTCGGACCTGGATTGCCAGCCCATCCATTTATAACTCTAACTTGTATTCCTTCTGCTCTACACATATCTGCATAAAGTTCAGCAAATCCTAGACATATTCCAGTTCTATTATTAAAAGTATACGTAGCAGTTGATTGCTCTGATACATTTTCACCTGCTTCTAGTGCATTATCGACTGCATTATCATAAGTTATGTTTTCTGCAATCCATACATATATAGCTTTTGCTTTTTCTACATTTGTAGTAGCATTTGCACATATTTCATTAGCTTTATCAATTATTGCTTGAGATGTTTGATTATTTTGAGCTGTTGTTTGACCATTAATTGTCATTTTATTATCATTATAAGTTACTTTTCCCTTGAAATTATTTCCTGTTGTTTCAGAAAGATATTGTGAATATATATATCCTATTTGTCCATTATATGATACTTTATACCAGTGGCCACTCATACCTATTACATCAACTATTGTTCCTTGTGATAATGTTGCTAATGCGCCTGTATTATCTCCTGGTTGTTGGTTTAAAAATACATCGCTACAGTTTACGACTTGAGCTGTAAATAATGTTCCAGCTGTATTTGGAGAAGTATAAATTTCATTTGTAGCTCCTTCTTGTGTTATAGTTGGAATATTATTAGCTTCATAATTACCATTTGTCCACTGTCCATTTACTATAAATTTATATTGTATAGATTGTCCTGGAGCTGGTGCATTTATAGTAATACTCCATAGACCATTGCCTTTATATGTCATTTCTTGACCATGCCAATTTAAGTTAGTTGTTAATTTTACATTTGTATCAACTTGATCTTGATCATTATATGTTATGGTTATGGTATTATTAGAATTTCTAACACAATTTACTATTCCTTGGTAATTAGCTTCTGGAGAAGTATAAATTTCATTTGTAGCTCCTTCTTGCGTTATAGTTGGAATATTATTAGCTTCATAATTACCATTTGTCCACTGTCCATTTACTATAAATTTATATTGTATAGATTGACCTGGAGCTGGTGCGTTTATAGTAATACTCCATAAGCCATTACCATCATTAGTCATCTCTTGGCCATGCCAATTTTGATTAGTTGCTAATTTTACATTTGTATCAACTTGATTTTGATCATTATACGTTATGGTGATGGTATTGTTTGAATTTCTAACACAATTAACTATTCCCTGATAGTTATATTGTGTCGTAGCAAAATTACTTCTTTCAACTTTATCATTTTTAGTTATAGATCTTACTTGTTCTACTTTTTGAGTTGGATTAATATTGTTTAGTGTAATCATCTAAATTTCTCCTATTCTTTTATCTTTTGTTAATATTTTATCAACTTATATTAATATATTATTAACTTTAAATTTATTCAAATGACTATAATTAACATATTAGTGGAATTTAGAGATTTGATTGAATTGTTAAGAAATAATTCTAATTTTGATTGATGATTCATAATGTTTTCAAAAAATTTATATAAATTTAATATTTTTAAAAAATTTATATATACATGATTAATAAACATATAATTAAATTTTACAATAAAAATAATACTTTTATTTTTAGAAAATACTTACAATAAATTAATACTTAAATAGAGAAAAAAGAATAAAATTAGCTAAGAAATATAGGGAAAAATAAATATAAATGAAAAGAAGTTTTAATTGACAAATATTATCAATTAGAATATATTAGTAATATAGTAAATATTAATAAGTAGGGGGATGTATGTTATTAAAAGTATTAAATTTCATTTATAGTAATAAGACTTTTTCATCTAATATTATAGGAAAAGAATTAGGAATTAGTAGTGAAATGGTAGAATCTCTTAAAAAAAAGCTTGAAGAATTGGAACTAATTAAAAAAGAAGATTCTTGTGTGAAGGATAGCTGCAATAAGTGTACTTGTGGATGTTCAAGTAAATCTTTGAACAATACAGTAAATTGGATAATAACAGAAAAGGGATTAAAACTTTTAAAAATTAAAAAGGAGGCATGATTTATGGAAACTTTAGATATGAAATTTGTGGGGGATAAAGTAAAAGTAAAAAATCTTACTAAAGAAAGTTCTTTAAGAAAGAGACTTTTAGATATGGGAATAACACCTAAAGTAGAGCTTCAAATAACAGGTAAAGCACCAATGGGTGATCCAATAGAGGTTCAAATTAGAGGATATAAATTAATTTTAAGAAAAAGTGAAGCAAAGGCAATTATAGTGGAGTAATATTTATCTCTTTACTAGTGTCTGTAATATTTTAATTTTCTATAAGCCTAAGATAAATAGATACAGACACTTAGGTAACTTCTATTAAATTTTAGAAAGAGTCAAAACTCTATTTAAACAAAGTCTCAGTTTATATTAGATCATTGAAAGGAGAGGTGGATATGTTTATACCAATGAGTTTAGCTATGGAAGGCAATGATGTTAAGGTTAAAAAAATAGCTTTAAAAGATGAAATGAGTAAAAGAATGAGAGAGCTTGGATTAATGGCAGGTAATTCTATAAAAATAATTAAAAATGATGGGAAGTCATTGATTATAGCTATAAATGACAGTAGATTTGGAATAGATATGAATTTAGCAAGAAAGATATTTATAGAAGAGGTTAGTTAAAGTAAAAAGTATGTGATGGAAATTAGGGAATAAGATAAGTTATTTTAATTGGGAATTTATATTATTCAATTGATAATGATAATCAATATTTAGGGGGATTTTATGAAAACAATAGCCTTAGCTGGGAATCCTAATTGTGGGAAGACAAGTATATTTAATTTATTAACTAAAACTAGACAGCATGTAGGAAATTGGCCTGGTGTAACAGTAGAAAAAAAAGAAGGGATTTTATCCTTTAAGGGAGAGGAATTTAATATAGTTGATTTACCTGGAACTTATAGTCTAGGAGCATATTCAGAAGATGAAATAGTTGCAAGAAATTTTATAATTAATGATAGACCAGATTTAGTTCTTAACGTAGTTGATAGCAGCAACTTAGAAAGAAACTTATATTTAACAATGCAACTATTAGAAATGGATATTGATGTAGTAATAGCATTAAATATGATGGATGAGTCAAAAGAAAGAGGCATAGACATTAATATAGATTTGTTAAGCAAGGAATTAGGAGTTAAAATAATTCCTACATCAGCCATTAAAGATCAAGGAATTAAGGAGTTAATAGAGGTTATAACAAAAGAAAATACTATTAAAAAGAAACCTATAACTTATGGAGAAGAGTTAGAAAAGTATATTTCTATCATTGACGATAGTTTAAGAGCAAGCAATATATTTTTAAAATATTCATCTAGATGGTTTGCTATAAAGTTATTAGAAAATGATGAATATATTAAAAGCATGATTAGAAATGAAAGTACAAGTCATATTGAAGAAACCTTGGTCAGTTGTTCTAAAGAAATGGAAGATGAGTTAGGTTTTGATGGAGAAATAGCTATAGTTGATAAAAGATATGAAATTATAGCTGAAATAGTGCAAAAGGCAAAGGCAGTAGTTAGAAAAGATAATGAAGAGCTTACTTTAGGTGATAAAATTGACAGAATTGTAACTAATAAGTATTTAGGTATACCCATATTTGCTATTATAATGTTTTTACTTTATGAAATAACTTTTACTGTAGGAGCTACATTACAAGAATATGCAGAAACTGCTATAACTTTTCTAGGTGAAAAAGTAGTAGGGATCATTGAAAGTATTGGTGCACCACCTTTGCTCATAAGCTTTATGGAAGAAGGAGTTTTTGGAGGGATAGGAGCAATAGTTTCTTTCTTACCATTAATTATGGTTATGTATTTATTAATAGGAATTCTTGAAGATAGTGGGTATATGGCTAGAGCTGCTTATGTTATGGATAGACTTATGAGAAAACTTGGTCTACATGGAAAAACCTTTGTTTCAATGATAGTTAGCATAGGATGTAATGTTCCTGGAATAATGTCAACAAGAACATTGGATAATAAGAAGGATAGAATGATAGCTATTCTTATAAATCCATTTATATCTTGTGGAGCAAGGTTACCTATTTATGCGTTATTTATAAGTGCATTTTTTCATAAATATGAGGCAGTAATATTATTTTCTCTTTATGTTCTAGGAATTATAGTTGCTTTAATATGTGGAAAAATATTTAGCAATACTTTATTTAAAGGAGAAAGTTCATATTTTGTAATGGAATTACCTACTTATAAAGTTCCATCAATTAGAAATATATTATTATTAATGTGGGATAAGGCAGGTTCATTTTTAAAAAAGGCAGGGGTTTTAATATTACCAGCAATGATAGTGTTATGGTTTTTAGGAACTTTCCCTATGGGGGTAGAACCTTATAGTGAATTTTCTTATTTAGGAAGAATAGGTAGTTTTATAGCTCCAATATTTAGTGGAGCTGGATTTGGAACATGGCAAGCTTCAGTTTCTTTATTGACAGGAGTATTAGCAAAGGAAACAGTAATTGCCACTATGGGATTAGTATATTCTACATCAGCGGTATCAGGAGATTTAATAGGAGCAATTCAAGGTGTATTTACTCCATTAAGTGCAATTAGCTTTATGGTGATGTCTTTATTATATACTCCTTGTTTAGTAGCTTTAGGAGCTATAAAAAGAGAAACAAATTCTATAAAATGGACTTTATTCTCAGCTGGATATACATTCTTAGTAGCACTAGGGCTTTCAACATTAATATATCAACTAGGGAAAATAATAATGTAATAATGATAGTAAAGTAGTTAAATTGCAGAAATGTGAGTTAACTACTTTTTTATACTTTTACTTATAGAAGATAAGAGTCTTACAACCTCTAGCTATGATATAAAATAATTAGGAAAGAGATAGTTATTTAATATAATATCTATTTTGAAGTATAATTTAATGAAGAATATAAAATTTAAAATATATGAGGTATGAATATGAAAGAATTAACTTATGAATTAGAAAATTTTAATATAGATTATTTTTTTAAGCAGTATGAAAAGGATTTTAAGTACATATATTATTCCTTGGAAAATGAAAATATTGAAGGGTTAATAGACATATTTAACCTAGAGGATTTATCAGTACAAGCAAATAACTTAGAGAGAAAAGCCATGGAGATTTTAGAAACAGAAAATCAAGGGATATTTTTATTATTAGGTGCAGTAGCTGATGAAGAAGTAAGATATTATAGATTTATAGATGGAATACAATACAGAATAAGCCTTGGAGAAGTTTATGAAGCCTCTGCAGAGAGATTTCATGATTTTGAAACAAGAGAAGATTTAATAAACATAGGTAATATAAACTTTAATGTAGAAAGTTCTATTGGATTAGCTATAAATAAAAAGGGGAATAAGCTTTTTATAAATTTTGCTGAAATTAATGAAGATGGGTTCTTAGAGTATATATATGATATTGGTTATATGGAGGACTTAGTTTTAAAATATTTATCAAAATTCAACTTTTAAACAGTTGATTTAATAGTATTATCTTATTTTATATTATATTTAATTAAATTAATTCTATATTTTAGAAGATGTATATGTTTTATAAATGGTTAAAAGTTAGTATAATTAAATAATTAGAAAAAAGGAGTTTGATGAGTGTGGAAGAAAAATTAAAGCTTTTAAAAGAGGAATTAGAGAAAATAGGGAAATTAAATAGTTCTTTAGCTCTTATTAGTTGGGATATGCAAACTAAAATGCCTAAAAAAGCTATAGAGCAACGTTCGGCTATTATAGAGTATTTAGCAGGAGAGATGTTTTTATTAAAAACTTCAGATAAAATGGGAGCAATTACAGAAGAACTTTTAAATAATAAGGATTCTATGGATGATGTTCAAAGAGCTATGGTAAAGCTTGCTAGAAAAGAATATGATGAAACTAAAAAAATACCAGAACAAAGATATAGAGAATTTATTATGGCAGCAGCTATATCAGGAAACGCATGGCATGAAGCAAAAGTGAATAAAGACTTTGAAATATTTAAACCTCATTTAAAGAAAATGATTGATTTTAAAAGGGAGTTCGTTGAATATTTAGGTTATGATAACAATAAATATGATACTTTATTGAATCAATTTGAAGAGGGATTAACTGTTGAAAAGCTTGATAAAATATTTGAAGAAATGAAAATAGGAATATTAGAGCTTTTAGAAAAAATAAAAAAAGGCAATAAAAAAGTAGACAAAGATTTCCTATTAGGGTATTTTGATAAAGAGCCTCAAGAAAGATTTTCAAATTTTGTTTTAAAAAAGTTAGGTTATGATTTTGAGGCAGGAAGAATTGATGAAAGTGAACATCCATTTACCACTAGTTTCGGTAATAAAGATGTTAGAGTAACTACAAATTATAATAATCCAGAATTAACTTATGCATTGTTTAGTGCTATACATGAAGGAGGACATGGGATATACGAACAAGATATTCCTGATGAGTTTGTGTGGACAGGCTTAGATTCATCTTTAGCAATGAGCATACATGAATCACAGTCAAGATTTTATGAGAATTTAATAGGTAGAAGTAAAGAATTTTGGGAGTATTTCTTAGATTATGCTAAGTATGAGTTTAAAGAGCTTAAGGATGTATCATTAGAAGAGTTTTATGAGGCAATTAATGTGGTAGAACCAACATTAATAAGAACAGAGGCAGATGAATTAACTTATAATCTTCATATAATAATAAGATATGAAATAGAAAAGGATCTAATAAATGGCGTTTTAGATATTGATGATGTGAGAGATGCGTGGAATAATAAATATAAAGAATATTTAGGTATATGTCCAAGTAATGATAGTGAAGGAATATTACAGGATATACATTGGTCAGATGGTTCCTTTGGATATTTCCCAAGTTATTCATTAGGAAATCTTTATGGAGCACAAATGCTTAACAAGATGAAAAAAGACTATAAGGATATGTATTTAGATATAAAAAACGGTGAGTTTTCAAAGGTTCATAATTGGTTAAATGGGAATGTTCATAAATATGGAGCAGTGTATTCACCAAGTGAACTTATAAAGAAAATAACAGGAGAAGAATTAAATCCTAAGTACTTTTTAGATTATATAAATGAAAAATATAAAAAGATATACTTACAATAGATTATGAAACAATTAAAATATTGATAATGGCATAATTATAGGAGATTAAATTCAACAAAGTATTTTATAATCTTGAACTATTTCATAGCTCTTATTTTAGAATTATGAAATAGTTCATTTTAGTTGGAGTTATTGTTAATTAAATATACTAATGTAACAATAATAGAAAAAATAAAAAGTGATATTACATTACTGTATTTTACTAAAAAAAGAAAGTCTATTATAGGATTATTCAATAAAAATATAGATACTAGATAAGTTAATTTAGATATGCTACACTATTGGAAAACAATGTATTGCTAATTTGAAAGTAGTATTAAAGGGGGAAGAGGTGGATAGTTTTATGGCATTTATTAAGTTATTAGTTGGTTACATGTTTATCATAATTGCAGCACTTCTAAATATAATTTTTTTAGCACCATTTGCATTTTTATTCAATATAACAGATATACGTATAATATTACCGATAATTGGATATTTTATAGCAGGATTAATACCTTATATGATAGGGGTAATTTTTCTTTTGTTTAAAGGTAAAAAGTATGTAATTTCAATTTTAAAAGTAATAATAGCAATACAAATAGTGATATATGTACAGTGTATATATTATGTTTTTATTTTGTAAAATTTAAAGCATTTAATAGATTATGATATGCTCCCTTTATAGTATACAGTTGAAATAATAAAAATTGCTACTATGAAGGGAGTCTATTTTAGTTGAGGATTATTTTAATTTATATTTTAAGACAAAATCAGCATTTTCAATAGGGCAATATTCTAATAAATATTTATTTTCAGCTGGAAAGTAACGTCTTTGGTATTTATTTTTTATATCTTCTAAGGAACCTATATAGCTATCTCTTACTAAAACTCTATTTAGTCGAACTTCTTGTGGCACATCGAGATAAATTACGAAGTCTAAATAATTTCTTAGTTCTTTCCTTTGTAAAAATACTCCTTCTAGTATTAAAATAGAACCATGTGGGATATAAAGAGATTGAAGAATATACTTATCATTTTCTTTATCATATAATTCTATTACTTTATTTATTTCATTTCCTTTTTTTATAGGAGATAAAATTTCTTCTACTAAATAGTCATATCTCCATTGTATATTGTAATAACAGTACCACTCTTCCTTTGTACTATCATATCTAATATGCTTAGGGTGTATAAAATCATCAATATGTAAAATATAAGTAGGATAATTTTCCTTTTCTAATTGTAATTTTAATGAGTTGACTATAGTGCTTTTACCAGCTCCCCCTAAACCATCAATTCCAACAATATAAATTTTTTTAGAAAGGTCTTCAGTTTTTAATTTATTTAATAAACAATTCATTTAATATTTCTCCTTTCTAGATTCTTATATATTTATTACTTAGTATTTTATCTGATGTAATACTCCTATCTTATATAAGTAGGAAATAACAGCCTTACTCTTCTAGGTAAGGATCACTAAGCGTTCAGATGTAAGTCTGCGTTTATAATTATATGATAATATAAGGTTATTTCCAAATATTTATTACATACTTAATGGATATTAATTTTTTTATTATAGAAATTAGAGGCGGATTAAATTTTTTAATAGTATTATTAAATACAGAGATAGTTTATATATTCTTTACTTATAAGACCTATAAATAGAATGTAAAGAGACTTAATAGAGAGATAAAATAATGGTATAATTTTCATATGGATAATAATAGAGTACAAAACAGAGGAGATAAAAAATGGCATATGATATGATAAATCACTTACAGATAATTATAAATACAACAAGTGAAGAAGATATTTCAGTTAATATAGCAAAGGCACTATTGGAGAGTGTATATAATGATATAGAAACTTTGACAATTGGAGAATTAGCAGAAAAGGCTCATACCTCTGTGTCTACCATAAGTAGATTTACGAAGACTTTAGATTGTGATAGTTTTAATGAACTAAAGAAAAAGTTATTACAAAGAAAGAAGTTAGGAAAAGAAATAATAGAAGATAGTTTAGAGAATATGAAATTTGACAATCATAATGATAGAGAAATTTTAGATAGTTTTGTAAACTCTATGACCTTAGATTTAAAAAACTTTATAGAAAACATTGATTTAGATGAAATTGACGATTTAATAGAGCTTATACATAATTATGAAAAAGTCAATTTCTTTGGAATACAAATAACAGGGGCTTTAGTTGAACATCTTCAATTTCTATTCTTAAATATGGGGAAATTTATAAATTTTAAAGCACAGGAAAAAGAACAAGAGGAACTAGCAAAAATGACAGATGAAAATACCTTGTCCATTATTTTTTCTGTGGATGGCAATTATCTTCATACTAAAGGTTCAATGTTTTATGATATAAAAGATAATAAAGGAAATGTAGTTTTAATTACTCAAAACCCAGCCCTAAAGTTATCTAATAAATGTGATAAGGTTATTTACCTTGGAGATTATAACAATGCGAAAAATGGAAGATATAAATTACAATTATTTTTAGATATATTAGCTAATAGATATTTTCTAAAATATAAGGAAGAAATAAAAAGTTTAACTTAGGAATATTTTAAAATAGATTAATTTTCATTTTTTGATTTTTAATTCAAATGTAGAAAATCCTTTCAGAGATAGAAGGCGATTCTACATTTTTTTTATGTTAGGATTATATTAAAGAAAGAATTACAAGTAATAAAATGATATGAATTACTAGAAGGGTGGATTATTATATGAATAATTTAGGATTTCCAAAGGAATTTTTATGGGGAGGAGCTTTAGCTGCTAATCAATGTGAAGGTGCATATTTAGAAGGAGGAAAAGGTCTTAGTAATGTTGACCTTTGTCCAGCTGGTGAAAATAGATTTAATGTTATGTTAGGAAATATAAAAGAGTTAAAGCCATTAGTAAATGAAAGTTATCCATCACATGAAGCAATTGATTTTTATCATAAATTTAAGGAGGATATAGCTTTATTTGCAGAAATGGGATTTAAATGTTTAAGAATTTCTATAGCTTGGTCAAGAATATTCCCTAATGGAGATGATAAAGATCCAAATGAAGAAGGGTTAAAATTCTATGATGAAGTTTTTGATGAAATGATAAAGCATAATATTGAGCCTGTAGTTACTATATGTCATTTTGATTTACCTGTTGCTTTAATAGAAAATTATGGTGGTTGGACTAATAGAAAATTAGTTGGGTTTTATGAAAATTATGCAACAACATTATTTAAGAGATATAAGGATAAAGTTAAATACTGGATGAGCTTTAATGAGATTAATATGTTATTACACTTACCATTTATGGGAGCTGGAATTAGATTTAAAGAGGGAGAAAATCCAACAGAAGTTAAATATCAAGCAGCACATCATGAGTTAATGGCTAGTGCTTTAGCTACTAAAGCTTTAAAGGAAATAATCCCTAATGCTATGATGGGATGTATGCTAGCTGCAGGAGCAGTTTATCCTTATAGTTGTAATCCTGAAGACGTCCAAAGAGCTATGGAAATAGAAAGAGAAAATTATTTATTTATAGATGTACAAGCTAAAGGAAAGTATCCTGGCTACGGAAAGAGATTTTTTAGAGAAAATAATATAAATATAAAAATGGAGGATGGAGATTTAGAAATACTTAAAAATAATACAGTAGATTATATTGGATTTAGTTATTATTCAAGTAGATGTGCAAGTGTTGATCCAGCTTTATTAACAGATGGTAATGTATTTGCAACAGTTAAAAATCCTTATTTAAAAGCTTCTGAATGGGGATGGCAAATAGACCCAATGGGATTAAGAATAACTTGTAATCAGCTTTATGATAGATATGAAAAACCTTTATTTATAGTAGAAAATGGCTTAGGTGCAGTAGATAAAGTTGAGGAAGATGGTCAAATAATTGATGATTACAGAATAGAGTATTTAAGAGAGCATATTAAGGAAATGAAAGAAGCTATATTAGATGGAGTAGATTTAATTGGATATACACCTTGGGGATGTATTGATTTAGTATCAGCATCTACTGGAGAAATGAAAAAAAGATATGGCTTTATTTATGTAGATAAAGATGATAAAGGCAATGGAACTTTAGAAAGAAAGAAAAAGAAAAGTTTTTATTGGTATAAAAAAGTAATAGGTTCCAATGGTGAAGAGATTTAATTATAGAACTATTTCAAAGCTTGATGAAATCAAGCTTTGGGATAGTTTTTTTTTTATAAGCAATTATTGAAAGGGTAAAAGACAAAAAGAAATAAAAAAGTAAATTAAATTTGTATTTATAATACAATTTATTAATAATTTATGCTATTTATGTAGGAAAATGTAATAGCATGTTATAATGTTTAATGATTAATAAAATTTAGTATTGAAGAGGTGAAAATGAAGTTAAGTAAAAAGATAGCAAAGATAGGAATTTTATTTTTTATTGTAATAGGATTTATTAGTAAAAAGGATGTATATGCACTTGATGATAAGGAAGTTTTGTTTATAAGTTCAAATAATCCAGGTTTTGTTACTTTTAATGATCAGGTTAATGGTTTAAAAGAAAGTCTTGGAGAAGATGTTCAATTACAAATAGAATATATGGATTTAAGGGCGTTTTCAACTAAAGAAAATGAGTGGAATTTTTATAATTTATTAAAGTATAAACTTAGTAATTATCGTGATTTTAGTTCTGTAATTTTAGGGGATGATGAAGCTTTAGCCTTTGCAGTTAAATATAGAAATGAGCTTTTCAAGAATATTCCAATGGTATTTTTTGGGGTAAGCAACAGTGAATTAATAGAAGAAGCTTTAGAAATGGATAATGTTTTTGGTGTAAATGAAATAGAATCAGTACATGAAAATATAGCTTTAATTAAAAAATTTCATAAGGATGTAAAGAATATAATATTTTTAGATAGATATGATGAAAAATGGAGAACAAGAAAGTTTTTAGATGAATGTAAAAAAAGGTACACAGAATATAATTTTAAGTCAATAAATACGAGAGAGTTTGATTTAGAAGATATTAATGAGATAACAAAAGATATCACTAAAGAAGATGCAGTTTTAATGTTTTATCCTGTAAATTTTAAAGGAGAAAAAGTAAGTACTTATGATGAAGTGAGCAGATTAATTTATGATACTACTAAGGTACCTATTTACAATATAATAAGTTATGGAATAGGGGCTGGCAGTATTGGAGGAAAGACAATAAGTCATTTTAATCAAGGAAAAGAAGCAGGAAGAATGGCTAAGAATATTTTATTAGGAGAAAAGATTGAAAAAAGGTATATTGAGGGAGAGGCAGTAAATCAATATATTTTTGACTATAATAGGCTTAAGGATTTTAATATAAAAGAAAAAGACTTGCCCTTAGAGTCTATTATATTAAATAAACCTCTTAGTTTTTGGGAACAATACAAAACAATAATAATACCAATATCTATATTATTACTTGGTTTGTTTAGCATAATAATAGCACTTATAATTTTTATAATAAATCGTATAAAATACACTAAAGAGCTTTTAAAGGCTAAGCAATTAGCAGAGGAAATAAGTCAGTCAAAAGGTCATTTTATTTCTAATATAAGTCATGAACTTAGAACTCCTGTTAGTGTAATAATGTCTGCAATGCAGTTAATAAAATTAAAACTTGACAATAAAGAAGGGTACTGTGAAGACATGGGCATTAATAATAACTTATCAATAATAAATCAAAATTGTTATAGACTTCTTAGGTTAATAAACAATATAATTGATACAGCAAAAATAGAAGGAGGGTTCATGGATTTTAAGCTTACAAATATAAATACTGTAGAGCTAGTTGAGAGTATAGTTCAATCAGCAATACCTTATGCAGAAACAAGAGACCTTAATATAGTCTTTGATACCAGTGATGAGGAAATTTATACTGCATTAGATCCAAATAAGATTGATAGAATAATTTTGAATTTACTTTCTAATGCAATAAAGTTCTCCAAGAAAGGTGGAATAATTGAAGTTAATGTTGAAAATATTGATGAGAAGATTAGAATATCAGTTAAAGATTCTGGAATAGGAATAGAGGAAGATAAATTAGATAAAATATTTGAGAAATTTGTACAAGTGGATGAAAGTTTTATGAGGCGAAATGAAGGCAGTGGAATAGGGCTTTCAATAGTTAAGTCTTTTGTAGAATTGCATGAAGGTGATATTTATGTAAAATCAGAATTAGGAAAAGGAAGTGAATTTATAATAGAACTTCCAATAAAAATATTAGATGATAAAGTAGTAGAAAATCATGATAGGGATTGTGAAGAGGATTCTGTTATAGTACAAACAAAAGTAGAATTTTCAGACATATATTTTTAAATAAATATTTAGAATACATGGTAAAGGATTAGTGTGAAATGTCATTTAGACTATTTCTCACTAATCCTTTGTTTATCTCTATTTAAATTAAGTCTAACCTATATTAAAAGTTATATCTTTATTACTTATATAAAGGTTATGATTGTCAAAATTTATTTCGTATAAATCTCCAGTTTTCCCTTTTATATTAACTATGGTTTTGCTATTTAAAACACCATAGGGTTTAGTGCTAGTAGGAGAATCATAGACTATTGCACCACTAGATAAAGTGCTTAAAACTTCAGCTTTCTCAGGAAGTCCTGTAGATGAATTCACGGGGTTGTTGGCATAATGAGTTTTTGATGGATTTTCTGTAGCAGCACTTTGTACTTGAATTTTAGGACTTTCTTTTGGATTCTTAGTAATATAGTGTCTAAATAAATAAGAACCAAAAGCACCTACAAATAGACAGATAATTATTACATATGTTATTTTTGAAATTCTCATTTCTTTCTCCTTTGTTTAATAATTTTCATTTGTTTAATTTAAAATAATAATTTTATAAATGTATAACTAGAAAATATTTCATAAATAGTATATAGCATATTAAAAAAAACTGCAATTTTGTTGAATTTTTTAAAAATAACTAAATATATTTATTAAAAATTTCATTAATAATTTAAGTTTCAAATTATTTAATAAATATTTTTATATATTTTAATTAAAAAAGAAATAAAAATTAAATTTTAAAGTAAACTTTTTTCTTTTTTTATGTCTAATAATTGAATTTAAAATAAGGAGTAGTTATAAATGATTACTATTTTACTTGTAGTATTGATAATTTAATAATAATTTTTTATTTAACATATAAGAGATTTTATTTAAAAAGAAAAAATAAAAGATAAGAAGTGGAAAAAGCATTTTAAAATTAATAGGAAAAGAAATAGAGGATATATCCTATAGATACATCCTCTATTCCTTTTATTATATAATATTATGTTCTATTAAAAATTCTGTATCATTAATGATAGTATCAAAATTATCATCTCGTATTATTTCATGATTTTCAGAGAATACAATAGCTCTTTGAAAAAGACCTTGAACATAATGGAACTCATGAGTTGAACAAATGATTGTTTTACCGCTTTGATTTAATTTTACAAAAAATTCGTTTAAGAAGCGTTTTCCCTTAGGGTCAATTTCATTCATTGGTTCATCAAGTACTATTACCTCTGGATTCATAGAAAGTACACTAGCTATAGCAACTCTTTTCTTTTCTCCACCACTTAGGTTATATGGTTCCCTGTCTTTTAAATGTTCAATATCCAATAATTCTAGGCAATCATTTACTCTCATTTCAACCTCATCTTCAGCAAGTCCCATTTGTCTTGGACCAAAGGCAATTTCATCATAAACATTAGATGAAAATAACTGTGCATCAGAGTTTTGAAAAACAAAGCCTATTCTTTTATGAAATAATTTAGCAAAAGTTCCTTTATCTAATTTTTTTTCAGTTATTTCATCTTTATCGAATAAGTAAGTACCTTCTTTAGGAAAAACAATACCATTTAATAATTTTAATAGAGTTGATTTTCCACTACCATTAGGTCCTATTAGAGCCACAGATTCTCCTTCTTTTATATTAAGGTTTATATTATTTAAAGCCTTATTTTTTTCATTATAATAAAAGGATACATTTTTTAGTTCAATCATTTCTTCCTCCTAAGTATTTTAGTGGTATATAAAGTATAATAAAAATACTCCAAAGCATAAAAGACAATATATATAATCTATATAAGTGAAGTTAAATTTTGTTATACTTTTATATTCACCAGTAAATCCTCTACATTCCATAGCAGAGTAAACATCTTCTCCCATGTTTTTAGATTTTAAAAACAAATTTCCTATTACACTTAATAGAGAATTACGTTTATCTTTATTTAAACCTACAGATTTTAGCTTTAAGGAATAAAGCATGTCTAAGGAGAATTCTCCAAGTAAAAATATATATCTTAATGTTATATCAAAAACAAGTATAAATATGTCAGGTACAAAAAGTGATTTTAAAGATTTCGTCACACTGTGCCAATTACTTGTACTAGATAGAATATTCATTAAAATAACAGTTAAAAATATTTTAAGAACTAATATAAGACTACTATAAAGATTATTCATAAATAACATAGACGGTATTAGCATTATAAGAGTGAATATAGGAATTATAATACTAACAGTTAAAATTCTTAAAATATCATCACCATCTAGAATACTTAAGATTCCTATTATAAATGCACCTATTATAAAGGTATAATTCGTATTTTTAGATAAAGATAACATAATTATAATTAATAAAGAACCTAAAATCTTAGCTAAGGGATTTACTTTATAAACTATATTATCTTTAACTAAGCTATTCTTTTTAATTTTAGATAATACTCCAATTAATGACATTATAGTTTTATTTATAAATTTATCTTTATCATTTTTTGGAACATAATTATCTTTTTTTAATAACCAATCTTTATCAGTCATCGTTAATTCCTCAATCTTTCTTTAAAGAGCCAAGCACTTTGAAAATAATTATTAAAACAACAGCACCAAGGACAGCGGATAATAAGTATCCTGAAATATCTCCCATTCCACTAAAGCCATATCCATCTCCAAAGGCGTGGTAAATTGAACCGTGAGCCATTCCTTTAGGGATATAACCAACCATTGTTTGTAATTCATCAGAACTCCATTCTCCCCAAGCCGAACCAGATGCTATTAATCCAATAGGAGTTAATATAACCATAGCACCTATTAAAGCAAGAAGTGATTTGAATAAGAAGTTATTATTTTCTTTTGCTTCTCCAGTAAAATGTTTTGTTTGAATTGTAGCAGGAGAAACTTTTTTTATATAGGCATAAACACCTACTGTTACAGCACCTTCTATAAGACCTATTATAGCGTGAGCAGAGGCCATAGCAGGAATAGAAACACTTAAAGGATAAGGACAGTATAAAGGATGTCCTGTTGGATCTTTAAATAATAGTGGTTGAATTCCAAGTTCTACAGCAGCACAAAAAGCAGCGGCGTTAAGACCTACATAAGCTCCTATAAAAGCAGCTACTAGTTCACCTTTTTCGCTTTTAAAAATTTTTCTTAAGAAAGAAAATAAATAATATCCTACAAAAGGCATAACAAATGCCATATTAAAAGTATTAGCACCAAAAGCTAGAACGCCTCCGTCACCAAAGAAAAGACATTGAATTAAGAGTGCTATTGTTACAGCTATAGTAGCTGCCGATGGACCGAGTATTAGTGCAATTAAAACTGCTCCTACTGCATGGGCTGTTGTTCCACCAGGAGTAGGAACATTAAACATCATAATTAAGAATGAAAAGGCAGCACAAATACCTAAAAGAGGCATTTTCTTTTTACTAATTTCATTTTTAACTTTTGTTATTGAGTGCTTCCATACTGGTAGCATAGTAAGTCCCATGACAGCACATGTTGATGGGCTTAGATAGTTATCTGGAATGTGCATTCTGAAAACCTTCTTTCATTTGTTATAAAAATACTAATTGAAATAGTGTTATCAATTAATAGATTTTTTTCAACTAAAATATTAGTACCAAATTTGTTAATAATCAAGTTAACTTTTTGTTAATTACAAGGAAAAACATAAGAAACTTTTTCTATTATTTAGTTTGGTAAGTAATCATAAGTTAGTAATAATGCGAATGATATGCATTTATCAAGGAAGTAATTTCCTTAAAAGTTGTTAAAGAAATATTAATTTATTAATTAAGTTTCTATTAAAATATGAATAAAAAACAGTGATTTTATTATTAATATTGAGATGTTTTTTAACAAAATATAAATATTGATAAAGTTAGTTAATATTTTCTTGAGAAAATATATGATTTTATATTTAAATAAATTTTCCAATGAATAAAATCTTAAAAGGTAATTTTAATAATTCGAATAAGGATAAGAGAAAAAATAATATAAAAATAAAAAAATATCCTTGAAAATTATAAATTCAAGGATATTTTTATAATTATAAAAATTAATTATTTGATAATCTATATTAAAATAAGTTTGTAATGATACTTATAAATTTATATTGTCATATATCTAATTTTATACTATTAAAGTATTGTTTTGGAATTATAAATATACTTGTAAAGTAACAGAATAATTCAAGTATATATTTATATAAAGCAGATATCATATTAACTTTCTACCATTTCTTTTTTTCTAGCAACACCTAAAAGTACACCTACAATTATTAAAATTGCTGCTAGTAATAATTTATAGTCCATTTTACTATGCATAAATAGTACTTGTAAAACTACTGCCCAAAGACCGTAAGTTATATTAAGTCCCATTGCTCTTGATGGTCCAATCTTATGAACTGAAACATAATAAAGGAAAGTAGAAAATGCCCCTATAGCAGCTGCTATAAATGCTATTAAACCTGAGTGTGAGAATACTGTTATACCCACATATTTTAAACCACCAATTAGTGGTAGTATTATAGCAACATCTATAACAAGAGATGAAAATACTGTTATAACAAGTGCCATATGTTGAGATATAGTTTCTTTTTTCATTCCCCAAGATAGGAATACACCTTGGATTCCCCAGCCTAATGCTGATAAGAATGAGAATATTAGTCCTAATAATAAATGACTTTTATTTACTGCAAGACTTCCTGGTTTATAACCTATGAATATAATTGCTATTATTATTAAAATTAGTCCTAAGTATGTTTTCATAGGCAATTTTTCTTTAAGGAAAATTCTCGCAATTATTGCTCCTAAAACAGGATAAGTTGATGAGATAATAGAAGCATATGCTGCACCAGAGTATTTAACCCCTAGTATATAAAATAGCATTCCTAAAGGACCTCCAAGGATTCCTGCTACAATTAATATTACACCGTTTTTACTACAAAAACTAGGAATTATTTCTTTTGCTCTTCCTCTAAGGATTAAAGATCCTGTTGTCCATATAAATACAAAAAAGTCATTTAAGAAGTTACTTAAAAATGGCGCGAAAAATGCTAAATACGGATCTCCTAATGGATTTAAAGTTAGTGCAATTCCTATTAAGACCGTATTCATGGCCCAAGTAATTCCAGAAAATATTCCCGCAGCATTTCCTATAAATATATTACTTTTTCTTATGTTCATTTTATTTCCTCCAATGTATGATTAAGTTGTCCGATTTTTTAAAGCAAAATGTCTCTCCATATTTTAATCACCTCCATAGATCAAGTTACCTGATAATTAAAATTCAACTAAAATCAAAATTTTAGTTGAAATTAAGCCTCAGTTTATTCTAGTAATATTTTAATAATTAATTTTATTCATGTCCATTAATAAAAAAATTAAGTTCTTAGTAATTTAATAAATTGATAATTATAAACAATTAAAATTTTATTTATATTAAAGTGTTAATTTTTTTGTTGTTTTTAAATTAATATTTACTTCATATTTTTAGTTTATTAATTAATTATCAAAATTGATTTATTATAAATTGATGTTATTATCTATGCTAGATTAAAAATGTATAAAAATATAAAGGATGTTATGACATGAAGGACTTTTTAAAACTTAAGAAGAAACTTTTTAATGAAGCAATAAAAAATAAAGAGTGGATTTTTATAGATATAAGAACAAGAGATAGCTTTAATGGTTGGAAATTAAATGGTGAAAAATATTCTGGTCATATAAAAAGGTCTATAAACATCCCATTTATTAATTTTAAAAATGATTTTGAAGATATGAAAAAGAAATCAAAAGAAGATTTATTTTCCAAGATAAATCCTATAGTAATTTGTCATTCAAATTTAACTGAGCTTTTAAGCATTAGTAATTATCTTAAGATTAATAATTATGAAAATCTATATACTTTAGATATGAGAAATTTGAAGCATTATCACATAAATTCTTTATGTTATTACAAGAATTATAAAATTCTTGTTCCACCTCAGTTTACTTTAAATAATAATTTTAAAGTTTTTCATGTTGGATTTGGAGATGAAGAAAAAACTTCTTCTAAAGGTCATATTAAAAATAGTATTTATATTAATACTGATGAACTTGAACCACCTCCAAGTTGGACAGACTGTGGTTATAAAAATATAATTCGCATTAAAGGTAGTAATATAGCCGTTTTTAGGAAACTAATAGCTTTAAAAATAAAAAAAATAACACAACTGTAACACAACCTGATTTTTTTAAAATATAGCTTCAATAGAAAAAAGTCAAGGAGTACTAAACTCCAAGAC